>NZ_JANZXA010000002.1 GCF_025153475.1 Novosphingobium mangrovisedimenti
CCGCACCCAAAACCAAAAAGGAAAAATCACCCGCTTGACCCAACCCCCGCATCGCGGGAAACACACATCCACCCGGGTCACTTCTCGATGAAAATCCCGGGTCAACTCTCAGCGGAAATCAACAGGTTCACGCCTTCCCCTGCGGCGTCGGTCGCCACCAACACGCGGACGTCAGGATCGGAGCGGAATAGTGCCTGGAGGCGCCGCCGTTCGTCGCGATGAGTGCCGCCATGGATCGAGACGATCGCATCGGGATTGCCCAGCACGCCGGCTATCCGCGCCTGAAGATAGTTCAGGGTGTCGCGGTGTTCGGAGAAGATGATGATCTTGCGCTGACGTCCCGAAGCATCGCGCATTTCAGGATGGTCCTGAAGGATCTTCGAAAGCTCATCCCATTTGCGGTCCTGGCCGGACGCGACGACAACCTTTGCTTGGTCTTCGAGCCCCTTCAGGATGACAATCTCAGCTTCCAACTCGACGACCGTCTTTGCGGCTGTCGCGTCATCGATCAGGCTTTCTTCGAGGTCTTCCTGCTCCTCGGCGCTGAGGTCATCATCATCCTCGGGGATTCCTGGATAGGTCTCGGCTTTGGCCTGGCGGCCCTTGATCCCGAGCTTCTCGTCGCGAAGCCTGTTTTCTAGCCGCTCACGACGGCGCTTCAGCGACTGGAAGATCGCTTCGGGGCTAGACGCAAGACGCCTTTGAAGCGCTGTGAGTGCAAAGCCGACAGAGCCCTTGCGCGCCCCTTCGAGCTGATCCGCCTTACCCATTTCGGTCTGCACGTATTCCGTGACGGCTTCGTAGAGAGCTGCTTCAATCGGAGAGAGTTCGTAATTGACGGTATATGCCTTGCGCTCAGGAAAGAGCGGGGTCCCGTCAAACTTGACAAGCTCTTCCTTGACCATCCGGCGCATGAGGTCGGATGCATCGACTTTGTGCACACCGTCACGAAACTTACCGTAGAAGCGGTCGGAATCGAGCAAGGACAGAAAGAGCTGGAAGTCCTCCTCCTTGCCGTTGTGAGGCGTCGCCGTCATCAAGAGCAGGTGGCGCACATGAGCGCCTAGCTTTTCAGCAAAGCGGAATCGTCCGGTCTTCTCGAGCTTGGAGCCAAAATAGTGCGCTGAGAGCTTATGGGCTTCGTCGAAGACGGCCAGGTCCCAACCAGGTGCGCAGAGCTTTTCCTGCAGCTCCTCGTTCCGCGAGAGTTGGTCGAGCCGCACGATAAGGCGAGCGTAGTCGTCAAACGGATTACCGCTCGGGGAGGTCTGCTCCATCAGGCTGGAATAGACGTGGAACTCGAGCCCAAACTTTTCATATAGTTCGTCACGCCACTGTTCAACGAGACTGCCGGGCGCGACAATCAGAATGCGATGCGCGTCGGCTCGCATGATCAGCTCGCGGATGTAGAGCCCCGCCATGATCGTTTTACCGGCACCGGGGTCATCTGCGAGGACAAATCGCAATGGCTGACGAGGCAGCAATGATTCGTAAACAGCGGTGATCTGATGAGGGAGAGGGTCCACGTTTGAACTGTGGACCGCCATCATGGGATCAAACAGGAATGCGAGATCGATCCTTTTGGCCTCGCAAGTCAGCTTGAATGCATCACCATCGCCATCGAAGGAAAATGGCCGCTCTGTTGTCGCAAGCTTAATCAGTTCCTCGTCGACACGGCCAAGCATCCTCTCCTTCATGGAGCCGTCCGGGGTGCGATAAATGAGCTGCACCGAGCCCTCGCCAAGCGGTACGATCGCGACAACCGTCACGACTTCGCTGGGCTCCACGCCGGATAGGCTTTGGCCCTGTGCCAGCTCCTCGATCTTCATTTCCTGTCCTTCTGCTCATCCAAGAGCGATTGCGTTGGATGGGCCTCTACAAAGTCGCGCATAAACTCACGAAGCACCTGCGCCGCGGGCTTGTCCTGCGCCTTGCAGGCAGCCAAGAACTGCTCCCGCAGCTCCCTCTGCACTCTGATGCGAAAGCCAGAATCCTTCATGATGATCTCTGTGTATCCAATGGATGCACATTTGGGTAGTGCAAACTCGGGGCTGGCACCAGAGCAACCCACTTTGGATGACCGGATTTCTCGCTGATGTGAGCTCTCGCCAAGAGCCGCTGGCGAGCCCGCCGCGGCGCCAAGGCTTGGTTTCAGGACCAGCCTCTCAGGCTCGCCCGGCTTCATGGCAACGCAGCAAAGTCACTTCTGCGGTACGGATGCACCATGGCGGCCAGATCGGCTGGCTTGATGACCTCCACGCTGTCGCCCCAAGCGTAGAGGTGCCAGCTCATCTCGAGGTGACCGGACGCCTTGAAGCGCACCAGCATTGATCCATCATCCAGGTGCTCGATCTCCTGGCTGGGGTGGAACTGGAACCTTGCCGCCCGATCGGCCGCTTCGGACGAAAATTTCCAGATTACCTCCCCGTACTCAGCCTCGTGATGATATGATCCGAAGGCACGGGTCGCGTATTCTCCGAGGTCGAATTCGTCCGGATAAGTGAAGATCCTGGTCTGGACCTGGGCCTCCATGATGTCTTCGACGCGGTAGTGGCGGTAGCGTCCATCTCGCTTGGCCGTATCGATACCGACGAGATAGCGACGCGAACCCAGGAGCAGGCCAAGTGGCTCGATTGTTCGCCAACTCGGCTTCGCGTCCCCTCTGCCTTGGTAGTGAATTCTCAGTTCGAACGGCCCCTTCAGCGCCTCCGAAATGGCGAGGTCGACGGCTTCATTCATCGACGGGCGCGGGCCAGGTCTTGCGGCAAAGCCCATGGCTTCGAGCAGGGCTTCTTCGTCGGTCGCCAGACGGAGTGTGCGGTCGCTGGGAATGAGCGCGCGGACCTTGCGCTCAAGGCTGCGCAGCTGAATGGCCTCGCCGTTCATGTCGACCCGCTCGAGTTCGGTGATCGCCGACTTGAGGCTGACGAGCTCTTCCGCCGACGGGGTCAGTAGCGGCGCGACCGCCCGAGACGGCAGGCGCCAATAGTGCCGTCCGTCGTCACCCACATAATGCTCGGTGGCTGGAAACGCCTCTTCCAGCGCCGCGATCATGCGCTGTGCCGTCCGTCGGACACCGCCGAATTCTGCTTCCACATCGCTGAGACAAACCCCCTGTCGGGACGTGGCCATCATTGCGAGACGCAAGAGATCCACCGCCTTGGCAAATGACATAGAGGTCCCCCATGACAGTTTCTGTCACCCCGGTGATTTAGACACAACTCATCACCAAGGGAAAGGACGATCAAATGTTTACGCACCACGCCGAAGCCCGCATGCAGCAGCGCGGGATTTCTCAGCAAGCGGTCGACGCCCTGATGGCATATGGTGAATACCGTCGCCACCGGGGCGCTGAGGTTTGCTTTTTCACCCGGCAGAGCCGCTCTCACATGCTCAAGGACATGGGTAAGTCGGCATTCCTGAAATTAGAAAAGGCGCTGGACGCGTACCTCGTCGTCGGTGACGATGGAGCGATCATTACTGCCGGCCATCGCCACCATCGGTTGAAATTCTGACAATTAACTCTTTGGCCGGGCTTGGACGCCATTACGTGTTCGGGCCGCTAGTCAAAGAAAGATCCGGAGAGCGGCCTTATCAATCGGCACGCAGGGATGTCTGAGTGGAGGCGACAGATTTTGTCATCCTGAAGTGCTAGTGGACCGGATGCATGGTGGGAATGAAGGGGGCATGACGTAGTTCAATGAGTTCTGGCAGCCGGCAATTCGGCCTTTCCAAATCAAAAATCACCTCCTTCGAGCAGTGCCCGAAGCGCTTGTGGCTACAGACGCATCGGCCTGACCTTGCAGAGCTCGATGCCGGTGCTGAGGCGCGCTTCGCTGCTGGTCATGAAGTGGGGGATGCGGCCTGCTCGTTATGTTCCGGCGGCATAATGATCGAGGCCGAACCGGATCTTGCCGCTGCGCTTCAGCGCACCCAGGAGCTCACGTCCGCCTCGGCCAAAGCTCCATTGTTCGAGGCGACCTTTGCCCACGATGGTGTGCTTGTCCGCGTCGACATCATGGAACCCGACGGCCTTGGGGGCTGGCACGTTTCCGAAGTGAAGAGTTCGACGAGCCGGAAGGACTATCATGTCGCTGATCTGGCGACCCAGCTCTGGGTGCTGCGTGAGGCTGGGATCCAGGTGAGTTCAGCTGCCATCCGGCACCTCAACAACCAGTTCTTCCTGACCGAGGAAGGCAACTACAATGGCGCATTCGTGGATACGCCGTCGCTGGAGGATGCCAAGCCATTGGCCCTCAAGCGCCCAAAGCTGGTCGCGGAAATCCGGACGGTCCTTGGCGGGGAAGAGCCGGCTCGCGATCCCGGCGATCATTGCCATGATCCGTTCCCCTGCGAATTCGTGGCCTATTGCTCGCGCGATCTGGAAACGGCGCGGTATCCGGTCTCCTCGCTACCTCGAACGGGCCGGCAACTCGCCGCCAAGTGGGCCGAGCACGGCATTGTCGAGCTCGAAGATGTCCCGCCTGGCAGTTTCACCAATGCCATCCACGCGCGCATTCATGAAGCGACCTTGTCGGGCATCCCCTACCACGATGTGGATGGAGCGCGGCGGATCATCGGGGATTGGGTATATCCCCGAACCTATCTCGATTTCGAGACAATCGCCTTTGCCTTGCCTCGCTGGCTCGGAACCAAGCCCTGGGAACAAGTCCCCTTTCAGTTTTCAGCGCACATCGAGAATAGCGAAGGGCAGTTCACTCATCGTGAATTCTTGAGCCTGGATGGCAGCGATCCTCGCCGCGCCTGCGCCGAGGCACTGGTGGCCCAGATCCCGCAAGACGGGACCGTCATCGCATACAATGCAGCCTTCGAGAGGACATGCATCCTCCGGCTGGCGGAGCAGTTTTCGGATCTCGCCGAGAATCTCAAGGCCATTGCAGCCCGCATCGTCGATCTGCTGCCGGTAACCCGAGAGCACTGGTACCACCGTGACCAGGGCGGCAGCTGGTCCATCAAGGCCGTTCTGCCGACCATTAGCAATAGCGGCGACTATGCCATGCTGGATGTTGCCGATGGCTCTGCAGCGCAGCTTGCCTATCTCGAGGCAATTGCGCCGGTCACGACCGAGGCCCGGGGCGCTGAAATAGCGCAATCGCTCAGAACTTACTGTGCAAAAGACACATTCGCCATGGTCGAAGTGGTTCGCCACCTCACGGATACAAAATAGACTGCAACCGCTGCACCGATCCGTTCAAAGAATTTTGAGAAAGCACTGATGCAAGAAGCCGAATTTCGAAAGTGGATGGTGGATCAAGGTCATTCCTTGTCTACACAGAACACCCAGGTTCAAGATGCGAAGCGTCTTGAGGCGCACTACGGCGATCTCGACGAAGCCTATGACGCAGATGGCCTGGAAGGCATCAAGGCAGAACTTGCCTATTCGAAGGCGGACGAACGTGCAGGCCGGGAGAACCCAGCTCGCTTTCCGATTGACGGCAATCTCTATGCGAACCTCTCGCACTACCGCTCGACGCTGAATTACTACATCCAGTTCCGCTCGGGGACTGCGGGTGACGGGTTCGACAGTGTCGATGCCGAGAAGCGGATCGCGCTCTTTGATGATTCCAGAACGGTTCACTGGCCCATTCGTCAAACCAACCGGCAGTCGGGGGTCAAAGCGTTCCGGATCATGGGCGCTTCGAACAAAACCGAAGATGCCATCGAAACCGACGATGTCTTGGCGGTGGCTCGGGCGCTGTTCAAGGAGCAGCGTTTGGTCCGGGTGCTGCGGTCCAACAATGGTCGTCGGCCCTATCTGGGATACGGCAAACAGAAGCTGACTTCCTATGAGATCGACCCCGAGATCGCCAAGGCTCTGGGCATTCCCGCGAAAGGGTCGATCCACGGTAATGAGCTGATCCTTGACGCCGCCGTGCTTGCGGACCTCAAGGCTCGCTTCCTGCGGACCTACCCAGATTTTGAACCGGAAGGATTTGCCGGCGCGACCTCGCAAGTCTTCAGCGATGTCATCAACTACAAGCGGGAGGCTGTCGCCAAGGTCGCGGCGCTCATGCAGTCTGAGCCGCCGCTGGCGACCGAGGCGTTGGGCGGCGCCATGTTCGACATCCTGACGGGTATCGATCTTCCCGGATGGCGGACCAACAACCGTCTGGCTGCCATTCGCCAGCAGCATCCGAATGTTCTTGAACGGGCAGCAGCCCAATTGGCCCGCTCAAGCAATGACCCGCCGGCGGCGGCCAAACAAATGGTCGACGCGATCTGGCCCGTCCTCCTGGAGGGCCAGGAGAAGAGCAAACCCTACTCGGAGAGCCGCAATATCCCCTCGATGTTCTTGGCGCTGGTCAGACCGCGCGAGGCTCTGGGCATCAACACCGACCCGCTGTCGAGGGCTTACAAGGCTTTGGTTCACAAGCCGCTGTTCGGCTGGAGCCCGCTGTCAGCCGAAGAATATGCCGAAGTGCTCCGCTTCGCGCACAAGCTCTACGAGGAAATGGTCGGTTGGGGATGGCAGCCCCGAGACCTGTGGGACGTCCAGAGCTTCCTCTGGGTCGTGAGCCAGGAAGACCAAGCTGCCGATGCAACGCAAGAAATTTCAGAAATGAGGCCGTCCATGCCAACTGCAACCAACTTGATCCTTTACGGGCCTCCGGGAACGGGAAAGACCTATGCAACGGCAGCCGAGGCCGTGGAAATCTGCAACGGTCCAGGATCGGCGCAGCTTGGCCGCAAGGAGCTGATGGATGTTTATCAGTCGCTCCATCGCAAGGGGCGCATCGGCTTTGTCACATTCCACCAGTCCTTCTCTTACGAAGAGTTCGTCGAGGGACTGAGGCCCGTCACGGGGGAGGAGAGCGACGATGGTCCGGCCAGTGGAGGGTTCAGCCTGAAACCCCACGACGGCATCTTCAAGCAGATTGCCAATCTTGCCTCGGAGAACCGTGGCCATGCGGTCGACGCCGAGAAACCGCTGCTCGATCGAAGCCAGAAGATCTTCAAGATGTCTCTCGGGCGAAGCTGGGCGGCGGAAGATGACGCAATCTTCCAGGACGCAATCCGTGATGGGTACATTGTCCTGGGGTATGGCGGCGACGTCGATTGGTCCGATCCCCGCTTCGATAAATGGGAAGCGATCAAGGAACGGTGGCGCGAGGATCATCCCGAGGCGACCGGCAACGATCCCAACATGTCCCAGATGTATGCATTCAGGATCAACATGGAAGTCGGCTCCCTGGTCGTTGTGTCGGACGGCAACAGGAAATTCCGGGCGATTGGCGAGGTCACCGGGGGCTATCGTTTTGTTCCCGGTCCCAACGGCGAATATAACCATCGCCGATCAGTCAAGTGGCTGTGGCACTCTGATGAGAGCCTCCCGCGCGAACGCATATACGGGAAGACCTTCAGCCAGGTATCGGTCTACCAGCTGAACAATCGCTACATCGACTGGGACGCCCTGGAACAGATCGTCACCTCGGGTGGCGATGCGGTGGCCACCACGGGTGTACCCGAGCCCTATGTGCTCATCATCGACGAGATCAACCGCGCGAATATTTCGAAGGTTTTCGGTGAACTCATCACCTTGCTCGAACCGGACAAGCGGATCGGGGAGGAAAACGAGCTTCGCGTGAAATTGCCCTACTCGGGCGAGATTTTCGGGGTGCCGTCGAACCTTCACATTATCGGCACGATGAATACGGCGGATCGCTCCATCGCCTTGCTCGACACCGCTCTGCGTCGGCGCTTCACCTTCCGCGAGCTCATGCCAGACATTGAGGCGCTGCCTGAGGATGTCGATGGCATTGCGCTCAGACAGCTCCTTGCCGCTCTCAACGAGCGCATCGAGTACCTCTTCGACCGTGAACACCAGATCGGGCACGCCTATTTCATGGGGTGTCAGGCCCGATCCGATGTCGATGAGTGCATGCGGCACAAGGTTATCCCGCTCCTCGCCGAGTACTTCTACGAGGACTGGTCCAAGGTCGCCGCCGTGCTTGGCGATACGACCGGCGAGCGTTTCTTGGAACGGCGGGAACTGAAGGCCCCCAACGGCCTCGACTCCGATGGCGATGCTCCGGCTCGTTGGCGCTGGCAGGTCCGGCAGCCGTTCGCAGAAGACGCCTACAAGGGCTTCGCGTGATCCGGCGATCGCTCCTCGAATGGCAATCGCTCGCCTATGGCGAGGGTGAGGAATGCATCCCTGCATGGGCAGCAGACAGGCTTGTCGCCGTTGCGCGCCGCTCCCCCTTGGCCGGTAAGAATGGCAAGGGAATCCTGGAGCATGGCCGGCATGCCCTTGGGGCTCGTCAGGTCGTGGGCGTGATTGTCGCTGATGGGTGTGCGCTGGAAATCCTGCCCAAGATCGATGCCAAGCCTTCAGAGAGCGATCCCGACAATCGCGGCTACTTGCGGGATCGCCTGGTGCATATGCTGGCCGTGGCGCTCGATCTGGAGATCGACAGCGGCACCTTGACGGCGCTTGGGTCTCAACGCGACACATTGCTCGAAGTTCTGATCGGCCTGTTTTCCCGAAAGCTTGCCGACGCCCTGCGTCAGGGCATGCCGCGTCGCTACATGGCCTGCGAGGATGAATTGCCCGCGCTTCGCGGGCGCCTTGATGTGGTGCGGCAGTTTACGCGTCTCGCCGCTTCGCCGCAGCGTCTCGCCTGCCGTTTTGACGAGCTGTCGCCTGACACCCCGCTCAATCAGATCATGAAAGCAGCTGTTTCCCGGTTGCTGCGCGTTTCCAACGATGCCGATAACCAACGCCGGCTGGCTGAGCTGGGCTTCGCCTATGCCGACATTGCCGATGTTCCGGTAAGCGGGTTGCGCTGGGATGACGTCCATCTCGATCGCACCAACGCGCGCTGGAAGGAGCTGATCACCCTAGCCCGGCTTCTCCTCGGCGACCGGTTCCAGACGAGTTCGATGGGCCGGCAGGACGGCTTTTCGCTGCTTTTTGAAATGAATACCCTCTTCGAGGAGTATGTCGGGCGCCTGCTCAAGCGCGCGCTCTCGGGCACAGGATTTAGCGTCAGCCTTCAAGGCGGACGTCTCTTTTGCCTCGAGAATGAGACCGATGGCCGTCAGGTGTTTCAGACCAGGCCCGATATTCTGGTGAAGCGTGGCAACGAGGTCGTGCAGATCATCGACACCAAGTGGAAGCGGATTTCCTCCCGGATCGACGATCCCAAGCAGGGAGTCTCCCAAGCCGACGTCTATCAGATGATGGCCTATGGTCAGATTTACCACTGCAACTGCCTCAGCCTGCTCTATCCGCATCACTTCGCACTGGCTGACAACCCTGGCGCTCTGGCGTCGCACCGGATCGGCGCGGATCAGGCCCGGCTCCACACGATGAGCGTCGAACTCGGCTCCCGGCAGGCCGTCATCCAACAATTGCGGCAGCTCACGCTCGAGTTTGCCGAAGCTGAAGTGGGCTGAGTTTTTCGGGGGCTATATCGTGCAAATTCAAAATGGAACGCCGCGCCTCAGTGCTACCGACCTGGTGGGATATCTCAACTGCCGGCACTTGACCCAGTTGGAGCATGCGGCAGCGCGCGGCGAGCTTTCGCGTCCGAAATTTTTCGATCCAGCCCTCGAAGCGCTCTGGGAGCGCGGCAAGCAGCACGAACTGGCCTATGTGGACCATCTGCGCGCCCAAGGCCTATCATCCGTTGTGATCGACGGTGTGGATATCACCGAGGAGGCTGTCGCTCAAACCATCGCCGCTATGCAGGCGGGCGTTGACGTGATCGTCCAGGGGGCCCTGCGAGGCGGATCCTGGGCTGGCCGTGCCGACATCCTGCAGCGCGTCGAGACCCCAAGCGACCTCGGCGATTGGTCCTATGAAGTCGCCGACACCAAGCTCGCCCGGGAAACGAAGGGCGGCACCGTCCTTCAGCTCTGCCTCTACTCCGAGCTCATCGGCGAAGTGCAAGGCACCATGCCGGTCTTCGCCAGCGTCATCCCACCCTGGACCAACTTTGAACCGGAGCGGTATCGGCTGGCCGATTTCGCCGCTTATCATCGTCAGGTGAAGCAGGGATTGCTTGGAGCGATCGGAACCGACAAGCCCGCACAGACCTACCCGGAGCCGACGTCAAACTGTGACATCTGCAATTGGAGCACGCGCTGCGACAAGCAACGCCGGGATGACGATCACCTGTGTCTCGTGGCGGGTATCTCCTCGATGCAGATCGCAGAGCTCAGGGATCACGGCGTCACCACGGCAACGGCGCTGGCTGAACTGCCGCTGCCCCTGCAATGGAAACCGGAGCGCGGCTCGAAAGAATCTCTGACCCGCGTCCACGAGCAGGCCAGGATCCAGCTTGAAACCAGAGTCAGTGGCGAACTGCGCTACGAGCTGTTGGCGCCGGTGGCAGGTTTCGGCCTCAATTGCCTGCCCGAGCCTTGCGAGGGCGATATCTTTCTCGACTTCGAAGGGGATTCCTTCGTCGGCCAACATGGGCTGGAATATCTCTTGGGCTTCCACTTCCACGAGAAGGGCGAGCCACAGTACCGCGGGCTTTGGGCGCTAGATCGGGCTGGCGAGAAGGCAGCCTTCGAGACATTCATCGATTTCGTGCTCGAGCGGAAGAAGGTCTTCCCGCAGCTCCATGTCTACCACTACGGCGGATACGAGCCGGGCGCGCTCAAGCGGCTGATGGGTCGATATGGCACGCGCGAAGACGATCTGGATTCGCTGCTGCGTGGCCTTGTCTTCGTCGATCTGCTGAGCGTCGTCCGCCATTCGCTGCGCGCGGGCGTCGAGAGCTATTCCATCAAAAAGCTCGAGCCGCTTTACGGCTTCGTTCGCGACGCCAGCCTTCCCGATGCCAACTTGGCGCTCAACCGGCTGCAGGTGAGCCTCGAACTGAACGACGCGGCGGGAATTCTGCCGGAGGATAAGCAAACCGTCGAAGCCTACAACCGCGACGACTGTGTCTCGACCGAGGCTCTGCGCGATTGGCTGGAGGCCGAACGCACCAAGCTCATCGATCGAGGCATCGAGGTGACAAGACCGGAGCCAGGTGAGAGTGGGCCCAGCGAAGGCCTTTCCGAATGGCTCGAGCGGATCACGCCGCTGATTGAGCAGCTGACTGCCGACGTCCCTGTCGATCCGGAGGAGCGCAGCGCAGAGCAACATGCGCGTTGGCTCCTTGCCAATCTTCTCGAGTGGCATCGCCGTGAGGAAAAGGCGACATGGTGGGAATATTTCCGCCTCAGCGACCTCTCCGCAGACGAGCTCATCGACGAGCGCGCCGGTCTCGCAGGTCTCGCCTTTCTGGCAACGGTCGGCGGCACAGCCAAGTGCCCGATCGACCGCTACAGCTTCCCGGTTCAGGAAGCCGATGTCCGCGCAGGCAAAGGGCTGAGAGCGCAGGGCGGCCAGACGCTGGGCACCGTTGAGGACATCTCAAGGGAACAGCGCACCATCGACATCAAGAAGGCCTCGGCCATGGCCGACGAACATCCTGCCGCCGTCTTCGTACATGAGCATGTGCCGTCCAAACCGATGCAGGAATCGCTGGTCCGACTGGCAACCCATGTTTGCGAGCATGGCATGGACGAGGGAGAAGCCTACCAGGCGGCGCGCGACATGCTGATGCGCGTAGCGCCGCGCATCGCAGACGGCAGCGCCGTGCGGCGTGACGGTGAAAAGCCCCTCGATGCGGGCGTGCGCATCGGCCCGCTCATCTCAGCAGGCGTGTTGCCAATCCAAGGGCCTCCTGGCACCGGCAAGACCCACACTGGCGGGCACATGATTTGCGAGCTTGTCCGGCAGGGCCATAAGGTCGGGATCGTGGCCAACGGTCATGAGGTGATCCGCAACCTTGTGAACAAGGTCATTGAGGTCGCCGAGGAGACCGATACCCCCCTGATCTGCATCCAGAAGCCGAAGGCCGGGTCCAAGGAGGACGCGACCGACCGGCTGCGGTTCGCGAAGAAGAGCAATGCGGAGGTCTTCGCCGCGCTCAAAGCGGATTGCAGCCTCGCAGGAGGAACAGCATGGCTGTGGTCGACGGAGGATGCCTTCGAAAGTCTCGACGTTCTCTTTGTCGACGAGGCCGCGCAGATGTCGCTGGCGAATGTGCTTGCCGTTTCGCAGGCGGCCAAAACGCTGGTTCTGCTCGGAGACCCGCAGCAGCTCGACCAGCCCATGCAAGGCAGCCATCCGGATGGCACCGGCTGCTCTGCGCTCGACCATTTGCTTTCGGGCAAGCAAACCATCGCACCCGACGAAGGTCTGTTTCTCGACGTCACCTGGCGGCTGCATCCGGATATCTGTGCGTTCACGTCCGAGCTGTTTTACGAGGGCAAGCTCGGAGCGAAGGCGGAAGCGGCCGGGCAGCGGGTGAACGCCAAGGGCATCGCCAATGGCACGGGTCTGAGGTTCCTGCCCGTCGAGCATTCCGGCAATCAGAATTGCTCAACCGAAGAGGCTGACGTTATCGCCGAACTGGTCTCCGACATACTGGCACAGGGTGCGACCTGGATTGATCGGGAGGGGAACGAAAAGCCGCTCGGGATCGCGGACATACTGATCATCGCCCCGTACAATGCCCAGGTGTTCGAGATCCAACGCCGGCTACCCCAGGCGCGGGTCGGGACGGTGGACAAATTCCAAGGCCAAGAGGCGCCGATTTCGATCTATTCGCTCGCCAGCTCCTCGCATGCCGATGCGCCGCGCGGGATGGAGTTTCTGTACAGCCTGAACCGATTGAACGTTGCGACTTCACGCGCAAAATGCGTCACGATCCTTGTCGGCTCTCCGCAAGTTTTCGAGGCCGAATGCCGCACGCCTCGTCAGATGCAACTCGCGAATGCCTTCTGTCGGTATCTTGAACTCAGTTCATGAAAATGCCGCCGAACATCGCTTGGCACCCATGATTTTGTGTGTCAGAATCGCTGCATTAAGCCCGGAAATCTGCGATAATGCAGCGATTTTGGAGCAGCCTGCCTGCTGAATAGGTGCCCTATGTTGAAGTCATCCGACGACCCTGTTGCGACTGAGGACTGGAAGGGTCTCAAAGAGATCGACCGGGCCATCGCGGAAAATCGCCTGACTGCGTACACCTGGAAGAAGACCTGGGCCGATCCGTGGGGGCGCGCCGCCATGGTCACGGTCTTCACGTTGCTCACAGCGTACATCATTTTTGTGATTATCAACGATTTGATCCTTTAACGCATCACCACTCTTTGACCTCGTCTGCGGCCTCTTCCGAAGCTCCCTTGGCCCCTCGGGTGGTCGCATCGAGATTGCCCCTGGATTGACCGATCCGGCCACGGCCCCGCGCCTGCGCTGCGCGGACTTCTTCGCTGATCCCCGTGGTGTCAGGAGCAGCACCAAGACTGCCGGATCCACCGCCGCCACTGGGCCCACGCGCGCGGACGCTACCCTGGCTCGTAACGGCAGGACGGCTGACTGGCGCGAACTCGGGCAGCGTCAATTGCCCTTCAATGTCATCGTGCAGGCGGTCGGCATAGGTTTCAACGAACCGTGCCTGGAGCTGCTGGCCCTGTGCGCTCATCTGGAAATTGATGTCATCGAAGCGGACCGGGCCGTAATAGTCGCGGTTCGCCTCGACCTCCGCCATGCCCCATTCCCGATAAGCCTGGCTAAGATTGAGCGAACCGGCAGCGTTCGCTCCTTCGTACCAGGAGGCCTGGTTCTCGAGCCGGCTTGCAAGTTCTTCGGCACGCCGCGCTTCGACCGAGTAGGTCTGCGCTTCGGTCAGCGAGTGGCTGAGACCCGCGGCGCTGGTCGAGACCTGCGAACTCGAACTCGAGCTCGTCTGGCGTAGGAATCCTTCGCGCGTGCTCGACCAGTTCCGCGTGTCCGAAAGCTGCTGCAACGTCCCGGTAATCCGGTTGCGATCCTCAGATGCAATGCCGACGTCGCTGTCGGTCCAGCTCTGGTTTCGTCCGCCGCTGGCTTTCGCACCAAGCTCAACTGGCCCAAGGTTGCCTCCGACGCCAGCGCTAGCCTGGCCATTGAGGAACCAGGACACGGTGATGTCGTCGGCGGCTCGGCGCGACAGGCCGAACTGCCGCTGCAGGGTGGTGGAGGCGTTGTCGACCTCACTGAAGGCCGTGCCGATGCTGTCATTGCTGCCGGTGCCGCTCACCGTCTCCGAAGACCGCCCCTGGCTGTAAGCGTTGCGGATCTCGTTGAACCGGGTGACAGCCGAGCTGGTCGATTGCTGGGCAAGGTTCGAATAGGTCTCGCTCTGCCCCCGGCTCTGGCTCGCCATGGTCGAGAGCCTGCTCGTAAAGTCCTGCCCCAGCGTGGGCGTGAACGGATACTGCGAATTCGGCACGGTCGCGAATTCGGCCTCGCCAAAGCTCGTTGTCTGGGTGCCTACATCGCTGAACCCGCGCGTCTGCGGCGCGCCATAGGAAATGCTCGGGTTGAGCGCCCCTTGGGCAAACTGGCGTGAGAAGACCGTCGAATTGTCGAGATTGCTGTTGCCGAGCGAGACATTCCCGGTGCTCGCCTCGCGCGCCGCTTCTTCTGCCGCATTTTGCGAGGGGTTGAGGTAGGAGGTTGCTTGCCCGGAAATGGCGAGCGCGCCCTTGGCGACGCCGCCTGCCAGGAACGGAACCGAGGCGACGAGATAGCCAGCCAGAAGCCCGATATCGCGGTTGACGTCGGTCATGCCTGCGAAGGTTGCGAGCGACAGGCCGGCACCGGCTCCGGCGGACGCGACATCGCTTGCCCCCTTGAACATCAGGATCATGTGCAGGATCACGAAGAGCGGCCCCCATGCCGCGAGGTAGAAGAACCCGGTGATGTAGCCGCGTAGTGCGACCGGTCCGGTCTTGGGCATCAGGAACAGAGGAAAGATCACCGGGAACATCGCGTAGAAGACGACCGTCAGCACGACATTGAGGATCGGCACCCACTTCATCGCGTTCTCCGCGATCGAGGCATAGGTCCGCTCGGTCTGGATATCGGCGCGGGTTTGGGCGAAGACGTCGATGCTCGAGGTGCCGCTCGCACCCGCGAACCCATGCATGGCCTGGTTCATGGCGTTGATCGTCAGGACCTGGCGGAAGATATCGCTCGCGTTCTTCGACACGCCCGAGAGATACTGGTAGGCGACCGGCAGGTCGGCGAGCAGCTTGGTCTTGGCGAGCGCCGCAGTCTGGCGCGGATAGAGCTGTCGTCCGGCGCTGAGCGCCATGGAATCAATGAGACCCGCCCATTGGTTCGATAGCGCAGTATAGGCATCGCGGCAGGTGACGATCGACGCGGTCACGCTGTCATCGGCTTGTCGCGTCAGGAACTTCTGCGCCCGCGCCGCACTCCCGGGGGCGATCGTGGTCCAGATGTCGTCGCTCTCGGCGAGCTGCTTCATCGAGTAGCGGCCAAGCAGCAGATCGTAGAACACGCATTGCCGGACATGCTCGTCGAGATTGGCGGCAAATTCCGGGTCCGAAATGCGTAGGGAGCGCGTCGCCTCCATGAGCCGCGCGCCATAGATCATGCCGTTCTTCGAGTAGTTGAGATCGTCCGGCAGGCCAAAGACGAGCTCGGCCGAGCGGGTGAGATAGTCGCCAACCTGGCTTGTGAAACTCGCCATGAGCGCGAGGCCGAGCGGCACGTTGGCGACGTTTGCAGGCGCAAGGCTCGGGTTGACCCGATCGGTCACATGGACGTCCATGCGCGGCACCATCAGGCACATGTAGATGAGCGTCGCGCCAAGGAACCAGTTGAGCCAGGCCCGCCAGTCCTGGTTGAAGGCCAGCACGATGACCGCGAGCGCCAGCCCCATCACCATGGTCACCTGGATCAGGCTCTTGTAGCCACCCGCGCCCGTCCAGCTGGCGACGGCATTCAAGACATTGACGATGTACTCGCCGCCGCCGACCGTGAAGATCTCGATCATGACTTGTCTCGCCTTAGGGGACGATGGAACGGGACTGGAGCGCGCGCGACCAGTCGAGCGATGCCGCCATCGAGGGCGACATCGAGGCAGCCAGCATGTTCTCGATCATCGCCGTCTTCTCGATGATCTGCATGATGGCCGAGACCTTGGCTTGCCCTGTCGCCTGGCGCTGCGCGAGGCTCGAGCGGACGTCCGCGACTTGCGAACGCCAGATCGCGAGCTTGGCTTCGTCGGCTGCGATAAAGCTCGCCATCGAGCGGCCGGCTTCGGACACGATCCGGTCGAGCACGGCGTAGAGCAGGTCGATGCTGGTGATCTCGGCGAGCGTGTCGCGATCATCGGTCGCCATGCCCCGGCCATAGGCGGCCTGGACCGTCAGGATCTTGTAGAGCGGCACCGAAGCGACCTGGAGCAGCTCCTTCTCGGCATCGCCAATCGCGGTGTCCGAGCGGATCGCCGCCACCATGCTGCCAATGAGCGCGGCTACCCGCGGCCGGATCGCCTTGGCGGAACTGAGGCTCATGTCCTGGAACGTCGGGTTGAGGCACTGGTCGGCCTCATCGCAGGAAAAGACCCGGACGGTCTGGCCTTGCGTCCCATCGAGCAGCGCGGTGACCAGCGTCGAAGACGCGTCGCCCGCAAACGGCACGAACTTGCCCGGCTCATCGTCCTTGGGCGGCACGTAGATAACCGTGCCAATCAGCGTCATGGCATATTCGGCGAGCTCCCGGTCGAAGGTCCCACCCGGATTGAAGAAGGCCGATTTCTTGAGGACGTGCCAGGTGTAGTTGCGCGCCACGGCCGGGTTGACGTCGGCATAGTCTGCCCCGGCTCCCGAGTTGGTCGAGCTTCGCTGCCCGCGCGTGCCGCAGCCATGCTTGGCCGCGGCATAGTCGGTGAAGATGCCCTCGCTGTTGCCGATCGCCTCGCAGATCGCCTTGTCGGCAAGGTCGCCTTTGGGCCAGATCCCGCCGACCAGCCCTTGCGCCATCTCGCAGGAGTTGATCGACAGGTTGTTCATGAGCTGCGCCTTCTGCGCAAACTCCTGCATGATCTTCGAACATTCCGGGCAGACCGTGTCGATCGCCAGGCTGAAGGCAAATCCCACGGCATTGTTCGCAACCGCCTTCAGCAGCGCGACCATCTCGCTCGCGTTGATGAAGCTGAAGCTGCCGGCGAAGATATCGATCCCACCGCAGCCGGCCCGCGCGCGGGGCAGCTGGAGATTGGCGATGTTGGTCGTCTTTTGCGGGAAGCGCGTCCAGACATTGCCCAGGCTGTAATAGCCCGCCGACTGCCCCTGGAAGGCGCTCGGACCCGTGACATTCGCCGCACCGCCCATGTCGTTCATGAAGCGGTCCATGCTGTCGCCGACATTGGCGTGGAGCGGAGTCGCAACGAGGCTCGTGGCGGCAAGCGCGAGCGCCGCCGTGCGCAGCTTAGAAATCATGGCCGGTTTCCTTTGAGGTCAGGAGAAAGATGCGGTCCTGCAGTTCGTCGGCCGAGAGGACGCCGTATCCGATCGGGATCGCGCGCCCCGCTTCGCTGTCCCACAGGACCAGCGCCGGGGTGATCTTGGGCTCCAGCCCCATGCGCGGCCGCTGTCCGTTCTCGACGGTGTATTGCGGGAAATGACGCGAGGGACCGCCATCGGTGGAAATCGCCCGGACGGTCAGGTGCCAGCGATCGGCAACCGCCTTGACGATCGGGCTCATCACCTCGCAGGCGCCGCAGGTCTGGGCGAAGAAATAGAACAGCCCAAAGCGGTCACCGAGATGCGCCATGACCGTGTCGCGCTCGGCGGCCCGGGCGTCCTGCCATTGCCGCTTGGCCAGTGTGCCGACCGGACGTTCGAGCGTGTAGTCGAGCTCGGGCTCCTGCCAGATCGCGCGCTGCCAGACGTCGGAAAACAGCGAAGCACGATCGAGCTGCTCGCGCTGGAAACGGATATAGGCGGTCACATTCTGAGGCGTCGGCTCGATGATCGCCCGGGCTTTCAACTCGCGCAGCTCGGCCGTGACGGCTTCCAGTTGGGCCGTAGCCGACTGCGCCTGGGGTGCCGGGCCTTGCTCGCGCGGTTCGATCCGTTTGGGCCGCACGCAGTAGAACCAGTAACCGAGGCGCCGCTCACCGCAGTAGAAGGCATCGGCCTCGTCGGCGGCTACGGCCTGTTCTGGGCCATGCTCCCGGGCGACGAGCGGCATTGTCGGGACGAGCAGCGCAGCCATGAGCGCGGCGGTCACAGAGGTACGAAGCGCGCTCACGGGTTGCTCCTTTCGTAATAGTCGCGGATTTTCTGCTGGATCAGTTCGGAGGTCTGCAGCTCGTCGGGGAGCCGCGCCGCATCGGTGAACTCGGCGTAGACTTCCGAGAAATCCATGCGGGAGAGGTCAAGCCGGGCGAACTCGTCGAGCGTGAAGCCCAAGCACTGCTCGGACTTGGGCTTGGCCCAGGGCTTGGGAAGCTGCGCGCGGCCCTGTTCCTGCAGGATGCGGGTCAGCTTGGATTCAAAGCAGCAGTAGACCTTCTTCTTGGTCAGGCAGACCCCGAGGAAGCTCGAGGAGCAATAGGTCCCGACATAAGCGCACAGGCCTTGCGCATCGCGCTCGTGGAGGAGGATTTCCTCGCGGCTGCAGCCCAGCGCAACCAGGAGCTGCACCCCCGGGATGAGCGGGAAGCCCTTGCCCTTGCAGCAGTTGAGCACGCCGAAGACCTTGGACGAGCAGGTCTCCCGCTCGCCCTTGAACAGGGTCATGGTTTCGGGATCGAATTCGCGCCGCGCCTGGTCCATCGCGTTCAAGGCGACGACCGCGTCCTTGAATTCGTCGTTGGCCTCACGGGTGATGGTCTCGCACGATCCGTCGATGCAGTAGACGTCGCCGTCGCAGACATATTGCTGGCCCGAAGTCTCGCTCGGCGGCACCGGGCACTCGTAGACGCGCTCGGCGGTCGAGCAGGGGCTGTCGCCCGTCAGGCAATCCTCGCGCACGAAGCGGCAGCTGCCGTTGGCCTCGAGCTCGCTGCAATCATTGCCGGCGATCCTGGCCGAGCAGGTGTAATTGCGCTGCCAGGCCCAGCAAGGCTGGGTCACCGACACTCCGTCGACGATCCGGGTGACGGGATCGCTGTCGGTGCAGACCTCGCTGTCCTGCGAGCAATTGCTATCACCCACAAGGCCTGAGCACTGGCTCTCGTTGCGCTGGGTCGTCACCACGGTTTCGGTGGTCATGGTGTAGGGAGTCGCGCCATCGACCGGCGCGGTGCAGCTCACCAGATCGACGTGCAGATCGCCGTAAGAGCAGCCCCAGTAGATCCCGAAATAGGGATCGCAGAGGTTGATTGGCCAGGACTGGGTGACCGTGCACTGCGGCGCTGGATAGTGGTTGCAGGCGTAGATGCTGGCGGGATCGACCCCGCTGCCGCCCACGCAATAATAGCCATAGATTTGTCGCGGGGTTGCGCTGGCCTCGAGCGTGATCGGACAGGATGCGGACTTCTGCTCGGCCGTATAGCCGGTGTTGCAGGTCGCCATGTAAGTCCCGACCGAGCCGGTGCCCGGCGGCAGCGGAACGCAATTGCCCTTCGAGCCGGACACCGACATGCCGCTGGTGTAATCGAGTGGGGTCTCGCTGATCTCGCCTGAGCGCGCGAGAATGCTCTTGATCTCCTGGGGCGAGAAGCGCGCCCGATTGTTCATCGAATCCTCGATCGTGCGGACGGCAGTGTTGTTGGTGGCTGCGCTGCGCGCCGCGCCCTCGATCCGGTCCGGATTGTCAGCCAGATCCTCGAGGCTTTGCGTTGCGGCGGGATTGAAGCCGGGCACGCGCGAGGCATCGGGCGATGTGGTCGCCGCACTCTTCACCTGGTCGATCACAGAATTGCCGAACGCCTTTCCGTCGGCCTTCGTGTCCGCGGTCGTCTGCCCTGAACTGGATTGGGCTGTGGCAGATTGCGCTGTGCCTGCGCATAGGAGCCCGGCGCAGAGCAGCGTCAGGATCTTTCTCATCGATCCTCTCCTTCCTCAAGGCGGGCCAGATGAAGGCGCGCCAGCGCGGCGCCGGGGCCGGCACCGTCCTTGAATGTTTCGAGGACCTGCCCGACCGTCACATTGCCGGTCATCCGGTCGTGAGGCGGCGGGACGTCCTGGCAATCAAAGCCATCGCAAGGAGCGAAGTCGCTCCCCACCATGACAAAGCTCGGCGCTGCCTCGATGTGGAAGGCGCGGAACAGGCGCGGGTCGATCCCGAGCGCCTGCGGGGCATCCTCGCCTTGCCAGATCTCGGTCAGGAGCGCCTTGAACCGCGCGGAATCGCCGGATGGAAAGCCCCGCAGCACGGTCACGCCGCCGGCGCGGCCCATGTCGCGCACCAATGCCTTCAAGGCCTCGGGCGGCATCGACAGGCTGGCAAAGGCGATGAAGCGCGGGCTCTCGCCAAGCGGCGCTTTTTCCGCCTCAGCCCGCTCGCGAACCATCGCATCGAAATCGAAGACGTCCGTGCTTTTCGACGTCGGTGGCAGGTTGTCGGCATAGCGCGCGCCGGCGGATTGGGCCTGGTCCTGGGTTTGGAGTGCGTCATCGTGCACCGCTTCGGCTCGCTCGCGGACCGTCGCTGCCAGGGCGGCCGCGTCCTCGGCATGCTCGGCCGAGCGGGCACGAATGGCGTCGAGATCGATGCCGTCGGGTGCACTCTGGGCGAGCGCGAGACCTGCGAGAGGGAGAGCCAGTCCCAGCGGGATGAGGAGAAGTTTCCGGTTCATAGCGCGCAGCAGTTCCGCTTGCGCCAGACGAGGTAGCCCATGTCCTCGCCGATCGCGGGGATGACCTGTCCAGCCGATTGAAAGGTGGTGGCGGCGCCGATCGGGGGGCAGGCATAGCGCCCCTTGGTCGCCGGGTTCGGATTGGTGGCCTGGAAGCGGTATTGCTGCTTGCGCATCACCGGCATCAGGTACTTGCCGCAGAGCCCCTTGCTGCCCATCGTGCCCCAGGCGACGAGCTCGCGGTGGAGCTTGTAGGCGAAGCGCGAGAGCACGAGCCGCGAAGCCTGGACGTGCCCGATCGAGGCCGAGACATTGCCGTTCATCGGGTACATCGAGCCCTGGCAGCCCGCGCACCAGAACATCTCGTCGACCGGCAGGTGGACCGTCGAGGACACGCAATCGGCAGCGCAGGCGGCGAGCGCAAGCGGATTGGCGAACAGGACCGCTTCGGGATTGATGATCGCGGTAAGTTCGCTGTCCTGCCAGAGCGGATCGATCTCGGAGATGTAGAGAATGTCGATCGAGCCCGATTCCAGGCACAGGAAATCGGTGACGATCTCCATCCAATAGATCAGCGGATAGGCATACCAATGAACGTGCCAGCTCGAGTAGTTCTGGCTGGCCCCGCCGATCGCCGACGGACCCTTGATCGAGCGAAACCCGATATCGAAGCCGGGATCGAGCTTCATCCCGCCCAGGTTGACGAAGCACCAGGGCTTCATGCTGACGTCGGCAAGCCGAACCGGCTCCCAGAAGCCCATGGCGATGCCGGGCCGCAAACCGCATAGGCACAGCGGCAGGGTCGGGTTGGAAGGATCGGGACGGCTCGACGGCCAGATCTTGAGGGCCCCGACTGAGATCGGAAACAGGCAGGACCAGCAGATGTCGGTGATCGGGTTGACGAAGCTGCCGGTGCAGCGGCCGGGCCCTGCATCTGCACTGGCTGGACTGGCCAGCATCAGGCCCAGCGCTCCGAGCGCAGCCGCTACCAGACGACGAAGATGTGTCATGGGCGGGCTCCTTGACGGGGTGGAAGGACGATCTCGCTAACTTCGAGCGCGCGGCCTTGCTGGCGCACCCGTGCCGGCACCGCCCCGATCCCGAAGTGGCGGATGAGTTTGCCGCCCTGGTCGAAGTAAAAGCGCCGCTGCCGTGCCTTCATCAGCTCGAGCGGCGCGCCTTTGGTGAGGATGAGCTTCGCAGCCCTGGACTGGCTCAGCGCCCAGGCGAGCTGCTCGGGATCATCGCCGTCGAAGAACAGGAGCTCGGCGCGCAGCGGCACGCTATCGAGTGGGTTCACTCGCGTGCCGCGGGCATGAATGAGCTCGCCCTTGGCGCCCCGAATATCGGTCTCGAGCGTGATCGTCGGATCAAAGTTCCAGCGGCGGGCCGCGCTCGCGCGGATAAGTCCGGCGACCGGCTCAGGCCGATTGACCCGGGCCGCCGTGCGCTGCTGTAGTTCCTGGTTGAGCCGCTCGGTCTCGCCCGACTTTTCCATGGCGGTCAGCCGCGCATGGATCTGCTCGAGGAGATCGCGCTCGATCACCGGGAAGACCGCGCCTTGCTGGCCATAGTCACGAGCCTCGGCCGCAGGAACGCATGCAAGGCAGAACGGAAGGAGAAGCGCGCGCCTCACAGGATCGCCCTCCCGCTGCCGAGGATGTGGCCGCGGCAGGCGAAGCCCACTTCGGCATAGCGGCTGTCGAAGCCGCGCGGGTGGTCGCTGCCGACGTAGTAGCAACCACGCGGAATGACGCCTTCGGGTCCGGGGCTTAGCTTGAGCCCGAGCCGGGTTTTCGCCAGGCGCGCGCCGACCTTGCGTCCGTTGACCAGGACCTCGGTGCCCTCGTGGCTCACCATATCGCCCGGCAGGCCAAGGACGCGCTTGCCGAAAAGATGCGGACCTTTCCCGAAATGCCTCTCCAGCAGCGGCGAGGCTGGCGGCTCGAAGAAGATCAGGCTGCCGCGTGCGATCGGGGCCGACTTGTCGAGCCAGAAGGCCCAGTTGGGCAGGCTCGGGCTCGAATTGATGAGAAACGCATGGTCCTCGCCGAAAGCGGCAATCGGCGCCCAGGCAAACGGCAAGGCGACAATCCCGGTGAGGAGCAGCGGACGCCGGACCCGGCGCAGCGTGCGGGCGACAAGATCCGTCATGGCCGCTTCTCCCGGCCAAGCTTGGCGGCAACGCGCTGCTCGAGTTCAGCCGTGGCATCGGGGACATCGCCGGCCAGCACCGCTTCGGCGACCAGAACCACCCGGCCATTGCGGCCCATTTCGCGAACCGCGGCCTCGGCGGCCTGGAGGTAAGCCAGCGTCCTTGCCTGCCCGTCCTCGGGCGCCTTGCCGCTGCGCGCTTCGGCATCGACGAAGCGCGCAATCGTTTCAGACAGGCGCACGGTGACGAGCTGCTCGCGGGGACGCGCCACTTCGCGGCTGACCCACGCGCCCCACAGAAGGAGGCAGACCGCGAGGAGAACCGCGCCCAGACGGATCGCCAGCGTGCGATTAAAAGATTGTAATAGGGTCGTGTCAGCCATTGTCGGTCTCCCGGGGATCTGCCGGAGCGAGCGCGGTTTCGAGGCGCTTCAAGAACCGCGGTGCGCGTGCCAGCAGCACGCCGAGCGAGGTCGCGAGGAACACGCCCTGGAGATCCTGCGAAAACGCGATCCGCCGGATCGCGCTCGCTTCGCGGTAATGGTCGGCAAGGTTGGCGAGCTGCGTGAACAGGAGCCCCAGGTCCCAGCCCGCAAGGAACAAGAAAGCAAAGAGCGGCAGTCCGAGCACGATCAGCAGGCTCGAGACGGCAAAACGCGAGGCCTCGATGAGGACAAAGCATGTCCCCTGCAGAAACGGTAGCAAGCGCTGCGGCGGCGACCACACGCCGATGTGGTCGAAGGGCGTCTGGTGAAAGGCCATCAGCGCTCTCCCAGCGGCAAACCCGCCACCTTGCGGATCGCATCGGCGAGCGGCATGCCGCGGGCCTCGAGCGCCTGGATCGCGGCGTAGGTGTCAGGGTCGGACGAGAAAATGGTCGCCGAGAGCGGATCAAGGACCAGACGGCCAATCGCTTCGGTCTCCGGGCCTTTGATGAAGATCTCGGAATATTCCGCGCCCGAGCGCTTCAGGGACCGGATCAGGGTCTCGGTACGATCGTCCATGTCGAGCCGGGCGCTTTGCCGGAAATCGGCAATCGTCTCGGCCTTCTGCTGGAGGATCAGCATCCAGTCGCTGTTCTCGAGTGCGGCGCGGGCGCCGTCCGACTTGTAGTAGTCGTTGAGCGACTGGGTGGCGGTCGCGAGCGCGCCGCCATATTTGCGCGCAGTGCGGGCATAGGTCTCGACGAACTCGCCCATCGAGCCGCCCCGTAGCATCGACCAGGCCTCGTCGATCAGCAGCAGCTTGCGCGTTGCTCGCGACGTGCGCGTCATGGCCTGGCCGGTCATGAACATGATCGCCGAGAGGACGACGCTTCTGAGCTCCTCCCGGCTCGCAAGGTCGCTCATCTCGAAGACCGTGAAATCAACGTCGAGCGCGAAGCTGGCCTGCCCTGAAAAGAACCCGCCGTAGCTGCCGCCCCGGCAATAGGGCGCGATGGCGGTCGCGAGGTTAGCCCCAAGCTCGCCGCCGCCCGCGCCGAGGGCGGCCGCAATATCGTCGATACTGCCACCGCTGCCGAGCGTGTCCCAGACTGTCGTCACCGCCCGGTCGATGAGGCCGCGCTCGGTATCGCTCGGCTTGTCATCGTGCCGCGCCATCTGGCCGATGATCGCCTTGATCATAGCAAAACAGTCGAGCCGGTAGTCCTCATCGCTCGCCGCCCGGGCATCGTCGACCATCGAGAAAGGGTTGAGCGAGAAGCCCGCTGCCAGCGTAAACTCCACGAAGCGGCCGCCCTGAAGCTTGACCGAGTGCTCGAACGAGCGGCCATCGTCGATCACGACGACCTTGGCGCCCGCGCCGCGCAGGGCCGCGCAAAGCTCCTGGAGCAGGACCGACTTGCCCGACCCCGATTTGCCGCAGATGGCGATGTTGTGGTTGCCCGCCCCGTTCTCGAAGGGCGACCACCAGAAAGGCTGACCGCGGCGACCGACAAGCAGGAGATGCGGAACTGCGCGGCCAAGATATTCACCCTGCATCGGCGCGATATTGGCCGCCGTGGTCGAAAGCATCGTGCGCATGCGCTTCAGCCGAAGCATGTCGTCCGCCAGCCCATCGGCGAGGCTCAAGGGGAAGGCCGCGACCAGGCCCTGGAGCTGGAGAAAGCGTTCGTCGGCGAGATCCCAGCCCGCCGCCTTGAAGATCGCCTTGATCACCCGCTCGTGCGCATCGCCTTGGCCGAGCGGCGAATAGCTCGTGAGCCCGTAGAACAGCTTCACCAGCTTCTTGCCGGCCTGCAGCTCGTTCTGGACATGCCGCCACTCGGCCGACTGGTCGGCAAGCTTGGGCAAAAAACGTGCGCTTTTGGTCTGGCTGAGGCTCGTGGTGCGCATGAACTTGTAGCCCGCGCGTGCCGAGGCCGCTTCCTGGTCGGGATAGACCAGACACAGCATTGTTGCGGTCGGACAGGGAAACCGCAGCTTGTCGGTGAACATGTCGCCGATGAGGCGCGCGCATTCCCAGGGCGCCCAGCGTTCGGGGAACGCGCGCACGGCAAAATGGCGCAGATCGAAGCTGTCGGGCAGGCATTCCCCGACTTCGGGATGGCCAGCGCGGTCGCGGCCGATCTCGCGGAACCGCTCGGTTCGCAGCACCATGCGGTCGTCCTCGACCTCGAGCTCGATGTCGCTGCGGATCGCCTGGACGTCGATCTGCTCGAGCGGATTCCAGCTTTCGCGCTCGGGTTCGCGGGCCGTGGTCGGCGACGTCAGCTCATCGATCAGTCCGATCAGCGCCGAAGGCCGCAGCGCATGGGCTTCGAGGCCCAGCGAATGGATAAGCCCCAGGAGCCCTTCGCGGCATTCGGCGAGTTCGGCATCGGTGACGCTGGCACTTTCGGGCACGCCCAAGGAGACGATCAGACGGCTGCTGCGGACATGGAAGGGCGCATGCGCCGAACCGCTCTCCCAGACGAGATCGTAGAACCGGGCAATCCGTTCGCGCGCGATCGCCTCGTAGATCCCGCCCTGTTCGTAGCGGGGGGCGAACCACGGCGAAACGACCTGCCCGATGCGCGGGCTCGCAAAATTGAGCACCTGCAGGCAGGCTCCCTGGGGTAGCCCTTCGGAGAAGAACTGGCCCAGGATTTCGCCGGTGCGCTCATCGGCGCCGATGAGCGGAGTCACCTCGAGGATGAAACCCTTGGAGCGGGCATTGCGGTAAAGCCCGGCGCTCTCGTCGAAGACCCGGTAAGGGAGCCAGTCCGAGAGCATATCGAGGCCGAAGCTCGTGCGCGGCTTTTCGGCCGAGGCCGTGTCCGCGAACAGCGAGCCCATCAGCGCGTCGCGCGCCCTGGCAAGCGAGAGAGTCATGGCTTTTGACCTTCCTGAGGAGCGGGCTCCTCCATTTGCGCATCAGGGTGGGGGACCCGGGCCGGGAGGGAGGCAGTCCCAGGTCCCCCGGCCGGCGCGTGCTGCAAGGGGGCAGTGAGCACGTCCGGCAAGGCGGTGGTGGTAGGATCGGCAGGCAGATCGGCCGGGGGACCGATCGGGCGCGGCGGCTCTGCCGCGCTCTCGGGACGGCGCGCAGCACTCACCGCACGGGCGAGTGCCCGAGCGACTTCGCGGCGGCTCGCCGGATCCTGAAACTGGCTCGCTGCGCTCGTCGGCAGTGGGACCTCGACGACCCGCGCTTCATGCGTGCGTCCATTGTCGTCGCGATAGGCCGCCAGAACGACGCGCAGCCGTCCCTCTGATATCTGCGGCAGGACGCGTGCCGAGGGACGGCTGGTTGCTTCGGGCGCTTTGCCGGATGCCTGGGTGGCTGCTTCATCGATCACCGAGGTTGGCGCGCAATTGCCCTCCGGCGCGCGGCACGAGAAGCTCCCCTTGACGTTGCCGCCGAGCACCGCGCAGCCGCTGGTCGCGACAGCGAGGGCGGCGAGCGCCGCAAATCGCAGGGGCGCGAGGGAAAGTCTGTTGGGCTTGCGCATCACTGGCCTCCCTTGCTCGGGGTAAGGCCAAGGAAGCGGCGGATCTCGCTTGCCGGTCGATAGCCCTGCAGAACCGCGCCGTCGCTCGCTCGCACCAGCACCGGCGTGCCGTTGAAGCCATTCGCCTTGGCGAATGCCTCGTTCGCATCGAGGCCCTTGGGCTTGCAGCCAGGTCGCGCTTGTGGCGCCTCTCCGGCATAGGCGGCGTGAAGTGCGGCGGCCGGATCGAGCGCGCAGAGAACAGCCTCGGAGAGCGCGCGACTCTTGGCTCCGAAGATCGAGATCGGCCGTTCCTCGACCTGGACGCCCGCCTTGGCGAGCTCGCCGGTCAGGCGCTGGCAGTAGCCGCAGTGGAAGTCCGAAAAGACTACGACTTTGGGGCCTGCCGGATTGCCCCAGCGCACAGCGCCATCGGCGGGCAGCTTGGCGAGATCGACCTTGGCCGGAGGCGCGTTCGCCGGCTCGTCTTCCTGCCCCTTGCTGTCGCCGCCCGCGCGCGCAGCGCCGGCAGCAATGAGGTCAGGGTTGAGCTCGAGCAGGCGCGCTGCCGTCACATCACGGCGCGTCTCCATGTCGTAGAGCCGGCCGACCAGGAGGTATCGGGCACTCTCATCGACGTAGAACAGCGTGCTCCCCGACACGACTTCGCACAGTCCGCCGAAGCCCTCGCAGGTGAGCGCGTCGATCGGCGTCTTGGGAAGGCGCGCCTTGAGCGCGGCGCGCACCGCGCTCGAGGTGTCGCTCGCCTGTGCCGGCGCGGAGGTCACCGCCGCGAGACCGAGGCTGACGACGGCGAAGGCCGTGGTGACGGCAAGCGCTGCCGTCGCGGCGCGGGCTTTGAAGCCCGGCCGGAAATCCGTGTAATTCATTTCGTGTTGCTCCTGACATGAACGCCGTCGAGAAAGACGATCTCGACCTCGATGCCGGTCGGCATCTCGACGACGGGTTGGTATTGTTCGGCGCGTTCGATGAGGTACTTGCTCACCGTGTCGGCGGCTTCGCCGGCGCCCTGGCCGATGCCGCCTGTGACAATGTCGGTCGGCGAGAGCGCTTGGCGCTTACCATCGGCGCCGATCTGGCCGGTGAAGATGCCATTGGCATTGGCGGAAAAACCCCGGCCGAAGCCGCCGACGATCCCGGCAAGGAGGGCCTGGCCAACCAGGCTACCTTCGCGGCTGACGACACGGCCACGCACGCCCGACTTGCCGGCAAAGCTGATGAAGCCTTTGACCTCGCTCACCGCATAGCGGCCGCCCGGCTGCGCACAGGTCATGCGCGCAAGCTTCACATAGACTTTCTCGCTGCTGAGATCCCCGCGGGCCGCGCCGTTGACGAGGCAGCCGGTGATGTCGGTCGTCAGCACCTTGCCGTGCCGCATGACCGAGCGTGCCGGGCCGGTGATCCGCAGCACCACCGGGAGCGGATCGGTCTGGCTGGCAACGCCGGTCGAGGCATCGACACCGACAATGACCCGCGCCGGCGCATAGCTGTTGGGCGGCAGGTAATCGGGGCTGTCCTGTAAGAGGAGCTGCGGGGCCGCGGTTTCGCCGGCAGGCTTCTTGGGTCCGGCACCGCCGGTCTCGAAGCTCATCAGGCTGACCTTGGCGTCGGCTGTCGGGCCCTCGGCACCTTGCCGGTTTGACCCTGGTGCCGGGGTGCCAGCACCCGGAGTGACACCAGGACCATAGGCAGGCGGCGGCATGACCGGTGCAGCCGGCGCGCGCGAGGCCTGGTCGAGCTGCGCCTTCAAGGCCGCGTTCTCTGCCGAGATCGCATCGATCGCGTGCTGACCGTCGGTGCGCATCTGCGCATTTTCGGTCTTGAGCGCGGCGAGCTGCTGCTCGAGCTCGGGACGCGAGACCTGGCCTTCCTTGAGCGCCTTGATCTCTCGGTCCTGGGCATCGGCCCGGTTGCCGTAGGTCGCGACGAACTCGCGTTCGGACAGGTTGCGGTTGACGAGCCCGCCGGTGTCGATCGTTACCGCCTCACCGGAAGCACCCGTGCCTTTGCCGTTGTCACCACTGAACAGGAACGTCGCGCCACCGACGAGGGTAAGAGCGCCGACACCAATGAGCAGAGCCTTCTGGCGCTGAGCGATCTGGCGATTGAGGTTACGGCGTCCGACTTCGCGCCGGCTTTCCGGAGTGGCGGCCACCTGGCCGTTGTCGGAGGCAGGCTCTCCGCCCGATCGTTCGGTTTCGTGTGCCATTACTCGAGCCCTCCCTTGCGGAAGACAAGGAAGGCGCTGGTCGTCTCGCCGGGACGCAGCGCATCGCGGCCATAGGCAAAGGCGATTGTTCCGGCCGGACCCTCGCGGTCGGCTGCGAGGTCGAGCAGCTCCTTGCCGAGGTTGCGCAGGACAAGGCGCTGACCGACGAGTTCGGCGCCGGAATATTCCGCGACCAGCTGGACCTCGATCCCGCCAGTCTTGCGGGGGAGCCCAAGTTCGGCGCGGGCCGTAAAGCCGGGGAGCACCGCATCCCCCGCCATTGCTTCGATCAGGCGGATCGCGGCCTCATCGGGACCTGCCGCCTGCTCCCAGTCTTCGGCGTCATGGGTCTTCAGCGCCGGGTTGGTGACGAAGATCTGGCTCGCCTCCTGGGCGGCCGTTCGGCACGCGAACTTGTAGACGTAGCCCGCCTTGCTCGTGGCGAAGAAGCTGACCCGGTCGGCGGCAAACTGCGGCGGCACCGAAATGTAAATGTCGCCGCGGACCGGCTCATGGGTCACCGTGAAATCGTTGTAGGGATAGGCGCTGGCGATTTTCGAGACGTTGGCAAAGCCATCGTCGATGAGCGCAATGCGGGTCAGTTCGCCGCGCGAGAGCACGCAGTCGATCTTGGCGTTGTCGGCCGCTTCGACGAACTGGTCGGCGAAGGCCGGAGACGCGCTGAACGCGAAGGCGCACAGGGCGGCGCCCAGCGCCTTAAAACCGGTGTCGACACGGCGTGTGACGCCCCATCCGAAACAGGCGAGACCGGCACCAAGTGCGGTCGTTGGGGTAAGAGAGCTCATGTCCGTCTTCAGTCCTTCTGGCTTTGGTCTTGCAGCTGCTCGAAGCCGACGAGCCCGAGGGCGAGGCCATGCCGGCTCCAGCGGAACCGGAAGCTGCGATCGTTGCTGGCGATCACCTGCGCGCCGACGAAGGTCTTGAGCGTGCCGGTGACGGTCGAAGTGAGGGCGGCCGGGTCGACCTCCATCTTGCGGATGACGAAGGCCTGGGAGATGTCCGAGCCGCGCTGCTCGTCGACGATCTTGACGAGCTCGGCCTTGAGGCGGCCGTGGGCAGCCGGATCGGCGAGCTTCAGGATCTCGGCCATCCAGTAGTCGAGGCCTTGTGGGCTTCGGTTGAGCAGCATCAGCGCAGTGTCGCGGGTGACGAGCTCGAGGTAATGCGCATCCGGTCCGGCGCTGGAGAGCGAGAGCCGTTCGCTGGTCACCGGGACCAGAACGACTTCCCGGTCGCGGGTTGCCGCTGCGCCCACGCCGAACAGCGTGGTGACGGCCAGGCCGCCGGCGACCAGAGCCAGCCAGTTGCGCTGGCGCAGGTATTTCTGGGCCTCTTCGTATGCGAATTCCGCGCGCATCTCTTGTCTCCCTCAGCCGGCCAGGAGGCGACAATGGGAGGGCGGCGTGGCCTTCAGCCCGAGGAAACCCCCGGGCATGTACCAGTAGGCAGCATGCACCAGCGCCGAGCCCGCGTTTCCGGATTTCGCCTTCCGCAAGACGAACCAGGCCGCAAAGGACAGTGCGATCCCGATGAAGATGTGCTGCGCCAGGATCCCCCAAGCAAAGGGGATCAACAGCCCCGCGAACTCGTCGATGGTCCAGAAGCCGATGAGCTCCGGATCGTCGAGCCGTTGGGGAACGAGGTACTTGTCGGCCATGTTGCCGCCCTCCCGCCGTGACCGGATCCGCTGTTCAGATGACCGCGGTCACGACCGAGGTGACGATCGGCACGCCGGTGCCGACGCCGATGCCGACGCCTACCGGGACGGCAATCTGACCGAGCGTAAAGCGACCCGAAGCGAGGCCGATGAGGCCGCCCGCGAGGCTGAGAACGGTGATGATCTTACCGCCCGAGCCCTCGAGAAAATCGGTGAATTTGACGAGAGCGGGATCGAAGGTGGTGTCGGCGCCGGCATAGGCCGCGCCGGCACCGGCGAGGGCAACCAGTGCGGGCAGGATGTAGTCCTTGAGCTGGGTGCGCCGGGCAAGCTGGAGAGGGGTATTCATGAGGCAAGGCCTTTCGAGGATTGAAGGAGCAGCAAGCGGTCGACCCGTTCGCTGTCTGTTCTTCGTGATCCCTCGATGCCCCTGTAGGAAATAGCGACTGTCGTCTGGGCCCTGCCGACCAAGCAAAAAGCGACATCTAGGGGCGCGCGAGCCGGCAATCGCGCTGCCTCGATCTCTTCGAGCGCCATTCAAACCGAAGATCGCGATAGCCGAGACGGAATCTGCGCCGAAGCGGCTGATTTCTGCGCGAATCGCAGGAGGCGTCCGATTCGCGTCTTCCTCTATGTTCCATTTATGTTCTTTTCGTTTTCCTACACCTTTCCTCTTCGCTTACCCGGTGAGTCGATCATTCCAGTCAAAGGAGAAACACCAGTGATCGACATGGGCGTACTTGGTGAAAGCCAGACCCGACGCGACCTCGCGCACCTTCTGTACACCGCGGTCGAACGGAGCGGTCGCAACCGCTGCGAAATCGCGCGTGAGGCAGACCTGCATAAAGATGCGCTACGCCGGACGCTGTGCGGCGATCGAAGCCCGAGCCTCGGGGAAGCGCTGCGTATCCTGGCCTCATCGGGCATGGCGCCGCATGCGCACCTGCTGCTGTTCTTGGGAGCCGGCGGCGACCAGGCGACGCGCTGGCTTCAGACCGACATCGCCCGTTTCTTCGAAGAGCTCGTTGGTGAGCTACCGTCCGCCCTTGAGCGGGTTCTCGGCAACCAGGTGCATGACGTGAAGCCCCGTTGGGCCAAGGGAACGGCTCACCGCGTTGCGCGGCTTCTGGCTGATCATATTGACGAGCTCGAACGCAAGGATGCCCTGCTGGGCGAAGGCAGCGCGAGCTTTGGAGGGCGCCATGGCTGAAACAGGACCGTCGCCGTCTCCCGAGCAACGCAGGATCACCCGCCTGATCCGGCTGAAAGAGGTCCAGCACCGTGTTGGCCTCGGTCGATCCACAATCTACCGGTGGATGGCCGAAGGGAAGTTCCCGAAACCGGTTCAGCTGGGTGGATATGCCGTCGCGTGGGCAGAAGACGACATTCAGCTCTGGATCTCCGCCAGATTAGGATGAGCGCGGAAAATTCGGCGATCTCGATTCAGATCAGTCGGCCCTGTCCCTCCGCTGCCTTGCTCCGACGTTTCTGACGGCGCTTGAAGGTCCAGGGCGGCTCCGGATTGTCCATTGCCCACAGGCCCCGCCGATCCCGCCGGGCATCGTCTTGCGCCTCGAAGTATTCTACTTCGCGATCAAACGCATATTGCTCGGTCACCCAAGCCCACCCGTTCACGATCATCTCGAGTTCAATGTTGCGCGAGACAGGGCGCGCCCGCTTCACCGCGCCGCCGCCAAGTTTGCCTTCGTGATAATATTTGACGGTGCCAACGTCCATTTGCTCGGTCAGGAACGCCATGCACAGAACCCGTCTGTACGGGTCGATGGGCAGATAGCCAGTCGACTCTTTGCCGACCGGGTCGAGGCGAAGTTCCTTACCCGCGATGAGGCCGACCAAGAATTCCTTGGATTCCGGACCGAACGGTTGCTCCATTTCGGGCGCGTCGATGAACGCAAAGCGGAAGGGGACGCGCTCGACCCAAGCCTGGCGATAGGGATGCCAGACGTTTGCCAAGAAGCCGTCGCCGTCGAATACCTTTCGGACAGCCGCCTTCAATACGCCGTCGGGACCTGCAGGGCCTGGATCATCTGGAACTATGATCATGCCTACCTGCCTCGACGAATGCGGTGCGATACTTTCTGCTCATCGTTTGCGCGGACTTCGAATGGGCAGACGATTGACCGTTGCCGGGCCAACGCCGGAGCCAAGCAAAGCGCTCGGGATCCTGGCGAAGCAGATATTCACGAATGCGCTGCTGTTCCTGATTGGAAGAGCGCATCAGCAGCCCTCGCAATTCATGGTCGATCGCTTGGCGCGGCGCTCCAAGGCTCTCGGCCTTTGCGTACCATTCGTGCCCTGTCGGGAGGTCCCCAAGCTCGATGTAGACTGCGCCCAACAACGTGCATGGTCTATAGTCGCTTGAGGTCAGTTCATGCGCTTCGCTTGCCAGTGTCTTAGCCTCGTCGAGGCGGCGCAGGTCACGCATTGCTCCGCCGCGCGTTGTCGCCAAGGCCGACCTGAGTTTGGGATTTGACCCGACCTTTGCCAAGGCCGCCTCGGTCAGACGCAAAGCTCGCTCCGGTTCACCAGCCTTACGCCAATGCCCGCTCGCATTCACGGCATTCCAAGGATCACCGCTGCTTTCCCATGCTTTGGTCAGCGCGGCTGCTTCCAATGCATGCCAGGCTCTCTGCAGCTCGTCGGTCCAGCAGTAATCGGCCTCGGTCTTGAGCCATGCGAGGTCATCGACTTTGAGGCGTTGCCCGTTGGCGACTTGCCTGAGAAGCGCCATCACACGCGGATAATCGTCGCTTTCGATATATCCCACGCCGAAGCGCTGTCGCAGTTCTTTGGCCTCTCGCTTTCGACGGAGTGCCGGATCGTTCGCCATGGCGGCAAAAGTCGCCTTGACTGCAGCGGCTCTGGCCTCAGCGCGTTCTGCCAGTTCTGCCGCATCCTTCAGGGCCTTGACCGAAGCATCTTCAATGCGCGCTGCCTGCTCTCGCTGGGCTGCGGCTTGAAACTCCTCCAGCGTTGCCTGGCCTTCCGCCAAGGCATCGAGCGCACGCAGGCCAGTCGTGACGAGAAACTGCCGCTGTAGCGCGGTCACCGGCTCGCCTGCATCAATCTTCAAGAGAATCCCGTTCAACCGGGCGCCCAGTTGGGCGGCGCCGGGGAGGTCCTCAAGAAAATAGCGTTCAGCTAGGTCGGCGTGCAGAGATCGTGTCATGGCCCTATTTTACGTTCGTGGTCCTGCGCGCCGAGGATATCTTCAATTCCGATATCGTGCGAATTTCTATGTGGCACGCTGGCCTTTTGGATCTCTTAACATCTCAAGGCGAGCTCGTCGTATGACCATGGGCCTATTGCCTGCTGTTGACATGATGCTGGAAGAAAAGAAGTTCGGCGCCATGCAAAGTGAATCGACCATCCGCCGCCTGCATGTCCCGGTATTGCGACCCGAAGACGTGATCCATCACCTCGGATCGCCAACGCATTGGCAGCCAGGTCGTTCTGCCAAATCGGTGGCCGATCTCTGGTTTTCTGCGAACGGGCTGCCGCCATCAGTGAAATCGGCTCTCGATCATGACCCCGCGTTCAAGGGAGCCACATTGGTCGACGCGTTTTTTGAGCGCCCGGTCGACCTCGGTGATGGTCAGCGCCCGAGCCAGACCGATCTCATGGCAATCCTTCGCCTTGATGGGCGTCTTGGCGTTCTGGCCGTTGAGGCCAAGGTGGACGAGACTTTCGGCCCAACAGTCCAGGAGTGGCTTTCAGAGGCAAAAGGAGATGCGACCGCACGCCCAGCGCGCCTGGAGCGGTTATGCCGAATTCTCGATCTCGATCCGGCGACGGTCGGGACAATCCGATACCAACTCATCCACCGCACGGCCTCCGCAGTCATCGAAGCCCAACGCTATTGCTCGCGCGATGCAGCGATGATCGTTCAGAGCTTTTGCCCGAAGCGCTCTTGGTTTGACGATTATCGGGCCTTTGCCGAGGCTATGGGCTTTCCAGACCCGCCAGTCGGCGTAATAAGTCCAGCAAAAGTCTGTGATGGTGTTGCTCTGCGGATCGGATGGGTGGCGGAGCCAAGTGGGGCCCCCGTAAAGCGGCTCGGAACGGCACGCACCGTTCCTTCGCTCACGGAATTGGGCCGCGTACAGCTGTCGAAATCCTTCTTCATGCGCGACATGCTTTATTCGGAAGTCGCCATGATCCACGGGCTTAACAATGCCCCCGATGACCCAGACTTGGCCATCAAGGCCGGAAAGCGGCTGTGCGAAGAACTGCTCGAACCGCTGCAGGATCACTGGGGGCGGATCGCTATCCGCTCGGCCTACCGCTCGTGCGAGGTGAACGGGTTCTGCAACGAAATGCAGCGCAAGAAGAAGGCCGGCTACACTTGCGCGTCCAACGAGAGCAACTACGCCGGGCACATCTGGGATCGTCGTGACGCCGATGGCCACATGGGAGCGATGGCTTGCGTTGTCGTTCCGAGCTTCTGGGCGAAAAATCAGGAACCCGGCGATTGGCGAATCCTTGCGCGCTGGGTGCACGAGAACCTGCCTTACTCGACACTCTACTTCTTCCCGACCTACTGGGCGTTCAACATCGGCTGGCATGAGCGGCCCGAGCGCACGATCAAGAGCTACGCTGAACCCGCGGGTCTATTCTCGCCTTAAGACCGGAAACCGATCAGGCGACATGCAGGCCAGCCCATATGACCCGACCCACAATCTGTACCGCGTTTCTCGGTAGGCCATCCCAGTTCGGATAAGCCGGATTGTCCGTCAGAACCGCAATGCGGTTTCGGGACGGCTCGAGCGCAATCCGGCGCACAAGTAGGCCGGCGTCAGCCCTGATCACGTAAAGGCCATCGCGAATGTTTTCGTTCGCCAAATAGCGCTGGATCAGCACTTCATCGCCATCCCGCAGCGAAGGGCTCATGGCGTCCCCCTCAACCATGACGATCGAGACCCCAGTTGGTTTGTAACTGAACCTCCGGAGCCACGCCTCATCGACCAGGCGCACGCGACCGAGTGCGTCCTCAGCATCGGCGGCACCGAGGACAGGGATCGCTATTGTCGACAGCCCCGCACTCTCGGGGACTGCATCTCCACCAAAGATCGCTGCCGGAACCCCGAAGTGCACAGACAGCTGCGCGATGTCGCTATCGTCCAGGCGCGCCGGGCTGCCACGTTTGATGAACTGCTGGATGTAGGCCGGATTGCGGCTCAGCAGCCGTGAAACCGATGAATACGATTCCCCCCGCTCCTTGATGAGTTCGTCGAGCGCTCGGCGCGGATCCAACGTGGCCATTCCTACAATTTCCTAGACCTTGTTTTGCATTTCTGAGGACCATTCCCATTCGGCGAATCCTTCGCCGATTGCTACCCTCTCATTGGCATGTGGACGTCGGAAGTTTGCAGGGCTCCTGCCGCGAGATTAGGTGACGCCGCGCCAAAAAATAAAGAATTTCATGGGGATTTTGATTGGCTTATCGCAAGTATTGGGTTGGGTTGGACACGGGAGTTTCCGAAACGGCAGTGTGCCTCATCGACGAATTCGGTGAAATCCTGTTCGAAGGAAAACGGGAAACGAATGCTGATCAGATAAAGGATATCCTGCGCCCCTTTGGCGTCGAAGCGGTTCAGCGCATCACCATCGAAGCCGGCGTCGGCACGCATATGGTGCGAAACCTCCAGAGGCAGGGCTTTCCCGTCTATGTCACCGAGGTTCGCAAATCAGCGAAATTCCTTGCGATACGACGGCAGAAGACCGACGCCAACGATGCTCGAGGTCTTGCCGAGCTCGGCCGAATCGGGCGGACAATCGGATCGGAAGTGTTCGTGAAGCCGCTCGATTGCCAGAACCTTCGCAGCCTACTCAATGTGCGCAAAAGCCTCGTCCAGCAGCGCATGAAAATAGACGCGTTGGTCCAGTCGATCGTGCGCCTGCACGGGGGAAAGCTGAAGACCAATACCGGGGTTGGCAAACTCGCCAGCGGTATTGAGGGTCAGCTGGAACGATTGAAGGTCGATGGCCTGGACGTCGATGCGGATCTCAGACCGCTGATCACAATTGCTGAGAACCTGCGATCGCACATCGCCGGGATGGACAAGCGCCTTCGCGCCATGGCTGTGACACATCCCGTCTGTTCGAACCTCATGACGGTGCCCGGTGTCGGCCCAATCACTGCTCTGTCATTCTACAGCGCTATCGGTGACCCGTCGCGCTTCCAACGGACCCGTGATGTAGGACCCTATTTCGGCCTGACGCCGTCCATCCATCAATCGGGCGTAATCTCTCGCGTTGGCAGGATCAGCCGGTTCGGCAGCAAACTAACCCGCACACACCTCGTATCTGCCGCCACCGTTCTTTTGTGCTCCACGAAGGCTCAAAGCGCATTGCAGACTTGGGGGCTGGAATTGTCGAAGAAGGTCGGCCTTTCGAAGGCCCGGGTTGCTGTGGCTCGAAAGCTGGCCGTAGTCATGCTTCACATGTGGAAGTCTGGTTCAGCTTTTGACCCGGCACACACATGAAATGAGTTCCTCCGAGCGGAGGGAGGCCTGGACCCCGCTTTGTTTTCTGGGGCTCCGACCCCGGTGTAGGTAATTGGGCCAGGCCTGCCGACTGCTCCCTCAAGGTTTATGAATTTCGAGCTTTACCAAGTCTGGCTTAGCGGAATCGGAAACTTGTAAACCTGGCTCCCCCGGAGGTGCCGCTGAAGCGGATCATGTGAGATTTGATGGGGCGACCCGGAACGTTGCAGGAACGAATTTTTGCGGGCCTTTCGGTCCCTGACTTGAAGCAGGTTTCTGCTTTTGTTCACGGCTGGCGAATGCCAGAAATCCGCCACTTTTGTAAGTTTCGAGTCCTTGAATTGGACTCGAACCTCTAGGCCACATTGAAATGCGGGCTTTTCTGCGGGCCTTCGTAAAAACCACATCGCCTATGTGGCTGTTATACCACACAAAATATAATAAGATGCGAGTCCTCTTCTGGCACCATTTGTTCTCCTGGCAACGTCCATTGACGTCCAGGAAGTGGCTGAAATCCGCCATTTTTTGTGTTATGATCGTCCAGTCAAATCCGGGCGTATCCGGTACCAACCAGGAACAATGAGGGTATTTCTGAAGGTACCGAAATCGCCTTTTTGAAGGGCGATACCGGCATGAACACCCTTTTCGCGACCACGGTCCTCAACGCCAAGCCCGCCGAACGGGACTACAAGCTGTCCGACGGCGGCGGCCTCTATCTTCTCATCAAGCCGAGCGGCAGCAAGCTGTGGCGCATGAACTACCGCTATCTCGGCAAGCATCGCCCCCTTTCCTTCGGTGCCTGGCCCGAAGTCAGCCTTGCCGATGCACGCGTGCGCCGGGAAGACGCGCGGCGGATGATCGCTGCCGGCCTCGATCCCTCGCACGAACAGAAACTCGCTGCAGCACGCGAAAAGGTCTCCGAGGAGAACAGCTTCAAGCTGGTCGCCGAGGAATGGGTGGCAAAGAACGAACGCGAAGGCATGGCGGAAATCACGCTGAGCAAGATTCGCTGGCTGCTCGAAAAGGCCTACCCCAAAATCGGCAACCGGCCGGTCGCAAAGATCACCGCGCAAGAAGTGCTCGGCGTGCTTCGTGCGATCGAGGCGACGGGACGCTATGAAAGTGCCCGGCGCATGCGCTGCGTGCTCAGCCGCGTGTTTCGCTACGCGATTGCCACGACCCGGGCCGAACACGATCCAGCGCGTGACCTGCGCGGCGCGCTCACGGTGCCCAAGGCCAAGCATCTGGCGGCCATCACCACCGAAAAAGGCGCAGGTGAACTCATGCGCGCGATCGAGGGGTACACGGGTCATGCCATCACCCTCTTTGCCCTGCGGCTGTCCGCGCATCTCTTCGTTCGGCCCGGCGAACTGCGTCAGGCGGAGTGGAGCGAATTCGACTTCGATCGCTCGCTCTGGAATATCCCGGCCGAGAAAATGAAGATGCGCCGGCCGCACCGGGTTCCGCTGTCGCGCCAGGTAACCGCGCTGTTCGAGCAGCTCTGGGACCTGACCGGCACGGGACGGTACTGCTTCCCCTCGTTCCGCTCGCCGCGCCGGCCGATGTCGGAAAACACGGTCAATGCCGCGCTGAGAGTTCTGGGCTTCGGGCCAGCAGTCGGATATCGACGCTCGTGCCGCCCCCCGGCGCATAACCGCGGCAGACAAACAGTGGACCTCGGGAATACTGATGCTCGACCACACGCCGCTCGAAGACGCTGTCGCCGCCATCAATCGCTACAACCGCGTTCAGGTGCGGCTAGCGGTGCCTGACCCTTCCCATCTAACGATGACGGGCGGGTTTCGCGTGCGCGATCCGGAAGGATTTGCGCGCGCCGTGGCTGCCGCTTTCCGCCTCGCGGTCCAACATCCGGATACATCGACCATTCTGCTCGCCCCGCGGCCGTAACATTCACCCAGCCACGTGACGTAAAGAAAGTTGGCGGGTGTTTTCCGCACCCGGCGTCTCTTCCCCATCCCGCAATCAGGCGGCCCCAGGGGGGAGAACGAAAACATGATCCGAGTTCAGGAAATTCTGGCTAGCACCGCCGCAGTGGCGCTCATGGCGGCGGCATCGAGCGCCGAAGCGCAGGACAGCCGAAAGCTCGATATCATCCTGCCGGCGCAGCCGCTGGGCGCGTCCCTGCGCACGCTGGCACAGCAATCCGGCAGCACCGTTCTGGCCGACGACACCGTGATCGCAGACCGGCAAGCGCCGGCCATCCGAGGCTCCTATACTCTCGAACAGGCCTTGACGCTGCTGCTCGCAGGCTCGGGCCTTTCCTTCGACCGTATCGGCAAGAGCTTCGTGGTCCGGCGCGCCGCTTCGACAGGCGACGATAATGCGATCGTCGTGACCGGAAGCCGCATCCGCGGCGCGCCCGTGGCTTCACCGGTCATCCGCATCGGCCAGCAGGACATGCGCGATGAAGGCCAAACGAGCCTTGGCGATGTGGTACGGAGCATTCCGCAGGCCTTCGGCGGCGGCCAGAACCCCGGCGTCGGCAACAACGTCCCGGCGTCGAGCGGGATCAATGTCGGCAGCGCATCGACGATCAATCTGCGCGGTCTCGGAAGCGATGCAACGCTCACGCTGATCGACGGCCACCGGCTCGCCTACAACGGCTCGCGCCAGGGCATCGACGTCTCGGCCATTCCGCTCAGCATCGTCGACAGGATCGAGATCGTCGCCGATGGCGCCTCGGCGCTCTACGGCTCGGACGCCGTTGCCGGTGTGGCCAATGTGATCCTGAAGCGTGACTATCAGGGCCTCGAGACGCGCGCGGACATCGGCGGGGCAACCGATGGCGGCGATTTCAGCCAGCGATATGGCGCGGTCCCGGACAGCGCTGGGCGTCGGGAGGGCTCATCGACGACACGATTGAGGTTCGGCCAAATGCCCACATCTTTGTTGCTGATCGCGCCTCTTGGGACGAGGACCTAGGGGGCCTGCCGATGATCGAGACATTTCCGAGCTAGTCCGAACACGCCGACTTAACGGACATTTCCGACCTCTTCAGCCCCTACCGAAAGCGGCCTTACGTTCATGTGAATTACCTCGACAACGAAGGGCGAGTTTCGAGATGGATTTGGGGAGCCTGGAGGTCCGGAATGCCGGGGGGGAGCGGTCATTGACCCTCTACTAATCAACAGGAATGGGCAGGCTTTTCACCGCATTCAATAGCGATTTGTTGCGGGCTGCATTTTGAGACGCGTTGCATCCAAAGTCTGCCAAAAAATGCTCGTCCAGTCCGCTACCAACCCAACGAATATAGACTGCTCCCGCATCGCGGATCTGAGGGCTTCCGTCCGGACACCCCTGCTGGATGAACTGCAATGCGCTGCTGTCACTATAAGGCGTGGCGGCTTGTCTATATGGTTCTAGTCGCTTTCGAAATTGATCGAATTGTTGAGGCGTGACATTGAACGCTCCAACCTTTCTACTTGGATCCAACTCGAAATGTCCTTCACCTTGGCGCGTTAGCGAAATATCTACCGAGGACCAACCCGAGACCCTTAAATCTATTTCGTCGATCTTTCCGTCAGAAGCCTCAGAACACGCTCCAACTGTGATCAAGAACGAGAGTGCGAGCAGAGACCTCATCACATTGACATGCACCGGAAACGAAACGGCAGCAATGTCGGCGGCTCCGGTAAGGCCGGTTTCCGGTTAAAATGTTGAAACGCCGCCGTTCGCGTTCAGCCAAGCTGAGCCGGCAGCAGGCGCCGACATAGCCGTCGTTCAGGCCTTCGCGACCGACCCATGAGAAGCGGCCATACATTCATCCCCTGCTATTAGGCCGCACTCTGTTAGGCCGCACTCTGTCGATCTGCATCTGGTCTCACGCACCGCAGAGCGGCTGTTCGCGTTCGCGGGCCCTGTCTCGAGCGGTGAGGCCGACAACCGCAAATCCAATGACGGATATCGCCGCGCCAGCCAGAGCCACAGTCGGATAGCCTAGGCCCGCAGCGATGACGCCGCCGCCCAAGGCTGCACCGATCGCGTTGCCCAGATTGAACGCGCCGATGTTGACGGCCGAGGCCAGATTGGGCGCGTCGGCCGCGGCGGTCATCACGCGCACCTGAAGCGGCGGCACCAGGGCGAAGCTGGCAACGCCCCACAGGAATACTAGGATCGCGGTCGGCACGGCGAAGGACATCAGCAGCGCGAAGGCGACAAGGATCGCAGTCAGCGAAGCGAGAGTCACAATCAGCGTGCGATCGACAGATTGATCGGCGAACCGCCCACCCAGCCAGTTCCCCACCGTCAGCCCGACACCATAAGTGACGAGCATTGCCGTGACGAAACCGAGCGATGCGTGCGTGACCTCGCGCAGGATCGGTGCGATATAGGTGAAGACCGTGAACATCGCGCTCGACCCGACCACGGTCAGGGCCAAGGCGCCCAGCACAGGACCGCGCGTGAGGACGCGCAGCTCTGAAATCGCATTGCCGCCGACCGGAACGGGCAACGCCGGCAGCGTCAGCCGCAGAGCGGCCATGGTTGCGAGCCCGAGCCCCGCGATCCCCCAGAAGGCGGCACGCCATCCGAGATGCTCGCCCGCCCAGGTCGCGAGCGGAACGCCGACGACATTGGCAATGGTGAGCCCCATGAACATCGCCGCAACGGCGCCCGCGCGCCGCTGCGGCGGTACTAGGCTGGCGGCGACGACCGAGCCGATACCGAAAAAGGCGCCATGGTTGAACGATGTGATGACCCGCGCGATCAGGAGTATCCAGTAACTGGTGGATATGGCCGCCAACAGGTTGCCGAGCGTGAAGATGCCGGCCAGCCCGATCAGCAGCGTACGGCGTGGCACGCGTCCGGTGGTCAGCGTCATCAGCGGCGCGCCGATCATCACGCCCAGCGCATAGGCGCTGATGAGCAGCCCCGCTACCGGGATCGAGACATGGAGGCCGATTGCGATGACGGGCAGCAGGCCCATTGGCGCGAACTCTGTGACGCCGATACCGAACGCGCCGACGGCAAGAGCGAGCAAGCCAGGATTGAGTTTCATTGCATGGATTCCGTTCAGATCAGCGCGGGATTGAGGCGGGCAAAACCCTCTTGCTGCCGGTACGGGGTGTGCGGATAGGGCGGCAGCCTGTCGCTCGCGGCATCCAGCGAGGCGATCTGCTCGGGCGTCAGCGACCAGCCGACCGCGCCGAGATTCTGGCGGAGCTGCTCCTCGTTGCGCGCGCCGATGATGACCGAGGAAACGGTCGGACGCTGCAACAGCCAGTTGATGGCGATCTGCGGCACGGTCTTGTCCGTCTCCGCGGCGACCGCCTCGATCGCGTCGATCACGCGATAGAGATGCTCCTGCGTGACCGGCGGCGCGAACTGCTCGGTCTCGTGCAGCCGGCTGCCGTCCGGGATCGGGCGGTTGCGTCCGATCTTGCCGGTCAGCCGTCCCCAGCCGAGCGGGCTCCACACCAGCGCGCCGATGCCCTGATCCGCGCCCAGCGGCATGAGATCGTCCTCATAGGCGCGGCCGATCAGCGAATAATAGACCTGATGCGCGACCAGGCGCGGCAGACCGTGCTGGCGCGCGAAAGCCTGCGCCTTCATGAGCTGCCAGCCGGGATAGTTGGAGACGCCGGCATAGCGCAGCTTCCCCGACGCGATCAGCTGCCCAAGCGTCTCCATCAGCTCCTCGACCGGAGTCGAGGCGTCGAAGGCATGGAGTTGCAGCAGGTCGATATGATCGGTGGCGAGGCGACGGAGCGCGTCCTCCACGGCGCGGACCAGCCTTGCCCGCGATACGCCCCAGTCGGCGGGACCATCGCCCATGGGGAGCCCAGTCTTGGTCGAGATCAGCACCGCGTCGCGCCGGCCCTTGATCGCGTCACCCAATATCTCTTCGGAAGCGCCGTTCGAATAGACGTCGGCGGTGTCGAACAGGGTCACGCCGGCCTCGAGGCAGATGTCGATCAGCCGCCGCGCCTCGCGCGCATCGCTTTGTCCCCAGGCACTGAACAACGGACCCCGGCCGCCGAACGTGCCGGTACCGAAGCTCAGGGCAGGGACGCGAAGACCGGATGCGCCAAGTTGCCGATAGTCCATGTGAAAACCTTTCGATTGCTATGCTGGCGCATAAATGGAAGATCGTCGCCAAGCTTGGTAGGGCCGTTGCACGCGAAGGATTTTTGAAATGGACGCAAAGACGGCCGTCGGCGCGGATCGCGCCCGCGCCCTCGAAATCTTCGCGACGGTGATCGATGCCGGCAGCTTCTCCGCCGCCGGGCGCCTGCTCGACCTGACACCGTCGGCGGTCAGCCGCACGATCGACCGGGTCGAGGCGCGGCTCGGCGTCCGACTGCTGCTGCGCTCCACCCGCACGCTGACGCTCACGGCCGAAGGTCAGGCCTATCTGCTGGCGGCCCGCCGCATTCTGTCCGATCTCGACGATGCCGAGCAGGAGATCGCCGATCAGGGCGCGCCGCGCGGGCGATTGCGAGTGAGCGCGGCGCTATCGCACGGCCGGCTGTGCATCGTCCCCTTGCTGGGTGCGTTCGCCCGCCGCTATCCGCACATATTGGTCGATATCGCACTCACCGACGCGCTGGTTGACGTGGCTGGCGGACAGGCCGATGTCGCGGTTCGCTTCGGCCGGCTCGCCGACAGCATGTTGACCGCGCGCAAGATCGGGGAGACGGGCCGCGTGATCGTCGCCTCGCCCGACTACCTCGCCCGCTACGGCACGCCTCGGACCCCCGAGGATCTGCACGGCCATAACTGCCTGAACTTCAATTTCCGCCGCGCCGAGCCGACCTGGCCTTTCCGCCGTGATGGTCAGGATTTCTCGCTCAGCGTGCAGGGCAATATCGAGGCCAACAATGGTGAGACCCTAGGGCAGCTAGCGGCCAATGGAGTGGGTGTCACACGCGTCGGCGCGTTCAGTGTTGCGGCCGAACTGGCGAGCGGGACGCTGATCCCGCTGCTCGAGGCGTTCAACCCCGGCGATGTTGAACTGATCCATGCCGTTTTTGTCGGCGGGACTAACATTCCCGCACGCGTCCGTATGTTCGTGGACTTCTTGGTCGAGAGCTTGCGCTGATGATGGAAGCGCCGGCAAAGCGGACGTTTGAAACCAAGGGATGGCTCCCTGCTTGCGGTCATCCGTTCATGCGCCCTCGCGCACCTCTATGCTGCTCCTCGGTGACAGCGCCCGGGAGTAGTGAGTTGCCTGACCTTTGTCTTCTTTCCAACAGCTCAGTCCCTAACACCCATAGCGTGGCGTCGCAGAACGAGGTGCGCTAGGCTTGGGCCATGACCCAATCTACCGAAGGCTCCTGTCTGTGCGGCGCTGTCCGCTTCCGCATCGAAGGTGCGTTCGAGAGCTTCTTCCTGTGTCATTGCGGGCGCTGCCGCAAGGACACAGGATCGGCTCATGGTGCAAACCTATTCTCCTCGACGGCGCGGCTCGAATGGCTTGCGGGTGAAAGATTGGTAAGGACCTATCGCCTTCCCGACACGCGCCACGAGAAGAGCTTCTGTGGCACCTGCGGGTCGCCGCTCCCGCGGGTGCAGGAAGGTGTGGGCATGTTAGTCGTGCCAGCAGGCAGTCTCGACGACACGATTGAGGTTCGGCCGAATGCCCACATCTTTGTTGCTCATCGCGCCACTTGGGACGAGGACCTAGAGAGCCTGCCGATGATCGAGACATTTCCGGGCTAGGCTGTAGTGACAAATTAATCACTTAAGCCATAGCATGATGCTTGCGAGTTTGATGAAACCGAGGAAGTTGGCGGCGAGTTTGTCGTATCGGGTGGCGATACGGCGGTATTGCTTGAGCTTGGCGAAAAAGCCCTCGATGCCCCATCGGTTCTTGTAGGCGATGCGGTCATAGTCGCGCGGCTGCTTGCGATGGCGGCGGGGCAGGATGACGACGGCTCCGCCCTGCGCTTCGATCTTCTCGCACAAGCTGTTGGTATCATAAGCTTTATCGGCGAGAACTTGTTCGGCTTCCAGGCCCTCGATCAGGTCGTTTGCGGGTGCCATGTCGTTCTACTGCCCGGGCCCCAGAGCAAAGCGTACCGGCAGACCAAGGGCATCAACTACAGCGTGGATTTTGGTGCCGAAGCCGCCGCGTGACCGGCCAAGAGCCTGGGCTTCCTGCCCCCCTTTTTCGCCGTGCCCCGGCCGCTTGAGCCTGAGCACGGATGACGGTTGCATCAAGGGCGATCCATTCCATGTCCGGATCATTCGATACCGCCTCGAAAATCCGGTCGAACACACTCTGCTCGATCCAGCGATAATAGCGCCGCTTCACCGTTTGGTAGGGGCCGAACCGCTCGGGCAGATCACGCCAGCGCCCGCCCGAGCGCGCTACCCACAGGATCGCATCGAAAAAACGCCGCCCATCGCTTCTCGGACCCCGCCGTCCCTTGCGACCACCCGGCACAAACTCCCGAAGCCGCTCCCATTGATCGTCCCGAAGTACCTCACCTTCCACACCAGCCTCCAAAAGCAAGTGTTGAATCAGAACTTACAGAAAATGGGAATCCCTAAAATGTCACTACAGCCTAGTCCGAACACGCCTGAATAGCCGCCGTTCAGCCGTTCAAACCGGCTTCTCGAAACCTTCCGTTTGTTCAGCAAGCTCTCACGGCGGACCGAGCGACCAGATCTGGGACATTCCAGCCGGTCGCCGCTTCTACTGGGAACGTCCGGCTACGCCCAAACCGGGCATTCGTCGGGCTGCGACAGCCCTCTCTCCTACGTCAGGGCTTTCGGACGAACCCGCAAGTCTCCTTTTAGAAGTTCATCAGCAGAAACAGTCACTTGTTCACGATCCATCGTGCCGCTTGGCGAATGCCTGCTTGGGAGAAATTATGGGAGGTAAGTAATTTAACTTTGATGTTTCGTTAGATGCTGTCAGTTAATTTAGAGACCGTTCTATTGGCGACATCGATGAATGCAATATTGTATAGGTCATTTGTCTTTACTATCTATGTGTGGCACGACATCATTGTCTCGGGTTCCTGACCACTCTAAGCAAATTGCCCCCGTAGATCATTCTTGCGCGTGGGCATTTACATACCGCTGATACCATCTCCGACGATGGGCCACATTGTGAACGACGCGCAGGCTACTCTCTTGGGTATTTTCTGAGAAAATCCATCTTGCCTAATGCATTAATTCCGGCGACTGGGGGCGTTCTTTCAGAATAACAGGTGCCTGGCAGGGCATGGAAATCCAGGAGGAGATCTTGTCCTATCGCCGCTGGCGTGCCGGGAATCTCTCGTACGACGAACGTTCAAATTCTCTTTCCCTGAATGAAACGCCTCTGTTTCTGGACCGGACAGCTCAGGCCATTCTCATTGCGCTGCTTCGGGCGAATGGTGCGCCTGTCAGCAAGGACAACCTGCTCGAAGCCGGCTGGCCGGGACGTCTGGTCCACGAGAATTCCCTTGCGAAGGCTGTTGGCCGGGTGCGCAGTACGCTGGGTGAGGAAGGTCATCGGGTCGAGGCGGTCTACGGACAGGGCTACCGGCTTGTCAGCGGCGAGCCTGTCGAAACAGAACTGTCCGATGACGTAGCTGAACCGTTGGCAGTGCCCGTGGTGCGTCCAGACTGGCTCCAGAGGCTTTCCTGCAAGCGCGTAAGGGCGGTGTTGGCGATAGGAACTGTCGTCGTCGCAGCGGCAACCGGTGCTGTAATATACAGCGCGTCGCACGCGCGAGCGGGTGATGAACAGGTCGAGCAGCTGGTCTCTTTCCTTTCGGCCGACCTGCTTGAACCGGCGGATCCTTATAGCCCCAGGCGAGATAGCAAATCCTTGCGTGTAGTCGTTGAAAAGACGGCTGCGACGATGAATGAACGTTTCAAAGACCAGCCAGACACGCTCATTTCCCTTAATCGGGTCATAGCCAATGCCTTCAGTGGCTGGGGAGAATACCAGAAGGCGATCTTTCATCTGGACGCTGCGGCTGCGCTGGAACAGAGCACGAATGGCACGAGCACGGAGGCTTACGCACAGGTCGAGGCCTCGCTTTGCCAGGCATTGCGGCTGGCAGGGCACACGGGAAGAGCACGCATAGCTTGCCATTCCGCTGTTGAGATAGACAGCCGGCTGCACTTTCCAGATCTTGCACACGCGCAGGTAACGCAGGCGAAGCTGTTCTTTGAAACCGGGCAATATGAAAGGGCTGCCACGGAGCTGGATGCAGTCCTGAACATTTCGGGACCCATTGACCCAAGCGTTGAGGCGGATGCGAACTGGTTCCTCGGACTCAGTTTGCGCAAGCTCGCGCGCTTCGATCAGGCTGATGCCGCGTTCCGCCGGCACATCCAGTTGCGCGAAAAGCAGGTCGGGAGCGATCATCCGCTTACGGCGTGGGCCCTCGCCGATTACGGCGATTTTCTTGTCGATCGGGGAGACTTCGCGAGGGCGGAGGCCAACTTGCTCAAGGCCCGGGCGATTTTCGTCGAAACGCTGGGCAAGGACCATCCGGAATCTCTGTCTCCGCAATACAGCCTGGGCGTTCTCCGGCTCTGGGAGGGACGGCCTGCGGATGCGAGAACCCTTCTTGTTCCCGTCCTCAAACACTATCGCAAAGAGCTTGGCTCGGATCATTTCTGGACGCTGTACGCGATGACGGAACTGGCGCTCGCGGACGCCCAGTTGGGCGATCGCACGGAAGCGGCCCGGCTGCTCGACGAGGCGCGTCAGATCGGAATCCGCACACTTTACGGCCTCGATGCAAAAGCATCCCATTTCCATTTGCGTTGGGCCCGGACATTCCTGGCGCTTGGGGAGGCCGATCCGGCCGAACAGGAAATCCAGGCTGCCCGTGACACGATCTCACGCAGTTTTGCTCCGGCGCATCCCTGGCAGGCGCGCGTTCACTGTCTCTCGGCGCATTTGTTTGCGTTGCGCCAGTCCCGGTCTCTGGAGCAGCGTGAGGCGGCGAGATGCGAAAGTGGTCTGCGTGCCGCAGGCGTGCCGCCCAGCTATGCGCTCTGGAGGGAAGTCGAGGCGTTCCGGAAGAACTCTGGCTGATGTGAATTAAGTGACTGTAAAATTTGAAATTTCATAATTTTCATATTTCAGACACTTCAGTTTTCAGATTGTTTCAGGCTGCCGGCAAAGAACCGGCACTTGTGCCTGTGCCTCTTTGGAGGATGCCACGGGGGGCACAAGGCATTCTGCAGCAGCTTAAGGCAAGCGGGACCTGAGTACGTCCAACCCGTCCGGAGACAAATGCGGACGCCGGTTCGTGGTGAACTGTGAAGATGTGCAAAAGGACCAGAAAATAGCCATGCCCGAGCGCTCGAAGACCGACCTGAACAAGCTGCCGCTGCTCCCGTCCGCGAAGACCAGTGCCCGTGGCATGGAATCTGGCTGGCGCCGTTTTCTGATCGGCACGGCTGCAAGTGTCAGCATTGCGCTTGCGGGCTGCCAAGATGGCGGCGTTGTTTCCACGCCCACACCGACGCCCACACCGACGCCGACGCCCACACCGACGCCGACACCCACACCGACGCCGACACCCACACCGACGCCGACACCCACACCGACGCCGACACCCACACCGACGCCGACACCCACACCGACGCCGACACCCACACCCACACCGACACCCACTCCGACGCCGGCCCCTCTGGCAATCAGCGCTGCAGGTGCAACGATTTCGGTCAACGGTAGCGGCGACATAGTCGCTCCCGCTACGCCCTTCTCGATCACCGGCACGTCAACCGACGATGCAACCGGCGGTGAATCGACTGTCGCTTTGAATTTCACGAGCGCGAACGGGACGGTTTCCGCCTCGTATTACTCGGGCGATACTACCAGCACGGCGCTTGCGGGAGGGACTGCCGAGGCTGCCGAGGCAACTGTCACGGCAAGCTCCGACAGTGCGATCTCTGCCGGCACCGGCGTCGTGAGGGTCTTCGATTTCGCAGATGCCCTTCTGTACACCTCCTATGGCCTGTGGGAAATTGCTTCCGATCAGGATGCCCTCTCGACTTATGCCGGTGTATTCGCCGGTGGTACCGAAACGGAACTGACGGCCAATATGCCAACAACCGGCAGCGCGACCTATTCCGGCAACGCCGTCGGCTATGTGGTCGATCCTTCCAGTGCGAGTGCATATGGAACGGCGGGCCGCTTCTACGGAGATGCGACGCTGACTGCCGATTTTGCCGGCAATTCGCTTTCCGGATCGATCTCAAACAACACCGTTTACAGTGTTGGCGATGGACAAGAGACCCTGGCTATCGGTGCCATGAACGACATCGCTCTGAGCGCCACAATTTCGGGCAACACCTACTCCGGAACGGCGACAGCGAGCAGCGATACCGGCAATGTGTTCGACATTGTCGGAGCGGTTGGCACGCTCAATGGCGCCTTCTACGGAAGCGGGGCTGCGGAAACCGGCGGTATTTTCTCGCTGGAAGGTGGAACCAACGGGGTCACCGTGATCGGTTCATTCGGCGCCGCGAAGTAAGCCAAGCCCCGGTATCGGCCTGCTGCGGACATTCAGCCGCATGTCCGCAGCAGGTCGTGCCTTCTGTTTTCGGCCCCGTAATCGCCAGGCTCCGCGCGTTAGGGAAGTCCTGCGAGCTGGATTACGCCGCGGGGCTATATCCCGGTAACCCAGACGAACGGTCATAGCTGATGCAATTGCTCCTGCCGGCTGCAGTCATGGCCGCAGCACTCGCAGACCCTGTCCAGCCTGGAGCGGACGTGCCGGAACCACCTGCCGCGCCGCAAACTGCCGGCCCGGCCGAAACTCTCGAGCGGGCCAAATGGCTCATCTTCAAGAAGAGGCCGGACGAAGCGCGCAAGGCGCTTGAGGGACTGGCGCTGAATAGCGGAAAAATGCCGCGCCAGCAGGTTAACGAGGTGCAGTTCCTGATCGGCCTGATCGATATCACTGACGAGGACTACCCGTCTGCCATTTCCCATTTCCGCCGGATCCTGGCATCGGATCCCGGCGCCGTGCGCGTGCGGCTGGAGCTGGGTCGTGCCTTTTTCCTGAACGACGATTACAACAATGCCCGGCGGCAGTTCCTGTTCGCAAGGGCCGGCGACGTGCCGGCCACGGTCCGTGAGAATATCGACCGCTACCTCGTCGCGATCCGATCCTTGCGCACGACGAAATTCACCTTTTCGATATCGCTCGCCAGCGACACGAACCTGAACGCGGGCCCTTCGGCGGATACGATCACGATTTACGGCTTGCCGTTCCAGCTTTCGAAATCGGCGCGGGCGAACAGCGGGACTGGCCTCGCCATCGATGCCGGGGCGGAATATGCCCCGCGCATCGCCAAACGGCTGAAATGGCGCATGGGGGCGCAGCTCCACCGGGCCCAGTATCGCTACACCGAGTTTGATGACATGACCATGAGTGCCTACACCGGGCCTCATCTCACGCTGAGGAAATGGGACTTCAACCTCCTCGCCACGGCTGCCCGGCGCTGGTACGGCAATCATGTCTATACCGATATCTTCGGTGGTCGTGTTTCCGCGACCTATTTCGTCACCTCGCGGCTCGGTATCGGCGCAGCACTTGCCGTCAATCATCTGAACTACCTGCGCTACACTCCGCAAAGCGGCACGGGCGGTAATGTGTCGATGAACATGTTCTACACGCCCAGCACATCCAGCATTCTGCGCGCGCGCGCCACCCTTGGACGGCAGGATGCGAAGGACAAGGCATTTGCCAATCACCTTCAGCAGTTCAACGTGAGTGTGACCAAGGAACTGGGAAGCGGCTTCACGGTCACCGCTTCACCGACTTACAGCAGAATCGCCTACGATGCGCGATTGGCCGCGTTCGACCGGCGCCGGATAGATCACCAGTTTATGGGGAGCCTGACGGTGCTCAATCGCAAGATCGACGTCCTGGGTATCACGCCGCGTATCGTCTACTCGTATACCGACAATGCCAGTTCGATTCCGCTCTACCGCTACACCAAGCACCGGGTCGAAGTCGGCCTTACCACGCAGTTCTGATCCCATGACATCCCGGCCAGACAATTCCGATTTCCTCTGCTACGTCGCGCCGGGCTGGGAGCCACGGATCCGCGCGGCCTCCAGCAAGAGGGACTGGATGGACGCCGCGCCGGAATCCTTTCCCTATCGCTGCCTGCCCCTTGCCATTGCCAACAGCCACGGCTGGGAAATCCTGAGCCCCTGCGGTTTCGAGGTTGTCTGGAATGGCGGGGTGGCACCGGAGGACGTGACGGTCCGCGCCGACGAGGGCGCGCGCGAACACGAGATTCCTGTCGCCCTTTTTGGCCTAGGCTCGTTCACGATCCATGTGCAGGGGCTGTTCCGCACGCCGCCGGGCTGGAACCTTTACGTCTCGGGCCCGCCCAATGCAGCCAAGGACGGAGCGGTGCCGCTGGCGGGCATCGTCGAGACGGACTGGTCGCCCTATACGTTTACGATGAACTGGCGGCTTACCCGCCCCGGCCATCCCGTTCGTTTCGAAGAGAACGAACCGATCGCCCAAATCTTTCCGGTCGAGCGCGGTGCCATCGAGAAGATGCAACCCCGTGTGGTGCCGCTTTCGGATAACCCTGAACTGGAAGCCGAGTTCAGAAACTGGTCGCATTCCCGCGATGCCTTTCAGGCCAGGGTCGCGGCCAACCCGCCGGACAAGCCCGCCGACAAATGGCAAAAGCTCTATTATCGCGGTCTGATGCCGGGTGGCCGCTGTCCGGTCGCGGATCATCAGGGCAAGCTGCATGTTCCGGAATTTGCCAATGCGCCCGCGATCCCGGAAACGGGGGCCGTGGCTTCAATTCCGCCGCAAAACGATCAGGAGGCGCTCCGGCAGGCGCAATGGAAGATCGCGAAGTACGAATGGTTGCTGGAAACGCTTGAACAACAGCGGGCGCTTACGCCGACGGGCACGAGCATTTTCCGCTGCCAAGACGTGCCGCCTGACGAATTCCTCGAGCATTTCTATGCGCCCGGAAGGCCTGTGGTCCTGACTGGTCTGCTCGAGGATTGGCCGGCGCTGTACAGATGGACGCCGCAATACTTGCGGGAGCGCATCGGCGAGGCTCAGGTCGAATGCCAGGCGGGCCGCAGCGGCAATGCGCGCTTCGAACTCGACAAGGAAGCCCATGCCGTACGAATGCCTTTCAGTGACTTTATCGATGCCATTTCCGCAGCACAGGGCAATGATCTTTACCTGACAGCCTTCAATTCGCGCGCCAATGGCGAGGCGCTGGCTCCGCTGGAAGCGGATATTGGCCGCATCGACAGTCTTCTCGACCATCCGGAAGGTTCGAGCGGCGGCATGGTCTGGATCGGGCCGGCCGGCACCTTCACGCCGCTGCACCATGATCTGACGAACAACCTGCTGGTGCAAATCGTGGGACGCAAACAGGTAATCCTGCTGCCTCCATCGGACACACCCAAACTGCAAAACGATGTCCATGTCTTCAGCGCAATTTCCGACGTCGCCGATCCCGCGCTGGATCGCAAACTCTATCCACACATCGGGGCCTTGCGGACTTACGAGATCATCCTCGAACCGGGTGAGGCACTGTTTTTGCCGCTTGGCTGGTGGCATCAGGTCCGCTCACTCGATTTCAGCGTATCCATGACATTCACCAATTTTCGCTGGTCGAACGCGGGCTATCGCGGCCATCCCGTTGCGCCATGGCTGGCTTCATGAAAATCTCATCACTGTCTCCCAGACTTACCGGTGCATTGCTGGGGCTTTTTTCGCTGGCCTTGTTCTGCTGGCATATCGCGAGGCCCGATCACCCCTACTTTGACGAGACGCATTACGTGCCAGCGGCAAGAGCGCTGCTCGAACGCGGCGTTCCGCTCAACCCGGAACACCCGCTTTTCGCCAAGGCCCTGATCGCGGCGGGCATTGCGCTGTTCGGGGACAATCCTCTGGGCTGGCGCCTCCCGGGCGCGTTGTGTGGCACCCTGGGAATCGTCGCGGTCTACTGGATTGCCATCCACGTCTTTGCCGATCGGCGCGCAGCACTGGCGACGGCCTTGCTGGTGCTGTTCAACCAGACCTATTTCATCCAGGCGCGCATCGCGATGCTGGAGATGCCGATGATGGCATTCCTGCTGATTGGCGCGGGATGTCTGTTCCATGCTGGAAAAGCAGGCGGTGAATGGCGGAGATGGGCAATGGTCGGGGCCGTTTGCATGGGTCTTGCCACGGGCTCGAAATGGCTGGCGGCACCTTATGCCGGACTTTACGTGCTCCTCGCCTGTCGGCTGACATGGAAGAGGGCCACCTGTGAGAGCACTGCCCGCAGCCTATTCTGCATCCGCGAGGGCCTGACGCTGTCGCTCATCATGGGAATCGTTTATCTGGCGACCTTCCTGCCGCTGTTCTTTTCCCGGCAGGCTCCCATGACGCTGGCCGGACTGATCCCGTTCCAGTTCAAAATGTTGGCCTTGCAGCGCGGCAGCTTGGCCCCGCATCCCTACCAGAGCAGCTGGTGGCAATGGCCCCTGATGCTCCGGCCCATCTGGTACCTCTTTGAAAAGCGGGAGGGGGCCTATCAGGCGGTATTGCTGGTCGGAAACCCGGTGCTTTACTGGTCCGGCCTTCTGGCTGGCCTTGCGATCCTGTCCGGCTGGATGAAATCGCGCAGCGGCGCGGCCATCGGCTGCACGGCGCTGTTTGCAGGGTCTGTCCTCATGTGGGCTGTGATCCCGAAGCAGATCGGCTTCTTCTACTACTACAACTTTTCGGCGATCATACTCTGCTTCGTCGCCGTGGCATTTCTGATGGCATTGGGCAGTCGCGGAGAACGCATGCTGCACTGGTACGTTTCCGCCAGTGCCCTCGCGTTCCTGTACTTTCTGCCCATCATTTCAGCTTCGCAGCTGCCAACGGACGACACCTGGACCCAATGGGTCTGGATGAAGTCCTGGTACTAATACTTCCAGGCTCACAGCCGTCCGGCGACAGATGAATGGCCGGCTGTATCGGGAAGCCGATCTGCGAGCGGGAGCGTCCGGTTTGGCGCCGGATCCCGCCGGACGGCCTGACGTAGCCCGAATGACTGCTCTTTTCAGATTGCGACGTTCACGCCGCCAGAAGCGAACGTCGCAATCTGGTCGGAATCCGAAATCGCCGTCGAACGCCAAAATTATTCCCGGTCGCCCCGTCTTCGCATTATCAACGCTGCATGGCGTTCGGCGTTTTCATCCACCGGTCTGATTCGATTTGCCGCCTGCCATCCTACTCGGCCTTGCTGCGCAGCAGCTTGCCGGCAAGCTGGAGACGATCGAGCATGTCAACGTGACACCCGATCTGCTCGCTGCGGTCCTGGGCGAGTTTCGCAAGGCTCCGGCGCTGACCGACGCACGGTAAAGCCGCAAGACAAGAGAGGCTTCCATGGCCAATCTCACCCCCCGCGCCGTCTTCGTGACGCGCGAGACCGACTACGAACTGCTGATTGCCCGGCACGCGACCCGCGATCAGGCGCGCTTCTTTCTCGAGACGCGAGGCCAGCGGATCGAGGAAGTCGAGGCGCGCCATCACCGGTTCCAAGCGGTGCTCGCCTCGGCGCGGGCCGCCGTGCCGGTGGAGTGGCGGCAGGCCCTGGTAAAGCGCGCCGACCTCGACCGCTTCCTCTTCGCGCCCGACGATGTCGTGGTGCCGGTCGGGCAGGATGGGCTGGTGGCCAACGTCGCCAAGTATCTGGGCGGGCAGCCGGTGATCGGCGTCAATCCAGCCCCCGATCTCTATGACGGTGTGCTGGTGCGGATCGCGGTCGAGAACCTGGCAAAGCTCTTTCCCGCCAGTGTCGCCGGGGCAGCCGGGGTCGAGCGCCGTACCATGGTGCAGGCCACGCTCGACGGTGGCGAAACGCTGACCGCGCTCAATGAAATCTTCGTGGGCCACGGCAGCCACCAGTCCGCGCGCTATCGCATCGAAGCCGGCGGCATGACGGAAGACCACAGCTCGTCAGGCCTGATCGTCGCGTCGGGCACGGGCGCTACCGGCTGGGCGCGCTCGATTGCCGATGCCACGCATCTGGAGCTGGCGCTCGGCCTCGAGGAGCGCGCTGTCGGATACTGGGTTCGCGAACCCTTCCCGAGCGTGGCCACCGCCACGGCCATGCGTGCGGGCAAGATCACCGGCCGCGCGCTGACCGTCACCTCCCGCATGAACGACGGCGGCGTGATCTTCGCCGATGGTATCGAGCAGGACTTCATCGGCTTCGACTGGGGCCGCAGCGTGCAGATCGCGCCCGCCACGCGTTCCCTTCACCTCGTGATCGGGTAAGGATCGCATCATGACCGTCACCGACATCGCCCAGCGCACATACGACCATAATTTCCGGCTGGACCCGATCGTCCGCAGCCTGCTCGACACGGACTTCTACAAGCTGCTGATGCTGCAGATGGTCCAGCACATCCACCCGGACGTGCAGGCCACCTTCTCGCTGATCAACCGGACGAAATCGGTGCGGCTCGCCGACGTGATCGACGAGGACGAACTGCGCGCCCAGCTCGATCATGCGCGCGGTGTCCGCTTTACCAAGAAGGAGCTGATCTGGCTGGCGGGCAACAGCTTCTATGGCAAGCAGCAGATGTTCAGCCCAGACTTCATTGCCTGGCTCGCGGACTTCAAGCTGCCCGCCTACGACTTACGCAAGGCCAATGGCCAGTATGAACTACAGTTCGAGGGACCATGGACTCACACCATGATGTGGGAGATTCCCGCGCTAGCCATCGTCAACGAACTGAAATCACGCGCCGCGATGCAAGGCAAGGGCAAGTTCGCGCTCGATATCCTCTATGCCCGCGCCAAGGCACGGCTGTGGGAGAAAGTCGAACGGCTGCGCCAGCTCCCCGATCTCGTCATTTCCGATTTCGGCACGCGGCGGCGCCATGGGTTTCTGTGGCAACGCTGGTGCGTCGAAGCGCTCAAGGAAGGACTGGGCAGCCGCTTTATCGGCACTTCGAACGTCCTGCTGGCCATGGACGCCGATCTGGAAGCGATCGGCACCAATGCGCACGAGCTGCCGATGGTCGCGGCAGCTCTTGCCGAGAGTGATGAGGCGCTCGCCCGCGCGCCTTATCAGGTTCTTGAGAATTGGCAGCAGCACTACAACGGCAATCTGCTGATCGCCCTTCCCGATGCCTTCGGCACCACGGCCTTCCTGAAGAACGCCCCCTCTTGGCTGGCCGGTTGGACCGGTTTCCGCCCGGACAGCGCGCCGCCGATCGAGGGCGGCGAGCAGATCATCCGCTGGTGGCAGGAACAAGGTGTCGATCCGCGCCAAAAGCTGCTGATCTTTTCGGACGGCATGGATATCGACGCGATCGAGGAAACCTACCGGCACTTTCACGGCCGCGTGCGCATGAGCTTCGGCTGGGGCACCAACCTGACCAATGATTTCCGAGGCTGCGATCCGGATGGCGCTTCGGGCCTGGAGCCCATTTCTCTGGTGTGCAAAGTGACATCGGTCAATGGCCGCCCGGCGGTAAAACTATCCGATAATCCCGCCAAGGCGACCGGCGATCCGAAAGAAATCGAGCGCTATTTGAGAGTATTTGGGTCTGCTGGCCGCACGCCGTCCGCCGTCGCGGTGTGACAGTCGTTTAGAAGCCGATCGGTTGGATAGCATCGGACTTGGCCGCCACTTCGGCACGCAGGCGCGCCACGATTTCATTCGCATCGCGTGTCGGATCATACCGCAACTGGCGGGCAACCACGGCAAGATCGCCCGGCGTCAGTCCGTGAACTGATGCCAGCGAGGCCGGAGGCTCCATCCCGAAGAAGCCGGCGAAGGCCCTCCCCGCCTTCGCGCCTGAAAGCGCCCGCAGTTCCAGCTTGAAGACAAAGCGCCGCAGCGTTGCCGGGTCCAGTCTTGCCGCATGGTTGGTGGCCGCCACGACCGGCAGGGGGTGGCGGTCCAGCCATGTCAGCAGTTCGTTGACCTGGCTGACTTCCCAGTTCGCCCGTGCGGTGCTGCGGTCAAACAGCAGCGAGTCCACTTCGTCGAACAGGAGCACGCATTCCTTGTGCCGCGCTTCGACAAAAGCTTCCGCGATACGCTGCTCGCTCTCCCCGACCCATTTTGACAGCAGGTCCGAAGTGCGGCGCACCAGCAGCGGACGGTCGAGGACGCGTGCGAAGTGATGCGCGAGCGCAGTCTTGCCGGTGCCGGGAATACCGGTGAGCAGTAGCGAAACGTTCAAATATTCGGTCTGCCGCAACTGTTCGAACAGCGGCGCAAGGGGGCGGTCGGTTTCGAACAGGTCGAGATCGACGGGCCCCGGCGCATCGGCCGGAAGGTCGTTTTCATCGCGAAGCGCCTTCACCAGCGAACGCGCGGAACGCAGCCCGCCATCGGTTTCACCCGCCAGCCGGGCACCGCGCGTCGAGACGCGCAGGACCGAGGCGGCCTCTGGAGCGCTTTCGAGAAGCCCGTCCCACCCCGCGCCCGGCGTCACACCCTCTTCCTGCGCGACATGATCCAGCATTCGCAGGGCGACTTTCCTTGTCGGCAAGTCGATCTTGAGTACGTGGCTCATGCGCCGCAGGATCGCCGGATCGACATTGCCGATCGCGTTGGTGGTCCAGATCACCGGAACCGGGTTGGTTTCCAGCAGGCGGTTGACGAAGACCTTGCTGCCTTCGCGTCCCCGCATCCAGTCACCCTGCGCAGGCTGGGCATCGCCGATCAGATCCTCCATCTCGTCGAAGATCAGCGCGGCATCGCCCTTCCCGGCCAGCAGGCGCTGGCCCATCTGGAACGCGGCGATGCGATCACGCCGGTTGGGTTCATCCCCGTCTTCATCGGCTTCCCCGGCACCGTGCAGGGTAAAACCAGCGGCGGCGGCCAGACTGCGGGCAAACTCGGTCTTGCCTGTGCCCGGCGGACCGTGGATCAGGATGTTGACGCCCTGGGCACGCTCGCGGCGCCCCCCTTCGAGCAGACGGCGCAGAAAGTCCGCATCCTCGACATGGGCAAAGGCCGACATCGGCAGCCCTGCCGCATGGCGCGGGCCGACCATCAGTGCGACGATTCCAGCTTCGCTCTGCGGCAGCCGGTCGAGCAGGTTTTCGAGCGCCCAGCGCGTTTCGAGCCGCACCTGCCCGCGCCAGTCGGCCCGAAAGGTTGCAAGACCGAGACGGAACAGCGGGTTCAACCGCACGCGCCGCTCCGCTTCCTGCGGCTCCGCCCCTGCTGCCTCGCCAATCGTTGCCGGGACGTTGTGACCGGAGCGGGCCAGGATATCGTCAAGCTCGCCGGGCAGGGACAGGCGGTCGAGTGCGAAAGTCACTTCGACAATCGCACTGTCGACAGGATCGAGGCGCAGCAGCGCCGAAAGCTCGCGGGCAAGGCGAAGCACGCCGTCGCCGTCATCGGCGCAGCTGCCATCGTCTGCAACCGCGCGCTTTAGCGCCATCCAGGTAAGTTTTTTCGCCTCCGCGGCCTTGAGGCCGAAGAGCATGCGGCCATGGGTCCGCCCGAATTCGAGCAGATCCTTGGCCGGTTGCGTGGTCGCGTGAACGCCGCGCATGGCCCGGCGCATCATGCGCCGGATGATCTGAATCTGGTTCATAAATCTCGCTTCGCGAGCGGCCACGCAAACAGGCGCGGCCGCGTCTTCCATTTCCGGTTATGTCGGGAAACCGCGGGCGCGGGCGTCCTAGCCCTGCCGCGGCGAGAAGACGCCTAGGCGAAGGGCTGGAACGCGGCGGGCACGGCGCCCGGCAGATAGCGTAGTTCCAGCAATGCTTTTCTCCTGCGGATGGCGGTATTGCCGTCCGAGCCGCCGCCGTTAGCCGAAAACGGCCTGATTGGCAACGCGTGTCCGGCTAGCCCACCGTTAACAGGTGTTCACCGGCAGGCTGGCGAGCCAACGTGATCCTGCGCCCGGTAAAGCGCTGGGCGATATCGATCGCGGTCAGCGTATGCTGACTGGGTTTCACGGTCGTGAAGGCTCCACCGCCCGCCAGAACGAACGGCAGGATCAGTTGATCCGCAAGATAGGGGCCCGCGAAGGCTTGGGCTTCGGCATACCCTTTCATCCGCGCAGCCGAGGTCTTGGCCAGCCGTTCGGCGGGCACGCTAAGCTGGCCGAAACCGCTGACAACTTCAGTGACATGGGCATAGCGCGCCTCCAACATCAAGATCACACCGGGCCCCTGTTCGGCCGGCAGTTCTCGGATACAAAGGGCATTCTCCGGCCAGTCCGGCAAGTCCTTTGCGGCACGCTTCACCATGCGATCGGCAATGTCGAACGGCACGCCCGCGAACATGGCCTGTCCGGCCACGCCTTGCGCCACACCGCGCTCGATGCACTCGATGGCGGCAAGGGGGGCCGGTTCGATATCGATCTCGATCCGCCCGCCGCCGCGCGGGTAGAAACCGTGGCGCACGATCCGCGCGCGGACTTTCGGCCCCATCCGTTCGATCACGGGCAGGAAGCTCTTCTCGATGAAGTCAAACGGCGGCGCGAGCATGTTGTGCGTACCGCCCTCCAGCACCAGCCGCGAAGGGCCGCCCGCGAGGATCAACGGCATCAGCACCGTCTGGAGCACAAGGCCCGTGCTGCCCGCCGTGCCGACCGCGAAGTGGTATTCACCGGGCTCCGCCTTGCCCGGCCGGAATTCCAGCTCGGACGAGCCAACCGCCAGCCCGCGCACTTCCGCACCGGAAATGACGCAAGCCGCTTCTACAGCCGTCACATGCTGGCGCATAAGGCCGGGTTTGGAGCGCTTGCCCCGGACATGGGTAATACGGAACGGCTCACCGGTAACGAGCGAGAGCGCGCACGAATTGCGCACGATCTGGCCGCCGCCTTCGCCTTCCGATCCGTCGATGATAATCATGGTACTTTCATTCGATAGGCCATGCAGCCCGCGCAAAGGGGATCACCCCTTCACGCAGACCACCTGCTTCAGTGTATGGACAATCTCCACCAGATCGGCCTGGGCGGCCATCACGGCTTCGATCGGTTTGTAGGCCCTGGGCGTCTCGTCGATGACGCCCGCGTCCTTGCGGCATTCGACGCCTGCGGTATCGCGGACATGCTCATCGAGCGTGACCAGCTTCTTCGCCTCGGTGCGCGACATCACACGCCCCGCACCGTGCGAGCAGGAATCGAAGCTCTCCGGGTTGCCCAGCCCGCGCACGATGAACGACTTGGCGCCCATCGAGCCCGGAATAATCCCCAGCGTACCCTTCGCCGCGCGCACCGCCCCCTTGCGGGTGACGAGCACGTTTTCGCCGAAATGGTTTTCGCGCGTCACATAGTTGTGATGGCAGTTCACCGCTTCCAGCTCGGCCTCAAAGGGCTTGGCAATCACCCTGCGCAGCGCGGCGATGACGTTGGTCATCATCATGCGCCGGTTAAGCGCTGCGAAGTCCTGCGCCCAGCCCACCGCCTCGACATAGTCGTCGAAATGGTCGGTCCCTTCCGGGAAGTAGGCGAGGTCCTGATCGGGCAGGTTGATGTGCCACTTGCGCATGTCCTGCTTGGCCAGTTCGATGAAGAACGAGCCGATCGCATTGCCCACGCCGCGCGATCCCGAATGCAGCATCACCCACACGCGCGCCTCCTGATCAAGACACAGCTCGATAAAGTGGTTGCCCGTGCCGAGCGTGCCGAGGTGCACCATGTTGTTGGTGTTCTTCAGCTTGGGATATTTCTCGCAAATCCGCTCGAACCGGGCGACGAGCGTGGCCCAGGCCTCGACAATCGCCGGGGGCGGCGAACCCCACGAGCCGTTGTCGCGCTTTCCGCGCCCGACGGAGCGCCCATGCGGCACCGCCTGCTCGATGGCAGAGCGCACGCCTTCAAGGCTGTCCGGCAGGTCATGCGCCATCAGCGCGGTGCGCGCGGCCATCATGCCGCAGCCGATGTCCACGCCCACGGCCGCCGGGATCACCGCGCCCTTGGTCGGGATCACCGATCCCACAGTCGCACCGATCCCCACATGCACGTCGGGCATGGCCGCAACATGCTTGAAGATGAACGGCATCTGCGCCGCGCGCGAAAGCTGATCGTGCGCCTTGTCGTCCACGGGTACACCACGGGTCCACATCTTGATCGGCACGCCGCCGTCGACATGCCGGTATTCGTAACTGGTCTCGGTCATGGCCGATCTCCTTGAAAACACGTCATAGGTGCTGGCGACGAGGTTTGGCGAGACTTCCTGAATTGCTTCAGGCGCGGAATTGAACCGCTCGGCCCGTAGGCCTTACCCGTGTAGTCCCACCGGCATTCGCCAGCGTTGAAATAGCGTGCACGGCGACGAGGTTTGAACAGACATCCCGCTCTATCCGTTTGAGCTACGGGTCCGCAGATGGTGGACCCGGCGGGATTCGAACCCGCAACCTGGCGATTAACAGTCGATGTAGTCCGTTCGGCATTCGCCGTGCTGAATGGGTAGCCGTGGCGACGAGGTGTGGTGAGACGCGGCCCTTAAGCTACACTCCAATGGCGGGATTCGAACCCGCATCTCCCCTTGACCGTCGCTGGCTTCGGGGCGCTTTAACTCGTCGGACCTTCTGCTTGGTGGAGGATGTAGTCCCACCGGCATTCGCCACGGCAATTCCTGAATTTCGTTAAAGGGTCACGGCGACGAGGATTGGAAAGACATCCTGATGCTCTACCGCTGAGCTACTGCCCCTGAGGACAGGCGGGATTCGAACCCGCGCCAGTCAGATCCTGATGTAGTCCTTCCGGCATTCGCCGTGACCCTTTGCGTTCAAACCTCCGTTTCGTTCACCAACTCGACCCAATCGCGCGTCTGCCCTGAGGCAAAGCGCGCCATCGCGTCGAACACGGCGTCGGTGAAGCCACCGACATTCATGATATCCGCCCGGCTCTTCGCCTGCGTGGTGCCGTAAGGCGCGATGTCGATGCAGATCAGCTTCGCGCCCGGGTTGCGGGCCTTCAGCTTGTTCCACTCGTCCATCGTTGCCGTGGCGCCGCGGCGGGAGGGATCGATCCAGGACTCATTGTCCGAGACGATCACCACGGTATCGACCGTGGCCCGCTCGCGGTTGAGCAAGGCAAGCGGGGCCGACACATTAGTCCCGCCACCACCGACCGAAGCGAGCTTCGCGGCATTGACCGCCACGCGCGCCTTCGGATCAAGCTTCAGCTTCACCACATCGCATTCGAACGGTAGCACCCGGGCGCTGCGATTGGTGCGCAGTACTGCCGCCGCAACCAGCGCCGCGACATCGATGCACCGCACCTTCGAGCTTGCGCCCTTACGGTAGCCGGTGACAGGCGAACCCATCGAGCCAGACACGTCCGGGCAGACGACCACATGGCCTTCGAGCACCGGAACCCTCGCAAGTGAAGCCTCCAGCGCATCTTCCAGCGCGGCCTGCACCTTGAGCGGCACACCGTCCCCCACCTGTCCCATGGCAACCATGAGCTGATAGGGCATGACGCGCGCCCGGGCCAAAGCCTCGCCATCGGCCAGCCGGGCTGTCACCGCCTCAGTGACCCCCGCGACGTCGAACGCGCCTTGGCGCGCCAGCGTGTTGAGGTTCATCCGCAGCGCCTGCCAACCCATCCGGGTCAGGGCAATCTCACCCCACTGCTCTGCCGAGAGCGGGAACGCGGTCAACCATTCGAACGGCACCGGCGGCAAGGGCAGCGCGGTGTCGCGCTTCCACGCCTCGAACGCAGCGATTTCCGCCGGCAGCGCTGCAACGTCATAGGGCTTGCCGATCAGCCAGCCATAGAACGAGCGTCGCTCATCCGACGCAGGCGTCGGGTGAACCATCCTGACGACATCCGCCAGGCTCGGATCGTTGCCGGTCGCGGCTTGCATCAGACGCGTCATGGAGGCCTGCTCCAGCCACTCCTTCACCAACCGCTTCGGCCGCGAGCCGAGCGAAGCCCGCCCGGTCTGGCCCGAACGCATGATCTGCACGAACGAGCGCAGCATGCGGCCGTTATCGATGACGCGCTTGAACACGCGCACCGACAAGTCGGGATCCGACATCGTCAGCACCGCCGTCAACAGCGCAGGCATATCCTTCATCGCGCCCGACTGGCGGGCATAGACCGCCGCCTTGGCGACAAATTCGGCATCGACCGCCCAGGCAGTCTCCAGCACGTCGGCCAGCTGCGTTTCGGCATTCGCATAGAAGCCGTCACCCAGCGCGCCGGTTGCAGCCAGCTGAGCCAGCTTCGCTTCGGGGCCGTAGGCATAGGCCACACCGCCCGCTTCGTTCACGGCATCGGCGCGCGGCAGAAACCGCGATGCGGTGCCGGCAAAAAGGCGCTTCAAAGCCATGGCATAAAATCCTTCGTCTCGGGGCTGGAGGCGGCCAGCCCATTCCGGCCGCCCCGCTTTCCCGTTTCCTCGCACCGGGCTGTTCGACCGGCCCGGCACGAAGGATATTGCAGAAGGCGTGCCAAATGGGCGGAACCGTCAGAAAATTCTGCAAAACCGGCGTATTTCCGCGAAATTCCGGCAGGCAGATCAAGATGGATCGCTCAATGCCATCGCAGGATTCTTATCTGACTTTATCCAAAAATATAAATATGTATAAGATCATCGCATGAAGCCCACCACCGTCATAGGCTTTCTCGGCTCCACGCTGGACGCATCGAAGTTCGGCCCTTCGCGCTGGATGAAATGGCGGCCCTCGGTCGCGCTCGCCATGCACGAGGACTTGCGCGTCGACCGCTTCGTGATGATCCATGGTAATGCGCACCGGCGTCTGGCCGAATATGTGTGCGAGGATATCGCCTCGGTTTCGCCCGAAACGCATGTCGAGCGCCACGTGATCGACTTCGACGATGCCTGGGACTTCGAAGAAGTCTACGGCAAGCTACTGGATTTCGCGCGCACGCTCGATCTCGATCCCGAAACCGAGGACCTGCTGGTCCACATCACCACCGGCACCCACGTCGCGCAGATCTGTCTGTTCCTCCTGACAGAGGCGAACTATCTGCCGGGCCGCCTGCTCCAGACCCAGCCCGGCAAGCGCGCAGACGGAACCGCGCCGGGCACATGGAGCGTGATCGACCTCGATCTCTCGCGCTACGATTCCATCGCCACGCGCTTCGCCGTGGCGAGCGCCGAGAGCACCTCGTTTCTCAAGTCCGGCATCGACACCCGCAACGCCGCGTTCAACGCGATGATCGAGGAGATCGAACAAGTCGCCAGCCGCACCCGCGCGCCTATCCTGCTGATGGGGCCGACCGGGGCAGGCAAAAGCCAGCTCGCCCGCCGCATTTTCGAGCTGAAGAAGTTGAAGCGGCAAGTCTCCGGCCAGTTCGTCGAAGTCAACTGCGCAACCTTGCGCGGAGACAGCGCCATGTCTGCCTTGTTCGGCCACAGGAAAGGCGCTTTCACCGGCGCAGCAGCAGACCGGCCCGGCCTGCTCCGCACCGCTGACGGAGGTATGCTGTTTCTCGACGAGATCGGCGAACTCAGCCTCGACGAACAGGCCATGATCCTGCGCGCCATCGAGGACAAGCGTTTCTTGCCGGTCGGCGCAGATCGCGAAACCGAAAGCGATTTTCAGCTGATTGCCGGCACCAACCGCGATCTCGGCGCCTGCGTGGCGCAAGGCACCTTCCGCGAAGACCTTTACGCCCGCTTGAACTTATGGACCTTTTCGCTGCCCAGCCTCGCCGAGCGCCGCGAGGACATCGCCCCCAATCTCGACTACGAGCTGGACCGCCACGCTGAACGCGAGGGCGAGCGGGTGACGTTCAATAAGGAAGCCCGCGAACGCTACCTGGCCTACGCCGTCTCTCCCGAAGCCCGTTGGCCCGGCAACTTCCGCGACCTTGCCGCCAGCATCACCCGCATGGCGACATTTTCACCAAAGGGGCGGATCGATGTCGATGTCGTGTCCACGGAGATTACGCGTTTGAAGCGGCCTTCGGCAGTCGCTGAGCCGAACGGCGACGGACTGGAATTTCTTCTGGGCGCCAATACCTTGTCGCAGGTCGATCCGTTCGACCGCGTTCAATTGGGTTTTGTCGTCGAAACGTGCCGAAACAGCTACTCGCTGTCCGATGCGGGCCGAAAGCTGTTTTCCGCGTCACGAGAAAGGCGCGCAAGCACCAATGACGCCGACAGATTACGGAAATACCTCGCTCGGTTTGACCTGACCTGGGATGTAATTGTGCAACGGGATAACTGAAGCGTCAGGTTGGGTTCCAATCTCAGCAACAAGGCCCTTGCTCATCCGCAACGTATCGGCATCATTGCGCAGAAAGTCCGGCAGGTCGGCGCTTCAAAGCTCTCTTTCGATTTGAGGAGAGGAACTACAGCTTTGCCGAACAAACGCCGACCTAGCCGCTTTTGGTCTTTGAAAAAAATCAGCGGATATCGCCTCTTACGCACGACAGCAGGATGATTTGGCCGATCTTTTGGCCGATCCTGCCGCCATTTCCCGGTCGGCCCGCTAAACCATTGCATCAGGATACAGCTTCGGAAACAGCGCCTCCAAGGTATCACTGGGAAAGCGCAACGAGACAGGCCCTTTCTCGGTCGAAGATGCGAGCAGGCCCGCTTGGGTCAGGTCCTTGAGCACTCTGCGCGCACTTCGCTCCGGCATACCAGTAAGACGCGCCGCTTCGCCACGCTCGAACTCACCGCGCCGAAGTGCTTCAAGGAGTAGGTGAACGGCCTCTGGAGCGAACTTTTCGTGCCGGGCAACCAAGCGCTCGATACGCTTGGCGAGCGTTTCAAGATCGAACAGCTGCGTCATGAATTCGAGTTGGTCGAGGGCAACCTTGAGGAACCATGTTGCGAATACGCTGAGTCCCTTGAGCGACAGGTTGCCCCTTCCGTCACGGTCACGCTGTCGCTGCTCATCGGCCCACGCCATGTGCTGCCTGTATTCCAACCGGCCCTCGGGACCGTCCGATAACCCACGCGCAAGCCCGCGCGATATCGACCAGAGCCCATGCGCTCCGATCCCGGCTTTGTGCGCCATTGCATGGCTCATCAAACGACTGACCCGCCCGTTGCCATCCGGAAACGGGTGAATGTAGTTGAAGCGATGATGCGCCGTCGCCATGGCGAGAATGCGCTTACCCTTCCCGGGGCCGACAGCCAACAACAGGTTGTCCGTGGGTTCAAAGGCAAATCGCCGGTAGAAATAGTTCATGAAATCGGGAACGCGGTCACTCGGCGGCGGAAGATGGCGGCCTATCTCGACGTCCTGTTCTTCGCCCTTGCGCCATTCGCCGGGGACCATTTCAAAGGATCGGCCCCGGCCCGTGATAGCCAACATCTCCTTCGTCGCCCCCTCGTAGAAATCATGGTGGAGTTGCCGTAGGAAATCGGGAGCCGCCGGGTCGGGCAGGCGCCCTTCGGAAGCCAACGCATCGATCCGCGCCTGAAGGCGAACATGGGCGACCGCCTCGATGAGGAGATCGCGCTTCTCATCTTCCTCATCGATCCGTGCCAGGGCACGTTCGATATCGCGCGGCCGCGTATTGTGGCCCTCGATGAGGTTGCTGTAGTAGGTGTTCATGATGCGTACGAAGCCGGCGAGATTTTCCGCCGTCCGCGGATGCAGCTTTTGCCCCAGCGCCTCACCCTTTGCAGCCACCTCGGCGATAAGGTCGGGAAGGTCGCCGTCGGGTGCGTCTATACGCGCGGGCTCTATCATGTCAGGCGCTTCTGAACTCATGTTTTGGCCGATCATCTGTGATGGAATAATCGTAGAATATCGTATGTTTTTCTCAACATCTAACTAAATTTGGCCGATCCTTTGGCCGATCCTTTGGCCGATCCTTTGGCCGATCCTTGTGGACGGCAGCGATACGACACCCCCTGCCGATGGCAGACAGCGACACGCTTGATGGCGAGATTCTCTGTGCTCCTGCGGAAGACAGACCAATCTTCTCGTTCATGGTGCAGGCTGTATTCACCGCATGCCTTGCGGCAATTGATCCCGCTAATCGCCGCACACCATCACTTCAAGCTGTTGCCAAGGCACCACCACTATAAGTCGAATCACCCGTCGGAAATGCATTTCTGCGGCCTAAAGGGACTCGAACTTGGGCCCAAAAATTTGCCAGGGTATCGGCGTGGGTATCACTCAAGAATCACAAATAATTATATAGCAAATTCAATTCACTAGATGACACTTTCGAGTGTTCTTCTGACACCATTCCCCACGATCACAGTCGCGCAAGTGAGGCAAAAACTGCCTCCGGCGCGTCTTCATGCGTTCCTTCGCAGGAACATTTGACGCGACTCGTACACGTGAGCTGTCACAAACGGAGCCGGCGTCATTTTTTCGCGCCGAGCGTGCCGATTTGATTCAGAACAAAGACAGATAGCCAGAGTTATTGCGAACCAGTTGCAATTGACGACGTAATCTGGCAGCGCAGCCTTCATGACTCTTGACTCGCTTCCCATCGGCCGGACCGCGCGCATCGTCGCGGTCGAATGGTCGGCACTGGTCCAGGAAGAAGCCCGCCGTTTGCGCGCGCTGGGGCTGGAGGAAGGCGCGCGCGTTGCGGTTGCCCATCGCGGGATACTGGGCGGTGCAGACCCTATCGCGATCACCGTTGGCCGCATGACTGTCGCGGTACGCCGGGCTCATGCAGCGGCGATGCAGGTCGAAATACTGGAAGAGGTGAACGCGTGAGCCGTCCGCGCAAGGTCGCTCTCGTCGGCAATCCCAATGCGGGCAAGAGCGCGCTGTTCAACGCGCTGACCGGCGCACGCCAGAAGATCGCGAACTATCCGGGAGTCACGGTCGAGCGCAAGTCGGGCCGGGTCGTGCTCCCTACCGGCGAGCCCGTCGAGATGACCGACCTGCCCGGCGCCTACGGCCTCGATCCGACCAGTCCCGACGAGGAAGTGACGTCCAAGGTCATCCAAGGTGCCTTTCCCGGCGAGGCCGCACCCGACGTGCTCGTGGTGGTACTCGACGCCTCGAACCTCGAGCAGCACCTCGTCTTCGCTCAGGAGATCCTGGCGCTGGGCAAGCCCACCGTCGTGGCGCTCAACATGGTCGACCTTGCCGAACGCGACGGGCTGGTGCTCGATCCGGCCGTGCTGGAGGAAGAACTGGGCGTGCGCGTCATTCCCACCGTCGCGGTGCGCCGACGCGGCCTTGCCGAACTGGGCGAGGCGATCGCGTCGGCCGAAATGCGCCACCCCGGCCCCGGCATTACCGCGCTGTCGCAGACCGAACGCCGGGTTGCCGCCCATGCCATGGCCGACGCGACGATCCTCTCCGAATCGAAGCGTCACCGCCTGCACGCACGGCTCGACCGCGTGCTGCTCAACCCCTGGGCCGGGCCGGTCATTCTGCTGGCGCTGCTGTTCGTGGTGTTCCAGGCCGTTTTCGCCTGGGCCACTCCCTTTGCCGACGCGCTCGATGCAGCGGTTGGCTGGCTTCACGACGTCGTGAAGGCCGTCTTGCCGGCCGGATTGCTGCGCGATCTCATCACCGATGGCGTGATCTCGGGCGTCGGTTCGGTTGTGGTGTTCCTGCCGCAGATCGTCATCCTCTTCGCGTTCATCCTCGCTATGGAGGCATCGGGCTACATGGCGCGCGCCGCCTTCCTGATGGACCGGCTGATGGCGCGTGTCGGCCTGTCGGGGCGCAGCTTCATTCCGCTGCTCTCCAGCTTTGCCTGCGCGATTCCGGGCATCATGGCGACGCGCTCGATCACCGACCCCAAGGACCGGCTGACGACGATCCTGATCGCGCCGATGATGACCTGTTCGGCGCGCCTTCCCGTCTACGCCGTGATCATCGCCGCCTTCATCCCGAACCGCAATGTGGGCGGCGGCGTGGGGCTGCAGGGCCTGGTCCTTTTCGCGCTCTACGTGGCCGGCGTCATGGGGGCGATGCTCGTCGCGCTGGTGCTGCGCCGGTCGGTCACCAAGGGCGCGGCATCCGGCTTCATCATGGAGCTTCCCAAGTACCAGCTGCCGCGCATCGGCGACCTGCTGCTGGGCCTGTGGCAGCGCGCCTGGATCTTCCTGCGGCGCGCGGGCACGATCATCTTCACGGTGACCGTGGTGCTCTGGCTCCTGCTCAACTTCCCGCAGGCCCGCCCCGGCGAGAGTCAGGTCGATGCCTCGATCGCGGGCAAGGTCGCCAATGGCCTTGCCGTCGTCGTCGAGCCGATCGGTTTCAACCGCGACATGGCGCTCGCGCTGATCCCGGCCATGGCCGCGCGCGAGGTTGCCGTCAGCTCGCTCGCAACGACCTACGCGGTCGATGCGGGAGACGACGAGGACCAGCAGGCTGCGCAGCTCGGCGACCAGCTCAAGAGCCGCTGGACCCTGCCGATGGCACTGGCCTTCCTTGCGTGGTTCGTCTTCGCGCCGCAGTGCATGTCGACCATCGCCGTGACCCGGCGCGAGACCAATGGCTGGAAATGGCCAGCCTTCATGCTCGCCTACCTGTTCGGGCTGGCGTATCTGGCGGCGGGCCTGACGTACTGGATCGCGGTGGCGGCGGGGCTTTAGAGGCGTTCGCACGGCAGGTTGCGGCGTCAGCTGTTCCTGATTCTCGCTTCAAAAGCCGCTGTTCCGGACACGCCGACATTGCAGAAATTGGGCAGCATGGTCATGATGCTTCCATGAAGTTTGCTGAACGTATCCTCTATGCCTCCACTGGTGCGCACTTCGCCGCAGCTTTCGTCGGATTGGGCGTTGAATGGAGAGCCTTTTATTATGGCTCGTTCACTGCTGGTGCTCTCGCCGGAATTTGGCTGGCGGTGTCGTGGTTCTCGAGGCGTCGGTCGATGTCGAAGGGCAACTGACCCCGACTTTTCCGCCATCCAGCACACTACAATGTCTTCCTGAACACCGTCGCCCGCCAAGATCAGCTTTTGCACGGTACATTCCTGCCAAACGGGGAAAACAGCCCCATCAACGGTTGGCAGGAAGCCTCCTCGTTCGCTACCCCATCCGCCGAAGTTCAAAGGAAAGCGATTCCATCATGGCAGGCAGCGTCAACAAGGTCATTCTCGTCGGCAACCTCGGGGCCGATCCCGAGGTCAAGTCGTTCCAGAACGGCGGGCGCATTGCCAACTTGCGCATTGCCACGTCGGAAAGCTGGAAGGACCGCCAGACCGGCGAGCGCAAGGAGCGCACCGAGTGGCACAGCGTGGTGCTCCAGTCCGACGGGCTCGTCGGCGTTGCCGAACGTTTCCTGCGCAAGGGCTCGAAGGTCTACATCGAAGGCCAGCTGCGCACCCGCAAATGGCAGGACCAGAACGGCAACGACCGCTACACCACCGAAATTTCTGTCGGCGGTATGGGCGGCGTGCTCACCATGCTCGATAGCGCACCGGGCGGCGGCGGTTCGCGCGGCGGCGGCGGTGGCAGTGGCGGCTGGAACGAAGGCGGTCGCTCGGGTGGCGGCGACAACAACTGGGGCCGCTCGGGCGGTTCCTCGAGCGGCGATGACTGGGGCCGGACCAGCAGCAGCGGCGGTTCCTCCGGCAGCTCGATGGGCGGCGGCTTCGGCGACGATCTGGACGACGATATTCCGTTCTGATCGCGCCCACGCGCACATCAAAAAAAGGGGGGATGCCCTCCCCCCCTTGATCTTTACCGTGCCGGGTAACGGAGCCTGCCCAGCAGGCGGGTTACGCTGAAATGCTCATCCGGCGCACGCAGCATTTGAGTCTTGGCCTTTTCGAAGCGGATGATGCCCTCGATCCGGCGGTTGAGGAAAGCACGCGTCTCGGCCTTCCCCTCGCTCTTGTCGCGGGCGAAGACATGCAGCGTCGCCGCATAGATGCCCGCCAGAATCGTCCGCTTGGTGTAGTGGTTGTAGTCGGTCGCGGTATCCCCGGCGAGCCGCCACATGGCATCGGCACTGCGCCAGCCCAGCCGCGTGGAAGCGGCAAGGTTGCGCGGCAGAGCCATGATCGAAAGCGCGCGCGTCAGAGCCTCCTCGCGCCCGGCGACGGCATCGAGCCGCGCCATGACCAGCCGGCGGATGCGTTCCCGGACCGACAGGCCCGAAAGCGACTCGGCCGGCACCGCGCTCGCCATCTGCGCATCAACATGGCCGATCCAGGCCGCGATCATTGCCATCGGCCCGTCCCGAAAGGCGAAGGCCGCCAGATCGCCGTCGACGCCCGCCGCAGCTGCGGCATGGGCAACGGCTTCCCTGCTCCAGCCGTCGAAGGCTGCGGCATCGGCAATGGCGGGCGCAAGCTGCACGCGCAGGGCGTCGAGGGTAGCGGGATCTTCCATCGTCTGCACTCTCAAGGCACCGGACCGTAAACCGGCATGGACGACTTGGAGGCATCCTTGCGTGCGTAGGTCTCGATAGTCGTAAGCAGGTTGCTGTCTTCGCCTTCGAGCTTGGCATAGTCGCGTGCGCTGCGGCCCGAATTGTCGGCACGGTCCGGATCGGCACCGGCCTCCAGCAGGGTCTTCATCAGACGCAGGTCATGCCGGTGTACGGCGAAAATCAGCGGCGTCTCGCCCGCGTCGTTCGAATCGTCCGTCCGCGCGTGGTGTTCGACCAGGAATTCGGCGCCCTCGCGCCAGCCGAGGTTGACCGCCAGTTGCAGGGGTGTGCGCCCACGGTCGTCCGCCTGGTTCACATTGGCCCCATGCGAGACGAGATAGTTGAGCCAGGTCAGGTCGCGCCGCTTGGTAACGATGTGCAATGCCGTCTCGCCCGACGAGATGTCGCGTGCATTGACGATGCTCGCGGAATCCATGATGGCCTGCTCGACCTTCTCGCCCTCTTTCTTCTTGACCGCTTCGAGGAACTTGTAGCCATCGGAGAAATCCGCATGGGCGGGGCTCGAAAGCAGCAGGCCCGCCGCAAGCACGGGAGCGGCCACCTTGAGGATCGTACGCGAGATGGCGTTCCCGCTTGCGATCCGCTTCATACCGGCAGTCATCTTGGACACCTTGAAATTCCTCCGAACTCTTCTCAATTCCGGGGCGACCCCGCCAGCTCCGCCTTGCACGGGAGCGTTTAGCAGAGCATGAACCGCCACGCCATGACCTACCTAGACAATCGGCTCGCCCCCCTCGCCAGGGGCCTTGCCCGCCTGACGCTGCCCCTCGCGCTCGGACTGGGGCTCGGCATGTCTCTTGCCGCCTGCCAGCAGCAGGGCCAGCAGGCCGAACGGCCGCCACTCGAAGGCGCCTCGATCGGCGGACCTTTCACGCTGGAGGACAAGAACGGCAAGACGGTGACCTGGGACCAGTTCAAGGGCAAATGGCGAATCGTCTACTTCGGCTACACCTTCTGCCCCGATGCCTGTCCGCTCGATGTCCAGGCAATGATGCGCGGCTTCAACCAGTTCGCCGGGGAACGCCCGGATCTGGCGGCAAAAGTGCAGCCCATCTTCATTTCCATCGATCCCGAGCGCGATACGCCCAAGGTCGTCGGCGAATGGACGGCCGCCTTCGGTCCGCGCCTGCTGGGCCTGACCGGAACGCCCGAACAGGTAAAGCAGGCAGCCGATGCCTTCGCTGCCTACTACAAGCGCGGCGACGACACGCCCGGTGGCTACCTGATGGACCACAGCCGCGTCGCCTATCTCATGGACCCGGACGGCAAGCCCATCGCCATGCTGCTGCCGGTGGACCATGGCCCGCCGGCACCGGCCGTGGCAGCGGAACTGGCGAAATGGGTGAAATGAGACCTTTCTGGGAGCGCCCGCTCGATTCGCTGAGCCGCGAGGAGTGGGAGGCGCTGTGCGACGGCTGCGGCCAGTGCTGCCTGCACAAGGTGGAAGATGCCGACACCGGCGAGATCTATCACACCAACGTCGCCTGCAAGCTGCTCGACCTCAAGACCGCGCGCTGCAGCGACTACGCCAACCGCCGCAGCTTCGTGCCCGATTGCCTGCGGCTGACCCCGCAGATTGCCGGTTCGCTGTCCTGGCTCCCGCCGAGTTGCGCCTATCGCCTGCGGGCCGAGGGCGATCCGCTGCCGGAATGGCACTACCTCGTGTGCGGAGACCGCAATGCGGTTCACGAGGCGGGCATGTCGGTGGCGGGCAAGGTGATCAGCGAGACCATTGCCGGCCCGCTCGAACAGCACATCGTCTGGCCCTATGGCGATGACGAGGAGGATGAGCTGGAGGACGACGGCACCAACCCCTGGGACGTAAGCTGACCGCCATGCTCGACTGGCTGCGCCGCGATCCCCGAGCGGAGCCAACCGTAGAGGTTGCCGGGCGTGCCCTGCCCGTGACGATCCGCCGGCTCGAACGGGCGCGGCGCATGACCATGCGGCTTGCGCCCGACGGCAGCGAAGTGCGCATCTCGATCCCGCGCTGGACGCGCACCGCCGAAGCGCTGGCCTTCGCCGAATCGCGTCGCGACTGGCTGGCGCGCCAGATCGAGGCCCTGCCTGCCGCAGTGCCGCTCGCCCACGGTTCAACGCTGCACTTTCGCGGCGAGGCGCTGACGCTGGCGCACGATCCCAAGGCCCCGCGCCGCCCGGCAAAGGTCGAAAGCGCCCTTCACGTCGGCGGCCCGGAAAGCTCGCTCGCCTCCCGCCTCCAGCGCTGGCTGCAGGCCGAAGCCCGCGAGGCGCTGGGCGGAGACCTTGCCGAATACTGCACCCGCGCCGCGCAGCCCACGCCCCGGCTCGCACTTACCAGCGCGCGGCGGCGCTGGGGCTCGTGCGCCTCCGACGGAACGGTCCGCATCAACTGGCGGCTGATCATGGCGCCGGACACGGTCCGCCGCTCGGTGGTGGCGCATGAAGTCGCGCACCTTGTCCACTTCGACCATTCGCCCGCGTTCCATCTGTGCCTGAAAGAGCTGTTCGAAGGCTCGGTCCACGATGCCAACCGCTGGCTGAAAGCGCACGGGCGCACGCTCTATCAGCCATTCGGGTAGCCTTCCGGCGGCGAACGGCCTACATAGCGGCCCATGTCCCTGTTCAAGCGCTCCGGATACTGGAAAGACGTCAATCCCACGGGAATGGTCGCGGACTTCATCGAAGTCTGGAAACAGGCCGGGCATAACCGCTGGCGCATCGCCGCCATTTCCGCCGCCTGCACTTTCGGCGTGTTCTACGTGATGTGGAATCAAGAGGCGAAGGGCCCGCACCCGCCGCCCAAGGTCGTCTATATTTCCACGCTGCCCGCGCACCGCACCGACGAGGAAATCATGGCCGAGAACATCGCCAACCAGAAGCGCAAGGAGGTCTGGCTGGCCGAGCAGGCCAAGCGCGACGAGGAAGTGCGCAACATCTACAAGGCCATCGGGCGCGCATCGGGCATGGACGTCGACAAGATCGAGCGCGAGGCCAAGGCCGAGCAGGCCGCCGAGGAAAAGGCCCGCGCCGAACGCTTCCGCCAGCAGCAGAGCCAGCAGCAGCAGTGAGCGACGACGCGCGCTGGCTGGCGGCGGCGGCCGCCCTCGCCGCACGTGCGAGGCCGCTGAGCCGCCCCAATCCCGGTGTCGGCGCGATCCTCGTCAAGGACGGAAAGGTCATCGCGCACGGCTGGACCCACGCTGGCGGCCGTCCCCATGCCGAGGCCGTGGCGCTGGAAATAGCTGGCAAGGCCGCGCACGGCGCCACGCTCTACGTCACGCTCGAACCCTGCGCGCACCAGTCGCGGCGCGGCCCTGCCTGCGCCGATCTGGTGAGCGCGTCGGGTGTCGCCCGCGTCGTCATCGGCTGCATGGACCCGGACCCCCGCACTGCCGGCAGCGGCCTTGCCCGCGTGCGCGAAGCCGGAATCGCAGCCGAGTACCTGCCCTCCCTCGCCTGCGAGGCGAGTCTGTCGGGCTATCTGGCGTCCAAACATCTCGGCCGTCCGGAAGTCACGCTCAAACTGGCGATGTCGCTCGACGGCTGCATTGCCATGGCCAGCGGCGAGAGCCAGTGGATCACCGGACCCGAAGCCCGCGCCCACACCCACGCCATGCGCGCGAAAGCCGATGCCATCCTCGTCGGCGGCGGCACGCTGCGCGCCGACAACCCGCGCCTCGACGTGCGCCTGCCCGGCCTTGCCGAACGCAGCCCCGAGCGCTGGGTACTCACGCGCGGCGAAGCGCCCGAAGGCTGGCGCGCCCTGCCCTCGCCCGATGCCATCGCAACGATGGAGGGCGTGCAGTACCTTTTCGTGGAAGGCGGCGCTAAGGCTGCCACGGCGTTTCTGGCCGCCGGTCTTGTCGACCGCCTGCTGATCTACCGCGCGCCGATCCTCGTCGGCGGCCGCCCCGCGCTGGGCGACTTCGGCCTTGCCGCGCTGTCACAGGCGCACGGAAAATGGCGCATGGGAGAGCGGCGGCAGCTTGGCAGCGACACGCTGGAAGTCTACACGCGGACACCATGTTCACCGGAATAGTCACCGCTATCGGCACCATCCGCGAAACCCGCAAGACCGGGGACCTTCGCGCCGTCATCGCCTGCCCCTTCGATCCCGCAGAGATCGCAATGGGGGCCTCGATCGCCTGCTCGGGCGTATGCCTGACCGTGGTCGACAAGGGCGGCGCGCCCGGCGATGCGTGGTTCGCGGTCGATATCTCGGGCGAATCGGTGGCCCGCACCGTACCCGGACGCTGGGAACAAGGCGGCAAGCTCAACCTCGAACCCGCACTCAAGCTGGGCGATGAACTGGGCGGCCACATCGTCACCGGCCACGTCGACGGCGTCGGCACGGTGGTGAGCGTGACGCCCGAGGGCGATTCGAAGAAGTTCGTGATCGCCGCGCCCAAGGAACTGGCGCCCTATCTGGCCCCCAAGGGCTCGATCACTGTCGACGGCGTCTCGCTGACCGTGAACGAAGTCTCGGACGAGCCGGACGGCACCTGCCACTTCACGCTCAACATCATCCCCCACACCGCCGAGGTCACCACCATCGGCGCGATGCAGGCGGGAGACGGCGTGAACCTGGAGATCGACGTGCTGGCGCGCTACTTGCAGCGGATGCAATCGCTGCGGGGGTGATGCCCAGCGGACCGAGAGCTCTGTGCAAGCGTCCTTCGACAAGCTCAGGACGAACGGGAGGTGGAGCAGATATTGCTTCCGCAATCCGGGGCCCATGCCTTTTCGCCATCCCCAAGCCCGCTCAGCCTGAGCCTGTCGAAGGCCGCGCACTACCCGTGGTTCCCGCCTGATCGCCGCTCCTGCATCGCGCAAGCTCGGCAACCAGCCCCCAGTCTCCCGCCATCATCGCTTCCTTCTTGGCCCTACTCCATCCCTTGAGTTTGCGTTCGGCAGCGAAGGCTTCGTCGCGGGTCTGAAAGCTTTCGGACCATAGAAACGTAACGGGACGCCGTCTGGCTGTGTAGCCTCCCATGGTTCCGGTCTGATGCTCGGCGATCCGGCGTTCAAGATCATCAGTGTGGCCGACGTAGTAACTGCCGTCCCGGCATCGCAGGATGTAGGTGAAGAACGCCATGCCCCAGAGTCTGACGTTGGTGGGTGGCCTTCGACAAGCTCAGGCTGAGCGGGAGCGGGTTAAAACTCGGCAAGAGGCTGGTTCACGTTTCAATCTTCGCCTCAAGAAACACCGCTCATCCTGAGCTTGTCGAAGGATGTTGATTTCAGCCCTGCCCCAACGGCTCCGCAACTGCCTCTGCACCCGCAATCGCGGCCATGGCCTGTTCGATGTAACGGGCCTTTTCCCCCACGGGTGCGACGTAATGGATCGCGTCGCGGGCATCCTCCAGCGAGGCGCCGCGCGCGATCATCCACGCTGCCAGATATTGCGAGGCCAGGCACCCGCCCGCCGTCGCCACATTGCCATGCGCAACGAACGGCGCATCGATGACGTCGACGCCCGCCTCGATGACCCAGGGCTTGGTCGTCAGGTCGGTACAGGCCGGCAGCGCACCGATCAGCCCCAGCTTCGCCAGCAGCAAGGTGCCGGAGCATTGCGCCCCGATCAGCTGACGCGAAGGATCGAGCCTTATCCGGGCGAGCAGATCGGCATCGGCCGCGATGTCCCGCGTCCTGATCCCGCTGCCGACGAGCACGGCATCCGCCTCGGCCGCGAATTCCAGCGGCTTCTGCCGGCGCACGGTAACGCCGTTCATCGACGTGACCTCCTCGGCAGGCGAGGTGATATGCGCCGCCCAGCCATGCGGCTTCATGCGATTGAGAATGGCCGATGCGATGAACGAGTCCAGCTCGTTAAACCCGTCGAATGTGAGAACCGCGATCTGCATGGGATACCTCGTAGCTCGTTCAGCCGCGCCCCAGCGGCCCGTTTGCGAGCCCCTCGCGCGTGACCTCGTAGATCACATGGCGCACCATCACGCCGCCGCCACGCTCCAGCATGCGGGTACGGTCGGTCAGCACGCCGCCGATGTTCTCCATGGCCTTGCGCGAGATCGCGTTATCCTCGCCGACCTGAAAGATCGCGCGTTCATAATGCGCCAGCGCGTGGGCGAGCATCAGGCGCTTGAACTCGGCGTTGTATCCCCGTCCCCAATACTTGCGGGCGAGGAACGACCAGCCAATCTCGATTTCACCCGGCCCTGTCAGTTCGGGCTCGTCGAACTGGCTCGACCCGATGATCTCGCCGCCAGCCCCTGCGGCAGAGCTCTGGGCATGCTTGTCGATGATCGCCAGCGCTCCGCCGCGCGTCATGGCATCGGCGAAGAACTTGCGGAACACCGGCTCCTGCCAGCGGTCGTACGAGGGATGGCCCGCCCAGATCTGCGGATCCGAGGCGACGACATAGAGCGCGCGCCAGTCATCGGGACGCAGGGGCCGGAGCGACAGCCGGTCCCCTTCCAGAACCGGCTGACGATCCATCATCAGCCGGTCACGTCCGCAACGGCGGCGATGAACTTGTCGATGTTGCCCGACGTCAGCCCGGCGACGTTGATACGGCCCGACCCGGCAAAATAGATGCCGTGTTCGGCGCGCATCGCCTGCACCTGCTCGGGCGTGAACGGGATGATCGAGAACAGGCCGTTCTGTCCGCCGATTGGCGAAAGATCGACGCCGCCGGTCTTGCCGGCAGCGGCAAGCTTCGCGCGCATCTGGCGCATGCGCTCGCGCATCTGGTCCAGCTCGTCGAGCCATTGCATGGTCAGAGCCTCGTCCTCAAGGATGAGGCGCACCGCCGCACCGCCGTGATCCGGCGGCTGCGACCAGTTGGCGCGGGCCAGCGAATGACCGTTCGACATGACCTTGGCGAGGTCCGCCGGATCGGCGACCATCGCATAGAGCGCGCCGACGCGGTCGCGGTAGAGGCCGAAGTTCTTGTCGCACGAATAGCACACCAGCGCCTCGGGCACGGCGGCCAGCACACGGCGCACGCCGTAGGCGTCCTCTTCCATGCCACGGCCCAGCCCCTGATAGGCCAGGTCGATCACCGGCAGCACCTTGCGCTCGGCCAGCAGACCGGCGATCTCGTCCCACTCGGCGTTCGAATAGTCGATGCCGGTCGGGTTGTGGCAGCAGCCGTGCAGCAGGACGGCATCGCCCTCGCCGGCATCGGCCAGCGCGGCGCGCAGTGCGTCCATGTCGGTGGTGCCGTCCGCCTTGGCATGGGCGAACTCGGAAACTTCAAGACCGAGGTCGGCGCAGATCTGGTTGTGATTCGGCCAGCTCGGCTTGCCGACGATCAGGCGCTTGCAGCCCGCACGCTTCACCATCGCGAGCGCGAGGCGCAGCGAGCCGGTGCCGCCGGGGGTCTGCATGCCCTCGATCCGGCCGTCCATCGTCGGATTCGCCTTGCCGAAGATGTAGGGCATGAGCGCGGTAACGAAACCCATGTCGCCCTCGGGGCCAAGGTAGGCCTTCGAATCCTGCGTCTCGACGAGTTTCTTCTCAGCCGCCTTGATCGCGCCGAAAACCGGGGTTTCCCCCTGACCGGTACGATAGACGCCCACGCCGAGGTCGATCTTGTCGGCGCGCGGGTCGTCGTTATGGAGCTTGATCAGCGCGAGAAGCGCGTCGGCGGGCTGTTGTTGCAGGTCGGTAAGCATGGCGGCGGGGGCTTACTCCCGCTCGCCACGCCGTGCAACAGGGGACAACACAATCCGTGAAGATAGCTTCGGGAGGGCCGCCCTGCCCTCAGAACGGCAGCCACTTCTGCTTGTGCGAGAACTTCATGTAGCCGATGTTGGCACCCAGCCGCAGCCCCGCGCCGGCCCGCACGGGAATCAGCACCACGTCGCCGCGGCGCAGGTAGCTGACCGTGAAGCCGCCCACGAGATAGGCCTGCCCCTCACCCGCGCCGAAGCGGTGGTAGAGGTCCTCGCTATCGTAGAGATTGTAGACCAGAACGAAGGCGTTGCCCGCGTTGGCACCGGCATCGAAGCCGATCGAGGGGCCCGTCCAGTAAACAGGCTGCTCGCCTTCGACCTTGTGGTGCAACGTGCCCGAACCGTAACGCAGCCCCACCGCGAAGGCACCGCCGGCTTCGCGGCCGACGATATAGGCATTGGGCTCGCCCTGCTTGGCCAGCAGGTCCTTGATCAGGTCCGCAAGGCCCTTGGCACCCTTGCCGAAGACTCCCTCGGCCGCGCCGATCAGGTCGTCCTCGCGATAGGTGGACGTCGAATCGGCTGTCTGAGCCCCGGCTGTGGCGGCAGGCGCGGGAGCGGAAACCGCGTTGGCATTCCAGTCCGCGACTCCACCCCCGCTCTGCGCCGGCGTGCTGTCGGCGGCAGCCGGGGCAGTCGGCTCGCTCGATGGCAGTTCGCCTGTGGGCTGCTGCGAGAACGTGGTGCCCTGATTCAGGTCCGCATCGATCGCGGCGTCCGGATCAACGGTCGTAACTTGAGCCAGCGCGGGCGCGACCGGCGCGATCACGGCGAGCAGCGCAGCGGCCAGGGCAACGATCGGCCGGTGGAGGCGACGGCGCCCCTTGCCCCGTTCGTGAGTGCTGACTGGCATGGTATGACCCTTTCCTCGCGTAGCTGGTCGAATTCGTAACTGGCGGCCCGACGCGGCGCGTTCGCGCGTGCCATGATTGATGGCACCCTAAAAGAATCCACGGCACCTTTCCCCGCAATGAATGGGCGATGGGGCGAGTCCGTTTTGCGGCGGACCGAATCCGAAAACGCTCCGGGAGGCCGGTTTTCGGCAAATCCGCACAAAGGCGACATCGCCCCCTTGCCGCCCCCGAAACCCATGGCTATAGGGGCCCGCCTGAGCCGGCACCGGAGACGTGGGTGAGTGGCTGAAACCAGTTCCCTGCTAAGGAACCGTACTCTATCAGGGTACCGAGGGTTCGAATCCCTCCGTCTCCGCCACTAAGCCAAAACTCGAAGCAGCTTCTCAAGACCTTCCGGAACACGGCCAGAACGCACTGGCGGACCAGAGGCGGCCATAGGTCGACCCTGCATTTCGGGAAACGTCTCCCATTCAAAAGAATCGTCCGGCGTGGATGAAACGCTATGCTGATCTTTCCCGCCGCCGCGCGACCATCGTTGCCCTGTCCGCGCTGATCGGGACATTGCTGTTTACCCAGGTGTTCAGCTATTTCGTGTCGCCGAAGGCCCCCATACAGAGCCCGGACGTCGCCATTTTCATGGCAGATGCGATCCTAAGTATGGCCTTTACAGCCTTGTTTCTGTGGAAAAATACCGCCCCGGCGACAGCAACTCAAGCACGATAGAGGGTCGCAGCGTCGAGCTATCGCGCTAACAGACAATCCCCTGCCGTCGCGCGCGCCGCTTACCCGCAATTGACTCTTTTAATTAGCATACTAATGAAAATTCATGAATCGCAGCACAATGGAACGATTGTTCGCCACCCAATTCGCCAACCTGTCCCGGCGCTGGCGCCTTCTGGGGGATCAGGTTCTGTCCCGGCTCAATGTCTCCAGCTCGAGCGGTTGGTGCCTTGTCTACATGCAACGACTGGGAGAAGGCGCCTGCCAGTCGGATCTCGCCCGAGCGCTGGGAGTGCGCGAACCGACGCTGGTGCGAACCCTGAACGGTCTGGAGCAGGCCAAGCTGATCGAGCGCTTCCCCCACCCCCAGGACGCGAGGGCCAAGCTAACGCGCCTGACGGTGAACGGGGCTAGCATCGTTCGCGACGTCGAGGATTGCCTCAAGGAACTGCGCCATGAGCTGCTGGCGAGCGTGAGCAACGAGGATCTTGCAGCCACCTTGCGTGTTTACGAAAGCATCGAGGCGGCATTGACGGAACGGCGAGACTGACCGTGACTTCCCGTTTTGGACTACCGGCAGCGCTCTTTTCGCTGAAGATCTATCTGTCGGCGATGCTGGCGTTCTACGTGGCGCTTCGGATCGGACTCCCGCGCCCCTACTGGGCCATCCTGACATCGTTCATCATCGCCCAGCCGCTGGCCGGTGCTGTGCTGTCCAAGGCGTTTTTCCGCATCATCGGTACGATCGCCGGCGCGGCCGCCACCGTCATCATGGTTCCGCCGCTTTCCAACGCACCCGAGCTGCTCTCGCTCGCCATCGCGCTGTGGCTGGCACTGTGCGTGTTCATTTCCCTGCTTGAGCGGACACCGCGCGCATACATATTCGTGCTGGCCGGCTACAGTGCCTGCCTCATCGCCTTTCCCAGCGTCGAAACGCCCGGGGAGATCTTCAACGTGGCGATCCTGCGCGTGCAGGAGATCACCGTCGGCATTCTGTGCGGCAGCCTCGTGCACGGCGTGGTGCTTCCCGGATCGGTGACCGACATGCTGCTGCGTCGGGTGGACACCACCTTGCGCGACGCGGAGCGCTGGTCGCACGATTCGATCTCGACCGAGGACGTCCCGAACCTCGATGCGGAGCGCCGCCGCCTGGCACTCGACATCACCGAAATGCATCAGCTGTCCATTCACCTGCCTTTCGACACCGTGAGGGCAGCACCGCGCATCCGAACCGTGCGAGCCCTGCAGGATCAGCTATCGCAGATCCTGCCTCTGGCGGCCGGCGTCGACGACCGGATAAAGGCGCTCGCGGAACGCGGCAGGCCGCTGCCGCAGAACGTGGACCGCCTGATCGCCGATTGTCGGGCATGGCTCGCCCATCCCGGCGAGGACCGGGACGAGCGGCACAGGCAGGCCGAAGCCTTGCGCCAGCGCGCAGCCGCGCTCGAGCCCCATGTGGAAAGCGGCATGGGCTGGGATGCCGCACTGCTTCTCAATCTGCTCGCGCGTCTCTCGTCGCTGATCGCGGCCCATCGCGATTGCCGGGACTTGCGCGACCAGATGGTGAGCCCGACCAGCCGTCCCGTCTCGCCGCGCGTCGCGGAACTGCTGGAAGGACGCAGCCAGCGCACGCTCCATCGCGATGTGGCCGGCGCGGCACGAGCAGCCTTCAGCGCCGCGCTGACGGTCATCGTCGGCTGCGCACTGTGGATCGGCAGCGGCTGGCAGGACGGATGGATGGCGGTCATGCTGGCCGGCGTTTTCCTTGCCCTGTTCGCCAGCGCCGATGACCCGGTGGCTCCGATCCGCTTCTTCCTGACCGGGACCCTGATCGCCATTGTGATCGGCGGCGTTTACGCCTTCGTCATCCTTCCGCGCCTGGACGGATTCCCGATGCTCGCGGCAGCGCTGGCCCCGGGTCTCCTGATCGGCGGCGCGGCGATGTCGTCGCCGCGCCATGCCCCCGTGGCGCTGGCGGCCATGCTGGGACTTGGCAGCCCCAGCCTGCTCGCCGTGCAATACAACGGCGATTTCGCGACCTTTGCCAATGAGGCCTTTGCCCAGTTGGTCGGCATTCTCTTCGCGCTCGTCATGGTTCGCCTGCTGCAGTCCGCCGGGCTCGACGGCGCGATCCGCCGGACCCTGAAGGCGGGCTGGGCCGACATCGCCACTCGCAGCAGTCTCAACACGCCGCCCAATGTCACGGCATGGATAAGCCGCATGCTCGACCGGATCGGCCTGCTGGCGCCGCGCCTCGCCATGCGCGGCGACGATCCGGGGCAACCGCTCTACGACGCGCTGCGCGATGTTCGTACCGGGATTGTCATCGGCGAGCTGCGCCAGATGCGTCTCGACCTCCCGAAGGAAGACGGCGCCGCCATCACGCCCGTGCTGAAGGACATCGGCGACTATTACCGTGCAATGGAACCGGATCGGCCCCCTGCCAGCCCCCCGGAGATGCTGGCCCGCATCGATCATGCCGTGGCCAGGCTTGCAGACCATTCCTCCGAACAGGTTCGGCGCGCGGGCGTGCTCGCCCTCGTCAGCCTGCGCCGGAACATCTTCCCCGATGCCCCCGCATACCAGACACCCACAGGAGGAGCCCCAGCATGACCGGTGAGGTCTCCATCAGCGGCCTGTTCGTGCCGACACTCCTGCTCCTCGCGATTGTGGCACTGTTGATCAGCATGGCCACGATCCGCCTGCTCAACCTTTCGGGGTTCTACCGTTTCGTCAGCTACAAGGCGCTGGTCGACCTTGCGATCTTCATCCTGATCCTCGGCGGCCTGTCGCTTGTGGCGACCCATACCGGATTCCAGCCATGAAAAACCTTCTGCCCTCCCTCGCACGCAACCTCGCCACGGTCCTGATCGTGGTCTTCGCCGTTCTGACCGCAATCTGGATGTGGAACCATTACGAGCACAGCCCGTGGACACGCGACGGGCGCGTGCGTGCGGACGTCGTGCGCGTCACTCCGGACATCGGCGGCCTCATCACCGAAGTGGACGTGCACGACAACCAGCCGGTCAAGGCGGGCGACCTGCTCTTCGTCATCGATCGGCCGCGCTACGCACTGGCGCTGGATCAGGCGAACGCCGCCATTGCCAGTGCGAAGGCGACGCTCGCGCAGGCACGCCGCGAGGCGCAGCGCGACATCGCCCTTGGCGATCTCGTCGCCAAGGAAACGCACGAGCAGAACGTGGCGAAGGTGGAAACGGCACAGGCCGCTCTCTCTCAGGCGCTGGCGGCGCGCGAGGCCGCGGCACTCAACGTCAGGCGCACCAACGTGCATGCTTCGGTCAACGGCGTGGTCACCAATCTCGATCTCCATCCCGGCGACTATGTCGGGGCAGGGCAGCAGGCCATGGCCCTGCTGGACACGGACAGCCTGCGGGTCGAGGGCTATTTCGAGGAAACCAAGCTGCCGCAGATCCGGATCGGCGCGCCTGCGTCGGTGCATCTGATGGGCGAGGACGGGACGCTGAAGGGCCATGTCGAGAGCATCGCCGCCGGCATCAACGACACGACGCGCTCCAATTCCGGAAACCTGCTGCCCAATGTGGACCCGACGTTCAGCTGGGTCCGGCTGGCGCAGCGCATCCCCGTGCGCATCCGGCTCGACAATCCTCCCGCATCGGTACGTCTTATCGCCGGGCGAACCGCCACGGTGACCGTAGAGCCGCAGGGCGACAAGTGATGCGCTCCGCGTTCCTCTCCCTGTTGCCCGCCGTGCTGCTGGCCGGATGCGTCGCCGGCCCCGACTATCACATGCCGAAAGACGCAGTGGCCGCGTCCGATGCACCGGGACGGCCTTTCGTGTCGGTACAGGGCACCGCGTTTTCGGCCGCCCCCCTGCCCGACGAGTGGTGGCAGCTCTACAACGACCCGCGCCTGAACGAACTGGTCGAGCAGGCCCTGGCAGCCAATACCGACCTTCGCGCCGCCGACGCCAATCTGCGTCGCGCCGCCGCCATCGCACGTCAGGTGGAGGCAGGACGCACCGTATCGACGGCGGTAGGCGGCGGGATCGACCTCTCGCGTCCATCCTCGACCGGATACAGCCTGCCGGGCATCCTCGGCTATGATGCGGGCATATCGGCGGGACTTCCGCTAGACCTGTCGGGCAGAATCGCCCGGGCCATCGAGGCATCGCGCGCCGACGAAGATGTTTCGCGCGCCGCCCGCGACTATACGCGCGTTGCTGTCGCCGCTGCCGTGACGCGCGCCTATGCCGGCGTCTGCGCGGCCAATTTCAGCCTTGCGACAAACCGTCGCGTCGTTGCCCTGCAGCGCTCGACGCTGGAGGCCACCCAGCGCCTGCAGCGCGGCGGCAGGGGCACTGTCTTCGACGTCACGCGCGCCCAGGCAGCGGTCGACCGGAGCGAGGCACTGCTGCCCGCGATCGTCGCCCAGCGGCAGGCGCACCTGTTCCTGATCGCGACACTCCTGGGCAAGGTCCCGGCCGATTATCCTACGGACCTTGCCGACTGCAGCGCCCTCCCCGCCCTGACCAGCCCCCTGCCGACCGGAGACGGCGCAGCGCTGATCCGGCGCAGGCCGGATGTCCGCGCGGCCGAACGGCAAATGGCGGCCGATACGGCGCGGGTCGGCGTCGCCATGGCAGACCTCTACCCGCAAGTCAGCATCGGCGGATCGACGGGGATCGGTGGCCCCTTCAAGTCGTTCGGTTCGGGCAACAGCTTCGGCTTCAGCCTGGGCACGCTGCTGAGCTGGTCCTTTCCCAATCGCCCCGTCGTGAAGGCCCGGATTGCCGCCGCGGGGGCCCAGGCCGACGCGGACCTCGCCAATTTCGATTCGACGGTCCTTGGCGCCTTGCGCGAAACCGAAACGGCGCTGAACACCTATGCGCAAAGCCGCGAGAGCATCGCGGCGCTGCAAAAGGCCCGCGACAGCGCGGCAGGCGCTGCCGGTCAGGCCGACGAGTTGTTCCGCTTCGGGCGCTCGGACTTCCTGCAGGTGCTGGATGCAGAGCGCAGCCTTGCCGATGCCGAGGTTGCGCTGGCGGACGCCAGGACCATGATGGTGGACGACCAGATCGACATCTTTCTGGCACTGGGCGGCGGCTGGCAGCGGTAAGCCGGGTTTCGGGCGATCGCTGCGTCCTCCCGGCAAGGCAGACCAACTTCTTCGGACCAGGCAGCCGTTTCAGTCACCGCGCTGCAACATTGGGCAACTAGCGGGCTACGCGTCCTTCCTGGTTCATCGAGTCCGATGTCTGCGCTACGCCCGATCGATCGCTGGTTCATCGATGAGGTTCTCCCTCATGAAGCCGCCTTTCTGGAAGCGGCGCGCCGGCTGGAGCGCGATCCGGATGCGGCGAATGATCTGGTGCAGGCCGCTTTCGTCAAGCTGATCGCGATGGACGGCTGGGCGCAGATCGCGCAGCCGCGGCAATATGTGATGCGGATGCTGCGCAACATGTCGATCGAGCGCCTGCGCCGCGCCAAGATCGTCGAGTTCCAGCGCATGTCCGAAATCGACGACTTCGATTTTGAGGACGATGCGCCTGACCAGTTCCGGATCGCCTCGGGCAAGGACATGATCGATCGGATCGGCAAGGCGCTTCAGGCCATGCCCGAACGGTGCCGGACCGTTCTGGTCCGCCGCCGCTTCGACCAGCAGCCCCCGAAGGAAATCGCCCGCGAGCTCGGCATCAGCCTCTCGACGATGGAAAAGCGGCTCGCACGCGCGGTGGTTCTGCTGATCAGGGCGCTGGAGCCCGATGGTGCGCGGAACGGTTCGGCGGCTTCCCCTGCCGAGACCGATACGCGCGACGATGCGGCCAACGGCTGAGATAGCCGCAAAATATTTCCATGGCACTTGGCGGCAGTCCGCGCGCCAAACGTCGTGCCCTTTAGGGGCCCGCACAAGCATTGCCGGCCCAGGGAGCACGAACATACCGAATTTCCGCCCATCCGAGCAGGAGCGCCTCGCTACCGAAGCGGCGCAATGGCTGGCGCAGCTTGATCTGGGAACCGCCGATCAGGCCGCGTTCGAGCGCTGGCGCGACCAGAGCCCGGCGCACGCACTGGCCTTTGCGCGCGCCTATGCGCGCTGGGAGCAACTGGACGGAAACGAGGCCCCGCAGGCCGAACAGCACGTCGGGCCTTCCGCATCGCGCCGTGCCCTGATGCGCACGGCGCTTACGACCGCAGCGGTGTTCGGGATCGGCGGCGGCCTGCTGACTTCGCGCGCCTATGCCTGGGACCATGCCGAGACGGGCGTGGGCGAGACGCGCAAGCTCATGCTTCCCGACGGCAGCGTCCTGGCGCTGAACACGGACACCGCGGTGGCATGGAAGTTCAACGACACACAGCGCGTGGTCCGGCTCGAACGCGGCGAAGTGGCGCTGGACGTTTCGCCCGGCCCGGGCATGCTGTCGCTGGAAAGCGAAGGGGCCAGCACGGCGCTTTCGGCCGGCCGTTTCAATGCGCGGCTCAAGGCCGGGGCGCTCGACGTGATGGTCCTGCGCGGCAAGGCCAGCAGCAAGGCGCAAGCGCTCGGTTCCGCCCATGCGCCGATCGTGGCCGATGCCTATCACACACTCCTGCTGGCCACGGGCGAGCCGAGCGTGCGCACGGTATCGAAACAGCAGGTCGCGGCGACGCTGGCCTGGCAGGATGGCGAGATCCTGTTTCAGGACGAGCCGCTCTCCGTCGCGCTGGAGGAATACAACCGGTACCTGCCGGGCAAGATCGTCATTGTCGATTCCAGCCTGAGCGGCATCCGCGTGGGCGGCCGCTTCACCTCCACCGATCCCTCAGCCTTCCTCGAGGCACTGGAAGCCACGCTCGACATCGATGCACGGCCCGTGAATGGAAATTATGTGCTGACTCGAAAAAAATAATCGCGCGACTTGGCGGCGCTCCATTCCCCAGCCGTCTTAAGAGGTGAAAGCAGTTCACCTATTCAATATCGGGGGTCGTAATGATTGAACATTCAGTTCTGTCATCTCTTAAGTATGCCTGTTGTATTTCTGCAGTTTTTACCCCTTGCGCGGCACTTGCGGAAGAATCTGCAGAGAAATATTTCGATATTCCGGCACAGAACTTGCCGGATGCTTTGAACGCCTATGCGCAGCAGGCCGACGTCCAGATCTTTTTCCCGAGCGAGAAGATCGCCTCAATCCGCTCCGTGCCGATCAAGGGCAAGCTGAAGACCGATGAGGCGCTGCGCCGCCTGATCGCCGGCAGCGGGCTGGAAATCGCCCGCAAGAGCGGCGGCACGATCATGCTGCGCGCGGCATCCGAACCGGCCCGGAAAGCGAGCGGGGCCACGGTGGTCTCCAACGAGCCCATCGTCGTGACCGGATCGCGCATTGCCCGCACCGAGGAAGACACCTCCACCCCCGTTTCCACGATCGATCGGACGCTGATCGAAGCGAGCGGCAGCATCGTCCTGGAAGACGTACTGACCCGCCAGCCGCAATATTCGGGCGGCTTCACCTCGCGGTCGAACAACCCCGGCACCGGCGCGGCCCAGATCGACCTGCGCGGTCTCGGCTCGAACCGCAACCTGGTGCTGGTCAACGGCCGCCGCTACGTCTTCTTCGGCCAGGATCAGGTGACCGACATCAACGTCATCCCCGCCGCATTGGTCGAGCGGATCGAGACGGTGACCGGCGGTTCCTCAGCCGTTTACGGCTCTGATGCCATTGCCGGCGTGACGAACTTCATCCTGCGCGACGATTTCGAGGGCATCGAAGCGAGAGCGCAGCTTGGCGGCGACACGCGCGGCGACGGCCAGACCTACAGCCTCGACCTGACCGCGGGGACGAATTTTGCCGACGACCGCGGCAATTTCGTGATCTCGGGCAGCTACTACAAGCGCGACGGCATCCGCCAGGCCGCGCGCGCCTATGCGGGCAGAGTGCTCGACGATGGGTATGATGAAAACTGGAACCCGGCGCTGGTCGAAACCGGCTCGCTGCGTTCGCCCGACGGCAGCTTTTCCTATATCCCTTACGGCGATCAGCTGCTGCAGCCGGGCATGGAAGGGCTGCGCGATGCGCTGTCCGCCGCCGGGCTGGCCGACATCGGCCCGACGGGCTTCACATTCGACGGCGCCGGCTCCGACGCACGCGTGCACAACGATCCGGCGGACCGCTACAACTACGCGCTGCTCAACTATCTGCAGACGCCGGCAAAGCGCTATGGCGTTTCGGCCTTCACCCATTTCGACGCCAGCGACGCGCTGACGCTCTACGGCGAATTTTCCTATTACCGCAACGAAGTGGACATGCAGCTCGCCGAGGCGAACCTCGCGGGCACCATGCGCTTCGATGTCACCAATCCCTATGTCTCGCCCGAGATGAACGAGGTCTTCCGCCAGCTCGACCTGCTCGAGACGGGCGACGCCTACAACGACGGGCTGGTCAGTCTGCGCGTCAACCGCCGTTTCACCGAATTCGGCCCGCGCGAGGCGTTGGTGGTGCGTGATTCCTATCGCGCGGGCGGCGGCATCCGGGGCGACCTTGGCGATCTGGGCGGACAGTTCCTGCGCAATGTCCACTATGACCTGAACTATTTCTACAGCCGCGCCGACAGCTCCACGCACCTCAACAACATGGTGTCCTACAGCGGCCTTGCCGCAGGCATCCTCAGCGTCGACGGCGCCGATCCGCTGGTCAATCTCTTCGGCGCAGGCGGCATTTCGGACGAGGCCGTCCGGCAGCTGAAGATCGACACCAGCAACCCGACCGAGACCGAGCTGCAAGTCGCCTCGGCCATCGTCACCAGCGATGTCGCGCCGCTGCCGGCCGGACCGCTCAGCATGTCGCTCGGCTTCGAATGGCGCTCCGCCTATGCGCGTTCCAGCTCGGACCCGGCGCTGGAAAGCGGCGATGCGGTGGGTTTCGATGCCTATTCGCCGACCGAGGGCGAAGTGAACGTCTACGAGATCTTCGGCGAAATGCGGCTGCCGCTGCTGTCGGAGGAATCGCCGATCGGCCGGGTGACCGCCAATGGCGCCTTCCGCTATTCGGACTATGACCTGACCGTCGCGAACGGCGTGTGGACCTATCTGGGCGGGCTCGAATGGGCCCCCGTCCCCGGCCTCAACTTGCGCGGCCAGTGGCAGCACGCGGTGCGCGCGCCCAATATCGGCGAACTGTTCGGCGGCCAGTCCGCGGACCGTCCGCGCGCGACCGACCCCTGCGCCGATCCGAGCGCGGCCGCCGATCCGACCTTGCGCGACTTGTGCATCGCCACCGGCGTTCCGGCCAATCTGGTGGGCAGCCCCATCGTCCAGACGGGCGGCCGCGTCGATGCGCTCTATGGCGGCAATCCGGACCTCGATGTCGAAAAGTCGGATACCTACACGTTCGGCTTCACGCTTGCCCCGCGCGCCGTGCCGAACCTGCGTGTTTCGGTCGACTACTTCCACATCGAGGTGAAGGACGCGATCTCGATGCTCGCGGGCGGCGTCGAGAGCACGCTCGACCTTTGCTACAACGTCATCCAGGACCCCGCCAGCGACGTGTGCCAGGCGATCCGCCGCGATCCCGCAGATGGCGTGATCGCCGCGCCCTACAGCATCCTTGCGACCTATACGAACATCGGCAAGCTGGAGACCTCGGGCATCGACTTCGGCGTGTCCTGGTCGCAGCCGCTGGCCTTCGGCATTGGCGGCAACGACAGCCATCTCGCCATCGACATCCGCGGGACCTGGCTGGAGAAATACGCGATCACCCCGGTGCAGGATCTGCCCGATCAGGTCTACGAATGCGAAGGCGCTTTCGGCCTGACCTGCGGCGGCCCCTTCCCGCGCTTCAAGACCGCGAGCCGGATCACCTGGAGCAGCGGCGGCCTCATGCTGAGCGCACAGCACCGCCATCTGAGCGCCGTGACCGACGATCGCATCCTGGTCCCTGCGCGCAGCGGCGAAAGCGGCCCGACCAAGGCCGATCTGGCCGCCCCCGTCATGGGATCGCGCGACTATGTCGACATCTCCGTCAGCTACGAAGTGGGGCGGACCGGGCTCACCTTCTTCGGGGGCGTGAACAACGTGTTCGACGTCGATCCGCCGATCGTCGCGGATTCGCAACAACAAGCCAATACCTACCCTTCAACCTACGACGCACTTGGTGCCGAATATTTCGTCGGCGCGAAGCTGCGTTTCTAAAATGGGGGCCAGCTTCATCGGCCGGTGAAGCTGTGTTTCCTGCCTGACCAATTCCGGAGAAAGTCCATCATGCACCTCGATCGCCGCGCATTGATCCAGGGAATGGGACACTTGGCGATCCTTGGCGGGCTTGCCCCCGTGCAAGCGCTGTCCGCGCCGCTAGGCGCCTATCCCTTCACTCTTGGCGTGGCATCGGGCGATCCTTGGCCGGATGGCTTCGTTATCTGGACGCGGCTGGCCCCGCAGCCGCTGGAAAGGCACGGCGGCATGCCGATGCTGCCCGTCGCCGTGCGCTGGGAAGTGGCGGAGGACGAGGGCTTTTCCCGGATCGTGCAGCAAGGCGAGGCCATCGCGCGGCCCGAGCTTGCCCACTCCGTCCATGTCGAACTGGCGGGGCTGCAGCCGCAGCGCCCCTACTGGTACCGTTTCATGACCTCGGGCAGCGATACCAGCCCTGTAGGCATGGTCCGCACCGCGCCTGCCGCCGATGCCCTGCCCGAAAGGCTGCGCATCGGTGTCGCCGGCTGCCAGAAGTGGGAGCACGGCTATTTCGATGCCTGGGGCCATCTGGCGAGCGAAAGCGATCTGGACCTCGTCTTCCACTACGGTGATTACATCTACGAAGGGGCCCCTGCGCCGCTGGGCCCCTATATCCCACGCCAGCACATCGGCGACGAACTCTATAGCCTGAGCGACTATCGCCGCCGCTATGCCCAGTACAAGACCGATCCGCACTTGCAGGCCGCCCATGCCGCATGCGCTTTCGCGATGTCCTTCGACGATCACGAGGTGGACAACAACTGGGCCGGCGATCTCGACCGCGACGGCACCCCGCCCGAAGTCTTCGCGCTGCGCCGTCTGGCCGCGATGCAGGCATGGTACGAGCACATGCCCGTCAGGCGCGCGCAGATGCCGGGGCTGCACGGGATAACCGCGCACCGGCGGCTCGATTTCGGACGGCTGCTGCGCATGCATGTGCTCGACACGCGCTCCTACCGCTCAGATCAGCCGTGCAACGACGGCAAGACCCAGCCCTGCCTGCCCGAAATGCACAATTCCCCGACCATGCTCGGAGCCCGGCAGGAAGCATGGCTCGATGAAGGGCTTGCCCATGGCGGGGCCTGGAACCTGCTCGCGCAGCAAGTGTTGATGATGCCCTACGACCGGCGGCCTTCTCCGGATGCAGCACCCGATTTCCCCTACGACACCTGGGACGGATACCGCCCCGCCCGCGCCCGGATGATCGAGACCATTCAACGCCATGGGCTAACGAACGTCGTCGTCGCCTCAGGCGATTACCACCGGCACTTCGCGGGAACCGTGCCCGTGCGCGAGGAAGCACCGGACGGCGCGATGGCCGCCGTCGAGTTCCTCGCCACATCGATCTCCTCGAACGGAGACGGCCGGCCGATCCCCGACGCCGCGTTCCAGCTGGCGAACAATCCGCACATCAGGCTGATGACCGACAGGCGTGGCTACCAGCTCTTCGACATCACGCCGCAATCCTGGCGGACCGACGTGAAAGTGATGGATCAGGTCCGCACGCCGGGAGGAAGCATCGAAACCCTCGCCAGCTTCATCGTCACCCCCGACCGGGTCGCAATCGAGCGCGCATAGCCGGCAAGAGCAACCGTGCGTTCGATCCGGCGGGGGCATGGCGACGGCACACATCCGTCGCCGCCATGCCCCCGCCTTCGTACTTTTCAGCGGATGAGATTTCCGGTGGCGCCATCCCGCAGGTTCGGCATACTGGCACGCAACCAGATGCAGGCCGCCAAAAGCGCGCCTGCAGCGCGGAACACAAGAACGGCAGCGGGAGGACAAAGCAGCGCAATGGCACTCGACAAACGTATCGAGCGACACCTGACCCTTCCTGCCATCGCGGCGCCCATGTTCCTCGTCAGCACGCCGGAACTTGCCATTGCCTGCTGCAAGGCGGGCATCGTCGGCTCGCTGACGCGCAACCACTGCCGCGACATCGAGGAACTCGGCCTGCAGCTGCGCACCGTGCGCGAGGTGCTGGACCGGTTTGCGCAGGATAATCCCGACGTTCCCGTCGGCCCGCTTGCCGTCAATATCTCGCCCACCTTCTCGCAAGCCGAGTTCCGCGATCATCTAGCGCTGTGCCGCCAATGGGGTGTTTCGATCATCGTGACATCGGTGGGCGATCCAACCGTCAACGCCCCGCTGGTGCAGGATCATGGCCTGCTGCACTTCCACGATGCCACAACCATCCGCTTTGCCGAGAAGGCTGCAGCGGCCAAGGTGGACGGGATCGTGTGCATCGGCGCGGGCGGCGGCGGCCATGCCGGCACGATCAGCCACCTCGCCTTCATCCCGCAAGTCCGCGCGATGTTCGACGGTACGATCGTGATGGCCGGGGCGATCTCGACAGGCGAGGCGATCCACGCCGCCGAAGCGCTCGGCGCCGACCTTGCCTATCTGGGCACGCGCTTCATCGCGACCCGGGAATCGGGCGCGCCCGATGCCTACAAGGCCATGCTGGTAGAGGGCGGGGGCACCGACGTGCTCTACACGCGCGGCGTCAACGGCCTTCCCGCAAGCTGGCTCAAGGCCTCGCTACGCGAGACCGGGCTCGATCCCGACAACCTGTACATTCCCGAGAAACGCGGGACGGACCATCTGCCTGCCGGCAAGACCCCCTGGCGCGACATCTGGAGCGCGGGGCAAGGCATCGGCCTGATCGATGACCTGCCGAGCGTGTCCGATCTGGTCCGCCGGCTGCGGCACGAATACGTCACGGCCTGCGAGAAGCCCGGCCTCGCCGCCGCCAGAGAGGCTCTTGCCCGCGACATACCCGTGACATGACGCTGCGGGTGGAGGAAGCTGCGATCGAGCCGGACCGGCCGATCGTCGATCCGCATCTGCACTTGTGGGACATCCCGGCCGTGGAAGGCTTGCCACAGGAGCCCCAGACTTTCCTGCTGCGCGATGCGGCCCGGACGCTCGAAGCCTGTGGTCACCGGATCACGCACACCGTATTCGTCGAATGCCATGCGATGTACCGGGCGCATGGCGCCCCGGAACTGCAATCGCTGGGAGAGACCGAATTCGCGAACGGCACGGCCGCCATGAGTGCCAGCGGCGGCTATGGCCCGACGCGGATCTCGCACCGGATCGTCGGCAATGTCGATCTGTGCCGGGGCGACAGGGTCGAGGCGCTGCTGGAGCGGCATTGCGCGGCGGCGGGAGAGCGCTTCCGCGGCGTGCGGATGAACACTGCCTACAGCCCCGCGGGTCTGTTCGGCGGCCCGGCCGAACCGGCAGCGCGGGACCGGATCGATGATCCCCGCTTTGTCGAAGGGTGCCGCATCCTTGCCCGGATGGGGCTCAGTCTCGACGTCTGGTGCCTGCACCCGCAACTGGAGCAGCTCGTCCGCCTCGCCGACCGTGTCCCCGGCCTCACCATTGTTCTCGACCATCTGGGCACGCCCGATCTTCGTGGGGACTATGCCAGTCGGGAGGACGAGGCCATCGCCCAGTGGGAAAGGAAACTCACGCAACTGGCCGAGCGCCCGAACACGCGCATCAAGCTCAGCGGACAGGGAATGGACGTTGCAACGCTTCTCGGCGCAAGCACCGGAACGGCTACCTCGAACGAACTGGCTGAGCACTGGCAAGCCCGCATCTGCGCCGGCATAGAGGCCTTCACGCCCGCCCGGTCGATGTTCGCGAGCAATTTTCCGCCCGATCAGTCGGCCGGCAGCTACGGCACGATCTGGAACGCCTTCAAGAAGATCGCTGCCCGTTTCAGCGAGGAAGAACAGGACTGGCTGTTCCGGGGCACCGCCACCGAAGTGTACGCCATCGACACTTAGGCCGGCGCCCCGGGCGCAAATCGCGGCAACGGCCGAGGTTCCCGCCTCGTCGGACCGACGGAGATACATCCGAAACGGGCCCATTCGCGATCAACAACGCGTGCTCCCGCGCTATTCCATACCGCGACGCAGAACGCGGACAGGGCCTGCGAGCAGACACACGCAGGCGCCCTCCCACATGCACGGAGCAGAGCTTGCAGCGCATCGCCCCGCCATTTCAAGAAGGCCCCAGCAGGCGGAAGGTCGAGCGCCTGATGCGCCAGGCCCTGCGCGCCTCCAGCCCCGTGCCGCAGCGCAGTGGCGCCCGTGTGCGCATCTTCAATGTGAAATACAGCCCCAACCTGGGCGACGGGCTGCTTTCAGAGTGCCTGGAACAGGCCCTGATCGAATGCGGCACCGCGCCCGGCACCGGCTCGGTCGATCTCGCTGGGAGAACGGCCTATGGGCCGGGCGCGCCAGGTCGGGTCACGCAAATGCGCCTGCTCGATGCCCTGCCCGCCCGGCTGCGACACCTGGCCGTGCGCGCGCCCCTGGCGGTCCAGTCGCGCCGGCTCTGGCGCCCGCACTACCGCCGGGCGCTGGAAGAGGCCGACTGCGTGGTGATCGGCGGCGGCAACCTGATAACCGATCTGGACCTCAATTTCCCGACCAAGCTGGCGCTCGTCGCCGACGAAGCCGCCCGGCGCGGCCTGCCGGTCTTCATCTATGGCTGCGGCGTTTCCAGTGAATGGAGCCCGCGCGGGCGCGCCCTGCTCGCACGGGCCCTGCACCGCCAGGTCATCCGCCAAGTCTTCGTCCGCGACGAGCGATCGCGACAGGCCTGGAACGATCTGGCGGGAACCGCAGCCGGGCTCGAAGCCACTCCGGTGCGCGATCCCGGCCTCCTCGCCGCCGAACGCTACGATGTACGGCCCGTACAGCGCGGCGATGGTCCGCCACTCATCGGCATCAACGTGACCAGCCAGCTCGCGCTACGCTATCATTCGGCTGCCGCCCCCTCGCCCGCGCAGCTGGACGCATGGTATCTCGACCTTGCCCGGTCGCTTGTCGCGCAAGGCTGCAATATCGCGGTCTTCACGAACGGCTCTCCCGAAGACCGGGCCTGCGCGCTGCGGCTGCAGCCAGCCTTCCAGGCGCTTGGCTCGGGATCGAGCGTGCGCTTCCCCAATGCCCGAAACCCCGAGGAACTGACACACCTCATCGCGGGACTGAGCGCGATTGCCGCCTTCCGCATGCACGCGATCATCGCCGCCTATGCCTGTGCCGTTCCATTCCTCGCACTGGCCTGGGACCCAAAGCTGGATGCCTTCGTCCAGTCGGTCGACCGCGCGCACTGGTTGTGCTGTCCGGCACAAACCTCGGGAGCGGCTGCGGCGAGCCAGTTGCTCGGTGCGATGCGGGAGGGCGTCCCCGATCCTGAACGCAAGCTCGTGGTCGCCCAAACGCGGCGGGGCATTGCCATGTTGCAGGAGGACATCGCACGGGCACTTGCCGAAAAATGAGAAGCGCCGCAGTGCTCTGGGCCTGCTGTCTGACGGCAAGCGCAAGCGCAGACCAGGCTGCTGCCTCACCGACCGGAACCCCCGCCCCAATGCAGTTGGGGGCCGCCTCCAACTTCTCGCAAGGGTGGAGCGACCGGATCTGGCGGGCAGCGCTGGACCTGCCCCTTCCTCGCCTGCGCGACAGCATCCGATGGGAACAGGTCGAGCGGACGCCGGGGCTCTATGTCTTCGACAAGCCGACGACGACCTGGCCCGACCGCTTCGCGCGAAGCGGCACGCCGATCACGCTGACGCTGAACTGGGGCAATCCGCTCTACGACGATGGCAAGACACCGCACTCGCCACAGGCGCTGGCCGCCTTCGGTCGCTTCGCAGCCGCGGTGGTCCGCCGTTTCCCGCAGATCGACACGCTGGAAATCGGAAACGAAATCAACGGAAACAATTTCGTATCGGGTCCGGTGAGAAACGCCGGCCTTGCCCGGCGCGGGCAATACCACCTTGCCATGGTCCGCGCCGCCGCCCGGGCAGTTCACAGGGTCCGTCCCGGCATCAAAGTCCTTGGGGGTTCCACCCATTCGCTGCCGGCCGGCTTCCTGTGGCCCCTGCTGGACCTGTCCGGAGCCGGGGCCATCGAGGGACTTGCGCTTCACCCCTACACCACGCCGATCGATCAACTGCCCGGGCAAATCGGCCTGCTGCGAAGGAACGGCACGTTGGCACGTCTGCCACTCTCCATCACCGAGTTCGGCAGCCAGGACGCGCGGCACGCAGCCGATGACCTGGTGCGCGGCTATGCGGTTCTGGCCGCGCTCGGCGTCAGCGAAATGGACTGGTACCCGCTCAACCCGCGCGGCGACGGCATGATCCCGCTGGTCCGGCGCGACGGTTCGCTGACCGATACCGGCAAGGCCTTTCGCTTCGTACAGGCCCGGATGGCCGGCCTGCCCGCGCGCGACGACAGCCCTGACCCCTTCACGTCCATTCGCAGGTTCGGCTCGAAAATCGCGGTGATCTGGGGTGCGCCGCGCCGCATCACCGTCGATCCCGGAAACGTCTCGGTCTTCGATGCCACGGGCGCCCGGCTCGATACCCGGAACCTGATCCTGCATGAGAGGCGCGTGCTGGTCCTGATCGGGACGCGGCCACTGAAAACCGCGCAACTCGTCCATCTCGGATGCAGCAGGCTGCTGGCCGACAGCTTCCACCAATTCGGCTATCCGCTGCCCGGCGCGCGTCAGGCCGCCGGCGACGGTTTCGAACGCTATGTCCGCGTCGGCTCGCACGCCTTGCCTTTCGAAGTGATGCCCGGCCAGCAGCGCCGCGGCGTCCCCTGGACGCCCTATCTCGGCCGCCGGGGCATGAGAGACCTGCGCCTGACCGCGGATACGATCCTTCCGGCCGTCGAAGGCGGCAACGGCGCCGTGGTTCATCACTATGCGACCGGACGCGACCTCCGCGTACACCTGCTCGCCGAATTCAGCGTCTCCCCGCGCAGCACGGATGGCGTTGCCATGACCCTTTCGCGGAACGGACACGACGTCCTCACGCGATCCGGCAACGCGCCGATCACCGTCGACCTCCACCTGAACTTGCGCAGGGGGCAGGCTCTCAGCCTGTCACTAGCCCCCGGCACCAGCGCACGCGGCGACATCACGCGCTATCGCATCCGGATCCTCGACGAGAGCCGGTGCGCTGAAAACGCTCCGCCGAATTCCTGACTCTCCCGATTCGCCAGTCGACCACTTTTCGCCCCATACCGCCGGCAAGACGCGCGCACGCACCGCCGATTGTCGACTGCAAGGCGGAAAAAATGGCCTGATAGAGAGAAAACAGCCCTGCCCATGGCTATTTTTCCGCTCCGCAGGGATCCGTAAATCCACCTGCTTTTGTCTCGAAACCGGCAATGACTGCGAGTGGAGCACGAGAACAACATTCCTACGTCGGCTCATATACTTAATATTTTCCACCCTTGGCTTCCCACAAGCTTAGGCATCGCGCCGAACAGCCCCATCCTCATTTTAACCGACAGAGTACGTGTAGGTATAATTCTGCATTAAAATGTGAATTCCAAGATAAGAAATAAGTATACTTCATGGTGAATTTCAATTTACCACAGCACTACAGGTCTCGTTTAATCACCCCCCATACTCGTCCCAACATCACGAATTCCGGAGCTCCGAGCACCGCAAACCGGAACAGCCTCCGACAGATGGGACGATATCATGACCGACAGAAACTCAGTTAACCCGACGCACGGAACAGCAACTGCAAGCGCCTGCTTCTTCAATGATACTTATGAAAAGAAGGAGTGGTACCTCGATGGCTCCGCACTATCGCCACTAAGTATTGATGCTTACTCGGCATGGACGGACTACAAAGGCGCAGGCATCAAGATCGGCGTCATCGATTCACAGATCGATTTCCGCCACACGGATCTGGCCAAAGCCTACGACGCATCGCTCGACTACAACTTCGCGCAGGCAACCGGCCAGATCGCGATCGATGACAGCGATCTGCCCTACTACCACGGCACGGCCGTCGCCGGCGTCATTTCGGCCGAGGCGAACAATGCCTACGGCACGGTCGGCATTGCCTCGGAAGCGACCCTGGTCGGCCTGGGGATCGACTACAATTCGGACAACGTCACGGATCAGATCGTTTTGGCCCTGAACGCCTCGGCCGACCTCGACGTCGTCAACAACAGCTGGAGCTTTACCTCCAACTTCGACGACAACTTCAACAGGCACCCGGAATATGCAGAGGCCCTGGAACATGCCGTCAGCGAAGGGCGCGGCGGTCTGGGCACTTCGGTGATCTTCGCGGCAGGCAATGCCGGAACCGGCGGCACTTCAAACTACCACAACTTCCAGAACTCGCCCTACACGATCGCGGTGGGCGCCGTGAACGCGGACGGCACGCCCGCTTCTTTCACCAGCCTGGGCGCCAACGTCCTGCTCTCCGCCGCGGGATCGGACGTCTACACCACCACCCTGAAGGACGGCTTCAAGAACTGCAGCGGCACTTCCTTCGCCGCCCCGGCGGTGACATCGACGGTCGGCCTCATACTGCAGGCCAACCCCGACCTGGGATACCGCGACGTGCAGCAGATCCTGGCCTACTCGGCACGACGCGAGGGCCTGTCCGACAGCACCAATTTCGGCGACGGCTGGCGCACCAACGGCGCGACCAACCTCAATGGCGGCGGCCTGCACTTCAGCGACGCCTTCGGCTATGGCTTTCTCAACGTCCACGACGCCGTGCGCCTTGCGGAAACCTGGACCCGGCAGCAGACTTACGCCAACCTGGCGACGGTCAGCCAGTCAGTGCAAGTCGACCAGACGCTTGCCGCCGGCTCCAACGATCACATCTCGACGCGGATCGAGGTCCGCCAGGCCATCGACATCGAACACGTCCAGCTCGCGCTCGACCTGCGCTGGGTCGATACCGGCGATCTCGACGTCTACCTGACCTCGCCCGACGGCACGACCGTGCGGCTGGTCTACGACCTGCCCTACGACAACCGCGCCGGAGGCCTGCGCAACTTCGTCTTCGATTCCGTCGCATCGATGGGCGAGCAATCGGCCGGAACCTGGACGATCGACGTCTACAACCGCAACCCCGACGCCACCTGCAAGGACGGCACGCCGATGACCGGCCTGCTCCAGGACGCGACGCTGACCATCACCGGCAGCAGCGACAACCGGGCGAACGACACCTACATCTACACCGACGAGTTCGGCACACTCTATGCCGGCGCCGACCTTGCCAGCCGCAGCGTCCTCCATGACACGGACGGCGGCAACGACACGATCAACGCGGCGGCGGTCACGTCAAACTCGACCATTGACCTTTCAGCTGCATCGCAGACCAGGATCGCGGGGGTCATGCTCTCGTTCGCGGCGGACACGATAGAGAACGCGATCGGCGGCGACGGCAACGACACGCTGATCGGCAGCAATGCTGCCAATGTCCTGCACGCGGGCCGCGGCGACGATGTGATCTACTTCAGCTTCGGCAACGACATCCTGGACGGCGGCCGCGGCGCGGATACCCTGATGGTTAATTCCGACTTTGGCAGCATCTCCGGTCATGCCCTGAGCGATGGCGCGCTGGAGATTTCAACGCGCACCGGCGAGGTTTCGACCGTGTCCGATGTGGAAACCTTCGTATTCTCCGACACCACTTACTCCTACGATCAGCTGCTCGACCTCTTCGCCGCAGGTAGCGGCGATACCTCGCAGGACGGTTCGAACGGCCAGACCTCCGACGGCTCCGATGGAACTACCCCCACCTATGACAACCACCTGACCGGAACGACCGAGAGCGAGACAATTCTCGGCAGCGACACCGCGGACCTGATTCACGGCATGGGCGGCAACGACCTCATCAAGGGCGGTGCCGGGGACGACTGGATCGAGGGCGGCGCGGGCCGCGATCGGCTCTTCGGCGGGGACGGTGCGGATACCTTCATCTTCGACGTATCGGAACTCGACACCCTCGACATCGTCTACGACTTCAACGCCGGGGAAGGCGACCGCATCCTGATCACCGGCCTCGACGCGAACGCTGGCGCCACGTTCGACTTCGAGGAACACGGCACCAGCACCATACTGGCAATGCACATGGGCGGCGAAACATACGACGTGGCGCGCCTCAAGGGGGACGCCATCGATCATCTGGACATGACCCTGCATATGAGCACCAGCGATCTCGGCATCCTCTGGGCCTGATGCGCTCCCGCGCCAACGCCGGATCATCGCCAGAAGGACGGGAGACACGTCCATTTTGACATCGAGACACGACGATCAGATCCGCCCTCTCCTCCGATCTGAAAACGATTAGATATATACACAAACCTAAATAAATATACCTATTATACATTCATAATAGAACAAAATTGATCAAATCAAGAAAACGTCCATGTTGAAAATCAATCAAACCTCACAATAAAACCAAGACAAGCGGACACATATCGATTCGCAAGAAACAATATAAATCAAAATATATTTAATGGGTGGCAATGAAGACGAACTCGTTGACACAGAGTAGCACACTGAAGGGAATCTTTCATGGTAGACATCGTAGGGGACAGCAACGCCAACAAGATCGACGGCACGGACGGTTCGGACGTGATCGATGCGGGCGGGCGGCGTGATGCCGTCCACGCAGCCGAGGGCGACGACACCGTCTATGGCGGCGCCAACCAGGATCGCCTGTATGGCGATGACGGCAACGACTACCTCGACGGCGAAGGGTCCAACGACAAGCTCTATGGCGGTGCCGGCAATGACACGCTGATCGGCGGCGGCCAGGATGACCGTCTCTACGGCGGCGACGGCGACGACATCATCAACGGCGGCGACGACAACGATGTCCTCTATGGCGACAACCCCGCCGACGGCAACGACAACGAAGGCGGCCACGACATCTTCCTGTTCGATGCTGACGATGGCACCGACAAGGTGTTCGACTTCGAGCATGGCATCGATCAGGTGCAGCTCACCGACGGAGGCTCCTACTCGCTGGAATACACCGGCTCGGGTAACACCGTCCTGACTTACGGTGCGACGACCGTCACCTTCTACGATGAACACATCGACGCCTCCGACATCGTCGTCATCTGACTACCAACCCGGGTCCGCACCGGGGGGCGAGGAGTGGGGCGCGGCCAATGCCGCGCCCCATTTGCGTCGGCGCATGGCCCGGATCAGCGCACAAGGCGCCAACAGGGCCGGAGAACTTGAACCATATCGGAGCATACTCGTGTTCCGGACCGTGACCGTCGGGAATAGGCTTCGAACATGCCGTCGATGTTCCATGCCCGGAGGCACGTTTGAACCTGCAAGCTGCATCCATCCGCACCGATACCTCCCCCGCGCCCTTCGAAGGCGGCCCGGGCCGGCCGGGCCCGAACCTCTTCATCATCGGCGCATCGAAAGCCGGATCGAGCGCACTGCACGCCTATCTGGCAGCCCATCCCCGGATCTGCATGAGCACGGAAAAGGAGCCCTGCTATTTCATCGATCAAAACGAGCTGAAAGCAGCCTGGCCGATCATGGCGCGCCGGCCCTGCTCGCACGACCGGGAGGCCTACCTCGACTTGTGGCAGGCGAACGACCGCACCCGATATCGCGGGGAAAGCAGTGTCTACTATTCACAGGCCCCCCACCGCAGCGGCGTGCCTGCACGGATCGCAGCCGTCAGCCCCGATGCCCGCATCATCTACACCGTGCGCGAACCGGTAATACGCGCTATCGGGCACTACTGGCAGCGCTTCAAGGAGTTCCAGGAGCCCCTGCCGCTCGATACGGCGATGCGCGAAAATCCGCTCTACCGCGACACGTCGGACTATGCACTGCAACTCCATTTCTATCTGGAGCACTTCGCCCCGTCGCAGATCCACGTGATCGTCGCCGAGGAACTGCGCAAGGACCGCCGCAGGGTTCTGGCCCGATGCATCGACTGGCTTGAGCTGGAACCGTTCGAATACGCTAAATCCCAGCTCGCCGACCGGCACCCGTCGCCGCCCGTCAGCCGCAGGACGCGTTTTCCGCTTGTCCGGCAAGTCCGGAATTCGGGGATCTGGTCGATGGCGCGGCAGCATCTTCCCGCAGGAACGGTCGAGCGCCTGCGCCGGGCATCGACGATCTCCTTCGACAAGCAGCAGATCGATGACAGCGCGGCCCGTGAATACCTCTCGCAACACCTGGCACCGCGCCGCGCCACGTTCGAGGACCTGATCGGGCGCCGCATCACCGCCTGGGATGCGGCCTGAACCCGCGCGCAGACCATGAACATGGTTCCCATCGCCCTGTTCTGGACGCTCGCGATCTGGGGGCTGCTCAGCCGTAAACCTGTCCTTCTCTACCTGTTCTTCGCCAGCATGCCGATCGGCGCCTTCGCCGTCATCCCGACGGCCTTGACCGGAGGACTGACTTTCACGGCCACACCGATCGTGGCTCTGCTGCTGATCGCGCGGACATTCGCCGATCGCAGCGGACCCTCGGCATTCCTGTCGCTTGCGGTACTGCCGGGCAGGCTGATGCTGCTGACGCTGTTCTGGCTGGTCGCAGCGATTGCCACCGCGTTCATGCCGCGCCTGTTCGAAGGCGCCGTCATGGTCGTGCCGATCCGTGGAACCGTCAGTGCGCCAGCACCCTTGCAGCCGACCCCTCAGAACATTTCCCAGTTCACCTATCTGTCGATCGCCGTGTTCTCGGTCTTCGCCTTTGCCCGCGCACTCCAGCCGGCAGCCATGCGTCAGCATGCTCTCAACGCCATGTGCCTGGGCGGGTTCGTCACGGTCGTAACCGGACTGCTGGACTATGCCAGCCAGTTCCTGCCGCTCGCACCGCTGCTGGAGCCGTTTCGCACGGCAAGCTATGCGTTGTTGACCGACATCGAAGTCCTCGGCGCGAAACGCGTTGTCGGCCTGATGCCCGAAGCCTCGGCTTACGGCGGGTTATGCCTTGCCCTTCTGAGCGCACTCTACTTCTACCGCCGCGCGATGGCCGACGACATCTTGCGCAACGTCTACACGCCGATCGTGCTGGGCCTCCTGACCCTCTGCGCATGGCTCTCGACTTCCTCCGCCACATACGTCGGGATGGCCGTTCTGGTGTTCGTGGCCGCGCTGGAATGGTTCTTGCGGATCACCGGCGATGAACACAAGGACGCCATCTACCGCAAGGGGCTTGCGGGTGAAATGTCGGCTACGGTCACGATTGTCATCGCCATTGCCGTGCTGACGATCCTGCAACCGCAGATCCTCGATCCTGTCTACTCGCTGGTCCAACGCATGGTCCTGGAGAAGCCGGAATCCAGTTCGTTCAGCGAGCGGGGGATGTGGCGCTCCACCGCCCTTGCGGCGCTGCCCGGAACCCACGGCCTGGGCGTCGGCCTTGGCGGCACCCGCTCCTCCAGCGGCATCGTCGCGATGTTCAGCAGCACCGGCATTCCGGGCGGCCTGCTGTTCTATGCCTTCATCGTGCAAAGTCTCTCGCGGCGAAGCCCGGGTGCGCCGGGAGAACCCCAGCTCATCCTCTCCGCATTCCGTTTCTCCTTCATTGCGCCCTTCGTCGTGTCACTGGTGGTGGGCGATGCCGATTTTGGGGGAATCGCGGCCTTCGGCTATGGTCTTGTCGCTGCCCTTGCCGTCGCCGGGCGACCGCCCCAGCGCCCGGCCGCCATCCCCATCCCGCGCGCGGCGTAAAACAGGGAACGACAGACCTCATGAGCGATCGGCCCCGGCGAAGTCCTCTTCGAACGCCTGCCGGCGTAGTTCGACCACCCAGAACACCGCATAGAGAACGAGCCAGATCGGCCAGAACAAGGCATCGCGCACGTCTCGCCGGAACCGGCCGGGCACGGGCACCGGCCCCTGTATTCCCGCGAAGCACCAGGCCGTAACGAGCCAGCCCGTCAGGTAGATGCCTCCGGCCAGGAGAAATCCTGCCAACATGCCCTCCTACATTTCCAGGATCTTGCGCGGATCGAGCTGCCCGCGCAGGCAATCGACAACCGCCAGCACGTTGCCCAGCAGCCGTCCGCGCCGGTCGACAAGCGGCTCGGGCTTCAGGCTGCGCAGGGCATTGGCGAACACGTTTTTCGTCATCAGCCGGTTCCCGAAACCACTGCGCATCGAGCCCTTGCGCTTCAGGTACACGATGTTGGCAACCTGCGAGTACCCCAGCCGCTTGCCTGACGTGCGGCCGCTGCTGATGCCCATATGCACGCCGGTCACGCTCGACGCCGCAATCAGGCGGCCCCTGCGCCCCAGCCGGTTGGTAAAATCGACGTCTTCCTGCCACCCATAGAGCGGAAGGTTCTCATCGAAACGCAGCCCTTTCGCGGCCGCCACGCGAATGGCCATGTTGCAGCCATAGAGTTCGCGGCGCTCGACGATCTCCGGCTGAAACCTTGCCGGACGGTTCGCGATGAGGGCCTGGGCCTGTTCCACCGAATAACCGCCGTGCAACACGCCATCGGCCAGGAGATCTCCGGTCACGCCCACGACCTGCGGATCAGCCGCGAACAAGGCCTCGACATTGGCGAGATAATCGGGCGCGGGAATGAAATCGTCGTCGAAGTAGACGATGATGTCCGCCTGCCCCTCAAGCGCCGAAAGGGCGCGATTGCGCTGCCGGCACAGTCCCTTTTCGGAAAAGAGGATTTCGGGATTGCCCCGCGCCTCTTTCACGCCGGCGACATCCTGCGGGGTAACGCTGGCCACCACAATTCCATCGGCCCGCCGGGTTTGATCGGCGAGCATATCGACCGTACGTCGCACAAGCTCGGCGCGGCCAACCGTTGCGATCACGACGAAGAGCGCTGCCACCCTAGGCCTCCTTCAAGACCGAGGCACGGCGCTGACATTGCCGCAGGAACGCGGACAGGCGCAGCTGCATCCGCCGTTCGACAAGGAGAGCGAAAGCGCCGGCCAGCACCGTGCACGAAACGGCAGTCACAACCACGGCGACCACAGGCGAAAGCGGGGTGCGATAGAGAGCTCCCAGGATGAAACCGCCCGGGATCTGGTTGATGAGATAGAGCGGATAGGTCGCCAGTCCGGCGATCGTTGCGAACCGGACGAACCTGCCCCCCGAACCGACCCGCAGCAGAACGCAGACGCTCAGCACCAGCGTTGACACGCCCCAGACAGCAACGGCCCGGTAAGGCATCTGGCCGAATTGCGACACCCCTACGCTGGACAAGGCCGCATAGTACGTCGCAATCAGCGACATGACGAAATTGGCACAAAAAACGGTAATATTTACAGTGACATCACGGCGCATGAAGATGCCGCAGAGTGAGGCGCCAACAACGAAATAGCAGTTCGTCGAAATCAGCGTCACCCGCAGCTTGTACGAAGATGCCGCCTCCGCTAGCCGATGTCCGAGATCACCGAGCAGCCCCGCCTCACCAGCCAGCACTGCCCCCCAGAGCACCAGATTGAAAACCGTCACCGCCAGCATGATGGCCGTCACCCGGCCGATCATCCCGGTCCTTATGGCAACGAAGACAGCGCCATAGAACACCGCCTCCGCAACCAGTGTCCACACCGCGCCATCCACCCATGGGCCGACCGGGAAGAGGATCATGGAGCGCAAGAACCGCTCGGAAAGCTCCAGCGGTCCAAGCACTCCGCACGCCAGCAGGATCAATGCCGAAAGCGCGGAAAAGAACCACAGCGCCGGCACAATCCGCGTCACGCGCCCGATCAGGAAATCCGACGCCGACTTGTCTTGCGCCGACATCAGGATCACGAAGCCGGAGATCACGAAAAATACCTGCACGCCGACCCAGCCCAGACTGGTCCAGGCCACAGCGTCCGCGAACGCTACCGGACTGCCGATGATTGCCCTGATGCCTCGCGAATCCGCCGATTCCGCCCACGACAGGAACAATAGATGGTAGGCCATAACAGCCTGCGCGGCCAACAACCGCATCACGTCCAGAGACGATATCTCGCGCGCTCTTCCTGTTCTCATGTCTTCTCCCGATGGCATGCGGCCGCCATCCCCCGCGCCGCCATGGCGACGCTGCGGTAATGGTCCACGATCTCGTCGGTCCAGCTCCCCTCGTCGTGGCACAGCTGGCGGTAGCCCACGTGCCCGGCCATCGACATCGCTGCCACACGCGCATCGTCCGCATGCAGTTCGGCCATGGCCGATGTGAATGCGGCGATATCCGCAGTATCGACAGCAAGACCAAAGCCGGCCCGCGCGATCTCCTCAGCGACCAACGCGCGGTCGCTGACGATCACCGGCACGCCCGAACCGATCGCCTCCAGTGCAACCAGCCCGAAGGGTTCGGACCAGCGGCTGGGCATGACGGCAAGGCGCGTACCGGAAAGCGCACGCGCCACGCCGGCGCGGTCCAGCCGGCCGAGCAGGACGGCATCGGGGTTGAGCCTGCGAACACGTTTCTCCTCGATACCCTCTCCGACGAACGTGATTGGCAAGCCCGCCGCCGCGGCAGCGCGCGCCGCCAGATCCGCACCCTTTTCCGGCGAAATCCGGCCGATGAAGACGATGCCCTTGTTGTCTTCGGCACGCACACGCTCCGCGCAAGGCGGCGTTACCGGATTGCGAACCGCGAACAGCTTGTCGGCAGGCCATTGCCCGGCCACGAAGGCGCCGGCTTGACCGGGATGGATGAGCAGCATGCGCTCGATATTGGCGAGCCCTCCCAGCAATGCGCGCCGCAGCCCTTCACGCCCGGCACGCCACAGTTTCTCGGCATAGGAAGACTTGTCACACTGGCTGCGAAGACACGCGCCGGAAAGCGGCTCCAGCCTGCAGTCACGTTCGGTGACATAGTTGAAGAAGGCCCCGTTCGGGCAGCAATTGAAATAGTCGTGCCCGTGCAGGATCGTCCTCTCGCCCACCGCGCGCAGCGCTCCGAACACGGCGGGCGTCAGTATCTTGGACCAGCCATGGAGGTGATAGACCGTGCCCGGCGTGTCGTTGCGTCCTATCCAGTCACGGATGACCGCATAGGCGCTGTGATTATACAGCCCCACGGTCGCGGCCCCCAGCTTCGAACGATCGAGCAAGGACTGCCCATGGAGCGCGATGAACTCGACATCTTCGCGATGGAAATGCGCACCGTCGTCGCCGCTGAAAAACGTCACGGGAATGCCGCGCGCGCGCAGTTGCCCGATCAGCACCTGCACGAGGTAAGAGGCGCCGCCCAGAGCCTGGCTGAAATCGTGAAACAGCACCACGCGCTCGGGCCCGCGCCGGGTTTCGAAAGGCTCGTACCGCACCATTCTTCTCAGAAATACCGCTGGTCGATCCGGACGGTATCGCCCGGCAGAACAGCGGCTCCGCTCGTCAGCTTGTAGGCGGTTTCGTCCCGCTGGTCGGCATGGCGGACGTAGACCACGCGCTCATTCGCCCGATAGGTGAAACCGCCGGCCTTCGCGACCAGTGCATAGACCGACATCCGCTCGCTGTAGGCATATTCGCCCGGCTTCTGCACTTCCCCCAGAATGTAGATCGGGCGATAGCTGACGACATCAAGATTGATCCGCGCGTTGCGTACGTATTCCCGCCGCAGCGTCGCGGTCAGTTCCCCGCGCAGTTCTGCAAGCGTCCTTCCGGCAGCCTGGACATCGCCCACCATGGGAAGCCCGATCATGCCCTGATCGTTGATGGCGTATTCGCCGGAGAGGCCATCCTCCCTGAACACCTCCAGCCTGACCCTGTCGCCCGGAGAGAGACGGTATTCGACGACATCGACGCCCGGCAACACAGTGCTTGCCGTCGATGCACATGCCGTGAGTACCGCGCATCCGGCCAAGGCGATCGTGCGAAACAGCATGTCAGACCCTTTCCATGGACAGTCTTGGATTCATCGCGTCAGGCCACTTGCCGCGATCCGAGGCGATAGTGATCGAGCGCATCGAGAAAGCCGGTCGCGAATGCCTCGGGCGAAAACCGGGCTGCATTGGCAATCGCGTCTTCGGAACGGAACTGCGGTTGCCATGTCTCGAAACGTTGCAGGGCACCGCACAGTGCGCGCGCCGTCTGCTCCCGGAAGAACAGCCCGGTCCTGCCCTCGACGATGGAATCGGTGACGCCGCCATGGCCATAGGCGATGACCGGCCGACCGCTGGCATTGGCCTCGACAGGGACGATCCCGAAGTCCTCCTCGGGGGTAAAGACCAGCGCCTTGCACGTGGCGTAGGCATGCTGGAGTTCCTCGAAACTGAGGCGCCGGCGTACCTCCACGTTGGGCCCGGCACGGGCGGATATGGATTTGAACATCTCGCCATCCCCGACCATCAGCGCGGGCACGCCGAGGCGATTGAACGCTTCCAGTGCCACGTCGGCACGCTTGTAGGGCGTCATCTGGCTGACCCACAGGTAGCGGTCGGAAATCTGCCGCGACGGCTTGAACGCGCCCACCGCTACGGGCGGGTGCACCACCCGCGCCTGGCGTCCCCAAACCTTTCGGATACGCCGGGCGACGAAGCTGCTGTTGGCGACAATGCCGTCGACCCGGCTGGCAGAACTGACGTCCCACTGTCGCAGGCGGTGAAACATGGCCGGCATCATCATGCGGCTGAGCCCGCCGGCAGCGGCCTTGTAGTCGGGATAGTGGTCCCACAAGTACCGCATGGGCGAGTGGCAGTAGCAGACGTGCAAGGCATCGGGGCGGGTGATGATGCCCTTCGCCGGCCCGGATTCACTGCTGATAACGAGATCGTACCCGCGCAAATCCAGCTCCTCGAGCGCCATGGGCATGAGCGGCAGGTACTTCTGGTAATGCCTGCGTGCGCCCGGCAGGCGCCCGATGAACGTCTCGCGCACATGGGCGGCGCGGATCTTGTCCGAGACCCTGTCGGGATCGTAGACATGGGTGAACACATCCGCGCCGGGGAACAGGTCCAGCAACCGTTCGAGCACGCGCTCGCCACCGCGCATGGAGACGAGCCAATAATGCACCAGCGCGACCCTGGGCGCGCCGGAGTGCCAACCGCCGATCATGCGTAATATCCCCGGTACTTGTCATAGAAGCTCGCGGCATCATGGCCGCCGAAACGCGCCTGCTGCTTCATGTCGACCCGGTTGAGGACAATGCCCAGCGCCTTGATCGTGCGCATCGGCAATTGCCGGACCGCCGCCTTGACGACCTTGTCGACCGTCTTTCGCCACTGGACGACCAGAACGACGTTGTCCGCAAGCGAGACGATCTCCCGCGATTCCGCGATCGGAAGGATCGGCGGACAGTCGAGAATGATCACGTCGAACTCCTCGCCCAGGCGCGCGATCACGCGGTGCAGGCGCCCCCGTTCGGTCAGGCGTTCCCCCCTGGCGAAAGGCCGGGTGATGGGGATCACCTGCAGGGCGGAATCCGGCTCTTCATGCGCAACCACCCGACCGGCCTCCAAGCTCAGGGCCTCGTGCAGGCCGGGCTCACCGCCGGAAAGGCCAAACTGCCTACTCAGGCACCGACGGATCACATCGCAATCGATCACGACCACGCGTTCATTAGCCATTGCGAGCGCCCGCGCCATGCACGCGGCGATGGTCGTCTTGCCTTCACCGGGCACGGCCGAAGTGATGGCAATCACCTTGCCACCCCCCGACGCCCCGTGCCGGATGGAAACGATCACATTCCGTAATGCTTCGGAGAAACCGCCGTCGGGATGGTCCCGCACGGTATCGAGCGGCGAGGCCGAATGCGGTTCGACCGTATGACAGGCGGGCACAAAGCCGAGACCGCGAATACCCAGCCGGCTCTCGACATCGTCGAGCGTCGTCAGGCCGCGATAAGACAGCTCCAGCACAATCGCCAGGGTTGCGCCCAGCAATCCACCCACCACGCAGCCCAACGCGAGGTTGAGCAGAAGGTCCGGAGATTTCGGCAGGACCGGCACATTGGCGCGCGAAATGAGCCGCGCGCCCGGCTGCTCCGAACCGCTGCCCGCCACGACCGCGTTGTAGCGTTCGAGATAGGACTGGTAGAGCGTGCGCGCCGCCTCCGCGCGCTTTTCAAGGTCGGCAAGCGTCACCAGCGCGGCATTGTCGGTGCTGAGCTGCGCGCGGGTGCCGCTGCGGCTGGCCAGCAGCGAGGAAAGACGCCGGGCCGAGGCCTGTGCCCGCGCTTCCAGCCCCTTGATCGAGCGGTTCACCTCCCCCGCGATCTGCCGATCGATATCCGCGATCTGACTGCGCACAGTGATCAGGTCCGGATTGTCGTCGTAATAGCGCTGGGACAAGTCGCGCTCCCTGATGACAAGTTGCGCGCGCTGCGCCCGCAGTGCCGACACCACTGGGGAAGCGCCCCCCTCCCCGACATTGTCCGCGCCCCCCGAACGCAACTGGCCACGCGCGCTGGCCAAGGTTGCGGCATCGCGCGCAGCCTCGGCCTGCGCGGCTGCGATCTGCTGGTTGTACGTGGAAATTTCCTGCTCAGTCAGGCTGGTCGCCGCCGAACTGAGCAGGCCCGTGTGCACGCGATAGGATTGCACTTCGGCAAAGGCCCTGTTGGCTGCCCGGCGCAGCTCGTCGACGCGGGTCTGCAACACCTTGGCTGCCGTCGCATTGGTCCTGGCCCTTTCGCGGGCATCGTCAGTCGTAAACAGGCGCGCATAGGTATTGGTGACCAGCGCCGTCCGCTCCGGGTCGTAATCTTCGAAGGCGATACGCAGGTTGTACGAATTGTCGACCCGCGCCACGCCCAGGCGGTCGATCAGGTAGGTAACCGCCATTTCGTGAAAGGGGCGAGCGAGCCCCGGTTCCTGCGGCGTTCCTTTCCTGCGGCGAATACCCAGCAAGGAGGAAATGTTGTCCAGCGCCGATCGCGGCGCGATGACGTCGGCGCGAAAGGCCTCGTCCCCGAGCAGTCCGGTGCGGTCCAGCACCTGCCCTGCCATTTCGCGCGAGCGGATCAACTGGATCTGCGTCTCGACGTCTTCCGACCGGGTCGGTTCCGACTGGGCCTGATCCGCATCGCCCGGCACGACCTCGGTCGATGTCGTGATCATCACGACATCGGCACTGGAGCGGTAGATCCGCGGCAGCGCAGCCGTCCAGACAAGCGCCAGCACCACGCAGATCGCCAAGGTCAGCAGCAGAACCTCGCGGCGGCGGCGCAGCATCGCCAGCAGCAGGTGCACCGTTATCTGGTCCTCGGCGGCATGCCAGGCCGCCCCGCGCTCCGCGACGATCTGCGGGACGTGCCGGCCCGGTTCATAGATGGCGGGAAGATTCACGTGCATGCCTCCTTCGACCGCTCCGCCTCAGGCCCTGAAGGTCATGCCGAAACCGGCACTGAACGAAGTGAACTGGCTGACGAGCGGCGTGCCCCTGACGTCCTGGCGTACGAAATCGACATATCCTCCGACGGACAGCGATCGGTTCAGGCGATACTGCGCCTGCAGCCGCATGGACTTGCGCAAGGTTCGCGTGTCGGTCTCTCCGAAGTCGCCGCGCTCCAGCCGCGCCGAAGCGGACAGGCGCAGGTTGCGCAGCGGATCGTAGTAGGCGCTGAGCGTAAAGGCGTCGGTCAGGATGCCGCCGACCTGCCGGTTCCCGCTGTTGCGGAACGTCCGGCTCGCCTGCGCGCGCAAAGTCATGAGCGGGGTGACGTACCACTGCAGGTCTCCGCGAAAGGTCACGCCCTGAAAATCGCGGTAGATCGGCAGCCGGTAGTCGCGCGCGCGGTAGCCGACGCCGATTTCCCCCGACACAACCGGCGAAAGCCGCCCGCGCAGCCCGGCGACGACGGTGTAATCACGCGAATCCCGCCGAAGAGAAGCCGTGGCCGACGTCGACCTGATGTCTTCGTAGCTCCCTGAGGCAAAGACCGAAGCAAGGCCCGAAAGATCATAATCGAGGCGCACGTCGCCGCGTAGCGCACACGTGTTGCGAAAGGACTGGTCCGCCCGCCCGCCGCCCTCCAGCGCCACGACATCGTACTCAACACGCTCGTAGCGCAGGCCAGGCGTCAGGCCTATCCGCCCGATGGCGGCGCGCGCGCTGACATCGCCAACAAGGCGATCGTAGCTCACAGGCTCTGTCGCGTTCGGAACCGAGCCTGCACTGCTGCGCGGCTCGATCAGGTGCGAAAAGCCCGCCGAGGCCCGGATCGCCTGACCTCGCGACAGATCGAACCGGCCATCCACATCCAGCACGATTTCCTCGCTGTTTTCGGTCCGGTAGCGCGAAAGGCGCCGCAAGGTGCCCGCTGCGGAGAAACGAACTTCGTGGCGCGGCAGGTTGGTGCGCAGAACCAGCGAAGGCGATACCATGGCCAGCGCCGCCGCCCGGGCATCCGGCCGGTTGAAGACATTACCGTCGTACCCGCCCACCACCGAAACGCTTGGCTGCGCGAACACAGGCCCCACCACAATCGGGCGCGCCTTGTAGGCAGGTTCGATCCGGGCGCCGGCGACGTCGTCCCGGTCCAGCCGGGGTTCGATATCGATCGAGATACCGGCACCGATCGCCTGCGCGCAGGCAAGCGTAGGTGCCATGACGGCTCCCGACGACAATGCCAGCCTCGCAACGCCCCCTTTCATCCAGCCACATCCCCTTCACCATCCAACAAAAAAAAATGCCGAACAACCAGCCAGTCAATCAGATAACCATTTTGAATAAATTCCCAGATTTACTCTCAATGTAGCCACCGGCCTCAATAAGATTACGGTTACCCTGCCTATTCGCGCAACGCGCGTTTGAATTGATCCGAAAGGGGGCGAATTATGTATTGCAGGATTGTCCGCTGCTGGGTCTGGACAAACACCTCGACCGGCATACCCACGGAAAGACGTACGTTTCCAAGCTTCCTGAACTCATCATCCGGAATGGAGACAGTGGCGGAATAATAGGACGCATTGGTCACCCGATCGACTGTCCGATCAGCCCCGACCTGCGTCACGGTACCGTTCAATTCGGGCGTGGTGCGCATGCTGAGCGCGGTGAAGCGCAAGTGCGCCGACTGTCCCGTCGCGACGCTGTCAATATCGGTCAGCCGCACCCGTGCCCGGACCACCAGCCGGTCTGCGTCCGGGACGATCTCCATGAGCGGTTCGCCCGCCGGCACCACGCTACCCACGGTGCGGACCTGCAGCTTGTCGACGATGCCGTCCTGCGGTGCGCGGATCGCCGTACGGTCGTTCTGGTCGCTCGCGGCGACGTCCTGCTTGCGCAGGTCAGAGATCGCCGCCTGGACCTGCGCCAGTTCAAGCGCCGCCTCACTGCGCGCGGCGCTGGTCACCGACGCCATCTGGACTTGCAGTTCCGCGATCCGGGCATGCGCCTGCCGCATTCCCGCGCGCGCCGTGTCGCGCTGCGCCTGCACGCCGACCGCAGCGCGCTCGAGCGCGTTGAGGCGATCGAGCGTCGTGAGGCGCTGTTCATAAAGCTGGCGGGTCTGCGCCAGTTCCTCGTGCACCAGCTGTTCCTGACGGTCGTAGGCGTCCGACTGACTGGCGTAAGTCGCGATCTCGGCGCGGGCCTGGGCAATGCGTGCCTGAAGCTGGCCGATCTGATCCGCGCGCGCGCGGCGTGCGAGGACAAAGCTGCGGCGTTCGTCCTCCATGGCGGCCAGTACCGCCGGATCGCCCGCCGCGCGGGCCAGCTCATCCGGGAAGGAAACCCCCGGCGCGCCGCTCAACGTGGCGCGCAGCCGGGCCGCTTTCGCCAGCAGCTGGCGGAGCCCCAGGCCTGCATATTCCGCCATCGCGCCCGAGACCTTGCTGTCGAGCCGGACCAGCACCTGTCCCTTCTTCACGCGATCGCCGTCACGCACGAGAATGTCGGACGCGACGCCGCCGAACGGATGCGAAATCTCCTTCACGTGCGTTTCGACGGTCACGTCACCCGGCGCGATCACGGCGCCTGCCATCGGAAGGAATGCGATGAGCCCACCGATGCCAAGCACCAGCACGGCCACCGCCCCCAGCCCCGACCGTACCAGCCACCACAGGCTGCGCTCGGCACGCGCCGAAAATTCGCCATGCATCGGTGCCGACGAACCCCCGCCCCTGTCCTTGATGAACGGCATCGAGGCATTCATTCACCGACCTCCGCCGGCACGGCCATGTCGTCTCGTGCACCGTCGGGCACGTCTCGGTGCCCGTCCCTTGATGGCCCGTCCCGGGCGGCAGGTGCTTCATCCCTGCGGGTGATCGGCGCGGGCGATCTCATTCGCTCCTGAAAGGCCTCGCGCGTCTCCATGCGTTCGATCCGGCCGTTGGCCATCACCATGATATGGCTGACATGGGCGACGACACTGGGCAGGTGCGCGATCACCAGCACGATCCCGCCCCGCTCGCGCACGTGCCTGATCGCCAGTCCCAGCGCAGTTTCCCCTTCATAGTCGAGATTGCTGTTGGGCTCGTCCAGCACGACCAGAAACGGATCTCCAAAAAGCGCGCGGGCGAGCGCGATGCGTTGCCGCTGCCCTGCCGAAAGCCCGCCGCCCTGCGGACCGATCAGGTAATCGTAGCCGCCATCGAGCCGGACGATGAGATCGTGGCAATCCGCCGCCCTGGCCGCCTTCAGGATCGCCTCGCGATCGGCGTCGGGGCGAAAACGGGCAATGTTCTGCCCAATCGTGCCCTCGAAGAGCTCGATCGACTGCGGAACGTAACCGACGATCCGGGCAATCTGGTCCGGCGACCACTGGTCCAGCGTCGCTCCATCCAGCCGCACCGAGCCGCGCAGGGCCGGCCAGATGCCGCACACTACGCGCGCGAGCGTCGTCTTGCCCGAACCGCTGCGCCCGACGACCGCAGCGGCATCGCCGGCTTCGAGCCGGAAACCGATGTCCGTGAGGGCTATCGATCGGGTCCCCGGAGGCGCGGCGGTGACCCCGGCCACCGCCAGTTCCGACCTGGGGCATTCCAGCCCCATCGGCTCGATCCGGAACGGGACCGCCGCCAGCAGTTCGCGCAGCCGCGCCAGCGCCTGCCGGCTGGAGACCATGCCCTTCCAGTTGGCGATCACCTGTTCGACCGGCGCCAGCGCCCGCGAGGAAAGGATCGAACTGGCGATGATGATGCCCCCGGTCGCGCTGCCCCGGATCACAAGAAACGCACCCAGCGCCAGCGTCGCCGATTGCAGCAGCATGCGAAACGCCTTGATCGAGCCCGACATCGTGCTCGCAATGTAGGAGAAGCGGTCGTTGGCCCGCAGGTATTCCGCCTCTGCCGCATGCCATTGCCCGCGCCGCGCGCCAGCCATGCCCAGGGCCTTGAGCGTCTCGGCATTGCGCAAGGTGGCGTCTGCAAGTCCCGTCCGCCGCGCACCAGTGCGCATCGTTTCCAGTGCCAGCGGCGCGGTCATGCGATTGTTGAGCAACATCAGCGAGACGAGCACGCAGACGCCACAAAGCGCAAGCAGCCCGAGCGCCCAGTGAAACACGGAAAGGATCAGCAGGTAGACGACGATCCAGGGCAGATCGAGCACAGCCAGCGGCCCCGGCCCCGACAGATAAGCGCGCACGGTATCGACATCGCGCACGATCTGCGTGCCATTGGGCATCGGCCCCCGGCTCATCTCGTAACGCGAGATCACGTGGAGCACGCGGTCACTGACCGAACGCATGAACAGCGAGCCGACATGGACCATGATCCGCCCGCGCACCACGTCGAACACCGCCTGAAAGGCATAGGCCAGCGCGACCAGCATCAGAAGGCTGACCAGTGAGGGCACGCTGCGGCTGGGCAGGACGTCGTCATAGACCAGCAGCATGAAGAACGAGCCCGAGAGCAGCAGCACGTTGTAGACGCTGCTGATCGCGAGCACCGGCAGCAGCACCCGCCGCATCGGTGCCATCGCGGTCTTCAGTTCGCCGGGCAGCCGAACGGCGAAAATCATCGCCGCGCCTCCGCCGCCGAGGGGCGGATGATCAGCACGGCCGCGGGCAGCCTGCGCACACTCCTTCGCATAATTACGTCCTGTCCGGAACAATCTCGCGCTGCATTCAATCAGGCGCGCCCATAAACAACCACCGACAATACATCAGATTTGGGGCTTAAATCCGGACGCCGTGCGCCACGAAGGAATGAATAGGGACAACAACCTGGTGATTTATACTTATATCAGGATTGCATTGGCGATGCCCTTGGCAGCCCTCGCAAGCATCGCGCATGCCGATACTCTCGAACAGGCACTTGATGCTGCCTATGAAAACAACCCGTCCATACGGGGTAGCCGCGATCTGGTCAGCGCCGCCGATGAACGCCTGACCCGGGCCCGCGCGGCCTACGGCCCGACACTGAACGCAAGCGCCCGGCACGAATTTACCACCGCCAGGATACGCGGCACCGCCCTGCCCTCGCAAAACGGGGGCTTTGCGAGCTCTGCCGAAGTCACGCTGTCCCAGCCGCTGTTCACTTCCGGCCGACTGGCCGCTGCGGTCGATGCAGCGACAGCCGCCAAGATGGTCGAGCGGGAAAAACTGCGCGCCAGCAGCCAGCAACTGATCCTCGACGTGGTCAATGCCTACGTCTCGCTTCAGCGGGACATCGAACTCTATGGCGTCGCCGTCGAAATCTACCGCCTTCTTCTGCAGCAGCGCGACGTCACCGTCTCGCGCTTCCGTCTGCGCGATTCCACCGAACCGGATGTCGACCAGACCACCAATCGGCTGGAACTCGCCGCCGGTCGCGTGATCGTGGCCCGCTCCACGGTGGAGGCCAGCGCGGCGCGTTACCGCAATCTCATCGGCACCTATCCCGGGGGGCTTGCACCGCCACCTGCGCTGCCCGCCCTCCCCACGCTAGAGACGCTCTATGCCGAGGCGGAAACCCACAACCCCACCCTCACCGCGGCCAAGTTCACCGAAGCCGGCTCGCGCGCGGCCATCGGCGCGGCACGGGCACAGATGGGGCCGCAAGCCAGCGTCTTCGCATCCGCCGCCCGCCGCTCGCTGACGCCGTACCAGAACACCCTGCGCGAGGAATCGGTGGTCGCCGGGGTCAGCCTGACCATGCCACTCTACACCGGCGGCCAGCTCTCGGCGGGCCTGCGCGAGGCGATCGACCGCAATCGGGCCGATCAGCAATTCACAGAGCAGGCCCGACGCACCATGCGCGAGACGCTTGCAACCGACTGGAGCCTGCTCAGCGCGGCAAGCGAGGCCCTGCCGCGCTACACCGCCGCCGTACGTGCGGCGGAGCGCGCGGTGGAGGGCGTAAAGAAGCAGGAAATCTCTGGAATCCGGACCCTGCGCGATGTGCTCGACGTGACCAACGATCTGCTCAATGCCCGCACCGGTGCAGCGCAGACCCGCACCGAACTATACCTGCGCCAGGTCGCGATCCTGCGCGATGCGGGACTGCTCTCGATCGACATGTTCACGCAAGCCCGGCCTTACGATCCAGACAGCCACAAGGCGGGAACCGCCTATCTTGCCGGACTGCCGCTGCGCCCGATCCTTGAGCCGGCAGACCGCCTGCTCCTCTCGGAACAAGGCGTGCAGGCACCGATTCAGCGCGAGGATTCGCCGACGTACGACTGGCCCGGGATCGCGAAGAATCCCCTGCAGCCGCTGACAACGCCAACCGGCCCGTGACAGGGCAGGACAGTCCGCACGCCACGCCCTGCAAGCGATTTGATCCAAATCGGATACGATACCCACGCATACCACCCCATCCACCGACCTGGGCAGCCACAAAGGCTAGGTATGCAATTGCCGGATTCGGCGGTGCATCTTCGTCACCTCGAAAACAACCAGTAGCCCGACGCCGGTGAGCGCGACGATCCCGAGTTCCATCCAGTCCAGCGGCGCGAAGCCGAGTGCCCGCTGGACCGCCGGAACCGTAAGGATGACAGTGCCACCCGTAACGATGAATGCCAGGACATAGCGAAAGGTGATGTTGTGCCGGACCAGAGCCTGAACGAACGATGTGCTGAAAGAACGGTTGGCGAGAACCAGCGCCAGAACCGCTGACACCAGCGCAAAGAAGATGAAAGTACGAAGTTCCTGCGCCGACATGTCCAATCGCTCCGCGGCAAGGAGGTAGAGCCCCGACAGCACCAGCGCCGCGACGCCGCCCTGAATCACGCCGCGCGCAATGACGCCGGCCGAGAACAACCGCTCCCTGGGATCGCGCGGCGGTCGCTCCATGATGTGGCTTTCATCGCGTTCGGCCTCGAACACCAGCGCGCAGACCGGGTCGATGATCATTTCCAGCAGGGCGATCTGGATTGGTCCGAAGATCACCGGAGAGCCCACCAGCAAGGGCAGGATCGCCAGTACCGCGATCGGCACGTGAACGCCGAAGATGAAGCCCATGGCCTTGCGGATATTGTCGTAGATCCGCCGCCCGACCCGGATGGCGCCGACAATGGCGCCGAAATCGTCCTCGACCAGCACGATCGCGGAAGCCTCGCGCGCGACATCGGTGCCGCGCTTGCCCATGGCGACGCCGATGTGCGCGGCCTTGAGCGCGGGCGCGTCGTTGACGCCGTCGCCGGTCATCGCCACGACCTCGCCCGCCGCCTTGAGCGCCGAGACGATCCGCAGCTTCTGCTCGGGCATGGTCCGCGCGAAGATGTCGACATCGCCGACACGGGCCGCCAGTTGCTCGTCGGACAAAGCCTGAACCTCGTCACCGGTCATCAGCTCCCCGTCGACCAGCCCGGCGCTGGCGGCGATGGCGCGCGCCGTCGCCGGATAGTCGCCGGTGATCATCACCACACGAATGCCCGCCGAACGACATTGCGCGACCGCCTCGGGCACGCCCGCGCGAAGCGGATCGGAAAGGCCTGCGAGCCCCAGCAGCTCGAAGGGATGCTCCTCCTGCTCGCGGTCCAGATCCTCGTGCTGCACCGGGGCTCCGGCGACGCCGAGCACGCGGATACCCCGCGCGGCCATCGCCTGCGCGGCTGCATCCATGGCCGCGCGCTGCGTATCGTCGAGGCGGCACAGACGCGCGATCGCTTCGGGCGCGCCCTTTGCGGCGATCATGTACGGGGCATCCCCGTCATCGATCTGCCAGATGTTCGACATCGCCAGAAGTTCGGGCCGCAAGCCGTGCGTGCGCGCCAGCGTCATCCCTTCGGCCCCGCCGATGCCTGCCTCGTTCGCGGCCGTGTGAAACGCCACTTCCATCGGATCGACCGGGACCGGCGCACTGGCCAGGGCCCCTGCTTCGATCAGGTCGAGAAAGCGCGCATCGCACTGTCCCTCGCTGCAGTCGCTCAGTTCTCCGGTGGGCAGCCACAGTTCGGCAACTGTCATCCGGTTCTGGGTGAGCGTTCCGGTCTTGTCGGTGCACAGGACCGTTGCCGCGCCCATCGTCTCGATCGCCGCCGTGCGGCGCGTCAGCACGCCCACTTGCGCGATCCGCCATGCTCCCATGGCCAGGAAGATGGTGAGGACGACCGGGAACTCCTCGGGCAGCAGCGACATACCGATGGCGATCCCCGCCAGCAGTGCATCGAGCCAGCCCCCGCGCGTAAGACCGTAGAGCACGACCACCATCAGGGCGACGCCTGCACCGCCTACCGCGCAAAGCCGCACGATCGCGGCAGTCTCGCGCCGCAGACGCGGCGCCTCGGTCTCCAGCTCGGCCAGCGAACGGCCGATCTCGCCGATACGGCTATGGGCACCGGTGGCACTCACCCGCGCGACGCCCTGCCCGCGCGTGATGATGGCCCCGGCGAAGATCTGCGGAAGATCGTCGCCGCCCGGTTCGGCACGCTCGGGTTCGTCATCATGCGCGGCACGCTTGCGCACGGGCACGGATTCCCCGGTCAGCAGCGATTCATCGGCCTCCAGATGTTCGGCTTCGAGCAACAGCGCATCGGCGGCGATGCGGTCTCCGGCATCGAGCACGAGCAAGTCGCCCCGAACCACCTCGCGCCCCGGGACGCGCACTGTCTCCCCGTCGCGGATGACGAGCGCGCGCGGGGCGGAAAGATCGCGCAGAGCCTCCAGCACCTTTTCGGTACGTGCTTCCTGCACGATGGTGAGCGCAATGGATATGCCGGCGAAGGCGATGAGGATCAGCGCCTCGGTCATATCGCCGAGCAGCAGGTAGATGACGCCCGCCGCCAGCAGCAGCGCCAGCATAGGCTCGCGCAGGACCTCACCCACGATCCGCAGGGGGGTACGCCGTTCGCCGCGCGGCAATTCGTTGGGTCCGTCGCGCTCCAGCCGCTCGCGCGCCTGAAGGGCGGAGAGGCCGGTGTGATGGTTGGAACTCATACCGTCATATCCCTGGCGCCATGTGAAAAATCCCGGCGATACCGGGATCGTATGTCATGCAAGCGACTGCCCGCCAGCCTGAAAGGCATGTTGCGCAGGCTATCCCTGCAGCGGCTCGCCCTTCTCCTAACCGCTGCAGGGACAACCCGCGCCCCGTAACATTACCAGATAGATAGCCCGCGCGAAGCACCCTCACCCGGCTTGCCCGGATAATTCCATCGCAGTGCGCAATCCCTCGCGCATCGCGACACCGTCGCGGCCCGGCGGCTCACCGAACAAGCGGCGATAGTCGCGGTTGAACTGCGAAGGGCTCTCGTACCCGATCGAATAGCCGATCGCCGCCACTTCGCCGCCATCGGCAAGCAGCATGCGGCGCGCGGCCTGCAAGCGTATCTGCTTCTGGAACTGGATCGGCGTCATCGCCGTAGCCGCGCGGAAATGCCGGTGGAAGCTGGCCGGGCTCATCCCGGCAAGCGCGGCCAGATCGGGCACGCGAAGCGGCTCGGCGTAGTGATCGCGGATCCAGGCGACGGCGCGGGCGATCCGCGCCATGCGGCTGTCGGCCAGACCAACCTGGCGCAGGATCGCCCCGTGCTGCCCGTTGAGCAGCCGCCAGACCATCTCGCGGCGGATCAACGGCGCCAGCACCGCCAGATCGCGCGGCCGGTCAAGCAAGGCGAAGAGGCGGGCGAGCGGATCGAGCAAGTCCGCGTCCAGTTCGCACACCGCCATTGTCGTCAGGTTCGGCTCGGCGGCTTCCATCTCGGCATCTTCCAGCAGCAGGTCCGCGACCATCGCCGGATCGATGGCCAGACTGAACGCCATATAGGGCCGCTCGCGGCTTGCCTCTACGATCTGCGCGGTGATCGGCAGGTCCATCGAGGCGATCAGGCATTTGCCTGTATCGTAGCGAAACACACGGTCACCGAGCAAACTCAGCTTGGCTCCCTGCAGGACGCCGCAGAAGGACGTGCGATAGACTGTATGCAGCAGGCCCGACGGCGCGTCCGCCACGCTCAGCGCCAAGCCCTCCAGAGGCGCCTCATGGCCGTACCGGTCCCACTGCCGTTGCAACAGCATGCGCACGTGCTCGATCCGGGATTCTCGCATGACGGCGTCATACCCTGCTGCAAGCGCAAGAAAAAGCGTTCCGGCACCGCTTGATAGAATCGTGCAAGAGAATGCGACGATCCGCGTCGCCACCGGCAAGGCAGCGCCCTATTTCCCCTGACATTCCCCAAAGCCGCAAAGGATCACTTCATGCGCTATCGTCAACTTGGCCCCAGCGGCCTTTTCGTTTCCGAACTGTGCCTGGGCACCATGACCTTCGGCGGCAGCGAAGGTATGTGGGGCCAGATCGGCCAGCTCAGGCAAGCCGAGGCCGACGCGCTGTTGAAGGCCGCCGTCGATGCCGGCGTCAACTTCATCGATACCGCCAACATCTATGCCCAGGGCGAAAGCGAGCGGATCCTCGGGCGGGCCGTGCGCAATCTCGGCCTCTCGCGCGACGATCTGGTGATCGCAACCAAGGTGCTCGGCCCGATGGGCGAAGGCCCCAATGCCTGCGGCGCCTCGCGCAAGCACATCCTCGACCAGTGCAAGGCCAGCCTGACGCGGCTGCAGCTCGACCATATCGACCTCTACCAGATCCACGGCTTCGACAGCGCGACGCCGATCGTCGAGACGCTGGAGGCGCTCGATACGCTCGTGCGGGCCGGGCACGTGCGCTACATCGGCCTTTCGAACTGGGCGGCCTGGCAGATCGTCAAGGCCGTGGGCATCGCGGAGGCGCGCAAGCTGGCGCCGATCCTCTCGCTGCAGGCCTATTACACGCTGGCCGGACGCGACCTCGAGCGAGAGGTGGTGCCGATGCTGCAATCGGAAGGCCTCGGCCTGATGGTCTGGAGCCCGCTGGCCGGCGGCTTCCTCTCGGGCAAGTACAGCCGCGAGGACGAAGCGGCGGGCGACGGACGGCGCGCCACGTTCGATTTCCCGCCGGTCGAGCGCGATCGCGGCTACGGCGTAATCGAGGCGATGCGACCGATTGCCGCCAGCCACGGCGTCAGCGTGGCGCAGATCGCCCTTGCATGGCTGCTGCACCAGCCGGTGGTAACCAGCGTCATCATCGGTGCGAAACGCCCCCACCAGCTCGCCGACAATCTCGCTGCCGTGGACGTGCGCCTGTCTGCCGAAGACCTCTCCGTACTGGACGAGGCCAGCAGGCTGCCCGCCGAATACCCCGGCTGGATGCTGGAACGGCAGGACGAATACCGCGCGCACATGATGGAAACCGGCCGATGAGCTGAAACGAGGTCGCCCCGTGCGAACAATAGTGGCACGGGGCGCCTGAACCCTGCTCGTCAGATTCGCGCCCGCACCTGGGCTCACCTCGCGCCGGAAGCAGCCATCAGAAACCCCAGCAGGACGTCCCACTCTTCGCGAACACGCGCCTCGACCAGATCAGGCGCCATGTTCGCATAGACTCTTATCTGGGATGCCGAAAAACTCGAAAACAGTGCCGCTTCGACGGTACCGATCTCTCGACCGGCCCCAACGATTGCCTGAAGCACCCCCCTCGACGACCGCCCCCGAAGATAGCGCAGTTGCGCCCCGAACGGGCTGAGCGACGGATCGCGCGCCACCGCCACGAACAATTCGTCGCCGCCTCTGCTGCTGGCCCCGCGACATATCATGTCGGTCAGGCTGTCCCGCACCGCTTGCGGATTCCGGGTATCGAATGCGGGCAGCGACGACGGCTTTCCATGTATGCGTTCGAGGTTGGCCGTATAAATACCTTCGAATGCCGCCTCGATCAGCGCCGACTTGGTGCGGAACTTGTGCGATACCGTGCCCAGCGTAAGACCGGCCCGTTCGGCGACCGCGCGGTGCGTCAGCCTGGCCACGCCGGAAATCCCGATCAGTTCCGCCGCCACGGCAACGATCCGCGCCGCGGTCTCATCGCGTTCAGGCAGGCTGGGCATCGACCTGATCGCCTCTTCCCGCGCGAACTCGCGCCATGGCGCGGCCGGCGTCGGACTGCCCGACAGCCATGCACCCAGGGCCCGTGCAGTTTCATCGAGCGCTGCACGGTCGATCATGCGGCGCCAGCGGATCATGTGCAGGAAGCTCTCGTTCTCGAACACGCGTTCGATCACGATCCGGCCCCGACCGAGACCGAATATCCTTGCGACTTCGCTCCAGAACCCGGCCCAGAGGTTGTCCCACCCCTTCGACACCTCGCCGAACGATGCATTGCGCAGGGCAAGCAATTGGCATTCGCGCCAGGCAAAGGCCAGACGGCGTTGCTCGTGGGCCCAGCCGTCGACGATCTGGGCAAAGAAACCCGGAAAGGCATCGGGCGCGCCGGCAAAGCCCGCAAGTTGCTGCAACTGCTCGTCGCACCAGCCCTTCGCCGAGGCCAGGGCCGCCTTTTGAGAAACATCCAACAACTGTTCCATGGAACCGAAGTAGTGATAAATCGACGAGACCGGGACGCCAGTGGCAACACTGATCTGGCGGGCCGAGATTCCCGCCGTTCCCTGCGTTTCCCATTGCTCCATGACCGCAGAAACAAAGCGATCATATGACGATTCTGCGACACTTTCAGGGCAGTTCATCAACGCTGTCACGATTTTTCTCCCGACCGAAGGACTAGCAGAACGCATCGCCGCAATCGAGCCACATACGCGCTTTCGCTGCGTATTTTTTGCCACGCCTCCCCTGTCACAAGACATACATACAACCGTTCTAGTCGCCCCCTGAAGTATCCAGGGGACCACATCCATGAAACTGAATTCCGCTTCTCGCCTGCTGCGCGCGACCGCCCTTGCCGGCGTCGCGGCGGCCGCTTTCACCCACGCGCAGATGGCCTGTGCGGAAGACGCAGCCGGAGCCGACGCCGAGCCGGACGACGCGATCGTCGTCACCGGGTCGATCCTCGCCTCGCAGCAGGCTTCGGTCGAAGCCAAGCGCAAAGCCATCAACATGACCGATATTGCCTCGGCCGACGCTGCCGCCCGCTTCCCGGACCAAAGCGCTGCCGGTGCCCTCGCCCGCCTGCCCGGCGTGGCCGTCCAGCGCGATCAGGGGCAGGAGCGCTACATCCAGGTGCGCGGCGCGCCCAACCGCTGGACCTCGGTCTCGATCGACGGCGTGCCCATGGTGGGCGTGGACGAAGGCGGCGACACGCGCGCCTTCCGCTTCGACGCGATCCCGGCGGTAATGCTGTCGGAAATGGTCATTAACAAGTCGCTGACCTCGAACCTGCAGGCTGATGCAATCGTCGCGACGATCGACCTCAAGACCTATTCGCCCCTCGATCGACTGGGCTTCCACGTCGATGGCGACGTTGGTTACGGCTTGATGGGCCACGGCGGCGGCCAGCAACGGCAGGGCTCGCTGCGCGTTTCATGGTCGAACGACAGTTTCGGTATCGTGCTGGGCGGATCGCACTACCTGCGCGACCAGATTACCGACAACCGCGAACCCGGCTACGACGACACCGGCGAGCCAACCACCTTCTCGGTCCGCAGCTACAAGCTGGAACGCTACAACAATGGCCTGTTCGGCGGCATCGAGTGGAGCCCCGAAGAGGGGCAGAAGCTCTATGCCAAGGTGATCTGGTCTGAATTCGCCGACAACGAGGAACGCAATCAGTACGACTTCGCTGTCAGCGGCGACACCGTCACCGGCATCAGCGGCATGTTCAACGACGGCAAGTACCGTAACCGCAACACGATCGGCTTGATCGGCGGCGACTACGATGACTTCAACGGCTTCACCGCCTCGTTCAAGGCCAACTACGCCAAGACCGTGAACACCACAGACCTGCCGCTGGTCCGTTCGAGCATGAGCACGGTCGGCGACATGACCTACACCCTCGACGATCCGCGCTTCCCGATCTTCTCCGACAACGATGGCTCGTTCAGCCAGACCAACCTGTCGCAGGCCGGCACGATCCTGCTGCCGCTCGAACAGCGCACCGAGTCGGACAGCTACACCGTCAAGTTCGACATGGCCAAGGAACTGGGCGATCTCACGCTTTCTGCAGGCCTGCTCTATGCCGACCGCGACATCGCGGGCAACGTCATGTCGACGAGCAGCTACGCGGCCATCGGCTATGTCGGTTCGCTGATCGGCCAGCCGTTCAACGTCAACGACTACGTGACATCCACTGGCTGGGACACGGACTATCCGCTCGGTCTTTCGCTCAACTATGTCGACAACAAGGCCATGCGCAGGGGCGCCGAAGCCACGCTGGCCGCGATGGAAGCGGCCGGACTGTTCGACCCCGCAGGCGTCATCGAAGACACCACCCGTTATAACCAGCGCGAAAAGACGCTGGCCGGCTATCTCATGGGCACGTTCGTCAAGGGCCCGCTGACAGTTGCCGGCGGCGTACGGATCGAAAACTACAGCATGGACAATGCGGGCTGGCTCAACATCGAAGGCGACTACACGCCCAAGGCCTATTCGGCGAGCAAGACCGACTTCTTCCCAAGCCTGAACATCCGATACGAGGCGTCTAACGACATCGTGCTGCGCCTGGCCGGCCAGCGCGGCGTGTCGCGCCCCGCCTACGGCGCCACGCGCGTGGGCGCGTCCGTAAACGATACGTCGAAAACGATCGAGGGCGGCAACCCGCTGCTCAAGCCCGAATATACCTGGGGCGTGGATACCAGCGTCGAATGGTACCTGCCCGGCAACGGCATTATCTCGGTCGGCGCGTTCTACCGCTGGGTCGACAACGTGCTCTACAGCGCCCAGGAAAGGGTGAATTCCGACTTCTACGACACCCCTGGCTTTGACACCCGCGCGGACTATCTCTTCTCGGGCCAGTACAACGGCAAAAGCGGCAAGCTCTACGGCGTGGAATTCAACGTCCAGAAGCAGTTCGACTTCCTGCCCGGCGCGCTTTCGGGCTTCGGCCTGCAGGGCAACCTGACTCTGCTCGATGGCGACTTCGAAGCGCCCGACAAGAACGGCGTACTGCAGACCTACGACTTCCAGGGCATGTCGCGCACCATCGCCAACGCTTCGCTCTTCTACGAGAAGTACGGCCTCTCGGCGCGCGTCAGCTACCAGTGGCGCAGCCACTGGCTCGACACGCTGGGCGGTCTGGGCAGCGGCGAATACCGCGCGGCCTACGAGAACCTCGACGTGACGCTGCGCTATGCCGTGACCGACGACTTCACGCTCTACGCCGATCTCGCGAACCTCACCAACGAGACCTACGTCGCCTACGCCGACTCGCTATCGCATCCGACCGAAGTCGAGCGGATCGGTGCTCGCTACCTGTTCGGCGTGCGCTTCAGCTACTGACGGAAAGGATCGGACCATGCACCTTTTCAAAGGTTCCGCCGCTCTCGTCGCGCTGGCCATTCTGGCGTCGTCTCCCGCGTTCGCGCGGGAGATGGCGACCGTCACGCGACTGGACAGCAAGACCGTCGAACTGGATCGCGGCGACACCACGCCCGTCTCGGTCTGGATCAGCGCCGACCAGCGGATCGACGATGGCGACCGACGCGTCACCGCGACGAGCAGCGACCGCAAGCTCAGGTTGGCGATCCCGGCCGACGAGCGCCGCTACGTGATCCTGCTCGGAGAGAACGGCCATACGACCGTCGTCGCCGAGCGGGTTCTCCCGCTCCAGCAGGGCAGCAACTTCCGCGACATCGGCGGCTACGTTACCAGGGACGGCAAGACCGTACGCTGGGACAAGGCTTTCCGCTCGGGCGCCATGCCCGTGCTGACCGATGCCGACTATGCGCTGATCGGCCAGCTCGACATCGACAGCGTCGTCGACCTGCGTTCGCTGGAAGAGCGCGAAGTCGCCCCCGATCTGGTCGACGACCGCACCGGAGCGCTGTTCATAGCCAACGACTATTCGCTGAAGCCCCTGATGGCCCGGTTCGCCAAGGGTAACGGCGAGAACATGTACAGCGGCATGGAAAAGATGCTGGTGCCCCAGTTCCGCTCGCTGTTCCGCCGCCTGCTCGCCGATGAAGGTGCGGTGATCTACCACTGCTCGGCAGGGCAGGACCGTACCGGCATTGCAACGGCGCTGATCTACGATGTGCTGGGCGTCGATCGCGAGACGATCCTGAAGGACTACCACCTCTCCACCGCGCTGCGCCGCACGCAATGGGAGATGCCCCAGGTCAATCCCGAGGACTATCCGAACAACCCGCTGGTGAAGATGTACATGGCCAGCGGCAAGGATAAGCCGATGAAGGCGAACCCGCTCTACACGCCGAGCGGTGCGTCGTACCTGGCCCAGTTCTTCACCTACCTCGATGCTACCTATGGCGGATCGGAAGGCTACCTGAAGCAGGAACTGGGACTGACCGACGCGGACATCGCGAAGCTGCGCGACATCATGCTCGACTGAAGGGGCACGGCCCCACCCTGCCGGCAAGGACAAACGATGTACGGCGCCTTTCGCAAGAAGGCGCCGTACATCGTTTTGATGCCAGGGCCGTTACATTGTGTGACTATTTGTAACACCTAGCCCCCTCCCCACTGTCGGGGAACCGTGTATGGTGCGATCCACGATGGCAGAATCGCGACAACTCCTTGCGCATGCCGAGAAAATTCACCCCCGGAGGCGAACCCAGTTGCAATCCCGGCATTTCCAAAAGGTACTGGTTGCCGCTGCTGCGGGGACACTGTGTTCATGCGCCGTGGGCCCGGATTACGTACCCCGCCAGGCAGCGCAGCTCGGCGTTCCGGATGACTGGTCGGTATCGGCATCGCCCGCGCCTTCCGATCTCACGCGCTGGTGGCGCCATTTCGATGACCCAGTCCTGACCGGGCTCGTCCAGCAGGCCGTGGCCGCCAATCCCGATCTCGAACAAGCCGTCGCGCGACTTCGGCAGGCCCGCGAAGCCCTTGTCGTCAGCCGCGCATCGCTGTTTCCCACGCTGGGCCTTTCGGGCGGCTACAACCGGACCGAGACACTCAAGGGCGGCGGCACCACGCTGACCCTGCCCGACGGTACCGTGAGCACGGTGGGCGGAGGCGGCAGCAACAGCTACTCGCTCGGGCTCGACGCCGGCTATCAGGTCGATCTGTTCGGCGGCAACCGGCGCTCGGTGCAGGCCAGCCGCGCCGATCTCGAGGCCGCCGGTTTCGACTATGCGTCCATGCTGGTCTCGATCGAAAGCGAAGTCGCGCGTAACTACGTCCTCGCCCGCGCCTATCAGGCACAGCTCGCGAATGCGAAAGCCAGCCTTGCCATTCAGGACGACAACCTGGAAATCGCCGGATACCGCGTGATGGCTGGCCTCGTTTCCTCGATGGATGGCGAACAGGCCCGCTCCAGCCGGGCACAGGCCGCCGCGAACATCCCTCAGATCGAGCAGCAATACAACGCCGCCGTCTCGCGCATCGGCGTGCTGACCGGGCAAGCCCCCGGCGCGGTCAAGCCGCTGATGGAGACCCCGCAGCCGATCCCGCAAGGCCCCGAGCAGATCGGCACCGGCATCCCCGCCGACATCCTGCGCCGCCGCCCTGATGTACGCGCCGCCGAACGCACGCTGGCCGGGGCCTCTGCACGGATTGGCGTTGCCAAGGCCCAGTTGTTCCCTGCCCTGACCATCAGCGGCAGCCTCGACACCAATGCAAGGACGTTCAGCGGCCTGTTCGACACGATCACTGGCGGCCTGTTCGCGGGGATCAGCCAGTCGCTCTTCGCCGGCGGTAGCTATGCCGCGCAAGTCCGGTCCAGCCGGGCTGCCGCCGACGGCGCCTTCGCCGCCTACAAGTCGACTGTCCTTGGCGCGCTCGAGGACGTGGAGAACGCCGTCGTCGCCCTCCATGCGGCGGAGGCGCGGGAGAAGCAGTTCACCATCGCCCTCGACGCGGCGAACAATTCGGCGATCTACGCGCGCTCGCAGTATCGTACCGGACTGACCGACTTCACGACACTCAACACCCAGGAAAGCGCCCTCGTTTCCGCCCGCGACGGCCTCGTCCAGGCCCGCAGCGACCGGGCCACCGCTCTCATCGCCCTGTTCGATGCACTGGGCGGCGGCTGGGATCCCGATACAGACTATTCCGCCGCGACCTTGCCTTCCGCAACGGGCCGCGAAACTAGCCGCGAAACTGGGCAGGACTGACGATGGCCGAAGAAAACCTCGACGAATTCCTCGGCAAGGTCGAGAAACCGGGCTTGCTGCGCCGGTGGAAACTGTGGGCCGGGCTCGCGGTGCTGGTGGTGCTCGGCCTGTTGCTGCTGCAATGGCTGGCAGGGCCCGGACCAGCCGGCTATGCCACCACCAAGGCCGAAACGGGACGCCTCGTCACCAGCGTCTCGGCAACCGGCAAGCTCGCGCCGACCAATCAGGTGACGGTGGGCTCGCAGCTTTCCGGCCTCGTCACCAAAGTGCTGGTGGACGTGAACGACCGCGTCGTTGCCGGCCAGCCCCTTGCCGAGATCGACCCCGAGACGATCGAGGACCAGATCCGGCAGAGCAAGGCGCAGCTTGCCGCCAACGAGGCCCAGGTCTCACAGGCGCGCGCCACGCTGGCGCAGTCGCAGGCGCAATATGCGCGGCTTGAGGAAGTCTCGCGCCTGTCGGGCGGCAAGGTTCCCTCGAAGACCGAGCTGCAGGCCGGACGCGCCGACATGGAGCGCGCGCAGGCCGCGCTCGACGTTGCCCGCGCCAATGTGCTCGCCTCGCAGGCCTCGCTCGCCCAGAACCGCACGCAGCGGGCGCGGGCGATCATCCTCTCCCCAGTTTCGGGCGTGGTTCTGGCCCGGCAGGTCGATCCCGGCCAGACGGTTGCCGCTTCTTTCAACACGCCGACCCTCTTCGTCATCGCCGAGGACCTGAGCGAAATGAAACTCGAGGTCGCCATCGACGAAGCAGATGTCGGCGCCGTCGAGGAAGGCCAGAAGGCGACCTTCACGGTCGATGCCTTTCCCGGCGAATCCTTTCCCGCAACGATCACCCGCGTCGAGATCGGTTCCAACCTCACGGCCTCTTCGGCCAGTTCCTCCAGCAGTTCGTCGAGTACCACGAGCACGACCGGGCAGGTGGTGTCCTATGCCGCGGACCTCTCGGTCGCCAATGCCGATTTCAAACTGCGTCCGGGCATGACGGCAACCGCGGACATCGTCACCTCCGACAAGTCCGGCGTGCTGCTGATCCCCAATGCAGCCTTGTCGTTCTCTCCCAATGGCCAGGACAAGGACGCGAACTCGGGAGGGATCATCAGCTTCGGTCCTCCCGGCCGCGACGAGAGCAAGAAATCGGCGACGATCGGGCGCGGCGCGCGCCAGACGATCTACGTGCTGGGCGCTGACGGCGTCCCTGCCCCGGTCGAAATCGTCACCGGCAACACCAACGGCCAGCAGACAGCCGTGGTTTCAGGCGACCTCAAGGCCGGCATGGAGGTGATCACCGGCAAGCTCGCCTCCGGCGCGGCGAACTGAAAAGGCCGCGCCGTGCCCGAAAACGAACCCCTGATTTCTCTGCGAGGCATCACCAAGGTCTTCGGTTCCGGCGCGAACGTGCTGGAAGCGCTCAAGGGCATCGACTTCGATGTCATGGACGGGGATTTCGTCGCCGTCATGGGCCCTTCCGGTTCGGGCAAGTCGACGATGATGAACATTCTGGGGTGCCTTGATGTCGCGACGGCGGGCGAATTCCTGTTCCGGGGCCATCACGTCGAAGCGCTCGACCGCGACCAGCGCGCCCTGCTGCGGCGCAAGTACCTCGGCTTCGTGTTTCAGGGCTTCAATCTGCTGGCGCGGACCTCGGCGCTGGAAAATGTCGAGCTGCCCCTGCTCTATCGCGGCGACAACAAGCACCAGCGCTACAACGCGGCAATGGCGGCGCTGGAAAAGGTCGGACTGTCCGACTGGGCCAGCCATACGCCGGGCGAGCTCTCGGGCGGACAACAACAGCGCGTCGCGATTGCCCGGGCGATCGTCACCAACCCGCAGGTCCTGCTCGCGGACGAGCCAACCGGCAATCTCGACAGTCAGCGCTCGATCGAGATCATGGAACTGCTCGCCGGGCTCAACCGGGACGGCATTACCGTGCTGATGGTGACACACGAGCCCGACATGGCCGCTTTCGCGCGCAAGATCGTCCACTTCAAGGACGGACTGATCGACAAGATCGAACAGGGTAACGGGCAACAGGCAGAGGCATAGAGATGCTGCGCACAGTCTTCCTGCTTTCGCTGCGTTCGATCCGCCGCCACGTGCTGCGCTCGCTGCTGACGATGCTCGGCATCGTCATCGGCGTGGCCGCGGTGGTGAGCATGGTGACGCTGGGTCAGGCGACGACGGCCGCGGTCACCGAACAGATCGCCTCGCTCGGCTCCAATATCCTGCAGGTCATGCCCGGCGGCGGCATCCGGCGCGGCGGCGGCGGTTCACGCCCAAGCGAGTTCGATTACGCCGATGTCGACGCGGTCCGCGAACAGGTCGGCGGTGTGGTCGCCATCGCCCCGCAGGCAACCACCACGGCCACGGCGATCTACGAAGGGGCCAACTGGTCCACCACGATCACCGGCACCACGACCGACTATTTCGACATCCAGCCCTGGCCGCTCGATGCCGGCCGCCTGTTTTCCGCAGGCGAGGAAAGCGCGGGCAAGGCCGTGTGCATCATCGGCTCGACCGTGCGCGAGAACCTGTTCCGCAACGTCGATCCGATCGGCAAGCGCTTTCGTATCAACGATGTAAGTTGCGACGTCGTTGGCCTGCTCTCGACCAAGGGCCAGGGCGGTTTTGGCAACGATCAGGACGATGCCGTCATCATGCCGATCAAGACGGTGCAGCGCCGCTTTCTGGGTACCACCAACGTGCGCACCATCGTGATCGGCGTCGACGATGCCTATTCGACCGATCAGGTGAAGGCGACCCTCAAGCGCGTCATGCGCAAGCAGCGCCACCTGACGCAGAACGAGGATGACGACTTCCACATCTTCGACACCAAGCAGATCTCCGACACCCTGACCCAGACGACCGGCATGCTGACCAGCATCGTTGCCGCCATCGCCGCGATCAGTCTCGTCGTCGGCGGCATCGGCATCATGAACATCATGCTCGTCTCGGTGACCGAACGCACCCGCGAGATCGGCATCCGCCTCGCCGTGGGCGCGGTGGCGAACGAGGTACTGATGCAGTTCCTTGTCGAAGCCGTGGTTCTGTCCTGCATCGGCGGGCTCATCGGTCTGGTCCTTGCCCAGATCGTGGTCGCCATCGCCATCCCGCTGATGGACCTGCCTTGGGTCTTCGACCTGCCGATCAACATCGGCGCCTTCCTCGTCTCGGCGGCGATCGGGGTGATCTTCGGCTATTTCCCGGCCCGGCGCGCGGCGAGCATGAACCCCATCGACGCCCTGCGCTACGAGTAGCGCGCCGCCGGCGCCTTGCCGCTGCGCGTTGTCCTTGCGAAGCGGTCGGCGAGAGCCGGATCAGTCTATGGGAATGCCCTGAGCCTCGAAGAAGGACCGCACCTCGGCCATTCCCTCGGCATGGGTCTTCCAGCGGCCGATGCCTTCGGCATTAAGACTGCGCCGGACTTGCGCGGCACTCGGCGTGGCGACCGCGGCGCGGTTCTCGTGGAACGCAAGGCAGGCCGGATCCCACGACAGGCCGCAGTGCTCCAGCAACCGGCGCGTCTCGACCTCCTGATCGTGCACCAGCGCCTCGTAGCCGAACTGAAGCACGCGGCCGGGATAGAGCCGGTCCCAGAATGCCATCAAGCGATCGAAACGGGCGTAATAGCGCGCCGTATCGAGCAGATCGTAGGAATAGGCATAATAGGCCGACTGGGTCGCGAAGAGATTGCGAAAATTGCTCCAGACCGTGTCCATCGGATTGCGTCGCAGACAGACGATGCGGGCATTCGGCAGGCTGCGGATGATGTGCCCTACGTGAAGGAAATTCGCCGGCAGCTTGTCGACATAGCGCGTGGCCCCCGCAGGCCGGTGATGTGCCGCGCGGACCAGATAGAGCTGGCCGATCTTGGCGGGATCGGCCGCCATCGCGGCCTGCGCGGTCTCCGGATCGATCACCTGCCGCGAGCGCGTGCCGGCAGCCTGCTTGACCGCCAGCGGCATCGCCTGGAGTTCCCCTGTAGAGGCAACCTCGGCATGCGACGAGAGGATACGGTCGACCAGCGTCGTGCCGGTTCTCGGCATGCCCACGACGAAGATCGAGGAAGCATCCGGTATCCCCGTCCTTGCCCCCGGATCGACGCGGGAAAATGCCGCTTCTATCGCATCGAAAATAGCCGCGTCCTGCGCGAAGTCGTAGCGGATCTGCCGCTTGTAGTCTGCATTGGCCGTGGACAGCGTGGCGAAGGCCCGGTCGGCCTCTCCGATGTCTTCGAGTTCCTTGGCCAGCGCATAGCGCAACCGCACGAGGTCCTGCGGATCGCGCGCGCGGGATGTCGCCACCTCGAGACGCGCCACATGATTTGCCTCGGGCATCTGCCGCGACAGGATCGCCAGACCGTAGTGACTGCGGGCATTGCCCGGATCGGCGGCAAGGATCGCTTCGTAGTGTCCGCGCGCCGCATCGACGCGGCCGGTGAAGCCGCACGCGGCGGCAAGGTTGTAGCGATAGTCAAGATTGTCGGGCTCGCGGGCAACGGCGCCTTCGAACGGCCGCACCGACGTCTCGTGATCGCCAAGCCGGGCCAGCACGCAGCCCACGGTATCGAGCGTGCGCGCATCGTCACTGCCCTGTTCGAGCGCCCGGCGCGCCGCCTCGGCGGCCTCCCCGTCACGCCGCAGGAGAATCAGCAGGCGCGCATTCTGGGCCAGGTACTCGGCATTGTCCCGATCGCACGCGAGCGCCCGCTCCAGCATCGGCAGCGCCTTGCCGACCTGACCAGCCTCGGCCGCCGTCATGGCCATCAGGAAATAGCCCTCGCCATCCTGGGGCCGCGCCCGGATCATCGCCTGCGCCGCCATGCCGGCAGCTTGCAGGTCGCCCCGCGCCAGCGCGTCGCGTGCCGACATCGCGCTCACGCCATATCCTCACTGAACGACGCTATCCGTTCGATCGTCCAGAAACACCCGACGATACCCGCGCCCGGCAGGTGCGCCCATCCGCACAGGTATCTTTCCATCCGGTCTCCGACATCCCTTTCCATGACATTTGTTCAGGGCACATATCATCCATTTACAGACATGCGAAATGCCCGCCAGGCGGGATCAGCTCAGCCCCAGCCAGCCTAGCATGACCATGCTGATGCCGCCCAGTGCCAGAAGCGAGGCAATCACCGTCACGGTGACCCGGCCGCCGGCCCTTGCCACGGTGCGGACATCGACGCCGAGCCCGAGCGCGGCCATCGACACGATGGTGAGCAGCGTCGCCGCCGTGCTCGCCGGTGCCAGCAGGACCTGCGGCACCCACCCGAAGGACCGGAACGCGACCAGCACCAGAAAGCCGATGATGAACCAAGGAACCAGATGATGGATCGGCGGACGGCCGCGCGCGGGTCGTTCGCCGGCCGTGACATGCGGAGCAGGCTCGTCTGTTTCCTCACGCAGGCCCGGCGTCACCATGGCCAGCACCAGACAGACCGGCCCCAGCATCAGCACGCGCACCAGCTTCACCAGCGTGCCCATCTGGATCGCCACGCTGCCGAACGGCGTTGCCGCCGCAAGCACCTGGGGCACCGCATAGACCGTGAGCCCTGCCAAGGCGCCATAGCCCAGCGCACTCATGTCCAATGCATGCCCGATGAGAGGCAACCCGAGTACCACAGCCACCCCCAGCACGGCGGTAAAGGCAATGGAGGCCGCCACATCGTCCCCGTCCGCGCCTATCACGGGCGCAACGGCGGCTATGGCGGAATTGCCGCAGATCGAATTGCCGCAGGCAACCAGAATGGCCATGCGCTTCGACAGACCCAGCATCCGCCCGACGCCGAAGCTGATGCCTATGGCGACGAACACGATCGCGGCAATGCAGGCCAGCAGGGCCGGCCCCGCTGCCATGATCGTGGCAGCACTGACCGACAGCCCAAGCAGGACCACGGCGATCTCCAGCAGAAGCTTCGCGCTGAACCCGATACCGGGAAACCACCGGGCGGAAGGCGTCCAGACCGTCCGGACCGCTGTGCCGATCAGGATCGCGAGCACCAGAGGCTCGATCCACGCTTGCCCGAAGATGGCTTCTTCCGCACGCGATGCCACTTCGGCGGCAAGAGTGACCACAACGCACAGACCGATACCGGGAAGCAGCCTGCGCCCTTGCCCGGCCAGGGAGGCAAGGCAGGAGGCCGCCGTGCCGCGCGAGGTATCGCCCAGCATCTGGTCGCAGGGTGCAGATCGAATGTCGTTAGCCGCAGGCAATGGCGGGGCCTCCTTTTCCAACCGGAGAGCAGGCAAAAGCACTGCCTCCGAATGAAAAATCGCCTTTTTGGCCAGACGCATCCAACGCGTTCTTGCGGTGATTCCCATAAGCAAAATCGATCATTCGACAGATCGATTTTGCTTATGATAATTATTTAATCAATCGTTTGGACTTATGCTTCTGAGAAGCAGACAAGCTGGCTGTCGCCCATGGGGTGGCGACGAGCGGCAGTTGCCGGAAAGCGCACGATGACACTCGAACAACTTCGCATCTTCATCTGCGTCGCCGAACGCGAGCACATGACGCGGGCGGCGGAGACGCTGAACTTGACCCAGTCCGCCGTCAGCTCCGCGATCGCCGCGCTGGAATCGCGTCATGACGTGCGCCTGTTCCACCGGGTCGGGCGCGGCATCGAGCTTACCGACACCGGCCGGGCTTTCCTGGCCGAAGCGCGTGCCGTGCTGGGCCGTGCCCACACCGCCGAACTGGCCCTCGCCGACTTCGCCGGTCTCGAACGCGGCACGCTTTCGCTGGTCGCCAGCCAGACCATCGCCAGCTACTGGCTGCCTGCGGTCCTGGCGCGTTTTTCGACACTTTACCCTCGGATCACCGTCCAGCTCGGCATTGCCAACACCGAGGGCGCAGCCGCCAAAGTCAGCGACGGCAGCGCGGAACTGGGCTTCGTCGAAGGCCTGATCGACGATCCGGCGCTGGCGCGCTGGCAGGTGGGGGAAGATGAACTGGCACTCGTCGGTAGCAGTCCGGTACCCGCCGACGCCGATCCGGACTGGATCCGCTCCGTGCCATGGGTCCTTCGCGAACCGGGGTCCGGAACCCGCTCGACCTTCGAGACGGCTCTGAAGGCGATGGGCATTGCCCCCGAAACGCTTCACGTCGCCATGACCCTGCCCTCGAACGAAGCCGTGCGCGGCGCGGTGGAGGCGGGCGTCGGCAACAGCGTGCTATCGACTCTGGTCGTCGATCCCTCGCTGCGCGCGAGGACGCTCCATCGTATCCCGCTGCAACTGGATCCGCGCCCCTTCTACGGCCTGCGACACAAGGAACGCTATCGCAGCAAGGCGGCGGACACGCTTCTCGACCTGCTGGCGGCACCGGCGTGAACCCGATCCCGTCTCGGAACGGCAGCCGTGACCGGCGATCTTGATCTGCATCAAGGCGCATATGCGCAAGTATGCATATGCAGATGGCATGGATACGCGAATCGATGACCTGCTGAGCGCGCTTGCTGAGCCCACGCGGCTACGCGCGTTACAGATCGTCTGGGACGGCGATGAGCATTGCGTCTGCGAACTGATGGACAAGCTGGGCGCCTCGCAATCGCGGATGTCCCGGCACATGGCCCGGCTGAAGGCCGCCGGCCTGCTTTCCGACCGCCGGGACGCGCAATGGGTCCGCTACCGGCGCAACCCGGATCTTCCCGCCGATTGGCTGAGGATCATCGAAACCGTACTTGCCGCGATGCCTGCCGTGCCCCGCGACGAATGCCGGAAGAAGGCCGCCTGACATGACCACGCTCGCTGCATCGCTGGGCCGGGCTCGCAAATCGCAAGGCGCCTGGATGGCGGGCCTTGCCGTCGCAGTCGTCCTCTGGTTCGCGATCTACCGGCAATTGCTGCCATTCGCGCAATGGCTGGTCGCCCGGTTGCCGATCGCCCCCGGCAGCCATCTGGCATCGTCGGTCGAGTTCTTCTTCTACGATACGCCCAAGGTGCTGATGCTGCTGACCCTGGTGGTCTTCGCCATGGGTGTGGTGCGCAGCTTCTTCTCCGCCGATCGCACCCGTGCGCTGCTTGCCGGTAAGCGCGAGGGGCTGGGCAATATAGCGGCCGCACACCTTGGCGTCCTCACGCCATTCTGCTCCTGTTCGGCGGTGCCGCTGTTCGTCGGCTTCGTCTCGGCCGGCGTGCCGCTCGGCGTGACCTTTTCTTTCCTGATCGCCGCCCCGATGGTGAACGAGATCGCGCTGGGCCTGCTTTTCGCACTGGTGGGATGGCAGGTCGCGCTCACCTACCTCGTCTTCGGCCTTTCCGTTGCCATCGTCTCGGGCTGGATCATCGGCCGCCTCCATCTGGAATCGTGGCTGGAGCCCTGGGTGCGCGAGGTGCGCGCCGGCGACGTCGATCTGGAAGACGAACATCTAAGCTGGATCGACCGCTTCGAGGCAGGCTGGGAGGCGGTCAGGGAGATCGTCGGCAAGGTCTGGTACTGGATGATCGCCGGCATCGCGGCCGGTGCCTTCATCCATGGCTATGTTCCGGAAGCGCTCCTCTCCGGGATCATGGGTTCGGGAAGCTGGTGGTCGGTTCCCGCCGCCGTTCTGCTCGGCATCCCGATGTATTCCAATGCCGCCGGCATCATCCCGGTGATCGAGGCGCTGCTGGGCAAGGGCGCGGCGATCGGCACCGTGCTGGCCTTCATGATGTCAGTAATCGCGCTGTCGCTTCCCGAGATGATCATCCTGCGCAAGGTCCTGAGCGCCCGATTGATCGCGGTGTTCATCGCGGTCGTCGCCAGCGGCATCCTGACCGTCGGCTTCCTGTTCAACGCACTCTATTCCTGAAAGGACTCACGCCGTGAAAGACATCAAGGTACTCGGCCCAGGCTGCAAGCGGTGCCAGACGACCGAAGACATGGTGAAGACCGCCGCCGCATCGCTTGGGCTGGACGTCGCTGTCGAAAAGGTCACCGACTATGCCGAGATGGCAAAATACGGGGTCCTTTCCACACCCGGCATCGTGATCGACGGCAAGGTCGTGCATGCCGGCGGCCTGCCGAAGGAAGACGATCTCAAGAAATGGCTGCAGGCATGATGCACTATTGCTGACGCGCCCGCAGCTTCCCGCTATGGGCGGGGCCATGGATACCCCTAGCCCCGAAACCCGCGGCCCCTGGCGCGTCGCCGCCCTGTACCATTTCACCCGTTTCGAGGACTTCGCCAGCCTGCGCGATCCGCTTGACAGCCTCTGTCGCGAACAGGGCATTCGCGGCACGCTGCTGCTGGCATCGGAAGGCATCAACGGCACAATTGCCGGCACCCCCGGGGGGATCGACAAGGTGCTGGAACATATCCGCGCATTGCCGGGCTGCGCCGACCTCGAAGTCAAGCTCTCGACCGCCTCCGCGATGCCGTTCCACCGCATGAAAGTGCGCCTCAAGCGCGAGATCGTGACGATGGGCGAGCCAGACATCGATCCGCGGGCGATCGTCGGCACCTATGTCGATCCGCAGGACTGGAATGCGCTGATTTCCGATCCCGACACGATCGTGATCGACACGCGCAACGACTACGAAGTGGCAGTGGGCACGTTCGTAGGAGCAATCGACCCGAAGACCGCCAGCTTCCGCGATTTCCCCGAATGGTTCCGCCGCGAACGCGCGCGTCTTCTCGATGCTAGCCGCCCCGGCAACGAGAAGACGCCGAAAGTCGCGATGTTCTGCACCGGCGGCATCCGGTGCGAGAAATCGACCGCGTTTCTGAAGCAGGAAGGGGTCGAGGAAGTCTATCACCTCAAGGGCGGCATCCTGAAGTATTTGGAAACCGTGCCCGAGGAACTGAGCCTCTGGCGCGGCGAGTGCTTCGTGTTCGACCAGCGGGTGACGATCGGCCACGGCCTCGTCGAGGGCAGCTACACCCTCTGCCACGCCTGCCGCCGTCCGGTCAGCGCGCAGGACGGCGCATCCCCCCTCTATGAAGCCGGCGTAAGCTGTCCCGCCTGCCATTCGGAGCGAACCGACGAACAGCGCGCGTCCTACCGTGAGCGCCAGCGCCAGGAGATGCTCGCCGCCGACCGGGGACAGGCCCATGTCGGCGCGGTGCAGGCCGATGACCGCAGCGACTGACCCCGTCCTCTACAGCTTCCGCCGCTGCCCTTATGCAATGCGGGCGCGGCTGGCGCTGGCGATCAGCGGCACGCGCTGCGAACTGCGCGAGGTCCAGCTCTCGGCAAAACCCCGCTCCATGCTGGACGCATCGCCCAAGGGGACAGTGCCCGTGCTCGTGCTGCCCGACGGCGAGGTGATCGACGAGAGCCTCGACATCATGCGCCGGGCGCTGGCCCGCCGGGACCCGGAAGACTGGCTCGCGCGCGAGGATGCAGCACTGATCGCCGAGAACGACGGCCCCTTCAAACGCGATCTCGACCGCTACAAGTATCCCGAACGCCATGGCTCCGAACCGCTCGCCCATCGCGAGAGCGCCATGGCCTTCCTGCGCCGGCTCGATGCACGGCTGGCCGACACGGGCCAGCTTTGCGGCCCCGTGCGCGGGCTCACGGACGCGGCGATCATGCCCTTCGTGCGGCAGTTCGCGGCAGTGGATCGCCTGTGGTTCGATGCCCAGCCGCTACCACATCTCGGGACATGGCTGGCCGGTCACCTCTCGTCTGGCCTGTTCGGGGCCATCATGATCCGGGTCACCCCCTGGTCACCCGGCGACCCTCCGATTGCCTTCGCATCTTCCCCCGAGGCCGCTTCCCGCTGAAGCCTTCCGGCGATCACGCCTTGCCCTCGGCAGGCAGCGGCGCGAATTCCCTGTCGTCATCGTCGGGTAGCTTCATCCGCTGCCGCCGCCAGTCTTCCTTGGCCTGCTCGATTCGGTCCCTGGAAGATGAGACGAAATTCCAGAACAGGAAGCGCGGGCCGATCGGCGCGCCGCCCAGAGCCATAAGCGTCGAACGCTCCTCGGCATGAACGGGAACGTCCCGTCCCGGTTCGAACACGGCCATCTGCCCGGCATGGACGCGCTGGCCGGCCAGTTCGGCCGTCCCCGCCGCCACGTAGATCGCCCGCTCCTCGTACTCGGCGGGCAAGATGCGCGAAGCTCCGGCCTCCATGTCCCAATGCATGTAGAACTGCGGCGAATGCACTTTGACGGCCGCGCGCATTCCCTCCGCCTCGCCCGCTATCAGACGCCCGCGAATGCCCTGTTCGTTCCAGGTCGGCAAGTCGGCGCCCTCATGGTGATAGAAGGCCGGATCGGTCTCTTCATCCTCCACCGGCAGCGCGACCCAGGCCTGTATGCCATGCATATGAGCGCCATGCGCCCGCGCATATTCGAACCGTTCGGAATGCGTGATACCGCTTCCCGCCACCATCCAGTTCACTTCGCCCGGCCGGATTTCCTGATGGAACCCCAGACTGTCACGATGGGTCAGCGCCCCGTCGTAGAGGTAAGTGACGGTCGACAGGCCGATATGCGGATGCGGCCTCACGTCGAGTTCCCGGGGAATGCCCGCGGCAAGGTCCACCGGCCCCATGTGGTCGAAGAAGATGTAGGGCCCCACCATGCGCCGTGCGTGGAAAGGCAGCACACGCCCGACTTCGAAGCCGCCGCCGAGATCGTGGGGCCGTTTGTCGATGATCCGCTCAATCATGCTCGCTCTCCCGAACCTGTCACTCCCGCAGTCAGCAGGCGGCAAGTTCCCTAGTCGTCGTCATGTCCTTCTCCTGCCAGCGTCTGCTCGATACGCCGGTCGGGAACCAGCCACATCGCCGCTACGCCGGCGAAAAAGGCGATGCCCAGCCATGGCGTGACCAGCAGGGCACTGCCAATGCCGAGCAGGTACAGCAGCGGCGAAAGCTTGCCCTTCATGTCCAGGCCGATCGCCCGGGCCAGCACGCTGTTGCGACCGTCCACGGCGATGATCGCCCGTTCCAGAACGAAATAGGCTATCGCGCAGCATAGCAGGTTCAGGCCGTAAAGCGCAGTCGGCCAGACGCCGAACTCGTTCTCGCCCATCCAGCCGGTCGTGAACGGAAGCAGCGACAGCCAGAACAGCAGGTGCAGGTTGGCCCAGAGCACGCCGCCGGTCACCCGCTTGGTGGCCTGCAGCATGTGATGGTGATTGTTCCAGTAGATGCCGATGTAGATGAAGCTGAGCACATAGCTCGAAAATATCGGCCAGAGCGCCAGCAACGCGGACGGCTGGGCATTGCCATGCGGGACTTTCAGTTCAAGGACCATGATCGTGATGATGATGGCCAGCACGCCGTCGCTGAATGCTTCGAGTCGGTTCGTCCGCATGCCAGGCCCTTCCGCACGATTGCAGCAGCAAGCCTAGTGGTGCACCCTGGCAGTTTCAATCGCACGTTCCCAATCACGCATGAACGGGAACCACGAAGCTGCTCCCGGCGTTCGGAAACCGTCACAAACCGGCACGCAATGCCGGGTATTCTGGCATGGCGAATCGCGCACGCGATCGCACTGTACCCTCGTGGAAACAATCCAACCCGCATGACGCCGGGCAACAGGAGATCATGTCATGACATCATCTCGTACCGAGACCTCTTCGTCCCCGATCACCCTGATGCAGCCCGAAGCCCCGTTCCTGCTCGGCATGCGAGCACTGGAAACGATCAGGGACTTCCAGATGCAATGGTGGGATAGCTGGGCCGCCATGCTGGGCCAGAGCGCCCCTTTCAGCGAGAAGGCCGAAGCCGCCCCCGCGGAAACACCGGAAGCAGCGCCATCGGAGACGCCTGCTCCCGCGGTTCAGACGTCCGAATCCGAAGCGCCCGAAGACGTATAGGGCACATTCGTCCCGATCATACGAGTGCCGGGAAGCCTCCCTCTCGGCACTCGTATTGATCCGAATGGACGGACCTGCCGTCACCCTGCAAGCCAAAGCGGCAAGGCAGCAGGCTGACATGCGCGCCCGCGTGCCTGCCCGAACCCGAGGAGGAAACGCGATGACGACTATGCGTGCGATGCAGCTCGATGCGCCTGGCACGCCGCTCCACATGGTCGAACGCCCCCTGCCCGAGCCCGGCCCGGGCGAGGTACGGATCGCCATCGCGGCCTGCGGCGTGTGCCGCACCGACCTGCATGTCGTCGACGGCGACATTCATGGAAACCTGCCGATCGTACCGGGCCATGAGATCGTCGGGCGCGTCGAGGCGGTCGGCACGGGCGTTTCCGGTCTTGCCATGGGCCAGCGCGTCGGTGTCCCATGGCTCGGGCATACCTGCGGGCATTGCCCTTATTGCGCCACCCACCGCGAGAACCTGTGCGACGATCCGGCCTTCACCGGCTTCACTCGTGACGGGGGCTTCGCCACGCATTGCATCGCCGATGCCCAATACTGTTTCACCATTCCCGAAACCTTCGACGACGTCCATGCCGCGCCGCTGCTTTGCGCGGGCCTGATCGGCTACCGCTCCTATCGCATGGCGAGCGAGGCTCCGGTGCTGGGCCTCTACGGCTTCGGCGCGGCCGCGCATATCCTGGCGCAACTTGCCGTGTGGCAGGGGCGCAAGGTCTTCGCCTTCACGCAGGAAGGCGACACGGCGACGCAGGACTTCGCCCGCACGCTCGGCTGTGCCTGGGCTGGTGCATCGTCCGAAATGCCGCCCGAACCGATGGACGCGGCGATCCTGTTCGCCCCGGTCGGCGCGCTCGTGCCACTGGCCCTCAAGGCCGTGAAGAAAGGCGGGCGCGTGGTCTGCGCAGGCATCCACATGTCCGACATCCCCGCCTTCCCTTATGCCGACTTGTGGGAAGAGCGCTCGATCGTCTCCGTGGCGAACCTGACACGGCAGGACGGCACGGAATTCCTCGATCTGGCCGCACAGGTGCCAATCCGGACGCACGTGACGCCAATGCCCTTGGCACAGGCCAACAGCGCGCTGGACCAGCTCCGCAGCGGCGACGTGGAAGGTGCGCTCGTTCTGGTTCCATAACCTGCGACCGCGCCTGACAGCGCTCTACACCGCCTTGTCGCCCGCTGTCCCGTTGGCCCAGATGAAGCGCAGCACCGGCTATCACATTGGAAAGACCGCATATGTCACGAATCCTGATCACTGGCTCCTCGGACGGTCTCGGACTGGAAGCGGGAAGGCAGCTCAGCGCCGACGGCCATGCCGTCGTCCTCCACGCCCGCAACGAGGCGCGAGCCGAGGCAGCGAGGCAATCGCTGCCGAACTGCGAGGCGGTGGTCCGCGCGGACGTCTCCACGCTCGCCGGAATGCACGCGCTGGCGGAACAGATCACCGGTCTCGGCACGTTCGACGCGGTGATCCACAATGTCGGGGTCGGCTACGGCGGCGGGCACATCGTCACGCCCGACGGGTTCGAGCGCATCTTCGCCGTCAACGTCGTCGCCCCTTTCGTGCTGACGGCAACCACGCCCCGGCCGCGACGCCTGATCTATCTCAGCTCGGAAATGCACGTCGACGGGAATCCCGACTTGTCCGACCCGATGTGGGAGACCCGTCGCTGGAACGGCGTGCAGGCCTATTGCGACAGCAAGCTCTACGACACGATGCTGGCGATCGCGCTGGCCGGACGCTGGAGCGACGTGCGCGTCAACGCCGTCGACCCCGGCTGGATCGCAACGAAAATGGGTGGTGCCAATGCCCCCGGCAAACTCGCGGACGGGGCGCGAACGCAAGTCTGGCTGGCAGCCGGCGATGCCCCCGAGGCAACGGTTACGGGCGGCTATTTCCACGACATGCGCCAGTCTCGGGCCTGCGCGGCGGTCTATGACGAGGATGCACAGAAGCGCCTTGTCGACTACCTCGAAAGGATCACCGGAATCTCCCTGCCCGATTGACCCCGCCCCGGCCCTGCTCAATCGAGCGTGATGCGCCTGTAGCTTTCATCGTCGGGATGGCGGCGCCCCGGCTCGATCATGATGCCCAGCATGCCCTTCGACCAGTCGGCCGAATCCGGGTATTCGCGGAACCAGTCGGTCACGACGAGCCGATCCTTGATGCGCCATTCATCGTCGCGCTTCTCGAAGCGATCGACATAGCGGCCGGCCCCGATGACATCCTGCTTGCCGCCCTCGGCATTGTTTATGCGGTGAATGCCGTAGAAATAGGATTCCACGTCCGCGCTCTCGCCGTTGATCGCCATCAGCACGTTGCACACAAGGTGCATGGTCTGGTCCATGGTGCCCATCGCGGTGAAGGACCAGTCGATGAACTCTTCTGCATTGCCCCGGAAGCTGAGATGCTCGTCGGTGCAGTCAGGCCAGTAGGCGCTGCGCACCATGTCGGCATCGAGCCGGTCGACGCCCCGCGCATAGCGAGCGAGGCATTCGCGAATCGCCTCCCGGTCGGCCAGTTCGGCGGCGATCTTGCTGGTGCTTGTGGTCATGCCCTTGCGTCCTTTCCCCATATCGCGATCACGGCACCGGCAGTCTGAAAACCGCGCAGGCCCTGTCGTGGGCGTATGGTTTCTTCTCCGCCCGCTCCGTTGGTAATCGGGCATCCGCCCGCGGTGAAGCGATTGGTGGCGCCGTTGCCTGTCGGTGCAAGTTTGCGGAGCCCCGCGTTGCTCCAGCGGCAAGCTATCCGCCGAAAGAAACTGTCGGCACAAAGTAAGGATACGAACCGTTTGACATCCGGCTCAAGAGCGCCGCCATAATCGGTCAGCGCCACACCGTCTGCCATGGCTATCCTGCATAAAGGGGCGATCGGCCGGCGCGTTGCTGGACGTACCGTCGCGCCTGATTTCCATCGACCACAACTGCGATGCCTTGACCAGCCATCCGCTGATGAGCGCAGTTTCCGTGTCGATCACCCCGATCCGCCCCACCTGAAGTTTCGAGAGGCGTGTCGTGCACTCAGATAGAAAATTGAAAAGTCAGTAATATTACCAATTTTCCCCTCAGCCTCCAACGAATACCGACACCGTTCGAAGAGCCGAAAAACGCTGATTGAGAGTTCCCATTTTCGGCTCGTGCTGCCATAATCGCGCCATGGTTGGCATTGCCCAATGCGTTCACTGAGGTCGGCAGTCTTGCTCTCCCTTGTCTGCCGTGCGGTTTCCGCAACTCTCCGATCCCGACGCTTTCCCGCTTCCGCAGCGCCTGTGGCCACGCTGCTGGCATTGAACGCCTGCACCATGGCTCCCGACTATGTGCAGCCCCCTCTCCCCGTGCCGGAACGCTATTCCCCGAACGAAACCGAAGGACAAACGATCGCCGCGCTCGACTGGCGCGTCTTCTTTCATCACGAACATCTTCGCGACCTGATATCCAATGCCCTGGCCAACAATCGCGACATCCGGCTGGCGGCCGCGCGGGTTGCGGAAGCGAGAAGTGCGTGGCGAATCGAGGGATCCGCGCTCTACCCCCAGCTCGACGCGGTGGGCACGGGAACGCGCGGGCGGATACTGGCCACCGGCACGTCCATGTATGTCGACGCCAAGCAGGTGACGGCACAACTGAGCGCTAGCTGGGAAATCGACTTCTGGGGGCGGCTGCGCAACATGCGCGAGGCGGCCCGAGACCGGTACCTCGCCAGCGAGGAAGCCCGCCGCGCGGTGGCAACCGAAGTAGTCAGCCAGGTTGCGCTGGGATACCTGCTCGAACTCGAATACGCGGAACGCTCGGCGCTCGCGCGCCGGTCGATCACAACGCGCGAGGAGAGCCTGCGGATCATGCGCAGGCGCTTCGAGGTCGGCTCCGGATCGAAGCTGGACATGGCGCAGGCACAGGTCCTGCTGGCACAGGCCCAGACCACGCTCCAGTCGCTCGAGCGTGACCGGGCGATCAATCGCAACGCGCTCGCGCTGCTGGTCGGCAAGCAAGTTGAACTCGCCCGAGAGCCCCATGGCCTGACCGAGGAATTGCCCGATTTCTCGCTCCCGCCGGGCCTGCCTTCCGATCTCCTCGTCCACCGCCCCGATATCATGGCCGCCGAATACCAGTTGCGCGCAGCCAATGCCGACATCGGCGCGGCCCGGGCCGCCTTCTTTCCCAACATCAGCCTGACCGGCGCCTACGGCACGTCAAGCACGGAGCTCGACGGCCTGTTCCGCGACGGCTCCAGGATCTGGAGCTTCACTCCCACGGTAGCGCTGCCGATCTTCAACGCGGGGCGGCTGAAGGGCAATCTCGACGTCGCCAAGGCGCGCCAGGAACAGGCGGTCGCCACCTACGAGAAGACGATCCAGTCCGCCTTCCGCGACGTGTCCGACGCACTCGTGCAGCACACCCAGTTGAAGAAGCAGATCGCGACGACACGCAGCCTGCTCGAGGCGCAACGCGAGCGCGCACGGCTGGCACGGCTGCGCTTCGACAACGGCCGCTCGGCCTACCTCGAAGTCCTCGATGCTCAACGGGACCTGTTCGATGCCGAACAGACACTGGTGCAACTCCAGCGTGCCGAACTTTCGAGCCTGGTGGCGCTCTATTCCGCGCTCGGAGGCGGCTTTCCGGCCAGCCGACCGTTTGAAACCACCGCGACACCAAGCAACGGGGGCAGCGACAAATGAACCGAACCTGGGTGGTGCGAGGGCTGATTGCCGCAGCGGTGCTTGCCGGCGGCTTTCTGCTCTGGACCGTGCTCAAGCCCTCCGGCCTTCCCACGGGAATCGTCGGCAGCAACGGACGGTTGGAGGCGATCGAAGTCGATGTCGCATCGAAGTCGCCAGGCCGCATCGACGAAATTCTCGTCGATCAGGGCGACACGGTCAAAGCGGGCCAGATCGTCGCCAGGATGGATGTCGACGTGCTCAACGCGCAAAAGGCCGAAGTGGAAGCACAGCTAGCCGAAGCACAGAACGCAGTGGTGGTTGCCCAAGGCCAGGTAGCCCAGCGCGAGGCCGAAAAGGCCGCTTCCGAAGCCGTCGTGCGCCAGCGCCTCGCCGAGCTCAACGCATCTCGCAAGCGCCTCGGCCGATCTGAAACGCTGGCCAGCGAAGGCGCCACATCGGTGCAGGAACGCGATGACTACGCGGCCCAGACGGAAGGCGCCTCGGCCGCGGCCGAGGCCGCCCGCGCCCAAGTCGCTTCGGCCCGGGTCGCCATCACCAACGCCCGCAACCAGGTCATCGGTGCCCAGTCGCGCGTGGCTGCGGTGCGCGCCACGCTGCAGCGCATCGAGGCCGACATCAACGATGCCGCGCTGCGTTCTCCACGCGATGGCCGCGTGCAGTATCGCATTGCCCAGCCCGGAGAGGTCGTCAGCGCCGGCGGACGCGTGGTCAGCCTGATCGACCTTACCGATGTGACGATGAGTTTCTTCCTCCCCGCCGGCGAAGCCGGGAAATTGCGGATGGGCAGCGAGGCCCGCATCGTCCTCGACGCCCTTCCCGACTATCCGATCCCTGCCAGCATCAGCTTTGTCGCGGATGTGGCGCAGTTCACGCCCAAGACGGTCGAAACGCAAAGCGAGCGCGAGAAGATGATGTTCCGCGTGAAGGCACGGATTGCCCCGGAACTCCTGCGCCGCCGGCTCGACCTCGTGAAGACCGGCCTGCCGGGGATGGCCTATGTCCGGCTCGATCCGTCGGTTGAATGGCCGCAGTGGCTGCAGGTCAAGCCGTTTCCATCCGGGCAAGCACAGACCGCGCCGTGAGCCATGACGCGCCGAGCCGCGATCCGGTTGCACGCCTCGAAGGCGTAAGGGTCAGGTACGCCAAGACAGAGGCCCTGCGCGGTATCGATCTGGAAATCCCGGCAGGCAGCATGGTCGGCCTGATCGGGCCGGACGGCGTCGGAAAATCGACATTGCTCTCGCTCATGTCCGGCGCGCGCGCCCTGCAGGAAGGCGAAGTCCACGTCCTGGGCGGCGACATGCGCGAACGCAGCCACCGGCTGAATGTCTGCCCGCGCATCGCCTACATGCCGCAAGGCCTCGGCAAGAACCTCTCCCCGACGCTTTCCGTCGAGGAGAACCTCCAGTTCTTCGCCCGGCTGTTCGGCCACGATGCCGACGAACGTCGCCGGCGCATCGACCGGCTGACCTGCGCCACCGGGCTCGATCCGTTCCTGACGCGCCCTGCCGGCAAGCTGTCCGGCGGCATGAAGCAGAAGCTCGGGCTGTGCTGCGCCCTGATCCACGATCCCGACCTGCTCATCCTCGACGAGCCAACGACCGGCGTGGACCCTCTCGCACGGGCGCAGTTCTGGGATCTCATTTCCGATATCCGCGAGACGCAGAAAGCCATGAGCGTCGTCGTCGCCACGGCCTACATGGACGAGGCACAGGGTTTCGACTGGTTGGTAGCCATGGACGATGGCCGCATCCTCGACACCGGCACGCCGCAGGAAATCCTCGATCGCACCGGCACGCACGCGCTCGAAGAGGCGTTCATCGCGCTCTTGCCGGAGGAGAAGACGCAAGGGTACGAGCCGGTGACCATCCCACCGCTGCAGGCGGACGGTACAGACATCGCCATCGAGGCCCGCGACCTCACCATGCGTTTCGGCGACTTCACCGCCGTCGACCACGTCAGTTTCAGCATCCATCGCGGCGAGATCTTCGGCTTCCTGGGCTCGAACGGCTGCGGCAAGTCGACGACTATGAAGATGCTCACCGGCCTGCTTTCGGCGAGCGAGGGCGAAGCCTGGCTCTTCGGCAACGAGGTCGATTCGCACGACATCTCGACCCGTCGGCGGGTCGGCTACATGAGCCAGGCCTTTTCGCTCTACGGCGAACTGACCGTGCGACAGAACCTCGATCTGCACGCCAGGCTGTTCCACGTTCCCGCCGATGCGATAGCCGCCCGCGTGGCCGAAATGGTCGAGCAGTTCGAACTTGGCCCCGTGCTGGACGCTTTGCCGGCAAGCGTGCCGCTGGGCATTCGCCAAAGGCTGAGCCTGGCCGTCGCGATGGTCCACAAGCCCGAACTGCTCATCCTCGACGAACCGACGTCGGGCGTCGACCCGGTAGCGCGCGACGGGTTCTGGCGATTGCTGGTCGAACTGTCCCGCCGCGACAAGGTCACGATCTTCATCTCGACCCATTTCATGAACGAGGCGCTACGCTGCGACCGCATGTCAATGATGCATGCCGGCAAGGTGCTCGACAGCGACACCCCTGCCCGGCTCATCGAAAAGCGTGGTGCCGACAATCTCGAGGACGCCTTCATCGGATACCTGCTGGAGGCAGAGGGCGAGGAACCGGAGAAACATGACACTGCAGCCGATCTCGCCGCGGCGCCATCCGAGCCCGCTGCTGCGGCAACCCGGAGCCCCTTCAGCCTGCAGCGCTGCCTGACCTACGCCTGGCGCGAGACGCTCGAACTTCAGCGCGATCCGGTGCGCGCCACGCTTGCGCTTGCCGGTTCGCTGATTCTCATGATCGTGATCGGCTTCGGCATCACGATGGACGTCAACGAACTGAGCTATGCCGTGCTCGACAGGGACCACAGCGCGCTGAGCGAGAACTATGCGCTCGACATAGCGGGCTCGGGCTATTTCGTCGAGAAAGCGCCGATAAGGGACTACGACGATCTCGACCGGCGCATGGTCGATGGCGAACTGGCCCTGGCCATCGAAATCCCGCCCGGCTTCGGCCGTGACCTGACCGCGGGGCACGAGGTGACGATAGGTGCATGGTTCGATGGCGCGAACCCGCAACGTGCCGAAACCGTCAAGGGCTATATCCAGGGAATGCACCAGCACTGGCTGGCGGAGCAGGCACGCCAGCGCACCGGGGCAACGCTCGGCAGCTTCTCGATCGAGAACCGGTATCGCTATAATCCCGACGTACAGAGCCTTCCGGCCATGGTGCCGATCGTCATACCGCTGCTGCTGCTAATGCTTCCCGCCATGCTCACCGCGCTCGCGGTGGTACGCGAGAAGGAGATCGGCTCGATCATCAATCTCTACGTGACACCCGTCACGCGCAGCGAGTTCATGCTGGGCAAGCAGGCGCCCTACGTCGCGCTGGCACTCGTCAACTTCCTGCTGATGGTGCTCATGTCGATCTTCATCTTCGATGTTCCCGTCAAGGGCAGCTTCCCGGCCTTGTTTCTGGCCGCCTTCATCTACAGCGTCTCGGCCACCGGAATGGGCCTGCTTGCCTCCGCGGTTACCCGCAGCCAGATCGCCGCGCTGTTCCTGGCGATGATAGGAACGATGATCCCGGCAACGATCTTCGGCGGCATGTTCGATCCGGTGTCCTCGATGGAAGGCATGGGGCGCATCATCGGCGAGATCTATCCGGCCAGCCACATGTTCACGATCAGCCGAGGCATCTTCGCCAAGGCGCTCGGGCTGTCCGACCTCCGGTCTTCGTTCCTGCCCCTAGCGCTTTCGGCTCCGACAATCGTCGGCATCGCCATCTTGCTGCTGAAGAAGCAGGAGGCCTGATATGCGCCGCACACTCGAAAACATCTATCGGCTTGGCGTGAAGGAGTTGTGGAGCCTGCGGCGTGATCCGATCATGCTGGGTCTGATCATCTTCGCCTTCACGTTCTCGGTATATACCTCGGCGAACGCGTTGCCCGAAACCCTGCAGAACGCGTCGATCGCCATTGTCGACGAGGATGAATCCCCGCTCTCGCAACGGATCATATCGGCATTCTACCCGCCGCAGTTCTTAACGCCGAAAATGATAGCGCCCGCCGAGGTCGATCCCGGCATGGATGCCGGCAAATTCACCTTCGTCCTGCATATCCCCTACGGCTTTCAGCGCGACGTGCTCGCAGGACATTCGGCGGAAATCCAGCTCAGCACCGACGCCACGCGCATGGGGCAGGCATTCACGGGAAGCAGCTATATCCAGCAGATCGTCAGCGCCGAGGTAAGCGAACATCTCAATCGCTACCGGTCCGGCGACCCGCCACGGGTGGATATCGCCTTGCGCGCACGCTTCAATCCCTCGCTCGACAAGTCCTGGTTCGGCGCGCTGGCACGGATCATCGACCAGATCACCATGCTTTCCATCATCCTGACAGGCGCGGCGCTGATCCGCGAGCGCGAACACGGGACCGTCGAGCATCTGCTGGTCATGCCGGTGACGCCCCTGGAGATCATGCTGTCCAAGGTCTGGTCGATGGCCTTCGTCGTGCTGCTTGCCTCAATGCTTTCGCTCCTCCTGATCGTACAGGGTCTGATGCAGGTGCCGGTGGCGGGTTCGCTGCCGCTCTTTTTCACGGGGGCCGCCCTGGTCCTGTTCGCCACCACCTCGCTGGGCATTTTCCTTGCAACCCTCGCGCGGACCATGCCCCAGTTCGGCATGCTGATCGTGCTGGTCCTCATGCCTTTGCAGATGCTGTCCGGCGGCAATTCGCCAAGGGAATCGATGCCGCAACTCGTCCAGGACGTGATGCTCCTTGCGCCAACCACGCACTTTGTCGAGATGGGTCAGGCCATCCTGTTTCGGGGCGCGGGCTTTGGCGTGGTCTGGCCGCAATTCCTCGCCGTGACAGTGATCGGGGCAGTATTCTTCGCGATCGCGCTGGCCCGGTTCCGCTCGACGATCAGCGCGATGACATAGGAACGGCTTCCGGACTGCGAACGCACGACTTCGGCTTGCCATTTGACGCGCGCGTACCCAGCAGGCAGGAAAACAGCCAGAGCGATCATTGCGTGGCGAACCTGTCCTATGTCGTCGGCCGGCGCGTGCGCTCGCTTCCCCAGCGACTGGCAGACCTGCAGCATGCCCATCACGGCCTGGCCCACCTATCCCCACGAAGCCGGTGACCTGTCCTCGCCTGCCGGTCGAACGCGGCTGAATGCGTAAATGCCGATGAACATGACCACACACAGCAGGACCACCGCGGCGCTCGTTGCAAGGGCATACTCCTCCCGCCATTGATCCAGACGCGGCAGCAGCAGCGCGGCGAAGGCCAGCAGGCCAAGGCCCAGATTGATAAGGCCGATCACCAGCGTCATCGCGTTCGTCATTCCGGCGACACGTTTCCGGGCCGACCGCAGGAGGTGCACCGTGAACGCGCCGTTGGCCGTGCCGACCAGCATCATGCCGCTCCCGAAAGCAGTGCATACGATCGGCACGTAGCGCCAGTCTCCCATGACCTTGCCCGCCACCCCAAGGCCAAGCGCTATCGCCATCGTGTCGAAGGACAAGGCGAAGAGCGCCCCGGTCAGGACGATCAGTGAATGACGCTCGGCGGGGCGAACCCACGCGCTGCGCCATCCCTGAATCCCCAGCGTCTCCGGCACGCCTCGCCGGCAGGCCAGAGCAAGATTGATGCCGCCGAGCACGGTAAGCATCGTCGCCGAAATGGCGACACCCACGGTTTCGAGCCAGGCCGGCGGCATATCCGTCTGGTCCAGATGGAAACAGGCCAGCAAGGCGACGGCGGCAACCACCAGAACATGCCCCAGCGAAAACGAGAAACCGGCAAGGCGGGCCGACCACGGCCGTTCCAGCGCGTCGCGGCGCGCGACCGCGTCCACCACGGACAAGTGGTCCGCATCCAGCCCGTGCCTTGCACCCAGAAGGAAGGCCGTAAAGCTCAGGGCCGGAAGCGTGAGAAGTCCAAGGTCGATCACAGCTGGTATCGCGCCGGCAAGCACACTTGCCCGGCACCCCGGCGCTGCGCAAAATCGCCCCGGGGAAGCCATACTTCCGGGCCAGGGGCACGAACGGCCGATACCCGTGACTGGTGCCTTCGTCGCTGCATGCAGGCGGACCTTGTATGCTCTCTCTCTCTCGAACAAATTCATACAATCCGCCGGCTGTAAAGCCATGGGCCATTCGACGTAAGCATGAGTTGCCGATTGCCCACCGACACCGACGACACGATGGGATGCCATTCGTGAATATCCCGGTCGCGGTCGGCGCCGAGAACCGCTAAGGTGATTCCCATCTTCTGCAGAGGAACAATGGATGCGTGGTTTTTTCGTGGGGTTGGCGGTTGGTGCCGGGGCGGCGCTTGCAGGCCCGTCGTATTGGCGATCGCTCCGTCCCGCAGCGAAAAGGGCCATGCGCGCCGGTATCGAAGGCTACATCGTCGCCCAGCGCGCCGTGGCCCAGATGACCGAAGAGGTCGAAGACCTGATCGCCGAGGTCTCGCACGAAATGGCGGAAGCGGCGGCCGAAGCCGCGCAGACCGGTGAAGATGTCATTCGCGCCGAAGGCGGCGCGAGCGGCGACGGACAATGACCGCACCGATCAAGGCGGAACTGCGCCATCGCATGTCCGGGCGGATCCGGGTTGCGCTGGAGCACCCCTTGCCTTCGCGGGACGCGCTTGAGACTCTGGCCGGGACGTTGTCCGCGGCCAGGAACGTGGAAGAGGTCGAGATCAGGCCCCGCAGCGGCAGCCTCATCGTCCGCCATCGCGGCGCCTACGAGGATGTGTCGAGGGCACTGGCCCGGGCCGGTCTTCATATCGAGGTCAAGGAACATCCCGCCGGGCCGGCCGATCCGATCGAGCAGACGCTGTCTCGCCTGTCCACGGCGGACGCAGTCCTCCAGCGCGTCACGAACGGGCGGATAGACATCTGGAGCGCCGGTTTTTCCGCGCTCGTCGGTGCCGGCCTCATCCAGCTCGCGCGCGGACAGGTCGCAGGTCCGGCACTGACACTGTTCGGCCAGGCCGCGACGCTCGTGATGGCCCGTCCGCTCCGACGCTTCCTCGGCTGACGATCCGCCGGCTTTCCGCGAACAGGAAATAGGCGCCCGCAAGCGTCCCCGACAGCGCCAGATGCCCGCCAGTGGGCAAGGCTATTCCCAGCAGGCTGCGCAGGGACGGGAACACGAAAGGCGCGGCCAGCAGGCCACCGGCAACGGCCAGCGTTCCTTCGAGCCGGTGTTCGGATTCGATCAGCGCTTCTCCGGCGTTGGCCGAACGGTCCCGCAGCACCCAGGCTTGCGCGAACTGCGCCAGCGCGAGCGTCAGGAAAGTCGTGCCGCGCACCGTGGGCCCCGGCCCGCTCCGCATCTGCCCGATGAAGTGCGCGGCCAGAGCTGCCACTGCGATGCCACTGCCATCCTTCACCATCGTCCCGATCTCGTCCCCAGTAAACAGCGGCGCCTCGGCGGCACGCGCCGGCCGGGTCATCACGTCTCCGCGCGGCTCTGCAAGGGCCAGGCCCAGCCCCGGCAGGATATCGGTGACCAGATTGAGCCAGAACAGCTCCATCGGGGTTTCCAGCTCGCCTTGACCGTGCAGCGATTCTCCGAGCATGACGAGCACTTCGGACAAGTTGGTCGACAGGAAATAGCGGATTGCCGTCCTGATGTTGTCATCGGTGGCCCGGCCCCGGGCGATGGCCCGTGCAAGCGCCCGCAGATCGTCATCGGCAATCACGATGTCCGCCACTTCCCGCGCGACATCGGTCCCGCCGACTCCCATGGCCACGCCGACGGAGGCCGCACGTAGCGCCGGCCCGTCGTTGATGCCGTCGCCGATCATCGCCACGCGTTTCCCGACCGCCTGAAGCCCCTTCACGATGCGAAGCTTGTCGCCGGGGCTGACCCTGGCGAACACCGATGTCTTCAGCGCCAGTTCGCCCACCTCGCGATCGTCGAGCCCGACGAAACGACTGGTTTCCACCACGGGGATGATGCCGGTGCGCGACAGGGCAAGCGTTTCGGCGACAGCCAGCGCGGTAACCGGCTGGTCTCCGGTCAGCATGATCGTGCGAATGCCGGCCCTGTGGAATGTCTCGATCGCCTCGCGCGCTTCGGCGCGGATGGGATCGGCAAGGGCGACGAGCCCCAGCCAGACGAGGTCGTCCGGTGCGGGCGTTCCCAGATCACCATCGCGCCGGGCCACGCCCAGGATGCGCAGCCCCTTGGCCGCAAGCTCCTCGTTGGCCTGCAAAATCTGCCCGCGCCGCTCCGTCGAGAGCGGAACGGCAATCCCATCGGACAGCTCGTGCGTGGCCAGCGCCAGAAGCTCGTCGGGCGCCCCCTTCATCGCGACGAGCAGGTCCTCGCCGTCGTTGTGCTCGGTCGCCATCCAGCGCTGCTTTTCATTGCGGCTGCGGACGGTCAGGATCGGGGAGCGCACCTGCAATTCCTCGGGGTCCACGCCGACCAGCCGAGCGAAATGCAGCAGTGCCATTTCCGTTGCGGACCCCGTGCTGTCCGCTAGGCTCGCTTCGTTGCAAAGCGACACCACCTTCGCCAGCGGCCGCAGCATTTCGATGTCCGCGCGGGGCCACTCGTTGCCGGGCGAGAGGTCGAGTATCCGGCCGTCGACATGCGCGCCGACGACACGCATCCGGTTTTCCGTAAGCGTACCGGTCTTGTCGAGGCAGATGGTATCAATCGTGCCCAGCGCCTCGATGGCGGGAAGCGCGCGCACGTAGGTCTGTTCCTTCTCCATCGCCCTCGCGCCCAGCGCGAGAGTGGAGGTCGCCACGGCGGGCAGCCCTTCGGGGATAGCGGCGACGGCCAGGGCGATGGCGCTCTTGGTGATCCCCAACAAGGGTTCGCCGCGCATCAGCCCGATGGTGAAGACAAGCCCGGATGCGCCCAGGCACCCCAGTGAAAGACGCTTGCCGAGCCAGGCGAGCTGGTCCTCGATTTCCGGTCTTGGAGGGCGGGCCAGACCGATCATGGCGCGCGTGCGGGCCATCTCGGTCTCGCTGCCCGTACCGATCACGAGGGCACGGCCATTGCCGCCGGTAACGATCGTTCCGCCGTGCAGGATGTTAGATCGTTCGGCAACGGAAGCAGGCGGCCGGTCCAGCGGCTCGGCCCACTTCTGCGCCGGCAGGCTCTCGCCGGTCAGCCCCGATTCATCGGCCGACAGGTCATGCGCTTCCAGCAAGCGCGCATCGGCCGGCACGAAGTCACCCGGCGCGAGGACAATGACGTCGCCGGGCACGATCTCGCGCGCCGGCACGGTCACGCACACCCCGTCGCGCATGACGCTGCCGTCGCGTTCGACGGGACGCGAGAGGCGCCGAATCAGGCTCTCGGTGGCACTTTCGGAAGAAAAGCCAATGACCGCGTTCGCCACCACGACCCCCAGCGTGACGGCGGCATCGATCACCCCGCCCGTCGCGACCGACAGGATGGCCGAACCGAAAAGCAACGCGACCGGAAAGGTGGTGAACTGTTCGATCGCCATTTCGGCCGGCGAGCGCCCGGCAGGAGCGGGCGTGGCATTGTATCCGTGAACCGAAAGCCGGCGCTTTGCCTCGTCGCTTTCCAGCCCTTCCGGAGCGCTGCCAAACTCGCGCAGGATCCCGACCGTGTCCATGACCGCCATCTGGTCCAGTTCGCGCCGCGGGCTGCCGTCTGGCGCACGAAGCGTGGACACGTCGGCCCCGGGTTTACCCGGCGCCACTTTCGCCTGGTTTTCGACATGACCGTGAAGTTCGCGGGCCGACAGCGACACGGGGTGCCGGACGAGCATGCTGCCCGACAGCGGATTCGCCGACACGACCATGCTGCCAAGCCGCGACAGCATGTCGTGGATAGCGTCGAGCGATGCGGCCTTGGGCCAGGGGTCGAGCCTGAGCCGCGTGCGTCCCGGAACATGATGATGGACGACGACAGTCATCGATTCTCGGTAATGAGTCAGGCAGTTGACCAAGAGATATGCCTTGCTCAGGCTACACTTGAAAGACGCGATCTCGCCCAAAGCGCTACAAATCGCTCACGCAGCACCGGCATTGTCGGAACACCGATGGGGCGGCAGCCGGATAGGGAGGGAACGGGCGTCAGTTCTTGCAGGATCAGGAAGGGCCATCCCGCATGGGCCCGAGTATCCGCCCTTTCATGTGATGGAGGCCGAACCATACGGTCACGACGACCACCGGCACCATGAGCGCGGTGACGGCATGAACGTCCATACCCGGCACAAGGCTTTCGATGCCCTCCAGCACTTTGGCGAGAAGGCCCAGCGCATAATAGCTCACCGCCACCACCGACAGCCCCTCTACCAATTGCTGCAGGCGCAGCTGGCGCGAGGCGCTTCGCTCCATCGAGGCGAGCAGGCGGCCGTTCTGGTTCTCGATCCGGGTCTCGATGCGCGTACGAAAGAGCGACACGAACTGCGCCGTGCGCTGGGCCAGCTGGTCGGCGCGGCGGCGATGGGCCGCGCAGGTCCGTATCGCCGGCAGGAAACGGCGCTGCGTGAAGTCGGCGAGCGAGAGAAAGCCGGGACAGGGCCGGATGTGCAGGTCCGCCAGCCGCTCCTCGACGATCGTGGCATAGGCCTCGGTCGCGCTCATCCGGTAATCCGAGGCGGTTGCCTGCGAGACCAGTTCCATCGACAGGCGCGAGACTTCCTCAAGCAGTTCGTCATCGGTCACTTCGGGGCGGACGACGGCCTGGTTCATCGCGCCGAGCGCGGCCTCGACATGATCGAGCACCTTCCACCCATCGCGCGCGACGGGCAGGCCGAGCAGGGCCAGGTTGCGATAGTTGCCAAGCTCCTGCAGCCGTTGCAGCGTGCGCGTGAGATCGCCGCTCGACATGCCGTTCGCCGCGACCAGCATGACGCCGAAACCATCTGCCCGCAGGCGGAAATCGGACCAGATCCGCGCCGCGGCATCACCCTGCCCGCCCGAATTGATGTAGCAGGACACCAGTTCCTCTTCCGCGAACCCCATGTCCGGCAGAAGCCCGGCTGCTTCCGTCTCGTCGGCGACCAGCAGCAGGCGGGTCGCGCGGATGACCTTGCCGGGCAATGCGCAGGCCCATTCGAGCGCCGTTTGCAGCCCTGCATCGCCCCGAGGCCCGAACAGGACCGAAACATCGCCGTTGTCCATGAACAGCGAGGTCGTGCTCGCTTCGCTGTGGCGTTCCCAGGTGAAGGCCAGCCCTGGCGCGAAACATCCTTCAAGGTGGCGGGGATTGTCACCGCTCTCCAGTTGCGCGCCTTGCGGAAGCGCCGCCATGGCAGCACGCTCCGCCTCGCGTTCCCCGGGCGCGAGCACGCGCACGAACTGGATGATCGCAGCGGGCGCATGCACCAGAGGCCAGCGGCGCAAATGCATCTCGCCGACGACCGTGCGGCGCTGCTCATGCTCATTCAGCATCCGACGTTCCCCTCACGGTGCCGAACGACCGTGCAGCAGATCCCTTGCTCATAAAGGGCCCTGCAACAACATGCCAGAAAGTATGAGGGAAAGACTGCGGTCCGCGGTCCTGCATGGACCAAAGTGCAATAGCAGCGGCAAACACCGCCGTGCGATGGTCCCGGCGATAATCGATCCTGGGAGACGATCACATGCGTTTTCATCTTGCCGCAAGCCTGGCGGCACTGGCGCTCGCCGGCTGTTCGGGCGGCAACGACACCACACCCGAGCCGTCCGCCCCCGCCACCGAGACTGCGACCGAAGCCGCTCCTGACGCCATGGAGAGCGAGCCCGCCGCGCCGGAGACACAAGCTCCCGCAGCGGAAAACACGCCGGAACCGACGCCGACCCCAACGCCAACCCCCAAGCCTTCCGCCACGCCGACCGCAAAGGCCGAACCCGCAGCCGCCGCGGCTCCCGCGCCCGAGCCGGTCAAGGTCGCCGCGGCGGGTCCACCGCCCGCCTTCGCGCGTTGCGCGGTGTGCCACAGCGCCGAAAAGGGTGCCCCCGACAAGATCGGCCCGAACCTCTTCGGCGTCTATGGCCACAAGGCCGCACAGGGCAGCTACAACTTCTCCGATGCACTTAAGAATGCCGGGCTGACGCTCGACGAGGAAACGCTCGACAAATGGATCGAGAACCCCCGCGCACTGGTACCCGGCAATCGCATGAGCTTCCCCGGCCTGAAGAACGAGGAGAAGCGCAAGGCCATCATCGAGTACCTCAAGCAGCAACAATAGTCCTTGAGGCCATCACCGAGCTACCCGTCGGCTGCCGCACGGCCGACGGGTCTTTTTCTGCCCGCCACGGCCCGGAACTCACGGCGCTGCAATGACCTCGGGGTCGGCACGGATGAGCGTGCGTCCCGCCTCGTGCCAGCCCTCGATGCCCTCGGCCAGCCAGAGGACGTGCGGCACGCCCTCGCGCGCGAGGCGCCGCGCGGCATTCCAGCCCATCCAGCAATCGGCACGGCAGAACAGTACCACCGGCATGTCCGGACGCGCCTCGCGCGCGGCCGCGATCGCCTTGCGCAGGCCCTGCCAGAGCACCGGATCGGGCGGCGAGCGGCCGATCTCGGGATGCCACCGGGCGCCGGGAATGGTCCAGTGTTCGCTGCTGATGCGCCAGGCACCGCTCCCCGGGTCCCGCACACCGCTTTCTACCGGCAGGACATCGATGAACAGCGCATCTCGCCCGGGATCGAGTTGCAGGGCATCGGCCAGGGCAATCCGCGCCGCCGGGGCCGGTGGCCGCGTAACGGGCGCACGGAAGCGGGTCGCGCGATAGCCCTCGATGTCGAATTCGCTCGCCTGTACCTGCGCCCTCGCCGCGACAGGTGCGGGCAGCATTCCTCCCGCATCCGCTACCCCGCCGGCAAGCGCGAACACAAGCCCGAGGAAGCCTGCCGCCTGCCTGCCCATCACCATGCCCTTCTCCATCATCGTACCTAGGTACAATATGAGCGCACCACGCGGGCATCTACATTGTTCCTTGGTATGATGCGCCCGACGATCTTCCTGGCTGCCATCGCAGCCCTGCCTGCCAGCGCGTCAGCGCAGGCGCTGCCCGCCGATCCGCTGGACTCGCCGATGTGGCAGTATCACGCGGAGCGCCTCTTCGCCGGCATGCCCGTGAGCTTCGACGAGCGCGTGAAGATCGAGATGCCGATCATCGCCGAAAACCAGCATGCCTTTCCCGTCGCCATCGATGCCCGCGCCCTTCCCGGCGCGAGGCGCATCGTCCTGTTCGCCGACCTCAATCCCATCCCGGTCGCGCTCGACTATCGCCCGCTTGCCGCCGAGCCTTTCATCGCCACCCGCATCAAGCTCGACCAGGCAACCCCGGTGCGCGCCGCCGTACAGCTGGAGGACGGCTCCTGGCACCTCGCGGGCAAGTGGATAGACGCATCGGGAGGCGGATGCTCGGCCCCGCCGGTAAGCCGCGTCAGGGGCGACTGGGCCGAACATCTGGGTGAAATACGCGGGAGCGGCTGGCACGAAGGAAGCGAGACGCGCCTGCGCATCAGCTTCCGCCACCCCATGGATACCGGGCTGGTCGAGAATATCCCGGCCTACAACATCGACAACGTTACCGTGAGCCGCGCCGACGGCACGCCCCTCGCCCGCATGCACGTCTTCGGCTCGGTGGCGGAGGACCCGGCCTTCACGGTCATCGTGGACGATCCCGCCAGGACCGCGTTCTCCGTCAGCGCGCGCGATACCGGCGGGCTCGAATTCTCGGGCTCGCTCGCCCCGGCAACGCGCCCGGTCATGGCGTCTCTCCACCCATGATGCTGACGCGCCGCGCCATGTTGGGGGCCGCGCTGGCGCTGCCCGTCGCCGCTCGTGCCGAGCAGTTCGCGGGGCGCTACGAGCCGCGCGCGGAACCGATCGCGGACGGTCTGTGGATGGTGCGCGGCGCCGATGCGCCGATAGAATTCGGCAATGGCGGGGCGATCGCCAACAGCGCGCTGATCGCAACCGAAGCCGGCACGGTCCTGTTCGATCCCGGCGTATCGCTCACCCATGGCCAGGCGCTCGCGGCGCTGGCCCTGCAGGTTACGGGCATTCCGGTCGCCCGGGTCTATGTCAGCCACCTGCATCCCGATCACGCCTTCGGCGCGGCGGCCTTCGATCCCTGGATCGTCCACGCCCTGCCCGCGACCCGCAAGGAACTGGAGCGCGACGGCGAAGGCCTTTCCGACGCGATGTACGACCTGCTGGCCGACTGGATGAAGGGCACGAACCTCGTGCTGCCACTGGGAGACGTTGCCGCGGGCGATGCCACCTTCGGCGGCCGCGACTTCCGGATGTTCGCGCTGTCCGGCCACAGCGGCGGCGACCTTGCCCTGCTCGACCGGCGCACCGGCACGCTGATTGCGGGAGACCTCGTCTTTCACGACCGCGCGCCCTCGACGCCGCATGCCGACCTGCCTTCGTGGCGCGCCGCGCTCGACGTGCTTGAAGCGACACCGCACAAGCTGCTGCTGCCCGGACATGGTCCGCTCGATACCGACCACACCGCCATCACCCAGACGCGCGACTGGCTCGACTGGATCGACGCCACCCTGCGCAAGGCCGTCGCCGGGGGCCTGTCCATGGCGGAAGCGGGCGACATTGCCATTCCCGGACGCTTCGCCCGGCTCAAGGCGGCCCGCTATGAATGGCAGCGCAGCGTGTCGCATTTCTACCCTGGGCTGGAAGAAGAGCTGCTGCCCCGCCTTCAGGAAATCCGGCCCTAGAAGCGCGCGCGCAACGACACGGTGAACCGACGCGGCACGCCCGGAGCATAGGCGCGCGGGTTCCCGGCGTCGGGCGCTTCCACGAGGTGGACGTCATCGATCTCCGCGAAAGTGCCGGCAGTAGCGTAGCGCTTGTCGAAAACGTTGCGCAATTCGCCGGAAAGCTCGATTCCCGGCGCCAGAGGTACGCGGCCGAGAACGTCGAACACCGCATAGCCGGGCACGGCAGCATTGTCGTTCCCCTCGTCCCCCAGCAGCACCTGCGGGGAACGCACGCGCATCGCCACGCCCAGTTCCCAGCGGTCCGACGAGCGACCGGCGAAAACGTCCAGCGCATGGCGGGGCACGCCGGGCAGCCGGTCTCCGCGCGCGACCTGCACCAGGCCATTCCCGTCGGCCTGTGGGTTGGCGGGGCTGGAAATCACGAAAGCTCGCCGAAAACGGGCGTCGGTGAAGGCATAGTGGACAGACACGCGCCACGGATCGCTGCGCCAGTCGAGCGAGGCTTCCACGCCCTGCCGGCGACTGCGCCCCAGATTGGCGAAGTAGGCCCGTCCCCGGACCTGCGAGGCGACCATGCGGATGTCATTGCGCGTATCACTGCGCCATGCCGACAGCCGCCATGCGATCCCGCCGCTCTCGCCCTGCATTCCGGCGTGCCAGTTCTGCGCCGTTACCGCCTTGAGCGGCGGGTCCGCGACAAAGAAGTTGGCAAGCGTGCAAGGCGCCTCGGGATCGGCGCAGGAAAGCTCGGCCGGGGTCGGGATGCGGCTGGTCAATGCGAAGCCCGCGGTAGCCTGCACGTCCCTGCCAAGGGCATAGTCGAACTCCAGTGAAGGGTTGATCTTGCTGAAGCCGTGCGTCCCGTCGAGCGCCACGCCAAGTTGGTCGTCGAGCCGCACACGATTGCGCGCCCAGCGCCCCCCTGCCTCGACGGACAGCGCTTTTGTAACCGGCAGTTCGGCGCTGGCGAACACGGCGAGATCGGACATCCGGCTGACGACATCGATCGGCGTGATGCCGCCGTCTTGCGAAGTCAGGACAACGCCGAGGCCTTCGACCGCGCGGCCCCCTCCGAGTTCGCCCAGTTCGCTGGTCGCGCGAAAACGGGTACGCGCCCGTTCCCATGCGACACCCAGCGCCAGCCGGCGCAGCCCCTTGTCGGTCCGGGTCTCGTCGAGCCATTGCAGCGTGGCGCCGCCGCTGCGCGTCCTCTCCGCGCCGCGGTTGAACACGGCATAGTCGTCAATGGCCGGATCGGCAGCGACCCGCCGTCCCGATGCCAGCAATGCCTCATCGAAACCGGCATCGTCCTCGCCGAGGCACAGGAAGCCGGGATCGGCATCACAAGGACCGAAATCGGCCAGATCGCCATTGGCGCTGCGACGCGTGAGGCGTTGGTAATGGGCCCGCAACTCGATCCGCCCGGTCGCGCCGATGTCGACATGGGGCGCGACGATGAACCGGGCAAAGCGCGCACGCGTCGTATCGGGCCGCGTGAACACGGCGTCGTAGTCGGCCGCCAGCAGGTCCACCGGAGCGACACCATTGCCGGTGAGCCGGGTATCGGCAAGGATGGTCGAGAGGTCGACTCCCCATCCCTCCCGGGCATAGAGGCCCTTGGCGAAGAGGCGATAGAGCCGTGACGGGCTCGCCTCCCGCCAGCCCTTGTCGTCGCGCACTTCCGCCACGACGAGGGCATTGGCCCCTTCATCGCCCAGCCCCAGCGAGACCGAACCGCCCGTGCTGCCCACCGTGTCTACATCGGCCTCTCCCCGCAGCCCGGAAAGCGACAAACCGTCGCGGGTCTGCAGCAACAGCGATCCGGCCAGCGCGTTGCGGCCATGGACAGGGCTTGCCTCCATCAGTTGCGCACGCGCCAGCGCAGTCTCGGGCACGAGGTCCAGCAGAACGGTATCCCCGAAGGGCTGATTGAACCGCACGCCATCGAGATAGACCGCCAGCCCCTGCTCGGCGCCCTGCAGCGCGGAGGCCGAAAAGCCCCGCCAGCCGATCGCCGCCTGCCAGGAATTGCCTGTCGTTTCCGCGAGCGTCAGGCCCGGCACCTCGCGTTCGAGCGCGCGCGCCAGATCGGGGCGCGCCGCCGCATCGAGCGCGCGGGCGTCGAGCACGCGCGCCTCGTCCACGTCGATCGCGCCCCCGGGCGCAAGAACCAGGATTTCCGGGCCATCGTCGGCCAGCACGGCATTGGCGGAAACGAGCGCGGCGACGCAGACAGCAAGCTGCGCCGCGCGTCTCACAACATTCTGCGCAGAATATCGTCCTTGAGCACGAAGTGATGGCGCAGCGCCGCCGCCACGTGGAGTACGACCAGCGCCAGCATCACGAAGCCCAGCACCTCGTGCGCCTCGTGCGCGGGACCTGCGAAGGGACCATCCTTGCTGATCGGCAGCTTGGGCCAATCGAACAGGCCGAAGAAGCTCAGCGGATACTTGCCCGCCGAGGAGAAGACCCATCCCGTCAGCGGCAGGGCCAGCAGCAGGACGTAGAGCAGCATATGCGTGCCCCATGCCACCGCCCGTTCGAGCGGCGTAACCGAACCCGGCAAAGGCGGTTTCTTCCAGATCATGCGCAGGGCGATACGCACCAGCGTGAGCACCAGCACCGACAGCCCGATCGACTTGTGCAAGGGGATCAGCTGGACGACTTTCTCCAGCGGATCGTGCAACAGCCCCAGCGCAATGTTGAGAATGGCGAGTATGGCAATGAGCCAGTGAAGCAAACGGGCACTGCTGTGGTATTTCTCGACCGTCATCCGACATCCCCTCCAATGGGGCCGTCATCACAGCCCCCAGCGTAACCCGGCCCAGAGCGTGCGCGGCACCCCCAGGTCGATCGAGCCACCAGAATTACGGGTTATGATGTTCTCGTCAAACAGGTTTTCACCGCGCAGGACGATCGAGGCACCGCGTCCCAGCGGCACCTCGACGAAGGCATCGAGCGTGGTCGCGGCGGGCAGAACGTCGGTCTGGAGATCGTCCTCGTACTGCTTGCCCACATGGCGCAGTGTCGCGGCCAGCCGCCAGCCTTCGACAGGAACCACGGCAAGCGTCGCGCTGGCCGAGAATTTCGGCGTCTGGGCCGGACGCATCCCGTCGAGATCGGCAGAGTCCCCCTTCCCGCGCACTTCGGTATCGCTCCAGGCCAGCGAGGCATCGAAACGCAACGGACCGCGTGCGGCCTGCATGCCGATCTCGACGCCCTTCGCATCGATCGCCGGAAGGTTGCGCCGCTGCCGCAGATTGGTGCCGATCGTGACATTGGCGATAGCGTTCCGGATGCGGTTGTCGAATGCCGTGACCGACAGTTTCACGCCTTCGAGCAGCATGACGTCGATACCGGCCTCGTAGCCTTCGAGTTTCTCGCTCCGCAGATCGGCATTGGCCTCGGTCACGACCGGAAAGACGGTAAACGGCCGGTAGAGTTCGTTGAGCGTCGGCAGGCGAATGCCGCTATAGGCCGCCGCACGCAGCGCGATCCCGTTGCCGGCCCTGAACAGCGCGCCGGCACGATAGGTCACCGTCCAGTCGGAACGGGTCGGGTAGCGGGTCTCGCTGTCAAGCGAGCCATCCGGATTTCGGGAAGCATAGTAGCCGCCGGAAATACGCGTGCGGTCCGCCCGCAAGCCTCCGGTCAGCACGATGGGGCCAAGCGTCCAGTCATCCTCGATGAAGAGGCCAAGATCGGTATTGCGGCCGCCGGCGCGGCGGCGTGCGGTAATCTGGCCGGAAAAGGCGCTGATCGCATTTTCCATCATCGTGCCCGAGGTACGCCGCCAGTCGGCGCCGACACGGAACGTATGCGCCTTACCGATCGGCGGGCGCAGCTCGAACTTGCCGCCGATCCCGGTCGCGGGCGTATCGTACTGGTCGAGCACCGGCACGAAGCGAGTGGAACTGACCACGATATTGGTGAAGTTGCGCGCCTGGACATAAGCCAGCGCATCGAATGACCACTTGCCCCGGCCAACGAGGCGCAGGCTCGCATCCTGCCCCTCCGTGGAACTGTCCGCGCCTTCGAAGCGCAAGGTGCGATGGTCCTCGAACACAAGGCCCCGCGCCTGCAGTTCGATGGTATCGGTCAGGGGGGCGACCCCGCGCAGACCGGCCGACCATGAATTGAACCGGGCACGCGCCGTCGCCGGTACGCGCTTGTCCTCCGGCGTGGTCCAGAAACCCTTGCCGCGATCCCAGCGGCCGCTCGCGACCAGAAAGCCGCTGCCGAGTTGCGGCGCGATGCTGGCACTCGCCTCGCTCTCCCCCCGCTGGTTGGCAAGCAGGCTTGCATCGACGAGGTCGAACTGGTCGGGGCGCGCGCTTTCCAGCTCGATGGTCCCCGAAAGCGCGCCGGCGCCGAACGGCCCCGAGCCGCCGCCACGCGTGACCCGGACCGTGCCCAGCCGTTCCGGTGCGAGCGCCGGCAGCGGAATGTAGCCAAAGAAGGGATCCGCCATCGGCACCCCGTCCAGCAGGACCAGCGCCCGGCTCGACGCGTTGCCCCCCATTGCCCGCAGCGTCACGCCCTGTGCCGAGGGGTTGGACGAGCGACTGTCCGAACGCCGGAACTGCTGGAAGCCCGCCACCGAGGACAGCACATCCTCGATCCTGCCCGACGGAGCCGAGACGATGGCCTCGCGCGGGATTTCGCGGGTGGAATAGGCGAGCGTGCCCGGCGTTTCCTCCAGCCCTGCACCAGTCACGAGAATCTCGGCGCCGAGCGCGGCAGTGCCAAGGATGCCGGATGCGGGAAGGTTTGCGCTGCTCCCGCCCTCCCCGTCGTCTGCGCGGGCGGCAACGGGCATGAGCAGTGCCAGCGCCAGAGAGCCGGCAACGGCCCCGGAGGCCATCGGCCTCGTCCTGAAGATCATATCGACCATATCTGCGACCTATGGTGTTAGTGGGATGTCCCGGGGCCTGCCCCCTGGGCGGTATGCCGCAGGGGGCAGGCAACCTCAGAAGAAGAGGATGCCGCCGAGTGCCATGGCATCGCTCTGGGCCTCGTTGCCGCTATGAGCCTCAGCCTTCGAATGGACGTATTCGCCGATCAGCGTGACCCAGCTGGTCAGGTTGTAGCGAAGCTGGCCGACATAGCTGGAATTGGTCTTGAGCAGATCGGGCACGGCGATCGCGTCGGCCGCATTGGCGTAGTGCAACGAGCTTTCGCCATAGCTGCCGCCCACCGCGATCTTTCCGAACGTGGCCAGCGCCTGGACGTAGAAGCCGTCGCTCTTGCGCGGATTGCCGAAGTCGTCGGTATCGAGCAAGCCGAGCACGGTCGTTCCCAGCCCCTTGGCGGTATAGTAGTAACCGGTCACGGCGATCGGGCCAGCGGTTACCTTGCCGCCGAAATCGATCCCCCTGCCGGTGTAGCTGCCGCCTGTGACCATGTCGTGCTTCTGACTTACGCCCGACACCCACAGACGGGCTCCGATCCCGCCGATCTTGCCATCGTAGGTCAGCTTGCCCTGGAAACCGGGGCTGGCGTTGGTCTGCGCCGGGCCGGTCAGCGAGTCCAGTGGCTGGAACACGCCCACCGAGCCCTGGAAGCCGGACAGGTTCGGGCTGGAATACGTGATCTGCGGCTGGAAGTCGGTGTAGATGTAGCCGACGCCGATGCGTCCCAGCGTGGTGTTGGCCGGTGCGACGTTGTTCCCCGGCGTGCCCGATGACAGCAGGGTTATATCGTTGAGAATGGCTTCCGAGCCGAACAGGCCGATATCGCGCCCGATCTTGATCGTGCCGAGCCTGGGCTTGCCGAAAGTCATGTATGTCTGGCGGGCATCGATGCCGGCGGTGGCAAGCGCGGTCGGTTGCCCGCCGTTGTTGGCGCCTAGCGTGCCCCACGCGGCCGAGTTGATGCCGGGATAGAGGCCGAAGAAGGCTCCGATGTCCCACCCTTCCTGCTGGGTCGAAACCGCAACCGTCAGATAACCGGGTAGCAAGCCGTTGCGTACGGCGCTGGAATTCTTGGTGCCCACGCTGGCGATACCGCCGATAACGCTGGTCGTGGCGCTTGGCGTGTCGGGATTGTCGTGGACATAGAAGCCATTGACCGAGCCCGAGAACTTGATCGTCGCGGGTCCCACCTCAAGGCCGATGCCGCTGTCGGTCATCTTGACCAGCCGGCTCGTATCCAGCGATTTCCCGGCCTGAGCCACCGGCGCCGCCGGAGCGGCGCTTGCCTCGGTCTGCTCCTCGGCGAGAAGCTCTGCGTATTCGTCATCGCTCAGGATGCCTTTTTCATGAAGGCGCTTGAGCAGCGTTTCGCCGGTGCCGGCATAGGCGGGTGCGCTCGCCAGGGCGAGAGCACCCAGCGCGGCGGAACCGCGCAGCATGATCCTGGAGATCATCATCCATCCCCCTCTCTAGGTGTTTGTCGTCTATTCCTGCGACTGGGATGGAAGGTGCGCCCGGACCGGCGCATTAGATATTGGACTTTGGTTCTCGTCCTTTGGAACGAGACGGCCGCCTATCGCCCCAGGACCACGCCCCAGGGGCTCTCGCCCGCCGGAATCGTCGAAGTGACCGCCAGCTTGTCGAGATCGACCACCGAGAGGTCGTTGCTGGTTCCGTTGGCGACCAGCGCCCGTTTGCCGTCGGGCAGGATGGCAAGATGCCACGGCCGCTCGCCGACCCTGACATAACCCCGCACCGCGCCGCTGGCGACATCGACCACGGCAACATGTCCGGCGCGGCCCAGCGCGACGACGGCAGTGCGTCCGTCGGGCGTGAAACGAATGCCGCAGGGCATGACCTTGTAGGCCGGCACGCCGGGCGGGGCGAACGTGATGGTCCTGGCGATGCCGCGCGTGGCAACGTCCGCGACCTGCACCACGCCGGCCATTTCCGCCGCGACCCAAGCCTGCGCGCCATCCGGCGTGAACTCGATATGGCGAGGACGCGTCTGCGTTTCCATTTCCTCGACGACCTGCCGGGTGGCGAGGTCGATCCAGGCAACCACCGAATCTTCCTCGCTGGTGACCAGCAACCACTTGCCATCCGGGCTTTCGGCTATGCCTTCGGGCTCCTCGCCCACCGGGACCTGCCAGGCGACCTTGCCCGCGGCCAGATCGACGGCCGTCACGGCGGCATCGTTCTCGTTGGCAATGAACAGCAGCTTGCCGTCGTTGGAGGGGAAGAACTGTTCGGGATCATCGCCCGAGGGCAGCACCCGCACCAGCGCGCCCGTCTGTGGATCGCGCATTTCCACCGCATTGTCGGCGCTGGCACAGATCAGCAGGTACTTGCCGTCGCGGGTCAGGGTGATCCCGCGCGGGCGGTGGCCGACGGGCCAGTCCGCCACGGCCTTCCCGCTCGCCAAGTCTACCACCGTCACGGTCGAGGACCGTTCGTTGCTGACATAGGCCCGCGTCATGGCTTCCTGCGCGCCGGCCCTGTCGGCAAGCACGAGCGGCGTAAGCGCGGCGCAAGCGCCCAGCGCGATCCTGAACAGGCATCTCTCCATAATGCGCCCATTCTAACACCACGCCGACCGGGCGACATTGCACCATGGTCTGGTACCATAGTCCAATTGGGGAACGGCAATCCTCTCGGTTACCCAAAGTGCAGATCGGGGACGTTCGCAAGGCGTACCCCGAAGTCGCAGAGGATGACTGACCATGAAAATGACCATCGGCCGAACGGCCATGATCGGCGCTTGCGCCATCGCTTCGCTGAGCATCGCCGGCAACCTCTACGCCCATGGCAACGTCACGCCGCAGGCGGTCGACACCTCGGCGCTGCCCGACATCGAAGGCGGCAACGACAACTGGATCGAGCACAACCCCTACAGCGGCAACCCCAAGGCCATCGAGATCGGCGAGTCCGCCTATGGCCAGAACTGCGCGCGCTGCCATGGCCTGCAGGCCATCTCGGGCGGCATCGCGCCGGACCTGCGCTATCTCGAACTGGGCGATAGCGGCGACGAGTGGTTCATCGAACGCTACCACCACGGCTCCAGCCACGACGGCAAGGTCTACATGCCGCCGATGGGCGACGTGCTCGGGCAGAAAGCCGGCTGGGCGATCCGTGCCTGGCTGGAAACCCAGCACACCGAGGACTGACCCGGTGGAAACCGGTCGCAGGTCGTTCCTCACCGGGCTGGCGGGCGCCATCGGCGCGCTCGCCCTGCCCGCCGCAATGCGTTCGACGCCCGTCATGGCCGCCCCGCTCGAGAAAGTGCGCGAGCTGGGCGTGCTGCGTGTCGGCCTCTACACCAACAACCGCCCGTGGTCCTGGGAACAGGCCGGCAAGCCCGCCGGGATCGACGTCGACCTGGCCAAGGCACTCGCCGACCATCTCGGCGTACGCGCGGACATCGCCCTGTTCCTCGCCGACGAGGAGATTTCCGACGACCTGCGCAACGTCGTCTGGCGCGGCGGCCTGCTCGGCTTCCAGCCCTGCGACGTCATGCTGCACGTTCCCTTCGACCGCCAGCTCATGGCGCAGGAGGACAACGTCGTCTTCCTCGCTCCCTACTACCGCGAGACGTTCGGCGCGGCCTGCGCCCCCGGAATCGCGGATTGCGAAGTCCCGCCAGTCCAGTTCCACGGCAGGCGGCTGACGGCCGAACTCGATTCCATTCCCGACTTCTACCTGCTCGGGACCTTTGGCGGCATTCTGGCCAGGGACCTGACCCATGTCCCCACCGGCTACGAGGCCGTCGCCGCCCTGGCCGAGGACAAGGCCGACGTGGCGATCGCCAGCCGCGCGCAGATCGAAGCAGCCATGGCCGATCACCCCGACGCCGGGATCCGCCGCCGCAACAGCCCGCTGCCGGCGATGCTCTCACCCGGCTGGGACATCGGCATAGCCGTCAAGGAAAACAGCCGCACGCTCGGCTTCGCGCTTGAAGAGGAAATCTCGGCAATGGCCGGCGATGGCCGGATGAAGGCGATCTTCGCTAGGCACGGAGTCGAATGGCGTCCCGCACTCGCGGCCCAGCCCACGGCTTCGTGAACAGGGGGACGGGGACGCCGCCTGCGACCGGCGTCCCCCGAACCACCGCCACCCGGATCATGGCCCCGAACGCACCGGGAAACGCCCGTCCACGGCCATCGGAGCCCTCCCCGCAGCCCCGCCGCCTCCTCCCAAGGTGCAATTGCCCTCTTTTCGCCGGCCGATAGGCTGCCAATCGACGACCGGGGGCACCAGGTCCAGATCCGGCACCTGGCTCGGCGCAAGAACAACATGGAGGGATAGGATGAAGCGGCGTTTCTCAAAATTCATCGCGGTACTCGCCGCGGCGGGCAGTACCATTGCCGTGCCGCTGCACGCAGCCGGCCCGACCAGCGCCGAGCTGCTGAACGATGCACAGAGCACCGGCGACGTTCTCACTTACGGCATGGGGCCCTGGCAACAGCGCTTCTCGCCGCTCGACGAGATCAATACCGACACCGTGAGCAAGCTCGTGCCCGCCTTCGCGGCCTCGCTTGGCGGGGAGAAGCAGCGGGGGCAGGAAGCCCAGCCGCTGGTCTATGACGGCACGATCTACGTCACCGCCTCCTATTCCCGCATGTTCGCCTTCGATGCGCGAACCGGCGAGAAGAAGTGGGAGTACGATGCGCGCCTGCCAGACGCGATCATGCCCTGCTGCGACGTGGTCAACCGCGGCGCGGCCATCCATGGCGACAAGGTCATCTTCGCGACGCTTGATGCGCACCTCGTCGCGCTCAACCGCGAGACGGGCAAGGTCGTGTGGAACAAGAAGATCGGCGATTACAAGGCCGGCTATTCGGCAACGGCCGCGCCGCTGATCGTCAAGGACATGGTCATCACCGGCAACTCGGGCGGCGAGTTCGGCATCGTCGGCGCCGTGCAGGCACGCAACGTCGATACCGGCGAACTGATCTGGGAACGCCCGGTCATCGAAGGCCACATGGGCACGCTCAACGGCCAGCCCAACGGCATTACCGGCAAGACCAACGCCACCTGGACCGGCGACCTGTGGAAGACCGGCGGCGGCGCCACCTGGCTTGGCGGTACTTACGATCCGGGCACCAACCTCGTCTATTTCGGGACTGGCAACCCGGCGCCCTGGAACAGCCACCTGCGCCCGGGCGACAACCTCTACACCGCGTCCACGCTGGCGATCGATGCCGATACCGGCGTGATCAAGTGGCACTTCCAGACCACGCCGCACGATGGCTGGGACTTCGATGGGGTCAATGAATTCATCCCCTTCGATGCCACGATCAAGGGCAAGACCCGCCATCTCGGCGCCAAGGCGGACCGCAACGGCTACTTCTACGTCCTCGACCGGACGAACGGAAAGTTCATCTCGGCAAACAAGTTCGTGATGGAGACGACCTGGGCCGACGGCATCAATCCCAAGACCGGACGCCCCAACTACACCGCCGATGGCCGCCCCGGCGCGCCGGAGGGTGCGGAAAAGGGCAAGGCCGTCTTCGCCAGCCCCTCGTTCCTGGGCGGCAAGAACTGGATGCCGATGGCCTATTCGCAGGACACCGGCCTGTTCTACATCCCCTCCAACGACTGGGGCATGGACATCTGGAACGAGCCGATCGCCTACAAGAAGGGCGCGGCCTACCTGGGCGCGGGCTTCACCATCAAGCCGATCGCCGAAGATCACATCGGCGCGTTGCGCGCGATGGACCCGAAAACGGGCAAGATCGTCTGGGAATACAAGAACTCGGCTCCGCTGTGGGGCGGCGTGCTGACCACCCACGGCAATCTTGTCTTCACCGGCACCCCCGAAGGCTATCTCAAGGCCTTCGACGCGAAGACCGGCAAGGAGCTGTGGAAGTTCCAGACCGGCTCGGGCGTGGTCGGATCGCCGATCACCTGGATGCAGGACGGCCAGCAGTATGTCGCGGTCATGTCCGGCTGGGGCGGCGCCGTGCCGCTCTGGGGCGGAGAAGTCGCCAAGACCTTCAAGGAAATCAGCCAGGGCGGCATGCTCTGGGTGTTCAAGCTGTCACACTGACCCAACCGAGAGGCGCGCCGGTTAACGCTGGCGCGCCTCGCCTCCCCGGGGTAATGAAATGAGTGCAATGGTCGCCATGGATGCTTCGATGGGAGAGTTCGCCGCACCCGACCGCGTTCTGATCGTCGATGACCACTCGCTGGTCCGCGACGGGCTGCGTTCGATCTTCGACGACGCTTTTCCCGAATGCGAGATCCTCGAGGCGGACTGTCTCGAAAGCGCGCTGCAGGTGCTCGCCGGCGCCGGCGATGTCGACCTCATGCTGCTTGACCTCAACATTCCCGACGTCTCGCACCTGTCCGGCCTTGAACGCCTGCGCGACGATTTTCCCGCCACGCCGGTAGTCATGGTCTCGGGCGTATGCGACCGCAACGTAGTGCGCGATGCGCTGGCGGCCGGGGCTGCAGGCTTCGTGCCCAAGTCGCTGAAACGCGCGGCGATAGTCGACGCGCTGCAGCAGGTCCTTTCCGGCGAAATCTACATGCCCGAGCTGGAAGTCGACGATTCCCAGGCCGCAGAGGAAGACATGATCCGGGCAAGGATCGACAGCCTGACCCCGCAGCAGCGCGTGGTGCTGGGCCATCTTGTCGCCGGCCGCCTCAACAAGCAGATTGCCTACGAACTCGACGTCTCGATGACGACGGTCAAGGCCCATGTCTCGGCGATCCTGCAGAAGATGAACGTCTTCAGCCGCACCCAGGCGGTGATCATGGCCGGCAAGGTGGGATTCCGGGGCTAGAGCACCGGTCCGAAGGACGTCGCCCGCCGCTTCCTAGGCCCAAGGTACAATTGGATTCGCCGCACCGAAGTCACAGAATGTCCGGCGAAGGTTCCGCTGAGAACACAGATTGGAGACTGGGAATGCTTGAACAGGCCATCAGCAAATTCACCGGAGAATCGCTTATCCGCGATCGCTTCGACAACTTCATCGGCGGCAAGTGGGTCGCTCCGGTCCAGGGTGCATATTTCGACAACATCTCGCCGGTGACCGGCCAGGTCGTGTGCCAGGTGGCCCGCGGCACCGCCGAGGACATCGAACTGGCGCTCGATGCCGCCCATGCCGTGCGCGAGGCCTGGGGCCGCACGTCCACCACCGAGCGTTCCAACATGCTGCTGCGCATCGCGGACCGCATGGAAGCCAACCTCGACAAGCTGGCGCTGGCGGAAACCATCGACAACGGCAAGCCCATCCGCGAGACGACGGCGGCCGACATCCCGCTGGCCATCGACCACTTCCGCTACTTTGCCGCCTGCGTGCGCGCGCAGGAAGGTTCGCTGTCCGAGATCGACCACGACACCGTGGCCTATCACTTCCACGAACCGCTCGGCGTGGTCGGGCAGATCATCCCCTGGAACTTCCCGATCCTGATGGCCGCCTGGAAGCTGGCACCGGCACTGGCCGCGGGCAACTGCGTGGTGCTCAAGCCCGCCGAGCAGACGCCCATGGCAATCCTGGTGCTGGCCGAGATGATCGCCGACATCCTGCCAGCCGGCGTGCTCAACGTGGTCAACGGCTTCGGCATCGAGGCGGGCAAGCCGCTCGCCACCAACAAGCGGATCGCCAAGATCGCCTTCACCGGCGAGACCACCACCGGCCGCCTTATCATGCAGTACGCCTCGGAAAACCTCATTCCCTGCACCCTGGAACTGGGCGGCAAGAGCCCCAACATCTTCTTCGCCGACGTCATGGCCGAAGACGACGACTACCTCGACAAGGCGCTCGAAGGCTTCACCATGTTCGCGCTCAACCAGGGCGAGGTCTGCACCTGCCCGAGCCGCGCGCTGGTGCACGAGGCGATCTACGACCGCTTCATGGAAAAGGCGATCGCCCGCGTCGAGGCAATCAAGCTGGGCAGCCCGCTCGATCCCGCGACGATGATCGGCGCGCAGGCATCGAACGACCAGCTCGAAAAGATCCTCTCCTACATCCAGATCGGCAAGGACGAGGGCGCGAAGGTCCTTACCGGCGGCGAACGCTACGTTCAGGACGGTGAACTGGAACAGGGCTACTACATGCGCCCCACCGTGTTCGAGGGCCACAACAAGATGCGTATCTTCCAGGAGGAGATCTTCGGTCCCGTCCTCTCGGTCACCAAGTTCTCCTCGGACGAGGAAGCGCTCGAGATCGCCAACGACACGCTCTACGGCCTCGGCGCCGGCGTGTGGACCCGCGACGGCACGCGTGCCTATCGCTTCGGCCGCGGCATCCAGGCCGGGCGCGTGTGGACCAACTGCTACCACGCCTACCCCGCCCACGCGGCCTTCGGCGGCTACAAGCAGTCAGGCATCGGGCGCGAAACGCACAAGATGATGCTGGACCACTACCAGCAGACCAAGAACCTGCTGGTCAGCTACAGTCCGAAAGCGCTCGGCTTCTTCTGATGGAATCGGAGCCAGTCTCCTTTCCCCTACCGGTGCCTGCCCGCTCTCTCCACCAATCCCAGGCGGGCACCGGAACCTTGCGGGCGACGGATGGCACTTGTGCCGTCCGTCGCCTCTTCGCGTCATGAGCGGGCCGGTTCCCCCGCGCATTCTCGCGACGCCGGAAGCCGCTGCGTGGATCGAGCGTCTGCGCGCGCAGCACGGTGACCTGATGTTCCACCAGTCCGGCGGCTGTTGCGACGGTTCGGCCCCGATGTGCTTCGTCGCCGGGGAATTCCGCGTCGGCGGGCAGGACGTGCTGCTCGGAAGGCTCACGGGCGATACGCCGGTCTGGATCGGCGCGGCGCAGTTCGAATACTGGCGCCACACCCAGGTCACGATCGACGTCGTGCCCGGACGCGGCGCCGGAATGAGTCTCGAGGCACCCCATGGCGTGCGCTTCGTCATTCGCTCGCGCGTATTCACGGACGAGGAGGCGGCAGCGCTGGCCGAGGCGGGTGACCCGCCGCGCGGCGATGCCGTGCCGGAAAACGGGGAACGGGCGATCACCCGCGAGTGAATAGACTTGGCGAAGCGCGCGCTTCCGCCTAAAATTCGCAGTTCGGCCACCGCTCGCCATAGAAGCGGGGCAGTTGGGAGTAAGCGAATGGACACGCAAGTGCAGGATGGCGGGGAGCGGCTGGTGGCTTGCACCTCTCACGCCGACGATCCGGGATCAGCGGTGGCCGAGCTGGTTGCCGGCATCGCCGGTCGCGAACTGGCGGGCGGCCTGCTGTTCTGTTCCCAGCGCTACCCGCGCGACGAACTGGCCCGTGAGCTGGCCGAGGCGCTCCCCGGCGTCGCGTTGGTCGGCTGCACCAGCGCGGGCGAACTGACCGATCGCGGCTACGACACCGACAGCCTGCTGCTGATCGGCTTTCCCGCATCGGACTTTTCGATGTCGGCACTGCGCTTCGACGATCTCGACAATTTCGATCCACAACAGGCACAGGGAGCGATCCGCCAGCTTGTCGCCGGGGCCCGGCTCGATCACGGGGCGGCTGGCGACCTGCATCAGGTAGCGATGGTCTTCGTCGACGGCCTCTCGCACCGCGAGGAGATCCTGACGATGACCGCGCAGCATGCGCTCGGCGATGTCCAGCTCATCGGCGGATCGAGCGGCGACGACCTCAACTTCGCCAAGACCGGCGTGTTCCACGAAGGCAGGTTCCATGAGGACGCCGCGGTCATCGCCGTGCTCACCAGCCGTCGTCCGATGCACGTTTTTTGCGCCAATCACTATCAGCCGGGCCCGGCCAAGATGGTGATTACCGAGGCTGACCCCGAAACCCGCACGGTCTACGAGATCAATGCCGCCCCTGCCTCCGAGGAGTACCGGCGCCTGGCGGGGAGCCCCGCCGAAAAGCTCGACGTGCATTTCTTTGCCGCCCACCCGCCGATGGTCCGCACCGGGGGGCAGTATCACGTGCGTTCGATCCAGTCGGCCAATCCGGACGGCAGCCTGACGTTCTACTGCGCCATCGATACCGGCGTGGTGCTGACCATCGGCGAGCCGGTCGACCGCGTCGCCTGGCTTCGCGACCTGTTCGGCAAGGTCGGTGCCAACGTGGGCGAGATCGACCATATCATCGGCTTCGATTGCGTGCTGAACCGTCTCGATGCCGAGGATCGGCAGATCGCGCGCGCGCTGTCCGCGCTCTATGTCGAGAACAACGTGCTTGGCTTCAACACCTACGGGGAGCAGTTCCTCGCCGCCCACATGAACCAGACCTTCAGCGGGCTGGCCATCGGACGGTGACAGCGATGGAAACCGCCACTGACATCGGAGAACTGGAGGAACTGCGGCGCAAGGTCGCGCGGCTGGAAAAGATCAATGCTGCATTGATCGACCGGGTCGAGCGCTCGACCGATATACAGGGCGGTGCGTTCTCGATGTTCGAAACGGCCATCTCGCTCGAGGCCAGGGTTCGCGATCGCACGAGCGCGCTCGAGGAAGCGCTTGAACGGCTCAACGCGGCCAATGCCGAACTGGCCTCGGCCCATGCCGCCGCGAGTTCGACGCGAACGCTGCTGCGCGATGCGATCGAGTCCCTCAGCGACGGCTTCGCGCTGTTCGACAAGGACGATCGCATGGTGCTGTGCAATCGCGCCTTCCTGCAATTCTTCCCCTATTTCGAGTCGATCAGCGATTCCCTGCCCGAGTTCTCGGAACTGGCCACGCGTTTCGCCCGTTCCGGGGAGGCGCTCGCCTCGCGCGATGCGCCGGAACGCTGGCTCAAGGACCGGCTCGCCCGCCATCGCCTGGCCCAGGGCGCCCACGTCCAGGCGCTTGCCGACGGGCGGTGGCTCCAGATCAACGAACTCAAGACCAGCGATGGCGGCACTGTCGGCATCTATACAGACATCACCCTGGTAAAGGCCGAGGACGCCCGCCAGCGCGCCCGCGAACTCGCCGAACGCAACCTCGCGCTGCAATCCACGCTCGACACGCTCTCCGAAGGCGTCTGCCTGTTCGACGCGCAGCGCCGCCTGCAGGCTTGGAACGAGGGCATGCTGGCCGTGCTCGACATCGGCGACATCGTACCCGGCAGCGGTCCGGAGACGCACGAGGCGCTGACCGACTGGTGCGTGCGCAACCGCGGGCTCGACTGCCCCGGGGCGCTGTGCTGGCGCGAAGGCGACGCCGAGCGGGTCGCCACCCAGTGCATGATGGGCGATCGCCATTTTACGGTCCGCTCGGTGCCGCTCAAGAACGGCGGCATGGTCTTCACGTTCGATGACGTGACCGACCACGTGCGTTTCCAGCGCTCGCTGACCGAGACCGCCGAGACGCTGGAGCGACGCGTGACCGAGCGCACCGCCGAACTGGTCGAGGTCAACCGCCAGCTCGTCGAGGCGAAGAACGAGGCGGAAACCGCCAACCGTTCGAAGACCAGCTTCATCGCCGCCGCCAGCCATGACCTGCTGCAGCCGCTCAACGCCGCACGGCTCTTCGTTTCGGCCATGGACGGACAGGAAATGCCGGCAAGGCCGCGCAGTCTGGTACAGCAGGCCTCGACCGCGCTGGACTCGGTCGAAGACCTGCTGGAAGCACTGTTCGAGATCTCGCGCCTCGATGCCGGCGCGATCCAGCCCGAGTTCGCCGACCTCTCGCTGAACACGATCCTGCGCGCGCTGCGGATCGAGTTCGCCCCGCTCGCGCAGTCCGGCGGCCTCGAACTCGAAATGCCGGAAACGCGGCTGTGGGTGCGCAGCGACCCCCGCCTGCTGCGCCGGGTGCTGCAGAACTTCGTCTCCAATGCGATCCGCTACACCGAAAACGGCAGCGTCCGTGTCGAACTGTGCGAGCAGGGAGAAGACGTCGTGGTCACCGTGCGCGATACCGGCCCCGGCATCGCCGCTGCCGATCGCGACGAGATCTTCGAGGAGTTTCGCCGCCTCAGCAAGACGCAGAAGATCCCGGGCAAGGGCCTGGGCCTCGCCATCGTGCGGCGCGTAACGACCATGCTCGGGCACGAAATCGGGCTCGAATCGGCTCCCGGCGAAGGCGCTGCCTTCTCGATCCGGCTGCCGCGCGCAGAGCCTGTCGCGGAGACCGGCAGCGAAAACGCGGCCGCCGCCGGAGGCAACACCCGCGCGGGCGGGCTCGTGCTGGTGGTCGACAACGATCCGGCGGTTCTGTCGGGCATGGAAGCCCTGCTGGAGAACTGGAGCCTCGACGTTGTCGCCGTCAACGATCCCTCCGACCCCGCGGCGCTGGCGGCAATCGACCAGGGGCCCGCGATGTTCATCGTCGACTACCATCTGGACAACGATCTTACCGGCGAAAAAGCGGTGGCCATGCTGCGCGAACGCGCCGGCTCCAACGTACCGGCCATGATCATCACCGCCGATCGCGGCGCGGAAACCAAGGCCCAACTCGCCAGCCTCTCGCTGCCCGTGCTGAACAAGCCGGTCAAACCCGCGAAGCTGAGGGCCTTGTTGCGGCAGCTCGACATTCTCTAGGCGGCACCGTCCGGTTCTTCACGGCGTTAGAGCCTGTCAATTTCCCCTCATGAAGAAGGGCGTCCGGAACATGTCCCGGACGCCCCTCGACTCAAGCCGCAGCCGCCTCCCCGCCAACAGAGAACAACCATGGACATGCGATCAAAAGTCAGTCGGCTTTCGTCATAGGCTGCACTGGCCCGAGATCGAAAGCGATCTTGTCGATCCTGCCGTTGAACGCAAATGGAAGGCGATAATCGTCGACGATCGGCGTACCCGCATCACGCCCGATGGTGGCCTCTTCGGGACTGAACGCGAACGGCACCGTGCGTGCCAGTCTTCCTTCGGCAGCCGGCTTTCCATCGACGGAAAGCGTGAGCACGCCGCCGCGGCCGAAGCCGGGGCCATCGACGACGAAGGAAACCGTAACAGCATGCCCTCCAGGCGCCAGCGGCTGAGGCGCGGCGACACGGACCAGCGCCGCCGCGCGATCGCTGTTGCGGTAGAAGAAGGTCGGCCGGCCGTCCAGAACCGCAAGCCCCCACCCGGAAAAACGCCCTCCCTGCGTCACCAGCATGCCTTCGCCCCCATTGTCCGGCACTTCGATGACAGCCTCGATCGACCAGCTACGATTGTTGATTGCGGGGAAGACACCTGCGGGCAGCCGCTCCCGCGTGGGATAGAGAACGTGACGACCAGGCTCCGACAGCGGCTCGGGCCGCGTGCCCGGCAACATCGACGAAAGGTTGCTGAACTGCAGCGGCAGCACGTGGTTGCGCGTCGCTTCCGCCTCCCAGAGCGCCTTGAGTTCGGCAACCTTGTCGGGATGGAATGGCGCGACGTCGGTGGTCTGCGACCAGTCGTGATTGAGATCGTAGAGCTGCCATGGCGACGCCGGATCGGGCATGGCCGCATCCAGTCGCGGCTCGACCTTCACCGGCTCCGACAGCATCCAGCCATCGTGGTAGATCCCGGCATGGCCGAAGACCTCGAAATATTGCGTCCGGTGCCGCGTGGGTGCCTTGGGTTGCGTGAAGCTGTAGGCAAAGCTCACACCGTCGAAGGGTTGCTGAACCACCCCGCCAAGGCTTTTCGGTGCCGCTACCCCGGCTGCTTCGAGCACGGTCGGCATCACGTCGTTTACATCGACGAACTGGCTGCGCACGCCGCGCTGCCCGATCCGTGCCGGCCAGGACACGACCATCCCGTTGCGCACGCCGCCCAGGCGCGAGGCCACCAGCTTGTAATAGGGGAACGGCGTGTTCAGCGCCGAGGCCCAGCCGACCGGCGCGATCGGCAGGCTGTCCGGCCCGCCGATTTCGTCGAGATGCGTAAGTGCATGCGCCGTCTCCCCGCCCTGCACCGCGGCGCTGACGCGCGTGGCGTAGTTGACGCCGCCCATCGCACCACCCTCGCCCGAAGCGCCGTTGTCGCCTTCGATGAACACGATCATGGTGTTGTCGAGTTCACCCGTGCGCTTCAACGTATCCAGGATGCGGCCGATCTGCGCATCGCAGTAGGCGAGCATCGCGGCATAGACCTCCATGTAGCGCGCGGCGACCTTGCGTTCGTCGGGCGAAAGCGCGCTCCACGGCCGCGTACCCTTCGGCATCGGCGCCAGCTTCGTGTCGGACGGCACGAAGCCGAGCTTCTTCTGCCGGGCCAGCGCGGCCTCGCGATAGGCGTCCCAGCCGGAATCGAACTTGCCCTTGAAACGGGCGATCCATTCGGCCGGTGCCTGCAACGGGGCATGTGCGGTTCCCGGCGCGTAGTAGGCCAGGAACGGCCTGTCAGGGTTCTGCGAATGCTGAGTCAGCAGCCAGTCTATCGCATGATCGGCAAGATCGCGGTCGAAGACGTAGCCTGCCTCAGTGCCGTCCCCCGACGCGGGCGGCTCGATCGTGCGGTCGTTCTCGATCAGTTGCGGCGAGAACTGGTCGGTCCAGCCGCCATTGAACCCGTAGAAGTACTTGAAGCCGAGCCCGTTGCCCCATTGGTCGAAAGGCCCCATCGGTCCGCTCTGCCAGGTCGGGACATTGTGGTTCTTCCCGAACATGGCGGTGTCGTAGCCGGCGGCGGACAGGACCTGCGCAATGGTGCCCGCGCTCTTGGGGATGACTGAATTGTAGCCGGGCTCGCCGCGCGCCAGATCGGCCACGGTACCAAAGCCCACCGCGTGGTGATTGCGTCCCGTCAGCAGGGCCGCGCGCGTGGGCGAACAGATCGCCGTTGTGTGAAAGTTGTTGTAGACGAGCCCGTTCGCCGCGAGCCTGTCGAGATTGGGGGTCGGGATGGCCCCGCCAAACGTGCTGCTGGCCGCGAAACCGACGTCATCGGTCATGATGATGAGAACGTTCGGCGCGCCCTGAGGCGGCACTGCTTCAACCGGGTAGGCAGGCTCGGCCGTGGCCGGTGTCCCGAACGCCCAGAGGACCGTGCTGGCCAGCAGGACATTCCTGGCAGTGTGCCTGATCCTAGCGTTCATGGCGATGTCTCCCAACTGCGGATATTATTGCGCGGGCCAGTCAAACTGATCCGGCATCGATCTTGCCATGCTCGTGAGATTGCGTCCAATGCATGACATTCCAATTTATAATGCGTGTAATGCATATGATAGAGTTGCGACCCCTTCGCCACTTCGTGGCCGTCGCCCGTCGGCTGAACTACTCGCGCACGGCAGAGGATCTGGGCCTCCACCTAGGACGAACTGGACGCCATGGCCGAGAGCAAAGGCGCACGGCGCAAATGCCGTGCGAAACCTGTTCCAACGCGCCATCCTCAATCTGGCCACACCGGACGATGGCCATCCTCTGGCGTGGCCGGCAACGGATTCTCCGCACCAGCCCGTGCTCTGAATTTTTCTTTTATATCAATGCATAGGAAGAAATACTTCCACCATGCGGCAATTGTAATTGGCAGAAGCTTCTAACCTAGGTTAGCAACGCGGCAAGTCCGACAACAAAGATTCGGTCTGCACAGACACCAACGGAGAGATTCGAAATGAAGAAATTTGGTTCCCTGGCTGCCGTTGCCACTGCCGCCACGCTTGCCGTTATCCCCGCCGCCGTTCTCGCCGAAACGACCCAGCCGGTCCGCGAAGTTACCGAAGCTGCTGCCGAGCCCGTCCAGATCAATGCGGGCATGATGCTCTACAGCTCGGCCGGTTACCGCGTTGCCCCGATCTACCGCGTCACCGCCGATGGCAGTCCGCAGTTGATCCTCAATGGCCGCCTCGTCACCGTGCCGGCCTCGAGCCTTTCCGTCGTCGATGGCAAGGTCACGACGGCGTTGACCAAATCGGAAATCGCCAACGCCAAGTAAGCGATATTCCCATCTTCCTTTCGGCGAGGGCGATGTTTCAATCGTCTCTCGCTGAATGGAAACGTTATTAGGAACACAGGCACCGGCGCTTGTGTTCGCCAGCAAGTCCGGCGTGACTTCCCTTCCCCCCCCTCGGCGCACATGAGGCTGCGCCTGTCCCCATCGCGATCATGGCCATCGACCGCCATATCTCCATTTGGGGATGGCGACGGTGCCGTTCCCGTGGTCTTTGCACTCCCAATCGGCCCCGGGGCTTTCGGATTCTGCGATGGCCGTACAGGCCATCGCAGGACCTGCGTCCACTGGCGCCACGTTTGGGAGAACGTCCATGGATTTACAGCTGGAAGGACGCCGGGCCTCGTGACCGGCAGCAGCAGCGGGATCGGCGAAGCCATCGCGGACATGCTCGCGGAAGAAGGCGTCCGCGTCGTGGTCCATGGTCGCAATCGCAAGCGTGCGCATCCATGGCGACCCGCCGCTCGAATGCCAGTTCATGAGCGCGAAGGACGCGGACGGGCGCCATCCCTTCCTGGGCCTGCCCTGGACCGGGCTTGTCGGCTGCACCGCCGTTCCGGCGGTATGCGATGCGCCGCCGGGCGTGGTTACGCATATCGATATGGGCGTGGTGAAACCCAAGGGGCTGGTCCGCCGCTGAAGGCTCGCCAGATCGGTCTAGTGCAAGTCCATCCAGCCGCCTTCACCGCCCCCGATCGGATCGGCGGGCGGGACAGGCACACTGCGCGGCAGCTCCTTCACCAGCGTCGCACGTTCGCGCGGGTCGAGCAGCTTGCGCGACAGGCTTGCCGCCCAGGCACGCTCGGCGGCGTCGCCCTTACGCCTTGCAAGGCTGGCGCCGAGGTCGTGCAGCTTCTGGTCGATCAGTGCGGCGATCTCTGGCGTGGTTTCACTGGCTTGCGCTGTCGCAGCGAGCACCACGATCGTGCGGTAGGCAATCCGCCGCTCGAGCGTGTCGGTGCGGGCGGGCAGCACCGCCATGACCAGCCGGTCGACGATCTCGCTTACTCCGGGAATGTCCGCATCCAGCGCATGCTGGGCCGCCACGCGCTGGAGCCGTGCCGGCGCGAGCAGCGACTTGAGCGTGATTTCGACCGCTGCATCGGCAGCGACGAGCGGGTCGAACAACGGCCCCCTCGGGCTCTGGAACACCTCGATGTCGAACTGGCGATTGCCGCCCGGGCTTTCCGGAATCGAGAGCAGTGGGACCAGCCGCGCCGGCACACGCAACGCCTCGGGCGAAAGTGTTGCCAGCAATGCGTCGAGCGCCGCGCGTTGCGCCTCGGCGGGCACCGGCGGCGCCTGCTCGCGCCCGCCGCCGTTGACGGCGTAGGCATAAGTACCGCCGCCGATCGCCTTTGCCGCCGCGACCACTTCGTACCGGTGGAGCAGCCAGATCGGCACGAAGCGCCGGCGCAGGTTGGCGACCGGCTCCTCCGGCGCGAGCGCTGCGAGACCGAAATTGGCGATGGCCGCCGCGCGCACCGTCATCATCCGGGCAAGTTCCGCGGTCGGGTCGGCGCCGTCATCCCATAGCCCGCCCCAGCGTTGCGCGGTGTCGGGCGCACGGGCATTGTCGTCCTTTACATAACGCAGGCCTTCGGCGACGACCACGCGTGCCCTGGCCTTTGCCGCAGCCTCGTCCGGAGCGCCATAAAGCCAGTCCACGGTCGCCATGTCCCACTTGCCCACGCCCGTGCCATAGGCGTCGGACAAGTCTGGTTTGCCGTTTCGCAACCCGATACGCGGAGACGGATAGTCCATTACCGAAGCCCGGTCCTGCGTGCTCGCGGCGAAGTTGTGAGCGAAGCCGAGCGTATGGCCGACTTCATGCGCGGCAAGCTGGCGCAGGCGCGCGAGCGCGACCTGGACCGGATCGTTCGGCCCACCGGCGTTCAACTGGTCTGCGCCGACCAGCCCCTCGAAGATCTGGATGTCCTGCCGCGCGCGCAGCGAGCCGAGCACGACCATGCCCTTGATGATCTCGCCTGTGCGCGGGTCGACGATTTCCTGCCCGTAGGACCAGCCACGCGTCGCGCGGTCGTCCCAGTTCACGACGTTGTAACGCACGTCCAGCGGATCGATGCCGGGCGGCAACGCCTCGACCTCAAAGGCGTCGATGAAGCCGGCAGCTGCAAACGCCTGCTTCCACCAGCTCACGCCCTCGATCAGCGCCGCCCGGATCGGTTCGGGCGCACGGCTGTCGATGTAATAGACGATCGGTTTCTTCACCCGCGACGGCGCGGGCCCGGGATTGACTTTCTCGAGCCGGAAGCGATTGGCGAAGTCCCGCACGACGTCCTCGCCGAGCGGCGCGGCGAAATCGACGACCTGCGTGGAGAAACCGGCGATGCGCGGGTCGTAGACGCGCGGCACGAAGCCCGGACCGGGCAGCCTGACGAAGCTCGAATGAACGGTGAAGCTGACCTGCTTGGGCTCGGGCGCGATGTTCGAGACTTCGGCCCCCGGCTTGTCCGAAGCGAATGTCTGGATCGCGTCGGCCTCTATGTTGTCGGGGAAGACCTTGACCGAGCCGGGCAATGCCGCGCTCAGCTTGGCATCAAGCTTGAAGCCCGCGCCCGCCCCTCTCCCGTCTCCGGTACCGAAAGTGTCGGCACTCTGGTTGAGCGAGGCGGCAATGCCTAGCGTGTCGGTGGCGAGGAAGCCCGAAATGTCGACCACGACGCTGCCGTCCGCGAGCGTCGCGGCAACATCGCCCATCCACACCGTCGAGGTTGCAAAGTCAGCACTCCCGGCCGGGTCCGCCTGCGCCGCTCCGTTGGCACGGAAACGGGGATTTTCGAACTGCACCGAAACCTTCTTGCCGATACGGCGGAAGGCAAGCACCTGTGTGCCCCCGACGCGACCGCGATCCAGAAAGGTCGGCGCCGAACCAAGCCCGGTGCGCAGGGACACAGTGTAGATGTAGCGCGCCGAAATCCCGTCGGCGTCCGGCGGCGGCAGCGTCAGGAAGATGCGCCCACCCGGCTTGTCGACATTCACAGGCAGCAATCCGCTCGCGGCGGTCGTGCCTGCAAGCAACGCGGGCGGCTTGCCCGCGGGCGTTTCACAATAGGCCGGCGCCGCGAGCGCCACGGCGAGGGCAATCGCACAAATCCGTCGCATCAATTTCCCCTGTGTTTCGAGCAGCATGACCAAGACCACCGCAACAGGCAAGTGGCGCGATCGGGCACGTACCATTATCCCTTGTATCGGGGCTTGCCACAGGCCGTCCGCCCGGAGGCTGGCGTGCCCTTGCGTGCCCAAGTCGTTGCCATTGCAGGACAAGCAAGGTTTGTCGGCACGCAAGGACAAGTTGCTTCACTGCAAAGGCCAGTGCTCTATTGGGTTCCCCCATCAAGCCGGGCAGTCGCATCGACCCGGCGCCCATCGCATTCGGGGAGCATCCGCCCACCATGTCCTTTCACGTCCCCGGCCGTGCCGGTCGTATCCTGCCGCTTACTGCAATCGTTTTCACTCTCGGTGCCACGGCGGCACTCCCCGAGACGGCCCGCGCGACCGACGGTTATTTCCTGAACGGCGCCGGCGCCAAGGCCAAGGGCGCAGGCGGTGTCGAAATCGCCATGCCCCAGGATGCGCTTGCCATCTCGGTCAACCCCGCCGCCGCCACTGTGGTCGGCCACCGCCTCGACATCGGAATGGAACTCTTCGTGCCCGACCGCGGCGCCCGCATTTCCGGGAACGGCGCCGGGCTTGACGGGACCTATTCGGGCAATGGAGCCAATCCCTTCGTACTGCCCGAGGCCGGGTACGTGCGCCCGCTGTCCGACAGCGTGGCCGTCGGCATAACCATCAACGGCAATGGCGGCATGAATACCCACTACAAGGCCAATCCCTTCGCCAACTTCGGCGCAAGCGGCCCGGCCGGGGTAAACCTGCGCCAGATCATGATTTCGCCTGTCGTGGCCGTGAAGCTGGCGGAAGGCCACTCCCTGGGTGTTTCGCCGGTGCTCGTGCTGCAAAGCTTCAAGCTGCACGGGGCCCAGCCCTTCGCCGGCTTTTCGCAGGATCCGGCACAGGTTTCGAACAATGGTACCGACTGGACGACGGGCGTCGGCGTGCGCATCGGCTATCTTGGATCGATCGGCAAGAACGTGCGCGTCGGCGCGTTCTACCAGTCGAAGGTGTGGTCCGGACGCTTCAAGAACTACGGCGGCCTCTTCGCTCAGAATGGCAGTTTCGACATCCCGGCATCCTGGGGCGTCGGCGCCTCGGTCAGCCCGACAGCCGATCTCACGCTGGGGGCGGACTACAAGCGGATCGAGTATTCGGGCGTGCAAGCAGTCGGCAACACGCTTGCCGCGCTGTTCGAAGGCGTGCCCTTCGGTGCGGACAACGGCCCCGGCTTCGGCTGGCGCGATGTCGATGTGTGGAAAGTGGGCGCGGTCTACAAAGCCACGTCCGCGCTGACGCTGCGCGCCGGCTATGGCCGCTCGGACAATCCGGTACCCCGTTCGCAGACGCTGCTCAACATTCTGGCACCGGGCGTGGTTCGCGGACACTACACGCTGGGGGCGACAGTCAACCTGTCGCAAGATGCCGAAGTGACCGGCTACGTCATGCGCGCGCCACGCCAGACGGTTCGCGGCTCCGGCTCGATCCCTGCGTCCTTCGGCGGCGGGGAGGCCGACGTGCACCTTGCCGAGACCGCGGTCGGTCTCTCGTTCGGCCTATCACTCTAGGGGAAGCAGAATCATGCTGACGCTTTACATCGCGCCGCTGCTGGGCGGCATCGTAATCGGCCTTACATCGGGCGGCCTCTATCTGCTGATGGGCGAGATCGCCGGCATCACCGGCATCGCCCGTTCCGCCATCATCGGCCCTTCGCGCGGATGGCAGATGGCCTTCATCGCCGGCCTTCTGGCCTCGGGCGGCATCGCCGCGCTTATGCTGGGCGGAGACTTTACCGCCGGCATCGAGGGCATTCCCCTCCCGGTTCTTGCGCTGGCCGGGCTGCTGGTCGGCCTCGGCACAGATCTCGGCAACGGCTGCACCAGCGGCCACGGCGTTTGCGGCCTGTCGCGCCTGTCGCTGCGCTCGCTGGCGGCAGTCGGCCTGTTCATGGTTTCGGCCGGACTGACGGTCTTCCTTCTGCGTCACGGAGGGTTCTGATGCGCCTTGCCATCGGTTTCGTAACGGGCCTTCTCTTCGGTTTCGGCCTTCTGCTGGCGGGGATGACCAGCCCCGACAAGGTAAGGGCATTCCTCGATATCGCCGGCGCATGGGACCCCAGCCTTGCCTTTGTCATGGGCGGCGCGGTCATGACGGCAATGCCGCTTTTCGCGCTGGCGCGCCGTCGCGCGAAGCCTGTCGCAGGTGCGCTGTTCGACCGTCCGTCGACCACCATGATCGATCGCAAGCTCGTCATCGGCTCGTTGACGTTCGGCATCGGCTGGGGCCTTGCCGGCATCTGCCCCGGCCCGGCCCTGGTGGCTCTTGCCATCGTGCCATCGCAGACGCTTGCCTTTGTCATCCCGATGATAGCGGGACTAATGGTATCCGCGGCCTGGCGTCGCAGTGCCAGTGGCTCTGGCGTGGAAGCACTCCAGCATTAAGGAGCGGTTCGGCAATGGCCGCGTTGAACGCGTCCCGGCCTTTGCTCATGTCGGGGCGCCGATACGGCCGAGCCCTTCGGCTTCGGCGGGAATAGCAAAGCGCGCGACGTAGGGCGCGAACTGTTCGCGAAGCGCATCGGGATCGAGGCCGTACTGGCCCAGCGAATAGTCGTTGCGGCCGCGCGCATTCTTCGGGTTGTTCGCGTGCCAGTCACCCACCGCCTTTGCCACCGCGTCGGGCGTTTCGATGCCGATGCCTGCATGTATCCGGCGCATCTCGCCCACGGGATCGGCGACAAGCGCGTAGTAGTCGACATGCACCACACGGTCTGTGTGGGGGCCTGCATCGAACGCCATGATCCGGTCGATATGGCGCTGGATGAAGTGCAGCATGTCACGTCCGACCTCCTCCCTCTCCACCGGGCTGGCCGCATACATGCTGCGCAGATTCCAGGTCATTTTCGAAATCGACGCGACGACCTGCGCCGGATCGCGATGCGTCATCACGAAGCGGGCGTCGGGATAGACCTCGAGGATCTCGTTCATCGCAACGATGTGGTTCGGGTACTTGAGCGCCCAGGGCTTGCGATCGTTCCGCCACTGCAGGCACTGCAGCTGGCGCTTGTGGACCTTGTAGGTCTCTACGAGATCCAGCTCGTCGAGCAGCCAGTCGAAATATTGCGGCACCCGGAACAGGTTGTGCAATCCGGCAGCGCCCCAGCTCTGCTGCAGGAAGGCATGGCATTCGTCCGAGCCGTCCTCGTCGTAGAGATGCAGGGCCTCGAAGCCCTCGAAATGGGGGCGCGCCTTTTGCAGTTCACGCCACGCAGCGCGGCGCACCTCGATCGAGGCCGGATCGAACCCCGGCGGCGGAGAGGGCATGGTGGATTCCCAGGTCCGGATCAGACGAAAGCGGGGATCGCGATCGAACAGGTACTGGAAATAGGTCGTGCCCGAACGCGGCAGCCCCATCAGGAAAACGGGGGCCTCTATCGGTTCGTCGCCGATCTCGGGATAGTCGCGCAGCCATTTCAGGCTTTCCAGCCGGTTGGTCGCATCCATGAGAAACGTCGCGCGAACCCGTGCCTCGCCCGCTTCGGACAGTGGGAAGGTTTCACCGATGGCAGCAACCAGCCGTTCGAGATTGCCGGCAACGCCCGGATCGGTATCGGCGATACCCGCTTTCGCTTCCGCCTCGGCAATGATTGCTGATGCATCGAGCATGATGCCCCTCCTCCCCACAAACCTGCTGCTGCCTTCGCGCTTTCTGCCTTGCGGTCTTGATTCGTAGCGCAGGCTCTGTAATATTCGGTAAATGCCGAATATATCAAACCATAGCCTGAATGCCGATCAGCGCCGTTTCATCGACGAGATGGCTGCCTTGCTCACGCCTTGGGGGATGCAACCTGGAACGGCCAGCCTCTACGCCTACCTGCTGATCTGCGACGAACCGGTGAGCCTCGACGCCATCGCCGCCACGCTCGGCATGGCCAAGAGCAGCGTCAGCGTGGCGGGACGTGCGCTGGAGCAATTCGGGCTCGCGCGCCGCCATAGCGAACCGGGCAGCAAGCGCGTGCGCTATGGCGCGTCGGATTCCTATTCCGGCTTTCTCGTCGCCCAGGCCGGCCTGCTCGACGAGATGGGCCGGCTCGCGCAATCGCGCGCACCGGTGGTCGCAGAGGACGAGACCATGCAGCGTTTGCGCTATCTCGGCGCGTTCCACCGCAAGATGGCCGCAGCCATCACCGGCAGGATTTCCGAACTGCACGACGAGTTCCTGACCCACGGGCCTGACGAGGACTTGCGTTGAGCGCGATCGCACCGGTCATCCTCTTCTGGATGACCGGTGCGCCTGGGCAGGGAACTTGACGGGGAGTCCTTTTCGGCCCGAACAGCGTCACAGCGTGTTGAGCGGCAGCTTCAGGTAGCTCGCGCCATTTTCCTCCGGTTCGGGGAAACGTCCGCCGCGCATGTTCGTCTGGATCGAGGGCAGGATGAGCCGGGGCATTGCCAGCGATGCGTCGCGTGCCTGCCGCATGGAGACGAAATCGGCTTCCTCCACGCCCTCGTGAACATGGATATTGGCGGTGCGTTGCGCGCCAACGGTGGTTTCCCACACGAAGGTATCGCGGCCCGGTGCCTTGTAGTCGTGGCACAGGAACAGCCGCGTTTCGCCGGGAAGCGAGAGCAGCCGCCGCACCGACCGGAAGAGCGTGCGCGCATCGCCGCCGGGAAAGTCGGCGCGGGCAGTGCCGTAATCGGGCATGAACAGCGTATCGCCGATGAAGGCCGCATCGCCGATCACATAGGCGAGATCTGCGGGCGTGTGTCCGGGGACGTGGACGACGGCGGCTTCGATCGAGCCAACCCGGAACCGGTCGCCATCCTCGAAGAGATGGTCGAACTGCGATCCGTCACGCGCGAACCGCGTGCCTTCGTTGAAGATCTTGCCAAAGACCTGCTGCACGGTGAGGATGTCCCGCCCGATCGCGAGCTTCCCGCCGAGGTGTTCCTGCAGGTACGGCGCCGCCGACAGGTGATCTGCATGGGCATGGGTTTCCAGCAACCATTCGACCTCGATACCGTTCGCGCGGACATAGGCGATGACGGCATCGGCAGACCGGGTCGAAGTCCTTCCGGATGCCTGATCGAAATCGAGCAAGCTGTCGACGATGGCCGCCTTTCCGGTGGCCGGATCCGACAGAACATGGGTTGCGGTGAAAGTGGCTTCGTCGAAGAAGCTGCGAACCACCGGCGCTGCCGAAGCGGAGCGCTTCACGATGGCGGATGCTGCCGAGATGACGGGGTCGAACATGGTCCTTTCCTTCGAGGTGGGCAGGCCGGCGGCAGCGAGCCTCTCGCGCCGCCGGCCGATTGCGATGGGTCAGAGGTCCTTCTTGCTGAAGTACCAGTCAGTGTATTCGTAGCCTTCGCTGGCGCGTTCCTTCGCGGCCTGTGCCGTGGCCGGGGGCGGAACGATCACCTTCTCGCCGGGCTGCCAGTTTTCAGGCGTGGCGACCTTGTTGGCATCGGCGGTCTGCAGGGCCTGCAAGAGGCGCAGGAACTCGGCTACCGAGCGGCCGTTCGACATGGGGTAGTAGACCATGGCGCGAACCTTGCCTTCGGGATCGATCACGAAAGTGGCGCGAACCGCCGAGGTGTCAGAAGCGCCGGGGTGGATCATGCCGTAGGCCTTGGCCACGTTCATCGAGAGATCCTCGATGATCGGGAAGGGAATTTCCACGCCGAACTTTTCCTCGATGCTGCGCATCCAGGCGATGTGCGAGTGCACGGAGTCGATCGACAGGCCGAGCAGTTCGCAGTTGAGTGCCTTGAAGTCATCCGCGGCGCGGGCAAAGCCCATGAATTCGGTCGTGCAGACCGGCGTGAAGTCCGCCGGATGCGAGAAGAGCACGAGCCACTTGCCCTTGTAGTCCGACAGCGAACGCATGCCATCGGTGGTCTTGGCGGTGAAATCGGGCGCCGGCTCATTGATGCGCGGCATGGAAGGGATGGTGGTATCGGTCATTGCTGCCTCCTTGATTGGATGAACAGACAATATTCGAAAAACCTAATTTAGAATATTACAATATACAGAACAGAGTGATCGGAAACGCCAATCACCGGCAGCGCCCAAAAACGCCAAAACCACGCGCCCGAAATCCCTGCCTGTGGCAGTCGACCGGTGCTGCGAGGCGAACAGATGGCCTCGGCACTCTGCCAGGAAGCAGCTTCTCCCGCGATCAAATGCTGCAACACGCGTTTCTCGAGCACCAGGAGCGCACTGGCATCGTTCGTGCGCATCACAAGCCCGTCCGCGAGCGGTCGCGCGGCGTCACGCACGGCACCGGCCAGTCTCAGGAAGGCCCTCGCCTCGCTGCCGCTTCATGCCTGAATTTTCAACGGGGCTCGCATGATGGCATGCGGCCCCGGACGAACGGAACGGTGCTGTCAGCCCAAGGGAACCCGCTTCCGGCCGGCCAACGCATCTGGAATTGGCTGGCTTTCAAAGGCGTTCGTTCGAAAGGCTTTAGCGGAGACGGTACGAGCGCGTCATTGTCGAGGTTGTTCCCGCCGCCAACATGACACGGGCGAGCCAAAAGCCCCAAACCGTTCCACAAACCGCGGCGACGCTTCGCTCGCCCTGTCGGGCCGTGCCAGGGCGGTGCCGATCAGCAGCAGCGCCGGACCATCGCCCAGCGCCGTGCGCGCGGCCAGCGGGAGCAGGTCGAGACGGGTATGGAAATGACGCTCGGTCGGCAGGCTGGCGCTTTCCACGAGCGCTACGGGAGTCTCGGCGGGCAGGCCCGCATCGATCAGCCGGGCCGACACTTCGGGGGCAGCCGCCTTGCCCATGTAGACAGCCAGCGTCGCTTCGGGATCGGCAAGGCGCTGCCAATCGATCTGCAGGTCCTCTCCTGCCCGCGCGTGCGCCGTCACGAACGTCAACTTGCGGGCGAGCCCGCGCAGGGTAAGCGAAGTACCCAGGCTGGCGGCAGCAGCGCTGGCGGCAGTCACGCCGGGGCAGATGCGCACGGGCACCCCTGTGGCGCGACAGGAATCGAGTTCCTCGGTGGCGCGGCCGAAGATCGCCGGGTCGCCGCCCTTGAGACGCACCACTTTCTCGCCGGCCAGCGCAGCCTCGACGATCATCTGGTCGATCGTCCCCTGATCCTTCGAATGCCGCCCCGAACGCTTGCCGACATGAACTAGCCGCGCCGAACGGGCAGCCATCGCGATGATCTCCGGGCCCACGAGCGCATCGTAGAACACCACTGTGGCTTCCCCGATCAGGCGTTCGGCCTTGCGGGTGAGCAATTCGGCATCGCCCGGCCCCGCGCCGACAAGCCAGACCGAACCTTTCGGAAAATCCGTCATTCCGCGGCCTCCTTTTCCAGAGTGGCGAATGTTTCGAGCAACTTGGCGATGGCCGGGCGGCACGATCCGCAATTGGTGCCGGCCCTGGTGCAGGCCCCCACCTCGGCGACAGTTGCCGCACCGTTGCCAGCGGCGTCGGCAATGTCCAGTTCGCCCACCCCGTGGCAGACGCAGACGATCGCTCCGCGATCGGGCAGCGGCGTGCTGGGGCGGCCGGCCAGCAGTTCGGCCGCGCTGGCCTCGCCGAGGCCGAGTTGCCCGGCTACCCAGTTCCTGTCCGGAAGTTTACCCGAGCGGGTGAGGTAGGCTGCCGCGATCAGCGAGCCATCCTGCCCGCGCACCGCGATACGGCGCATGCCGCGCACCATATCGGCGACTTCCAGCCGTTCACCATCGGGCAGCAACGCCGCAAGGTCGATCTGCCCTTCGCCGGCGAGTTCGTAGAGCCAGCCCGCCTTCACCCGCGAGCGGGTCCAATAGAGCAGGCCTTCGGGCGCGATCACATCGCCGCGCACGACGAAGGCGCGCCAGTCGGGCGAAACGGGACCGACACGCGCCGCGCCATTCTTGAAACCGGGCTGGCCGGAAACCGGATCGACCGCCTGCGAACGCAGCCGGTTGCTGCGCCCCTGCCCGGCCATGGTATCGCTCCAGTGCATCGGCACGCAGATCTCGCCCCGCCGCTGCCCGTCGGACACCAGAACGCGATAGACCGCCGCCCCGCTTTCGGTTTCCACCCGCCCCAGACTGCCATCGACGAGGCCGAGCGCTTCGGCATCGGCAGGGTGGATTTCCAGCAGCGGTTCGGGCCGATGCTGCGAGAGCGTGGGCGACAGGCCGGTGCGCGTCATCGTGTGCCACTGGTCGCGATAGCGTGCGGTGTTGAGCCGCAGCGGGAATTCGGCACTGGCCACCGGCGCGTGCGGCAGAACCGAGACCAGCCGTGCCTTGCCCGATGCCGTCGGATAACCGCGCGAGAGCGGACGTTCACCGCCCCACTGGAACGGCTCCAATGCCTCGTATTCCGACGCGCTGATGGCGGCATGGGCCGTCAGGTCGAGCACCTTGCCCCGCGCCTTCGCCAGCGCGGTCATCTGCGCGTACTCGCGGAAGACATCGGCGGCGCTGTTCCAGGCAAAGCCATCGCCCCACCCCATGCGCGCGGCCACGTCCGCGACGATCTTCCAGTCCGCACGGGTCTCGCCCGGCGCGGGGAACAACGCTCGCTGGCGGCTGATCCTGCGTTCGGAATTGGTGACCGTACCGTCCTTCTCGCCCCAGCCGTGGGCGGGCAGGCGGACATGGGCAAAGCGGCCGGTGTCGGTATCGGCGATGATGTCCGAGACCACCACCGTCGGGCAGCGCGACAGAGCCTCGCGCACGAAGCCGCTGTCCGGCAGCGACACCGCGGGGTTGGTCGCCATGATCCAGAGGAACTTGATCTTTCCTTCGTGGACCGCCCGAAACAGCTCCACGGCCTTGAGCCCCGGCCCGGCGCAGATGTTCGACGCGTTCCAGAAAGCCGCCACATCGGCCCGCTCTTCCTCGGAAAAGCCGAGGTGGCACGCGAGCATGTTGGCCAGACCTCCCACCTCGCGACCACCCATGGCATTGGGCTGGCCGGTGATGCTGAACGGCCCTGCGCCGATCCGGTTGATCCGGCCTGTCGCGAGGTGGAAGTTGGTGATCGCGTTGCCCTTGTCGGTGCCGCAGACCGACTGGTTCGCGCCCTGGCTGAACAGGGTGATCATGCGCGGATGCCGGGCGACGAGATCGCAGAGCTTGGCGAACGTGTTGTCGGGGATGCCGGGTTGGTGGGTCAGGGAATCCCAGAACCCGGCATCCTCCTCTACATGAGCGGCGAGGTATTCCTCGTCCACCAATCCGCGCCGCCTCATCTCGGCGAGCAGCGCGTTGAAAAGAGCAATGTCGCCATCCGGCGCTACGGCGACATGTAGGTCTGCCTGCTCGGCCGTTTCGGTGCGGCGCGGATCGATGACGACGATTTTCGTGCCGCGCCGTTCACGCGTCTTTTCCAGCCGCTGCCAGACGACAGGATGACACCAAGCGGTGTTGGAGCCAACCAGCAGCACCAGGTCGACTGCGTCGAGATCCTCGTAGGAACAGGGGACCACGTCCTCGCCGAAAGCCCGGTTATAAGCCGCCACCGCGCTGGCCATGCACAGGCGCGAATTGGTATCGACATTGCCGGTGCCGACGAAGCCCTTCGCCAGCTTGTTGGCCGCATAGTAATCTTCGGTGAGGAGCTGGCCCGAAAGATAGAGCGCAACACTATCCGGCCCATGCTCGGCAATGCATTCGCGCATCCGGCCCGCGACGAGGTCGAGTGTTTCGTCCCACGAGGCTTCTCGCTCCCCGATCATCGGCGCAAGCAAGCGCCCTTCGAGGCCCACCGTCTCGCCCAGATGCGTGCCTTTGGAACACAGCCTCCCGCGATTGGCCGGGTGCGCGCGATCCCCGGTGATGACGACCCCCCGATCATCACCACCGGAAACCTCGGCGGCAATGCCGCAGCCGACGCCGCAATAAGCGCAAGTGGTGCGAATCGCCGCCATGACGGTCAGGCCGCCTCAGCCTGATCGCCCCCGCCGATCACGGCGGAACGCAGCAGGTAAATGCGCCCGGCATCGACCTTCAAGGGAATGGTGGGCACGCAACCCTCGTCATCGCCCAGCGCCTTTCCGGAGCGCAGCGAGATGTTCCAGTTGTGCAGCGGACACGTCACCACGTCGCCATGGACAATGCCCTGGCTGAGCGGCCCCTGCTTGTGCGGGCACGTGTTCACGATCGCGAAGAATTCGTTGCGCATCGTGTGGAACACGGCGATTTCCTCCCCGCCGATGACGGGCAAGGTCCGGGCCGTGCCCGGTTCGATCTGGGTAATCGGACCGATATCGAGCCAGTTGCCGATCATCATGCGTTCTCCATCTGCGAAGCCGGGAAAGGACGGACTTCGGCAAGGTGCTGGTGCAGTTTCTCGTGCTCGCCCGCAGCGCGCCTGGCCCAGGGATCGTCCTGCATGAACTGCTGCGAGTAGTGGAAGCGCGCGGCATAACGCTCGACCGCGCCCTCTTCGGCCAGCGCGTCCTTGACGTATTGCAGGCCAACCCGCTCCACCCAGGGCGCGGTGCGTTCCAGATAGTACGCATCCTCGCGGTAGAACTGGATGAAGGCCGCGCACATATCGAGCGCCTCCTCTTCGGTCTCCACCTTGCACAGCAGGTCGGTGGCGCGGACCTTGATGCCGCCGTTGCCGGCGATGTGCAGTTCGTAGCCCGAATCCACGCAGACCACGCCGAAGTCCTTGATCGTGGCTTCCGCGCAATTGCGCGGGCAGCCGCTGACCGCGATCTTGAACTTGTGCGGCATCCACGAACCCCAGGTCATCCGCTCGATCTGGACGCCGAGCCCGGTCGAATCCTGCGTGCCGAAGCGGCACCATTCGGAACCGACGCAAGTCTTCACCGTGCGCAGCGACTTGCCGTAGGCGTGACCCGAGACCATTCCGGCGGCGTTGAGATCGGCCCAAACGGCGGGCAGGTCTTCCTTCTTGATCCCGAATATGTCGAGCCGCTGGCCGCCGGTGACTTTCACCATCGGCGCGTTGAACTTCTCGACCACATCGGCGATCGCGCGCAGTTCCTTCGGACTGGTGAGGCCGCCCCACATGCGCGGGACCACCGAATACGTGCCGTCCTTCTGGATATTGGCGTGCATCCGCTCGTTGACGAAGCGGCTCTTCTGGTCGTCCTCGTACTCACCCGGCCATGCGCAAAGCAGGTAGTAGTTGAGCGCGGGACGGCACGAGGCGCAGCCATCGGGCGTGGTCCAGTGCAGTTCCTGCATGACCTGCGGGATTTCCTTGAGGCCCTTCTCGACGATCAGCTTGCGCACGTCGCCGTGGGTGAAGCTTGTGCACTTGCACATCGTCTTCGGGCCACTCTCGACCTCGCCGCCCAGCGTCAGCGCCAAGAGGCTTTCGACAAGGCCGGTGCACGAGCCGCACGAGGCCGAGGCCTTGCAGGTGGAACGCACCGCGTCGAGCGAATGCGCGCCGCCATTGATGCACGAGACGACCTGACCCTTGGAAACGCCGTTGCAGCCGCAGATTTCTGCGTCGTCCGAAAGGGCAGCAACGGCGGCATTAGGGTCCGCGAGGGCGCCCCCCGAGGCGAAGGCCTGGCCGAAGATCAGCGCCTCGCGGATGTCCGAGACATCCTCGCCCTTCTTCATCAGGTCGAAGTACCAGGAACCATCGGCGGTATCGCCGTAGAGCACGGCGCCGAGCACCTTGCTGTCCTTGACGATCACGCGCTTGTACACGCCGCGCGAGGCGTCGCGCATGACGATGTCCTCGCAGCCCTCGCCGCCCGAGAAGTCCCCGGCGGAGAACAGGTCGATGCCGGACACCTTGAGCTTGGTCGACGTGACCGAACCCTCGTAGCCCGAAGGGCTTTCGGTCACGAAATCCGCCAGCGCGCGGCACATGTCCCACAGCGGCGCGACAAGGCCATAGCACATGCCCCGGTGCTGGACGCATTCGCCGACCGAAAGGATCGCCGGGTCGGACGTGACCATGTGGTCGTCGACCATAATGCCGCGCTCGACCTCCAGCCCGGCTTCGCGGGCCAGCCCGGTCGCGGGGCGGATGCCGACCGCCATCACGACGATGTCGGCGGGAATTTCGGTGCCGTCTTCCAGACGCACACCGGCAACCTTTCCATCCTTGCCGATGATTTCCTTGGTGTTGGCGCCGGTGAGGATCGTCTGGCCGCGCCGTTCCAGCTCGGTCTTGAGCAGCCACCCGGCCGCTTCGTCGAGCTGACGCTCCATCAGCGTGGGCATCAGGTGGATGACGGTGACGTTCATTCCGCGCAAGTTGAGGCCGTGCGCGGCTTCGAGGCCGAGCAGGCCCCCGCCGATGACGACGGCATTGCCGCCCCCCTTGGCGTTACCGGCTTCGGCCGCTGCCAGCATCTTGTCCACGTCATCGAGGTCGCGGAACGTCACCACGCCGTCGAGGTCCTTGCCCGGCACCGGGATGATGAAAGGATCGGAACCGGTAGCGATCAGCAGCTTGTCGTAGGGTTCGATGCGGCCCGAAGCGGCGACGACGCGCTTGTGCTCGCGGTCGATGCTTTCAACCTTGTCGCCCGAGACTAGGGTGATGCCGTTGTCATCGTACCATTCGCGGGTGTTGATGACGATCTCGTCGAAAGTCTTCTCGCCCGCCAAGACCGGCGAAAGCATGATGCGGTTGTAGTTCACCCGCGGCTCGGCGCCGAAGATGGTGACATCGAACCGGCCGGGATCGCGAGCCAGGATCTCTTCCACCGCACGGCAGCCCGCCATGCCGTTGCCGATCACCACGAGCCGCTCCCGGACCTGTCCGGCGGGCTTGCCCTCCTCGAAGTTCATCGGTGCATTCACGTCACGTCTCCGTCCGCAACGCGCACAACAAAAAACCGCCTCGTGCCTGTTCCCTTGGGAAGAGGTACGGGCGGCTTCGTTGCCACGCGTCTGTAAATCTGATGGCGAGGCGCTGAAATCGTCCAACGGCGGACGGCGCATTCTCGCTGACGATGTGTTTAACCGATTCGCCCCGCTGTGGGCAAGCCGGTTTTTGCAGTGCAGCAGGGAAAGGTGGACCAAGGCCCACCTTTCCCCTCCGTTCAGTACTTGAAGCCGATCTGCAGCCAGAACTTTTCGGTATCGGTGCCGAAAGCCTTGGCATCGTAGTTCGCGTACTTGAGCAGGATCGGATAACCGGCCACCTGGAAGCCGAGGCTGGCATCCCATTCCTGGCCGTAATTCGTGCTGCCGAAATCGCTTTCGAACTTGTGGTAGATGACGGCGGCCTTCACCCCCTTGAGCGGGCCGGCATTGCCGAACGCCTTCGACACGCCGCCATGGTAGTCGCGCAGGCCGCTTGCAGGGGTCGTCAGGAACAGGTCCGCCCAGCCGTTGAAGGCATGCAGCGTGGCAAGCGGCGTCTGGAACGCGGCCACGCCATCGTCGCTGCCCAGTTCCTCGTAGCCACCCGTCAGCCGGAATCCTGCTACCGAGACACCGAGTTCGGCATCGATGTAGTCGGCGGAGTAATCGACCGGGTTGAGCTTGTAGTCCTGCTGGTTGGCGTAGCGGATCTTGAAATCGAGCTTGGCCTTGCCGCCCAGCGGCACGCCCCCCGTCGCCATGAAACCGATGGTCCGGCTCGAAAAAGCAAGACGGGTATCGTAGTCGAGCATGTAGGCAAAACCGACGAGCTTGACCGGCTTCATGTCGATGCCGGCATTGACGAGAATGAAGTCCCCGTCGAAGTGCGCGTTCGGACTGTCGACACCGAAGATCGTGCGCTGCGAGATCGAGTAGGTCGCATCGATCGAAACCGGCCCCACCTTGCCCTCGCCGCGCACGGCATCGAAGGTCTGCTCGTTCTGGCGCCAGCCCACGTTGCCGACGAAGCGCGCATCATCGAGAATGATGCGCTGGCGGCCGATGGTGACCTTCGCCGCCTTGCCCTTGTACGAAAGCTGCAAGCGGTTGATCTCGACGTTCTCCGGATCAGCAACGACCGAATAGGGCTCGGCGCCAAGGTAGCCGTTATTGCCCGGGATCGTGTCGTTGTAGTGGTCGGAAATCGCCAGCGTGCCCTCGGCTTCCGCCAGGAACGAAAGATTGTGAATCTTCGCTTCAGCGCCCGCGCGCATGCGGATCGTGACGGCATCGGCATCGAGACCGAGATCGTCCTGATTTACATGCTCCCAGCGCAGGAGCCCCTCGATGATCGGGTCGATGGTGAGATTGTCGTTCACCACGATGGGATCGCCGGGCTTTGCCGCCGCTGGTGTCGCGATGGCAAACGTAGCGGTGGTGGCAGCAAGTACGGCAAGCGAAAGTGCATTCTTCATGAGCGTGGCCCTCCGAAGGGCGTCCACCCCCGGACACCCCTTCCAAAACTGGATCGAAGGCAGACGCCATTGCCCGCCGGTTTAGTCCTCTCCCGGGCACTTCCCGGCCCCTTGTATTGCGCCTTGCACGGCGGGCGCCCTTGCCCGTCCGCCGCCCCTCATGAGCTGGCGCTTGCATTCTTGTCCTCCCCCGTGGGGGAGGTGGTAGCCCGCAGGGCTGACGGAGGGGATTCTCGTCGCAACGCAAAGGTTGCTTCGTAGCGAGAGTCCCCTCCACCGCCTGCGGCGGTCCCCCTCCCCGATACGGGGAGGGCAACGAAGTATCAGGCCGCCTTGGCGGCCGGCCCGTGGTCGTATTCGGCCAGAAAGTGCAGCACTTCCTGGCGGTAGTGATAGAACTGCGGATCATCGAGCAGCGCCTTGCGGTCGCGCGGGCGCGGCAGGTCTACTTTCAGGATCTTGCCGATGGTCGCGTTCGGGCCGTTGGTCATCATCACCACCCGGTCGGCCAGCAGGATCGCCTCGTCGACGTCGTGGGTGACCATGATCGCGGTCACCTTGGTGCGGTTCCAGGTTTCCACCAGCACGTCCTGCAGGTCCCAGCGCGTCAGGCTGTCGAGCATGCCGAAGGGCTCGTCGAGCAGCAGCAGACGCGGGCTCAATGCAAAGGCGCGAGCAATGCCCACGCGCTGGCGCATCCCGTTCGACATCTCGGCCGCCATCTTCTCCTTCGCATCGCCGAGGCCCACGCGGTCGAGATAGTAATCAACGATATCGCGCCGCTCGACCTTGCTGGCGTGCGGATAGACCCGCTCCACCCCCAACGCGACGTTCTGGCGCGCGGTGAGCCAGGGCATCAGGCTCGGTGCCTGGAACACCACGGCCTTGTCCGGCCCGGCAACGTCGATCTCGCGGTTGTCGAGTACGATGCCGCCAGCACTAATCGCATTGAGCCCCGCCGCCATCGTCAGGACGGTGGACTTGCCGCAACCCGAGTGGCCGATCAGCGAGATGAACTCGCCCTTGTCCATCAGCAGGTTGAAGTCCTCCACCACGGTGAGTGGCCCCTTGGGCGTGGGGTAGACCTTGTGGAGCTTGAAGAATTCCAGATAGCGCCGCTCCACCGCCGACCTGCCAGCTTCCACATAAGCGGCCGGCAGTTCGGCGTCCCTCCGCCCGGCAAACAGGTCCAGCGGCGCGACTTCGGGCAGCGACACGCTGCTTTCTCCGACGCTGGAACCTTGCTCGTTGAGAGCGCCGAGATAGCCGACGATCTGCTTGCGCAAGTGCTGGTAGTGCACATCGTCGTTCACCGCTTCGCGGTCGCGCGGGCGCGGTACATCGACGGTATAGATCCGTCCGATCCGCGCTGCTGGAGCGGGTGTCAGCACCGCCACGCGGTCCGCCAGCAGCAGGGCTTCGTCCACATCGTTGGTGACAAGGATGATCGTGCGCTTCTCTTCCTTGCGGATACGTTCGATTTCATCCTGAAGCTTGGAACGGGTGAGCGCATCGAGCGCCGAAAGCGGCTCGTCGAGCAGCAGGATTTCCGGCTCCATCGCCAGCGCGCGCGCCACCGACACCCGCTGGCGCATCCCGCCCGAAAGCTGCCCCGGCTTGCGGTCCATGGCGTGACCGAGGCCGACCAGTTCAACCTTCTGCTTCACCAGAGCGGCACGCTCTTCCCTGCTACGGTCCTTGTGGACCGCGTCCACGGCCAGCGCGACGTTCTTTTCCACGGTCAGCCAAGGGAACAGCGAGTAGGACTGGAACACCAGACCACGATCCTTGTCGGGCCCCTTGATCTGATTGCCGTGGAGCAGGATTTCACCCGCATCGGGCTCGATCAGGCCTGCAATGGACGAGATCAACGTCGTCTTGCCTGCTCCCGAGAATCCGAGGATGGCGATGAATTCCCCCTCCTCGACATCGAGATCGATGCCATCGAGCACCTGGGTAACGCCTCCGGTCTGGCCCTTATAGGACTTGGAGACACCCTTGAGCGAAAGGATCGTGGCCATGTCTTGTTCCTTTCCGGCAATTTGGTTCGGACTGCGTGGATCAGGCGAGGCGGTTGCGGCTGGCGAACTTCTCGACGCCCATCATGATCCGGTCGAGGAGGAAGCCGATCAGGCCGATGACGATGACGGCGAACATGATGCGGGCGAGCGACTGGCTGGAGCCGTTCTGGAACTCGTCCCACACGAACTTGCCGAGGCCGGGGTTCTGCGCGAGCATTTCCGCCGCGATCAGCACCATCCAGCCCACGCCCAGCGAGAGGCGCATGCCGGTGAAGATGTAGGGTAGCGAGGAAGGCAGCACGAGCTTGGTCAGCTTGGCGAACCAGCCCAGCTTGAGCACGCGGCCCACGTTGAGGAGGTCCTTGTCGATCGAGGCCGTGCCGACAGCGGTATTGATGAGCGTGGGCCACAGCGAGCAGAGCATCACCACGATAGCCGAGATCACGAAGCTCTTGGCCAGCATCGGATCGGCGCTGGTGATCGTGGCCGAAACGACCATGGTCACGATCGGCAGCCAGGCGAGCGGGCTGACCGGCTTCATGATCTGCACCAGCGGGTTGATCGCGGCATTGAACATCGGCGAAAGCCCCGCCGCCAGCCCGATCGGCACCGCGAACAGCGTCGCCAGAATGAAGCCGAGCGCCACGGTCTTGAGCGAGGTGAAGACCTGATCGAGGAACGTCGGCGGCCCGGCGTAGTTGAACGCGATCGCCTGCGTCCCGGCGGCAATGCGGGCATCCTGCGCCGCGTAGAATTCGGCCTTGGCCTCGTTCGAAGCCTGCCACTCGTCGTAGAGAGCGACACCCTGCTCGGCGACTTCCAAGGGGCCGGGAAGTGCGCCGAGCGAGGTGTCGACCTGCGGGGCAAGTATCGCCCACAGAGCCAGGAAGGCAAAGATCCCGAGGACCGGGGCCATCATGCCCCGTGCGAATTTCGCGGCAGCCGCCATGGCCTTTCCGGGCACGGCAGGCGCGGCAGCCTCGGCCGGCTTCCCGCCGGATACGGCCTGTGGGATTGCAGTGTCAGCCACGGTCTTCTCCGTTTCAACCGGCTCGATTTCGGCAAAAGCTGTCGCCATCGAAATTCTCCTCGGAACGTTTAGGCGGTTGTCAGTTTCCGGTCACGCCGGAAGCCGTCACGCGCTGGCCTTTCTTCAGGCCGATCTTGAGCTTGGCGAGATAGGCGTTGGGCTGCTTGCCATCGTAGGTGATGCCATCGATGAAGCCGCCCTGTTCGCCGCGGAAACCATCGGTCTCGGGGACCGAAGCCCTGGGGATCGCGCCATCCTTGACGAGGCTTTCGGCCGCCGAGAGATAGAGGTCGGGACGATAGACCGCCTTGGCCTCGTCGAAGTACCACTTATCGGCGTGATCCTCGGGGATCTGCCCCCAGCGGCGCATCTGCGTCATGTACCAGATGGCATCCGAATAGTACGGATAGCCCGCGAACTTGTCGAAGAAGATGTTGAAGCCCGGTGCGGGGCGGGTGTCGCCCGGTTCGAACGTGAACTTGCCGGTCATCGAGGCGGCAATCACGTCGTAGTCGGCACCCACGTAGTTCGGCTGCGAGAGGATCTTCACCGCCTCGGGACGGTTCTTGCCACCGTCTGCATCGAGCCACTGCTGGGCCTTGATGATCGCACGCAGCATGGCTTTGGTCGTGTTCGGATACTTCTCCGCAAAATCCTTGCGCAGGCCGAAGACCTTCTCCGGATTGTCGTGCCAGACTTCATCGTCGGTGATGATCGGAACGCCGATCTTCTTCTGCACCGCGGCCTGGTTCCAGGGCTCGCCCACGCAATAGCCCTCGATCGTCCCGGCTTCGAGCGTGGCGGGCATCTGCGGCGGCGGCGTGACCGAGAGCTGGACATCGGCACCGACCGTGCCGCCAACGTCGCCAGGCGTGTAATAGCCCGGGTTGAGGCCGCCAGCCGCCAGCCAGTAGCGCAGTTCGTAGTTGTGCGTCGAAACCGGGAAGACCATGCCCATGTTGAAGGGCTTGCCGCGCTGCTTGAAGCTCGCCACCACCGGCTTGAGGACCGAGGCCGAAATCGGATGCCTGGGCTTGCCATCTGCATCCTTGGGCAGGTCCGGCTTCACCATGTCCCAGACCTTGTTGGAAACGGTGATGGCATTGCCGTTGAGATCGAGGCTGAGCGGCGCGATCAGGTCGGCCTTGGTGCCATAACCGATGGTCGCCGCGATCGGCTGGCCCGCGAGCATGTGGGCACCGTCAAGCTGGCCGCCGATCACACCGTCGAGCAGGACCTTCCAGTTGGCCTGTGGCTCCAGCGTGACGTTCAGGCCCTCTTCGGCGAAGAAGCCCTTTTCCTTGGCGATGGCGAGCGGGGCCATGTCGGTCAGCTTGATGAAGCCGAACTTGAGCACCGGCTTTTCGACAGCCCCGACCGCGGAAGCAGCCTTGACCGCATCGCCCGATGGCGCATCGCTCTTGCTGCCGCACCCAGCCAGCGCGACGCTGGCCAGCAGCGCCACAACCGCTGCCCTGCGCGTAAAACCGAACCCCCGATCCATGCTCATCAAAACCACCCCGAATTGGCAGCGACAAACGCAAAAAACCGCCTCGACGCACGTCCTCTTGGACGACATCGGGCGGCTGCGTTGCCACTGATTGTTGAAAGCGCAGACCGGTTCTGATCCGCTCCCGTCCTTGGGAGACAACCGAGCTGCGTTACGCCTTGTTTAAGCGATTCGGCCCTTTCGCGTAAAGCCCCTTTTTGCGACGCAACACGAAGTAGCTGTCAGGACAGGTGCGAAATGTACCCTTCGATGTCGCTCGGATCGAACACGACTCCATCGAAGAAAACGTTCTTTTCCAAAGTCATGGAACCCTGCTGCGTTCCCACGACAGTGGTCGAGGCAAGGCTGCCCTCAACTTTCGAACTGGCCCCCGGAAGCGGTGCTCCGGTCCCCAGCAGTGCGCTGCGGTAGACGTCAGGGCGGAACACGCCGGCGGCCTTGCGGCACTCCTCCGCATCGAAGGGTATCGCGTCCCAGCGCACCATCTGGGTGTAGAGCCACTCCGCCTGACTGACCCACGGAAAGTTCGCCGCTTCGCGGTGCTGGAACATGAAATCGGGATAGTGAACGAGCGGTCCTCCACGCGCGATCAGCAACTGGTCCGAGATTGCCCGGCGGATCAGTTCGGCCGAACCGTCGAGATATTCAGGCCTGGCCAGAATCCCGGCATTCAGTTCCCAATTGGCCGGATCGACGAAGTGGGCACCAGCCTTGCACAGGGCCCGGATCAGCCGCTCCACACTCTCGCGCTTTTCCGTCAGGACGCCTTCGCGTAGCGCCAGCACCTTTTCGACGCCGCGTCGCCAGATCTGCGCGGTCGAAAGCACGATCTCGCCCGCGCCCTGCTCCACCGCCACACTGTTCCACGGCTCGCCCACGCAGATTCCGTCCACCTCGCCCTGCTTCAGCGCATCGGCGCAGAACGGTGGCGGAACGGTGGAAATCTCGACATCATGGTCCGGCCGGATACCGCAGGCCGCAAGCCAGTAGCGCAGCATGTAGTTGTGGCTCGAATAGCGGTGGACCACCCCGAACCGCAGCGGATCCCCTGCCCTAAGCCGTTCCTCGGCGATCTCCTTGAGAGCGGCGCCGGCCTCGGCGGGATCGCCGATTTCGTCCCCGGAACGGACCCTTTGCGCCAGCTCGGGCCGCAAGGTAATCGCATTGCCGTTCAGCCCCAGCACGAAAGGCACCGACAGCGGCTGCGCCGGCCGTCCCCGGCCCAGCGTGGTGGCGATCGCCAGCGGCGCGACCAGATGCGCGGCATCGCTGTGGCCATAGAGCAGGCGATCGAGCACCGTAGCCCAGCTCATGTCCTTCACGAGCCGGATCGAAACCCCCTCTTCCTCGGCAAAACCGTGTTCATGCGCAAGGATCGGCAGACAAGCGTCGACCAGAGGCAGGAACCCGATTGTCAGCTCGGTACTCACGTCGCAAAATCCCCCAGATTTCCCGTTCCCATCATGGGTTCCCCATCAGGTTGTGGGCCGTCACGATGGCTTCCGCGATGTCGGCAATACGCTTGCCCTGGTTCATCGCCGCCTTGCGAAGTTCGGCATAGGCCTTGGGTTCGGGCAGCCCGCGGCTGTCCATGAGAATACGCTTGGCCTTGTCGATGCTCTCGCGCTCGGCCAGCTTGCTCTTGGCTTCGGCCAGGTCCTGCTGCAGGCGCGAAAAGGCATTGAACCGGCGCACTGCCAGATCGAGGATCGGCCGGATACGCCCCGGCGCCATGCCATCGACGACATAGGACGAAACCCCTGCTTCCACCGAAGCCGCGATCGATTCATCGTCCGATTCGTCGACGAACATGGCAATCGGCCGCTGCAGCGCCCGGCTTACGGCGAAGTATTCCTCGAGCACGTCGCGCGATGGATTTCCCAGATCCATCAGCACTATATCGGGATCGATCTCGCCCATTCGCGCCAGCAGCCCGCGCCGCTCCGTCACCACGAACAGCTCGCAATCGTCGAGCGCGGCAAGCCCCTCCTGAATGATGGAGGCGCGCGCGGCGCTTTCGTCGATGATGGCAATGCGCATGAGCGGTCTTGTGCAGTGCGGCAGCGCTGCTGACAAGGGCCCCTATGCCGAGGCCGCCGGACAAGACCTGGACAGGCGGCTGTCCGATCAGAAAATCGTGCCGTTGACCTTTGCCGCCATCGTTTCCTTGACAGGAACTTCGAGGGCAGCAGCAGCCATGTCGAGAAGGTTTTCCGGGACGTTTGAGCACGTCGGCACGCGAGGGTACCGCGAAGCGCGAAGAACTTTCCGGCTCGACCATCACCATCACGTCAGGGAACATTGGGCGGCATGGCGACCACCCCCGTCATCCATCACCCGGAAGGGGCGATCATCGAGTTGGCGCGACACCGCGACAGCGCAACGCGTTTCGCCCAGAAGGAAATCGCACCGCTCGCGGCAAGGATCGATGCACAGGGCTGGTTTCCACGCGACCAATCAAGCCCAGACTGTCGCTGGGTTGGCAAAGCCGGGAATTGCGGTTGCAGCGCATTCCGCACGGGACTGGCTGAACGTCGGGCTTGACCAATTCTCCATGGGCCTCGACGTTTACGGGTAGTCGCGTCGATAGAAAGCTGGATGATGCTGTCCCGATTTTGCATCTATTTCGATGAAGTTGCGAAGCGGGGATCGATCCGTCGCGCATCGGAACACCTGAACATCACCCCCTCGGCCATCGACCGGCAGATCCTGATGATGGAAGAAAAGCTGGGGGTTCCCCTGTTCGATCGCATGCCCAAGGGATTGCGATTGACCGCGGCGGGCGAAGTTCTCGTCAGCACGATTCGGCGATGGCGGCGCGACCTGCGCAATGTCGAGGCGCATATCGATGAACTGCGCGGCCTCAGGCGCGGCGAAGTGACGCTGGCCCTCGTGGATGGCAGCGGAGAATTCGTCACCCGCTGTCTCGAAACCTTTTCGCGCAGCTATCCGGGCATTGTCTTTCACATGCAGCTCACCGTCTCGCAGGGCGTCGTCGACCGGGTCCTGAGCGGCGAGGCGGACATCGGGCTCGCCTTCAATCCACCCGAACGCCACGACGTGCGCGTGGAGCGCGCGCTGGTCTATCAGATCGGCGCGGTCATGCCTGCGGATCATCCGCTGGCCGGGCGCAACGAAGTGACGCTTTCCGAATGTGCGCAGCACCCGCTCGTCGGGCCCGATCAGGGCAATGTCCTGCGCATGATCCTGGACAACGTATGGTCGCAGACGCTGGGCGAATTGCCGCGCTTTGCCGCCTCGGCAAGTTCGGTCACGCTGATCAAGTCGCTCGTCATGCACAGGCTGGGCATCGGTTTCCTGACGGCGATCGACGTCGCGACCGAAGTCGCGAGCGGGCAGCTGCGCTTCGTCCCGCTGACCGACGTCAAGATGCCGCTTTCCGCACTCTCCCTCATCAGCGCGGCGGGCAGGCCGCAATCCGCCGCTACCTCGCTGCTGATCCAGCAACTCGCCAGTGCCATGCTCGACGAGAACGTGCCGCATATCGGATAGCATCCGGCATCGTGGTGAGTTTTTTCGAATGCGACCCTAAGAAAATTGAACTGGATTAGAACGCGCGGTGCGCGCACCATCCCTGTCAAGCGGATGGATCAAAAAGATCAGCGGCCCATCCGATAAAGGACGAAAAATTGTCGGGTAGAAGCAGAAGAGACTTGCTGAGCGCAGTGCCCATGGCGGGCGCCTTTGCTGCATTGGCGGCATGCGGCCAGACCGAAGGCGGCAGCGGCGCCAAGGGAGGTTCCCTTGGCCCCAAGCGCACCGTTGCCTGGGCCGTGGGCACCACGGGATCGGATTTCGTGACCGAGATTTCCGTCGGCGCCGCCGATGCCGCCGCAATGCTCGGCTGGCGTTTCAACCGCATTCTCAACGCGCTGCCGACGCCCGATGCCCACATCAACGCGATCCGCACTGCCGTTACCGCGCGTTCGGACGTGATCCTGACGGTCGACTGGTATCAGGCCGTGGTCGACGAAATCGCGGCAGGGCAGAAGCAGGGCACGCATTTCGCCGTCGTCAATTCGGCCAACAACCCGGACGAACTGGCCCCGCTCAATGTGCCCTTCGTGGGGCAGGAGCCGCGCACCACCGGCCGGCTGATGGGCGAACGGATCGCCGCGGCCCTCGCAAAGAAGGACATCAGGCAGGGCAGCGTTCTGGTGGGCAACCCGTTTCCAGGATCGCTCAATATCGAGGAGCGCATTCGCGGGATCGGCGAAGGCCTCGCTTCCGCTGACGGCGGCCTCGAAATGGTGACGTTCCCGGACAGCGCGGCGGCGGACTCGACCTTGTCGGTCGGGCTCTACAAGGCGAAGATTACCGAGATCGGCAATGTCGTCGCCCACGCAGTGGCGGGCAGCGAAATGTCGGCGGTGCCGCTGACGAAAGCGCTGGCCGAGCTGCAGACCGGCCCCGGTCAGGTCGTGGTCGGCAGCTGGGTCAGCAGCCTGAAGACGCTGAACCTCGTCAAAAGCGGGCAGATCACCTTCGCGCTGGACGAAAACCTTTATTATCAGGGCTTCATGGCGGTGCTGCTCGTCTGGTCGATGCTCGAGCGCCAGATGCCCGCTTCCACGCTGTCGTCAGGGCACACTTGGGTGTCGGCCGACAATGTCGAAGAGATGATCGCCAGCTACAACCGCCGCAAGGTGGCGGCGGAAGCCTATGGCCTATCATGATTTCCGCGAACCCGATGCCACTGGGGCGGACATGCCGATGAGCACGGACGCACAGCCCATCGTCAGCGTCAGGAACGCCTCGCGCCATTTCGGCCGCGTCACGGCGCTTAGCGACGTCAGCATGGACCTCTATCCGGGGCAGGTGACGGCACTGCTGGGCGACAACGGCGCCGGCAAATCGACCTTCATCACCATGCTCTCGGGCGTGTTTCCGCCCAGTTCGGGTGAGATCCAGATGGACGGCAAGCCCGTCCACTTCGCCAGCCCGCACGATGCGCGTGCGGCGGGAATTGCCACGGTATTCCAGGGTCTTGCCCTGATCGAGGACCGCAGCATCGCCGACAATCTCTTTCTCGGCTGCGAGCCGGTGCGCTTCGGCTTCCTGCTCGATCGCAAGCGCATGGTGCGCGAGGCCAAAGGCGTGCTGGAGCAGCTCAAGGTCAACCTCCCGCCCGTCACGACCTCGGTCCGTTTCCTGTCCGGCGGGCAGCGGCAGGCGGTTGCGGTTGCCCGTACCATCGTGACCGGCAGCAAGCTGGTGATCATGGACGAGCCGACCGCCGCGCTGGGCGTCCGGGAGACCGGCAAGGTGCTCGACCTGATCCGCCGACTGCGCGATCAGGGCACTTCGGTCCTGCTCATCAGCCACAACATGGACGATGTCTTCAGCGTCGCGGACCGCGCCGTGGTGCTGCGGCTCGGCCGCAAGGTCGCCGATGTCGCGATCAGGGATGTGACGCGCGAACAGATCGTCGGCCTCGTCATGGGTGGCGAACGCGCGCCGGAACGCGACAAACAGGAGGCTGCGGCATGAACCACGCACTGGTTTCCTTCGCGCTCAACCGGCAGACGACGATGTTTTTCGTCGTCGTCGCCCTGTTCATCGGGTTCGCGGCCAATTCCCCGCATTTCCTCGACAGCCAGACCCAGTTCGAGATCCTCAGGATCACGGCCTTCACGCTGATCATCGGCCTGCCGCTGACCTATCTGGTGATTGCCGGAGAGGTCGATCTCTCGATCGGCTCCAACTACGGCCTGTGCAGCGTCGTTACAGCACTGGCGATCGTGGATTGGGGGTGGAATCCCTGGCTCGCGGCCTTGCTGGCAGTTGGGCTGGGAACGTTGATCGGGCTGTTCAACGGCATGTTGACCGTCAAGCTCAAGGTGCCTTCGTTCATCCTGACCATCGGCATGCTGAGCCTGCTGCGCGGGCTGGCGCTCGTGATCACGATGGGGCTGTCGATCGATGTTTCGGCAGAGTACGTGAGTTCGTTCTTCGGTGTCGCGGGCGGCAAGATCGGCCCTGTCCCGGCGCAAGTGATCTGGGCGCTCGCGGCTTTCGTCATCAGCGGCTTCGTTCTGCGCTACACCCTGTTCGGCGCGAGGCTCTACGCCACCGGCGGTAATGTCCGCGCGGCGCTGCAGATGGGCGTCAATCCGGGGCGGATCAAGATCTGGACCTTCACCCTGGTCGGCTTTTCCTGCGGCCTTGCGGGCGCATTGACCACCGGCTGGCTGCGCATCGGCTCTCCCAATACCGGGGCGGGCGGTGAACTGGCGATCATCGCGGCGGTCATCATCGGCGGCGCGGCGCTCAGCGGCGGGATCGGCACGGCGACCGGAACGCTGCTCGGCGCGATCATCGTCAGCATGCTGCAGACCGGGCTCATCCTTGTCGGCGTGCAGGGCAACTGGGTGCAGGTCTATGTCGGGCTGCTGATCGTGATGGCCGCCGCACTGGAACCCTATCTGCGGCCGGACGGCCCCTTCGCCGAATGGCTGATGGGGCTCGGCCGACGAACCGATCCGGGCTGAACCGCCCGGATTCCCGAGTGGCCGCCCACAGCGGCACCCGAAAATCTGAAACCCCCATTCACTTCATTGCGAGGTATCTCCCGCCATGTCGACAGGCGACTTGCGCTACGAAAACCCTGAAACGGTATCGGTTGAAGACATTCCGATCATTGATTTCGGCCGGTTCCTCAACGGGAACGCCGAAGATCGGACCGACATCGCCGAACAGATCAGCGATGCCTGCCGGCGCATCGGGTTCTTCTACATCGTCAATCACGGCGTACCGGAAAGCCTGCGGCAGGCGGTACTGTCCGAAGCCCGCTCGTTCTTCAACCGCCCATTCGAGGAAAAGATGCAGTGCGCGCCGCTGGAGGACGGGCAGTGGTGCGGCTACCTTCCTCCGCGCGGCGCGGCGGAGGGCACCAAGCCCGGCGGCTCGCTGCGGCCGGAATCGCAGGCATCGAATGTCTCGGGCGGTACGCTCGAACAGTTCAACATGATGCGGGTCAAGCTGGCGGGCGACATCAACTACGAAAACCCGGACCCGGCGTTCCAGCGCAACCGCTGGCCGGCCGGCGCGCCGAACTTCGTCGAGACCATGATCGTCAACCAGCGCGCACTGATGACGCTGAGCGGGGAACTGATGCGCGCCTTTTCGATGGCGCTGGGGCTGGAGGAAGATTTCTTCGCGCGCTTCCACAAGAGCCCGCTGGCGACCTTCGGCCTCAATTTCTACCCCGCGCCGGACGAGGCGCGCCAGGGCGGATCGGACGTTGGCGTAGGCGCGCATTGCGATGCCTCCTCGTTCACCGTGCTCCTGCAGGACGATGTCGGCGGCCTCGAAGTCCGCGAGGCGAGCGGACGCTGGATCGCCGCGCCTTATGTCCCGGGCGCCTATGTCATCAATATCGGCGATACCTTGATGGGGTGGACGAACGGCCATTTCGTTTCGACGCTCCACCGTGTCGTCAGCCGCAAGCGGGTGGACCGCTATTCGGCAACGCTTTTCATGAACCCGGACATCGATGTCACCGTCGCGCCAATCGACAGGTTCGTCACGGAAGACAGTCCGGCGCAGTTCGAACCGTTTAACAACGAAGAGTACATGAAGACGTTCTTTGTTAAGTTTTACGATAGCATGTTCAAATAAATAAATTACGGACAGGGGAAGCCTTAATAAGCGTGGGCAGCGCCACTTTATATTGAGGGCTATAAACATGAAAATGAGAAAAACAGATTTTCGGGGAGTCGGGGGACTCACGCTTGCCATTGCAATGATGGCGGCAGTTCCCGCTCACGCCGAGGAGGCGGGCGATCCCGCGTCCACTGCCTCGAACGATGACGGGATGAGTGTCCTTGTCGTGACCGGCACGCGCGAAAAGTCCGCGATCCTGCCCGCCGATACCGATGCGTTCGGGCTCGGCATGAGCCAGGTCGAAACGCCGCGCGCGACCTCGACCGTGTCCCTGTCGATGATCGACCAATACAGCCTGACCACGGTTCGCGATCTGATCGCGGTGACGCCGGGCGTGTTCACGGCCAGCTTCTATGGCGTCGACGGCACGGTGAACATCCGCGGCGAATATGCCGACAACTACTTCCGCGGCTTCAAGCGTGTCGAGAACCAGGGCACCTACATCACGCCGATCGAATCCGCGCTCAATCTGGAAATCGTGCGCGGTGCGGCCTCGCCGGCCTATGGCACGGGCCGCGCGGGCGGCTACGTCAATTTCACGCCGCGTTCGGAGCGCGCCGTGCGCTTCAAGAACGGGCTGGATGCCAAGGGCGAAGTGGTCGCCTCGCTAGGCACCTACAATTACTACCGCGCCTCTGCCGAATACGGCACGCCGTTCAAGATCGGCGAGTACGATGCGGGCGTCGACCTCTATGTCGAAAAAGCGCAGGCTTCGCAGTATTTCCACGGGATCGAGCCGCGCCACACGCTGGTGCAAGGCGGCTTTGCCACGGACCTGCCCGGCGGGTGGGAATTCCAGGCGGGCCTCCAGTACTACGATGCCAGCGGCATGCAGGGCAGCACCGGCGTCAACCGTCTGACGCAGGACCTGATCGACAACGGGATCTACATCTCCGGCAGCCCGATCGCGCAGATCGCCCAGCCCGGCGCGGCCTATATCACCCCTGCCGACATCGTCGCCATCGGCGGCGTGACGAAATACTGGGGCTTCTCGAGCGACTACAGCACGCTCGATCCGGCAACCATCCAGGAAGTGAAACTCAGCCGCCGCGCGATGCTGACCTCCGAATACGATTTCGGCGACAGCGAAACGACGACCGCGTGGTTCGATCTCAGCCGGAACATCGGTCCGGGCACGCTGAAGCTGCAAGGCTTCCTCGATGACCTGAATGCGGACAGCTACAACAGCTACGGTTTCGCCAAGTCGCTGCGCGACCGGGCCGAGGAGCTGCGCCTGTCCTACACCGGCAAGGTCGATCCGGCCCCGTGGCTGTCCACGGCCTTCGTCGTCGGTGCGGGCTATCGCCGTTACGAGGCGGACGAGTCCTACGTCTTCGCGCGCGGCTACATGGTGCTCGACCGGCAGGACATCTCGACCGGTGCGACGGCGGACAGCATTTTCAATCCGGTCTACGTTTCCGGGGAGCCGTTCGATCAGGTCTACCATTCGGAGGTCGACGAATACGCCGGTTTCCTGAACGCGGACGTCAGCCTGTTCGACCAGCTCAAGTTCACCGGCGGCGTGCGTTACGACTGGTACGACGTGCAGTCGATCAACACCGGCCTGCTCGACTACTCGGGCCCGCTCGATACGCTCTACAAGGCCAGCAAGGGCGCGTGGAGCTGGTCGGCCAGCGTCCGCTACGTCACGCCCTTTGGCATCGTGCCCTATTTCACCCGTTCGCGTTCCTATGCGCTGGAGACGTTGCAGGGCGGCGCGGTGACACCGGGCAACGTCGCAAACGACACCTTCCTGTCACCGGCCGATCTGACCGAAGGCGGCGTCAAGGGCAGCTTCTTCGACGACAAGCTGTTCACCTCGCTGTCCGTCTATCGTCAGCGCCGCACCCAGTCGGAACTGCTCAGCGGCAATTTCGTGGGCGCCACCACCAAGGGCGTCGAGGCCGAAATCCGCTGGGCGATCAATCGCAACTTCGGTCTCTCGGCCGTGGCCACCCGGCAGAAGACGAAGATTTCGGGGACCTCGTTCCTCGTCGTCACGCCGGAGGATTTCGGTCTCGACTATACCGATGGCTGGGGCTTCATCTACCAGGCGGCGACATCGGGCTTCCCGGGGCTTGAAACGGGATATGTCGACCGGACGCAGCCGCGCTACGTCTTTGGCCTTTTCGCCAACTACGAGGCCGGCAACGGCTTTGGCGCGACGCTGGGCGGCAACTATGTCGACAAGACCAGCGGCCATCTGCCCGGCGCGATCGAGTTCCCCGACTACGTTCTGCTGCGTGGTTCGGTGCACTACGAAATCGGGCGTTACCGCTTCGCGATCAACGTCAACAACATCCTCAACGAGCGCTATTATGTGCCCCAGCGCAGCACCGACACCGAAGGATCGGCCTTCCCCGGCGAAGGCCGGACGGCCATCCTGAAAGTAACGGCGCGCTTCTGATGGTGCGGGCGGGGCCCTGTGCCCCGCCCTCGCCTTTCCCTCGAACGGAATGACCAACCATGGATAACCTGCCCATCATCGACCTGGCACCGATGCTGAACGACGAGCCCGGCGGGCTGGAACGCGTCGCGACCGAGATCGGCGAGGCAGCGCGCACGATCGGTTTCTTCTACGTGCGCAACCATGGTGTCGACGAGGGCCTGATCGATGCGCTCTATGCCTTGGCCGTGGAATTCTTCGCGCTCCCGCTGGAGGAGAAGGAGAAGCTCTCCATCGCCAAAGTGGGCAACAACCGGGGCTATGCGGGCGTGGGTACCGAAAGCCTCGACCCTGAAAAGCTGACCGATGCCAAGGAAGCCTTCAATGTCGGCCGCGATCCCGAAGCGGGCGAGGAAGACGACGACAGCCAGGTGTCGCGCGGGCGCAACCAGTGGCCCGACGTGCCCGGCTTTCGCGACGTCGCCAGCGAATATTATGCCGCGGTCCGGCGGCTGAGCGAACAGCTGCACCGCGCCTTCGCGCTCGATCTGGGCGTCCCGCCGGACTATTTCGCGCCCTATGTGGACCGCCCGATGGCGACGCTGCGCATGCTGCACTATCCGCCGCATCCCGGCAGGTTCGACGGCACGCGTTACGGCGCGGGCGCGCATACTGACTACGGCAACCTAACCCTGCTCTCGCAATGCGAGGTCGGCGGGCTCGAGGTGCGCACGCGCGCGGGCGACTGGATCAGCGCCCCGCCGGTTCCCGGCACCTTCGTGTGCAATATCGGCGATTGCCTGATGCGCTGGAGCAACGATACCTACGTTTCCAACCCGCACCGCGTGGTCAATCGCAGCGGGACGGAGCGCTATTCGATCGCCTTCTTCTTCGATCCCAATCCCGATGCGCTGGTGGAATGCCTGCCCAGCTGCATCAGCGAGGACAGGCCCGCGCTCTACCCGCCGATCACGGCCGGTGACCACCTGCTCGAACGGCTCGACGCGACATACGCCCACCGCAAATCCGCCGGATGAGCCTGCACATAGTGACGGCCGCGAAAGACCGGCCCGGACTGGGCCGCCGCGAAATCGTCGTTCTGGGTATCCTTTCGGCGATCGGCCCGGTTGGCGTGGACATCTACCTGCCGGCCTTTCCCACCATCGCGCGCGATCTGGGCACCGACATCGGCTCGGTCCAGCTCAGCATGGCCGCCTACTTCCTCGCGCTTGCGCTCGGCCAGTTGCCCTATGGCGCGGTGTCGGACCGGGTGGGGCGCAAGCCGCCGGTCCTGTTCGGACTGGTCGTGTTCATTGCCGGTTCGCTGGTCTGTGCGCTGGCGGGCAATGCCCAGGCACTGATCGCCGGGCGGTTCGTACAAGGCCTCGGCATCTGTTCGGTGCTCTCGATTGCCCGGGCGATCGTACGCGACCGGCAGCAGGGACAGGACGCGGCACACACGGCGGCCCGCATCCTGCTGATCGTCAGCGTATCGCCGATGCTGGCTCCGCTTGCAGGCTCGGCAATCGTGGGCATGGGAACATGGCGCCATATCTTCTGGCTCATGGCCGCGCTGACCACGGTCGTGCTGTTCCTCGCCTGGAAAGTCCTGCCCGAAACCAGCGAAACGCGCCACGACGCGACGGTCGCTGCACTGGCGTCGAAATGCCTGCGGCTGCTGCGCGACACGCAGTTCCTTCTGCCGACAGCGGTGCTTGCCGCCGCGCAGGCCGGGGCCTCGATCTATCTGGCAGGGTCCTCGGCGGTCTATCTGGAAAGCTATGGACTGGCGCCGGCTGCCTACAGCATCGCCTTTGCCATCAATGCCATCGGCATGATCTTCGCCGCCCAATGGAACCGCCGCTTGATAGGAAAGCTGGGCCTTGCCACCGTGCCGATCCTCGGCACAGCGCTGGGCACGCTGGCCATCGTCCTGTTCTTGGGCGCCCATCTACAGGCCAGCGCCACGCTGCCGGTGGCCGCCTTCTGCTTCTTCCTGTTCTTCACTTCTTTCGGCTTCGTGATGGGCCCCGCCGCCGTGCTCGCACTGGAAGGCCACGGCCACATCGCCGGCGCGGCGGCCGGCCTTCAGGGCACGATCCAGTTCGTATCGGGCGCAGTGGCAGTGGCCATCGTGGGCAGTCACGCGAACGGCGGGCCCGGCTTCATGCTCGGCGTTCTGATGGTCTCGCAGACGGCAGCGCTGGTGATGGCCGTGGCCTGCCGAATTCACGCCGGGCGCCGGACCAACGACTAAGGATGGCGGAGAGGACGGGGCACGCCCCTTGCCCTCTTCCCCGCGCCGTCAGACGAAGTCCTCGGTATCGATTGTGGGGCGGATCATTTCCGGATAGCGGTGCCCGGCAACGGTCTGCTGGTTGATCAGATCGCCGGCACGGGCCAGAATCCCCGCATCGATCGCCAGCGATGCGCTCTCGTGGTTCTCGGCCCAATGCGCGATGGAGCGGGTGCCCGGAATGACATGGACATGATCGCCGCGAGAGAGCACCCAGGCCAGCGCCAGCTGTGCAGGCGCGACGCCCGCTTCGGCGGCAAGCCCATTGAAGTCCTCGATCAGTTCTAGGTTCTTTTCCCAGTTTTCCGCCAGAAAACGCGGGAAAGTGCGCCGCAGATCCTTCTCGGTAAGCGTATCGATGTCGCGCAGTTTTCCGCCCAGCGCGCCGCGTCCCACCGGCGAGAACGCGATGAGCGCAATACCCAGATCCTTCGTGGTATCGAACACGCCCAGTTCGACATTGCGCGTGAAAAGCGAATACTCGGTCTGGACGGCGGCTACCGGATGCACGGCATGCGCCTCGCGGATATGCGCGGCGGACCATTCGGACACGCCATAGGCGCCGATCTTGCCGGCCTCGATCGCGCGAACCATGGCCCCGACCGAATCCGCGATAGGCACCTTGGGATCGAAACGGTGCATGTAGAACAAGTCGACGTGATCCGTCCCCAGCCGCTTCAGGCTGGCATCGAGCGATGTGGTGATCGCATCCGGGCTGCAATCGACCCCGCGGCGCGTGCCATCGATGACGATGCCGGTCTTGGTGGCCAGAAAGAACTCCTGACGGCGCCCCATGATCGCTTCATGGAGAATTTCCTCGGATACGCCGCCTCCATAGATATTGGCCGTATCGAAGTGCTCGCAGCCATTGTCGAGCGCATGGCGGAACAACGCCGCCGCATCCTCGCGGGCTGGCGGATTGCCGTAGGCCCAGGCCACGTTCATGCAACCCAGCCCGACGGGGTTGAGAGTATGCTCCGCGAGTTTCCGCTTCATTATCAAGACCAGCCGTCCTGTTGTTCCAGACTGGCGGCGAGTTCGCCGATCACCCGGTAGCAGTCAAGCATCGATCCCGCAGAGCTGTTGGGCTCGCGCCCTTCGCGGATGGCGGCGACGAATTCGCGGTCCTGCAATTCGATGCCGTTCATCGAGACTTCGACTTGCGAAACGTCGATCGGCTCCTCGCGCCCGGTCACCAGATCGTCGTAACGCGCGATGTAAGTACCGGTATCGCCAATGTAGCGGAAGAACGTACCGAGCGGCCCGTCGTTGTTGAACGAGAGGGCGAGCGTCAGAATCTGCCTCGCTTCCGTTTTCATCTGGATAGATATGTCCATGGCGATGCCCCGGTTCGGGGTGCTTCGGCCCCTGCAGCACATTGGCCGCGATCACCTTGCTGCCGGTCCTGTACTGGAAGATGTCGATGGTATGCGCCGAGTGGTGCCACAGCAGGTGGTCGGTCCAAGAGCGTGGCTGGCCCTTGGCGTTCATGTTCTTGCGCCGGAAGAAGAACGTCTCGACGTCCATTGCCTGCAGCGGTTGCCGGAGGCCGGCGGGTAGGTCACGACATTGACGGCGAGCGGGATCACCTTGACCGGCCAGGCATCGGGCGCGCCGTACATCATGGTGAGCGGCACAGTCAGGCCGTGATCGGCTTCCATCTCGTTGATGACGGTCATGTCGAACTCGTCGAGGATCAGGCTCTGGGCGATGTGCCATGCCAGATCGGGATGGCCTTCCACATCGGGCACCGGGCGCGGGCCCCAGCCCTCATCGCAGATGCCGCAACGCTCGGCGCAACCGATCGCGAAAGTCGGGATCACCTTCATGTCGAAGGCGCTTGCGTGGTCGTTGTAGACCAGCACCACGACGTCGGGCTTGTTTTCGGGCTGGGCGATCCATTCCCGCGTCCAGTCGTACCCGGCGAAGATCGGCTTGAAGTAGTCGTCCCAAGCCTTGCCCTGATCGGCGGCGACCCCAAGCAGGGGAACGTGGCTGGAGGCAATCCCGGCAGTGATACGCGCCATTTCAGAGCCGAACAGGATGTTCTTGTTATCGATCACGTCGGCCAGCAGGTTGATGCCCGGCTGGTGATAGACGCAGGTATCGAAGAACACGTTGTTCATGATGTATTCGTCGAGCGAGGGCTTCTTCAGCATGTCCGCAAGACCCCGGTAGCGCCCCCAGTGATAGGGCACCGCACCGCCGCCATGCGGGATGATGAAACGCAGGTTGGGAAACTGCGCGAAGAGATCACCCTGCATCAACTGCATGAAGGCGACGGTGTCGGCCGCTTGGTGCCGGGCGCCACCGAATTCATGTCGCAGAAGAGAGCGCCCATCGCGATGTGCAGCGCCGTATCGAAGGCCACGTCCAGCGCGGCGTCGGCCGTTACCACCGTGCAGACGCCGGGCGGCCGGGTGACATACACGGGCGATGCCGCGATCGACGGGGTGCCCGGAACCCATGCCCCGATCCCGGTAGAATTTCGCGACACCGCCGGTTCGATGTGCGGAGCGCTGCTTCCCACCGGCAAGGCCGTGGAGGAAGTCAACGGCATGCCCTGTGTCGTGATGAAAGCCGAAGATGTGGGCGCGACCGGCTATGAGGACCGCGACAGCCTCGATGCCAACGATGAACTCAAGGCGCGGATCGAGGCGATCCGCCTCGCGGTCGGTGCCCGGATGAACCTGGGCAATGTACACGAAAAGTCCGTGCCCAAGATGATGCTGGTCGCACCGCCCCGAAATGGCGAGGCCGTGACGGTGCGCAGCTTCATCCCGCACCGTGCCCACGCCACGGTCGGCGTGCTGGGTGCGGTCTCAGTTACCACGGCCTGCCTGATCGAAGGGGCGCGCAAGCTGATGGATGGAACCGTCTATGTCTGACCGTATGGTTTCCTGGCATGACGCCTCGGGCAAGCCCGCCTTCACGCCGCCACCGGGCGCGGTGGACGCGCATTGCCGCGTCTTCGGGCCGATGGCGCAGTTCCCCTTCAGCCCCAAGGCAAAGCACCTGCCGGAGGATGCCGGGCCGGACAAGCTCTTCGCCCTGTGCGATCAGCTGGGCTTTTCCCACAATGTGATCGTCCAGGCGAATGCCACGGCACCGACAATGCAGCGACGCCCGATGCCATTGCGAAATCGGATGGCAAGGCGCGCAGCGTCGCCGTCGTCGATCCCGCGATCAGCGAGGCGGATCTGGCCGGGCTGCACGAAGGCGTCATTCGCGGCATCCGGTTCTACTTCCTCAAGCGTCTTGTCGACAATGCCTCCAAGGACAAGTTCCTCGAAGTCAGCCAGAGCCTGTCCGAGGGCTGGCACGTGGTGATCTACTTCGAGGCGGACATCCTCGAGGAACTGCGCCCGTTCATGGACGCGATCCCGGTGCCGCTGGTGATCGACCACATGGACCGCCCCGATGTGACGCAAGGGCCGGACAGCACCGAAATGAAGGCCTTCCGCCGCCTGCTCGACAGCCGCGAGGACATCTGGTTCAAGGCCACATGCCCGGACCGGCTCGATCCGCTGGTCAACGGGCGGCGCGGCGATCCCTGGAATGCCTTTGCGCAGGCCGTCGCGCCGCTCTATCAGGACCGCGTGATCCGGGGCACCGACAGGCCGCATCCCAACATGCAGGACGCTATCCCCGACGATGGCCATCTCGTCGACATGATCCCGCGCATCGCCCCTGCGGCCGAGCTTCAGCGCAAGCTGCTCGTCACCAATCCGATGCGGCTGTACTGGCCGGAAGAACTCTGATTATCGCTCTACCCAACCCTTGAAGGGGGAGAGGAGAGGGCCCTGCCCTCTCCTCCCTTCTTTTTGCGTGATGCCAAGGGCGTTCGCGCCGTTCCCGACGGTTCAGGCGTTCGAGTAGTCGAGGCCGATGTTCGCCGCACTCTGCGGTAAGCACTAGGACTGCTCCATGCACAACCACGGATGTTCCACGGACAAGTCCTCGCAGGCTTCCCGGACAGTCCGAAACACATCTTGCCTTACGGCATCCGGCAACGCGTTCGGCGCGCAACGCAGACCGATGCGTCTGCGCAAATCATAGCCGCTCACCTCGACAGGCTCCATTCCCGGACGACAATAGCTCAAGGGCGCAACGGTTATCCCGAGACCTGCGGCTATCATGCTGATCGCGCGCTCGTCGTCCTCGGTCCGCAAGGAAAACCGGGGCCGGACCCCGTGACGCGTGAAAAACCGGCTCGTGCGCGTGAGGACTTCACAACGACGGCGCGCAATCATGACCTCGGAAGAAAACGCGTCGGGCGGAACCGCATGTTTCCCGGCCAGGGCATGATCAGATGGAACCAGCATGACATAAGGCTCGTCGAACAGGGGAAGAACATCCGATCCGTGGCAATCGGGCGTAAGCAGGGTCAGGGCAACCTGAATCCGCCCTTGTCCCAAGGCCGTGCGCAAGTCCGGATCGGTGCCCTCGACCAGTTCCATGCTGTACTTGCCGCCAAGCACACCCATGATCGCCTCGAGCAACCGGTCGGGGATCGTATGCAGGAGGCCAATCTTGAGATCGGGCCACTCGGACGCCCGCGTCTGACCGAAAGTATCGGCGGCCTTGAAGCCCCGCTCCAGATCGCGCGCAATGACGATGAAACGGCCTCCCGCCGCAGTCAGTCTCACTCGCTTTCTGTCCCGGATGAACAGCCTCGTCCCGACCAGCCGCTCAAGTTCGGAGATCCCGAGCGACAGCGTCGGCTGTGTCACGTGAATGCGAGCGGCAGCCTGGGTGAAGCTCCCTGCTTCGACGACGGCGAGGAACTGGCGGATATGCGCGCGCTTTATCATTGGAAAAATCTATACAAATTTTCGTAACATTCCAATTTTATATAATTTCATTCTCGGCGTAGACCGCATGAAAGCGTAAAATGACGCCCAGCGGCCAGCAGATATGCTGACCTGTGGCAGGGAGACCGGATTTCATGCCCATCACCACTCCAGAACTTGATTTCGGCCTGAACGAAAACACGCAGATGATCCGGGAATCGGTCGCGCGCTTTGCCGACGAGCAAATCGTGCCCCTGGCTGCGAAAATCGATGCACAGGACTGGTTCCCCCGCCATCTGTGGCCGGCAATGGGCGAACTGGGCCTTCACGGGATCACAGTGGAGGAAGAATGGGGCGGAAGCGCCCTGGGCTATCTTGAACACGTCATCGCGATCGAGGAAATCAGCCGCGCTTCCGCATCGCTGGGCCTGTCCTACGGCGCGCATTCCAATCTTTGCGTCAACCAGATCCGGCGCTGGGCAAATGAAGAGCAGAAAGCGAAATACCTGCCAAAGCTGATTTCCGGCGAACACGTCGGCAGCTTGGCTATGTCCGAGGCCGGAGCCGGGTCCGACGTCATGTCGATGAAGCTGAAGGCCGAAAAGAAGGGCGACCGATACGTTCTCAACGGCACCAAGTTCTGGATCACCAACGCGCCCGAAGCCGACACGCTCGTCGTCTATGCCAGGACCGGAGAGGGCTCCAAAGGGATCACGGCCTTTCTGATCGAGAAGGAATTCAAAGGCTTCTCGATCGGACAGAAAATCGACAAGGTAGGCATGCGCGGCTCGCCAACGGCGGAACTGGTGTTCACCGACTGCGAAGTGCCCGAAGAGAACGTCATGGGCCCGGTAGGCGCCGGCGCCGGGGTGCTGATGTCCGGGCTCGATTACGAGCGCACGGTGCTGGCCGGCATCCAGACCGGCATCATGCAGGCCTGCCTCGACGTGGTCCTGCCCTACATCCGCGAGCGCAAGCAGTTCGGGAAGCCCATCGGTGCTTTCCAGCTCATGCAGGCGAAAGTGGCCGACATGTATGTCGCGCTCAACAGTTCGCGTGCCTACGTCTACGCCGTGGCGCGGGCCTGCGATACCGGACGCACGACGCGCTTCGACGCGGCAGGAGCCATCCTGCTTGCTTCGGAGAACGCCATGAAAACCGCTCTCGAGGCCGTGCAGGCACTCGGCGGCGCCGGCTACACCCGGGACTGGCCGGTGGAACGCTACATGCGCGATGCCAAGTTGCTGGATATCGGGGCCGGCACGAACGAGATCCGCAGAATGCTGATCGGGCGCGAACTGGTGGGCGCTCTCTGAAATCCGCGGCGCCTCGTAAACGCTCTCTCCCTATGCGGGTGCCGCCACGGACACCACCGCACATCGGCCCTTCCCGGAGTTGCGACAATCCTGAGCGAATGGGCACCGCACACCATCCAATTCGATCGTGAAGGCGCAATCGCCTGCGATCAGGACGACAGCATTCGCCGCTATGGCTGCGTTTGGAGGGGAAGCTGTTTTGCGCGGAAGGCGACGTGACGGCTTTTGCCGAGGCCAGAAATCGGGTTCCCGACCTCATTTCCGAAGCTGCCGCCTATCTGCACGCGGCCGTCGCGCGCTTTGCGCGAATGGGCACGCTGATCGTGATCGCCACGCGCGCCGCGCAACATCTCAAGCCCTGCCTGCTCGAGCTGGGTGGCAAGGCCCCGTTCGTGGTCCTTGAGGACGCGGATCTCGACGAGGCACAGATGCCGTTCGGGGGCGTCGGCGCTTCGGGTTATGTCGCTTCGGTGGCAAGGCCAGCATCGACAGCTTCACGGAAACCCGCTGGATCACTGTCGAAACGCAGCCCGGGCACTACTCGATCTGATTTCAGCGTGTTGTAAATCCAGCGCTGTCCCCTCGGCACTTCAATGCTCGATCCGATGGCTTGCTGTTCGCCCCCTGACCCGACAGGTGAAGCGCCTGCGGAACCAAGGTCGACAATCAGGCGAACAAGCATTTCATCGACCGGGGAGGCTCGGTGAACCAGGCTGCGCCATCTTCGGTGACGTGGAAATGATCCTCGAGACGAACGCCGAAACGGCCGGGTACAACGATCATCGGCTCGTTCGAGAAGCACATTCCGGGCCTTAATGCAGTACGATCGCCGCGCACGAGATAAGGCGCTTCGTGGACGGAAAGGCCGATGCCGTGGCCCGTGCGATGGGGCAGGCCGGGCAAGCGATAGTCCGGTCCCAGGCCGTGCCGTTCCAGCACGGCGCGCGCGGCGCTGTCGATGTCCTCGCAGCAAACGCCAGGACGGGCAGCATCGAAGGCGGCGCGCTGGGCTTCGGCCTCGATTTCCCAGATCCTGCGCTGTTCGGCGTCTGCCGTTCCGAAAACGTAACTGCGCGTGATGTCCGAATTGTAGCCCTGCACCGCACAGCCGGTGTCGATCAACACCATGTCGCCTTCATGCAGTTCGTCGTCCTTCGGCAGGCCGTGGGGAAAGGCCGTGGAAGCGCCGAACTGGACGATGCAGAAGGTACTGCCGGCACTGCCGATCGCCTTGTGCGCCTGATCGATGAAGCTGACCACCTCGCTGGCCCGGATGCCGGGTGCAAGAACCCGTGCCGCGCGGCGCTGCACTTCCAGCGTCATCTGCTTGGCCTGCCGCATGAGCGCCAGTTCGGCTTCGGACTTGATCGCGCGACACCCGTCGATGATCGGCGTGGCGTCAAGAACCGCTGCCGAAGGCGCGGCGAGCCGTATCCGCTCCGCCATGCCGAACGGCAGCGCCGGATCGATCGCGAGCCGGCCTGCGCCAGCTTCACGCAACACATTCGCGACCAGCACCGATGGGCTTTCGTGCTCCTCCCACAGCCGCAGATCGACATCGAGCGCCAGGATCGCTTCCAGCGATCCCTGCTCGAACGCGGGGCAGACAATGACCGGGCGGCCGCGCGGCGTGAGCACCATCGCCACCAGTCGCTCGATCATGCCCCAGCCGATGCCGGTGAAATAGGACAGGCTGAGCCCTGCACCGACCAGCAGCGCGTCGGCGCCCGCCTCGGCCATGAGTTCCCGCGCGCGCTCCAGCCGCGCCAGCCGTTCCTCGATGGCAATCGGCGGCGCCTTGTCCGCCCAGGGACAGATCGCGGCAAGCTCGGCCTCGAAAGTCGATCCGCCGATCATGCCGCGGGGTCGAAACCGTAGTCGCGCCGCGCCTGTTCGGGCGTGACGTAGCCGTCCCGCAAATCTGCCAGCAACCGGTCGCGATCCCGTTTCATCGGATCACCGTAGCCGCCGCCGGTGGCGCTGACGAGACGAAAGATTTCCCCTTCCACCGCGCGCGCGCCCGTGACCATCGAATGGGTTTCGACCGTACCGTCCTTGCGCAGAATCTCGGCACGGTTGGTCGACCCTTCCTGCCCGCCAGCGAGGCCCCAAGGACGCGAGGTGGTTCGTGTCGCCGAATAGGTCAGGAAAGCCTCGTTCGCGGTCACGCGATAGTCGAGCACCACGCCCTTGCCGCCGCGATATTCACCCGCACCGCCGTCTTCGTTGTGAAGCGCGTACTGATCGATCTCGAAGCCATAACGGCTTTCGGCGAGTTCTACCGGGATGTTGAAAGTCTCGCCGTTCGCGGCACAGAACTGGCCGGCGTCGCCATCGTGGTCGAAACCCGCGCCCCAGCCGCCGACCAGCGGCTCACCCATGACGAAAAGCTCATTGCTGCCCGGCAAGAGGCCCGAGATGAATGTCGCGCCGACAGTACGCTGGTGGCCGACCGGCAGCTTGTGCGGCATGAGCGGCGCCAGGGCCTTCCACATCACCTCGATCGCGCCGAGCAGAGACTCGTAGTAGATCGAGACCGGCGCCGGGCTGGTCGCGGACAGGATCGTGCCTTCGGGACAGATCACCTCGAGAGCACGGAAGCAACCGCCGTTCGCCGGAATCTCGGTGTTGGTCACCGCCTTGAACGTACAGCGCACGCCTGTGATCAGCCCCGCATAGGAGAGATTGATCGGGCCCAGCGCCTGCGGGCTCGTGCCGGTGAAATCGGCGACCATCTTCTCGTCGGTGATGGTAACTTTCACCTTGATCACGAAGGGGCCGTTGCCGTGGCCGTCTTCCTCCACCACATCCTCTGCGGTGAACACGCCCTTGGGCAGCTTCTTCAATTCCTCGCGCGTCATGCGCTCGCCATAGTCGAGCAACGAATCCATCGCGGCGAGGAGATCTTCCACGCCGTATTTCTCCGCCAGTTCGGCGATGCGACGCCCGCCGACGCGGCAAGCCGCGACGCCGGCGTGCATGTCGCCGATGGTGCTGCCGGGCAGGCGCACGTTGGTGCGGATCATCTCGACCAGCGCCGCGTTGATCTTGCCTTTCTCGTAGAGCTTGAGGAAGCGGAAGTGCAGTCCTTCCTGGAAGATGTCGGTCGAAGCGGTCGTGGCGCTGCCCGGGTACGTGCCGCCGACTTCGGTCCAGTGCGCCTTGTTGACCGTCCAGGCGATCAGCCTGCCATCCACGAAGACCGGCAGGAGGATCACCACGTCGGACAAGTGCGTGCCGCCGCCCTCGTAAGGCGAGTTGGTCAGGAAGATGTCGCCCGGCCGGATCTCGTCGAGCGGCCAGTGTTCCAGCGTGCTCTGCACCGCCGTGTCCAGCGTGGCGAGAAAGCCGGTCACGCCGTTGCCCTGCGCCAGCAGGTTGCCCTGTGCGTCGGTCGCGCCGACGGCGAAGTCCGTGGTCTCGTAGATGATCGGGCTCATCGAGGTGCGGATCATCGCGTTGAACATTTCCTCGCCAAGCGCGACGAGGGCATCCTTGATGATTTCCCGCGTGAACGGATCGGTGCTCATGGGAGCGCTCCTCAAGCCGAAAGTTGAACGTGGTAATTGCCGAAACGATCGACCTCGGCCCGTGTCCCCGGGGGCAAAGGCAGCGTCACCGAAGGCTCCTGGATCACGGCGGGACCGGAAAGCTGCATGCCCGGCTCCAGCAGCGGACCGTCGTAGATCGTCGCGGCATGAATGCCGTGCATATCGAAATCGACCTGGCGCGTTCCCTTGACCGCATCGGCCAGCGCGCGGCCCGTCACCGCGCGTTCGGCCAGTTCCGGCTTGTCGACGGGCAGCGTGGCCACGAGGTGGAAATTGACAAGCTGCACGGCCGCATCGAGCCGGTAGGTAAAACGCTTCTCGTGGGCATCGTGGAACGCCGCGATGGCTTCGCTCACCGGATCGGCTCCCTCGAACGGAAAGGCGATGCCGACGGTATGTTCCTGACCAACATAGCGCAGGTCCGCGCGATATTCGAACAACGGCGCGCGCCCTTGCGCTTCCTTGGCGAAATCGCAAACCGCCTCGGCCTCGATTTCGGCGAACACCGTCCTCACATCGTCAAGGCTGTCAGTCTGCAACGGCGTCAGGCGCGTGCGGATGTAGTCGCGGCGCAAGTCGGTAAGCAGCATGCCCCAGGCCGAGAAGACCGAGGAATTGACCGGGATGATGACGCGCGGGACCTTGAGTTCCTCGGCCAGCGCCACCGCGTGCATCGCCCCGCCTCCACCAAAGGCCATCAGCGCGAAATCGCGCGGATCGTGGCCCTTGTTGGTCGAAACCAGCCGCAGCGCCGTGGTCATGTTGGCATTGGCAATGCGGATCACGCCGCGCGCCAGTTCTTCCTTCGACCGGCCGAGCTGATCGCACAACGGCGCGAACGCGGCATCGACTGCCTCCCAGTCGGGTTCGACTTCGCCGCCCACGAAGCTTTCCGGATCGATCCGGCCCAGCAGCAGGTTGGCATCGGTGGTAGTCGGCCGGGTCCCGCCTCGCCCATAAGCGGCAGGCCCGGGCCGGGCCCCTGCCGACTGCGGCCCGACATGCAGCTTGCCGCCGACATCAACCCAGGCGATCGAGCCGCCGCCATTGCCGATCTCGACGATTTCGGACACCGGCGTCTGCACTGGATAGCCAGGGCTCTTGCCGTCACGCTCGATATAGTAGTCGGTCGAAACCTTGATCTGGCCTTCCTCGATCAGCGTGCACTTGGCCGTGGTACCGCCGATGTCCAACACGATCAAATTGGGCTCGCCGATCTTGCGCCCCAGATAGGCTGCGGCATAGATCCCGCTGGCCGGACCGGATTCGACCATGGTGATCGGATTGGCCTTGGCCGCCTCGACCGTGGCGATGCCGCAGTTCGACTGCATCATGTACGGTCGGTGCGAAAAGCCCCCTTCGTCAAGGCGCCTCTCCAGCCGCTCGATATAGCGGCGCGCGATAGGCGAAACATAGGCGGAAAGCACGGTGGTGTTGGTGCGCTCGTACTCGCGCCACTCGCGGCTGACTTCGTGGCTGGCCAGCACCGCGACTTCCGGCCACGCCGCGCGGATCGCCTCGGCAGTTCGCCGCTCGTTCTCCGGGTTCACGTAGGCATGCAGGAAGGCGATCGCGATCGCCTCCACGCCTTCGGCCCGGAAGAAATCGAGCATGACGGGCAGCTGCGCGAGATCGACCGGCTTGTTCAACTCGCCCCGGAAATTGGAGCGTTCGGAAAGCTCGGCCCGCAAGTAGCGATCCACGAAAGGCCTGGGCTTCTGGAAATTGAAATTGAACAAGTCGGGCCGGTTACCGCGCGCGATCTCGATCACGTCGCGAAAGCCCGCCGTGGTGATGAGCGCGGTCTTGACACCCTTGCGCTCGGTCAGCGCGTTGATGACCACGGTTGATCCGTGCGCGAAGAAATCGAGCGCCGCGGGCGACAGGCCGGCCTTGGCCATCGCGTTCATCACGCCCTCTTCGAAATCGGGAGGCGTGGTATCGGCCTTGGTTACCTGGACGGCACCGGGCTGCCCGGTTTCGGGATCAACGGGATAGTAGACTAGGTCGGTGAACGTGCCACCGACGTCGCTTGCTGCACGCACGGGATATCTCCGCTCTGGGTCCGCAGGTGGCCCCGGTTGGATGGGAATTCAAAAAGCCGGTCAGGCCCTCGGCACGATGACCGTGTTGCCGATCGGAGCCGGCCCAGCGAAAACGCCGCTCGCCGCGAGGCGGCCGGGATCGGGCGGCGCCATGCTGTGAAGGTGACTCGGCTTCCAGCCGAACTGCACCTTGTTGAGAGCCGCCATTTCTGTGGCCTTGTAGCAGGCGTAGACGGCATCAATGATCGGGATGCCGAATTCGCGCTGCAGCTGTGCATAGAAGCCGAATTCGATGGTACAGCCCAGGATCACCGCTTCGGCCTTGTCGATCTCGATTGCGTCCTTCACCGCGCGGCGGATCGCCGCTTCGGTCGCGGCGGTATCCTGCTGGAACTCGTCGACATGGCAGCCGATAGCGCGGAACGAGGCGAGCTTATCGGCATAACCGTAATGGCGCACGCGATCTTCCATCTGCACTTTCCACTTTTCCATGCCAATGATGATGGAAAAGCGGTTGCACAGGTTCGAAGCGATCTGCAGCGCCGACTGGCAAGGCGCGCAGACTATGGCGTCGCCAGAGACTTCGCGGGCCTCGTCAATCGCGGTGTCGTAGAAGCAGCCGATCGCGTATCCATCGAAACCTTCACGCGCGGCGAAATGCGCGATCCGGGTGACGGGAAACCAGATCCGGCTTTCGAATCCGCGCCATTCCAGATTGGTGAGCTGGACCGGCTCTGGAATGTCGAGCGAGACCACATGCACTTCGGCATTGGGCAGTTTCACCCGGGCAATCAGGTCAGCGATGGGCTGGTCATAGACCGGCAGGTTCACCGGGTTGAGCCAGAGCAGCTTGAGCGGCGCCGTGGCGGGCAATTCCGAGGGCGAGGAAGGCGTCATGTTCACGTCCCGTTTCAGAAGCTGGTGCGCAGTTCGACACCCCACGTGCGGGGCGAGGCCGGCTGGACAAAGCCGCCGCTCACGAACTCGGCATTGTACTTCTTGTCGGTCAGATTGCGGACGTAGCCAGTCAGGCTCCAGCTGCCATCCTCTGCCTCGATCCCGCCATGCAGGTTGACGAGTTGGAACGACGAACGCGCAGTCGCATTCTCGGGGTCCCAGTACTGCTTGCCGTGGTGCTCCATTTCGCCACGCGCGAACATGTTCAGTGCGTCGGATACCGGGAAGCGGTACTGCGCGCCGATCGTGCCGCTGTCGCGCGGGATGTAAGGCGCCCAGTTGCCGACATCGGCGGGATTGAAGGTGAAGCGCTTGATCTTGCTATGGGTGTAACCATAGTTGGCGAAGAGATCCAAACCATCGATCGGCGTGAGCATGGCCTCGATTTCGCCGCCGTAGAGATCGACCTTGTCGACATTGACGAGGATCTGCGCGCCTACCGCACCGACGAACACGAAATAGAACGGGTTCTTGTCCGCCGTGTAGAAAGCCGAACCGTTGATGCGCAGGCGACCGCCCAGCAGGCTGGCCTTGAAGCCGGCCTCGGTCGTGTTCGCGCTTTCCTGTTTCGCAAGGTCGAAGGCGCCCGGCAGATTGGCCGCCACGGCCGCGCCCGCTTGATTGAACTGGCCCGAACGGAAGCCGATACCCCAGTCCGCGAAAAGGGTCAGATCGTCGCTCGCCTGGTATTTCAGCGTGACCTTGGGCTGCGCCTTGCTGAAGTTCGCAACGCGCGAGCAGGCATCGGTGGCTGTAACCGTGCATCCCTCGGGCACGCCCGCACTGCTGCGCGGATCGATCTCCTGACGGCGGTGATCGTGATCGTACCGGAAGGCGACCGACGCTTCGAGCCGTTCAGTCAGATCATAGGAGACATTGCCGTAGAAGGCATAGGCCGTGTTCCGGTTCCTGTCGGCGAGATAGGACAGCGTCGGGTTGATCGGATCGTCGTACTGGGGGTCGCTATAGATGCTGGTGATGCCCCCGCCGTTGTCCAGCCCGGTCGTGGTCGAGATGAAGCGCTTGGTGCGCAGGATATAGGCCCCCACCATCCAGCGGAAACGATCACCATCCGGCGAGGCGATGCGGAAGTCGTCCTGCCAAGCCCTGACGTTCTCGTACTGCGTCTGCGTGCCATCCGTGCCGAAAACGTTGCGGCTGGCCGTGTAGGGGAACTGGTCGCCTTCCAGATATTCCTTCACGTGGATGTAGGAGAAGACGTTGGTGATCGTGCCCCAGTCCGCCTCGTTCGTCAGCTTGAGCGAACCTTCGGCGATCGAGCGATAGTTGCGGCCGCGGTTGTTGGCGCAGAAGCTACGGGTGACGCGATCGGCATCGGGCGCGGGACCGCCGAAGGGATTGGTGGGATCAAGGAAGCACGAGGTGTCCGATTCGAACTTCGCGCCCTGGTACTGATACTGGTCGCCGATGGCCTTGGTGTGCGTGTAGCTGCCGCGCAGGTCGGCGGTCAGCGTGTCGGTCAGGAACGCCTTGAGCTGGCCCCGCACGTTGCGGTCGTGCACCCAGTCAACGGTCTTGCCGAGATAGACGTTGTGCAGCAGGCCGCCGAAATTGCGGGCACTTCCGGCAATCCGGAACAGCAGCTTGTCGGGAATGATCGGGCCGCTCACCGAAACCTGGCCGCGATAATCGTCGCCATTCCCGGCCGAGATCTGCGCGTCGACATGGAAGTCGTTCGTGGGCTGCTTGGTCGTGATGATGATCGCGCCGCCGATCGCGTTACGACCGTAAAGCGCACCTTGCGGCCCGCGCAGCACTTCGATCTGCTGCACGTCGAACAGGTCGCTGGTGAACTGGCGGGCGGAAATCTGCTGGACGCCGTCGGTCACCACCGCAATCGGGCTTTCGCCGTTGCGAACCTGCGAGATACCGCGAATGGTGATGAAGGAATTACCCGCGCTCTGCGACTGGACGATCGAGATATTCGGCGTAATGCCGATGAAATCGCTCACGCCCTTGATCCGCGCGTCTTCCAGCGCCTGGCTGGAAAAGGCCGTAACCGAAAGCGGCGCGGATTGCAGCGACTCAGTCCGCCCGCGCGCGATCACCACGATTTCGCCCCCATCGCTCGCCGTGGTCTCGTCAGGCGACGCGGCTTGCGCCCGGGCCGTGCCGGTCACGGCGAACAGAGCCAGTGCAGACATGCAGAAAGCCAGGCGGTTTGCAGTACGAACGGACATTGAGCCCCCCTTGTGAAGCTGTGTGAAGCTGTTTTTTCCTGAGGCAGAAGGTCCGTCATCGCCCCGTCATGAACAAGCTGCTCCGGAGAGTAGCTAGCCGTGAGAGGGGCAGGCATTCCACCTACCCTGGCGAGTAGGTGAGGCCGGTGATCAGGCCCGCTCGAAAGGCTTGATGTCGCGCAGCGCGCTCAGCGCGTGGGCGCGCCGGTCAACGCCGAGCTTGGCGAAGATGTTTTTGAGATGAAACTTCACCGTGTGCTCGGTCATGTCCAGGGCGCGTGCGATTTCCTTGTTGGTCAGCCCGCGTGAAAGTTCGGCGATGACTTCCTGCTCGCGCGTGCTGAGCAGGTCCATGGGGTTGTTGCCCGTCGGCACTGCCTCCGCAATCCGCTCGTCGATGTCCGCCAGGAACGAGGCCTCGACCGGATCGCTGCCGCTGTCCCACAGATCGCGCTTGAGCTGGCGGATCAGCGGCACAAGCTCGCGCTGCTCCAGAAACGGCAGCGCTATGCCCTGCCCCGCTGCGATCTCGACCGCCGTGCGCAAGTGCACCATCGCCCGGTATTGCTGCGTCTGCGCGGATTCGATGCGGGACAGCAGCAGCAACGCGCGCACCTCGTAGAACCGCGCATCGACGGCGCGCGCACATTCCAGCACATCCTCGGCCCGCTGTTTCGCCTGCTTCGGATCAATGTCGGCCAGAAAGGTCGCGAGTGCAAAACCGATGTCCTGATAGGGACGCCAGCTTGCCGCATTCTCCTTCCAGCCACCGAGCGGGAACTGGCCTGCAAGCACTACCGCCAGCGGCGCCGCCGCGCCCTCATCCCGTGCCGCGCAATGCCGCAGAAGCCGCTGGGCATCGACGATATTGGCCAGCCTGTCGAGCCCCCGCGACCGGATCAGCCCGTCCCCATCGGCGATCACGGCATCCATCCCGCCCATATTGCGCGCCAGCCAGGCAAGGCGGAACCGGCTGTCCAGCCCGGCTGCGTAGATCTCGAACCAACCGTCGTAATCGCAGACATGGCGGAACGCCTCATCCAGTTCGTCCGACGGTGTCGACAGCCTGCCGTCGCGCCATAACTGCACCGTGAACAGCAGCGCTTCGGTTATGGCCTTGAGGCCGCTGTCCGCACCGAAATTCTCCACCGCCATCGCCTTGGCGTGCTGGAGGTAGGCGGTCGCGCTCTGCAATTCGCCGCGATAGGCGCGCGACACTCCGGCGTGCAGAAAACAGTAATTGAGGCCGATCACCGAATTGGCATCGCGCATGCCGCCCATGGCCTGCCGGGCGAATTCCTCGGCCTTTTCCAGCCGTCCCGTGCACAAGTTGGCCACGGCCGAAGCGCACGCCAGCACACCCCGCGTCAAGCCGTCGGCATTGGGCAGACGATCCTGCAGATTCTCGAACAGGTCGACCAGCGGCACCTCGACGCTGTTGTCCTCGTAAATCCGGATCAGCACGCCGATGTTGAGGATGTCGCGCTCATACTCGTCGAGCGCGGCCCAGTCCCCCGGCGGCTCCGAGATCTCGCGCGCCACGAGATCGAAGATCGAGCGTGCCTCACGTATATGGCCCATCTTCAGTTTGACGTAGGCTTCGGCGATCAGCAGGCGCGGATGGGAAAGCCGCTCGGCCGGCGGAATGAAATCAAGCAACTGGTTAAGATGGCCCATCCCGCCGAAAAGCACGAGCCGCCATCCGCCTGCCTGCTCGACCAGTTCGGCGCAGCGTTCGTAATCTCCGGCAAGCCCTGCATGGCGCACCGCCTCGGTCAGAAGGCCCGATTGTTCGAAAGCTTCCGAGGCGCGCAAGTGAAGCACCGGTACGGCGGACGGCCGGCGCTGGCGCAACTGAGCCTGCAGATATTCGGCAAAGAGATGGTGATAGCGGTACCAGGTGGCTTCGGCATCGAGCGGAGTCAGCAGCGATTGCAGCGGCTCCAGCTGCTCCATGATCCGCCAGCTGTCCTCGCGCCCGCGCACCGCATCCGTGATTTCGGCGCTGAAGCGTTCGAGGATCGAGGTCTCGAGCAGAAAGTCCACCGCCTCCTCGCTCAGACCGCGCAACACCTGATCGGACAGGAAGCTCCACAAGTGCCCGCCGCGCGACGTGAGGCGCGTCAGGGCGAAAGGATCGGCCTGTCCGCGCAACGAAATCAGCCTCGCGAGCTGCAGCGCCACCGGCCAGCCCTCTATCCGCTCGGCCAGCGCGTCCCGATCGGCGGACGTCAGCCCCACATCGAGCACCTGGCGCGATTCCAGCGGCGTGAAGCGCAGCATGTCACTGGTTATCTCGACGGCTTCCCCCGAACCCAGAAACCGGTGCAGACTGATTTCAGGACGGCGCCGCGTGCTCATCAGCAGCCGAACACCTTCGGGCAACAATGGAATCCAGCGATCGAGAAAGGCATCGAGGACGGGCGATGACGCGCGGTGATAATCGTCGAGAATAAGCGTCACCGGCTCGCTGTTCCCATCAAGGCACAGCTGGATGTCGCGAATGACCTTGTCGATGGTGACTTCCGTCAGTCCCCGCTCGGCCTGCGCGCCAAGGTCTGGAAAGGTAACGCCCGCTGCCTCCAGCGCCCGGATCACCCCGATCAGAAAACGCCGAACATCGGCATCGCCTTCGTCGAGCGTGAGCCAGCTTACCCGCTCGCCGGCCACCTTCAGGTGATCGCGCCACTGGGTCAGCAGCGTGGTCTTGCCGAAACCGGCCGGAGCCGTCAGCAGGACCAGCCGGCTCGCGGAAATCGAGCCCAGCGCATCGATGAGCCGCGAACGCAGCACCACGTTCGAAGGCAATCGCGGCACTTCGAGCTTGAGCTGAAGCATCCGCTGGATTTCGCTGGCAGCCTGGGTATTCGTCATGCGCATCCGGCGTTGACAGGTCGGCCCGGACCTTCCCTGCCTTTCTACCGGATCATATTGGGACGGATCGCCGGGCGGCGCAACCGCGCGATCCGTCACGCCCCGGGGGCGATCACCCGCCATCGGAACGCAGGAATTGAAGCGGCCGGATCGCGGTCTGCAAGTAGGTATCGGCAGGGCCGGTCGCATGGTTGGTTAGCAGTTGCAGGGTGAGAACGCCGCTCGCCTGCTCGATCCATCCCCCCAAGGCCACGGTGGCATTACGCGCCCTGTCCAGCGCCGTGATGGCGACGGACTGAAAACCGATCCTGTCCCGCACCGCGTTGACGTCTGAAAAGCCGACGATCTCCAGCGCCTGCCCCCCCACCGTCAGGCAACCGCCGAGGACACCGAAGCGGTCATCCGGTTCCGGCCTGACATGAATATCCAGCACCGTGCCATCGCCTGCCTGCCAGCAACCGGCCAGCACGTCCACGATCTGCAATTCTCCACACTTCATGTGCCCGGGAAAAGCAGGTGCGGTGGCCACGCGCCGATAGGTCAGTTTATCGCAAAAGACCCCTTGGCGACACAGACCGGGAAAGTCGCTGGTGGCAACGAGGAGGTGGCTTGCCGACAGAACCTCCGCACCATCGACAACGCTGATCTGCCCGCCAAGCGCGGACACCCAGTTCCAGCTCGCATCGGCAGGTCCACCGGCAACGGAGTGCCACGCAATGGCAAGGGCCACCGGCTGCCCTGCCTCAGGCGTGGGACTTTCCTGGGATTGGTGCCCGACCACACGATACCGGCCCGTCGAACCGGTGGTGGATTCATAGATCCCGAACACACCGGCCCCGTCGACGGCCAGCGTCATCCGGGAACCGTATTCGTTTTCCCAAGTCCCCGCGACAGTCACGATACCTTCCCGGTTGCCACAACGGGCCGGTGACAGGAAAAGGCCTGCCCTCGGCACCGGGCCACATATCGCAGCCCGGGAAGACGGTTGCCAGCTACCCGCTCGGGTAGGGTGGCAAAGCCTGGAGGGTGCATCGCTCCATTCAGGTCCTCCAGCCTGGTAAACACCTCATCCCGATGTCCACCAAACCAACAACTGGCCTGTTCGTCGTCTAACTCATATCGTAGCCCCGCGCTCTCAGGCGTCAGGGCCTTCGGCAATCCCGCGACGGTTCAGTGACAGCCGACATTCTCTCACGCCACAAACGGGGATTTCGGCGGGCCACTTGATTGTCAGGTAGCGATACCGAATAGCTGCCGAGGTCAGCGCGCGCCTGGTACATGTCGGTGGTCACGAATTGGGCACCCGATCCGAGCGCTGCGACCATGCGCGTATCGTCTCCGGAACGCGCTTCTTTCAGATTTGCATCCGCGCGCGTGCGAACGATGAAGCCGGATTCCACTAACCGGCATATTTCATCATACTGTTTCAACGGCTCGTTCTCCACGAATATCGCCGCATGGGGCTGAGTGGGCGCAACCGATTTGACGAACAGCAGCTTGCCTTCCAGCGCCTTGCTGCGCTTCATGTAAGTCTTGATGACGCTTGCGTTTTCGTCGATCAGGAACAGCACTTTCCCGCGGGTCTGTCGCAGGGTTGGCCAGCCATGCTTGCGCAAGGCATCAGGCAGCGTCGCCTCCCCCTGACGGACGTCGTCGGGGGTCAGGATTTCATCCCGGGTGAAGACCGTCAGAATCTCTTTTTCCAGCGCGGCGAAGGCCTTTTGATTCACCGCCAACGGCCGCACGGTTCCCTCGAAATCAATCATTTCCTGCTTGGTGTTGAACATGATGAGCAGCGGAACGTGCCCGGAGTGAGCATTCGACCAGTCCCTGATCTGCCCGAGGCAGGAAAGCAGCGTCGCGCAGCTTGAGCGGACATCGATGTCCTGCATGTGCATCACCTTGAAACCCGGCGCCTGCATCGGGGCCGCATCGTAGGGCGCCGCGCCGCGCGTTCCCGCCGTCAGACGCGGGCCGAGCGGATCAGCGTAACGGCCGCCTTCGGGATCATAATAAACGTCGAGTTCGAGTTGGCGCATTCCGCGATCGAGCTGTTCGTCAAGCGGCGCATGACCATAATCCCAGCCAGGAGAGGTACCGGGCCGGATATGCTCGATCAGCTTCAGTTCCGGCAGGGTCGGTCGCTGATGATAGCTGTTGTGCGAACCGATGGCCTGGATCTCGTTCATCGGCATGGCGTCGAACATCGCAGCGCATGGCCCCTCTATGTCCGGATCGCCGCCGCAATTCGCCGGAGAAGGCGCCGGCTGCGCGTAAGCAGCGGAAAGGCCGGTGAACGCGATCAGACCGGCAAGAACAGGTATTAAGCGCATGGATAGGACCTTGCATTGAAGGACAGCATGGTGCGCCGGCATCTTCGCCATGCCGACGCACCCGATGGTCAAAAGCGATAGGAAGCGCCGAGGAAGAAAGAGCGGCCGAACTCGTTTTCTTCGTAGATGTACTGGAAGCTAGGCCCTTGCATCTTGCGACGATTGGCGTCCGTCAAGTTCTTGGCTTCCAGTTGCAGCCGCAGCTTGTCGGTCACCTTATATTGCAGCTTGGCGTCGACTGTTTCCCAGTTGGTCCACCGACGCTGGCTCTTGAGGTTGACCGCGGTCTCATCGGAATTGAGGCTCACGCTGTCCTGATAGCCGCCCAGAAAGTTGTAGGCGACACGGGTTTCCAGCCGGTCCGTCCATTCATAGCTCACGGCCACGTTGGCCACGAACTTCGACTGGTAAGGCAGGAAATCCAGCTTCAGGTCGTCGTTGTACTGCATCTCCGCCCCGGTAATCAGGGCATTGGCGTTGAACCCCAGGCGGTCGAAAGGCTTGGGCAGGAAGCTGAGGTCCGACAGCACGATCTGCGCCTCGGCGCCCCAGACTTTGGCGTTTTCGGCATTCTGCGGCTGCTTGACCCGAACATTTTCGTACAGGATCCCGTCATAGACGATATCCATCACGCTGGTGCGGGTGACGATCTCGTCCCGGATGTCCTTGTAGAATCCCCCGATCATGATCAGGTTCTTTCGTCCGTTGAAGTAGTATTCCAGCGTGGCATCGAAATTGGACGAGCGGCGCGGTTTCAGATCAGGATTACCCCGCGTCGCCGAGGTCAGCGTGTCATCCGCGTCGAACGACACGCTTTCGCCCGATTTGGCCACCTGATCGGGGTTGGGGCGGCCCAGCGTCTGGCTGAAGGCCAGTTTCAGGCGCAGATTGTCGGCCGGGGCATAGCGCAGGCTGACACTGGGATTGAGTGAATTATACCCGCCGTTAATGTTCTGACGGCTGTAAAGGTCGTGCGGGGACGCCGCCTCCACGGCGTTGTACCACCCGCGCACGTCCACATCCTCATATCGCAGGCCCGCGGCCAGTTTGAAGCGATCGTCGGCATAGGTGACCATGGCGTAACCCGCCTTGATCGTTTCGCCATAGGCGCTGTCGTCCTTGCGATCATATTCGTAGGAACTGTCGGTATCCTCGGTCTGGCCCATCACCTGCTGCCAGCGCTGATAGTCCAGCATCAGCATCGGCTGGCCATCGCGCCCGGAAATCTCGAAATCGCTCAAATAGGCGAAATCATAATCGGTAATGCCGGTATCGGTGCCGCGCACCCCGCGGATGCGGCCATCGTCGCGCGTACGATAGAGATCGGTGATCTTGATGCCGGCCTTGAAGCCCAGGCCCGGTTCCCCGCGCGTGTGCCAGTCATAATCGGCCTTGAAATCGATCACCCGTTCCTGACTGTGGCGCGAGCGAATATCGTTGGAGGTGACGTTCACATAGCTGGGCGCGGAATACCATGCAGCGTTCGATGCCGCATCGGGCACCAGCCGCCAGAAAGTTCCGGATGTGTCATAAGTGCCGGAAATGCTGGTCAACGTCCGAATGCTGACATCGGGAAAAGCGTTGTCCTTCAGCCTGTGCTGGCTGTAGCCGAGATCAAAGCTCAGCTTTCCGTCATTGTCGAAGCTATGGTCGCCATGGAGCTTGGAACTGATCTGGCGGCGATTGTTCGGGAAATAGGCGGCCTGAATTTCGCCGTAGCCCTTTTTGAACGTGCCCGACGTGGCATCCGTCACCGTCATGTTGCTTTCGCTAATCCCGCGAATGCCGTGCATGAACCGGTTTTCGGACTCGTTCATGGTGTACAACGCGCCGGTCCAGGCCAGATAGCTCATCGGACCGGGCTTCCATTCCAGTTTGGCCACCACGCCCACGCGCTTGATTGCATTGGTATAGGCATAGGCCCGCAATTCTCGCGGAGCGACGATGTCGCCCACCCCGTCCCCGTCGGCATCCTCGCCCAGATAGGCGAGATTGTTGTACTGGGTTTTGTACTGGTGGCGGTTCTTGTAATAATAACTGGCGCCCAGGACGAAGCCGAACTGGTCATCGGCCCCGAAATGGTCGCTCATGGTCAGGTCGGCCTGATAGCCCAGCGTGTTGTCGCTATTGTGCGAGCCGACCGGCACGGCGGTAGGCGTGTCGTTGGCGGTGAAATAGTTCAGCTTGCCCCGGACGATGAGATAGAGGCCCTTCGCGTCAAAGGCCGAACGCGTGTCGGTGTTGAAATGGGCGCCCACCCAGCCGAGATCCTGATCGGACATGTGGGACTTGTAGACTTCCAGCCGCTTGAGCGCGGTGGAAGGAATGGCCTGCATGTTGATATTGCGCGAACCATCGCCATAGCCGCCGATCGTGGCCATGACCATGTCGTCGAAGGTCGTGAGGTTGTAGGAGACGGGCAGGCCGCGCGCCGTCATGAACTGGCCCTCGTCCTCGTCGTAGATCGCCGACACGCCCGCAATCCGCCGCATCGCTTCGGGAATGTTGAAATCGGGCAACTGGCCGGCGTCATCGACATTTACCGAGTCATAGATTTCGTCTTTTTCATACTTGCGCGCGATGTTTGACTGATCGACGGCCCGTTCTCCGGTGACGATGATGTCGGTACGATGTCCGGCTTCATCTTCGGCGGCAGGTGCGGCAAGGGCGGCCGAGCCAGGCTTGCGCGCCGGCTTTGCTCCGGGCGTGGCTTTTTCCCAGACAACCAGAAAGGTCTTGCCCTGCTTCCGATAGGTCAGGCCCGATCCGCGCAATAGCCGGGTCAGCGCGGCTTCGACCGAGGAAGCCCCCCGGATTGCCGGCGCATTCTTCCCGCGCAGTAACGCCTGATCGTACAATATCTGTACGCCGTGCTGACGTGAAAGCGTATTGAGCGAGTTCTCAAGGCTCCCGGATGGAAGAGCAATGCTGTTTTGCGCCGATGCAGGCGATGCGACCAGAACAGTACCAATAGCAAGAGCGCAGGCAGCAGCCCCCGCACGAAGCGAGCCCGTTAACATGGACACTATATTATTCCCCTGTGTGCGATTTGATTGGGTTCAGGGGATTGACGCGGCGACAGCCCAAATTTGCCAATGTTTTTTATTACATTTTTATTACATGAACTTATGGAACAGACGCCTGGCAATCAGTTCTTCGATACGATCAGACCATTGTCGCTGCGACGGACCTGGAATTCGTAGATAATGGCCAGATTCTGTAGCTGACCGACCGGATCGGTCAGACGTATCCTCCCGCCCACCAGCTTGTTCGCCAGGCTTTCATCGGCAATCCGGATCGGCAAGGGAGAGAGGGTTTGCAGATCCGCGATCACCTGCCGCAAAGGCGTCCCCTTGTATTCCACCCATTCGCTGCGCCAGCGGGCGACATTGTCCGGGGAAACATCCGCGGTCCGTTTTAGCCCCGTCCGATCGAGAGTAGCCGATTGTCTCCGGATGAGTTCGATCGGCTTGTCGAACCAGCCGCTGCGACCGAAACGAACCACACCCGACGCGACCGAAACGCGGATCTCACCGGGTTTGCTCAGGACCTCGAAACTTGTCCCGATGTCCACGATACGGGCCTCGCCGGTATCCACCCTGAACGGGCGCCCCTCATCATGGGCGACTTTGGCGAAGATCGTTCCCTGTCCCAGTTCGACCACACGGTCATGACGCGTATAGCGGACCTTCACATCGGCGCCGCCCGCCAGGAAGAGCCGCGTGCCATCCTCCAGTCTGATCTCGCGAACCTCTTCGCCCGCCACCGCATATTCCCGGGGTTGGGCGAAGTACAACTCGACCGACGGTGTGGCTTTGTAACCGCCCGCCACGACCAGCAACGCGGCCAGACCACCGACCGCCAGATTACGTCCGGATGCCCCCCGTTTATCATAGGCGCGCAAGGCCGCGTTCATATCCGACCCCATGATGTGCCGCCACATGGCGTCAAACACCGGCTGGCGCCCGGGATCAGCGGCAAGCCAGGCCTGGAAAGCTGTCTCGTCAAAGGGCTCACCGCCGGTGCGGCGCTCTATCCATTCCGCGGCCTGGAACTCAATGGAGCTATTCTCGGACAGGGCCGCCTCGTTTTTCGATTTTCTGGATCGCCATATGCAGGTCCACCATGGCCCGCGCCATATGGTGACTGACGGCACTCGGGGAAAGTTCCATTGCTTCGACCACTTCGCGCGCCGACTGTCCATGTATGCGGCGGCGAATGAACACTTCCCGGCGCAGACGCGGCATCTTCCCGAGGACATCCGCGACCAGCCTGATCAGTTGCCGTCGTTCGATCTGCTGATCGGCAGTCGGCATCGTGCAGGGGAGCGTGTCCGACAGCTCGACAACCGGGGTACGGATGGCACGGCGGAAATGGTCCCGAACCAGATTCAGTGAAATGCGACGCAGCAGTGCGGGCGCATTGTTCACGACCTTGTCAGGCTTTGCCTCGAACGACAGCAGACGAAGATAGGCTTCCTGAACGATGTCTTCGCTCAGTGTCGCGTCGCGGACCTGCCGGCCCACATATTCCAGCAAGGCAGTGCGTTGCGCGTGTAACCGGGATGCTGCTGTGGCCATCTTCGCGACGCCATATGAGGACGAAATGACAATAATGTTTCGCGGACTCAGACAGATATCCCTGGCCGGATGATGGAAGGCCGGGCCGCGCAATGCGCGCAGCCCAAACCATCATGGTCGATGCGACCTGCCGGAACAGACGCCCTCCCCCATGCCTTGGACTTGCCGTCCTTACGAGCACCAAAAGGATGGAGCTGTTCCCGTCCGACAGCATGTACGGCTTGCCCCTTGGTCTGGCCGCCCTCCTCTCCACCAGTCAATTCACTTTGGCAGCAGCCTTTAAAGCCGCTGCCGACCGTGCTCGGGGACGAAACGCCGTGCATCGAAACTGAACGGCACTTGCGGACTGCCGCCGTAGAGTTCGTGATGCGGCGCCGCCTCCGCAAAGGCGCAGACAAGCTGCAGCGCCCGGTTCTCAGCGGGGTCGCTGGGCGAAGGATCATATCCGGCCAGCCGGCCCAACAGGCCGGGCAGGCGCGGCATCATCACCTCGCAGAATTCCGCGAAGTCCTCCGCGCCGGCATTGAAGCGGATGGCATTGCGCTCATCCTCGGTCGGCCTCGCCCACTTTTCGGCCATGGCCTCGAGACCTTCGAAGCCCTCGGGCAGTTCGTAACCTTCGGTCATGCCTCAACTCCCGTTTCCGAAAGGAATTTGTCCTGCGTCTGGCCTGCGTGGCGGATCAGGAATTCCTGATCCATCAGCTGCATCTCGTCGATCGCGCCCGACATGATCCCGGCGAAAGTGTCTTCCATGGTCGCCGTGTCCTCCAGCCAGGCATTGCGGTGTATCGCGTTGACATGGATCTGGGCGGCCCGCTCGGCGGCGTTTCGGGCCGGAGGGAAATAGTTGATGCCTTCCCACAGCGTCTGCCCATGGCCGAGCGGCCAGAACTGGTGCGTGAAATAGGCCATCCCCGGATAGCCACACCCGGACGCGAGATGGATCAGAAAGTTCGGAAAGATGTTGGGAAACTCGAACTGGAAATCGTCTCGCCGCTTGGGATTGATGGCGGGCGGCAGCAGGTCCGGCCGGGGACAGTGCCGTTCGCTGCCCGCCAGCACGCCGGCAAAGGCATGCGTCGACGCCGCGGCATCCATCCCGCCGCCATAGATGGTGGACGAGGCATGGGGCCCCATGATCTTGAAATCGGTGTGTTCGACACCGCGGAAACCAGGGAGCGAACCGGCATGGATCGTGGGCACGTGGTAGCCTTCGGAAAAGGCGTATAGAGCGACTTTCCAGTTGCAGTTGAGCACGGTCGTATAGCGGAACGCCGTCGTCGCTTCGCCATAGGGGAAGCCGCCGAAGAGCTTGCCGAAATCGCCCAGGTATTCAGCCAGCGTCTGGGCCGGCTGCGGATCGAAATTGACGAAGATGAAGCCTTCCCAGACATCGCAGGCAATCTCGCGCAGGCCCAGGCACGACTTGTCGAGCGTGCCGAAGCCCTCCTCCTGCGGCACCGACTTCAGCGCGCCATCGGCCCCGAAGACCCAACCGTGGAAGCGGCAAGTGACGACTGCGGCGCGCGAATGGCCGAACCGTTCATAGCCGTCGCCCGGCACGACCTTGTTGCCGCGATGGGTGCAGACATTGTGGAAGGCGCGGATCTTTCCCTGCTTGTCGCGCATCACCAGGATGGAGGCGCCAACAACGGGCAATTCCTTGGCCTTGTAATCGCCCGGTTGGGGCAATTCCCAATCGGTAGCCACCTTCAGCCAGACCCGACCGAAGATTTCTTCCTGCTCCCGCCGGTAGATCTCGGGGTCGCTGATCGAGCGGACCGACACGGGAGCCGTTCCAAGCTCCTGCCGGATCTGCGGCACCGTCCGGTGCACATGTTCGAGTGTTTCCGGGTCGCTATACATTGCATCCTCTTTCGTAATGGGGCGCGCTCATGCCTCGGCGAGCGCAGCAGGCATGTCGTGCCAACCCTCGGGATAGTGGGAGATCAGCTCGGCATTCAGCCGCAGCCAGGTGAATTGCCATTGCCCGCCGATCTCGGCGGCCCGCGCCGCATAGCTGCCGCCGATCCAGTAGGCCTTGCCGCTGGCCGCAGATGCCGGTTCCCAGAGCATGAACCCTATTTCGGCAGAGGCGAGATCGGACGACAGATCGATGCGCGGCGAAACGAGATAGTGCAGCGTCCAGGAAAAGCCCGTGTCGGCATTGCCTGCCACGCCCTCCGCGATCGCATCCCTGCCGGTCAGCGTGCCGTAGCGGTCTATCTCGAAGGTCGCGTCCTCGGCGAAAAGGGCGCGCAGCGCTTGCGCGGAAGGACCGCTGTCGAAGGCGCGGCCGAGATCGGCGATCAACCGTTCGATCGCAACCAGCGCTTCCAGCCGCCTGATACGGGTCTCGATGGTTTCCTGCACGGGGGTTTCCTGCACGGGGAGATGGCCTTGCTGTCGGGAAAGGAGACGGTGGGGGAGCGCCCCCACCGTCAGTCGGGTGGCTTAGAAGCTGTAGCCCACGCTCAGGTACCATTCGCGCGGCCGGCCATAGACGCCCTCGATGATCCCGCCGAACGAGTCCCCGTAACCAGAGCTGAGGTACACTTCCTTGGTCAGGTTCTTGACGCCCAGCGTTACGGTCACGGCCTCGCTGGGATCGCGATAGGCGACCGCGGCGTTGATCATGTGATAGCCAGGCTGCACGAGTTCCGGCGTATTCACCGCATCGTTGTAGACCTTCGAGCGATACGACCAGTCGACGCGCGGCGTGACCGAACTGCCATTGCCGAATTCCGCCTTGTAGGAAACGGCCCCGCTCAGTGTCCATTTCGGCGCGTTCTGCAGCTTGGAATCAGTCGAGACGCCGGCATCGAGCGCGCGGAGATCGACATTGCGATACGCGGCATCGAGATAGCCAAGGCCACCCTCGATCCGCAGGCCGTAGACCGGCTCGGCCAGCAGTTCGAGTTCGAAGCCCTTGATCCGCGCCTTGGCGGCGTTCTGAATGATCGGCGCGAAGCCCAGCGTGGGATCGTTCACGGTGATCTGCAGGTTGTCGTAATTGTTCAGGAACACGGCGCTGTTCAGCCGCAGCCGGCGATTGAACAGGTCGGTCTTGATGCCGAATTCGAACGTCTCGCTGGTCTCCGGCTTGAACGAGGGGATGAAAGCGAAAGGCGGGAACACGCGCTGGGTGAAGCCGCCGCCCTTGAAGCCCTTGGAATAGGACGCATAGGTCAGCACTTCGGGGCTCCAGCGATAGGAAAGGCTCGCCATCGGCGTCCATGCCCGGTCCTTGATCGTCGCGGAATCGCCGAGCGGCCCCATCAGCGGATCGCCGTCCTCAAGCCCCGATCCATCGGGGTTATAGGGCGCGCCGGTAAGGAAGCCGGCTTCCACGATATACTGGTTGGCGTTGTTGAAGGTCTTCTGGTCCTCGGTCCAGCGGATGCCGGCCGTGAGGTTCAGGTCCGGCTCGGACCTCCACCCCTATGATTTTTGCCATCAATATCAACCCGCTGATCAAGCGACGCAGATCGAAAGTCTACCCCGCTGTCTAACCTGCCAGGCGCATGATCGAAGGCTCGGCGCATCACGAAATGCACCGAGACCTCAACGTCACTTGCTGAGCGGATCGGTGGCGCAGCCGCAATACTTGGCCCATGCGTCCATCAGTTTGCGGCGCTTGTTGAAGAGGTCTCCCCTTCGATAAGCAGCCTCGGCTTTGCCCGGAATGGTGTGCGCCAACGCCATCTCGCACACTTCATTCGGAAAGTTGGTGGTTTCTGACGCCCAGTCCCGAAAGGTAGAGCGAAAGCCGTGTACGGTTTCTTCGATGCCCATCCGGCGCAGCAGCATGGGCATCGCCATCATACTGAGTGCGTTGCCCTTGGCTGAATTCTTGAAGATCAAACCGGATCGCGACTTGGCAGGCGTGGCCTTGAGAATTTCAAGCGCCGCCTCGCACAATGGCACCCGATGCTCCCGCTCGGCCTTCATTCGCTCGGCTGGAACGATCCATATCCGCTGGCGCAGGTCGATCTCATCCCAATCCGCGTGGAGCACCTCGGCTGTCCGGGCAGCAGTCAGAATCAGAAATTCGAGAGCCCGCGCAGCAACTGCAGGGCGTTCATGCAGCTTGGTCATAAAGCGCCGGATACGATTGAATGGCAAAGCAGCATGATGGCCGCGCGATGACTTTCGTCGCCGAGGCAGGAGTTGGTCAAGGTGACCACGCCAGCGCGCGGGATTCTCGCCTTCGCGCAGCCCGTTTGCCTTGGCAGCATCAAGTACGTTCTCGATGCGTCCCCTCAACCGGTCGGCAGTCTCAGGAACCCGGCTCCAATGTGGTCGAAGCACTTTGAGAACGTCATCGGTCTCAATTTCGTGCAACAGCAGCGGCCGGATCGGCGCTGCATAGACGGTCAGCGTCATTTTCCATTGGTCGATGTGCTTCGCGTTTTTCCAGGACGGCGACATCGTCTCTACGAAGCTATCGGCATATTCGCCAAAGGTGACGTACCGGTTTGCCTTCGCTCGTTCAGCCTTGGGATTTTTACCCTCGCTGATCATGGCGCGATACTCGGCTGCCTTCTCCCGCGCCTTGGCTAGGGACAAGGACCGGGCACTGCCGAGACCCAGCTCCTTCTTGGCACCGCGCCAGGTGTATCGGAACAGCCAGCGGCGGCGAGTGGCATCGACAAACAGGAACAGGCCGCCGCCGTCGGCGTAGCGGCCTGGCTCCTTGATGCCGGCAACTCGAGTGGCGGTGAGACGATTCAGGGCATGACTGGTCACGATCTTGAACTCCTGTTCAAGACCCCTTCCCGCCATGGGTCGAAGGTTGCTGTGGTATGCCGGCCCCGGATCGGGACCCTCTTTGGGACCCTCTTTGGGACCCTCTTTTGCGGCGCGCTCAACGGATCCGGCTCGAGATTACCTGAGACACCGGAATCCTGCAACCAGCAGATTTTAAATGATTTTTTGGACGCCTTGAGACGTTGTGAGCCTGCTTGAAAAAGCGTGGCTGGCGGAGAGGGTGGGATTCGAACCCACGGTACGGTTGCCCGTACACCGCATTTCGAGTGCGGCGCATTCGACCTCTCTGCCACCTCTCCGCTAGAGATCGCGATTGCGGTGGGCGTCCACCGGGTCGAGCGAAGCGGGCGGTTAGCCCAGATGTTCGCGCTTGCCAAGCCCCCCATTTCGGAAAATGCGGGGATCAATGAATGGCCTTGCTTGTTTCGCCTTCGCGCCAAACCTATATCTGTACACATGAACAGGGCGTCCTTCTTTTCCCCGCAGGCCGGACGCGTCATCGACGCCCCCCGGCAGACACGGGCGCGTTTCGCGATCGGCGATATCGTCCGGCACAAGCATCACGACTTTCGCGGCGTCGTTTTCGACATCGATCCGGTCTTCGCCAACAGCGAGGAATGGTACCAGTCGATCCCGCTCGAAGTGCGTCCCGGGCGCGAACAGCCCTTTTACCACCTCCTCGCCGAGAACGAGGATTCGAGCTACGTCGCCTACGTCAGCCAGCAGAACCTGACGGCCGATGCGGACGGCGGCCCGATCGATCATCCCTCGCTTTCGCAGATCTTCGAGGATTTCCGCAACGGCCGTTACCGGCTGCGACGCGGGCTGGCGCACTGAGGCATCGCACGCCCCCGCATCGTTCGGAAGCGGGGACGGCTCGGTTCCTAGATCATTGCCGCCGGATGATCGCAGTTTTGCTGCGCCGGCTGGACGCATAGCTTTTCTTCCAGCATCCGCGCGATCTGATCGGCCGGCACCGGGCGGGCGAACAGATAGCCCTGTACCTCGTGGCAGCCGACTCGTCCCAGGAAGGCGTACTGGTCGCGATTCTCGACCCCTTCGGCGGTGAGGCGCAGGCCGTTGGCACTCGCCAGACCGACGATCGCCTCCACCAGCGCGGCCCCGGCCTCGGTGTTCACCACCTGCACGAACGAGCGGTCGATCTTGATCCGATCCACCGCGATGTCGCGGATATGGCTGAGCGAGGAGTAGCCCGTACCGAAATCGTCGAGCGCGCAGGCCACGCCCATCTGACGCAGTTCGCGCAGCGAAGCCGCCACCTCGCTGGAGGCCGCCATCAGCGCAGTCTCGGTAATCTCGATCTCGAGCCGTTCGGCTTCCAGCCCGGATTCGGCGAGGATCTCGCGCACGGTTTCGGTGAAATTGTGGCTGCGCACCTGGATCGGCGAGACGTTGACGGCGACACGCAGGCCCGGCCAGTTCCGGGCATCGAGCGCCGCGCGGCGCAGCACCCACTGCCCCAGCACCTCGATCAGCCCCGATTCCTCGGCGGCACGGATGAAGGCATCGGGCGTGACAAGCCCGTTCTCGGGATGCTCCCAGCGCAGCAGCGCCTCCACCCCGGTCAGCGAACCGTCGCTGGTCGAGAAGATCGGCTGGTAGTGCAGCCGCAACTGGGCATCGCAATCGGCCAGCGCCTGACGCAGTTCACGGTCGGTCGCCTCGCGCAGGCGCACGTCCTCGTCCATGCTGGGGGTGAACAGCACATAGCGGCTGCGCCCTTCCGCCTTGGCTTCGTAAAGCGCGATGTCGGCCTTGCGGGTCAGTTCCGCACGATCCAGACCGTCTTCGGGCGCAATCGCCACGCCGATGCTCGCGCCGATATAGGCCTGCGAGCCGGAGACGTTGAAAGGGCGTTCCAGCTGCGCGACGATGCGCGAGCAGATCCGGTCGATCACGGCGCGATCCTCCGGCTCGTTGATCAGGATCGCGAACTCGTCTCCGCCCAGCCGCGAAACGAAATCGTAGCCGCGCACTTCGGCGACAAGGCGCCGGGCGACCTGCCGGATCAGGGCGTCGCCGGCCGGATGGCCCAGCGTGTCGTTGATCTGCTTGAACCGGTCGAGATCGACATAGAGCAGCGCCAGCGACGTATTGAGACGGCGCGAACGCGCCAGTGCCTCGTCCAGACGCATTTCGAACATGGCGCGGTTGCCCAGTCCGGTCAGGCCGTCGTGCATCGCCTGATGCTGGGCCTGAAGACGGCTTTCCTCGAGATCGAAGGTCCGCTTGGCCAGACGGCTTGCCAGGACGTAGATCACGCCGATCGACAACAGCAGCACGAGCACCAGTATCGGCGCCACCACAGTCGTGACCTGGCTGCCGGGCGCGAAAGGCTGCCACACGAGATAGCCGATAGTGTGCCCGCCCGCGCCGCGCAGCGCGACCGAGGCATCATCGAGGTCGCGGCTCGGGGCGATCTGATAGCGGGCATGGGCCAGACCGTACTGGCTGCCCAGCCGGGCGAAGAAATTGTCGTCGAGGAACACGACGCTGACGTGGACGTCCTCCTGACCCGGCGTTTGCGCGATCTTCCCGCTTTGCGAGACGATGAGCTTGACACTGACGACCGCCGGTCGGCCGCGCAAGATAGCGAAATCGGCGCGCCCTGGCGAAAGCATGGCGACATCGCCGCCCGTCGACCGAACGACGTTCTTGGTCCGCCGCAGCCGGGCCACGATCGGATCGGCAACGGCCTCCACCGCGATGTAGGTCTCGGGCATCACGCGCTTGCCATTGCGCATCGCGTAGATCGGCTGCCCCGAAGGGGAGAGGATGTAGACCTCGTCGAAACCGGCATAGTCATGGAGCCAGATGCCGAGGTTGCCGTCGATCCAGTCCAGGTCGAGCGGCTTCTGGCGCATCCTTAGGACCGCGTCGTCCCAGACCGTGGCGGTCTCCTGGGCGTGGGCGACACGTTCGACGCTCTGTTCGAGCACGAGCGAGACGATCGCATTGTCCCGCTCGCGGGCGATGCGATCGACCTCCCGGTCGGCCCAGAGCAGCACGCCCACGATCAACGCAGCGATGCCGAGCGCAGCCAGCACGATGTGCGGCGTGAAGTTCGCCACGAGGGATCTGCGACCAGCGCTCAGGGTGCGACGGGGGGACACGGCGAAACCCTAAGACACAGAGAGATTAAATTAGGTTAACAGGTTACCCGCCCAATTGCGTGCCCTGCCCGCCACTACTTTTGCATATCCGCGGGTTTCCGCGCAGCGCTAAGGCCCCGGCAACCCGCAAACATGATAACGATTTCGCCTTAACGAACTGTCTGGCGCCTCACGGTTTTTCGCATGCCCGCAGCCTGCGGATTCACCCCTTGAGCTTCCAGCCGGAACGCAGGACCAGATAGACGATCAGGGCGAATGCGATGTTCACGACGCCCATGCCCAGCGCGCCGTGCAGCACTGCCAGATTGGTGTCCCCGATGTCGCTTGCGCCCAGGAAGCCGAAACGGAAGCCCGAGATCACATAGAAGAACGGGTTGAAGCGGCTGATGATCTGAAACGCCGGGGCCAGATTGTCGATGACGTAGAACGTGCCCGACAGCAGCGAGAGCGGGGCAATCACGAAATTGGTGATCGCCGCGTTGTGATCGAACTTTTCGGCCCAGATCGAGGAAATGAAACCCAGCAGGGACAGGAATATCGCCCCCATCAGCCCGAACCATACGATCGCCCAGGGATGCGCGACAGACAGGTCGACGTCCGGCCAGAGCATCATCGCCCCCGCCAGCACCAGTCCCACGAGCACGGCGCGCGTTACCGCCGCGCCCACCATGGCCAGCATCAGCTCTCCTTCGCTCAAGGGCGGCATGAGGAAATCGATGATCGTCCCCTGGATCTTGCCCGACAGGAACGAGAAGCTGGCATTGGCGAAAGCATTCTGCATCATGCCCATGACGATCAGGCCCGGTGCCACGAATGTCGCGAAGTTGACGCCCAGTACTTCCTTGCCGCCACGCCCGAGCGCGAGCGTGAAGATCACCAGGAACAGCAGCGTCGTGATCGCGGGCGCCCAGATGGTCTGGGTCTGCACCTTGAAGAAACGCCGCACCTCCTTCATATAAAGGGTCTTGAGCCCCACCCAGTTTACCTGGTGGATCAAAGGCTCTCCCTTTGCCGGAAACCGGCGAGGCTGCGATATCGCGGTGGGCGCCAGCAGTTCGGACGAATTCGTTTGATCGGCCATGGAGCGGCGAGTATCGGCTGCGGCCTTGCGAGGCAAGCGGGTGCCAGGAATTTCGGGATGATTCTTTTATCGTCCCATGCAGGAAAGATGGAACAGGAATGAGCTGGACGGACGAGCGGATCGAGAAGCTGACCAAGATGTGGGAAGGCGGCGCTACCGCCAGCCAGATCGCGGAAGAACTTGGCGGCGTGAGCCGCAACGCCGTGATCGGCAAGGCCCACCGCCTTGGCCTCAAGGCACGCCCCTCCCCGGTCAAGGCGAACGAGAAGCCGGCGCGCCCGGCCGCTCCCAAGAAGGTCAAGCCCGCGGTCGAGGCTCCGCCCGCCCGCGCCGCGCAGCCCGCGAGCGAGGCCCCGCCCCGCGCGTCCGCACCGGCCCCGGCGGCTCCGGCAGCACAGCCCGTACGCGCAGCGCCCGCCGCTGCTCCCGCGGCCGCGCCGGAAAAGCCCGCGAGCGACCAGCCGCGCATCATCTCGGTCGGCCCCGGCGGCTTCCTGCGTCAGGGCCCCGGCGATCAGCAGCCGCCGATCCCGCCGGCCCCGCCGCGCCGCCTGGTTCCGGCCAAGCCGAGCCCGGAAATCGCCGACAAGACCAGCCTGCTCGACCTCAACGACCGCATCTGCCGCTGGCCGATGGGGCACCCGGGCGAGGCGGATTTCCATTTCTGCGGCGAAAAGGTGAACCCCGGTTTCCCCTATTGCGTCGAGCACTGCGGCCGGGCCTATCAGGCACAGCTGCCGCGCGGCGCGCGCCGGCCTCCCCCGCCCCTGCCCTTCGGCGGCCCGCGGGTTCGCTGAACGCATGACGAAGACGGTGCGGAAGGCCTCGCGAATCGCGGCGCTTGCCGCACCGCTCGCACTAACGCTGGGAACGGCTCCGGCAAACGCCCGCAATGCGCCCGACGATGCCGCGCAGACCGCCAAGGTCACGCAGTCTGCTGAGATCACGCAACCCGCGCCTGCTCCGGCCCCCGTGGAACACGCCTATGTCGCGCTGACCACCAGCGCCGGCGTGATTACGCTCGATCTGGACAAGACCCACGCCCCGCTTACCACGGCCAATTTCCTGAAATACGTGGACAGCAAGCGGATGGACGGCGCGGTGTTCTATCGCGCCATGCACCTCGGCTACAGCGACACCCCGGCCGGCCTGCTGCAGGGCGGCGTACGCGACGGCGCCAAGCTGCTGCCCCCGGTCGCGCACGAGACCACCAACCAGACCGGTATCCTGCACAAGGCCGGAACGATCTCGATGGCCCGCTTCGCCCCCGGCACCGCAACGGCCGACTTCATGATCCTGCTCTCCGACATGCCCGCACTCGATGCGGACAAGGACAATACGGGCGAGGACCCCGGCGCGGGCTTTGCCGCTTTCGGCCATGTCGCCGGCGGCATGGACGTGGTGCGCGCGATCTGGAACATGCCGCGCTCGGCCACCAAGGGCGAAGGCGTCATGAAGGGCGACATCCTCGAGAACGAGGTCAGGATCGTCAGTGCCCGCCGCGTCGACGCCCCGCCCTCGCCCGAGCCCGTGCAGGAACCCACCACCCCTGCGGACGATCTCTAGACCGCCTGCGTTTACGATACCCGCGAACCACCTGAACCGGCCGCCGACAAAAGAAACCGCAAGCGCCGGAAAATTTTCAGCCGGCAGTGCGTTTTAAACGGGCGCCGATCTTAAAATCGCGTGACCCCAGCCGTTAACCTTGTTCATGACGGCACATGACCCAAGCATGGCCCGGGGTGGCTGGATGCGCTGGTTCGGCTTCGGCGGCAGCGCGCGCGATGCGTTCGACGACGTTTCCCGCGTCGATCCGCCGGACGAAGACGCCCCCGAGCCCGATGCGGATCAGCGCCGCCGGCTTCGTACGCTGGGCGAAATCACGCAGTTCCTGATGCAGCATGACCTGCCCGTCTCTCCCTTCACGCTGGAAGTGGCCCACGACATCGTCACCGGCACCAATCCCCCGCTCTCAGGGCTCGTTGCCAGGCAAGTCGCCGATGGCCGCCCGGTGACATCGAGCTGGCTGGACGATGTCGTGCACGGGCAAACCGAAGAGGAAAACGGGGCAGAGCAGATCCACGCGCTGATCCTGCGCCTGGAGGGCACCGTCGAGGCCTTCTCGGTTACGGCAAGCATGGCCCGAAACGCCACCAACGACTACAATTCCGCGCTCAAGGCCCATGTCGATGGCCTGGTCGCCATCGACACCGCGTCCACCGACGGGCACGGCGACATGATCGAACAGCTTACGGCACTTGCCGGCGACATGCTCAGCCGCACCCGCAAGGTGGCACGCGAACTCAGCCGTTCCGAGCGCGAGACCCGCACTCTGCAAAAGCAACTGGCCGATGCCCGGGCGGAAGCGGAAATCGACCACCTGACCGGCCTTCCCAACCGCCGCGCCTTCGAAACGCGCTATGGCGAGGAATATGTCGCGACGCGTGAAAATCGCGAGCCCTTGTGCGTCGCATTCTGCGACATCGACGAATTCAAGCGCATCAACGACAAGCACGGCCACGACGCCGGCGACCGGGTACTGCGAACCGTTGCCCAGTCTCTCGCGACGATTTCGGACGAGCAGTGCCACGTCGCCCGCCATGGCGGCGAGGAATTCGTCGTCCTGCTGCGCAACAAGCTGATCGACGAGGCCTGCGCGGTGATCGACGAGGCACGCGAGGCGATTGCCGCGCGCCGGCTCATCAACCGGGCGACCGACGTGCCGTTCGGACAGATCACGCTTTCCGCCGGCGTGGCCGACGTCCACGCCTACCGCGATGCGCACGAAGCCTTGCGTGCGGCCGACGATGCTCTTCTGCGTGCCAAGGAATCGGGCCGCAATCTGGCACTCAAGGCCAACCTCCCGGATTGTCCTGCCGACTGATGCGCTCTACTCTCGGGGACAAACACCCCGGGAGAATGCCATGACCGCCTCGTTGGACAACGCTTTCGCTGCCACCTGCCTGCAGACGCTCAACAGCCTGTCGGGGCTTGTGGACCGTGCCGAAGCGCACTGCGCCGAACGAGGCCTGCCCGCCGAGACGCTGACCGACGCGCGACTGGCGCCGGACATGTGGCCTTTCGCCAAGCAGATCTTCGAAGCCGGCCACCATTCCGCACGGGCCGTCGCCGCCGTACGTGCTGGCATCTTCAGCCCCGAACTGGCCCCCGCGCCGACCGATTTCGCCTCGCTGCGCAACGAACTCGCCGAAACGATCGCCACGCTGGAAGCCCTCCCCGCCGGAGAACTCGACAGTATTGCCGGGCGTGACACGCGCTTCGAGTTCGGCACCATGCGCATGGACTTCACCGTCGCGGATTTCCTGCTCAGCTTCTCGCTTCCGAACTTCTTCTTCCACACCACCACGGCCTATGCGATCTTGCGCAATCAGGGGCTGGGTATCGGCAAGCGCGATTTCCTCGGACAAGTCCGCGTAAAAGCCTGAAAGATTTTCCAGGTGCCGCACTTGTTCTGCAAATGCCCTAGAACAAGCCCCACGCTGATGTCCAACCGAGCAAATATCCGGAAAATCGCGTAGAACATCACCTTCAATTAACTTCCTCTGGTTACCGTCCGTTTCCACAATAGCCGAGTGGGAAGTGGTGCGAAAAGAAGGAATTCTGGCTCCCGACAACCGTCAGCACAAAGGTGTGCGGCGTGCGATGCATGCCGTCATGCTCCTGTCTGTCGTTTCCGTCGCCGCGAGCATTTTCCTGACCGGTCCCGCCGCACGGGCCGCGAGCTGGACGGCCTTGACCTGCACCCTGGTAATCTTTGCCATCGGGGTCGCCGCCAGCCGGCGTGCCATCGGCGAGATGCACCAGCACCTGCGCCTGTTCGACGAGGCCCGCAGTACCAGCCGCCAGATCGAAGAACTCTTCGCGATGACGGACATGCTGCAGGCGGCCGAGAACCACGAGGATGCCGGGGCGGTGCTGATGGCGACCGCGCAGCGGCTGCTTCCCGAATTCGGCGGTGCGCTCTACGTGTTCAACAATTCACGCGACCGGCTCGATCTGGCCAAGGCGTGGAACGAGAGCGAGCGCTTCGAACCCGCGGCAACGCTGCTTCCCACGAACTGCTGGGCGCTCAAGCGGGGCAAGCCGCACATCAACGACATGGCTTCCGGCACGCTGTGCTGCATGCACCAGATCGGCGGTGCAGCGACGCTGGAACTGCCGATGATGGCGCGCGGGCAGGTATACGGCCTGCTGATTCTCGCGCTCGACGATAGCGACGCCTACACGGGACTGATGCAGGTGCGCCGCATTGCCCGCGCCCTTGCGGACTCGATGTCACTGGCACTGTCCAACATTGCCCTGCGCGAAAAGCTGCGCACCCAGTCGCTGCGAGATCCGCTCACCGGCCTCTACAACCGCCGCTACATGGAAGACGCGCTCGAACGCTATGTGAGCCTGGCGGAGCGAACCGGCAGCGCGACTTCGGTCGTGATGATCGACCTCGACAACTTCAAGCGGCTCAACGACGACTACGGCCATGCCAAGGGCGACGCCGTCCTGCGCGACGTGGCCAGCCAGCTCGTCGGAGCGCTGCGGCCCTCGGACGTCGTCGCGCGCTATGGCGGCGAGGAACTCATGGTCATCCTGCCCAGTTGCGGCATCGAGGATGCAACCGCCAAGGCCGAAATGCTGCGCATGCGGATCGAAAGCCTGTCCGAGGTGCACTGTGCCCCGGTCAGCGCCTCGCTTGGCGTGGCGGCAGTGCCGGAAACCGCGACAAGCATGGCCGACGTCATCCCGATGGCCGATGCCGCACTCTATGCCGCCAAGAAGGCCGGCAAGAACCGCGTCGTCGTCGCCGACAAGCGACCCAAGGGCACCGACGGTAACGGCCCGCGCCTTGCGGTCACCGGCTAAGGCAACCGCCCTCGTTCGTCAGAGCTGTGGCGACAGCATCGTGTCGACCTGGTCCAGCGCCTGGACCAGCGATGTGGTGAGAACCCCGCCATGCACCATGCGCCATTCGGCAATATCCGCATCGGCGGAGATCGCCGAAAAGGCATTGCCCGGATGCACCTGACGGGTCACGCTGGCGTCGAGCGTTTCCTCCGAAACCGGAAGATGCGGCAGAACGCTTACTTCTTGCCGGTAACCCATGTGCACGCCGATCACGCTGACATGATAGATCCTGCGCCCGCCTTCGATGTCGATCTTCTGGATCTTCAGGAGCGAACCCTTGTCCTGCGCGCGGGTGGTATATTGCCACACCTGCCCTTCGGCATAGGATTCCTGCCCGGCATGGGCAGCGACAGGCGAGGCGGCAAGAGCCAGCGCCGACACGGCGAGGAGTTTCTTAAACATGGGGTAACCATGGTCGGCCGCCCCCTTCCGGTCAATCGCGGTGAAGCACGTGTCTCGCTTTGGTATGCGCGCCCCGCCAAACCTTTCCGGAAAACCCTTTCGGGCCAAGCCTTTCCGCAGGACGCGATCAATTCTTCCGCGGCGCCGAAACCTTGGACGCTTTGGCAGCAAACTGCACCGCACCGCTCCCCGAAACGGTGAAGCGATAGGCCTCGTTCATGCCTTTCTTGCCCGAATGGGTGAACGCCAGCACGCGTTCGCCGTCGGTGCGCACGTGGCAGATGCCGAAGTTGGTCCGCTCGAAAGCGAAGAAGCGCCGCCCGGCCTTGTCCTCGGTATAGCCGATCACCTTGAAGAACGCGGCCAGCTCGGTGATGAAGATCACCGCCGGGGTGGTGCGCGACGCCTTGCCAAGGGCCGCCATCAGCGTTGCGCGCGGGTGGATGTATTCCTTGGCCGCGCTTTCATCGCCCGAGGAGATCAGCGAGACCACCGGCCCCGCTTCCATCAGCATTTCCATGTCGAAATCGGCAGACCCATGGTGCGGCGCCTTCAGGATCTCGCAGCGCAGCGCGGCCGCAGGAAGGGCCTGCCGCAGGCGCTGGCCCGCTTCCTGGTTCATGTCGCCCGTGAACAGGAAACGCACATTGCCATAACGCAGGCGCATCGCGATCGAGTGCCCGTTGATGGTGTGGCTTGCCGAGAGGCTGCCGCCCGTCACTTCCTCGGTGCCGAGCATCAGCGCGGCATCGTCGGGCGGATCGCGCAGGAAACGCAGTCCGGGACCTGCCGGGGTATCCTCGACGATAGGCCCGAGCAACTCGACATGGACATCCTCGACGGCAAGGAAGTCGAATGCGTCGCTGACGGTGTAATCGATCCGGCGACGTTCGATGGGCGCACCGGTCACCGCCAGGACGCGCGGCTCCCATGCGTCGAGGGTCTCGCACCAGCTCTCGAACGGCGCATTGCGTTCCTCGGCGGGAAGCGCGCCGGGATCGTCGACGAGGCCGGTGATGAAAGTCTCGCCGCCGACCTCGGTCGTCGACCCGAGCTTCTCGACATCCCGGCGCCGCGTGCCGTCGGGCTTGCTGCCGGGGCGCTTGACGATGCCGTTGTGGTAATAGCGCCTGGGCGCCACGAAAATGCGCTTGCGCGCCCGGCTGTCCGTCTCGGAACGACGCAAGTCGTTGAGCCCGTCGAAGTGATCCGCATCGCCATGCGTCACGAGCATCAGGTCCACCACCAGCGGGCTGGCATCCGACGTGCCGCGAAAACGCGCGGCGGCGTGGCGGGCGAAAAGCTGGTTGTCGCCGCCGTCGATGAAGATCACCTTGCCGCCGGGCGTTTCAAGGATCAGGCCGTCGCCCTGCTGCACGTCGATCATCGACAGCTTCAGGATCGGCGTATCGCGCAATTTCGCCGAAGCGCGAATGCGGCCCTCGTCGATCACCGCCCCGTCGTGGCCGATCACGCGCACGCGCTGGTCGGGACCGTTGCCCGGCACGATCTCGACCCGATCACCCCAATAGTATTGCCAGGTCGATCCGTCGTCCCGCCGCAAGTCGACAATGTCGTCGTCAAGGTATTTCATGACACTCTCTCCCGATACGACAAGTCTGCTTGACCAGTATTACCGGAGCATGTCGGAGATTATCATGCATCAAAACAGAAAGGGCCGCGAAATCGCGGCCCTTTCATCTTTTTCATCCCTGCCACCGGGGCAGGAGGCAACCGGTCAGCCGTCCCTGGGGCCGCTGACCGGTTCTGCCGATCAGTCTTCCTTCAGAAACGCCGGCATGTGGTCGGGATCGCCGCCACCGCCGTTGTCGCCACCACGGTCGCGGCGCGGACCACGGTCACGGTCACGGCCGCCACCGCCGCCACGACGCGGGCCACGGCGATCGCCGCGATCGCCACCACGGTCACCGCGCGGTTCGCGGGGCGGACGGGTGTCCTCCAACTCCTCGCCGGTTTCCTGGTCGACCACGCGCATCGACAGGCGGACCTTGCCGCGGTTGTCGATCTCGAGGACCTTGACCTTCACTTCCTGGCCTTCCGACACGACATCGGTCGGCTTCTCGACGCGCTCGTTCTTCATTTCGGAGACGTGGACGAGACCGTCCTTGCCGCCCATGAAGTTCACGAAGGCACCGAAGTCGACGATGTTGACGACCTTGCCGGTGTAAATCTTGCCGACCTCCGGTTCCTCGACGATGCCCTGGATCCAGGCCTTGGCAGCCTCGATCTGGTTGATGTCGGAGGAGGAGATCTTGATCACGCCTTCGTCGTCGATGTCGACCTTGGCGCCGGTCTCGGCAACGATCTCGCGGATCACCTTGCCGCCGGTGCCGATGACGTCGCGGATCTTCGACTTGTCGATCTGGATCGTCTCGATGCGCGGTGCGTGGGCCGAAAGCTCGGTGCGGGCCGAGCCGAGGGCCTTCTGCATTTCACCCAGAATGTGCGCGCGGCCGGCCTTCGCCTGCTCCAGCGCCTTACCCATGATTTCCTTGGTGATGCCGGCGATCTTGATGTCCATCTGCATCGTGGTGATGCCGTTCTCGGTGCCGGCCACCTTGAAGTCCATGTCGCCGAGGTGGTCCTCGTCGCCCAGAATGTCCGAAAGGACCGCGAACTCTTCGCCTTCGAGGATCAGGCCCATGGCGATGCCCGAAACCGGACGCTCGATGGGAACGCCCGCGTCCATCATCGACAAACAGCCGCCGCAGATCGTCGCCATCGAGGACGAGCCGTTGGACTCGGTGATGTCGGACAGGATGCGGATGGTGTAGGGGAAGTCCTCCTTCGAGGGCAGCACCGGGTGCAGCGCGCGCCATGCCAGCTTGCCGTGGCCGATCTCGCGACGGCCCGGGGCGCCGAAGCGGCCCACTTCGCCGACCGAGTAGGGCGGGAAGTTGTAGTGCAGCATGAACGGCGAGTACGACAGGCCTTCGAGGCCGTCGATCATCTGCTCGGCGTCCTTGGTGCCCAGCGTGGTGGTGCAGATCGCCTGCGTTTCACCGCGGGTGAACAGCGCCGAACCGTGGGTGCGCGGCAGGAAGCCGACCATCGATTCGATCGGGCGGACCTGATCGAGCGCGCGGCCATCGATGCGGGTGCCGTCCTTGAGGATGGCGCCGCGAACGATGTCCGCTTCCACCTTCTTCATGGTCTTGATGGCGACCATCTGGGTCTGCGCGTCGGCGTCGGCGAAGGCTTCCTTGGCCTTGGCACGCGCCTCGTTGAGCGCGTTCGAGCGGGCCGACTTGTCGGTCAGCTTGTAGGCGGCGGCAACGTCTGCGCCGACCACGTCCTTGAGCTTGTCCTTGATCGCCGAGTTATCGCTGATCGCGATTTCCCAGGGCTCCTTGGCAGCCTTTTCGGCAAGGTCGATGATGAGGTTGGCGACCTTCTTGCACTCGTCATGCGCGAACATGACGGCGCCGAGCATCTCGTCCTCGGTCAGCTCCTTGGCTTCCGATTCCACCATCATCACGGCTTCGCCGGTGGCGGCGACGACGAGGTCGAGGCGCCCGTCCTCGAGAGCAGTGGTCTGCTTCGGGTTGAGCACGTATTCGCCATCGATGAAGCCGACGCGGCAGGCGCCGATCGGGCCCATGAAGGGAACGCCGGAAATGGTGAGAGCGGCCGAAGCGGCGATCATGGCAACGATGTCGGGCTCGGTCTCGCCGTCATAGGACATGACCTGCGCGATGCAGTTGATCTCGTTGTAGAAGCCTTCGGGGAACAGCGGGCGCACCGGACGGTCGATCAGGCGGCTGGTCAGCGTTTCCTTTTCGGTCGCGCCGCGTTCACGCTTGAAGAAGCCACCGGGGATACGGCCGGCGGACGAAAACTTTTCCTGGTAGTGGACGGTGAGCGGGAAGAAGTCCTGGCCTTCCTTCACCGACTTGGCGGCCGTGACAGCGCACAGCACGACAGTTTCGCCATAAGTGGCGAGGACCGCGCCGTCGGCCTGACGGGCAATGCGGCCGGTTTCAAGGGTGAGGGTCTTTCCGCCCCACTCCATCGATACGGTTTTGACGTCGAACATAGAGAGTTTCCTCAGGCCCGCGGGCCCTATTGCACGCGCGGGGTTTACTGCCGGGGATACCGTCCCGGTCCGGTGTGGGGCCTTTTATGGCCCCCAGGCCCCCCGCCGGATTGCGAGGATACCCAAATGGGTTGCCCGGATACAAGAAGCGGCCCGCTGGGGGCCGCCTCCACTTCGGTGCTTACTTACGCAGACCGAGCTTTTGGATCAGGGCGTTGTAGCGCTCGACGTCCTTCTTCTTGAGGTAGTCGAGCAGCGAGCGGCGCTTGTTGACCATGGCCAGCAGACCGCGACGCGAGTGATTGTCCTTGTGGTGCGTCTTGAAGTGTTCGGTCAGGTTGCGGATGCGCTCGGTGAGGATCGCGACCTGGACTTCCGGGCTACCCGTGTCGCCAGTGGCGCGGGCGTTGTCCGAAATGATTTCCGTCTTCTTTTCTGCAGTAACCGACATTCAATTTACTCCGCGACATCCGAAAGATTGAACCCCCTGACGACGCGTGCGTCTCCGCCCGAAAGCTCCATCAGCGCGACCGGAACTCTTCCTTCACGCACCCAATGCAGCCCGTCTTCCTGGGGCAGCCCGGTCAGAACGCGGCCCTGTCGGACCGCCCTTGCCTGCTCCGGACTGAGGTCGATGGCCGGGATGTCGTCCAGCCCCGCCTCCAGTGGCAAGAGTATCTGTTCAAGAGGCGCGCCCTTACCCGTTTCGTTCAATTTGTCCAGCGAAATCGCATGGGACAGGTCGAACGGGCCGGCCTTGACGCGGCGCAGCATGGTCACCGTGCCGCAGGTGCCCAGCGCATGGGCAATGTCGCGCGCCAGCGAGCGGATATAAGTGCCCTTGGAGACATGGGCACGGAAAGTCACGTCCTGAAGCCCCTCCCCTTCAGGAGAGGGGGTGGGGTGGGGCCCATCGGCAGACACTGCGCTGCGCGGAGAAGCCCCACCCCCAGCCCCTCCCCTGAAGGGGAGGAGAGATAAGGCAAATATCTCCACGCTGCGCGACTTCAGCTTCACGTCCTCACCCGCGCGCGCCAGGTCATAGGCGCGCTGGCCGTCGACCTTCAGCGCCGAATAAGCGGGCGGCACCTGCTCGATCGGGCCGGTAAAGCGCGACAGCACCGCTTCCACCTGATCGCGCGTGGGCCGCACGTCGCTCTCGGCGATCACCGCGCCTTCCAGATCGAGCGTGTCCGTCTCGCGTCCGAACTGCACCGTGAACTCATAGATCTTGCTGGCATCGAGCATGCGCCCGGTCAGCTTGGTCGCCTCGCCCAGCGCGATGGGCAGGATGCCACTTGCCAGCGGATCGAGCGTGCCGCCATGGCCGACCTTGGTCTTCTTGCCATACCCAGCCTCGCGCAGGTTGCGCTTGACGGCGGCCACAGCCTGGGTCGAACCGAGGCCGATCGGCTTGTCGAGGATGATCCAGCCATGCGGTGTCGGGGGAAGCGTCATCCCGACCCCATGTGCGCCGTGGCCGGATTGGTCAACGGCGCGCGCGGATCACTTTTCCGGCGCGTCCTTCTTCTTGTGCTTCGACGGCGGCCCGTCGACCTTCTCGAACGATGTGAAGGGATAACGCTGGCCATGGATGTAGACCGCGCTCCACCTGTCGAGCGTGCCGTTGGGGCGCGTATCGATGGCAATGAATTCGACGAACGGCAGGTCCGGCGAAAATCCCATCAGTTCGGCCTTGTACCAGTTCCTGCGGCTGTCCTCGAAATAGACCGTCCGGTTCCCGTCCGAGCGCCAGTTCCAGACGCCGCCGTGGTTGGCAAAGGGCACCGAGGCCTCGGCCTGCGGCCTGGCCTCGTCGGCCATGGCGGAAAGGGGCGCAGCGGCCATGAGAACGGCGGGAATGAGCAGAGAAAGGCGTCTCATCGCAAGTCTCCTTCTTATCGATCAGCTTCCCCGCGCACTCCAGATCGTCATCGCCCGCCGGACCGGCAAGGCAATGGGACAAAGTGATACAAACCTGAACTGCCGATAAAGGCGCGCTGCCCGCGCTCAGGCCCCGGCGACCAGCCGCGCGAGGTGCATGTAATAGTCGCCGAGCCACATCACGGGCGGAACGACCACGCGCTCGATGATTCCCCAGCCCGGAAACAGCCGCGGAAGCACCAGCAGCACGAGAAACAGCAAGGCAAAGCCGAAGGGACGCAGCTTCGCGTAAGTCCGGGCCGCAGAAGGCGGCAGCAGACCCTCGACGATATGCGATCCGTCGAAGGGCGGAATCGGCAGTAGGTTGAAGAACGCCAGGAAGACGTTGATCATGATGAAGTTGCCGAAGTTGTCCGCCAGAAACTGGAGGGACGGGGCCGCACTGTCACCCGCAAGACGGACCAGCAGCCCCAGCAGCACCGCGCCGATGGCCGCCAGCACCAGGTTCATCGCCGGCCCGGCCGCCGCGACGGCCATCATGCCCCGGCGCGGATCGCGCAGGCGCCACTTGTTGACCGGCACCGGCTTGGCCCAACCGAACGCGGTATGCGTGGTCAGCCACAGGATTGCGGGCAGGATGATCGTGCCGAAGGGATCGACATGGCGCAGCGGGTTGAAGCTGAGCCGGCGCTGTTCGTGCGCGGTCGGATCACCCAGCAGCCGCGCGGTCCAGCCGTGGGCGACTTCATGGAACACGATCGCGATGATCAGGGGAATGATGATCGCTGCGGCCTGCAGCAGGAAATCGTTCATGCCCTACATCTAGGGATGCCCCCGAAGACCGGCAATGGCGCAAGTGCCGCTCAGACCGGATAGCCCAGCTCTTCCAGCGGAAGATCGCGCATTTCCAGCAGGCGCCGGTTGCTGTGCGGGTAATGCTCGGCGATGCGCTGCTGCAAGCGGCCGGAAAGCCGCGCTGGATTGCGGTTGATCGCCGGCATCCGTCCGACCAGCCACTTCGCCCCATGGCGCAGCACTTGCCCGCCCGGCAGGTCGACGATCCGGTCCTTGTTGACCACCGACTGGCGCGTAAACAGGTTCACGCCGCGCATCACCGTCAGCCCGGCCGCGCCCAGCGACCGGTTCGCCCGCTCTCCCTCCGGCGGCAGGTCCTCCAGCGCGAGGCCAAGATCGGCTTCCATACGCGCGATCAGCGTGGAACGGTCGCTGAGCCACTCGTAGGGGTAGACGTGCACCCGGTCGGCGCCGAACAGGCTGTCATAGTGGGCCACGAGACGATCGTACTCGAAGTGCTCGAACTCGAAGACCGGCGCCTTCCACGGCCTGGTCAGGGCCCCGCGGACATAGCGGGCGGTTTCAAAGTAGCGCCGCGGCCCCCATGTCCCGCCGCCGGAGACGTATTGCGCATAGCTTGCCCGGCAGATGTCGAACTGGTTGCGGATGAACAGGACGATCCGCGCCTCGGGAAAGACCGCCTTTATCCGGCGGGCCATCTCCGGGGCCAGAAAGCCGTGAAGGCCGCCGTTGTGGATATAGCCCGAAAGGTTTTCCTCGCTGAGCAGAACGGGCCGGTTGCGGCCGTTGAGCGAGAGCACCCGGCGCGCCTCTTCAGGGCAGAAATGCATTCCGGCAGGTGCTATGAAGGCGTCCTGCACGGTCTTGCGCGGGATGTAGTCGTGGCTGGTGGCACGCGGAAACACCTGCTTCTGCAGCCAGGTCGTGGCCGTCTTGTGATATCCCAGATGGACAATCGTGCTCTGCATGCGATCCCGCTTCGTTCTTTTCCATCGCGCTGCGGCGATCTTTGCCGAAGGAGGTTGCAGGAAAATTTCAATGCATTGCAAGGCAACCGGGGTGCGCATGCGGGGGACCGCCCTCGCCGCGCGTCCACCTGCACGCACGAGCCTGCCCGAGAGGGCGCTCAGCGGCCCAGCGCCTCGCTGAAATGGCGGCGACACAAAGCAACATAGCGGTCGTTGCCGCCGATTTCGGTTTGCGCGCCGTCGCTCACCGCCATCCCCCCGTCGTCCACGCGCAGGTTCATCGAAGCCTTGCGCCCGCAGTGGCAAACTCCTTTGAGCTCGACCAGCGTATCGGCAATTCCCAGCAGGACCGCCGAGCCGGGAAACAGGTCTCCGCGAAAATCCGTGCGCAGCCCATAGCACAGCACGGGAATGCCCACCTTGTCGGCAAGGTCCGCGCATTGCCACACCTGCCGGGGCGTGAGAAACTGCGCCTCGTCCACCAGCACGCAGGAAAGCGGCTCCACGGCATGAACCGCCTTCACCTCCCCGAGCAGGTCGGTGGCCTCCGAAAAGCGGCAGGCGCTCGCATGCAGGCCGATCCGGCTTTCGATCGCATGGCCATCGCCCCGCTCCCCGCTGCGGTCGTCGATCGCGGCTGTCCAGAGCATCGTGCGCATGCCGCGTTCGTTGTAGTTGAAGTTCGCCTGCAGCAGCGTGGTGGATTTGCCCGCATTCATGCTGGCATAATAAAAGTAGAGCTTGGCCATCGTGACTGGGGATAACACTCCCCGTTGCACCGTGCACGGGATTGCCCCCGCTTCTCCCCGCTTGAATGAAATTAACCATCCTTCTCTAAGAGAAGCCTGCCGAATACGTGCGGAGGGAGGCATGAAGAGATTAATCGTCATGATCGTGGCGTTCGGGCTCACCGCCCTCGCGGCCTTCTACGTCGCTCTGGCGCCCCATACGCCTTCCTCCGATCCCGGCACCTTCAACCTCCTGGACCGGGGCGCGGCCTGGCTGATCGCGCAGCGCGGACGCAGCGCCGCAGTGATGGGACTGCTCGGGCTCGGCGTCGTGCTGACGATGCTGGCAGCGGCAGTGATCGGTGATGACAAACCGGCAGGTGGCCCGGCCACGTCTCCCCGTCCCCGCAAGCGCTCAAAGCGGGAAGACGCGTCCCCGGGGCCCGTCTGGCGACCCGATCCGCTGGCGCCCGAAGACAGGATCGCCAGCCTGCGCCGCCGCGCTGCCAATGAAACCGGCACGGAACCGACACCACTGCCGTCCCGGCCCGTGGCGCTGGTGCGCAAACCCCGCGAGCGGGATCGCGACTGGTTTTCCGACCGTAGCTGGCTGGGCGGACTGCCCCGGCTTGGCGATGCCGAATGGCCGCGCGACGCCAACGGCACGCCACTGCCTTTCGCGGCCCAGATCGATCTCACCGAACTGGCCGCCGCCTGCCCGGAATCGCCGCTGCCGTGGGACGGCTCGCTGGCCTTCTTCCTCGGCACGGGCGCCGTCGTATCCGTACCTGCCGGAGAACACGACTTCTCCGAACCCCCGCAGGACCTGCCGCCCGCCTTCGACGAGGGCGGATACCCCTTTCCCGCGCGCGCCGGCGTCCTGAGCCGCTACTTCTTTCCGTTCTGGCCGGTCGATCCCTTCGCGCTCGATCTGCCGGACGATCTGCGCGACCATCGTGACGCAAAGCGCGACAAGGCGATCGAACAGGCCATGGCCAACCTGCTGTCGCACCACGTCGCACCGCGCAGGTCCGCCTTTACAGCGGAAGGCGAGACACTGTGGTGGCATGGCGTGAGCCATCTCGCCGCGCAGATCCACAATGCCTTCGATACTTCGGCAAGGCCCGTCGCGCTCCGCCGCGACGGCGTGCGGCAGGCAGCGGAAACGCTGGCAGGCCTGGAAGCCCGGGCCGACGCGGATGACGCCACCCTCGAAGCCGCGCGCGCGGAACTCGTCGAACGGCAGGCCGCTCTCGCGGCGATCGAGGCCCAGCGCGAGGCCCTGCCCGACGCCATCACCGCGCTGGACCAGTTCTCGGCCGATCGCGACCCATGGCAGCCGCTGACGCGCGAGGAAGGCGAGGTGATCGCGGACCTGCTGACCGAACTGCATGCCGGCTACGGGGATCTCGTGCGCCATCATGTCCCGCGCTCGGCCTCCGATCTGGCCACGCTGTCGCTGCGGACCATGATCACGAGCGCGCCCGATGCGCTGACGGCGATACCCGAGGACGAACTTGCCCGGATCAACCGCGATTATCGCCTGCCGACGCGGCACCAGCACCAGATGTTCGGCCTCGGCGGCCGCCAGCAGAGCGCGCGCGACGACCATCGCGGCGACATCCTGCTGCTGCAACTGGGCTACGACGACATGATGGAATGGCGTTGGGGCGAAATGGGCCTGTTCCAGTTCTGGATCAGCCCCGAGGACGCGGCGAACCGAAACTGGGAGGCCGTGCAACTCACCTTCGAGTGCGCCTGACCTGGCGTATCGACGCCGCGCTTCGCGCCGCACCCCGGCGCGTCAAGCGCCAGGCAACGCGCGGTGCCTCCCGACTGGCGCCCGATCGCGGCGATCGTCTCGTCCCATACCCAACCGCCCTGTCCGCCCCCCGCGCAGGAACGCGAAATCGCTCATGACCCTGTCTCCCCCTGGGTGGTGTTGACACGCTCCATGTCGAAGGGCAGCCTTGCCGACGCAACAACAAACAGAAAGAGCACCATGCTCGGTCGCCCGCTGATCGTCCGATCGGCCCTGCCATTCGTCCTTCTCGCCGCGATCGCGGTGCCCGCAGGCTCGTCCACCGGCACTGTGTGGCACTACCAGCTCGATCCCGCATCGAGTGCGGTCAGCGCACGGGTGGCCTTCATGGGCATCGCGAGCAAGACCGCACGATTCCCGGCCATGGTGGGCAGTGTCACGCTGGCTCCGCAACCGGATTCGCAGGAACCGAGATCAATCACCTTCGACGTCACGCTTGACGCACGGGCCCTGCGCGCGTCGGACAACGTTACGTTGAAGCGGTTGAAGAGCGCCGACTTTTTCGATGTGGAGAACCACCCCAAAGTGCGCTTTACAGGCGACACGATCCACATGACCGGCAAGCGCACGGCGGAAGTATCCGGCCAGCTAACCGCGCGCGGCGTGACCCGCGCCGAGGTGATGCACGTCACGTTCGGCAGCGATCCGCTCGCAAGCCGGGGCGCGACGCCGATCGAGCTTGAAGGCCGGATGCGGATAGACCGGCGCGACTACGGCATGACCGCGTGGTCGCTTGTCGTCGGCAAGAAAGTGGACATCACCATCCGCACGCGGATGATGCCGCGATAGGCCACGGCCTTTCGGGAAGCCCTCAGTCCTCTAGGTCGCGCTTTACCCGGGGATCATCGAGCAGCGCATCGATCCGGCTCGCTTCGTCGAACGTCTCGTCGGAGCGGAACTGGATCTTCGCCGCGAACTTGAGCTTGAGCCGCTGGGCAACCTCGCGCTGGAAATAGGCGGTATTGGTGCGCAGTGCCTTGAGCACGGCTTCCTCGTCGACGCCGAGCAGCGGCTTAACATAGACCGTCGCCTGCCTGAGGTCGGGCGTCATGCGCACTTCGGTGACCGATACCGAATGCGCCGAGAGCGTATCGTCATGCACCTGCTGGCGCGTGAGAATGTCGCTGATCGCGTGGCGCACCTGTTCACCCACCTTGAGCAGGCGAACGGAGTGCTGTTCGGGTGTGAATTGCTGGCGTGCCATCGTCTGCATCCATGTGGGCAGCGGATGACAATTTGCAACAATTGATTACCCCCAAAAGCCCCGAAAGGGCGTTATCCTTGTGAAACCAGTACACAAGGAGCCAAATGATGAGATTGTTTTCCGCCGCCCTGATTGCCGCCTCGCTCGCCGTTTCCGGCATGGCTGCACCGGCCATGGCCCAGCAGCAAAAACCGCCGCAACAACAGTCGCACAATCAGAATCAAAACAAGGGTCCGAGCAAGTCCGGACAGGGAACCGCGAAAAAGGTCGAAAAGAAAAAGGTCTACAAGACCTTCCGGAAGGGTGAAAAGTTCGACCGGCGCTATGCCAGGAACTATCAGATCGTCGACTATCGCAAGTACAAGCGCCTGCCCGCGCCGCGCAAGGGCTATCGCTATGTCCGCGCAGGCAGCGACGTCCTGCTGATCGGCACGAGCACCTTCAAGGTCTACGCGGTCTACAGCGGCCTCATTCGCTGATCGGGCAAGACGGGCTTATCCGCACTTGATCGAGGGGCGGCGCACGTGGCGGAGTGCGTCGCCCTTTTCACATCTTCGAGAGGATGCGGGCCAGCGAACGGGCATTGCGCGCCGTTCCCCGGCACCCCAGACGCCGCTCGATGAAAGCGGCGGTGAGCTTGCTGTTACCGACGCCATCGACGTAATCGATATAGAGGCACCGGGGCCCCATCGCGAGCTTCTCGTTCCCGCGCCCGGCATGATCGGCAAGGAGTTTTTCGAACCGGGCCGGCTCGGGCTGGCTTTCGAGGAAATGGGTGTGGACGAACTTGTCCTCGCCGCTGCCGACAAACGGGTTGTCCTCGACCGCCGCGCGCACCTCTCCCTTCGTGCGCACCGCCACGAAGCTGTCGATGTCGAAGCGCTCCAGCATCATGTGGGCAAAGAGCTCTTCCAACCCGTCTGTCGGTCTCTCGTCGAAATCGAACAGCACATTCCCGCTGGCGACGACCGTCTCGACGTTCTCGAACTCCTCGCGCTCGAAGGCATAGCGCAAGTCCGCCATCGTCAGCCGATTGCCGCCAACGTTGATGGAGCCGAACAGGGCGAGATAGCGGGTCATCTTGAAAAATCCTGTCAATCGGAGTATTTCACACCAATCACTGCGGTTGAAATGTTCATTTCACCTGCCCGAGCCTCGGGTATTCCAGCGCCCGGGGCTCGATACGTATTGAAGGCCGATGTTCCAGCACCGCCCCCCCTCACTGGCTACTTGCGACCCAGCTCGACGAGCTTGATCATCAAGGTCACGAGGCCAACCAGCAAGGTCGCAACCCCGATAACCAGAATCACTGCAGTATCAATGGTCATGCATAATCACCTGCCTTTCCGCCGCGGGTTGCGGCCGGAAAGGCACAAGTGATCGGCACGGTCGCTCCGGGTTGAATTTCCGACAGAGCCTAGCGGGTGTCAGCTCACTTCAAGCGCACACCATAGGAAGGCACTGCCAAGCACTGCAAAAGCGCCGACCGGCAGACAACCGGCATCGACACCTTCCCAATGGGCCGTGCGCCATTTCGAGGGCTTCCGAGCCGGACGTGCGACAGGCTTGCGCTTGCGTGTCCGGCTCTTCGCCACGGCTTACCCGATGGTGCGTTCGCGCTCGGAGACTTCGAAGACTTCGAGCTGGTCGCCCGCCCGGATGTCGTTCGTGTCGGCCAGCACCACGCCGCATTCGAGGCCCGTGCGCACTTCGTCGACGTCGTCCTTGAAGCGACGCAGCGAGGCGATGGTCGTTGCCGAGACAATGACGTCGTTGCGCGTGAGACGGGCATGCAGCCCCTTGCGGATGACACCTTCGACGACGAGCAGGCCTGCCGCCTTGTCCTTCTTGCCGGCCGGGAAGACCTGCTTGACCTCGGCGCGGCCGACAACGGTTTCCACGCGCTCGGGCCCCCAGATGCCGGCCATCTGCTTGGCGACTTCCTCGGTAAGCTCGTAAATGACGTCGTAGTACATCATCGAGGTCTTGGTCTTCTCGATCTGCTCGCGCGCCTTGGCGTTCGGGCGGACATTGAAGCCGATGATCGGCGCGCCCGAGGCCGAAGCCAGCGTCACGTCGGTCTCGGTGATGGCCCCCACGCCCGAGTGCAGAATGCGCACCTTGATCTCGTCGTTCGAGAGGTTGTGGAGCGCGGCGTTGATCGCCTCGACCGAACCCTGAACGTCGGCCTTGATGACCACCGGATACTCGATGACGTTCTGCTTGGCGGCCAGCGCCGAGAACATCGTGTCGAGGCTGGCAGGCGCCATCGCGGTACGCTTGGCCGTTGCCTGTTCCTGACGCCAGGCCGAGACTTCGCGGGCACGCTGCTCGCTCTCGACCACGGTCAGGGTATCGCCCGCCATCGGCACGCCGCCGAGGCCGAGGACCTCGACCGGGGTCGAGGGACCGGCTTCCTTGACCTGACGGCCCTTGTCGTCGTTCATCGCGCGGACGCGGCCACTTTCGGTGCCGACCACGAAGATGTCGCCGCGCTTCAGGGTGCCGCGGTTGACGAGAACCGTCGCGACCGGGCCCTTGCCCTTGTCGAGCTTGGCTTCGATCACCGTGGCTTCCGCCGGACGATCGGGATTGGCCTTGAGCTCCATAAGCTCGGCCTGGAGCAGGATCTTGTCGATCAGTTCGTCCAGCCCCTTGCCGGTCTTGGCCGAAACCTCGACGTCCTGCACGTCGCCCGACATTTCCTCGACGATGATCTCGTGCTCGAGCAGGCGTTCGCGCACCTTCTGCGGGTTCGCGTCTTCCTTGTCGCACTTGTTGATCGCCACGATCATCGGGACGCCGGCGGCCTTGGTGTGATTGATGGCCTCGATCGTCTGCGGCATGATGCCGTCGTCGGCCGCGACCACCAGGATGACGATGTCGGTGACATTGGCACCGCGCATGCGCATCTGGGTGAAGGCCGCGTGCCCCGGGGTGTCGAGCACGGTGATCTGATCGCCGCTCTTGGTCTTGATCTGGTAGGCGCCGATGTGCTGGGTGATGCCACCCGCCTCGCCGCGCACCACGTCGGTGCCGCGCAGCGCGTCAAGCAGGCTGGTCTTGCCGTGGTCGACGTGGCCCATAATCGCCACGACCGGCGGACGCGACTTCAGCGATTCCTCGGTATCGACGTCGGTCGAGGTATCGATATCGATGTCGCTGGCCGAGACACGCTCGATGTTGTGGCCGAATTCGGTCACCAGCAGCTCGGCGGTGTCCTGGTCGATCGTCTGGTTGACGGTGACCATCATGCCCATGTTGAACAGCGCCTTCACGAGGTCGGCGCCCTTCTCGGCCATGCGGTTGGCGAGTTCCTGAACGGTGATCGCCTCGGGGACGATCACGTCGCGGACCTGCTTCTCGCGCGGCTGCGACTGGCCGCCGAAGTGCGCGCGGCGTTCCTTCTCACGGGCACGCTTGAGCGCGGCGAGCGAACGTGCGCGTGCACCTTCATCCTCATTGAGCGCGCGGCTGACCGTGAGCTTGCCGGACTGACGGCGGTCGCCGCCCTTGCGCTCGGCACCGCGCGCCGGAGCGCCACCCTTCTTGGCAGCCTCGGGCTTCTTGGCACCGGCGGCCGGTTCCGGCTTGCGGGCCGCAGGTTCGGAACGCTGGACCGGCGTGAAGCGGCGCGGTGCGGGAACCGGCGTGGCCGCCGGAGCTTCCTTGGCCGTCTCTTCGGTCTTGAGGGGCGCCTCAGCGGCCTCTTCCTTGGCGACGGGCGCTTCGGGAGCGGGCACGACCTCTTCGGGCGCCGGCGGGGCCTTGGCGGCTTCCGCCTCGGCCTTCACGGCAGCAGCGGCAGCTTCTTCCTCGGCGCGGCGATTTTCCTCGGCGCGACGCTTTTCTTCCTCGATCGCGCGCAGCTTTTCTTCCTGCTCGCGACGATTCGCTTCCTCGAGCGCGGCGAGGCGGGCTTCCTCGGCCTCTCGCTGCAGGCGGGCGACGCGTTCCTGCGGCGTCTCGCCGGCGTTCGCGGCCGGCTTCTTGGGCGCGGGCCGGGGAGCCGGGGCCGGCTTCTTGGGCGCGGGCTTGGGAGCGGGCGCGGGAACCTCGGCCTTGGCCTCGACAGGCGCTTCCGAACCGGGCTTGCCGATCACCTTGCGGCGCTTCACCTCGACCACGACCTTGTTGGTGCGGCCGTGGCTGAAGGTCTGCTTGACCTCACCCGCTTCCACCGAGCGCTTAAGCCCAAGCGGCTTGCGGCCCAGGGTCGGTTTGTTATCGGTCTCGCTCATAAGTCTCGTCGTGCCCTTCAATCTCAATTCGTCGTCGCGGGCGCGGCCTGAGCCTGCCCGTTATCATCAACCATACCGGCCGCGTTGCGTTCGGCCTGCCCCTGGAAATGCAGGAGGCGCCGCAGCAGCGAAGCGACTCGCTCGGCCGCTCCGCGATCGTTCAGCGCCAGGTGAACGACGTTGTCGCGGCCCAATGCCACAGACAGCGTCTCCCGGTCCAGTGGCAAGCGCATGCCTTTCAGCCCGCTGCCTTCCGCTTCGCTTCCCACGCGCCAGGCCTGGTCGAGCTTGCGCGAGCCGTCTTCGCTCGCGTCGGCCGCATGGCCCAGCCACGCGACACGGCCCTCGCGCGCGTTCTGCGCGATCCGGTCCGAGCCCATCAGCAGCTTGCCGGACTTGAGTTCGAGCCCCAGCCGTTCGGTCAGCGCACGGATCAGCGCCTGTTCGATCCTGTCGGGCAGGTCATCCGGAATGGAAAGCGGCGCACCCTTGAAGGCGCGCGCCAGCGCACCCTTAAGTTTGCCCTTCGCAAGCGCATTTTCAAGGGCATCGCGGGAAACGCCGATCCACGCGCCGCGCCCGGGGGCACGCGCGTGGACATCGGGAAGGACCAGCCCGTCCGGCGAAATCGCCAGACGCACGAAGTCATCCCGCGCAGCTTTCTCGCCGGAGAGGATGCAGGTCCTCTCCGCCTTCGCGCTATCGATGTCGGAGCTTACGCGCTCATTGTGAGGATTCCGCATCGGCGGCCTCCCCGGAATCGGCGGCAGGCTCTTCGTCCTCGAACCAATGCGCGCGCGCAGCCATGATGATCTCGTTGCCCTGCTCTTCGGTCAGGCCATATTCGCCCAGAACGCCGCCCTTGTCCTCGTCGCGGGCACGGCGGTTAACCGAGCCATCGCGGCGGCGCTGCTCGGTGCGCTTCTTGGCGATGAGTTCGTCGGTGGCGAGATCGGCAACGTCGTCGAGCGTCTTGACGCCGGCCTTGCCGAGCGTGACCAGCATGGCCTCGGTGAGGTGCGGCAATTCGGCAACGGCATCCTCGACGCCCAGCGAACGGCGTTCCTCGCGCGCGGCTTCCTCGCGGCGTTCGAGCGCCTCGTGGGCACGGCTCTGGAGTTCCTCGGCCAGTTCCTCGTCGAAGCCCTCGATCGCCGCCAGTTCGGCCATCTCGATGTAGGCGACTTCCTCCAGCTCGGTGAAGCCTTCGGCGACCAGCAGCTGCGAGAGCGTTTCGTCGACGTCGAGCTCTTCCTCGAACATCTTCGAGCGTTCCTGGAATTCCTTCTGGCGCTTCTCGCTCGATTCCTGCTCGGTCATGATGTCGATCTGCGAGCCGGTGAGCTGCGAGGCCAGACGCACGTTCTGGCCGCGGCGGCCGATCGCCAGCGAAAGCTGGTCATCGGGCACGACGACTTCGATGCGGCTCTCTTCCTCGTCGATGACGACGCGGCTGACCGTCGCGGGCTGCAGCGCGTTGACGACGAAAGTCGCGGTATCCTCGCTCCAGGGAATGATGTCGATCTTCTCGCCCTGCAGTTCCTGCACGACGGCCTGGACGCGGCTGCCCTTCATGCCGACGCAGGCGCCGACCGGGTCGATCGAGTGATCGTGGCTGATCACGCCGATCTTGGCGCGCGAGCCGGGATCGCGGGCAGCGGCCTTGATCTCGATGATGCCGTCGTAGATTTCGGGCACTTCCTGCGCGAAGAGCTTCTTCATGAACTCGGGATGCGCGCGGCTGAGGAAGATCTGCGGACCGCGGTTCTGGCGTTCGACGCGCAGCACGATGGCGCGCACGCGCTCGCCAACGCGGGCGGCTTCACGCGGGATCTGCTGGTCGCGGCGGATAACGCCCTCGGCGCGGCCGAGATTGACGATTACATGGCCGAATTCGACCGACTTGATCACGCCCGTGATGATCTCACCCGTGCGGTCCTTGAATTCCTCGTACTGACGCTCGCGCTCGGCGTCGCGGACCTTCTGGAAGATCACCTGCTTGGCCGACTGCGCATCGATGCGACCGAGATCGACCGGCGGCAGCGGATCGACGATGAAGTCACCGATCTTCGCGCCCGGCTGCAGCTTCTCGGCCTGCTTCAGGTCGACCTGCTTGAAGTAGTCCTCGACTTCCTCGACCACCTCGACGACACGCCACAGGCGCAGGTCGCCGGTGCGCGGATCGAGCTTGGCGCGGATGTCGTTCTCGGCGCCGTAGCGGTTGCGGGCCGACTTCTGGATGGCCTCTTCCATCGCCTCGATGACGATCGACTTGTCGATCATCTTCTCCGATGCGACCGAGTTCGCAATCGCAAGCAGCTCTGCGCGGTTGGCGGAAATCGCACTGCCCATGGTCAGTCTTCCTGTTCCTCGAGAATCTCGTCGGCCCCGCTGGTCTCCAGCGGGCGGGTTGCGGCAATCAGCTTGTCGGTCAGGACAAGCCGTGCGGAATGAATGTCTGTCAGCGGAAAGCTGACGCGGCCCGACTTGCGGTCATCGAGCGCAACCACTTCGGCACCGGGCTCACCCTCGATGCCGACCAGATCGCCGTGGAGCGCCTTGCGGTTGCCCTCCACCGGCGCGATCAGGTTGATCCGCGCTTCGTGCCCGGCCCAGTTGGCGTAGTCCTTCGGACGGGTCAGCGGACGATCGATGCCCGGCGAGGAAACCTCGAGCCGATAGGCCTCTTCGATCAGCACCTCGCCGGCTTCCTCGAGCGCATCCATGCGGTCGGAAATGCGGTGCGACAGCTTCACGCAATCGTCGAGCACGAGCTGGCCGGTCGCCGGGTTCTCGGCCATGACCTGCAGCGCGATCTCGTCGTCACCGACCTCGCTCTTGCCGAAGATCCGCACGCGCACGAGATCGAAGCCGAGGGCCTTGACCTCGGGCTCGATGACTTGCGTGATGCGGGCGATATCGGCCACGCGGGAACTCCAGATACAGAACGATGTCGAAGCGACATCGATGCAACGCGGTTCCGTGCCGGCCCCCTCCGGCGCCAGCCCGAACCTTGTTTCACCAATGTCGGGATGAGGGGCAGATAGGCGCATTCCCCCCAAAAGGCAAGTGGCGTCGCACCGAGAGCCCGCGCTCCGCCGAAGAAATCCGGGAATGCCCGAAAGGAACCTGCGTGCGCCGGGAATTACTTCCCGACGCACGACAGGCCGCCACTCCCCCGTGGCGTCTTCCCTGCAGAGGGGGGATGCGGCAAAGCCGCACTGCAGGGCACCCTGCGCCAGCCGCCAGGAGGCGCGGGAATTGCGCATGATCTACCGAATCGCGCTGCCCGGGGCCCGACACCACCAGCCGGCACACTGCCCGGCCCGTGGTCCGGCGCCGCCCTTTCCGCGCGGCGATCGCCATTTCAGCACGCTTCCTCTCCTTTTTCTCTTCCTAGACGCGCGCGCCGGGGATCAGTCCCGCTCTTTTCATGCTTACGGCCGCGCGCCCGCCAACGATCACGTGATCGAAAAACTCCACGTCCATTGCCCGCGCGACAGCCGCCAGCGCGCGCGTTGCGGCAATATCCTGCACGCTCGGCCGCGAATCGCCTGACGGATGGTTGTGGACCAGCACGAATCCGGCCGCCTTCATCCTGAAGGCATACTCAAACAACTGGCGGTAGCGCGCCGAAATCGCCCCGACCCGCCCCTCGCAACGCGCCTGATAGCCGCAAAGATTTCCACGGGCGTCGAACAGCACCTCGAGCATGATCTCGCTGCGCAGGCCACCCATGTGCCTTACGAGGAGTTCTAGAAGGGCCGGCGAGAGCGGCTTGATCCGGCTGCGCCCCGGGACCAGTTCTGCCATGACGGATCGTAGCCACGGCCCTGCAGCCTGGTCCGATGCAGCACCGTTCCGATGAAGATCGCGATCATCGCGCCAAAAGTCGGCGTGCCCCGCATCAAGGCATAGACCATCGGATGTATGCTGAGATCCGCCCATCTTGCGAAGTGCGCGCTTAAACTCAAGATCTGCAGTGAAGCCGCCCATAAGGGCCAAATCCTCCGCGCCTCGACGGCGAGATACCCGAACCCCACGAAGCCGATGAGGTCGGACAGCAATGAAAACGGGTCCACAGCCACGAAACCGCTGGGCAGGAAATGCTCCCCGCCGGCCTGCAGCCCCCACATCGCCAGGATGATGGAGGCCCCCACCCGCTCGGGTGCGCCCCCTTTCCAAAGGGCCGACGGAATGACGAGGGCGACAAGCAGGAAAAATGCAAACTGTGCCGGATTCACCAAACCTGCGCCCCCTCCCCGCTTCAGGCAGCCTCGTGCGTGTCCTGCCCCATACTCTTTGCTTCGGCAAGTTCAGCCAGTTCCGGGCACGTGACCGGAACGTCCATCGTCTCCGCAAGCTTCGAAAGGTCATTGTGCGCCCGCACGATTTCCGAACGCGCGGCGATCAGGCTCTGCTGCATCGCGGCCACGCGTGCCATCGGCCGCTGCCCATGCACAGCCGCATGCGCGGTGCCCACGCGGGCTCGGGCCAACTCGGCCAGCAGGTCGCCGGCCTTGGCCAGCAATTCGTCCACGCCATCCTCGACCGACTTGATACTGCGCGAAAGCCTCAGGCTGGCAATTTCAGGGGTCATGGTCTTCGCCTCCATTAGCGCCGCAGCGCCAGTTCCAGGTCGAAGGCTCCCACCCGACGCATCCGCCCGGTACATGCCGCCCCGGCGATCAGATCAACCGACCCAGTATGTCCGCGATCGCCAGGGACGATGCGAGCGTCATGGCCATGATCAGCGCCAGAACGAAAACCGCAACAATGCGGCCTGTCCTGCCGAACTTTGCGTCGAAAGCCTCCAGGCCCTTCAGGCCGACATCCTTGTCCTCGTCCCATTCCGGGCGCCGGCCGAAAGCCGAGGCATCGGATAGGATGAAGACCGGTTCGACCGGCAGGTCCCGGTCACTTTCATCCACGTCCTGGCGCGCGGCGTCGACACGGGAAAAACCATATGTGGTTTTGCCACAGGCCTCCAGAAGCTGTGCATAACGGCGCGCGGTTTCCTTGCGATTGGTGGTGCCCCACTTGTCGCGCACCGCGCTGATGCGCTGGTCCACCGTATTGGGCGCAATGGAAAGCGCGCGCGCGATTTCCTTGGTCGTGCGGTGCATGATCAGCAGGTCGAGAACCTCGATCTGCCTCGTTGTGAGACTTTCCAGTTGCTCCAGCGCTTGGATATCTTCGGACACGACTGCGTAACTCGTTTCTGTTCAGCTCCGGATAGAACGGCCAATCAACCTTGCGACAAGCATGTGACAAGCACGCGGCAAATTTACTCGAAATCGTCTTTGTTAACCACCCTCATGGCAGCACTTGCATCACTTTCGTGAAGGCCATGCTTGCGGATACTATGCCGCAATTGATCATATGTCAGCCCCGTCGCTGCCGCGACTCGACGTTGATTCCAGCGATGATGCCTGAGCGCATCGAGCAACAGGCCACGTTCGAAAGCCTCGACCGCCGCGCGCAGGTCCCCGGGGACAGCCGGGGCGGGGATACGAGCATGGTCCTGCCCGCCGGGCGGTGACAGATCGGCCGATGGCGCGGGCGCCGGCACATCATCGCGGATGCTGCCGGGCGCCTGCCATGGATTTTCAAAGGGATCGAAGACAATTTCGGCGATCGGCGCATCGTCGACGCCCCAGCGATAGACCGCTCGCTCCACGACATTGCGCAGTTCGCGCACGTTGCCCGGCCAAGTGTGCGCCTCCAGCGTCGCCAGCGCGCCTTCGGAAAAGCCCGGCCAGCCATCCCATTCCAGCTCGCTGGCCATGCGCCGCCCGTAGTAGTCGGCCAGTTCGTGGACATCGCCCTCGCGCGCGCGCAGCGGCGGCAGGGTAATGACCTCGAAGCTGAGCCGGTCGAGCAGGTCCGCGCGAAACGCCCCTTCCTCGGCCATGCGCGGCAGATCGGCATTGGTCGCGGCGACGATGCGCACATCCACGGTCACCGGACGCGAGGCGCCGATACGCACGACCTCGCCATACTCGATCGCCCGCAACAGCCGCTCCTGGGCAGCCATGGACAGATTGCCGAGTTCATCGAGGAACAGCGTCCCCTTGTCCGCCTCCTCGAAGCGCCCGGCCCGCGCCCGCGTGGCGCCGGTGAAGGCGCCCGCCTCGTGACCGAACAGTTCGGCCTCGATCAGCGTTTCGGGCAGCGCGGCGCAATTGAGCGTGACCAGCGGCTCCCCCCAACGCGGCGAAAGGCGATGGAGGCGCTGGGCGATCAGTTCCTTGCCGGTGCCGCGCTCTCCGATCACCAGAACGGGACGGCGAACCGGCGCGGCACGACTGGCCCGCTCGACCGCATCGAGAAAAGCCGTCGACTGCCCGATGAACTGAACATCCCGATCCATTCCCAATAGTTAGCAATTTTCACCAACTATTGGCAACAGGCTTGCCGTAAATTCCGCCACATAGCAGGGCAAGCGCCGAAAATCCGCCATTCCCCCAGTTTGGCACACCCTTTGCTGAAAGGGGGACACAACGTGAATAGACGCATTTCGAAGGAAACACGCCATGCCTGCGCGCAACGCCAGCACCGAACCGACCTCGCGCCCCATGCGGTCCAACCTGGCCCGCACGAAGCTCGACTGGGCGATCATCGTCAGCCTGCTGGCGATGGGCGCGTTCAACCTGCTGGTCATGGCCGACAAGTTCGGCACGACGGCGGCCCATGCCGCCGCGCCGATCTGCGGAATACCGCTGGCATGAGCAGGCTCGACGCCGAGATCGAAGTCCTGCAAGGTCCGGATCAAGACAGCGCGCGCGAACAGGCCTGCCGGGCCGGCTTCGCGGGCAATGCCAGACTCCGCTCTTGCAGCACCCGCAACCATACCGGTCGCCCCCACTTTCGCCCGACCTACAACAAAGGAAACATCAGGATGGGTATCTTCTCCCGCACCCGCGACATCATCGCCGCCAACTTCAACGACATGCTCGACAAGGCGGAAGACCCGGCGAAGATGATCCGCCTGATCATCCTCGAGATGGAAGAAACCCTCGTCGAGGTCCGCACCAGCAGCGCGCGCACCATCGCCGACCAGAAGGAACTGCGCCGCCACGTCGCCAAGCTCGACAAGCTGCAGTCCGACTGGGCCGACAAGGCGCAGCTCGCGCTCAGCAAGGACCGCGAGGATCTTGCCCGCGCCGCTCTGCTGGAGAAGAAGAAGGCTGCCGACATGGCCGAGCAGCTCCATGCCGAGATCACCGTGCTCGACGATTCGCTGCGCGCCTACGAACAGGACATCGAGAAGCTGCAGAACCGCCTGCGCGAGGCCCGCAGCCGCCAGAGCGCGATTGCCGCACGCTTGCAGAGCGCCGAAAACAGGGTCAAGCTGCGCACGCTGCTTTCGAACGAGCGTGTCGACGAGGCGCTGGCGCGCTTCGACCAGCTCGAGCGGCGCGTCGATTATGCCGAGGGCCGGGCCGAAGCCATGAGCATCGGCGACAATCGCCAGCCGACGCTCGCCGAGGAAATCGCCGCGCTCGCAGATGGCGACTCGATCGAGGCGGAACTTGCCGAGATGAAGCGCACGATGGGTACGAACGAACAGCCCGGGCCGGGCACTTCCGAATAACAGCGGTGCGCGCCTGCATCCCGGAGGCACGCACCGCCCCTGAAGGACAGCCTCTGGGGCAATGACCGGGAATCGGGGATCGAAGCGATCCCGCCAGTTTCTTCAAGGGAAGGGAAAAACAGTGTCACGCGGACAATTCTATCTCGACAAGTCGAACGCCAAGCTGGCCGGCGTATGCTCGGGCATCGCCGACTACACCGGGGTCGATACGTTCTGGATCCGTCTGGGTGCCGTGCTGCTCACGCTGTTCGGCTTCTATCTGACCATTCCGATCTACATCGCCGTGGCCGTGCTCGCCGACAGCCGCCCCATGGGGCTTTACAGCGAGGCCGAGGAAGAGCGCCTGCTGCGCCGGATGGAACGACGCCGCCAGCGCCGCGGCCTCACCATGCCGGGCACGTCGCGCTCCAGCCGCCTGCGTTCGGACCTGTCGGACCTCGACAAGCGCATCGCCGACATGGAAGCCCACTACAGCAGCTCCAGCAACTCGCGCCTTGCCGCCGAGATCGACAGCCTGCGCTGAAAAGCTCTGCCGGGACAACAGGGACCCTATCATGTTCGACTTCGCCTATCTGATCCCGCTCATGGCGCTTGCCATTCCGATCTTCGCGATCTGGAGCAAGCACCAGCGCCGCATGGCCGAACTTCAGGTTCAGGCCACGGCCGAGAAGGCCGCGCAGTACGCCTCCCACAGCCGGGAACTGGAAGAACGCGTGCGGGTCCTCGAACGAATCATCACCGATCAGGGCTATGACACGGCCCTCCAGATCGAGGCCCTGCGCGACCGGCGCGAGGTCGATGGGCAGCGCACGGCTGATCGCGACAAGGCCATCAACTGAACCGGAGCAAGAGACACGCCATGGAATTCGATCTGACGCAGATCTTCATCCTGTTCGCCATAGCGGCCTGTTTCGGCGGCTGGATCCTCAACAACTGGCTGCGCATGCGCCACGGCTATCCCATCGAGAACCAGTGGGGGAAAGCCATGTATCCCAAGCACGACGTCCAGGCGCAGGCCCGGGTGCAGTTGCTGACGCAGGAAAACGCGCAGCTCCAGGCCGAGATCGGGGCCATCAAGGATCGTCTGGCCAGCGTGGAGCGCATTGTCACCGATCAGGGCTATGATATCGCCCGCCAGATCGAAGGCCTGCGCGAAGCACGCCAGTCGCTGGACGGTGACGCTTCGAAGGAGACCTGCCAATGAGCCCGGAAGAGGTCGTTGCCCTGCTGGTGCTGATGACGGCGGTCATCATCGTGGTCTGGATTCTGGCCGGCACCTACAAACGCCACCTGGCCTTTCAGGAGCGCAAGCTGGAGATCATGGCCAGCCAGACCGCCGAAAAGGCCGCGCAGTACGCCGCACAGAACGCGCAACTGGAAAACCGCGTGCGCGTTCTGGAACGCATCGCTACAGATGGCGGCAGCAGCGATATTGCTTCCCAGATCGAGGCCCTGCGTGGCACCGAACCCACAGAGGTCACCAAGCAATGAGTTTCTGGACCGCCGTCGTCGTCATCTTCGCGATCGCCTGTTTCACCTGGCTGCGCACGCACAAGTACCGCGCACTGGGCAAGCATCAGGGCAACTATGACCACACCGCCCGCGAACACGAGCTGGAGCGCGAGGTCGAGGAAATGCGCAAGCGCATCGCCGTTCTGGAACGCATCGCCACCGACGAGCAGCGCGGCAAGGACCTCGCCCGCGAAATCGAATCGCTGCGGGACTGACAACCAATCGGCGTGATCAAGCGCCACGAAGGGGCGCAAAGGCGGGAGGCAGCCCCCTCACCCTTTCCCGACTGCCATGGCAGGCGGACTCTCCAGAGAAAAGCCACATGGCATCCCCTCCCCCACTCTGGTATCCCGCCGATTGGCGGCAAGTTCGCCTGGATCCTCGACCCTGACGGCACCAAAATCGAACTGTGGGAACGCAGGACCGAAGAACAAGGCTTGCGCCTCAGGCTTCCGGCACCCGCGCGTCGAGTTCCGCCAGCCACACTGCCGCGCTGGCATCGGACGGCGCGCGCCAGTCACCGCGCGGGCTGAGAGCACCGCCGGAAGAAACCTTGGGACCGTTGGGGATCGCCGAACGCTTGAACTGGCTGAAGGCGAAGAAGCGGCGCAGAAACTTTTCCAGCCATGAGTGGATCGTGGCGAGATCGTACTGGTTCTTGCGGTCTTCAGGGAAACCGTCGGGCCAGGTGCCCGCTGCCGTATCGCGCCAGGCATGCCATGCCAGGAACGCGACTTTCGATGGCTTCTGCCCGAAGCGCATCACGTGGTGCAGGAAGAAGTCGTTGAGCTCGTAAGGGCCGATCTTGGCCTCGGTGCTCTGGATCGCGCCGTCGGCGCCCGCAGGCACCAGTTCGGGCGAGATCTCGGTATCGAGGATGGCCAGCAGCACTTCGTCGGTCGCGGCATCGAACTGATCGCCGCGCGCGCACCAGCGGATGAGGTACTGGATCAGCGTCTTGGGCACGCCTGAATTGACCGCGTAGTGGCTCATCTGGTCGCCCACGCCATAAGTACACCAGCCGAGCGCGAGTTCAGACAAGTCGCCGGTGCCCACCACGAAACCATTGTGCTGGCTCGCAAGGCGGAACAGGTAATCGGTGCGCAGGCCCGCCTGCACGTTTTCGAAGGTCACGTCGTAGACCGGCTCGCCGCCGGCGAAGGCATGGCCGATGTCCTCCAGCATGCGCGTGGCGGCGGGGCGGATGTCGATTTCCTCCGCCGTGATGCCCACCGCGCGCATCAGTTTCCACGCGTTGCCCTTGGTATCGTCGCTGGTGGCGAAACCGGGCATCGTATAGCCGCGGATGAACGTGCGCGGCAGGCCCAGCCGGTCGCAGGCCTTGGCCGCGACGATCAGCGCATGGGTGGAATCGAGGCCGCCCGAAATGCCAATCACCATCGACTTCGCCCCGGTCGATTCCAGCCGCCGCATCAGGCCATCGACCTGGATGTTGAACGCCTCGTAGCAATCGGCATCGAGCTTCTCGGCCCGGTCCGGCACGAAGGGGAAGCGGCTGAGCGGGCGCGTCAGGCCGATGTCGCCGCCATGCGGCACATGGCGGAACGGGATGGTGCGGAATGTCTCTTCCGGGCATCCGGCGGCCTGCGCGGCATCGTTGAAGGTGGGAATGCGCAGCCGGTCCATGACAATCCGCTCGCAGTCGATGTCGGCCACGCACAGTTCGGGATGGAGCGAGAAGCGCTCCGATTCGGCGAGCAGGTCGCCCAGCTCGTAGATCACGCCCTGCCCGTCCCACGCGAGATCGGTGGTGCTCTCGCCATGGCCGGCAGCGCAATAGACATAGGCCGAGGCCGTGCGCGCCGACTGCGCGCGGCAGAGCATGTGTCGCTCGTCCGACTTGCCGATCACGATGTTGGAGGCCGAGAGATTGCACAGGATCGTCGCCCCGGCGAGCGCGCCGAGCGAGGAAGGCGGCGTCGCGGCCCAGAAATCCTCGCAGATTTCCGCGAAGAAACGGAAGTGCGGCAGGACTTCGGAGGCAAAGACAAGGTCGGTCCCGAAGGGCACATCGCGCCCGTTCACGCGGATCATCTGCCCCCGGATACCCAGCCCTGAAGCGAACCAGCGCTTTTCGTAGAACTCGCGGTAATTGGGCAGGTAGGACTTGGGCACCGCGCCCAGCAAGTGCCCATGCGCAATCGCCAGCGCGCAGTTGTAGAGCCGCCCCTTGTGCATCAGCGCCGCGCCGACCAGCAGCACCGGCGAAAGCTCCGCGCTGGCCTGCACGATGTCGGCCACCGCGCCTTCCACCGCCTCGATCATCGCCGACTGCATGTGCAGGTCGTCGATCGCGTAGGAGGACAGGCACAGCTCGGGGAAAACCACCAGGTCCACATGCGCCTCATGCGCCCGGCGCGCCTCGGCCAGCACCGCGTCGCGGTTGAAGGCGACATCGGCCGTGCGCACGTGCGGGGTGGAAGTGGCGACGCGCACGAAACCGTGTTCGTGCATGGCGTAGAAGGGATGCGCTTTCGCTTCGGTCATGCGCGAATCCCTGACAGGAATGGAGAAAGAGAGCAATCTCCACGAATGTTCGCGTTCGCTCCTCCGCTTCTTCGTTGCGAATGGCGAAGCTATGCCAACATCATACTACGCGTCATGAGGAATTTCATCGGCATAGACCACGATGGCTGAGCCTTCCGAGACGGCGCACTGTGCAGCATCTCGAAGAATATCATCCGCGATTTCCGAAGGATCTGGATCAAGCTCTTTGGCGCGGCGCAATTCCAGATGGACCCATCCGTTTCGTTCCGCCGCTTCAACAGCGTCCTCTGCCGCAGCATCTAGATTATCAGTGTAGACGTAAATCAGCATGGCGTGCTTGGCACCGGGGCGATATTTGGCCGCCGTTTCTGCGACACCGGCTGCGAGATACATGATCAGATGGCTCATCATTTAATCTGTTCGCAGATGGACCGTGCCCGCGCAAGCTCGCTGCAACATCGCGGCATCCCTCACAAATCGGCAAGTTTGACCTTGTCCTCCCGCACCGGCCCCTTAAATGCCAAACCATGCGTAGCCTTGACGATATCCGCGAAGAGTACGAGTTCCTCGACGGCGACGAACGCTACCGCCTCCTCATCGAACTGGGCCGCGAGCTCGACGACATGCCCGATGCGCTCAAGACCGACGCGACCAAGGTGCGCGGCTGTTCGGCCAGCGTCTGGGTCTATCCCATGGCGAAGGACGACGGCACGCTGCACTTCCTGGCGGACAGCAACGCGGCGATCACCAAGGGCATCGTCTCGCTCGTCATATCCTCGGTGCAGGACAAGCCCGCCGCCGAGGTCGCCGCAACCGACATTGCCGCGGCGCTCGGGCCGTTCGACCTGAAGAACCAGCTTTCGTCGAACCGCACCCAGGGCGTGCCCAACATGATCGCGCTGATCCGCGAGACCGCGGGACGCTACGCGCAAGGCGCATGAAGCGGATTACGCGCCCGGTCTGGATGACGGCGGGGATATTCTTCGTCGCGCTGGGCACGGTAGGCATTTTCCTGCCACTGCTGCCCACGGTCGTGTTCTACCTGCTGGCCGCCTGGTGCTTTTCCCAGAGCCATCCCGAATGGGCAGAGAGGCTCTACAACCACCCCACCCATGGCCACCACTTGCGCGAATGGCGCGATCGCCGGGCGATCAGCCGCAAGGGCAAGGTGGCGGCGATCCTCGCGATGAGCGCAAGCGTCGGCTTCGTGGGGCTGACGCTCGGCTGGCCCTGGGTGCTGATCCCGGTGGCCGTCCTCGCGGTGATCGGCCCGTGGATCTGGACGCGGAACGAATAGGCCCGGTTCAGGCCTTCCCCGCACCCGCTTTCGCCCCAGCCTTTGCCGCAGCCATCTGCGCCGCCATCTGCGGCGTGAATTCGCCGCGATAGCCTTCCCCCTTGTCGAGCGTGCCGAACATCCAGTCGTAGAGCAGCGTGATCGTGGCGAAGTTTCCGCCTGTGAAGCGCGCATGGTGGTTGTGATGCATCACCGAGGCATAGTTGAGATAGCGGAACGGGAAGCGGTCCGTCTCCCACAAGTCGTGGTTGTGCAGGTTGATCTGGTTGAAGGCGACCCAGGTCACCACGACCGTCACGACGTGGAACGTGCCCATGACCTGCGCGAGGCCGAAGATCGTCGCGACATAGAGACCCAGCCCGATCGCGATCTCCAGCGGGTGGATATAGCTCGCATCCCAGCGACAGGGATTGTGCTGGCGGTGGTGGATGGCGTGCATCCACTTGAGCGGCCCCGCCCCGCCGAACAGCGCGCTGTCATGAAACAGGAAGCGGTGCGTGAGGTAGTAGAAGAAGTCATAGACCATCAGGATCACGACGACATCGCGCAGCACCCGCCACCAGGGCTGCGCCTCGGCGGTAAGGCAGAACGGCAGGATACCGCCGAAGATGACCACGATGAAGAGCACCGACCACTTGCGGTTCCACTTCTGGTTGCCCGAATAGCTCGGCTTTTCCATCTTGCGGCGAAAGGCCTCCGCATTTCGCGCCGCTTCGTCCCGCAGCGTGGGCACGACATGGGCAATCAGCTTGCCGAGCATGGAGGCGGCGATGATCCCGAGACCGGTGATCAGCGAAAGCTGCCAGTGGTAGTTCTCGGCAAGCGCGGAAATGAGCGTCGAGTTCATCGGCAATCCTGCATGTTGTGTGCCCGTGGGCAGCACATACCTTTGCGGCATTTATGAGTGATGGAAACTCATAGCGAAAACAGCGTTCTCGATCAATCGCCAGAACCGCGGCCCGTGCCGCATGCCGAATACGCCCGCTAGGACGGATCGACATGCGGCCCTGACGGCCTGCAAATGGCGCTTTTCCGCGCTTCCGGTGCTCACGTACCAAAAGTACGCTGCGCTCCGGATCCCGTAAAAACACCATTTTCGGCTCGCCATCTTCTGAATGTCGATCCGTCCTAGTCCGCCGTCTCGCGCAGCACCGCCACGCCTCGCGCGCGCTGTTCGCGGAGTTCCCGCTTCAGGATCGCCGGATCGCGCGCAACGACGAATCCGAAGCTGACCCCGCCTTCCTTGCCGATGGTCGCATGGTGCAGCTTGTGCGCCTGTACCAGCCGCTTGGCGTAGCCGCGCCTGGGAACCCAGCGGAAATAGCGCTGGTGCACCAGCCCGTCATGGATCAGCGTATAGATCACGCCGTAGATCAGCACGCCGAGGCCGATCCACGTCCCCGGCGTCCAGGCCGCATCACCCATCACCATCGGCGAGCCGAGCGCGAACATCGCGATGCTGATCGCCGCGCCCACCAGCGCATAGAGATCGTTCTTCTCCAGGGCATGGTCGTGCGGCTCGTGATGGTCGCGGTGCCAGGCCCAGCCGAAGCCATGCATGACGTACTTGTGGCTCGACCATGCGACCAGTTCCATCGCGGCGACAGTGGCGAGCACTATGAGGAAGGCGACAAGCGGCGACATGATGCGGTCCATAGCACCACCCGGGCCGCTCGCCTATCGCGCCGGGCGAAAGCGAGAGCGGGGAAGCACGTCAGACAAACAGGCGCAGACATCCTAAACCGGGGGGAAAAGACCTGCCTGCGCCTGAAGTATGCCTATCGTGCTCCCCCTCCCTTCGGGTCGCGGCGGCATGATACCTCTTTCCGGGCGCGACTCTTAATTACAAATGCCGACATATCTGTGACCGGCGAGTCTCCTGCCGTTCATGTTCAGAGCCATAATTCTGAATGCACGGGATCTGATCCCGCTGACGACACATCCAAGGAGATCCGAATGTCCAGGTTTACCCGTTTTCTCGCCCCTGCCCTCGCCCTCTCGCTGGGACTGGGCGCAGCCCTTCCCGCCTCTGCCGCAGAGCCTACCCGTGCGCAGTCGGGCCAGATCCATCACGCGTCGCAAAAGGCCGACTTCCGCAAGGCCCAGGCCCGCAAGGACGGGCTGCGCCATTCCCATGCGCACGCCAGCAAGCAGCACGACTGCAAGCACGGCAAGCACATGGCGATGAAGGACAACCACCGTCACGACCGGCACGATTCCCGCGGCCACGAGCACAAGCACGGTGATCGCCAGAACCGCGACGGCCGCCGGGGTTGATCGGATATTGCGCGACAAGGCGCGCTCGTACCGCTTGAATTGCGGAGCGGGCGCGCCTAATCGCGCCCTACTATGACCAAGAACCCGCGCACGCTGTACCAGAAGATCTGGGATGCCCATGTCGTCGACACGCGCGACGACGGTACCTGCCTCATCTACATCGACCGGCACCTCGTCCATGAAGTGACGAGCCCGCAGGCCTTCGAGGGCCTTCGCACCGCCGGCCGTCCGGTACGCCGCCCCGACCTTACGCTCGCGGTTCCCGACCACAACCTGCCGACCACGGCGCGCCGCGACGCGGCCGGCAAGGTGCTGCCGATCGAGGACCCCGAAAGCGCGACCCAGCTTGCGGCACTGCGCAAGAACGCGCCCGAATTCGGCATCCGCTACATCGACGCGACCGACCGTGAGCAGGGCATCGTCCACGTTGTCGGCCCCGAGCAGGGGTTCTCGCTGCCCGGCGCGACGATTGTCTGCGGCGACAGCCACACCGCCTGCCACGGCGGCGTGGGCGCACTGGCCTTCGGCATCGGCACGACCGAGGTCGAGCACGTGCTGGCGACGCAGACCTTGCTGCTCAAGCAATCGAAGACCATGGAAGTGCGCGTCGAGGGCAAGCTCGGTGCCGGCGTCACGCCCAAGGACGTGATCCTGCACGTGATCGGTGTGATCGGCACTGCCGGCGGCACCGGCTACGTGATCGAGTATCGCGGCAACGTGTTCGAGGAAATGTCGATCGAAGGCCGTCTCACCGTGTGCAACATGTCGATCGAGGGCGGCGCCCGCGCCGGTCTCGTCGCGCCCGACGAGAAGACCTTCGAATACATCAAGGGCCGCCCCTATGCCCCCACCGGCGATGACTGGGACAAGGCCGTGGCCTGGTGGAAGAGCCTGGCGACCGATGAAGGCGCCACGTTCGACAAGTCCGTCTCGATCCGCGCCGAGGACATCCAGCCGACGGTGACCTGGGGCACCAGCCCCGAGGACACCAGCGCCATCGGCGGCGTCGTGCCCGCGCCCGAGGATTTCGCCGATGCCTCCAAGCGCGAGGCGGTCAAGGTCAGCCTCGACTACATGGGCCTCACGCCTGGCACCAAGCTCACCGACGTTGAAGTGCAGAACGTCTTCATCGGCTCGTGCACCAACAGCCGCATCGAGGACATCCGCGCCGCTGCCGAAGTGCTCAAGGGCCGCCACAAGGCCGACAACGTGAAGTGGGCGATCGTCGTGCCCGGTTCCGGTCTCGTCAAGGCACAGGCCGAGGCCGAGGGGCTCGACAAGATCATCACCGATGCCGGGCTCGAATGGCGCGAGCCGGGCTGTTCGGCCTGCCTTGCGATGAACCCGGACAAGGTCCCGGCGGGCGAGCGCTGCGCCTCGACCAGCAACCGCAACTTCACCGGCCGCCAGGGCCCCGGCAGCCGCACCCACCTCATGAGCCCGGCCATGGCCGCCGCCGCCGCGGTCACCGGCAAGCTGACAGACGTGCGCGAACTGGTAGGATAAAGAGCATGGCAGACGAACCTGAAGACACCTCGCTGGCCGGCAAGGCCGCCCTCGCCGCCGGTGCCGCCATCGGATCGGCCGCGATTGCCGCCGCCCTGCTTTTCGTGAAGCGCCGCAAGGCGCGCAATGCGGCCGATACGCCGCCGCCCCACCCCGAGGACGCACCCGAGACCGATTGATGGAACCGATCAACCACGTGGCCGGCCGTGCCATTCCCTTCGGCCGCAAGAACGTCGACACCGACGCCATCATCCCCGCCCACTGGCTCAAGACCATCACCCGCGAGGGTCTGGGCAAGGGCGCTTTCGAGGCGGTCAAGAAAGAGCCGGGCAACGTCTTCGCCGATCCGGACTATGCGGGCGCGCCGATCCTGATCGCGGGCGACAACTTCGGCTGCGGATCGAGCCGTGAACACGCGGCCTGGGCCCTGCTCGACATGGGCGTGAAGTGCGTGATCGCGCCGAGCTTTTCGGACATCTTTTCCGGCAATGCCTTCAAGAACGGTATCCTGACCGCCGCGTTGCCGCAGGAAGCGATCGACCGGCTGATGGAAGTCGCGAAGACCGATCCAATCGACGTCGACCTGGAGACGCAGACCGTCACCACCCCGTTCCAGGACCGCTTCACCTTCGACATCGATCCGTTCCGCAAGCATTGCCTTGAAAACGGTCTCGACGAAGTGGGGCTTACCATGGCGCAGGGCGATGCGATCAGCGCGCACGAAGCCAAGGCCCGGGCCCAGATGCCCTTCCTCGCCCGGACGCCGGCGACGGTGGATTGATCCGGACGCGGGATCGCGCCCCGACTGATATTGCGCTCCGCAACGGCGATTGCCGGACTTATAGTTGCGAATCGGGATTGAACCGGAACAACGCGCACTTTATCGCCGTTATTCAAATAAGGGGCCCCAGACCGTCTGGGATCTATTCACTCGAGGACTTTCGATGACGAGTTTTCAGGACCGCGAACGCGCCGAAGAAGCCAAATTCGCCCACGACTCCGACACCCAGTTCCGTATCCAGGCCCGCCGCAACCGTCTGGTCGGCGAATGGGCGGCCGAACGCATGCAGCTCTCGCAGGCCGAGACCGAAGCCTATGCCAAGGCCGTGGTCCAGGCCGATTTCGAGGAAGCGGGCGACGAGGACGTGATCCGCAAGCTGCTGGGCGACCTGACCGCGGCGGGCGTCGACACCAGCGAATCCGAAGTGCGGGCCGCGCTCGAAGCCAAGCAGGTCGAAGCGCGCCGCGCTTTCCTCGGCGAAGCCTGATACTGCAAGGGCCCGGCCCCTGCCGGGTCCCGACACCTGATTTTCGGAGACCGTCCATGGCGATGCCCGCCAACGAGATCGAATCGCTGATCCGCGCAGCCCTGCCCGACGCGCAGGTGTCGATCACCGATCTTGCCGGAGACGGCGACCACTATGCCGCGCATGTCGTCTCCGCCGCGTTTGCTGGCAAGCCGCGCGTGGCCCAGCACAAGATGGTCTACGAAGCGCTGGGCGGACGCATGGGCGGTGAACTCCATGCCTTGCAACTGACGACCGCCGTACCCAACTGAGCGTCAGGAACACCGAAGAAGGCCCCATCAATGTCCGACGTCAACGCCCGTATCGGCGAAATCGTAAGCAAGAACGACATCGTCCTGTTCATGAAGGGAACCCCGCTGTTTCCGCAGTGCGGTTTCTCCAGCCGGGCGATCGCGATCCTCGAACACCTCGGCGTGCCCTACGAGAGCGTCGACGTGTTGCAGGACATGGACATCCGCCAGGGCATCAAGGCCTTCTCGGAATGGCCGACGATCCCCCAGCTCTACGTGAAGGGCGAATTCGTCGGCGGCAGCGACATCATGATGGAAATGTTCGAGGCTGGCGAGTTGCACCAGCTCATGACCGACGCCGGCATCGCCGCGCAGGGCTGACAGGCCCGGCGACAGCGCCACGACCGAACAAGGCCCGGATGGCTTCGCGCCTGCCGGGCTTTTTTCATGCCCGCATGCCGCGTCGCGACCTGACGCTGTCGACGCGCGCCGATGACACCGGTGCGGATCGGGCCCTGGCCTGCTTTGCGATGTCTGGAAGAATTCTCGGGGAGGCGGGACCGGGAGACTGCTCGGCCCCGCCTCTATCGAGACTACTTTGGGGTACGGGAATTTATAAGCACGGACCGTGCCAGATTGGATTTTCCTCAGAGTTCCGACATTCCGCCAGAAGCAGGACGTTCCTACGGCATCCCATGTGTAAAGCACCCCGACACGGAGCCGCTTCTCGCCCGGCATCGATTTTCCGCTTGCCTGCAGGCAACAGGCGGGCAAGACCGCTGGTATGCCGTTGACCACCCCTTCCGACCAGCCGATGCCCGCCGATGCTCCCAGCGTAGTTCCCGCCGCAACCGTCGTGATCTTCCGCCGGCCGCGAAGCGGCGAGGCGCCCGAACTGCTGATGGTACAACGCGCGCACGAGATGCGCTTTGCCGGCGGCGCGGCGGTATTCCCTGGCGGCCGGGTGGACCCTGCCGACCGGGACCTGGCGCGCCGCCTCCTGCCCGACGAAGCCGAGGAAATCGCCGCCGCGCGCATCGCCGCCATCCGTGAAACGCTGGAGGAAACCGGCCTGGTGATCGCGACACGTGCACCTGTCAGCGCATCCGACGCTGCGGCGGCGCGGCGCATGCTGATCGAAACCGGCGAACTCGCACCGGTCCTCGACCACTTCGGCTGGGAACTGGTTCCCGAACGCCTCACCTTCTACGCGCACTGGTGCCCCTTGTGGGACAAGGCCTTCGACACCCGCTTCTTCGTGACCGACCTCGGTACCGGCGCAGTCGACGTCGCGGTAGACGAAACGGAGAACACCCATCTGTTCTGGACCAGTGCCGCCGGCGCGCTGGAGATGGCGGATCGCGGCGAGATCAGCGTGATCTTCCCGACCCGCCGCAATCTGGAACGGCTTGCTCAATATGCGAGCTTTGCCGAAGCGCTGGCCGAGATCGCGGCCCACCCGGTTTCACGCATCCATCCCGGCACCGAACACCGCGCCGACGGCGAGTGGCTCGTCATTCCCGACGGCCACGGCTATCCGGTGCTGGGCCAGCCAAAGGCGACCGCGCGGCGCGGCTAGGCCGCGACCGCAGCCCGTCCTCCCGCGATCAGGCCGGCACGACGGCCGGCCCCTCCACCTTGGGCCCGGTCGCACCGTAGAGCCCCAGGACGATCGCCACCACGAAGAAGCCCGTGATCGCACTGATCGCAAGGTCGTAGCTGCCGGTCATCGAGAATACCCTGGCCGAGCCGACCACGCCGAGTGCAATGAAAGGCAGCCCGATGAGCGTATTGAGGCCGAAACCACGGCTGTAGCTTGCCTGTCCGAAAGTATCCGAAAGCCCGCGCCCCAGCGTCGGGATCGCGCCCGCACCGTGCATGCCTATCAGGCCGATCACGATCGCGGCGACGGTGAAGGGCGGGTGCTGCAGCAGGATCAGCCACAGGACCGCGCAGTTGAACCCGATCAGCGCCAGCGAGCGCCCGCCGCCCAGCTTGTCGGCCACCCAGCCGAACAGCACCGAGCCCGCGATCCCGACCAGCGACATGATCGACTGCAACAGCGCCGCCTCCGGCCGCGAAAAGCCCCAGGACACGCCCATCGGCACGAGCAGCGAACCCAGCAGCACCGAACTGGTCATGCTGGCAATGCCCGCCAGGCACAGCGCCCAGAAGCGCGGGCGGGCAAGCAACTGGCCGATCGAGAAGGAGCCGTCCGCGGTACGCTTTTCCGCCGGTTCGGGCGCCAGCGTTTCGTCATGGCTGGGCGGGTGGTCCACCGTCAGCAGAATCAGCGGCACCAGCAGCACCGCCGCGATCGTGCCGATCGCCGCATAGAGCGTAGTGGGCGCGTAATGTCCCAGCGCCCGCTCCAGGGTCCAGGGCACGATGGCGATCACCACCGGCAGGTGCACGATGCCCAGTGCCAGGCCGCGATTGCGATGGAACCATCGCGTCACCAGCGTCGCCGGCCCGATCGAACCGGCCAGGCTCATCGCCGGCCCGAAGCACAGGCCATAGGCGATCAGGTAGAAGGCATAGCTGTTGGTGAAAGCCAGCAGGAAGTACCCCGCCACGGTCAGCAGCGCGCCGACCATCAACAGCAGACGCAGCGAAAAACGGGCGATCAACACGCCGACGAACGGCGCAAGGATGGATGAGCCCACCAGCACCAGCGGAATGCCGATGGCGGCCTCCTCGCCGCTGACACCGAGCCGCTGCTCGATCGAGGCCAGCATGAGGCCGAAAGAGCCCATGATCGTGCCGATGACGATATTGTGCGAAACCCCCGCGATCACGCCCATGCGCACGGCAAGGGGGTGGTTCGGAGCATCGCCTTCAGGAACGGCTGGGGAATGGGCCAAGTCTCTCTCCCGATGTGTTCTGTGAGCCGGTCTGGACGCCGGTTGTATACGATCGGGGAGTGTGAGGCGCAAAAGCCAGCTTGGCCAGCACTATTTCGTCACGTGTGCGAGAATTCGCATGTGCGACATTTTCACGTCGGCGCTTGCGGCTGGACGATAGTGCGGGAACCGTGCGGAACGCACGTTGGAGATCCTCGGGCCCGAAGGCAACAGCGGGCCTTCAGGCCCGTTGCCGAGGCAGTCCGGCCCGGTGGATACTGGCGAGATGGTCGACGACCGGGCCGTAGATCGGCCGATCGAACTCGACTCCCGAAAGGTCACCTCTGATCCAGCGGACCACGCCCGACAGGCCTTCCATCCCGTCCGCCTTCAGCACCACGCGCGCACCAACCCTGAAGAAGATACCGCGCATCCGCACGCGGCACCCGCCTTCGGAAATATCCGAAACCTCGCCTGTGTCGCGCAAGCCGCTTTGGGTGCGGCATTGCACGGCCATCGATATCGGCCGCCGGACAGAACGCCTGCGAGAGATGGGGCGAAACATGGGGCCGAATGTGACAGAAACTGGTTAATCATGATTTAACCACGCGGCTGGCGGTCCATGTCCGGCCCCGGGCCGGGCCCCGCTCCCTAGTCTGCGGGACGCAGCATCGCCTCGCGCAACCGGGCCAGATCGGCATCGCTGAACCCGAGAACCTGCTTCATGTAGCCAGCCGAGCCGCCATAGGTAGCATCGAGGTAGGTGAAGAACTGCACCAGATGCGATTGTCCGCTCGGCGCATAGAGCGGCTCCGCCCTGGCGTCCTCGTCCTTATAGGACTTGGCATAGTGCTGCGCGATCGGGTTGTTCGGATAGTCCGCCGGATCGTACCGCGGCATCTCCCAATAGGGCCGCCGCAGCGCGGTCGAGAGGTGATAGTCGGCCAGGATCGTCTCGCGATCGACCCCCAGCATGTCGTAGAGCAGCGCGGTGGCGACGCCCGTGCGGTCCTGCCCGGCGGAGCAGTGATAGAGCACAGCGCCCTGCCCGTCCTCGCCCGCCGTCATGATCCGGCGGTAGAGCGAGCGGTATTGCGGCGCGAGCAGCTTCTCCATGCCTTCGTAGATGTGCTCGCCCTTGCGCGCCATCATCGGCCCCATCAGTACCTTGATGGAATAGTCATTGGATACGAACAGCGCGCCTTCGCGGTCGTCGATCGTATCGGGATTGATCTCGCGCTCCTCCAGCGAGCGCAAGTCCACCACGGTGCCGATATGGAGCTGGTCGACAAGGCCAAGATCGGCGGGCGTCAACATCGGCTCCGCGCCGGAACGGAACACCTTGCCCCAGCGCACGACCATGCCGTCCTTCGTCACGTAGCCGCCGATGTCGCGAAAATTGCTACCCTGCTCCAGCGTCAGCGCCCGTTCGGCGGCAACGTGGGTCGTGCCCCCGGCCGTCTTCAGGATGACGTACCTGCGCTCCGAACCCGGCAGCACGATCTCCAGTTTGCGCGCCTTCGTCTTGTCGGCGACGAGGCTGTCGGACGCATCGAGCCGGGTATCCGCACTGAGCCAGACCGACACCGGCGCTGCCCCCTCGCGGTCGAGTTCGACATGCCCGGCATCGAGACGGATGACTGTGGCCAGTTCGCGGGCCTGGGCACCCGGGGCGGCCAGCGCCACAAGCCCCGCAAGGGCAAGAGCACCGGAAAAGACAATACGCATCGGCTGTATCTCCCATTCATGCCACGGTGCCTGCAAAGGCACTCTGCTTCGTTCGCGATAGCCTAGTCCTGGTTCATGACGCTAATGAGCCGCCCGCCTTCCCGCCGCCGCGATATTCATGCGGTGCGATCGGTCATGCCGGGCCGCGCTGGACCAAAGGCCGCGCGCACCTGGCTGCACGTGCAAATTCCAGGCTGAAGACGGTCTGCTTCTTGGCTGCGCTTGCGATGGATTGGATGACCGAAATGTCGGGGGGAGCGGACATTTAGTCCGACCAAAAACCCCAGCCATCCGCACGTCCGTTGTGCCGATTTGCTAGCGTCCCGAGCAAATCTTCCGTTTCGGTAATCTGAGCGCAGCTAGGCGTCATCACCTTCGACACCGTCACGTCCAAATCGTCCATGTCAGCGTCGGTCGTATTCACTGCAGCAAAGCCCGCTTCCGAGCAGGCTTGAATGAAATTGTGCGCGTCGCGTTCAGTTGTAAAAACATGCGAGAAGTCAACAGTTCGTTCGACGTCCAAATCAACGCCTCGATTCCTCATTCCGCGAAGCACTTCCGCATTTTCATCAAAGAATGTCACGACGTGAGATTGCCAGCGTAGCTCAACGTCCGCAATGTCGGCGTGTCCGGAAAGGCCGCTTATACGCAAGAATGGCCAATAGCTGCCATGGGGGCACGCGCCCGGATTAGTCCGCGAACATCCCAGCGTGCTGTTCGCGCAGCAGCTTTTTCTGGATCTTGCCCATGGTGTTGCGCGGCAGCGCGTCCATGGTGAGGATCGCCTTGGGCACCTTGAAGGCGGCAAGGTCCTTGCGCATCGCCTCGCGCACGGCCTCGGCATCGAAATCGCCGATGGGCTTGACCACCGCGACCACCGCTTCGCCGAAATCGGGATGCGGCACGCCGATCACCGCTGCTTCGGCCACGTCTTCCCGATCGTCCAGCAGCGCCTCGACTTCGGCGGGATAGACGTTGAGCCCGCCCGAGATGATCAGGTCCTTCTCGCGCCCGACGAGCTGGACGTAGCCGTCGCTGTCGATGAAGCCCATGTCGCCGGTGATGAAATAGCCGTCGGGCCGGAACTCGGCCGCGGTCTTTTCGGGCATCTGCCAGTAGCCCTTGAAGACGTTGGGGCCTTTCACCTCGACAATGCCGACCTCGCCCTGCGGCAGGACCTTGCCCGTCTCGAACTCGGCAATGCGCAGCGACACGCCGGGCAGCGGCGGGCCGACATAGCCCGCACGGCGCTCGCCCTCATAGGGGTTCGAGGTCAGCATGCCGGTTTCGGTCATGCCGTAGCGTTCGAGCACGCGGTGCCCGCAGCGATCCTCGAAAGCGCGGTGGATGTCGGCCGAAAGCGGAGCGGAGCCGGAAATGAACAGCCGCATGTTGGCCGCGCTCTCGCGGGTAAAGGCGGGATCGCCCAGCAGGCGGATATAGAACGTCGGCACGCCCATCAGCACCGTGCTGTCCGCCATCAGTTCGATCACGCGGCCGCTCTCGAACCTGGGCAGGAACACCATGGAAGCGCCCGAGAACAGCACGCAGTGGACCGCGATGAACAGCCCGTGGACGTGGAAGATCGGCAGCGCGTGGATCAGCCGGTCCTGCGGCGTGAAGCGCCAGAAATCGATCAGCATCTCGCCGTTGGAGGCCAGATTGTCCTGCGTCAGCATCGCCCCCTTGGGCTTGCCGGTCGTGCCCGAGGTATAGAGGATCGCGGCCACATCGTCGCCCGCACGCGGCACCGGCGGCGCTTCGGGTTCGGGCAGGTCGACAAAAAGCCCGGCCAGCGTCGTCACCTGCATGGCCCCGCCGCCGATCCGCCCGAACAGCTCCACCGATTGATCGCGGCACACCGCCAGCACCGGCGTTGCATCGGTGGCGAAATAGTCGAGTTCGCTCTCGGTATAGTCCACGTTGAGCGGCAGATAGATCGCGCCAGCCCGGATCGTCGCGAAATAGAGGATCAGCGTCTCGACGTTCTTGTCGGTCTGCACCAGCACCCGCTCGCCCGGCGCGACGCCCAGCGCCTGCAACCTGCCCGCCAGCCGCCCGGCCATCGCCTCGATCTCGCCATAGGTCCAGGCGCGCGTGCCGTCCTCGACGAGGACCTTGTCGGCGAAACGCCCGAAACTCTGCGCAAATCGTGAATAGAGATCGCCTGCCACGTCGTGTCCTCTCCCCGGGCCATACCGGCGCATCCCTTGCGCACGCCGCTCGAAACCGTCCCCGCCAGCCCGCGCGCCGGGCAGGATGAGGACGGACCCCGCGATAATGCAGATCGCGCGGCGCGGCAATTGACGCAAAGTGGGTTCAATGATGCGCGCGATGCGGTAACGATGGGGCATGGACGAAGTCGGCGCGATCGTTGTGGGGGCAGGCGTGGTGGGCCTTGCGATCGGGCGCGCGCTGGCGATGGCCGGCCACGAAGTGATGATCCTCGAGCGCGAGGCGCAGTTCGGCACGGTCACCTCCTCGCGCAACAGCGGGGTGATCCATGCCGGGCTCTACTATCCCGACGGCTCGCTGAAAGCCCAGCTCTGCGTCGAGGGGCGCCACCTGCTCTACGATTTCTGCGAAAGGCGCGACGTCGACCACCGCCGCTGCGGCAAGCTGATCATCGCCGCTAGCGAAGAGGAATTTCCGGCGCTCGATGCGGTGATGGCGCGCGGGGCCAGTGCCGGGGTCGACGATCTCGTGCGGATCAGCCCCGAAGAGGCCCGCGCGATCGAACCCGCGCTGACATGCGCGGGGGCCATCCACTCGCCCTCGACCGGCATCGTCGACCAGCACGGCCTGATGCTGGCGCTGCTCGGCGAGGCCGAGGCACACGGAGCAATGCTGGTGTGCGATACGCCAGTCGATGCCATCACCAGAAACGGGGCATGCTGGACGGTACAAGCCGGCGAGACGCAGCTGGCAACCCCAATCCTCGTCAATGCCGCCGGGCTCGGTGCACAGGCATTGGCACGTACGATCGAGGCCCTCGATCCCGAACTGGTGCCACCGCTGTTCCTCGCGAAAGGGTGCTACTTCTCCTACGCCGGGCGCGCGCCCTTCACGCACCTGATCTATCCGGTGCCCGGGCCGGCCAGCCTCGGCACCCATTTCACCCTCGATCTGGGCGGACAGGCGCGCTTCGGGCCCGACATCCACTGGGTCGATGCGATCGACTACACCGTCGATCCCGCCCTGAAGCCCGAATTCCTGGCCGCCGCACGCCGGATCTGGCCCGATGCCGAGGAAGAACGGCTGCAGCCCGCCTACGCCGGCATCCGCCCCAAGCTGGCCGGCCCGGGAATGGCGACCGCCGACTTCATGCTGCAGGACGAGACAACCCATGGCCTGCCCGGCCTCGTCAACCTGTTCGGCATCGAATCGCCGGGCCTCACCTCCTCGCTGGCGATTGCCGAGCGGGTGGCCGCGATGATCGGCACGCGTCCGCACCGCTGACGGCCGCAAGGGCCCGAGAGGAGCACCTTCGAACCCAAACGGGTTCGCAAGGCCGACCGGCCGCCCGAGCTTATGCGAGGAAAGCCAAGGCGACGGATGTCGCCGCCCGGCGCTTGAGGGAAAAATAATGGCGCGCCCGGCAGGGTTCGAACCTGCGACCCCAAGCTTAGAAGGCTCGTGCTCTATCCAGCTGAGCTACGGGCGCGCGCCCGGCCTCCCATAGCGTGGTTCAGGCCGTGCGCAAACCGCGAGAAGCCAGCAACTTGTGCTTTGCGCACATCGCCTAGGCAGGTTACCCAAGCGGCATGAGCGATCAGCACCTCTCCCGCATCCACGGCAAGGCCGGCGCGCGGCGCCATTTCCGCTATTTCGACTACCTGATGGTCGCCTTCGTGGTGATCCTGCTGCTGTCGAACCTGATCGGCGCGGCCAAGCAGGCGCAGATAGAACTGCCGCTGGTGGGCACCTTCACGTTCGGCGCGGGCGTGCTGTTCTTCCCGATCTCCTACATCATCGGCGACGTGATGACCGAGGTCTATGGCTATGCCAACGCGCGCCGCTGTATCTGGGCGGGCTTCTTCGGTCTGCTGTTCATGGTGCTGATGAGCGCGGTCGTGGTCTATATCCCGGCCAACCCGGAATGGGCGATCGCGTCTGCCACCTACACGATCAACGGCCAGCAGGTGACCGCACCCAACCAGGCGGCCTACTATTCGATCTTCGGCCAGACGCCGCGCATCGTTCTCGCCTCGCTGGTCGCGTTCTGGGCGGGCGAGTTCGTCAATTCCTTCGTGCTGGCGCGGATGAAGGTGATGACCGGGGGCAAGTACCTGTGGATGCGCACGATCGGATCGACGGTCTTCGGCGAAGGTGTGGACAGCGCGCTGTTCTATCCGCTCGCCTTCCTCGGCGCGCCGGGCTTCACGCCGGAACTGATCATCACGCTGTCGCTGACCCAGTGGACCATCAAGACGCTGTGGGAAGCGGTGCTGACGCCGTTCACTTACCTCATTGTCGGCTTCCTCAAGCGGCGCGAGGGCGTGGACGTCTACGACGACGACGTGGACTTCTCGCCCTTTGCCAAGACCGACGCGGTGTGATGCTCCTGTGGCCATGACGGCCCGCAGCGGCTAGTCCCGCGCCGACCATGCTCGACCGCATCCTTCTTTCCCGTTTCCGCAACCACCGCGAGACCGCGGTGGAAGGGACGGCGCAGTTCAACCTGCTGGTGGGAGAGAACGGCGCGGGCAAGACCAATGTGCTCGAGGCAATCAGCCTCTTCGCGCCGGGCCGGGGCATGCGGCGCGCGCAGCTGACGGACATGCCGCAGCAGGGCCTCGATGACGGCGGCTTCGCGATCAGCGCCTCGCTGGTGCTGCCCGGCGGCGATCCGGTGCGCCTGGGCACGGGTGTCATGGCCGAGCGGCCCGGACGGCGGATCGTGCAGATCAACGGCGCGGAGGCCCCCGCGGTGCGGCTGGCCGAATGGCTCTCGATCGGCTGGCTGACCCCGGCCATGGACCGCCTCTTCGTGGAAAGCGCGGGCGCGCGGCGGCGCTTTCTCGACCGGCTGGTGCTGGCCCTGCGGCCCGATCATGCCAGCAACGCCTCGCGGCTGGAAAACGCGCTACGCGAACGCAACCGCCTGCTCTCGGACGAGCGTACGCCCGATCCGCACTGGCTTGATGCCATCGAGATGCAGATCGTCGAGGCAGGCGCTGCCGTCGCCGCCGCCCGCGCCGATCTCGTCGCGCGGCTGGATGCGGCCCTTGCCGGCTTGCCGGATTCGCCCTTTGCCCGCCCCTCGCTCGCCTACCAGCCGGGCGGACCGATCGGCGCCGAGGCGCTCGCCATGGCGCTGCACGAGGGGCGCGCGCGCGACCGCGCCGCCCAGCGCACGCTCACCGGGCCGCACCGCGACGAACTGGCGGTGACGATGGCGGGCAAGGGCCAACCCGCCGCCGAATGTTCGACCGGCGAGCAGAAGGCGATGCTGATCGCGATCACGCTCGCCCATTCGCAATTGCTGGAAGGGACCGGCGTGCCCCACGAGGAGGCCCGCCCGCGCCTGCTGCTGCTCGACGAAGTCGCCGCGCACCTCGATCCCGTCCGGCGCGAGGCGCTGTTCGACCGGTTGCGTGCGGGCTCGGCGCAGGTCTGGCTGACCGGCACCGAAATCGCCCCGTTCGAGGCAATCGCGCGGGAAGCGGCCGTGTGGGAAGTCAGCGGCGGGACGGTTCGGCGCCTGCCTTAGGATGTAGATCTGACACCCGCACCTCCGCTTTCGCGGGGGCGACCGGTATCAAACGCAGAGCCCTGCGGAACAAACCCTCCCCGCACGCGGGGAGGATAGCTCGGCTCAGGCCGCGTCCTTCTTGCGGCTGGCGCGCTTGCGCTCGTGCGGGTCGAGGTGGACCTTGCGCAGGCGGATCGACTGCGGCGTCACTTCGACCATTTCATCGTCGTCGATATAGGCGATGGCCTGCTCGAGCGTCATGACCTTGGGCGGGGTGAGGCGGATCGCATCGTCCTTGCCCGAGGAGCGGATGTTGGTCAGCTGCTTGGCCTTCATCGGGTTCACTTCGAGGTCATCGGGCTTGGCATTCTCGCCGATCACCATGCCCTCATAGAGCTTTTCCTGCGGGGCCACGAACAGGATGCCGCGGTCTTCCAGGTTGTTGAGCGCGTAGGCATTGGCCTCGCCGGTGCCGTTCGAGATCAGCACGCCATTGAGGCGGCCTTCGATCGCGCCCTTGTAGGGGCCGTACTTCTCGAACAGGCGGTTCATGATGCCGGTGCCGCGCGTGTCCGAAAGGAACTCGCCGTGGTAGCCGATCAGACCGCGCGAGGGAGCCGAGAAGGTGATGCGGGTCTTGCCCACGCCCGAGGGGCGCATGTCGGTCAGCTCGGCCTTGCGGCGCTGCATCTTCTCGACGACGGTGCCCGAGTGCTCGTCGTCCACGTCGATCACGACGGTTTCGTACGGCTCGGTGCGGCCGCCTGCCTCGTCGGTCTTGAACAGCACGCGCGGGCGCGAGATGCCGAGTTCGAAGCCTTCGCGGCGCATCGTTTCGATGACGACGCCCAACTGCAGTTCGCCGCGGCCAGCAACCTCGAAGCTGTCCTTGTCCTCGCTCTCGGTGACGCGGATGGCGACGTTGGTTTCGGCCTCGCGCATCAGGCGGTCGCGGATCAGGCGGCTCGTCACCTTGTCGCCTTCGCGGCCCGCGAGCGGGCTGTCGTTGACGGCAAAGCGCATGGCGAGCGTCGGCGGATCGATCGGCTGGGCCTGGATCGGCTCGGTAACGGCCGGATCGGCGATGGTGTTGGCAACGGTCGCCTTTTCGAGACCGGCGAGCGCAATGATGTCGCCCGCGCGCGCTTCTTCCACCGGCACGCGGTCGAGACCGCGGAAGGTCATGAGCTTGGAGGCGCGGCCGGTCTCGATCACCTTGCCGTCGCGGTCCATCGCGCGGATCGGGTCGTTGATCTTGAGCACGCCCGACTGGACGCGGCCCGTGAGCACGCGGCCCATGAAGTTGTCGCGGTCGAGCAGGGTGGCGAGGAACGAGAAAGGCGCATCGGCATCGAGATCGGGCGCCGGAACGTGATCACGGATGAGCTGGAACAGCGGCTCCAGCGTGCCTTCGCGGGCAAGGATGTCATCGCTGGCATAGCCGTTACGACCCGAGGCGTAGAGCACCGGGAAGTCGAGCTGTTCGTCGTTCGCATCGAGGCTGACGAAGAGGTCGAACACTTCGTTCAGGACCTCATCGGCGCGGCCGTCGGGACGGTCGATCTTGTTGACGACGACGATCGGCTTGAGGCCGAGGCCCAGCGCCTTGCCGGTGACGAACTTGGTCTGCGGCATCGCGCCTTCCGAGCTGTCCACCAGCAGGACAACGCCATCGACCATCGAGAGGATGCGTTCCACCTCGGCGCCGAAGTCGGCGTGGCCCGGGGTGTCGACGATGTTGATGCGCAGGCCTTCCCACTCGATCGAGGTCGGCTTGGCCAGAATGGTGATCCCGCGTTCCTTTTCCAGATCGTTGGAGTCCATGGCGCGCTCTTCGATGCGCTGGTTGTCGCGGAAGGTACCGGACTGGCGGAACAGCTGGTCGACAAGCGTGGTCTTGCCGTGGTCGACGTGCGCAATAATCGCGATATTGCGCAAGGGAAGCGGGGCGGACATCGGTAGCCTTACAATTCGAGGGGGCCAAACGGCATGCTTGCGGAGAACGCATGTTGCACCGCAAAATTTGCCGCGCCCTTAGCCGATGCCGACGATTCCGGCAAGCACGCAAGTATCGGACATTCTGTGGCGCAACTGTCACATAGCGGCAGAATGTCTGCAGTCTTTTCCCCCAATCGATTGTCCGCACCGAACGAAGATCTTAAGAACCGAGCCATGACGGCGGTGAGCCCGGGAAGCGAATGACACAGGCAACCGCGCAGAAAGGGACGAGGTTTTTCATGATTACTATTCCAGCAGGCTCGACCGCGCGGTCGACCAGCATGGCGCTCCGACGCATTCGCGTTGCAGGGCTGATGATCGGCACCGCGATGGCCACTTCGGCCTGGAGCCCGGCAGCCATGGCGCAAGACGCGCCCCAGGCGGCCGACGAGGTGTTCTCCGACGAGATCGTGGTCACTGCCACCAAGCGCGAACAGACACTGCAAGACGTGCCCGTCGCGGTCAGTGTCACCACCAGCGAGACGATCGAGCGCGCGCAGATCCGCGATCTCCAGGACCTCCAGTCGGTTGTCCCCTCGCTGCGCGTGAACCAGTTGCAATCCAGCGCCAATACCAACTTCTACATCCGTGGCTTCGGCAACGGCGCCAACAACGCGGGCATCGAACCCTCGGTCGGCCTGTTCATCGACGGCGTCTATCGCTCGCGCTCGGCGGCGATGATTGCCGACTTCCCCGATGTCGAGCGCATCGAAGTGCTGCGCGGGCCGCAGTCGACGCTGTTCGGCAAGAATGCCTCGGCCGGCGTCATCTCGATCGTGACCCGCAAGCCCGAGTTCACCTTCGGCGGCAATGTCGAGGCCAGTTACGGCAATTACAACGCCGTGGTCGTCAAGGGCCGCGTCACCGGGCCGGTCAGCGACACCGTCGCGGTCAGCCTTGCCGGCGGGCTCAACAAGCGCGACGGCATCGTCAGGGATCTCGCCACCGGAGGACGCACCAACGAGCGCGACCGCTGGTTCGCGCGCGGCCAGCTGCTGTTCGACAACAACGACGGCCTCGAAGTGCGCCTGATCGGCGACTACGGCAAGATCGACGAGAACTGCTGCGCCGCCGTCAACCTGCGCCAGGCACTGCCGACAGCGGCGATCTTCGCGCTGGGCGGGGCGGTGAACGCCCCGGACGAGAAGTACGACAACATCACCTACAACAACTTCGAAAGCTCCAACAACATCAAGAACTGGGGCTTCTCGGGACAGATCGACTACGATCTGGGCGGCACGAAGCTGACATCGATCACCGCCTATCGCCGGGGCGACGTGCTGACCAACCAGGATTCGGACTTTTCGAGCGCGGACCTGCTCGGCCGTAACTGGCAGGACCTGCGGATCAAGACCTTCACGCAGGAACTGCGCGCCAACTTCGACATCGGTGACAGGCTGCACGGCCTGATCGGCGCCTACTACTTCAACGAGAAGATCAGCCAGAACAACGAGGTCTACTGGGGCACCCAGGCGCGCCCCTACGCCGACCTGCTGATCCAGAGCCTTTCCGGCGGCGCGCTCAGCATTCCCATGCTGGAAACCACGTTCGGCGCGCTCGAAGGCGATCCGACGAAGTATGCGGGCCAGTTCTACCTGCCCGGCACCGGCCTCGACGAAGCCTACAAGCTCAGGAACGAGGCTTGGTCGCTGTTCGGCCAGCTCGATTTCGAGGTCGCTCCGGGCCTGACCATCACCGGCGGCATCAACTACACCCACGACAAGAAGCGCTTTGCCACCAACACGACGTCCAGCGACACCTTCGCGGGCATCGATTTCGACAGCGCCGCCTATACCCCGCTCCGCCAGCAGCTGCTGTACTTCGGCGCGCTGGCGCAGGGTCTCGATGCGGCCACTGCCGGGGCCTACGCGGCGGCCAATGCCGACAATCCGGCGGCCAACCCGCTCAACCCGTTGCGCGCGCTGCAGTACTTCCCGCCCTTCATGAACGTGCCCAACGCGGTGGAGGACGGCAAGGTGAGCGACGGCAACGTCAGCTATACCGCCCGGGTAGCCTGGGACATGACGCCCTCTGTCAACGTCTATGCGGCCTTCGCGACCGGCTACAAGGCCGCCTCGATCAACCTCTCGCGCGATAGCCGCCCGACCCCGGCAGACCTCGCGCAACTGCGCGCGCAGGGGCTGGCGGTGACCAACCTGACGGCGGGCAGCCGCTATGCGAACCCGGAGGATTCGACGGTCTACGAGTTCGGCGTGAAGGGCAACTGGGGCATCGTCTCTGCCAACGTCGCGGTGTTCAAGCAGATCATCAAGAACTTCCAGTCGAACATCTTCACCGGCTCGGGCTTCTTCCTCGCCAATGCAGGCAAACAGTCAGCCGTCGGCATCGAGTTCGAAGGATCGGCCAAGCCGATCGATCCGCTGACGCTGACGCTGTCGATGACCTACCTCGACGCCAAGTACGACAGCTTCCTGCTCTCGGCCTTCGGCGACCTTTCGGGCACCCGTCCGGCCGGCGCCTCGCCGCTTTCGGTGACCTTCGGCGCCGAATACGTGCAGCCTCTGGACAACGGTGACCGGATCATCCTGCGCGGCGACTATCACTACGAGGCCCTGTTCCAGATCAACGAGGGCCTGCCCGGGCTCGTCGTGCGCGATGCGACGGGCGCGGTCACCGACGTGACCGCCGCGCTCGCCGCTGGCCGCGAGTTCAAGCAGGACATCAACGACGTGAACGCCTCGCTCACCTACGCGATGGACAACGGCCTCGAATTCTCGATCTGGGGCCGCAACCTGCTCGACAACCGCTCGATCCTGCAGATCTTCGACAGCCCGGCGCAGCCCGGCTCGATCTCGGGCTATCCGAACCAGCCGCGCACTTATGGCGTGGCGGCGCGCTACCGGTTCTGACACCGGAGCGCGATAACGGACCCCGGCGGGAGGGGAGAAGCCGCTCCGGGGTTCGCAAACTGCCAAGGGATGCGTGGTCGGGGGGCCGCGCATCCCTTTTTCTTGCGCCCCTGGCGAAATACCTATAGCGGGCCCCGATGTAATTCCGGGAACAGTCATGCTCGAATACATGATCATGCCGTTCTACCGCTACGCCGATTTCAGCGGCCGGGCGCGGCGCATGGAATTCTGGTCGTTCGCGTTCCTGAACTTTATTGTGACGTCGATCCTCGTCACCCTCGCCTTTTCAACTGGCTTTTCCCACCGCGCGCTGATCCGGAAAGCGGAATTCGGCGGCTCGCTCGGTATCGCGGCGATCGCCTTCTTCGCGATCCTCGCCATGTACAGCCTCGCCGTACTGATCCCCCTGATCGCGACCAACGTGCGCCGGCTGCACGACCGCAACATGAGCGGCTGGTGGTGCCTCGCCTTCGTGGTGCTGGGCGTGATCCCGGTCTTCGGCTGGATCGGCAGCATCGCCTACCTGGTGATCATGTTCCTGCCCGGCACGGCCGGCCCGAACCGTTACGGCGAAGACCCGAAGGCCCCCGACGGATCGGAAGTTCCGATCTCGGGCGCCTGACACGCCAACGCTCCGCAAAATGGAGCTACAAGGGTAGCCGTTGCGTGCCCTTTGATGAAGATCCTGCAACCCGTTAACTTGTCCTGCGTGACTTGGGCTATATTGCATCCGAACCTGTGACAAAGGGGGCACTATGTTTCAGTACATGATCATGCCGTTCAATCGGTATGCCGATTTCAGCGGCCGGTCGCGGCGCATGGAATACTGGGGCTTCACGCTCCTCAACGCGATCATCATTTCCGTCTTTGTGATAGCCGCGATGGGCTTCAACACGTCGATCCTCTCGTCTTCGCTGGAAGGTGCCAGGCCCGACATCAGCGGCGGCGTGTCGATCTTCCTGATACTGGGCTTCATCTACATCCTGGCCGTGCTGATCCCCAGCATCGCCGTGACCGTACGCCGCCTGCATGATCGCGACATGAGCGGCTGGTGGTATCTCGGCTTCATCGTGCTGGGAGCGCTTCCCGTTATCGGCCTGATCGCCAGTCTGGCCATGCTGGTGATCATGTTCCTGCCCGGCACGGCAGGCCCAAACCGCTATGGCGAGGACCCCAAGGACCCGACCGGGTCGAGCATCTTCGCCTAGAGCTCCCGAAGCGCCCGCGCCGGTTTCGCCCGCAGCAGCGGCAGCGAGCCGGCGAGCGCGAAGGCGAGGACCAGCACCAGCCCTGCCCCCAGCACCGCCAGGACGCGCGGCCAGTTAGGCAGCCAGTCGAATTCGAACAGCCTGGCGATCACCGCCCAGGCCATCACGCTGCCCGCCGCGAGCGCGACGGCGGCGAGGACCAGCACCAGCAGCCCGTATTCCGCGATCTGCAGCACCAGCAATTGCCGCCGGCTCGCGCCGAGCACGCGCAGGATCACGTTGTCGTAGGTCCGGCTCGCCCGCGCGGCGGCGATGGCGCCGAGCAGCACCGCGAGCCCGGCCAGCACCGCCACCGAAGCCGCAGCGAGGATCGCGGTCGACATCTGGTCGAGCAGCGTGCGGGCATCGCGCAGCAGGGTGCCCGTCTCGATCACCGAACTCGATGGGAAGGCGCGCGCCAGCCGGGGCAGCAGCCCTGCCGTGGGCGTGCCGGTCGGAACCTCGATCGTCGCGGCAAGGTTGTGCGGGGCATCGGCCAGCGCATTGGGCGAGAAGACCAGCACGAAGTTGAAGCCCATCGTGTCCCAGTCGATCCGGCGCAGCGCCGCCACCCGCGCGGTGCGCTCCACCCCGAGCACGCCCACGGTCACGTAATCGCCCACCTTCAGCCCCACGGCCTCGGCGAAAGTCTCATCGAGCGAGACCAGCGGCTCGCCGCGATAGATCTCGGGCCACCACTTGCCCGATGTCACCGTGCTGCCTTCGGGCAGACCCGCCGAATAGGTCAGCCCCCGCTCGCCGCGCAGCGCCCAGGCATTTTCTGGGATATCCTCACCCAGATCGGCGACGCGGGTCATGTGGCCTTTCGGCCCATAGGCGAGGATCTTGCCGCGCAGGTTGGGCACGATCTTGGTCACCGCACCCGGCACGGTCTGCTCCACCGTCTCGCGAAACCGCGCGGCGCCGTCCTGCGGCACGTCGAGGACGAAGAAGTCGGGCGCGCGCGCGGGCACCGACTTGCGGATATTGGCATCGAGGCTGGTCTGCACCGCGGCGATCAGCACGAAAGCGGAAAGGCCAAAGCCGAGCGCGGTCACCAGCGCGCCGGTCTGCGCGCCCGGCCGGTGGAGATTGGCAAGCCCCGCGCGCAGCATCGGATCGCGCGGACGCGGCAGGCGCGCCGCCGCCTTGCGGATCGCCAGCCCGACCAGCGCCAGCAGGCCGAGCATCACGCCCGCCCCGGCAAGAAAGCCCACCGTCACCAGCGGCTGCGCCGCATTGGCCAACGCCAGCGCGACAATCGCGGCAAGCCCCAGCCCGACCGGAAGCGCCAGCGCCTTGCCGCCCGCCGCCAGCGGGGAAACCCGCGCGCGCATCAGCGCCATCGCCGGAAAGCTGCGCGCCCGCACCAGTGGCGGCGCGGCGAAGACCAGCGCCACCAGCAGGCCATAGGCCGCCGCCGTCGCCAGCGCCGCGGGCGAAACGGTGAAGCCCGTGCTGACCGGCAGCAGCGTTCCCAACGCCTTTGCCAGCAGCGGCGTCACCAGCACGCCCGCCAGCAGCCCGGCCAGACTGCCCACCACGGCCGCCGCGCCCACCTGCAGCAGATAGATGCGCGCGATGTCCCCGCTCGTCGCGCCCAGCACCTTGAGCGTCGCGATCGAGGTGCGCCGCGCCTCCAGATAGGAGGACACGCCCCCGCCGATGCCGATCCCGGCGATCACCAGCGCGGCCAGCCCGACCAGCACCAGAAATTCGCCCATGCGGCTGACGAAACGCTCGGTGGACGGCGTCGCCTTCTCCCGCGTGCGGATGCGGAAACCGGCATCGGGAAAGCGCGCCTCAAGGTTCTTGGCCACCGCTTCGGGATCGGCATTGCCCTTGAACTTCACGCGCACGGCGCTGCGGTACATCGCCCCCGGCGCGGTCAGCCCCGCGCGCTGCGGCAGGTCGAGCGGAACGATGGCGACATCGCCGAGCGCAAAGCCCTCGCCAAGCTGTTCGGGATCGGCCGTGATGATGCCGCCGACTTTCACCGGCTCGCCGCCGATCCTGAAACTGTCGCCCGCCTTGATGCCCAGCCTTGCGGCCGTGCCTTGCGCGATCCACGCGGTGCCCTCGCCCGGCGCGCCGACCGTGCGGCCATCGGTCAGCTTGAGACTGCCATAGAGCGGCCAGTCGCCGGCCACCGCCTTGAGCGCGACCGGCGCGGTGAGATCGCCCTTGCTGGCAATCGCCTGCATCCGCAGCCCCGGCGAAACTTCGCCCAGCGGCGCCAATGCGGCCATCTCGGCATCAGTGAGCCCCCGCTGCCAGACGCGCAGTTCGATGTCGCCGCCCAGAATCTCGCGCCCGCGCGCGCCCAGTTCACGCTCGATCGAGCCGGTCAGCGTCCCGATCGCGGCAATCGCGCCCACGCCCAGGAACAGGCAGACGAGCAGCAACCGCAAGCCCCGGAACCGCGCCGAAAGATCGCGCCGGGCGATAGTCCATGCGGTGCGCCAGGGCAGGTTCACGCGCCCGTCCTCCCCGGCACGGGGAGGGGGACCATGCGCAGCATGGTGGAGGGGATTCTCGTCCCCGCGAGGCGGTATCGTGAGGAGGCGAGTCCCCTCCACCACCCTTCGGGCGGTCCCCCTCCCCGTGCCGGGGAGGACAGCGTCACGCGATTTGCCTCACCCACGGCTGTCACTCGCAATCCGTCCATCGGCCAGCGTCACCACGCGCTCGCACTGGCGGGCAAGGTTCTCGTCGTGGGTGATGATCAGCAGGGTCGCCCCGGCCTCGGCGCGGCGGGCGAACAGCAGCTCGATAATCGCCGCCCCCGTCTTCGCATCGAGGTTGCCGGTCGGCTCGTCGGCAAAGACCAGCGAGGGGCGCGGGGCGAGCGCGCGGGCAATGGCGACGCGCTGCTGCTCACCGCCCGAAAGCTGCGTGGGGTAATGCGAAAGGCGGTGCCCCAGCCCCACGGCCTCCAGCTCCGCCTCGGCCCGCTCGCGCGCCTGCGGCATCGCGGCCAGCTCCAGCGGCGTCGCCACGTTTTCCAGCGCGGTCATCGTCGGCAGGAGGTGGAACGCCTGCAGCACCACGCCGATGCGGCCGCGCCGCGCGCGGGCCAGCGCGTCCTCGTCCATCCCCGCAAAGTCCTGCCCGGCGACCGCAAGCGTGCCCGAACTCGCGCGTTCGAGCCCGGAAAGCACCGACATCAGCGACGACTTGCCCGAACCCGAAGGCCCCAGCAGTGCCAGTGTCTGGCCTTGCGGCACGGCCAGATCGATGCCGCGCAGGATTTCGACGGCGCTGTCGCCGCTGCCCAGCGTCAGGCGCAGGTCACGGGCAAGGACAGCATGTTCGGGGGACTGGGAAGGACTTGTCACCTGCCCCATATGGGATAGCAAAGCCCCACCCTACAAGCGCTTCTTCCCCGGAGACCCTCTTGCGCCGCCTTCGCCCCGCCCTGCTGCTCCTGCCCGCCCTTGCCCTCGCCGCCTGCGACAAGGCCGCCCCGCCCGCCCCCGAACAGACGCAAAGCGCGCTCGATGCCCCGCCCGAAATCCCGGTCATGGGGCCCGAGCGCCCGATCCTCGCCTTCGGCGATTCGCTGCTGGCGGGCTATGGGCTGAAGGACGGCGAATCCTATCCCGCACGGCTGGAACAGGCGCTGCGCGCGCGCGGCGTCAACGCCCGCATCGCCAATGCCGGGGTTTCGGGAGATACCACCGCAGCGGGCCTGCAACGGCTCGACTTCACGCTGAAGAGCCAGCCCGCAAAGCCCCAGCTCGCCATCATCAGCCTGGGCGGCAACGACATGCTGCGCGGCCTGCCGCCTGCCGAGACGCGCAAGAACCTGGAGGCGATCCTCAAGCGGCTGACCGACGACAATATCCGCGTCGTCCTGCTCGGCATGCTCGCCGCCCCCAACCTGGGCAAGGACTACGCCGAAAAGTTCAACCCGATCTACCCACAACTGGCGCAGAAATACGGCGCAACGCTGGTGCCCTTCTTCCTGCAGCCGGTGATCGACAAGCCCGACCTGATGCAGGACGACCACACGCACCCGACCGCAATCGGCGTGGACGCCATCGTCACGGCCACCCTGGACGATGTCGCGGACGCGCTGCCGAAGGAGAAGTAGCTGGCGGGTGACAGCTCAAATGTCCCGTCGAAGCACCCGAGAGCCATTAGCAAATTGTAATCGGACAGACTTGAAGTCCTTTCCTACCATCGTTCGAACATCGCGACATTCTTGAACGAGGGGGGGAAACATGGACTTCGATGCAAATATTGCCGAACTGCAATCCCGGCTGCGACAGCACCGCGAAATCCTCGAGACGGAAGAAGCTGCCAAGACAACATTGGTGCTGCCTTTCCTGCGCGCATTGGGATTTGACGTGTTCAATCCGGCTGAGGTGAAGCCGGAATTCACTTGCGACGTCGGAACCAGGAAGGGCGAGAAAGTCGACTATGCCCTTTGCGTCGGCGGTGAAGTGACTGTCCTCGTCGAATGCAAATCCGCATCCAGCGATCTGTCCATCAAGCATGCAAGCCAGCTGTTCCGTTATTTCGCAGCGACCAATGCGCGCGTTTCGCTGCTCACCAACGGCGTGACATACAAGTTCTTCACCGATTCCGACAAAGCCAACATGATGGATGAGGCTCCATTCTTCACGTTCAACCTCGACGATTACCGCAAGTCCGACATTCGTAATCTGGCGGCGTTCCAAAAGTCGGAATTCGATGTCGATCGCATCGTCGCTCAAGCCGGGACGCTGAAACTGCAATCGCAAGTCCTGGCGGAATTGAAGAAGGAGTTCGCAGAGCCGTCCGAGGAATTCGTTCGCGTGATCGCTGCGCGCCTGCACGACGGCATGCTGACCAAGCCGGTTCGCGACAAATATCAGGCGGCCATCACACAGGCCATCGGCGCCTTGATCCGTCAGGGGATCGACGAGCGTCTCCAGAATGCGATGAAGCGCAATGACGAGCCCGAACCGAGTGACGAGCCAGCCCCGGATGGCAACAGCATCGAGACGACGCAGGTCGAAATCGACGGCTTCAACATCATCCGTGCCATCTGCGCAAAGGTCGTTACCCCCGACCGTATCGTGATACGCGACGCCAAGTCCTATTGCGCCGTTCTGCTCGACGACAACAATCGCCGCACGATCGCGCGCATGCACTTCAACAGCCCGACCGCCCGTTACCTGGGCGTGTTTACAGGCAAAGACGAAGAACGTCGGCCCGTGTCCGGCCCCGTCGACATATACCAGCACGCCGACGCCTTGCTTGCACGGATCAACGAGCTCGAAAGTGGCTCGTAATTGACCGACCGATTCAGGGCGCGTCACGCCGGTGTGAAACACATTGATCATCATCAAGGTACTGCCCCGGCTCCGGTGCTTCATTGTCTCGCGATGGCGCGGTTGTTTCGTTCTGCCGGGGCCGTTGGAGGAGCTATCTATGAAACGTCCCTTGATCCTGGCCTGTCTGGCAGCATCGACCCTGTCGCTCTCGGCCTGCTATCACGACGGGTATAACAGCCGCGTCGCGGTGAGCTGGTCCACTTATCCCTATTATGGCTGGTACGACGGCTATTATGGCACGATCTATGACGGCTACTGGGTGGACAACCTGTTCTACTACCGCCTGAGCCCGCAGGACCGCGCGTTCCGGCGTGGCGACCCGCAGCACTTCCGGCGCGGCGATGTGCGCCCGGCTGAACCCCGCTTCCGCCGTTTCGACGGTACGCTGCGGCGCCCTCCGGAAGGAACGCGCATGCCGCGCTTCACACCCCCGCAGCAGGACCGGCGCGAAAACCGCGACAGGCGTGATCGCCGCGATCCGCGCTGATCGCATCGCCCCGGCGCCTTGCAGGCGCCGGGGCCGACGCCATTCGCCGGGCTTTCCTACAGGCCTGCGGGCATGCGATAAGGATGGTGCTCCTTGACACGTCCATCCTCTTGAAACGAAGCGATTTCATCGATCCGCTCGAAAAATTCGCCATGCGCGTCACGGCTGAAGATCGCGAAATTCCAACCGGGCGAAAATCGTGACCTTCGCCGGGCCCTGCCCTGATCCTGTCTTGCCCGATACAATTTACGACAAATTCAGTAACGGTTCAGTCCCGCCCTGCCAGTCTTGCCTTCCATCGTGCCCGCCGAACCGCCGTCACCCGGTTGGACACTGACAAGGGAGACGCACAGAATGAAGATCCGTTGGAAGACACTCGCCGGCAGGCTCGGCCTCGGCACGGCACTGGCCGCATCGGCGCTGATGGCGGCATCGCCCGCCATGGCCCGCGATCACTACCGCGACCGCGGCGACGATGCCGCGATCGCCATCGGTGCCGGCATCATCGGGCTCGCCATCGGCGCTGCCATCGCCGACAACCACGACCGGCGCTACTACGACCGCGGCTGGTATCCCGCCCGCCGCTACGTGACCGTGCGCGGCTATCCCGGGTACTACTATTACTACGACGGTTACCCGAACCGCTACTACCGCGACCGATACTACGATCGCTATTACGCGCCCTACTACCGTGATCGCTGGAGCCGTGGTCGCGACTGGCGACACGACCGCCGCGACTATTACCGCGATCGACGCGACTATTACAGCGATCGCCGCTACGACCGGCATTACGGGAACCGGCACTATCGGGACGACCGCGACTACCGCAGGGACCGCGACTGGCGCCGCCGCTAACCGCAAGCGCAGACGACACTAATATCCCCCCGGTAGCCGGCCTTGCGGCGGGCCGCCGGGGCGGAAGCCCCCTCGCCAAGCGCGCCCGGTAAGGCTATGGCCGCGTCCACGATGACCCCCTCACTGGACACTGCCGACCTGCGCATCGCCCTTTTCTCGGGCAACTACAACTACGTCCGCGACGGAGCGAACCAGGCGCTCAACCGGCTGGTGGGGTATCTCCTGCGTCAGGGTGCGCAAGTGCGCGTCTATGCCCCGGTGGTGGCCGAACCCGCGTTCGAGCCGACCGGCGATCTCATCGGTGTGGGCGCGGTGCCGATCCCAGGCCGCGCGGAATACCGCGTTCCCCTAACCCTGTGGGGCAAGGCCAGGCGCGATCTTGCCGCCTTCGCGCCCAACGTGGTCCATGTCGCCTCGCCCGATCCGGTGGCGCATCAGGCCGTGACATGGGCAAGAAAGCGGAACCTGCCGGTGCTTGCATCGGTCCACACCCGCTTCGAGACCTACCTGCGCTATTACAACATGGCCTGGGGCGAGCCGGTGATCGAGGCGATCCTGCGCCGCTTCTACCGCCGCTGCGACGCGCTGGTCGCGCCATCGGAAAGCATGGCGCAAGTGCTGCGCGACCAGCGCATGAACTACGACGTCTCGATCTGGTCGCGCGGCGTCGACCGCGAGATCTTCCATCCCGGCCGGCGCGACCTCGACTGGCGGCGCGCCCACGGCATCGGCGACGATGAGGTAGCAATCGGTTTCCTCGGGCGGCTGGTGATGGAAAAGGGCCTCGACGTGTTCTCCGACACACTCGACGAGCTGGGCCGCCGCGGCGTGAAACACAAAGTGCTGGTGATCGGTGAGGGGCCAGCGCGCGAATGGTTCGAGGCACGCCTGCCCGATGCCGCCTTCGTCGGCTTCCAGCAGGGCGCGGACCTGGGCCGGGCGGTCGCCTCGATGGACGTGCTGTTCAACCCCTCGGTCACCGAGACGTTCGGCAACGTCACGCTCGAAGCCATGGCCTGCGGCCTGCCCGTCGTCGCGGCCGCCGCCACCGGCAGCCAGAGCCTCGTCGACGACCGCGTCTCGGGCCGGCTAATTCCGCCGGGCGCAATCCACCAGTTCGCCGAGGCACTCAAGGCCTACATCGTGGACCCCGCCCTGCGCCGGGTCCACGGAGACGCCGGCGAGGCCCGGGCGGCCGAGTTCAGCTGGGACCGCATCAACCAGGCGGTCGCCGACACTTACGTCCGGCTGATCCGCCAGAAGAGCCGCCGCTAGCGGAGCACACCGCGCCCGCGCATCCGGATCGCATACCAGAGCAGGGCCAGCGCCACGATCCAGATCGCCACGGAAAAGGCGACGTTCGCGGGCGTCGTCATGCTCGCCGGCATGTCAGAGGCAAGCTGCCACAGCAGGGTGCCGGCCAGCCCGGCAAGCGAAACGGCGAATGCCGTGACCGCCCACCGCGAACGCAGCAGCAGCAACAGCGATCCCGCCAGCGCGCCCCACACACCCATCGCCCAGACCACCAGCGAGACCGTCGGCGCCGCATCGAGCCAGTCGATCACCTCGGGCGGAAACTGCGCGATATAGGCGGGCTCGCGCGTCACCGTCATGGTGAAGTCCGCGCATCCCATTGCATTCCAGAGCAGCGACAGGACCGCGATGATCCAGAACCACCACGATGCCTTCGCGGCGGCCTGCATGCCTGCTTGAACCATGGCGTCTCTCCCTGCAGGTGCCGAAGGCTTGGAGACTATCCCGCTCCTTATGCCGATGCAATCGCGCGCAAGACACGCTAGATAGCCCCCATGGCCGATCTCTTTGCCGATGACCCTCCCCCCTCCTCCGCTTCCGATGAACCGCGCGAGGATGCCCCGCTCGCAGACCGCCTGCGCCCGCGCACGCTGGACGATGTCGTCGGGCAGGAACACCTGACCGGCCCCGAAGGCCCGATCGGGCGCATGGTCGCGGTCGGACGTCTTTCCTCGATGATCCTGTGGGGACCGCCGGGCACGGGCAAGACCAGCACCGCGCGCCTGCTCGCCGATGCCGTGGGCATGCGCTTTGCCGCGGTGAGCGCGGTGTTCTCGGGCGTCGCCGATCTCAAGAAGGCCTTCGCCGAGGCTGAGACAATGGCGAAAGCCGGCCAGCGCACGCTCCTGTTCGTGGACGAAATCCACCGCTTCAACCGCGCCCAGCAGGACGGCTTCCTGCCTTTCGTCGAGCGCGGCACCGTCACGCTCGTCGGCGCGACGACCGAGAACCCCAGCTTCGCGCTCAACGCCGCGCTGCTCAGCCGCGCGCAGGTGCTGATCCTGCACCGGCTCGATGTCGAGGCGCTGGGCACCCTGCTCGACAAGGCCGAAGCGCTTGAAGGCCCCCTGCCCCTCGATGCCGATGCCCGCGAGGCGCTGATCGCCTCGGTCGACGGCGACGGGCGCTTCCTGCTCAACCAGGCCGAGACTCTCTACGCCGCGAAGATCCCCGAGCCGCTCGATCCGGCGGGGCTGGGCCAGTTCCTGCAGCGCCGCGTGGCGGTCTATGACAAGGACCGCGACGGGCACTACAACCTGATCTCCGCCCTGCACAAAAGCCTGCGCGGTTCGGACCCGCAGGCCGCTCTCTACTATCTCGCGCGGATGCTGACGGCGGGCGAGGAACCGCTCTACGTGCTGCGCCGCCTCGTGCGTTTTGCATCGGAAGACATTGGGTTGGCCGATCCGCAGGCGCTGATCCAATGCCTTGCTGCCAAGGACGCCTACGAGTTCCTCGGCTCTCCAGAGGGCGAACTCGCCATCGTGCAGGCCTGCCTCTACCTCGCCACCGCGCCCAAATCGAACGCGGCCTATGCGGCGCAGAAGGCCTCGTTCAAGTCGGCGCGCGAGACGGGTTCGCTGGCCCCGCCCGCCAATATCCTCAACGCGCCGACCAAGCTGATGAAGGACATCGGCTACGGCAAGGACTACGCCTACGACCACGATGCGCCCGACGGCTTTTCCGGCGACAACTACTGGCCCGAAGGCATGGCCGCGCAGACCTATTACCAGCCCGTCGAACGCGGCTTCGAACGCGAGGTCCTGAAACGCATCGAGTGGTGGGACAGGAAGCGGGCCGAACGGCGCGACCAGTGACGCGCCCGCGCTTCCGGCATTTCATGGCGATCGACTGGTCGGGCGCCATGGGCGAACGGCAGAAGGGCATCGCCGTGGCCCTGTGCAACGACAAAGGCGAGGCGCCCCGACTGCTGCACCCGCATGGCCATGCCCGCTGGTCGCGCGCCGATGTGCTGGACATGCTGTTGAAGCGCCTGCCCGAAGATACGCTGGTCGGGCTCGATCTGGGCATTTCGCTGCCCTTTGCCGATGCCGGCGCCTTCTTTCCCGGCTGGAACGAGAGCCCGCCCGATGCCCGCAGCCTCTGGGAGATGATCGACACGGTCTGCGCGCGCGATCCGCACTTGTCCGCCACCAGTTTCGTCGACCACGATGAGGCCAGCACCTATTTCCGCCGCCATGGCGGGCGCGAGGGCGTGCGCTTTCACTTGCCGGGGACGACCCACCGCCGCGGCCGCATGCGCGTGACCGAAGAGGCGCAGGCCCGCGCCGGGTGCAAGCCCTACTCCAACTTCAACCTCGTCGGCGCCGCGCAGGTCGGCAAGTCGAGCCTGACCGGAATGCGCCTGCTCCACCGGCTGAGCGGACAGCTGCCGGTCTGGCCGATCGACCCGCTGCCGCCGTCAGGATCGGTGGTCGTCGAGATCTACACCACGCTTGCCGCCGTCGCCGCTGGACGCAGGCCCGGACGCGCCAAGATGGCCGACCACGCCGCCCTCAACGAGGCCCTCGACGCGCTCAGTTCACCGCCCGTGCCCGGCAGCGGCGCGATCGACGATCACAGTTCGGATGCCCTTCTCACTGCCGCCTGGCTCCGCACCGTAGCCTCTCGTCCGACACTGTGGCATCCTCCCCAATTAACGGAGGAACTGGCACGAACCGAGGGCTGGACCTTCGGCGCGCCATAGCGCACAACCCGCGTCATTGAGGGCGCCATCCCCCCACCCCGGCGCCTCTACACAATACGACAGGACGCAATCAACTCCATGAAACACAAACTGCTAGCAGGCCTCGCCTGCCTCGCGCTGTGTACCGGCGCCACAGGCGCGCCGGTAACCGCCGAAACGACCCCAACCGCTCCGGCCAGCGCTTCCGCTCAGGATTGGAAGGCCTTCGTCCAGACCACGCTCGACAAATGGCTCGCCGGCGATCCGGCCTTCGCCGTCTATCAGGGCGCGCACCAGTTCGACGGCAAGCTCCCCGACTGGAGCGATGCCGGCCTGAAGGCGCGCGCCGCCTTCCTTCATTCGGTGATCGACGATGCGAAGGACTTCACCGACCTGAACGAAGCGGACCGCTTCGAGCGCGACTATCTGGTGCAGGTCGCCAAGGGCCAGCTGTTCTGGCTGGAGGATGCCGACTTGCCGCACAAGAACCCGTCCTTCTACATCGGCGGCGGGCTTGATCCCAATGTCTATGTCAGCCGCGACTATGCCGACAAGGCGACGCGGATGAAGGCGGTGATTGCCTTCTTCAAGGCCGTGCCGACCGCCGCGCAGCAGATCCGCGCCAACCTGCCCACCGCAATGCCCGCCACCTTCATCAAGGTAGGAACAGCGGGCTTCGGCGGCCTGGCCGACTACTACAGCGGCGATGCCCGCGCCGCCTTCGCGGACGTGAAGGACCCCGCGCTGCAGGCGGAATTCAAAACTGCTTCGGAAACCGCCGCCGAGGCCATGCAGGGCCTTGCCGACTGGGTCGCCAAAGCGACGCCGACCCCCGACTATGCGCTCGGCGCCGAACGCTTCTCGCGCATGGTTCTGGCCACCGAAGCCGTCGACACCCCGCTCGATGAACTCGAAGCGGTGGGCCGCGCCGATCTCGAGCGCAACCAGGAAGCGCTGCAGAAGGCCTGCGCCGAATATGCTCCGGGCAAGACCATCCCGGAATGCTTCGACAAGATGCGCGCCGACAAGCCCGACGGAGGCCCCGTCCTTGCCGCCCGCAAGCAGATCCCCGAACTCACCGCCTTCGTGAAGGAACACGATCTGGTGACAATCCCGGGCACCGAAAAGGCGCTGGTAGAGGAAAGCCCGCCCTACAACCGGCAGAACTCCGCCTACATCGATCCGCCCGGACCGTTCGAGAAGGGCATTCCCTCGATCTACTACATCTCGCCGCCCGATCCCTCGTGGTCGCAGCAGAAGCAGATGGACTACATCCCCGGCAAGAACGACCTGCTGTTCACCTCGGTCCACGAGGTCATGCCCGGCCACTTCCTGCAGTTCCTGCATTCGAACCGCTCGCCTTCGTGGGTCGGCCGGCTTTTCGTGGGCTATGCCTTTGCCGAAGGTTGGGCGCACTATGCCGAGGAGATGATGTGGGAAGCAGGCCTTGGCGACGGCGATCCCGGCGTCCATGTCGGCCAGATCTCGAACGCGCTGCTGCGCGATTGCCGCTACCTCTCGGCCATCGGACTGCACGCGCGCGGGATGACGGTGGAACAGTCCAAGCGCATGTTCATGGACGAGTGCTACCAGGACGAAGGCACCGCCGACCAGCAGGCCGCACGCGGCACGTATGATCCGGCCTACCTGAACTATACGCTGGGCAAGCTGATGATCCGCAAGCTGCGCGCGGACTGGACCGCCACGCGCGGCGACCGCAAGGCGTGGAAGGAATTCCACGACCAGTTCCTGAGCTACGGCGGCCCGCCGATCCCGCTGGTGCGCCAGTCGATGATGCACGAGGACGCCCCGCACGCGGTGTTCTGACGCAACCAACGACATGACAGGACCGGCGCCCTCACCATTTCGCGGGGGCGCCGGTCCGACAGGCCGCCCACGCGCGGGCGTGACCTGATCGCGTTTGGCCGCTAAACCCGATCGCGATGCTGACACGGCCCATTCACAAGAACCCGGAAAAACCGGGCCATCCGGCGACCATGCCGGCATGACGATCAGGAGCCGCCTGACCGCGCTCTATGAAGGCGACAGCTCCTATTCGCGCGCCTACAGCTACTTCCTGCTGATCTTCGACATCGTGATGATCCTCTACGTCATCACCTCGTCGTTCTTTCTCGGCTCCAGAGCCATCGAGATCATCGACGCGCTTCTGGGCGTGGTCATCATTTTCGATTTTTTCGCGCGGCTGATTGTCAGCCGCTTTCGCATTCGTACCCTGTTCAGCGTCTGGGGCGCGGCCGACCTCGTCGTAATCCTCTCGCTGCTAGCCCCGATCGCCGGAGAGGGTTTCGCCTTCCTGCGCGTGGTGCGCACGTTCCGGCTTCTGCGCTCCTACCACCTGCTCAAGCAGCTGCGCGGCGACTTCCTCTATTTCCGCCGCAACGAAGCGACGATCTTCGCCGTACTCAATCTGGGCTTGTTCATCTTCGTGACCACCGCGCTGGTCTTCGAGACCCAGCACGGCTCCAATCCGCGAATACAGAACTACGCTGACGCCCTCTATTTCACCGTCACCACGCTGACCACCACCGGCTTCGGCGACATCACGTTGCCGGGTGCCACCGGCCGCCTGCTCTCGGTCGCGATCATGATCTTCGGCGTCTCGCTGTTCGTGCGACTGATCCAGGTCGTCTTCCGTCCCCCCAAGGTGGAATACGAATGCAAGGGCTGCGGTCTCCTCCGGCACGATCCGGACGCTATTCACTGCAAGCACTGCGGAAGTCTGCTCCATATTCCCAACGAAGGATCATCCTGACCCCGCAGCCGCCGGGCGCGGGCTCCGCGACCGACGGCACCCCTTGCAATATCCCTTGACTATGCAGGCGCGCATCCCCAATCGGACGAAAACCTGCTCCTGAAACGGTTGGCTTCGGACAACCACGAGCGTGGAGCCATGGTTTCAAGGGCCGGCTTAGCTCAGTTGGTAGAGCACCTGATTTGTAATCAGGGGGCCACGGGTTCGAATCCTGTAGCCGGCACCACATTTCCACGACAGGGCGAGAGAAGCAGGCGGGCGGGATTCCCGGCGACGGCGCGTTTGTCGCAACCGGAACATCGCGCTCCGTTTTGTCGGCGTTTGTCGTGTTCCCCACCCTCCCTGTCCGTTCGAATTCACCGAAATCCGTGTGTTTCATGATGGCGCGGATCTTGCTTCATTGCCGCCCAGGAGGCCGCCGATGCGCACGGACACACCATTCGAAGGGATCAATTTCGGTAGCGTGCCCGAAGCGGTCGACGAACTTCTTCAGGCGGGCGTCCTGGCCCATCGCCGCGACAAGACCGCAGCCGACGCTCTGTTTCACGAGGCGCTGACGCTCGATCCCGCCGCGCTGCCGACCTATTTCTGCCTCTACAAGATCCACACCTATTCGGGCCGTCTCGACGAGGCGCGCGCCATGGCCGAAGCCGGGCTGGCGGAAGCGGCCCGGCAGGCGGGCTGGAGTACCGACTGGCGCCTGTGGCTGCCCTTGCAGACCGGCCCTGCCGATCCCGGCCGCTTCGCGCTCTACACTCTCAAGGCGCTGGCCTTCATCGCCCTGCGCGACGCACGCCCGGACGATGCCGCCGCGATGCTCTCGGCCCTGCGCAAGCTCGATCCCCAGGGCGAGGTCGGCTGGCCTGTCGTCGCCGAACTGGCCGAAGGCTGCGCGGCATGAAGCAGATAACCGGACACCCCTGCGACGCAACGCGTTCCCCTCCCCGCACGAACAGGAGACTCCCATGGCCACGCTGATCAAGACCACGCAGGACGGCCGCCGCGTCGAGGTGATAGGCTTGGCCGTGACGCTCGACGGCAGACCGGAATCAATGGATGTCACCGACATCATCACGCATCCGCGCAAGCTGCAAATCATGCACGCCGCGCCCGAGGCGACACACGTTGCCGGGCGCATCGCGCTGACACGGGAGGAAGCGGAAAAGGCAAAGGCCGCGCTACTGGAGAACCAGGCCCAGGTCGCCGCCAACCCCCGATACGCCGCGGCGCGCTTCCAGGCGGCCATCAACAGCCGGGCCTGGCAGGAAGGCATCGAGTAACCGCGCGGCCGGCGTCGCGCGGACAACAGCAAGGAGCACGCACGTTGGACGCGGAAGGATATTTCATCGACTGGAACGGAGGCCTGCGCAGCACGCGCGATCCTGGCGTGGATGTCGCCTGCGAGGTCGATCCGGTGTCGCGCTATGTCGCGGTCATGTCCCCGAAAGGGGCGCTGATGCACGAGGCGACATTGTACCGCACGCTAGAAGACGTCGCGAAGGCGGGCATCAAGGCAACGCTTGTCCCCGGCGCCGTACGATGGGACAAGCCTTGAGAGATCGCGGGATGCACAAGGCCCGAGTCAAAAAGCTACTATAGGAGAGCAGCAGATGTTCATCGCCATGAACCGCTTCCAGGTCATCCGGGGTGAGGAAGAAGCTTTCGAGACCGTCTGGAAGAGCCGCGAAAGCCATCTCGATGAAGTGCCCGGCTTCGTCGAGTTCCACTTGCTGCGCGGGCCCGAAGCGGAGGATCACACGCTGTTCGCCTCGCACACCGTCTGGCGTTCGAAAGCGGACTTCGAGGCCTGGACCACTTCCGAAGCCTTCCGCAAGGCCCATGCCGGGGCAGGAAGCCACAAGCCGCTCTACATTGGTCCTCCTAAGTTCGAAGGCTTCGAGGTCATCCAGACGGTCGGCGCCAGCGAGGCCGTAGGCTAGCGAATGGCCGCTCTGGTCGAAGTCGCCGCCGGGGCACGGCTTTGCCGCTATTTCGTCACTTACACGGGCGTCGGCCTGCCGTTCCGGCTGGGCGGAAGTCACCATGTGCGGGGAAACGCAAGTGGTCTCGCCGCTTAGGGTTTGACATGCTCCGACGATCGCAGGAACAGGCCCCCCGGCGGGCAAGGCCGCCACGCGACAATTTCCAGGGACACACGGCCTGAATGACGGACACCAATACCAGCATGTTCGAACAGATCGGCGGCGAGGTCACGATCGACCGTCTGGTCGAGCGCTTCTATGACCTGATCGACAGCCTGCCGCAGGCGCGCACCATCCGCGACATGCACGAAGCGGATCTGGGGCCGCTGAAGCGCGTGCTGAAACGCTATCTCACCGAATGGCTGGGCGGCCCCGCGCTCTATTCTTCCGAACGCGGCCATCCGCGCCTGCGCCAGCGGCACATGGGCTTTCCCATCGACAATGCCGCGCGCGATGCCTGGATGGAATGCATGGACCTCGCACTGGCCGAGACCGTGCCCGACGAAGCCGCGCGGCAGAACATCCACACGGCCCTCGCCAAGCTGGCCGACTGGATGCGCAACCGGCAGGATGAAACGGGCTGAGGCGAACGCGCCTCGATCTCAGTCCGAGGTGATCATCACCTCGGGATGCTCGTCGGGCTCGCTCAGATGCAGGCCGTCTTCCTCGGTCAGCGTGTCGTCGATCATGCAGATGTCGCCATCGTCGATGATGATGTCGATCCGCTTCAGGTGGCCGCCCTTGCCCGGGCCGATGAAGCACTTGCCGTCATCGAGATCAAAAAGATCGCCGTGCACGCTGCACTTCAGGAAATTGCCCTCGTCGTCAAGAAATTCCCCGGTGCCGGTATCGAGGCGGGCACCATCGTGCGGGCAGGCATTCTCGTAGGCATGGAATGTGCCGCCCTTGCGGGTGATGAGGATCGGCCATGGCTCCATCCTGCCGTCGATCTGGCGCGCCAGCACGAAGCCGCGCACCTCCTCTTCCTGCACTTCCATCGTCTCGCAGATCACAAACAGTTCAGTCATGGTAGTCCTCCGTCCAGAGGTGTGGGAAAGGGGCTGGCGTCGGCCGTGCGGTCGATGCGCGGGGAGATGATGTCTGCGGGCGTCCCATCGCTCAGGCCGCCTTGCCCAGCCTGCCGGGATCGTACCCTTCCTCGCGCAGCACGCGGTAAACGGCGTCGCGCCCCAGCATGAACCGGTAGTGATCGAGCAGGCGCGGCGGCAGCGGCACATCGGTCATGTCCGCCCAGAACTCGACATAGAACAGGATCGGATCGGCGACCGTGAACGTGCCGAGCGCATAGCCTTCGGCATCGAGCATCGCGGCCGCCTCGACCAGCGCCTGTGCCGCGATGCGTCGGCCCTCGGCGATCACTTGCGCCGCCTCCTGCGGGTCGCAGCCATAGGCCTCGGGGACGAAGACCCGGGCAAAGCCCTGCCCGTGAACCACCCCGGTGACATGGTGCATGATGGCGCGGGCCCGCTCCTGCAGTGCCGGATCGGCGGGCCAGTAGCGCCCGCGCCGGCAATTGCGCCCGAGCCATTCGGCAATGGTGACGAGATCGGTCAGCACGCTGCCGTCCCTCAGCCGCAGGCTGGGAATGGTACCGCGCGGATTGATCGCGAGGTATTCGGGCCGCCGGTTCTGCCCGGCCGGGATGTCGATCACCGCCACTTCGAACACCTCCTCCACTTCCTCGAGGATGATGTTGGCCGCGGTCGAGCACGAACCCGGCGCCATGTAGAGACACATGTTGGCCATCATGCCGCTCCCGCGCTGGCATCGGAGCCATGGCTGCCCAGCAGGAGCAGGTTCGCCTGCTGCGAGAATTCCACCCAGGCCGCCGCGACATCGCGCATCATGGCATTCACATAGTCGCGTGGGGGCTTGTGCTCGTCCGGAAAATTGGAAAGCGCGCACGAAGTGGCGTTGAATTCCATGACATCCGCCAGCAGCGCATCGAGGAAGAGCTTGAACGGGGCCTGCACCACCGGGAGCAGGCTGGAGCGCCCTTTCGTGACCGATGCCCCGGCCCCGTCGAAAGACAGCGCGCCAAGCAGGGCCAAGGCCCTGGCGAACACCTCTTCCACCGCGGCCAGCAAGGCGCGCTGCGTGAGTTGCTCGCGCTCCTGCCGCATCAGGCTGCGCGACAGGGCGGCGCGGTAGGTGGAAAAACCCGCGGCGCGCGCGCCCTCAACCCACTCGCCGAAGCTGGCAAGCGCGGCGGCGTTCGCGGGGCGTGCCAGCAATTCGGCCCGTTCGCTCGTTTCGCCGATGGCCCGCGCCACCCTGTGCGCGGCATCGAGCGCGCCCTCGAGATAGCCAGGATCGCGCGCGGAGGTCTCCGCCCCGGCAAAATGGAGCTTCTCCCCCCAATGCGCGCCGCGCAGCAGGCTGTCGGCAAATGGCGGATGGTCGTCGGGCTCCTGCGCAAGATCGGCCGCAGTGCAGGTAAAGGCCTCGCCTGCCCAATCGCGGTAATATAGCCCGCGCATTTCCAGCTGCGTACCGAACAGTTGCGTCAGCTGGCTCTCGATGAGCATCGGCAGGCCATCAGCGAAATCCCTGCGCAGATCGGCCGGCAGACTCAGGAATGCGCCGAGCCCGGCGCGGCCGCCGGCAGCATCGCAAGCGTCCCACGTCTCTGCGAGCACAGCCTGTTCATGTGTGACAAAGGCGGAACCGGACAGCCCCGCTTCGCGCCACACGGGACTTGCGCAGGCAACGCCCACCTTGGCGGACGTTGCCATCCAGGTCTGCGTGTGTTGCAGAGCCGACAGGCTTGCCCTGTCCAGCATCGGCGAAAATGTCAGGGACGCGACAAGCCGTGGGGGCATGGCCATGACGCAACACCGGGCCAGCGCTTCGCCATCGCCTTCCCCCGAGCACCAGGCAAGGCGCACGTGGGCTCCCTCGTCGAACAGCGCCTGAACGACATGGCCCAGCCGGATCTCCGTCCGTGAAAGCCTTGCGGCGATGCCCCTGACAAGCTGGGCCATGCCGCCAAACAGGCGGTGCGCCCCGTCATGGATGGACAGCGGCGGCGTCTGGTGCGGCCCCTTGTCGACATCGCTCAGGGACAGGTTGATGCCTTCATCCCTTTGGGGGAACGAGGGAATTTCGAGACGATGCACGAGCTCGGCAACGAGCGCCTGGCGATGCGGCCAGAACCATGTCGGCCCCAGATCGACAGCCAGACCGCTTTCGGCGTCCATCTCGGTCAGGATGCGGCCACCGGGGCGTTCACGGGCTTCGAGGACGAGCACCGACCGGCCCTGCTCCTCCAGCATTTCGGCCAGTGCAAGCCCGCTCAGGCCCGCTCCGACTATGGCGACATCGTACATGGCTTACTCCCCGGAGCTTCGTGTCCGGGGCAGCCATGCAAGAACCGGACAATTTCCGCTCCGTGGCATGAAACTTGTTTGCAAAGCCATCGGCATCTGCCGGTTGCTCAGGAGCACAGACACCCATGCTCGACATTGCGGAAAAAGACTTGCGGAAGCGGGTCCGGACCGTCCTTGCCTATCATCGCCGGACCAAGCACCGGCCGGATGGCTATGCGGCCGGACCGGGAACGCTGGACTGGGATGCCCAGCCATGCCCCTACCGGCATTTCGCGGGTGCCCCGGTCACGTCGCTGCCACTGGCTTCGGGCGGCATAAGCACGCCATTTGCCGCCTTGACCGGCCAGAGCCGTGTCGCCGCCGTCATTTCCGATCGCCGCAGCGTCGGGGCGCTGCTGGAGCTGTCCTTCGGCCTCGCCGCCGTGAAGGAATATGGGCCCGACAGCTGGGCCCTGCGGTGCAACCCTTCCAGCGGTAACCTGCATCCCACCGAAGCCTATGTGCTGGCCGGCGGTATTGGTGCGATTGCGGACGGCGTTCACCACTACCGGCCCCGCGAACATGCGCTGGAACAGCGCCTCGCCACCCGGCTGGAATGCCCGGGCCTGTGGATCGGCCTCAGTTCGATCCAGTGGCGCGAGGCCTGGAAATATGGGGAGCGGGCCTTCCGCTACTGCCAGCTCGATCTGGGCCACGCGCTCGGCGCCCTCACCGCAGCCTGCGACGCGCTGGGCTGGCGCGCGCATGTAGTGCCCGGCATCGGTACCGGGAAAGTCGGCCAGTTGCTCGGACTGGACAGAACGCAGGATTTCGGACGCGCCGAAAGGGAGGAGCCGGAAGTGCTGGTCCGGATCGAAACCGGGCCGGAGGCCGGCAGCCTGGACAGCGTTCCTGTTCCCGCGTGCCCGGACGATACGGGCTGGACGGGCGTTGCCAACCTGCTCGATCCTCACCCGATGTACCGCTGGCCGGTGATCGAGGCCGCTGCCGAAGCGAGCCGGGGCATGATCGAGAGCATCGCGCTCCACGCCGGCGCCCCGACAGTCCCGGCGCCGCAGGCGCGCGCGGCGGAGATCATCCTGAAACGGCGTAGCGCCCAGCGCTATGCCCGCGACCATGTCCTGCCCCGCGGTACGTTCGCACGCGTGCTGGATTCCGTTTCGCAATTGCTCTGCCCAAGCCGGTTGCACCTGCTGGCCTATGCCCACAACGTCGAAGGACTAGACAGAGGGCTCTATGCATTGCCCCGCGACCCGGCCTCCCAACTGCGGCTACGCGCCGCACTGGACAGCGATCTGGCATGGCAGGAGGTCGCGGTCATGCCGGAAGTCCCTGCCCTCAGGCTGCTGGCCAAGGGAGATTTCCGCAAGCTGGTGCGCGCCCTCACCTGTCATCAGGCCATCGCCGCGGATGCCTGCGTGACGTTCTGCATGCTCGCCGAACTGGATGATCTGGAGAGCGCCGGCCCGTGGCTCTATCGCCATCTGCACTGGCAGGCGGGCCTGATCGGCCATCGCCTCTATCTGGAGGCCGAGGCGCTGGGGCTTGGCGGTACCGGTATCGGCTGCTTCCTCGACGACGAAGTGCATCGCCTGCTCGGCCTGACCGATGAGACCTTCCAGGCCATCTATCACTTCGCATTGGGCCGCGCGCTCGTGGACGAAAGAATCAGCTCGGCCCCCGCCTATCCCGGCCGCTCCCGCAGCGAAGCGCCATGGTGATGCGGACAGGTCAGGTGAGTAAAAAGCCCGAAACGCGATCTGCAGTGCGATGCCCCTTGCGACGGAGGCTGCATCGACTGCTCCGATACGGCTCCATTGCCGCGACGCGAATGTCATCGGATGTCCATTCGGCAGCCTCTGCTGCCCAACATCTCAACCGATTGAAAGCCATCGTAAAATGACCGCATAAGAGCAACGGGTTTCGCCCTCGCCATGCAGTAGCCATTTCGGGCCCCGGACGAACGCTCCTCCACAGGCGACGGCCTGTCCGGACATAGTACAAAGCCGACCGGAAACACGTTGCCGTCAGCCGTACACCGGCATAGCCCTACGATCGATTGCAGCGCCGTCGCGCCTCAGGCGCCGGGATCTGCATCCGGGAAAACGACAACCAGAACATCGGGATTCACAGAGGTCGCATGAACAGGCTCACCCACCACAAGCTCGTCACGTCGCCATGCCATCTGGGGAGCAGGATTTCAGCGGGAGGCTGGGCCGTCGCCATAGGTTGCGGCCTCTGCCTCTGGGCGACGCTTCTCGCTTTGGCATAGGCGGCAGCCCGCACCCGTCCCGGATTCAATAGGATCCGCGCGCGAAGACGACGGCCGGAACTGTCTTGCACAGCAGCCACGTATCCAGCGCGAGGCTTTTGCGCGCGATATAGGAGACGTCCATTTCCACGCGTTGCTGGTACGAGGTGTCGCTTCTGCCGCTCGTCTGCCACAGGCCCGTCAGGCCCGGCCGCACCAGGCAATAGTGCTCGAAATGATGGCCGTAGCGGCTCACTTCGGCGTCGACGATCGGCCTTGGTCCGACAAGGCTCATGTCCCCCCGCAGGACATTGATGAGCTGCGGGAATTCGTCGAGGCTGAGCTTGCGCATGATCGCCCCGATCGGCGTGACGCGCGGGTCCGCCTTGAGCTTGCATGTTTCCTGCCATTCGTGCCGGGCATCGGGGTTCGACTTCAGATGCTCGAGAAGAACTGCGTCGCCATCCACGCGCATCGAGCGAAACTTGAGACAGTTGAAGTACCGCCCGCGGTAACCGACCCTCCTGTGCACGAAAAAAATCGGCCCCGGGTCGCTCACGTACAGGACAGTGGTCAGCAACACCAGAAACGGGAAGACCACGACGAGGATGGCCATGGCCACGACAATATCGAAACTCCGCCACATGCCGGCTTCCAGCCTCGATACCGGGCGCGGCGGAACATGCGCCCACCCCACAAAGTAACCTGAAGAACTGACGGACCGCGAACCAACCGTTCTTGTCACTCACTCCTCCCTGAAGGTGACGCCGGAGCAGTTTATTACCGGACAGCCAATCGCTACCATTGGTTATTTCGCGCCTGCAACGAGAACTATATTCAGTTTGGCTTGTTATTTTTTCCATAAAATAGAACATTTATAGTATTTTTACGGAAAAATATGGAATATTTACGCAGTTACTCTGAGAGGTAATACATATAAAAGCGAAGAACAGTATCCGCACGAAACGCGAAGAGCCACCAACATGCCCGCGCAGAAAGTTCGACAATGGAGAGATTCTCGATCGCGCCTGATGCCACCGAGCTGATCCGGGTCAGACGGAAGCCCGATCTTCCAGGAACAGGTTGCTGAGCCGCCGGTAGCGGTCCTGCGCTTCGTTCAGGAGATCGGCTCGCAGTTCGAGCCGCAGATCCTCGCGAGGAGCGCCCGACAGCGCAGGATCGATCCGGGTATGACGCCCGCTCACAAGCGGGTCTCCACCTCCGCCCCGGCGCGATGCCGCCGGGCTCGTGTAAATGTTCTTCAACGGCGGCACGAAACCCAGCCGCTCCGAAATGCATTCCAGCGCATGTGCCGGATCCCCCATGAGCGCTTCATGGGTCAGTCCGATCCGCCGCCTTGCGGGGAACCCGTGCCATAGCGCCTCCAGCATGGCGAGCCGTTCGACGTAGTAGCCCGCGGCTTCCTCCCGCGTGCCGTACTCGTTCTTCTTCAGCCCGGCGAAAAGCCTGACGATCGATCCGATCGCATCGCCCGGCCGCCTGACGACGAAAATCGCGCGGGCGTCGAAGAATTCGGGCGGAACGGCATCGTCGTGCCGGGAATGCAGGATCTTGTCGAAAAGCCATGGCGCCTGCGGCTTCCAGCCGCCCCGGCGCATCTGGTTGAGCGCCAGCTGCCCCAGTGCAGTCTCCCCGTCGTGGCGGATATGCGCTTCCCCGTAGCCGCTGACATCGGGACGCGAACACAGAATGTTGGACAGCGCGGTGGATCCGCAGCGCATATGCGCGAGGATGAACACGCAGTTGCGGTATCGGTATCGCGGCACGGAGCGGCTGAGCAACCAGCCCGCAGTTCGCTTTCCGGTATCCCGCAAGAGAGCTTTCATGGACTGCAGGATAGCGCGTCGCGACCGACGATCGGCAGCAATTGCCTCCATCCCGGCGGCAATTGGAATTCAACGGTCGGCGCCGGGTGATACAAACGGGTGATCAACACACCCCGAGGTCCCGCCGCCCCCCGTACCTCCTCCGAACTCTGCTGGTGAGACGTACCCGATGACCATACCCGGCGCGGTTCCGCGCAAGCGCGCGTTTCGTTCAGCGGGCCGGCAAGGGAGCAAGGCACTGTTCGCCTTTTCCGCGCGTGGGCTGCAGCAGGTCTCTACCCTTGTCATCACGCTGCTGGCCGCGCGTTTCCTCCTGCCGTCCGAATATGGCATCTACAGCCTGGGCATCGTCTTCATCGTGCTTGTCCAGACGATGACCTACACCGGCTTCTACCAGTTCATCCTGACCGCCAGGGAAGATGATGGCGCTGTCCTCTCCACCTGCTTCTGGCTGATCGTCGGGCTCGTGTCGCTGGCCTCGCTGCTGCTGGCGCTGGCCGCGTTTCCTCTGGAATGGATGTTTCAGGCCAGACCGCTTGGCACCGTGCTCGTCCTGCTGGCACTGATCCAGCCTCTGGCCAGCATCGGCGCATGGTCCTCGGCCACCCTGCTGCGACGCGGCGAGGTCATGCGCAATTTCGCGGTGATGTTCGTGCAGAACCTCGTGGCGCTCCTTGGCGGAGCGGTGCTGCTGGTCACGTGGCATTCGATCTACGCGCTGGTCGCCTTTCGCTATCTGCGCGTCCTGACCGGTGCGATCCTTTACGCCCTGCTCGGGCGCGATCGCCCGCGGCTGATCTTCCGCCGGGATCTGGCGGGGAGAGCCATGGCCTTCTCCGGAAGCCTGTACGGATCGCGCCTGCTCAATTTCCTTGCACGCTATGCCGCGGACCTGCTGCTGGGCGCGTTCCATTCGCCGACGGCGGTCGGCCTCTATCGCTTCGGAAGCCGGGTCGCGACCGGGGCCACCGACGTCTTCACCCAGCCCATGTGCACTTTCGCAGCGACCCAGTTCGGGGCGGCTGCGCGGCAGGACAAGGACCTGGCGACACCACTCGCCCGCTTTGCCGGCACGATCACCTTGCTCAGCGGCATTGCCGGAGCCGTGATCATCGTGTTCGCGCGCGACGTGATCGCGATCTTCTTCCAGCCGTCCTATTTCGCCGCACTGGTCGTGACCTACGCCATGGCCCTGCGCGGTGCCGCCAGTGTCGGCCAGACGCTTGTCGAGCCTGTTTTCGCGGCGCTGGGCCGGACCGGCCGTGTGATGATGTTCGACATGGTATCCACGGCGATTTCGATCGCGGCGATCTTTGCTGCGTCTCCGTTCGGGCTGGAAGTTCTGGCCTGGATACAGGCCCTCGTCGTGCTGGGCACCACGGCCTGGGCCTTCCACCTGCTGCGCTGGCAGGGCCGCATCCGGATCGGCGGCGCAGTGCGCAATCTGGCCGGAGCCGCCGCCCTGTCCGCAGGGTACGGCCTCGTCCTGTTCGCCGGCCGCGCCATGCTTTCATGGGTACCGGTCGACCGCATCGAAGCGCTTGGGCTGGGGCTCGTCACTGCCGCACTGCTGGCTCTGGCCGTGCTCGCGCTTGCCGCGCGGCTGCGCGTGTTCAGCCTCGGGGCGTTCTCCGGCTAGGCCGTAAAGTCTATGGCCACCAGATGACGCGCCCTGCAGATCTCGACGCGCAGTTCACCTTCGCCGGAGTCTTCCTCGGCTTCCGCATCGTAGATGAAGGAATGGCCGTTGGGATGCTCCCAGTCTTCCACCGTCATCAATTGCCCCTCGCCGGTGAGCCAGCGCACCTTGTCCGGGAAACGGGCAAAGGAACGCAGGCGCCCGTGCCGTCTGGCGGAAAGCTCGGCAACATAGTCTTCCAGGGCGATGTCGCGGTTCTCCCAATCGACCCAGCCGAGCGCATTGTCCTGACAATAGGCGTTGTTGTTGCCCTGCTGGCTGCGCCCGAACTCGTCTCCCGCCGTGAGCATGATCGTGCCGGTCGAGGCGAACAGCGTGCCGAGCAGCGCCTTGAGATCGGCCTTGCGCTCGGCCAGCACCACGGGATTGTCGGTGGGCCCTTCGACGCCGTTGTTCCAGCTGAAGTTTTCGCCATGCCCATCGCGGTTGTTCTCGCCGTTGGCCTCATTGTGGCGGTGCGCGTAGGAGACGACATCGGCCAACGTGAAACCATCATGCGCGGCGAGGAAATTGACCGAGCGGCAGTCCGAATGGGGTTGATGCGGGCCGAACACGTCGGAAGAGCCCGCCAAGCGCGTCGCCAGCGTGCCGATCCCTTCCTCGCCCTTCCAGAAGCGGCGCACGTCATCGCGGAAACGATCGTTCCATTCGAGCCAGTGCGCGGGAAAGTTGCCGAGATGATAGCCGTTGGGGCCGATGTCCCAGGGCTCTGCGATCAGCACGCGATCGGTAAGCAGCGGATCGTCCTCGATCTCGGCAAAGATCGGGGCGGCCGGCTCGAATCCGGGGCTGCGCGCCATGACCGGGGCAAGATCGAAACGGAATCCGTCGATGCCGCAATGGGCGACGAAGTGACGCATGGTATCGAGCGCGAGGCGGCGCACGGCGGGATTGGCAAAGTCGAGCGTATTCCCGCAGCCGGTATCGTTGATCAGCGTCCCGTCGGGCGCATGGGCGTAGGCCGCATTGTCGAGACCGCGCAGCGACAGCACGCCCCCACCCATGTCGCTTTCACCCGAATGGTTGAAGACCACATCGAGCAGCACTCCGATACCCTCCGCATGGAGTGCCGCCACGGTATCGCGCAGTTCCGCGACACCGCCCGGGCACAAGCCGGGATCGAGCGCCATCATCGCCACGGGATTGTAGCCCCAGGCATTGACCAGCCCGAGCGGCTTCAGGTGGCGCTCATCGACCCAGGCCACCACCGGCATGAGTTCGACGGCATTGACGCTCAGCTTCTTCAGGTGCGCGATGACAGCCGGGTGCGCCAGCGCGCCAACCGTTCCGCGCACGTGTTCGGGCACCTCGGGATGCCGGATCGTGAAGGCCCGCACGTTGAGTTCGTAAACAAGGCCGCCGCGCGCGAAAACCGGCGGTTCCTTCGGCAAGGGCTCCATGGGCGCCGGAACGATCGCGCGCGGCACGATGTCTGCCGTATCCTCGCCGTAGATGCCAAGGCGTGGGTCCTGGACGAAGCGCCGGTCCAGTTCCACGGCATAGGGGTCGACCAGCAGCTTGGCGGGATCGAACCATTGTTCGTGCGACGGCCCCCATTCGCCCGCCGCGCGATAGCCGTAGCGGGTTCCCGACAGGTTTCCGGGCAGTTCGATCGTCCAGTCCGGGCCATTACGCTCCATCGGATGGCGTGTTTCCCCGCCGTCGACGAACAGACACAGCCAGACGATGTCTGCGAGTGGCGAACGAACGGCGAAGCGCGTCGATTGCGCGCTGGCAACAGCTCCCAGTTCGGTCATGCAGTCAAGGCTCGATAGAGATCGGCGTAGGCCTTGCCACTTGCCTTCCACGAGAAATCGCACTTCATCGCGTTCTTGCGGATGCGCGCCCAGGTCTCGTGCTGGTGGTAGAGCGCAACCGTGCGGGTCAGCGCCGCGGCAAGGGCATCGTAGGTCACGCCATCGAACTGCACGCCCGTTGCGCATCCGGCGGCCAGCGCGGCCGGGTTCGCGTCGATCACCGTGTCGGCAAGACCACCCGTCCGCGATACCACGGGCAGGCAGCCATAGGCCAGACCGTAAAGCTGGGTCAGCCCGCACGGCTCGAAGCGGGAAGGCAGCAGGATGGCATCGCCCCCGCCCTGCATCAGGTGCGAAAGATCCTCGTTGTAGCCGATCCGAATGCCGATGCGCCCCGGATGGCGAGCCGCGGCCTCATGAAGACCCCGTTCCATCAGATGATCGCCCGAGCCGAGCAGCGCGAGGCGTCCGCCGATACCCACGAGATGGTCCAGCACCTCCAGAAGGACGTCCATGCCTTTCTGCCAGGTCAGGCGAGAGATGACGACGAAGAGCGGACTGTCGTCCTCGTTCAGGCCGAATTCCGCCTCGAGCGCGCGCTTGTTGGCTATGCGTCTTTCGATCGTGCGGTGGCTGTAGCATGCGGCCAGCGCGGGATCGCTTGCCGGATTCCACAAGTCCGTGTCGATGCCGTTGAGGATGCCGTGAACGGCATTGCCCCGCGCCACGATCAGCCCTTCCAGCCCCATCCCGAACGCGCTGGAGCGGATCTCGCGGGCATAAGTCGGGCTCACCGCCGTCACCGCGTCGGCACAGGCGATCCCAGCCTTCAGCATGCCCACGCCGCCATGGTACTCGACCGCGTCCATCGACCATGCGGCAGGCGGCAGACCCAGCCTTGGAAAGACTTCCCGGCCGAACCAGCCCTGGAACGCCATGTTGTGGATCGTCACGATCGAGGGAACCGCAGCCTCCCCTCCAAATGGCGCGAAGCGAAGGTAGGCTGCGGTCATCGCCGCCTGCCAGTCATGCGCATGGACAAGATCGAAACGCTGCGCCTTGCCGCGCTTGACGATCGCGCCGCCGGCAATATCCGCCGCCGCGCGGGAGAGCGCCGAGAAGCGCTGCCAGTTGTCGCCCCAGTCCTGCCCCGCCGCATCGGCATAGGGCGCCCCCTCGCGGATGAAGAGCGCGGGCGCATCGAGAACGAGGAGCGGATGGCCGCTGTCCAGCTTGCCCGCCACCAGCCGCGCCGGCGTGCCCAGTAGCGAATCCCAGGTGTGGAGCGCCCGCGCCCGCTTGAGCGACTGCATGACGGCAGGGTACCCCGGCAGCAACGTAGTCAGTTCAACGCCATGCGGCTCCAGCGCACCGGGCAATGCCCCCACGACATCGGCCAGACCGCCGGTCTTCACGAGCGGCACGGCCTCGGAGGCAACGGACAGGACTTTCAGAGGCAAATTGTCAGTTCCCGCAATTCTTCACGGCCAGCAGCCGAAGGCGGCCTACACGAACGAACCGCGACGAGAAACGGGCAAATATCAAAGCTCGAGCCGGTCTATCATCGGTTTGGTAATCAGGCAGACGCCGTTGTCGGTGCGACGGAACCGCTGTCCGTCGAGTATCGGGTCCTCGCCCACCACCAGCCCTTCGGGGATGCGAACGCCGGAATCGATGATGACCCGGCTCATGCGTGCATGGCGGCCAATGTTGCAGTAAGGCAGGATCACGGCCTCATCGACGCTGGACCAGCTGCCCATCTTCACCCCGGTGAACAGCAGCGAGCGGCGCGCCGTCGCGCCCGAAACGATGCAGTCCTGGCTGATGAGCGAAGAGATCGCCTGCCCGCGCCGGCCTTCCTCATCATGGACGAACTTGGCCGGCGCGGCGACGACCGTATCGGTCCAGATCGGCCAGTCGCGGTCGTACATGTTGAGCTTGGGAACGGTGTCGGTGAGATCGAGATTGGCCTCGAAATAGGCATCCACGGTGCCCACGTCGCGCCAGTACTCCTCGATTTCCTCCGCCGCGCGGATGCACGAGGCGGTGAAGCGGTGCGCCTGCGCCTTCCCGTGCTTGACGATATGCGGGATGATGTCGCCGCCAAAGTCCCGCTTGGAATTCGGATCGGCGGCATCGCGCCGCAGTTCCTCGAACAGGAACTCCGTGTCGAACACGTAGATGCCCATGGAGGCGAGCGCGTGATCGGGATCACCGGGAATGCACGGTGGATCGGCGGGCTTTTCCAGGAATGACGTGATGACGTCGTTTTCATCGACATGCATCACGCCAAAGCCCGTTGCATCCATGCGCGGCACGACCAGACAGCCCACCGTGACGTCCGCGCCCGAGTTGACGTGCTGCTGCAACATCAGCTCGTAGTCCATCTTGTAGATGTGATCGCCCGCCAGGATCACCATGTACTTGGGCGTATAGGCCTCGATGATGTCGATGTTCTGGTAGACCGCATCGGCCGTGCCTTCGTACCACAGCATCTCGGAAATGCGCTGGCTCGCGGGCAGGATGTCGAAGCTTTCGTTGCGCTCCGGGCGCATGAAGTTCCAGGCGCGGTTCATGTGCCGGATCAGGCTATGCGCCTTGTACTGCGTGGCGACGCCGATGCGGCGGATGCCCGAATTGATCGCGTTGGAAAGCGCGAAGTCGATGATCCGGCTCATGCCGCCGAAATAGACCGCAGGCTTGGCGCGGTTGTCGGTCAGTTCCTTCAGGCGGCTCCCGCGCCCTCCAGCCAGGACATAGGCCATGGCCTCGCGCGCAAGCGGCTGTCCGGTCGGCATCCTCATCGCAGTATCCTTCTCCTGTTCAACCCGGACTCAACCGGCATATTCGAGCATGATTGTCGCAAGTGGCGGCAGTGTGACCATGGCATGTCCATCGGCGGCCTTTACCTGCCCCAGATTGCCCTTGCCCGTCCCTCCGTAGTGAATGGAATCCGAGTTCAGGATCTCGTTCCACTTGCCGGCCAGCGGCAGCGGCAGGCGGTAGTTCGTGCGCATCGCCGGCGTCATGTTGGAGACGACGGCCACCGGGTTGACGCCCGGCCCCTTGCGCAACCAGGCAAAGACCGAATTCCCGGCATCGTCCACCACCAGCCACTCGAACCCGCCTGCTTCGCAATCGAGCGCATGGAGCGCTGGCTTGGCGCGATAGAGGCGGTTGAGATCCTTCACGAGATTGCGCACGCCCTCGTGCGCGGGGGCATCGCGCAAGTCCCAGTCGAGCGCGCGCTCTTCGCTCCATTCGCGGCGTTGTGCGAATTCCTGCCCCATGAACAGCAGCTTCTTGCCCGGATAGCCCCACATCAACGCGTAGTAGGCGCGAAGGTTCGCGAACTGCTGCCAATCGTCACCGCTCATCTTGGCGAGCAGCGAGCCCTTGCCGTGCACGACTTCGTCGTGGCTGAGCGGCAGGACGAAGTTTTCCGAGAACGCGTACATCAGCCCGAAGGTGATGTCGTCGTGGTGATAGCGCCGGTGCACGCAATCGCGGCTCATGTAGCGCAGCGTGTCGTGCATGAAGCCCATGTTCCACTTGAACCCGAAGCCCAGCGCGGAAGAGCCGCCGCGCTCATCGGCGGGCTGGGTCACGCCCGGCCAGGCGGTCGATTCCTCGGCGAAAGTGATGAAGCCGGGGTGCTGCCCGTAGACGGCGCGGTTGGTCGCGCGCAGGAATTCCACCGCTTCCCAGTTCTCGCGCCCCCCCTGGGCGTTGGGAAGCCATTCGCCTTCCTTGCGCGAATAGTCGCGGTAGAGCATCGAGGCGACCGCATCGACGCGCAGTCCGTCGACGTGATAGCGCTCGGCCCAGAACAGCGCGTTGTTGACGAGGAAGCTCTGCACCTCGCGCCGGCCGAAGTTGTAGATCAGCGTGTTCCAGTCCGGCTGATAGCCCAGCCTGGGATCCTCGTGCTCGTAGAGCGCGGTCCCGTCGAAGCGGACCAGGCCATGCTCGTCGGTCGGGAAATGGGCCGGCACCCAGTCGAGGATCACGCCGATGCCGGCACGGTGTGCCCCGTCCACGAAACGGGCGAAACCGGCCGGTTCGCCGAACCGGGAGGTCGGCGCGTAAAGGCCGGTCGTCTGATAGCCCCACGAAGGATCGTAGGGATGTTCGCTGATCGGCAGGAACTCGATATGGGTAAAACCCATCTCGACCACGTAGGGGATGAGCTGGTCGGCCAGATCGTCCCAGTTGAGGAACCAGTTCCAGCGGTCGCGCTGCCACGAGCCGGCATGGACTTCGTAGATCGAAACCGGGACCTTGCGCGGATCGACCGAGGCCCAGTGTGCGCGGTGCTTGTCATCGCCCCAGTCGAGCTTGGCCGGCACCGCCGTCATCGAGGCGTTGCTGGGACGAAGCTCGGACATGAAGGCAAAGGGATCGGCCTTGAGCGGCTGCACCACCCCGTCGGCGCCGACGATGTGATACTTATAGGCCCGATAGTCGCCGATGTCGGGAATGAATATCTCCCACACGCCGATGTCCCTGCGGTTGCGCATGACATGGCGTCGGGCATCCCAGTCGTTGAAGTCGCCAACGACGCTGACGCTGCGGGCGTTGGGCGCCCACACCGCGAAATGCACGCCGTTGCAGCCTTCGTGCTCGATAAGGTGTGCGCCCAGCTTGTCGAACAGCCGGAAGTGCGTGCCCTGCGCGATCAGCAGGTCATCGACGGGCCCGAGCACCGGCCCGAAGGTATAGGCATCGGTCACCAGCCAGTCGTGCCCGTGCGCGGTGCAGCGGTAGCGGATCGGCTGCGGCCTGCAAGGCAGGCGCCCTTCGAAAAGGAAGCGGTCGTCGATCTTGCCGAGCGTACCGAGGCGATCGCCGTCGAGGCTGAATGCCTCCACCTCGTCCGCACCGGGCAGGATCGCGCGAACGAACGTGCCGTCAGGTGCGGAATGCGTGCCGAGAAGCGCAAACGGATCTGCGTAGGTGCCTTGAAGCAGGGATTCGATGGCGCTTTCGGGTGGCTTCACAGGACCTTCCAGATATCCTTGGCATATTCGGTGATCGTGCGATCGGACGAGAACCAGCCGACATTGGCGATGTTGCGAATGGCGGCCGCGCGCCAGCCCGCCGGATCCTCCCAGCGTGCATCGACCAGCCGCTGCGCCGTGGCGTAGCTGTCGAAGTCGGCCGCGCACATGAACCAGTCGCTGTCGTAGATGCCGCCGATCAGCCCCGCATAACGGTGCGGGTCGTCGGGCGAGAACACGCCCGAGGCAATGGCCGAGAGCGCCTGCCCCAGTTCGCGCGAGCCTTCGATGACCTTGCGCGGGTTGTAGCCATGCGCGCGCTTCTCGGCGACTTCCTCGGCGGTAAGGCCGAAGATGACGATATTCTCGTCGCCCACCCGGTCCTTGATCTCGACATTGGCGCCGTCGAGCGTGCCGATGGTGAGGGCACCGTTGAGCGCGAACTTCATGTTGCCGGTGCCCGAGGCTTCCATGCCCGCGGTCGAGATCTGCTCCGACAAGTCGGCCGCGGGGATGATCCGCTCGGCATAGCTGACGTTGTAGTTGGGCACGAAGACAACCTTGAGCAGCCCGCCGACCGAAGGATCGCTGTTGACCCTTCTGGCAATGTCGTTTGCCAGTTTGATGACGAGCTTGGCATTGTGATAGCTTGGCGCCGCCTTGCCGCCGAAGATCTTCACTCGCGGCACCCAGTCGCGTTCGGGGTGGCTGCGGATCTGGTCGTAGAGCGCGACCGTCTCGATCAGGTTGAGAAGCTGGCGCTTGTATTCGTGGATGCGCTTGATCTGGACGTCGAAGAGCGCATCGGGATCGAGGCGGATGCCCATCGTCTTCTTGATATATTCGGCCAGCGCCACCTTGTTCGCGCGCTTGACCTCCTGCACCCGTTCGCCGAGCTGCGCATCGTCGGCCATTGCATTGAGATCGGTGAGCTTTTCCGCATCGTCGAGGAAAGCATCGCCGATCGCGTCGCGGATCACCCTGGTCAGGCCGGGATTGCACTGCTGCAGCCAGCGACGCGGGGTGACGCCGTTGGTCTTGTTGTTGATGCGCGTGGGATAGAGCTTGTGGAGATCGGCGAAGACCGTCTCCTTCATCAGTTCGGTGTGTAGCGCGGCCACGCCGTTGACCGAATGGGCACCGACGAAAGCGAGGTTCGCCATGCGCACACGCCGCTCGCCCCCCTCGTCGATCAGCGAGATCGCCGCGATCTGCTCGTCATCGCACCCGGCCTTGCGCGCCTCGCGAAGAATGCGGCTGTTGATCGCGTAGATGATCTGCATGTGGCGCGGCAGCAACCGTTCGAACAGCGGCAGCGGCCACGTCTCCAGCGCTTCGGGCAGCAGCGTGTGGTTGGTATAGCTGACGGTCTGCCGACAGATGTCCCAGGCCTCGTTGAATTCCAGACCCTCGCCATCGACGAGCAGGCGCATCAGCTCCGCCACCGCCACCGAAGGGTGGGTATCGTTGAGCTGGATCGCGGCCTTTTCGGGCAAGGTGCGGATATCGCCCTCGTACTGGACGTGGCGGCGCACGATGTCCTGGATCGATGCGGCGGTGAAGAAATACTCCTGGCGCAGCCGCAGTTCCTGCCCGGCGGGGCTGGAATCGGCAGGATAGAGCACGCGCACAAGGCTGTCGGCGCGCATCTGCTCTTCCAGCGCGCCCATGTGGTCGCCGGCGTTGAAGGCATCGAGCCGGATCGGGTCGAGCGGGCTGGCGGTCCACAGCCGCAAGGTATTCACCCGCTTGCCGCGCCAGCCGACGACCGGCGTATCGACCGCGGTTGCCTCGACTTCCTCGGCCGGATTCCAGATGACGCCGTCGCCTTCCGACACGACCTCGCCACCGAAACCGATGCGGTAGGAGCTTTCAAGGCGCTCGAACTCCCAGGGATTGCCGTGAGCAAGCCAGGTCTCGGGCAATTCGACCTGCCAGCCATCGTCGATGCGCTGGCGGAACATGCCGTTCACATAGCGAATGCCATAGCCGTAGGCCGGGATGTCCAGCGTCGCCAGGCTTTCCATGAAGCATGCGGCAAGACGTCCCAGGCCGCCATTGCCCAACGCGGCATCGGGTTCCAGTTCCTCGATCTCGGACAGTTCCAGGCCATGGGCGGCGAGCGCCTTTTCCATCTCGCGCGTCATGCCCATGTTGGACAGCGCATCGCGCAGCAGGCGTCCGATCAGGAACTCCATCGACAGGTAATAGACCCGCTTGCCGCCCTCGTCGTAGGTCCGCCGGGTGGATTCGATCCAGCGTTCGATGATCTGGTCGCGCAGCGCCAGAATGGACGAGGTGTACCAGTCATGCAGCTTCGCCGCGCGCTCGTCCTTGCCAACGCGGTGGCGCAGCACGCGGACGATATGCTGATCGAGTTCGGACGGAACAACGGGCTTTGGAGCGGAGACGGAATCGCTTGCCACGAGAGCACTCCTTGACAGACCGCCCCGGTCGCCTTTGCAGAGGCCCCGAACGCGGCACCGGTTATCGCCTGCACCGGGGGCGACACCCCGCTCTTCCCAATCTTCCAAGCCATGGCTAGCACAGGTCGGGAAAGCGGCAAGAGGCATTGTGCAGTGCCGCACAAATTTCGTCGCAAGGGAGAAGCGACCATGACCCGGCGTATCTTGCGCGAGGACCGCGATGGCCTCTGCACACTCACGCTCAACCGGCCCGACAAGCTCAATGCCCTCGACACCGAAACGTTCGAGGAACTCGATGCGCTCTGCGCCGAGCTCGAGGGGCAGGTGCAGAACATCGGCTGCGTGATGCTCAGGGGCAGCGGCCGGGCATTTTGCGCCGGCGCCGATATCGGCGGGATCGGAAAGGGTTTCACCGACAGCCGCTTCAAGCCGGGCGTCGTCGCGCGGCTTGCCGCCCTGCCGCAACCGGTGATCGCGGTGGTGCACGGGGTATGCTTTACCGGCGGACTGGAACTCGCGCTGGCGGCGGACGTCATCATCGCGGCCCGCTCCGCGCGCTTCGCCGATACGCACGGCAAGTGGGGGCTGGTCGGCGCCTGGGGCATGACCCAGCGCCTGCCGCGCCGAATCGGGATGAGCCAGGCCAAGCGGCTGATGTTCACGGCCCGGCCGATCGGCGCCGAGGAGGCCGCCCGGCTCGGGCTGGTCGACGTCCTTGCAGATGACGATACGCTCGCAGCCACCGCCGAGGAATTCGCCGCGCAGGTAGTGGCCAACTCCTGGCACACCAATGTCGAGACCAAGAAGCTTCTCGCCGCCACCGACGGCATGACGCTGACCGAAGGCCTCGAGTACGAATTCGACAACTACCCGGGCTTCGCGCCCGATCATGCCGAACGGCTGGCCCGTTTCAGCCGCAAGTGACGGGAGTCGCCAGTGACAGGCGCGCATTGCTCTAGGCAATGCGCGGCAGCCCGGCTAGACATGCCCCCATGCATGACCTGACAGCGTTCGACGCCGCCGCCATCCTCATCGTGCTTGCCGCCGCCCTCGGCTATCTCAACCACCGCGTGTTCCGGCTCCCCTCCACGGTCGGCCTGACGGTAATGGGTACCGTCGCCTCGCTGCTGGTGGTCGCCTACGACCGGCTGGTACCGTCGAGCACGCTGGCCGAGCAGATGGCGCGGTTCCTCAGCGACATCGATTTCTCGACGACGCTGATGGAAGGCATGCTCTCGTTCCTGCTGTTCGCAGGCGCGATGCACGTGAACTGGGCGCACATGCGCAAGGGACGCTGGCCGATCCTGATCTTCAGTACCGTCGGCGTGGTGCTTTCCACCGTGATCGTCGGCTTCCTGTTCCACACGCTGACGCAGGCACTCGGCATCGAGATCCCGCTGATCTGGTGCCTCGTGTTCGGCGCGCTGATCAGTCCTACCGACCCGGTCTCGGTGATGGCGGTGATGAAGCGCGCGGCCATGCCCGACACGCTGCAGGCCACGGTAGCGGGCGAAAGCCTGTTCAACGACGGCATCGGCGTCGTCGTTTTCGCCATCCTGATCGCCATCGCCACGGGGACCGAGGCCTTCAGCTGGTCCTTCGCGGCAAGCCATTTCGCGCAGGAGGCGCTGGGCGGTGCCGCGCTCGGCCTCGTCGTCGGCTGGATCGGCTATGTCGCGATGAAGTCCATCGACGAATATATCACCGAAGTGATGATCAGCCTGGCCGTGGTCATGGGCGGCTACAGCCTGGCCATGGGGCTGCATGTCAGCGGGCCGGTCGCCATGGCGGTCGCGGGACTGATCATCGGCAATGCCGGCATGGCCCACGCGATGAGCGACGTGACGCGGGACTATCTGGTCAAGTTCTGGGCGCTGATCGACGAAATCCTCAACGCCGTTCTGTTCCTGCTGATCGGCCTGGAAGTCATCGCGCTCGAATTCCGGCCGGCCTACATCGCGGCAGGTGCCGGCGCGATCCTGATCGTGCTCGCCGCCCGCATGATCTCGGTGGGCATTCCGCTCACCGCGATGAAGCGGATGATCGACATGGGACCGCTGGCGTTCCCGACACTCGTCTGGGGCGGACTGCGCGGCGGCATCTCGGTCGCCCTCGCGCTGGCCCTGCCGGCATCGACGATCCGCAGCGAATTGCTGGTCGCGACCTATATCGTGGTGCTCTTCGCGGTCGTAGCGCAAGGCGGCTCGATCGGCTGGCTTATCCACCGCATCCAGTCGCGCCAATCTCCTGAGCTGGATCTGGACTGATGAACGACACACCTTCCTCCACGCCGTCCGGCCCGCGATCGTCGGAGACCTCCGAACCGGACGCCGTCGGCCGCTTCAACGAGATGTGGCGCAACCGCCCGATATGGCTACGCCGCGCCGAAGCGTTCTTCCATCTCCTGCGCATCAAGTTCGCCCATGCGGTCCTGCTGCCCGAGCTGACGCCCGACCTCGCCTTCGACTTGCGCCAGACGGTGCGCAAGGAAGGGCAGCTCACCAAGGGCTATATCCTGATGTGCGCGCTTTCCGCCGGGATCGCGACGCTCGGCCTGCTGCAATCCTCCACCGCGGTCGTCATCGGCGCGATGCTCGTCTCGCCACTGATGAGCCCGATCGCAGCCCTGGGTTTCGGGTTCGCCTCGCTCGACGGACACCGTATCCGCGATGCCGTGAAAGTCGTCGCCATCGGCGCCCTGATCGGCATTCTCACCGGTGTCCTGCTGACCTGGCTTTCGCCGATCCGCAATGCGACATCCGAAATCCTCTCGCGCACCGAACCCAACCTGCTCGACCTTGCCGTCGCGCTGTTTTCGGGGATCGCCGGCGGCTATTCGACCGTGATCGGCAAGGGCGGCACGGCGATCGGCGTTGCCATCGCCACAGCCCTGATGCCGCCGCTCACCGTCATCGGATACGGCATCGGCGTGTTCCAGCCGATGTTTGCGATCGGCGCGCTGCTGCTGTTCCTGACCAACCTTGCCGCGATCACTTTCGCTTTCGCCCTGATCGCCCGCCTGTCCGGCGCGGCGCGACCGCTCGGCAAGGTCGAATGGACACCGCGCTACGTCACGATTCTGGTGGCTGCGTTCCTCGCGCTGGGCACGCCCCTGTCGATGACTCTGATGAAGCTGTCGAACGAGGCACGCATCCGCGCCGCGGCGCGCAGCGCCATCGTCGAAGCCTGTGGCGAGAAGGACGTCACTATCGCCCAGCTCGACGTGAAGACCAGCGTCTTCGGCTCGCCCACCGTCGATGCCGTGGTGATTGCCAGGAGCTACACGAGCAATGCCGCGAACCAGGCGGAAGGGCTGATCAAGCAGGCATTGGATGAAAACGTCGAAGTCCACCTCCAGCAGGTGCTCGCCGCCGACGTTCAGGCGCAGACACGCGCCATGGTGGATGCCGCCATGGAACGCACCGCCGCCGGCATCGCGGCCGACGTGCCGCCCTTCAAGACGATCCGCCGGGCCATCGGACTGCCGACGCGGTCGCTGTGGACGGACCGGGCGCAGCGCATGGTCTATGCCGAGCCGGTTCCGGCCCCGGGCTGGACGCTTGCCGATTACCGCGCGATCGAGACCAGGGCCAGCGAGGGCGTCACCGGATGGACCGTGCGCATCGTCCCCCCGGCGCAGGCAGACCTGACCGTCCTCCTGAGCGACAGCACCGGCGACAACGCAACGCCGCCGCCTGCCGATGCGATTTCGGCGGACCTCGCGCTCTGGGCGCTGGAGCGCTGGGGCATGAGCAAGGTGACTCTCTCCGGCACCGACACCGCCAGGCTCGCCGGCCTCGGAAAGCTCCTGTCCGATGCCGGCATCGAAGCCACCACCGTTGCCCCGCCGGAAAGCCCGACCACGGAGAACGGCGGCAGCAATGCCGAGAAGCCGGAGGCCCCGCCTGTCGCCGTGATCGGGATCTACACTCCAAGTCCTTCGCAGATCGCCGCCGCCAAAGCCGCCGCGGAAAAGGAAGCTGCGGCCAGGGCGAAAGCCGAAGCCCAGCAATAGGATCGAAAAAGGCCGGGGCCACTCGCTACGGACAGGCGCTGCTGGCGGGCCCCGGCCTTCTGCACTGACCTTAGCGGTCATCCTCCCAGGTGCAGTCCTTCAACTCGATACCGAGGTCCTCGATGACCTTGCGCATGCCCAGAATGTCGAAGAGCACTTCGCCCTCCTCGATCCTGCGGCGGAACTCGACTTCCTTGGCCGCGCGCGCCTCGGCACTGACCACGGCATGTTCGAGCAGGTCCCGCGGGATCACCAGCACGCCGTCGCTGTCCCCCACGATCACGTCGCCGGGCTCGACCAGCACGTTGTCGACCACGACGGGCACGTTGACCGCCGCCGGGCCCCGCTTCTTGGGGTGTTCGACCGACACGGCGGTGGACCAGACCGGATAGCCCAGCTCCCGGATCGCATCGACATCGCGCGTGGCGCCGTGGACGACCGTGCCGACAAGCCCCTTCTTCCTGGCGAAGGTACAGGCGACATCGCCCCACAGCGCGCCCTGATGACCGCCGCCATTGGTGAGCACCAGCACGTCTCCCGCCTGTGCCGTGTAGAGCGCGGCATGGATGGCGAGGTTGTCGCCGGGAAAGTTCCATGCCGTCACGGCCGGACCGCAGACTTTCTGGCCTGGTGCGATCGGCACCATCGCGGGGCTCATCAGGTACATGCGCCCCGCGATTTCACCCAGCCCCTCGTGCAGGTCGGCAATGCCGAATTTCGCGGCACGGGCGATCAGTGCCGCGTCCGGCCGGGGAACCCGGTTGTAGATGACGGATTTGAGCGGAACAGTCATGAAAGGGCCTCCGGATTGAGCAGCGTCTCGGGAACCTCGCCCCGGCTGACGGTTTCGATCACCGATGCGACATTGAGCGCCATGTCCTTCATGCCCGCCTCGGTAACGCCGGCGACGTGCGGCGAGAGCAGGCAATTGGACATGCCGAAAAGCGGGTGAGTGGCAGGTGGCGGCTCGGCTTCGAACACGTCGATGCCGGCCCCGGCGATCTGGCCGCTACGCAGCGCATCGGCCAGCGCCAGTTCGTTGACGATACCCCCGCGCGAGCAGTTCACGAGGATCGCATGCGACTGCATCATGCCGAGTTCGACAGTGTCGATCAGATCTCGTGTCCCGTCGGTCAGAGGCGTGTGGATCGAAACCACGTCGCGCCCCAGCACGCCTGCAAGATCCATCGGCTCGACGCCGGCGGCGCGGATAACCGCGTCCGGGACCATGGGATCGCAGGCCGCGACTTCGGCGCCGAAACCGGCCCCGCAGATCCTCGCCACGACCCGGGCTATGCGCCCGAAACCGATCAGGCCGACTTTCGCGCCCGTCAGGTCCCCCAGGCGGATGCCCCAGCGCTCGTCCCAGCGCTTCTCGCGCACCAATGCATCCATTTCGCGTGATCGGCGCAGCAGCGCGAGCATCATCGAGACGGCACCCTCGGCCACGGCGGTCGAGTTGTTCCCGCCCGGCGTGTTCGCGACCATCACCCCGCGCGCGGTGGCTTCGGGGATGGCGATGTTGTCGACTCCGGCCCCGTGTTTCACGATGGCCTTGAGCTGTGGCATCGCGCCGAAAATGTCCGCTCCCAGCGGGCTCGTACGGATGACGATCACAGTCGCGTCCGGCAGGCGCGGGTCCTCGCGCCATCCCGCGGGCCCGATCACGTCGTGCCCGGCAGCGATGCGCTCCATCCCGGCCGGGTGGATAGGATCGATGATGCATACGAGTTCGCGTGAACGCACGACCGCCTGCTCCCTGGATTGCGATTATGTATACTATCGGGCAAAAACCTGCTCAACGCTCCGTGAGCTCCGTGAAAGGTCTTTTCGCCGAGGTCAACTCATAATAGGGCTTCAGGCAACAAACATGTATCCGATCCGGGCCATCGCCGTCCGGGCGATCACCCCGAGGAGAGAGCAATGTTCGCTGCGCCGCCCGCCGTCATGGCCGAAGCCTTCTGCCGCATCCCAGACCGGTTCCGCCGCCATGAAACCAGCGAATGGGCACAGGTCCAGCTCCATGGTGCCAGTGCCCCGGCCTTTCTCGAAGGTCCGGTCTTCGACCGCGAAGGCAACCTGTGGGTCACCGACATTCCCTGGGGGCGCCTGTTCAGGATCGCACCGGACGGTACGTGCGACTTGGGTTTCGAATACGATGGCCAGCCCAACGGCATGAAGTTCCTCGCCGACGGGCGCCTGCTGGTGGCCGACCATCACAAGGGCATGATGATCTGCGACCCCGCGACTGGAAAGGCGGAGCCATGGTTCGACCGCTACCTGCTCGAACCGTTCCTGGGCTGCAACGACCTGACCATCGCGAAGAACGGCGACATCTGGTTCACCGACCAGGGGCAGTCGGGCTGGCACAACCCCAACGGCCGCCTGTTTCGCGTGCGCGCCGGAACCGGTAGGCTCGAACTGATGCTGGATGGCATCCCCAGCCCCAACGGCCTTGCCTTCAACAAGGCGGAGACCGCGCTGTTCCTTGCCGTGACGCGAGCCAATGCGGTATGGCGCCTGCCGCTGGTCAACGAGGGTGAAGTGATCTCCAAGGTCGGCACCTTCATCCAGATGTCCGGCGGCTCGGGCCCGGACGGCCTTACCATCGACGAGGACGACAACCTCGTCGTGTGCCATGTCGGCTTCGGCGCCGTGTGGCTGTTCAGCAATCGCGGCGAGCCGATGCTCCGCATCGACGTCCCCGAAGGCCGCTACACGACCAACGCCGCCTATGGCGGGCCGGACAACAAGTGGCTGTTCTTCACCGAATCGAGTACCAGCACTGTGTACAAGGTGGAAATGCCGGTCCCCGGCCGACCGATCTATCCGGCCAGCATATAGGTAGCCCGCAGCCTACTACCCCGCCGCCAGCCCCGCGGCCTCGATCCCGGCCAGCGCCGCCTCCTCGTCGTTGTCCGAAAGATCGCCGGTGACACCGACCGCGCCGAGCAGTACGCCCGCCCCGTCACGGATCAACACGCCGCCCGCCGCCGGGATCAGCTTGCCGCTCCAGGCAGCGGAAAGCGCGGCCATGAACTGCGGGCGATCCGCAGCCATGTCGCCAAGCTTGCGGCTCGACACGCCCATCGCAAGCGCGCCGGCAGCCTTGCCCTCGGCAATGTCCGGGCGTCCGTAGCCCGAGCCGTCCTCACGCTCTACTGCCACGAGGTGGCCACCCGCATCGAGTATGACGACCGTAAGCGGGTTGAGTCCCATGTCGCGACCCTTGGCGCGCGTGGCGGCAACGATGGCACGGGCCTGCTCCAGGCTGATCATGACTTGTCTTCTCCCGGGAAAGAATACGGCTAGTTCCTTTCGCCTAGCCGCTACCACCCCGTGCAGACAAGCCTTTATGTATACAAATCAGGCAGCCCCGCCGGCCGTGCGCTTATTCGACGGTGTCGAGCACTGTTGGCGGAAAGGGCATCGCCTCCCCCGCCGAACCGCTCAGGAGATGGCCATAGCGCACCAACGCCGTGCGCGTGCGGCGGATGTGCATGACGAGCGCGGCCTGCGCTGTCTCGATCTCGCGCTTGGCGATGGCATCGAACAGCAGCTGGTGCTCGATGTCGTGCGTGCGCCCGGCACCGCTGTTGCTGCCGCTCAGCGCCAGTTTCATGTAGGCGCGCCGGTAGCTCTGCGTGGTATCCCAGACCCGCTCGACCATCTGCGCGAGCAGCGGCGTGTTGTGCCGGCGATAGGTGATCCAGTGGAATTCCCGGCCCAGGGCAATCGCTTCGTCGACATCGGTAGCCTTCTCGTTGCGCTCCATCACGGCGCGCAGGTCGGCGATGTCCTCGTCGGTCAGGTCAGGAACGCTGTCCGCCAGCAGCAGCGGTTCGATGCGCTCGCGAATCTCGTAGGAGACCTCGAGGTCGCGACGGGTCAGGCTGGTGACGCGTGCGCCGGCATTGGCGCGCATCGTCACGAGCCCGCGCGCCTCCAGCATGCGCAAGGCATCGCGCACCGGGATACGGCTGGTTTCCAGCTCGCCGGCCAGTTCGTCCTGCTTGATCCGCGCGCCCGGCGCGAGGTCGCCCGACAGAATCCTCTCGGCGAGAATGTCGGCAACCCGCTGGCTGGCGACGGTGGACTGCTCCTTGTTCATGCGCGATCCCGTTGCTGGTATACGATCCAGCCATAACGGCTTTCGCCGGCAAGGCCAAATCGCAATGACACCAGGGTTGGAACTCAAGTCCATAGCCCCGACGATGGCATCGCTCACGCCATGGCGAAAAGTCCGATCGCCACGGCCAGCCCCAGCATCGGCACCAGCACGGTCAGCACGCCGACGGCCGGATAGGCATCGCGATGGGTCTCGCCGCAGATCGCGCGGATCGTGGTGACGACATATCCATTGTGCGGCAGGCTATCGAGCGCGCCACTGGCAATCGCGACGGTACGATGAAGCGCGGAAGGGTCCGCGCCCATCTGCAGGTACGCAGGCGCGAGCAACGGCAGGGCGATGGACTGCCCGCCCGACGCGGAGCCCGTCAGCCCGGCGATCACGGTAACGGCAATCGCCGCGCCGATCAGCGGATTCCCGGGGATGTGCTGGACGGCATCGAGCGCGGCCTGGAACGCGGGCGAGAGCGCCGCGACCGCGCCGAAGCCGACCACCGCGCACGTGTTGGTGATCGCGACCACCGCACCGGTCGCCCCGCGCGAGAAAGCCGCCGGCATCGCCCCGCGTGAGCGAAGACCGATCAGCACTGCGATCGCCGTTCCCGTGCCCAGCGCCACGACCAGCGCCCACTTGCCCAGCGACTGCGCCGGCAAGAGCGTGGAAACGGGGCCCAGCGCCTGCGGATACTGGAACGCCATGAAGACCGCCAGCACCGCCACCAGCGGGAGGATGCACAGCAACGGGTGCGGCAAGTGGTTGTTCGCGCCGATGGCATCGTCGCTCGGCCGCACCTCGAACCGCTCGCCCCGCGCCACCGCGCGCTTCACCATGCGATCGAGCAGGAAATAACCCAGCCCCGCCATCAGCAGGGCGACGACGAGGCTGACCTGCCAGCCCGCGTAAGCGTCGGTCCCCAGGTACTGCATCGGGATGAGGTTCTGGATCTCCGGCGAGCCGGCACTGGTCATCGTGAACGTGACCGAACCAAAGCACAGCGCCCCCGGAATGAAACGGCGCGGCAGATCAGCCTCGCGGAACAGATGGACCGAGAGCGGATAGACCGCGAAACCGACGATGAAAACCGAAACGCCGCCGTACGTCAGCACGGCGCAGGCCGCCACCACGGCGAGCACGGCATGGCGGATGCCGATACGATCGACCACCCAGCGCGCAACGCTGGCCGCCGCGCCGCTTGCGCCCATGACCTCGCCGAAGATCGCGCCGAGCAGGAACATCAGGAACCAGCTCCCGAAGAAGCCGGTAAAGCCATTCATATAAGCCGTCGCGAAATCGGGTGCGCCTTCGGCGGCCAGCGGCGGCACCCAGGCGATACCGCTGGTGAGTGCCACGAGCGCCGCCGCAATCGGCCCGGCAAGGAGGATGTTTACGCCGCGCACCGTCATCCAGATCAGCAGGACGAGAGCCCCTGCAAGGCCGATGGCACTAACCAAGACCGCTATCTCCCCAAGCTTTGTCAGCAATGCGCACTTGTTGCAGACCGGCCACGCGCTTGTCCATGGGCCAATGCATCAGGGTAACGAGGTTAATTTCACATTTCCCAAAGACCTACCGACTCCGTTTAACCGCCGCCTCCTAGCCTCGGGGCATTCGATAACCGTTGGCGGTCGCATGGCACTGAAACAGATTCCCACGTCCCAGATCGAACTGGGCATGTACATCCACAGTTTTGAAGGCAGCTGGCTGAGCCATCCGTTCTGGCGGGCCCGCTTCCTCGTCGAAGATCAGGAAAAGCTGGAGACGCTGCGCGAAAGCGCGCTCGACGGCGTGGTGATCGACACCGATCGGGGGATCGACGTCGCGGTCAAGGCGGACGAGGCACCGCCGCCGCGCGGCCCCGTCCTCCACTCCGACATGAAGGCCCGGGTCCGGCGCAGGGAGCCCGCGGCCGCGAGCCCGGCACGTCCGGCCGCCCCGGCCCGCCCGATCCGCGCCGCAGCGCCGCTCGCGGGTTCGGCCACGGTCGCGCGCGAATTCGGCAATGCCCGCCGCACGGTCGGGCAGGCCCGCAAGGTCATTTCCAAGATCTTCATCGAAGCACGGCTCGGCAAGGCTCCGCGCGTTGCCGACGTCACCCCCGTCGTCGAGGACATCCACGCCTCGATCGAACGCAATGCCCACGCCTTCTCGGGCCTGATGCGCTGCAAGACGGAAATGGAAGCGATCTACCAGCACATGCTTTCGGTCAGCGCGCTGATGGTCTCGCTCGCGCGGGAAATGCGACTGACGCCGCAGGAAACCCGGCTGGCGGGCATGGCCGGCCTGCTGCTGGACATCGGGGTAAGCCGCCTGGAGATCGGCAATGCGATGATGGCCGGCCAACTCGACGACATCGACGAGGAACTGTGGCAACGCCATTGCTACATCGGGCGCGAGTTGCTGGCCGCGGCCGATGACGTGCCCGAGGAAGTCCTCCACGCGGTCATGCGCCACCACGAACACATGGATGGCTCGGGCTTTCCCCAGAGCCTCGCCGAGCGCGACATCGACTTGTTCTCGCGCATGGCCGCCATCTGCGACAGGTTCGACCTCATCGTCGCCGGCGCGGTGACCGGGCAGGCTGTCGATCCGGCCGAGGCCATGCGCATGATGATGGAGACGGAAGACGCATTCGACAGCGAAATCCTTACCCGTTTCCGCGAGGCGCTGGGCGTCTATCCGGTCGGTTCGTTCGTGAAACTGCGTTCGGAACGCATCGCCATGGTCGTCGACCAGGACCCGTCCGAACCGGCGCTGCCCACGGTGCGCGCGTTCTACTCGCTGGCGGCCGACAAGCACGTGGCGACAAAAACCATCGCGCTCGCCGAATGCTACGGGGAGGACGCGATCACGGGCGTCGCCGACATTTCCGGACTGGACCTGCCGCCCGTCGAGGAGCTGCGCGAACGGCTGTTCTCGGCATCGAAGTGATCAGATCCCGTACCAGAACACCAGCGAGATCGAGAGCGCGGTGACCATGATCGCCACCAGGGGAACGCCCGAGCGCAAGTAGTCGCCGAAGGTGTAGTCCCCCTCGGTCAGGATCATCATGTTGGTCTGGTAGGCGACCGGCGTCGCGTAGCACAGGTTGCAGCCGAACAGCACGGCCAGCACGAGCGGTTCGGCCGGCAGGCCCAGCTTGTTCGCGATGTTGAACGCGATCGGCGTGCCGACTGCCGCGGCCGCCGAGTTCGAGGCAAAGTTCGTCAGCACCGTGACGAAGAGCATGATCGCCGCGAGAACGCCGGCGGGGGGCAGATACTGCAACCCCGCCGCCATCAGGCCGCCCAGCCACGCCGCCGCCCCCGAAACCAGCATGAACTTGCCCAAGGCGATCGACGCCGCGACCAGCACGATGACCTGGGCCGATAGCGCGCGCCCCACGCGCTCGAAGCGCACGCACCCGGTGGCAAACATCAGGATCGCGCCCGCCAGCGCCGAGATCGCGATCGGCACCAGGCCGACCGAGGCCAGTCCCACTGATCCCGCCATGATCGCGAGCGCCACCGGCGCCTTGCCCGAACGCGTCATTTCCTGCCCGCCTTCGATCTGCAGAAGGCCATCGGCATCGGCAAAGCGACGCAGGTCTTCCGGCAGGCCCATAACCAGCAGCACGTCGCCTTCCTTCATCGGCGCGTCGGGCGAATGGGGCCGGGTATCGCGCAGCGGCTGGCGCGCGTGGTGGATGCCAAGCAGGGCCACGCCTTCCAGCCCCGCGGTCTTGGGCGTAAGGCCAATCAGCCTGCTGTCGGGCGCGACGATCATTTCCGCGACCATCAGATCCTTGCCCGAGCGAGAGGAGTCGGCCAGCATCCGCTCGACGAGCCACCGCGGCGCCAGCACGGCGGAAAGCTTGCGCGCCGTTTCCTGCAGCCCTTCGAAGGTACTCGATACGAGCATGCGCCGACCGAGATGACCGGTCGCCCCCGCCGGAAGCCAGGCGACCACGCCTTCGGGCAGATTTCCGCGCACTTCCTCTATGGTCTTGCCGCGCATCGGCGAGTCCTGGGGAATGCGCAGCTTGGCAAGGAACGTCCGGCTTTCCGCCGCCACCGCCTTGGTGTTGTCCGGCAGCAGGCGCGGCATCACCAGCCACATGTAGGGCACGGCGAAAATCGCCGCGCTGAACACGATCGGAGTGAATTCGAAGACGTGGAGCTGCCGCATGCCCAGATCCTGCGCGATCGACACCACCAGCAGGTTGGTGGACGTGCCGATCGTCGTTGACATGCCGCCGATCAGGATCGCCGCGTTGACCGGAATCAGCGTCTTCGACGCCGGCATCCCGCCACGCGCCGCCATCTGCGCCAGGATCGGGATCATCAACACCAGCACCGGCGTATCGTTGATCAGCATGCTCAGCAGCAGGCAGACGACCAGCGTGAACAGCAGCGCCACCATCTTGTTGTACTGCCAGACCCGCGCCAGCGCCCGCGCCGCCGGATCGAGCGCACCGGTCACCACCATGCCGCGCCCGAGGATCATCAGCGAGCAGATCGTCACGAGCGCGTAGTGCCCGAATCCCTCGAACGCGAGCTGGAGCCCGGCGTACTTGTCCTGTCCCGGCATGGGCATGACATAGAGCAGCAGCGCGATCGCGCCGATCGTCAGCAGCGAGACGATCTCGACCCGCAAGGTGCCCTTGACGAAACCGTAGAACATGGTGAGCGCGATGATGATCGCGCTGGCGGCATGGAGATCGGGCAGCAGATGCATCGCCTCGCCCTGCTCAACCCTGCGCCTGGGTCCACTCGACCCGGTAGAGATCGAAACGCCGGTCCTTGAGATTCTGCACCGCGCCCGACTGGCGCGCGGTCAGCAGGGCATCGAGGCTGAGATCGGCGATAGCAATGGTTTCCGTGTTCGGCGCGGCATCGGCGGCGACGCCGTCGCGCGAGAAGGGAAAGTCCGAAGGCGTGAGGATCCCGCTTTCCGCATAGTGCACGTCCATGTTCTCGACATTGGGCAGGTTGCCGACCACGCCGGACGTGACGACGTAGCACTGGTTTTCCACCGCGCGCGCCTGGCAGCAGTAATGCACGCGCAGGAAGGCGCGCCGCTCGTCGGTGCAGAAGGGCACGAACAACAGCAATGCGCCCTGGTTGACGAGGTGGCGGGCCAGCTCGGGGAACTCGCTGTCGTAGCAGATCATGACGCCGATCGGCCCGCAGTCGGTCGGGATCACATTGGCGCCATAGCCGCCCTTGATGTTCCACCAGCGTCGCTCCGAGGGCGTGGGGTGCAGCTTCTGGGTCTCGTGCGTCGAGCCGTCGCGCAGGAAGGTATAGGCGATGTTGCGGATCTCGCTCTTGCCGCCCTCCAGCTTGACCCGCGTAGGATGCGATCCGCCGATGATGTTGATGTTGTAGCTGACCGCCATGTTCTGCATGAAGTCGACGAAGCGGTCGGTATAGGTGGCGATATGCTCGATCGCCTTGGCCGGCTCGAGCTTTTCTTCCTCGATCGACAGCAGTTCGAGCGTGAACAGCTCGGGAAAGACCACGAAGTCGCTCTCGTAGTCGGCGGCGACGTCGATCCAGTATTCGACCTGTTCCTCGAACTGGTCGATGGTCTCGATCTTGCGCATCATGAACTGCACCGTGGCCACGCGCACGTTGGACGGCACGCGTTCCTTGAGGCCGGGGATCGCCTTTCCGGTATCGCGCGGCGCCAGCGGGTTGGTCCAGTACATCAGGACCGCGTTGCCGCCGCTCTCCTTGTCGTTCGGCAGATAGTCGCGAAGGATGCCGTGCGGCTCATAGCCCTGGTTCATCTGGAAGTTGACGACCTGGTCGCGGATCTTCTTGTCCTTGACCGCCTGCAGGTAGTCGGCAGCGTTGGGATAAGTCCGCTTGCGGCGGTAATAGCCCGGCATGCGGCCGGCAAAGGCGATACCTTTCAGCTCAAAATACTGGCACAGCTCCTTGCGTTTGCGATAGAGCCGCTGGCCGATGCGCAGGCGCCGGTAATCGGGATCGACGCAGACCTCGAAGCCATACAGCACGTCGCCGTCCTCGGCTGGCGGACGGCCATAGCCACCGGCGCTGATCTCTTCCCAGGTGTGCGGCTTGAAGGCGAGATCTGCCGTGACGATCATCGTCGCGCAGTGGCCCACCACCGCGCCTTCGTATTCCGCGATGAACTGGCCTTCGGGGAAATTGATCACCTGCCCGCGGATCTCGGCGCGCGTGAAGGCATCCGCCTTGCCATAGACCTTGACCGAAAGCCGGGCGATGGCAGGCGCATCGGCAACGGTTGCCTGGCGGATGATGAGCTTGGCTTTAGTCTGGTCCATGGCCGGCACTATTACGCGTGGGGAGCCCCCGGGTTCCAGTCGTATTCTGCGCGGGGCCTGCCTAGCCCCGGCCGCGGTAGCCCGGCACGCCCTGATCGGGCACCCACAGCCCGCCGGGAACCGGGCCCGACTGCCAGAACACGTCGATGGGAATGCCGCCGCGCGGATACCAGTAGCCGCCGATGCGCAGCCAGTGCGGCTGCATCTCGTCGAACAGGCGCTGGCCGATGCCCACGGTCACGTCCTCGTGGAAGCCGTTGTGGTTTCGGAACGATCCGAGGAAGAGCTTCAGGCTCTTCGATTCGACGATGGTATCGCGCGGCGCATAGTCGATCACCAGATGCGCGAAATCGGGCTGGCCGGTCACCGGGCACAGCGATGTGAACTCGGGCGCGGCGAAGCGCACCAGATAGAGGGTGTCCTTGCGCGGGTTGGGCACGTAGTCGAGAACGGCCTCTTCGGGCGAGGCGGGCAGAGCACTGCTCTGGCCGAGATGCAGGGGGGAAATTGGCGTGTCGCTCATGCAGCAGGCCATGCAGCCAACGCCCGCCCAAGACAAGCGCCAACTCGCCCGGCACGGCCCGGTTCGGCGGCACCGCGCCACGCCTTGCCGCCCGGAGCCACGGCATTAACATACGGTTCAGCGCCCGCGCGTCTTTCGTGGACGAACCATGAGGGGCACACGTCAGATCATCAGGCATATGGCCGTGCTTGCGGCAGCGACCCTGGCCGCGCACGTGCAGGCGCAGCCGCTCCAGGACTGGAGCCTGCCCACCCCCGGGCCCGGCGAAACCGCATCGGCTGCGCAAGGCCCCGTCGATGCGCAGAACCCGGTGGTCCGCCAAGCCGCACCGGACCTTCCGGAACCAGCAACCTCCACGCCCGTCCCGACGGTCGACGCACCTCAGCCTCCCCCCGCGCCCGACATCGGGCCGAGCGCCGCACCGGGGCCACAAGCGGCGGCAAGGCCGCGCCCGACACCAGCGCCTGCAGCAAGCACGGCCGTCCCGGCCCCTTTGCCAGCAGCCCCCTCCCGCCGGCCCTCGCCCGATATGCAGGAAGCGCCCACACCAGTTGTGACGCCTCGGCCCGCTGAAGCGGAGGCCGTCGTGGAACCTGTGCCTCCGGTGGCAGGCAGCGACTCGCGCTGGCCCGTCTGGTGGTGGGGCATACCCGCCGCGTTGGCAGCACTGGTCCCGGGCTTCCTGTTGCTGCGCCGTCGCCGCAACCCTGCGGGCGACGAGGAAGTCCAATCCGTGACGCCGTCGATCCCGCCAAGACCTGTCGCACCGGCGCCCGCAGCCCCGTCCCATCGGGCCGGGTGCGATCTGGAATTCGAACCGGCCGCCATGCGCCTTTCGCTCGTCTACGCGACGCTGCAGTTTCATCTGCGCCTGACCGCGCAAACCGAACTTCCTCCAGGCAAGCTGCTGGCGGACATGATCTCGGCGCACGGATCGTTGCCCCAGGCCATGCAGCTCGCGCCGCCGCCCGAGGCTCTGGGAACGGTGCAAACCTTTGCCCGAATGACGCCGGGACAGGTGCTGGAGGTGAAAGGCGAACTGCAACTGCCCCTGAGCGTGATCCGTCCCGTGCAGCGGGGCGGAGCCGCCTTCATGGTGCCGCTGGTGCGACTGGCCCTGCTCGGCGACGCCCGGCCCGACCTGCCCCATCTGGAACTGGGCTGTGTCTTCACGGTCGGCATCCCCGGCTCCGGCCCTGCGCTGTCGTCCCTGCGGCTCGATACGGGGCCACGGGAGTTCACAGAACTTTCCGCGCGCGAGATCGAGGCCGCGCGCCGCACTGTGCTCTTGCCCCTCGACCACGCCCGCGCGGCGGGCTAGGCTTCTTCGCGCGATAGCGGAGAACACCTTGAGCGATACAAGCAAGCTGGAAGACGTGGCACCGGGAACCCTGGTCGTGGGTGCCGGCCGACGCAAGGAATGGACCGGTCCGGTCGTCAATCCGCCGATCTGGCGCGCCAGCACCCATCTCTACGAAAGCACGGCCGCACTGGCCGAGGGCCCCCGCCGCAACGAGGATGGACACTTCTTCTACGGCCGCCGCGGAGCCCCCACGCAATGGGCGCTGAGCGACGCGCTGACCCAGCTCGAACCGGGCGCGGCGGGCACCGTGCTCTATCCCTCTGGCGTGGCCGCCATCGCCGGCGTCCTGCTCACGGTGCTGCGGCCCGGCGACGTCGTGCTGATCAGCGACAATGCCTATGACCCCACCCGCACCATGGGGAGGGGCCTGCTCAGCGACTTCGGCATCGAGCCGCGCTTCTTCGACCCGCTCGACATTTCCGGTTACGAAGCCCTGTTCTGCGAGCGCACCCGCGCCGTGCTGCTCGAAGCGCCCGGCAGCCTTTCCATGGAAGTCTGCGACCTGCCCGAGCTTGCCCGCATCGCCCGCGCCCGGGGCGCGATCTCCGTTCTCGACAACACCTGGGCAGGGCCGCTGGGTTTTCACGCGCTCGAAAAGGGCATCGACATCACCCTGATGGCGCTTACCAAGCATGTCGGCGGCCATTCGGACCTGATGATGGGAAGCGCCAGCGCCGGCGCGGAATTCTACACCCGGCTGCGTCAGCGCGCGCAGCAGCTCGGCACCGTGGTCTCGCCCGATGACGCCGCGCTGGCGCTTCGCGGCCTCAGGACCCTGCACCTGCGCCTGAAACAGGAAACCGAGAGCGCGCTGAAAATCGCCCAGTGGCTCTCGCAACGGGGGGAAGTGGCACAAGTGCTCTGCCCGATGCTGCCCGGCTCGCCCGGCCACGGGCTGTGGCAACGCGATTTCACCGGCGGCTGCGGGCTGTTCAGCTTCGTCTTCAAGGGCGGCGACGCGGCGGCGCGCAACCGGTTCGTCGATGCGCTCGAGCTGTTCGGCATCGGCTTTTCCTGGGGCGGCTACGAAAGTCTGGCGCTGCCGATCGATCCCGCGACCTACCGCAGTTGCATGGCCTGGCCTCCCGAACCATCCACCGACGAGAGCCGGTTCGGCGTGCGACTGGCGATCGGCCTCGAAGACGCAGACGACCTGATCGCCGATATCGAGCAGGCGCTCGCGGCCTGGAACGCGGGATGATCGCCGCGCTCTCCGCTCTGGCCGCCGCCGCAGTGCCCACGGGCGATGCCAGCGGCGCGGCCGATGCCGGAGTGCTGGTGCCCGCCCCGCTTTCCGTTCCCACCCGGGCTCTGGACCAACCCGTCGCCGGCGCCGAGGGCCTCAAGAACGCGGTCGCCGCCAAGAGCGGGGTGATCGGCAACGTGATCGACACGCTCGACCATCTGGCTGTGCAGATCGGCAGCACGCGCATTTCGGTATGGGACATGACCGTGGTCATGCTGGTGCTGATGCTCGTCGGCTCGATAGCCTGGGGCGCCAGCAAGCTGACTCACCGGCTGATCACGCGCGCGACCCGGCTGGACATGACGCAGCGCCTGCTAATCGAGAAAATGGTCAGCCTGGTAATCTGGGCCATGGCGATTCTCGTCGGCGTCGACATGCTGGGCATAGACCTCACGGCGCTTACGGTGTTTTCGGGCGCATTCGGCCTTGCCATCGGCTTCGGCCTGCAGAAGACCTTCGGCAACCTGTTCGCCGGCATCATCCTGCTGATGGACCGGTCGATCAAACCGGGCGACGTCATCGCCATCACCGACCAGGCAGGCAATTCCACCTTCGGCCAGATCCGGCGCATCGGCATCCGCGCCGTCTCGCTGACCACCCGCGACATGAAGGAATACCTGATCCCCAACGAGAACCTGATGATCAATCAGGTGGAAAACTGGTCCTATTCCAGCAAGAATGTACGCGTCCAGGTGCCCGTGGGGATTGCCTACTCCTCCGATATCGAGAAGGCCGAGGAACTGATGCTGCAGGCCGCCCGCTCGGTGAAACGCATACTCGTTTCGCCGCCGCCCTCGGTCTGGCTCGATGCCTACGGCAACAGTTCGGTCGACTTCATCATCCACTGCTGGATTTCCGACCCGGAAGAGGGGATCGGCAATGTGCGCTCGCAGGTGCTCAAGGCGCTTTGGTATCTTTTCCAGGAGCACGGCATCGAAATCCCCTTCCCGCAGCGCGATCTCAACTTGCGCGAAAACGAGGCCTTTCGAGAGCTTCTGGAGGCGATGCGAAAGACCTGACGATCCCCGCCGGCGAACGCGGGATTACGTCAGGGCAAGCACGCAATCACCGGGCCACGACACCGACCCGATACACCGCCAATCCTGCGCATAGGTTAGCAGATGGCAAATTTGCTAACCTATATGGATATTTACGTCAGGATGGGCCAGGTTTCCGGTCACAAGCCGCTACCGCGGACGCTTTGGAGATGTTATTGACGTATACGTGAACCACCCGAGTCCCCACCGCTTCCCCATCGGCATCGATCCCAGCGACATCGACTTCATGGGCCATGTCAACAATGCCAGCTACCTGAAATGGGTGCAGGCCGCCGTGCTCGATCACTGGCGCACGCTGGCTCCGGCGGATGCGGTATCCCGGCACTTGTGGGTCGCGCTCAAGCACGAGATCACGTACCGCAAGCCTGCCTTTCTGGAAGACGACGTGATCGCCACGGTCCTGTTGGAAAAGGTTCAGGGCGCGCGCGCCTTTTACGAAACCGTGATCCGGCGCGGCGAGGAAGTGCTGGCCGAAGTCAAGTCGAGCTGGTGCTGCATAGATGCCAGGACCATGCGCCCGGCGCGCCTTGCCCGCGACGTGATCCAGAAGTTCTTCCCGACCGACGAGAGCGAATAGACACGGCCGCTTCGGAGACAGCGGCTGGAAATCCGCCGTTCCGCCCCCTCAGTGCCGGACAGGCCGCCCTGCCTTTTCCATTTCCAGCCGATTGCGCCCCTTCGCCTTGGCGACGAACAGCGCCATCTCGGCCCGCTCTATGGTGGAATCGAGGCTGACGCCGATGCTGGCCACGCTGGCGCTGGCAGTGATCGCGAAGCGGCTCTCGCCCACTTTCTGGCGCAGTTCGGCCAGAGTGGTAATCACGCGACTGCAGATCGCCTCCGCCTCTGCCGACGTGGTGCGCGGCAGAAGAACCGCAAAGCGCTCCGAACCGATGCGCGAGATGATGTCTTCGGAACGCAGCATCTCGCGCAGCAGGTCGGCAAAGACGATCAGGACCTCGTCGCCCCTGTGCTGGCCGTACTGCATGTTTATGGTGCGGAAGAAGTCGATGCTGAACAGGGCCAGGCACCCGTCCATCTCCTTCTCGATCATGTGCTCGAGCATCGAGATGAAGGCCGCGCGGTTGGTCAGCTTGGTCAGCGGGTCGGTATAAGTCGCGGCAAACAGCTGCTGCTCGAGTTCGCGCCGCTCATCGATGCTGCGCATGATCGAGAGACCGCCGTAGGTCTTGCCGCTCTCGTCCTTGAGGGCCTGGGTCTGGATCTCGAACCAGCGCCGCCGATTGTCGGTCGTGACGGCGGGGAACTCCACCCAGCGCCGCGGTCCGGCGCCGGCCAGGGCATCGCGGTAGGCCCGCTGTACCGCCTCGCGTCCCTCGGGTGCGACATAGTCCAGCAGATGCGTTCGGGCGAGCACATCGGGCGTGCGAAAACCAAGCTTTTCCAAGGCCGGAGAGGCATGGACGACATTGCCCTCCAGATCCGACTTGAGGATGATGTCGGACGTGCTCTCCGCCAGCAGCCCGTAGAGAGCCGAACTTTCCTGAACTGTCAGATTCATGCCCATGCCGGTGACGTCCCGAACTCCAGAAATCGACACGAGCCGGTGCAAGCCGAACCGTACGCGCCGATTGAAACACCCGGTGCGCCATCACGCATGACGGCAGGCCGGAAAAATGCCCCACACCAACTCATGCACTGCAAACCGCAAGGATGTCTGTTACCCCGTTATATAACGAAACTTATTTTTCCTTTGTTATTCAAATATTTACCACTTCGTTCAGGATTCGGGAAGCTGGAAATTCCGGCGGACGCCCACTTAGCCTTTCCGGTCAGACGAACAGTCCGCGCAAAGCGCCCCGCACAGCCGTCCGCAAAGTCCCGCCTAGAGTTCGATCATGATCCTGATCTTGTCGGGCGTCGTCTCGACAACGGCGGCGATCTGGTCGCGGCAGCGCGCGATTAGATCGGGCAGCCCCGGCACGGTACGGCTCGGGCGCAGTTCGGCAACGGTCACCTCGAGGGCTTCGGCGATGGCCTCCAGCCGATCCTCGATCGGACGCGCCCGGCCCTGTTCCCAGGCCCAGACCGTCGGCTTGCTGACACCGAGCCGGGTGGCCAGTTCGCCCTGGGTAAAGCCCCGCAGCTTGCGCAGACGATGCAGCCGCTCGCCAAGGCTTTCGCCCCCGATCGCGGCAGGCCCGGCAGGAATGGGTGCGGGACCGATCCCGGCTTCGTTCTGGACGGCACTGCGCAGTTGCGCGGCACTGAGCGCCGCCGGCGAGAGAGGAGCATCGAATGCACAGCCATAGAGCCGGCCGCTGGCCCAGACGATCCGCGCGCGAACAGTACCCGCCTCCGGAAGGTGCAGATCGATGCTCTCGCCGATCTCCAGTTCTTCGTGCGTTTCGAGCAGAAGGCCGGTTTCCGAGACGTTGTGCACGAGCACGCGCGTCGCATGTCCCGTTTCCAGTGCCCCTTGCGTTTCGAGCAGCAGCCTGCGCCGCTGCGCCCGGGGTTGGGCCTCGGTGCCCTTGGATTCTTCGAAATGCGCCGGAATCGGCATGATTCTGTCTCCTGAGGAGGCATGAATCGTCAGGCCGCCGAGTTAAGATTCGGTTAGCGAACCGGTTAAGCCCGTCCGCATCGCACGGGGCGCTAAAGCTCCCCTTATCCCCGGCAAAGCCATTCTGGTTGGCACTGCAAGGCATTCACAGCCATTTCCCCATGCATGAAAGCGAATCTCGACCTTACCGGCCGTGCCGCCCCCGTTGGCACGGTTCACCTTGTCGGGGCAGGCCCGGGCGATCCCGACCTGCTTACCCTGCGCGCGGCGCGGCTGGTGATGAACGCGGGCCTGATCGTGCACGACGGCCTCGTCGATCCCGCGATTCTCGCCATGGCGCGCCCGGGCGCGCGCATGGTCTCGGTCGCCAAGAGCCGCTCGCGCCACACGATGAAACAGGATGCGATCAACGCGCTGCTGGTCCGCGAGGCGCTGGCCGGCCACGATGTCGTGCGCCTCAAGGGCGGCGATCCCTTCGTGTTCGGACGCGGCGGCGAAGAGGCCGAGGCCTGTCGCGCCGCCGGCGTTCCCGTCGAGGTCGTGCCTGGCATTTCCTCGGCACTGGGCGCCGCGGCGGCCGCGCAAATCCCGCTGACCCACCGCGACCATGCCTCGATCGTCTCGTTCGTCGCCGGCCAGTGCAAAGGCCTGACCGATCAGGACTGGTCCGGTCTTGCGGGCAAGGGACGCACTCTGGTGATCTTCATGGGCCTCGCCACCGCAGCGCAGATTTCGGAAAAGTTGATCGCCGATGGGCTGACGCCCGACGTCCCCGTCGCCGTGATCGAGAAGGCGACCCGTTCCGACATGCGCGTGCTGCGCAGCCCGCTCGCCGGCCTTGCCGATCTCGTCGAAGGCGAGAAGGTGCAGAGCCCCGCGCTGATCGTCATCGGCCATGTCGCCGCACAACCCGACAACACCATTCGCGAAATGGCGCTGGAAACCGGCGCGCTGGAGGCAATACAGTGAAGATCCTGACCGGCAACGACCTCAAGACCGGAGCGGTCATCTGGTGGACCGGCGTGGGCTGGTCGCTCGACGTCGACAATGCCGCCGACGTCGGCGAGCACGGCGCCGCCGTGATCGCCCGCGAGGAAGGCGCGCAGAACGTCTTCGCCGCCTATGTCATCGATGGCGAGAAGACCGCGGAAGGCGTGCGCCCCGCCCATATCAAGGACCGCATCCGCGCGCTCGGCCCGACCGTGCGCCCCGATCTGACGCGTAAGGCCTCCGACCCCGAAGCCGTGAACTGGGTGATCTGATGTACAAGTACGATGAATACGACCAGCAGATGGTCGACACGCGCGTCGCGGAATTCCGCGACCAGGTCCGCCGCCGCCTCGCCGGTGACCTGACCGAGGAACAGTTCCGCCCGCTGCGCCTGCAGAACGGCCTCTACCTGCAGCTGCACGCCTACATGCTGCGCGTCGCGGTGCCCTATGGCACGCTGAACTCGGCGCAGATGAAGGTGCTGGGCGACATCGCGGACAAGTACGACCGCGGCTACGGCCACTTCACCACCCGCCAGAACATCCAGTACAACTGGATCAAGCTGGAGGACACGCCCGACATCCTCGCCGATCTGGCGAAGGTGGAAATGCATGCGATCCAGACCAGCGGCAACTGCATCCGCAACATCAGCTCCGACCAGTTCGCGGGCGCCGCGGCGGACGAACTGATCGATCCGCGCCCTTATGCCGAACTGCTGCGCCAGTGGTCGAGCTTCCACCCGGAATTCCTGACACTGCCGCGCAAGTTCAAGATCGCGGTCATCGCCAGCGACACCGACCGCGCGGCGATGCGCCTGCACGACATCGGCATCAAGATGGTGAAGAATGCGAATCCTGAAAATGGGGGAGGCGAGATCGGCGCCCAGTTCTATGCCGGTGGCGGCATGGGCCGCACCCCGATGATCGGCCCGATGATCCGCGAATTCGTGCCACTGGACCAGCTCATCACCTATTCGGAAGCCTGCCTGCGCGTCTACAACCGCTATGGCCGCCGCGACAACAAGTACAAGGCGCGCATCAAGATCCTCGTTCACGAACTGGGCAGGGACGAATACGTGCGCCAGGTCGAGGAAGAGTTCCGGCACCTGCTTACGCAGGGCATCGAACCGCCGCTGGCCGAACTGGAGCGCATCAAGCCCTATTTCGCCGACCCGGCCTTCGAAACCAGTCTGTCCGACGATCTCGATCTTTCCGATCCCGACTTCCGCCTGTGGGTGGAGCGCAACACGCACGCCCACAAGCAGTCCGGCTACGTCATCGCCACTGTCTCGCTGAAGCCCGTCGGCGGCATTCCGGGTGATGCCAGCGCGGACCAGATCCGGCTGATGGCGCAGCTGGCCAAGGATTACAGCTTCGACGAGCTGCGCGTCACCCACGCCCAGAACATCGTCTTCCCGCACGTGAAGAAGGCCGATCTCTACACGCTGTGGCAGAAGCTGGACGACGCAGCGCTGTCGACGGCCAACCTCGACACCGTTGGCGACATCATCGCCTGCCCCGGCCTCGACTATTGCAGCCTCGCCAATGCCCGTTCGATCCCGGTCGCGCAGAAGATCTCGCAGCGTTTCGGTTCGCCCGAGAAGCAGGCCGAAATCGGCGAGCTGAAGCTCAAGATCTCGGGGTGCATCAACGCCTGCGGCCACCACCACGCGGGCCACATCGGCATCCTTGGCGTCGACCGCAAGGGCGTGGAGAACTACCAGCTCCTGCTCGGCGGGAGCGAGGGCGCGGACACCTCGCTCGGCAAGATCACCGGGCCGGGCTTCGACGAAGACGGCATCGTCGATGCCGTGGAGAAGGCCACCCAGGTCTATCTGTCCAAGAAGCAGGATGGGGAGCGCTTCCTCGACACCTACCGCCGTATCGGCATGGATCCGTTCAAGGAGGCTATCTATGGTTGACGTCCAGTTCCGGTTCCGTGACGACGAGGCGGTCAACGATTCCGCCGTCACCGTCGGCGCCTTCACCGAGCAGACCAATGCCACGGCGGTGCGGATCGAACCGGGCGACGATGCCCGCGATCTGATCCCCTTTCTGGAGCGCCTGCGCCTGATCGAGGTGAATTTCCCCGCCTGGACCGACGGGCGCGGCTATTCCTCCGCCCGCGTCCTGCGCGAGGCAGGCTTTACCGGCGAGATCCGCGCCGTGGGCGACGTGGTGATCGACATGCTGAGTCACCTCAAGCGCTGCGGCTTCGACGCGTTCGCGCCGGACAAGCCGCTCAACCCTGTCGATGCGCAGAACGCGTTCGACCGGTGGGACAATGTCTATCAGGCGACTGCCGACGGCCGCCGCCCGATCTGGGCGCTGCGGCACACGGCCTGAAGCCCGTGACAACAACCCATCGTCATGGCGAGGAGGCGAAGCCGACGAAGCAATCCAGAGCGAGCGTGAACCTCACCTGGATTGCCGCGCGACCTGTGGTCGCTCGCAATGACGAAGAGTTGGCGACTTTTGAGGGGTACACCCAAGGATTACCGAGATGAACGAAGCGACACGCATCCGCGACCGCATCGACACCGGCCCTCGCTTTGCCGAGGCCGATGCCGTGCGCCTCAACCGCCTGTTCCGCGGCACCGATACGACAGAAATGCTCGAGACGATGCTCAAGGAACGCATGGCGGGCGATGTCGCCATCGTGTCGAGCTTCGGCGCAGAGAGCGCGGTGCTGCTGCATCTCGTCAGCCAGGTCGATCCCACAGTGCCCGTGCTGTTCCTCGAAACCGGCAAGCATTTCCCGGAAACGCTGGCCTACCGCGACCAGCTCGTCGAACGCCTGGGCCTGAAGGACCTTCGCGACCTCGCCGCGGATCCCGGAGAACTGGCGAAGAAGGACGAAACCGGCCTGCGCTGGTCCTACGACCCGGACGGCTGCTGCGAGATCCGCAAGGTCAAGCCGCTGGCCAAGGCCCTGCTCGGCTTCGACGCCTCGATCACCGGGCGCAAGGCCTTCCAGGCCTCGACCCGCGCCACCCTGCCCCGCTTCGAGATCGACACGACCGACGAACAGGGCCGCCTCAAGATCAACCCGCTGATCGACTGGTCCGCCGAACGGCTTGCCGCCTATATCGAGGAGCACGACCTGCCTCCCCACCCGCTGGTGGCCGAAGGCTATCCCTCGATCGGCTGCATGCCCTGCACCAGCAAGGTCGCGCCGGGCGAAGATCCCCGCTCGGGCCGCTGGCGCGGCTGGGACAAGACCGAATGCGGCATCCACGTGCCGGGACAGGGCGACGGCGGTTCGAGCGAACTGCCGCCGGGCTTCGATCCGGTATTCTGAGGCCGTCTATCCCAGCATGTCCCTGATCCACCACCACGGCAGGTAGGGACGTTCCAGAAGCTTGTCCGCCGCATAGGGCCACCAGCCCGGTCCGAACGGGCAATAGAGACGCACCGGCACGTCCAGCGCTCTGGCGACCTTGCGCGTCCGGTGGCCGGGCAGACCACGCAGCTGCTCCAGTTCGCACGGCGTTCCCGCTGCCAGCAATATCCGCAGCGCCTCTTCGGCAAGAACCGGATCGTGACTCGCGACACCCACCGGCGCCCTGCGTCCGGCCAGGGTGCGGGCCAGGTCGAGGTAGGCAGCCGCTATGTCCGGCACATCACCGCCGGGGTCGGCCCATTCGCCCTTGATCAGCCGGATGCGCATCGGCGCGTCGCGAAACCGCGCCGCATCGGCGACGCTGCGCCGCCAGCGCGCGGGCAGGGCCACGCCTACGGACGGAAACTCGCCCGCCATCCATTCGGCAAGGTCGAGCGTCTCCCCCGCCTGCTGGTGCGTGAGAGAATCGAAAACGACAGTCATTCCCGCCACGCTGGCGGGGCCGGCAACGGCACGCAGGTTCGCCTTGTCGAAATAGAGCGGCGGTGCCTTGATCGCGAGGCAGGTGCCCGGCGAAGGTCCCTGCCCGGCAAGGTCCCCGCAGGCTTCGACGATCCCCGCCGCCACTCCGTCCCAAGCGCCGAAGTAGCTGAGCGTCGCGGCGATCCCCCGCCGTTCGAGCCTGCGGCTGCCCCGGGCCGCCGCCGCCGCGTCCGAGACCGGCGCCAGCGCCTCCACCGTACGCGCAAGGACCGTACGCAGCCGGGTCGAAAGCCCCACGCTCATTTCGCGCCCCGGCGCAGGGGAAGGCGATGCCAGGCCCAAATGGTGACCTCGGCCGCTAGCGATGCAAGGCCGCGCACGTTGAACGGATAAGTCTGCACGCGCAGGCAGGGCGTCGCCTCCCGGGTCCAGACTTCGGCAATCCAGGGTTCGACCTCGCCCAGCAGTTCGACACCTCGCAAGCCTCTCGCCATGACATCCGCCAGCGCATGGAGCATCAGCAGATTGCCCGGAGAGCATCGGGAAAAAGCCTGATCGAAGCCGATCTTGAACAACCAGTAGCGCTGCTGGAACTCAACGGCGAGATGCATCGCCACGGCCTTGCCGTCGATGCGCATGAAGGCGATCCGGCAGTTCCCGTCCTCGCATGCTCCCAACAGGAAATCGTGGAAGAACGCCGCTTTGACGGCATCGGTGCCCAGCGCCGTCCCGACCTCCCCTTTCCAGCTTCGCTGCTCGACGGCGACGGCCTGCTCGAACAGGCCGTCGAACGTTTCGGGCGACGGCACATGCATTTCGAACGAGACCTCGCCCAACGCCTCCGCGCGACGTCGGGCCCTGCGAAAGTCAGAACGACGCCCCGCGTTGAAACGTTGCGCCGGATCTGTTTCGCCCTCTTCGAACGCGATGGTCGGGCTCGCCTGCGCCGGACGCGTGACAATCAGGCCCCGTCCCTTCATCGCCGCCGCCAGCGCGGGGATCAGCGGCGAATGGGCAGGTACGCGATCGAGCCGCAGGGGCCGCGACAGGCGGGCGAGCTTGCCGGCCAGCCGCGCGACGGCCCCGGCATCGCGGCAGAGCGCATCTACCGGTTCATAGACCTGCCGGGCGCCCGCCCCGTGCCAGCGGCGGAACCAGCCACGCCGGCGGCAAAGCGGCAGGATCGCGACAGGCTCGTCCTTTTCGAGGACCGCGACGACATCGAGCACCCGGTCGGCCATCATGGTTTCGGCCAGTGCGGCATGGAAGGCGAATGTCTGCGACGGCAGGCTACCGGAGGCTTCGAGGCGCCGCCAGCCCAGCCGCATGCGCGAATCGCACGGCAGGCCTTGCGCGCGGCGCCATGAAGCGCAGCCCGCCGGTTGCCCGCCCGGCATTCCCATCCGCGGTTGCTCGTGCCGCATGGCCCTCATCGGTTTTTCGCGACACGATCGCCGCCTCTTTCGCACCCTCCTTAGGCGAAAACTGCTTATCCGTGGTTAAGAGGCCCGTTACGCGGCCTGCGCGTGCGTCAGCCGATCATCATCAGGCTAGCATTGCCGCCTGCCGCCGTAGTGTTGATGGAGGTTGACACTTCCTCGAGCAGCCAGATGCCGTTCGGCCCCGCATCGAGGTGGACCGGAACGAGAGGTCCGTCCATGGCCGCCACGGCTTCGCAAGCCGCGCAAACGGCCTGCGTGCCTCCCTCTACCAGACATGCGGCGAAAGCCTCGGTCTCGTCCGGACGGAACCGCGCGGCAATCTCGGCGGGCAGCCCTCCGGGCAGCTCCATCCCCTCTACCGTGGCGCGATTGCCGGTGGCCAGCACGGCAATCATCTGTTCCAGCAGGCCCGACCGGCTTGCCGGCAGCAACAGCACTCGTCCTCGCGGATGAAGCGCATAGAGGTTGCGTTCGCCCACCGGACCGGGCAGCTCTCGCTTGATCCCCAGCGCCGATGCTTTCCCCAGTGCACGGGCCTTTTCGGCGGCGGACGCATCACCCTGCCCGTCGAGCCACTCCGCGAAAACCTCTACCAGCGCAGCCGGCTGTGCCGAGGATTCGAGAACCTGCGGCGCCCGTTGCACCAATCGCCCCAGATAGAGCGGCCCGCCCGCCTTGGGGCCGGTGCCCGAAAGCCCGCGACCGCCGAAGGGCTGGGAACCCACCACCGCGCCGATCGTGTTGCGGTTGACGTAAAGATTGCCCGCGCGAACTTGCGAAGTCACGTCGGCCACAGTGCCGTCGAGCCGCGTGTGCAGGCCGAACGTGAGGCCGTAGCCGGTTGCGTTGATCTGCCCGATCAGCGCGCCGAGGTTCTCACGCCGGAAGCGCAGGACATGCAGCACGGGCCCGAAAACCTCGCGCTCCAGCTCTGCTATAGAGCCGATCTCGATGATCGTCGGCGCCACGAAGGTTCCCTCCGTGACCGCATCGGCCGGCACGTCGAACTGAGTTATGCGGCGACCTTTCGCCCGCATCGCCTCGATATGGCGGACGATGGTCCTCTGGGCTTCGGCGGTGATGACCGGGCCGACATCGGTAGCGAGCCGGTCGGGATTGCCCACGCGCAATTCGGCAAGCGCGCCCTTGAGCATCTCCAGCGTGCGATCGGCCACGTCCTCCTGCAGGCACAGCACGCGCAGCGCCGAGCAGCGCTGGCCAGCACTGTCGAAGGCCGAGGCAATGACATCGCCGACCACCTGCTCCGCCAGCGCGGAGGAATCGACGATCATCGCGTTCTGCCCGCCCGTCTCTGCAATCAGCGGGATCGGCCGGCCTTCGGGCGAGAGGCGCCCGGCGAGCTGGCGCTGGATCAGGCGGGCGACTTCGGTCGAGCCGGTGAACATGACCGCCGCCACGTCCGACGCGGCCACCAGCGCGGCGCCGACGTCGCCCTCGCCGGGCAGCAGTTGCAGCGCATCATGCGGCACGCCGGCCTCGTGCAGGATACGCACCGCCTCGGCGGCGATCAGCGGCGTTTCCTCGGCAGGCTTGGCAAGCACCGCATTGCCCGCGACGAGCGCGGCGGCGACCTGTCCGGTGAAGATCGCCAGCGGAAAGTTCCACGGACTGATGCAGACCACCGGCCCCAGCGGTGCTTGTCCGGGGCCGAAAGTATCGCGCGCCTGTCGGGCGTAGAAGCGCAGAAAGTCGATCGCCTCACGCACTTCGGCCACGGCATTGGCAGCCGACTTGCCCGCCTCGCGCATCGCCAGCCCCATGAGTAGGCCCATGCGCTGCTGCAGAACCTCGGCCGCGCTTTCAAGGATGGCGGCCCGCTCGCCCACCGGAACACGGCCCCATTCACTAGCGGCAGCGCGGGCAACGGCAGCAGCCGCTGCCTTGGCAGACGCGTGGACCACGGTGCCAACATGGTCGCGGTGATCCGCCGGGTTGCGGACCGGACGCGTCGACCCCTCGCTCCCCTCGGGGCGAGCGGTCCAGTCATGGTTCCCCGAAGCGCGCAGGGCCTGCGACAGCGATACCAGCGCCAGTTCGTCGGTCAGGTCGATACCAGCGGAGTTGCGACGACCGGGGAAGATGTCAGCAGGCAGCGCAATCCTGTCATGGCGCGCGCCGGGCTGCTCCATCGCGCGCACGACATCGACAGGATCGGCGACCAGCTCTTCCACCGGAACCGCCGGATCGCCGATCCGGTGCACGAAGGAAGAATTCGCGCCGTTTTCCAGCAGGCGGCGAACGAGGTAGGCCAGCAAGGTCTCGTGCGTACCCACCGGCGCATAGATGCGACAGGGCCGGTCCAGCTTGCCCGCGCCCACGACCTGCGAATAGAGCGCCTCGCCCATGCCGTGCAGGCACTGGAACTCGTATCGGCTGGCCGTGAAATCCGGGCCAGCCATGTGGTGGATCGTCGCCAGCGTCTGCGCATTGTGCGTGGCGAACTGCGGGAATACTTCGTCGGGTGCCGCCAGCAGTTTCCGGGCGCAGGCGATATAGGCGACGTCGGTGTGGACCTTGCGGGTATAGACCGAAAAGTCCGCCAGCCCGTCGACTTGCGCGCGCTTGATCTCGGCATCCCAGTAGGCGCCCTTGACCAGCCGGACCATGATCCGGCGGCCCGCGCGCCGGGCCAGGTCGACGATCCAGTCGATCACCATCGGGCAGCGCTTGCCATAGGCCTGGACGACGAAACCCAGCCCGTTCCAGCCCTTCAGGTCGGGATCGAGCGCGAGGCTTTCGAGCAAGTCCAGCGAGAGTTCAAGCCGGTCGGCTTCCTCGGCATCGATATTGAGGCCGATCCCGTATTCTCGCGCCATCAACGCCAGCGCTTTCACGCGCGGCAGCAGTTCGGCCATGACCCGCTCGGCCTGCGACCGCGCATAGCGGGGATGCAGCGCCGACAGCTTGATCGAGATGCCCGCCCCCTCGTAGATCCCTTTGCCCGCAGCAGCCGTCCCGATCGCATCGATGGCGTTGCGGTAATCGGTGTAGTAGCGCGCGGCATCGGCCGCCGTCGTCGCGGCCTCGCCCAGCATGTCGTAGCTATAGCGAAAGCCCTTGGCCTCCCAGTCGCGGGCGCGTTTCAGCGCCTTGTCGATGGTCTCGCCGACGACGAACTGCTCGCCCAGCATGCGCATGGCCAGATCCACGCCGCGGCGGATCGCCGGTTCGCCAGCCCGCGCGATCAGGCGCGTGAGCGCGGCCGAAAGCCCCTTGTCGTCAACACTGCCAACCAGCTTGCCCGTGACCACCAGCCCCCATGTCGCGGCATTGACGAAGAGCGACTTGCCCCCGCCCAGATGGCCACGCCAGTCGCCGCCGGCGATCTTGTCACGGATCAGCGCATCGCGCGTGGCGGCATCGGGAATGCGCAGCAGCGCTTCGGCGAGGCACATCAGCGCCACGCCTTCCTCGCTCGACAGCGCATATTCCTGAACCAGCGCCTCCACCCCACTGCCCTTGCGCTCGGCCCGCAAGGCCATGACCAGCTTCGCCGTCGTCCCGCGAATGGCCTCTCGCATATCGTCGGGCAGGCTTGCGGCCTCGAGCAGCCGTGCAAGGCACTGGGCCTCGTCGCAGCGCCGGGCATCGGCAATCGCGCGGCGAAGCGGCGACAGGTCGCGCACGGGAGGCGCAAATGCGGCAAATGGAGCGGTGTTCGTCATCGATCACAGCTTACACTAGAGACGATTGGCAAGTCGTCTTTTCAGTGGCAAAAAACAGATCGATTTGCCTTATTTTTTGCCATCATCCGGACTAATCATATGTCTCATGGAATAGAATCAGTTGATCTGGATAACCTGGACCGCAAGATCATCGCCGTCTTGCGCGAAGACGGGCGGATCACCGTCACCGATCTGGCAAAGCAGGTGGGCATGTCGAAAACGCCCTGTCAGGTGCGCATGCGCAGGCTGATCGAAAGCGGCGTGATCCGGGGCTTTCGCGCCGTGGTCGATCCGGCCAGTCTCGGGCTCGACCATGTCGCCTTTGCCGAGGTCAAGCTGTCCGACACGCGCGAACAGGCGCTGGCCGAATTCAACCGCGCCGTGCGACGCATTCCCGAAGTGGAGGAATGCCACATGCTCGCGAGCAATTTCGACTACCTGCTCAAGGTACGCACAGCCGACATCCGCCGCTACCGGGTCGTGCTCGGCGAGAAGATCTCCAGCCTGCCCCATGTCGCCAGCACATCGACTTTCGTTGCGATGGAGACGGTAAAGGACATCGACAGCTAGGCACCTGCCCGCGCGGGGATGACGGGATTGTGCGTTTCAGGCACCCCGGTCAGGCGGGCCGTACCGCCGTGACCTTTGCCGTCCCGAACATACCCATCTTGCACTTGCCAGTGATGGTGTCGGCCGAAGCCTGAAGATCGTACTTCAGCGTGACCTTCATCGGCTTGTCGACTTTCACCTCGAACTTCATGCGGCCGTCCTCGAACGTGCCGCCCGCAAAGTCCTGCTGCCCTTCGGGCGCCGAGAGATAGCCCGCAAGCGCGGTGCCGTCGGTCTCGAAGTGCGCAAGGAAGGTCTGTCCGCCCATCGGGGCCTTGAGCGTCATGTCCCAATCGCCGTCGATGCTGATGGCAGCGGGCGCCGCCGCCAGAGCGGACGTATCGGCAACAGGCGCGGCTGTCGTTTCGACCGGAGCAGCCGGTGCCGGTTCGGCATGCGCCTGATGGCCCGAAACGTCGCGCTGCTCGATCACGTCGAGAATGCGCGCGGGGGTGAGCGGCAGCGTTACTTCGCCCTTTTCGCCGCCCAGTTCGCCAAAGGGCGAAAGCGCATCGGCAATCGCGTTCACCAGCGTCGGCGGGCCGATGATCGCCCCGCCCTCGCCCACGCCGCGCATGCCACCAATGGTCTGCGACGGAGTGTTGGCGTGCAGGTATTCGAAATCCGGCACGTCGGAAATCGTCGGCATCAGGTAGTCCTTGAACGTCGCTGCCAGCGGATTGCCGCGCGCGTCGTAAGGCATCTCTTCGAGCAGGACCTGTCCGATCGCCTGTGCCAGACCGCCCGCGATCTGACCCTCGACCACGCCGGGATTGATCACGGTGCCGCAGTCCTCGGCGCTGATCCAGCGCAGGATCTTCACGAAGCCGGTCTCGGCATCGACCTCGACCACGCAGCAATGCGCCGCGCTGGTCATGGTCATCGGCGGCGGCTGGTAGCGGAACTGGGCTTCGAGCCCGCTCGCCATTCCCTCGGGCAAGCGCGCCGGTTCGCCATAGGCGATCTCGGCCAGTTCCTTCAGCGAGCGCGACATTTCGGGCGCGCCTTCGACATGGACCATGCCGTCCTCGATGGTGACGGCCTCCGTGCTGGCGTTGGAGAGGTGCGCGGCGACCGCCTTGACCTTGTCCGCCAGCAGTTCGGTCGCCTTCCACGTCGCGCCGCCCGCGATCACGCCCTGACGGCTGCCCGCAGCGCCGGGGCCGAAGGCGCCGATGGCACTGTCGCCCTCGAACACCGAAATGTCCTCGTAAGCGACGCCCAGCCGGTCGGCGATGACCTGCGCCATCGTCGTGGCCGTGCCGTGGCCCTGCGAATGGGTGGAGAGCATGGCGACGACCTTGCCGGTCGGCTCGATGCGCAAGTGCACCGTCTCGCCCGTCATTGGCTGCATCTGCCCGGCCGAACCGGTCGGCTCGATATAGGTGGCAATGCCCATACCGAGATAGCGGCCCTCCTTGCGGGCCTCCGCCTGCTCCTTGCGGAAGGCGGCGATGTCGACATTGGCGACCAGCTTTTCGAGGCACTCGCCCGGGGTGATGTCCGTCACCTCGATGCCCAGCGTCGAGGTGACGGGCTGATCGGGCAGGTAGATCAGGTTCTTGCGGCGCACTTCAACCGGGTCGAGGCCCATCTTGCGCGCGGCCTTGTCGAGCGTGGTTTCACGGATGAGCGATTCCATCGCCCAGGGCCCGCGATAGCCGCCCAGCCCCATGGTGTTGGTGAACCAGCCCCGCGTCACGAAGCCGTAGGCAGGCATCTTGTAGGCCGGCCACATGAACATGTGCACGGCGATGTTGGAGTCTTCGCCCATGGGCCAGGCGCCGTTGTTGCAGGCATAGTCGGACCAGCCCGCCAGCAACTTGCCCTCATCGTCGAGCCCGAGCGTCAGGGTCACTTCCTGCTCGCGCGCATGGCTGGAGGCCGTGAGCGCCTCGTAGCGGTCCTCGATCCACTTGAGCGGACGGCCGAACAGGCGCGCGGCGACGACCACCGCCACTTCCTCGCGCCAGGGAATGTTCTTGAGGCCGAAACCGCCACCCACGTCCTTGGCGATGACGCGGATCGATTCCTGCGGCATGCCCAGCGCGTGCGCCACATAGCGCGCGGCGAGGTGCGGGCTCTGGCAGCCCATCCACACCGTCATTTCCCCCGAACCCTCGGGCGAGGCGACGCAGGCTCGGCATTCCATCGGCGACTGGGCAATACGCTGGTGGCGGATCGTGTGGGTGACCACATGCGGCGCCTTGTCGAGCAGCGGCTGGATGGCTTCTTCCAGCATGTCCGCATCGCCCATTTCGGCAGCGATGTTGTCGTCCCTGTCCGGATGGACGAGCGCGCCAGTCTTCGCGTCGGCAATGGTGACGAGCGGGGTTTCCTCCTCGATCTCCAGCTCGACCAGCGCGGCAGCGTCTTCCGCCTGCGCGCGACTTTCGGCGATGACCATGCAGACCGGATCGCCGACGCAGGCCACACGCCCGTCCGCCAGCAGCGTCACCGGGCTCTCGATGGGCGTGAAAAAGAAGCTCAGCATCTGCACCGGGATCGCTGCGAGATCATCCTGCGTGTAGATCGCCTGCACGCCGGGCATCTCGCGCGCGACGTCGAGATTGATCGACACGATCCGCCCACGCGCGACGGGGCTGCGGACATAGGCGATATGCATCATGCCCGGCAGCTGGATGTCGTCGGTGAACTGGCCGCGCCCGGTCAGCAGGCGGGCGTCTTCCTTGCGCGGAGTACGCTCGCCGACATAGCGGGTGGCGCCGACGCTGCTCGCGTGAAAGTTCATGCGTGCTCTCCTGCAAGCTGCCTTATCGCGCGGCGGATGCCCTGATAGCCGGTGCAGCGGCAGACATGGCCGGACATCGCCGCTTCCATATCGCTCGTCGTCGCGGCGGGATTGTCCTCCAGCACGGTGGCCAGCGTGATCGCCACGCCCGGCGTGCAGAACCCGCATTGCAGGCCGAAGTTGTCCTTCAGCGCCTGCTGCACGCGGTGTAGCGTGCCGTCGGGCGCGGCGAGGCCTTCGACAGTGGTGATCTCGCAGCCATCAGCCTGCACGGCCAGCATCAGGCACGAACGCATGGCCACGCCATCCACCCGCACCGTGCAGGCGCCGCAGACGCCGTGCTCGCAGGCAAGGTGCGTGCCGGTGTAGCCCAGCTCCTCGCGCAGGAATTCGCCCAGGCTGGTGCGCGCCTCGACCGCCGCGGTGTGGCGGTAACCATTGATGGTGAGATCGATCTTGTGCTCGCTCATGCGGCGCTCCTGATGTCGAGGGCCTCGCGCAGCGTGCGGGCGAAGATGCGCTTGCCGACAGTGCGGCGGTATTCGGCGCTGGCGTGGTGATCGTCGAACGGCGCGGTATCGGCCACCGCAAGCGCGGCAACGGCATCGGCGTCGATTGCGGTCAGCGCCTGACCGACCAGCGCGCTTTCGGCCTGCCGCGCACGGACCGGCGTCGGCCCCATGCCGAACCATGCGATCCCTGCTCGCGACACAGTGCCGCCTTCCAGCGCCAGAGCGCCGACCATGCCGACCAGTGCGAAGTCCCCGGGCCGCTGCGCCACCTCGCGGAACAGCACGACATGCCCGTCCGGCCAGTCGGGATAGACGATGTCCGTCACCAGTTCGTCGGGCTCAAGCACAGTCATGTAGGGGCCGAGGTAGAATTCCTCCGCCTTGACGCTGCGGCTGCCGCGCACCGAGGCAATCTCGATCGTCGCGCCGAGCGCCACGGCCGTTGCCGGCATTTCCGCCGCCGGCTCTCCCAGTGCGACCGAGCCACCGACAGTGCCCCGATTGCGTGTCTGGTAATGGCCGACATGGGCCAGCGCACGCACCAGGGCCGGCAGATACTGCGCCAGCGTTTCGTCCTTCAGCGCATCCGCCTGACGCGTTGCCGGGCCCACGCGCGTTGCGCCGTCTGCACGGCTAACGCCCTTGAGCTCGGCAATACCGTTGATGTCGACGAGGATGAAGGGCTGGCTCATTCGCAGGTTCAACAGCGGCATCAGCGTCTGCCCGCCCGCGATCACCGTCGCGCCGCCACCCGCTTCGTCGAGCACGCGGCAGGCTTCGGCCACGCTGGTCGGCCGGACGTAGTCGAAAGGCGCCGGCTTCACGTGCGGCCTCCCCGGCGTCCCGCCTCGAAGGCGGCCGCTGCCGTGACCACCAGCAGCACCGCGACGAGGAGCAGCCCCCCGCCCCGCACATGCATCTGCCCCAGCGTAAAACCTGCGGTCAGTGCAAGGACCAGAGCCACGACCCAGCCCCACAGCGGAGCGGGTGCAGCCGCCGGCACCGCCGTGGGAACCGTCACCGTGACCGGGACCACCTCTGCCTCGGTCACGGGGGCAGCAGCAGCCGGAGCCGCTCCGCCGCCACTCACCACTTCGCCGAATTTTGCGAAGAACTTTCCCGCAAGGTTCTTCGCCGTTGCATCGATGATCGGCCCGCCGAGCTGCGCCATGCGCCCGCCGACTTCCGCCTCGACGTCATAGGACACCAGCGTCCCGCCGCCCGGCGCTTCGGACAAGCGCACTTTCGCACCGCCCCTGGCCGAGCCGGCAATGCCGCCGTTGCCCGAACCGGTGATGGTGTAGCCATTGGGCGCGTCGATATCGGAAAGCTGCACATTACCTTTGAAGCGCGCGCCGATCGGCCCGATCTTCACTTCGGCCACGGCCACGAAGCGGTCCGCCCCATCGCGGTCAAGGCTCTGGCAGCCCGGGATGCACTGGGCGAGAACGGCCGGATCGTTCAGCGCCTCCCACACCTTCTGGCGCGGCGCGGCAATTCGCTGCTCGCCCGTCATCTGCATTCGCGTCTCTCCCCAAGGTCATAACAGCATGCGTCGACCGTATTCCGGACGCGCATCGGTGCACGGATAGAACGCCGAAACGCCCCGCGATGCAACCACTATGAGTGACAATAGATCATATTTCCCAGAATACCCAGTCATCGCCGCCGCGTTGATCCATGTCCCCGTCCGCTGCGCCGTGGCGATTTCCCCCTTGCCGCGCTGGCCGCGGCGTACCGTGGCAGCTAGACATCTCGTCAAACCGAACAACGGCCAAGGAATGGAAGAGGTCATGAGCGCAGTTCCCGGAACAGTCGTCGTCACCGGTGCCGCAGGCGGCATGGGCAAGCCCGCAGCCATCCGCTTCGCCTCGCGCGGGCGCTCGCTGCTGCTGTGCGATCTCCATGCCGAGCCACTGGAAACGCTGGCCTCTGTGCTGCGCGGGACCGGGGTCAAGGTCGACGTGCTGGCCGGCGACATTGCCGCGCCAGACTTTGCCGAGCAGATCCTTGCAAAACTGGGTGATTCGCCGATCTCTGCACTGGTACACACCGCCGGCCTCTCGCCCACGATGGCGGACGGAGAGCGGATCTTCTCCGTCAACTACGATGCCACCGAAAGGCTTCTCGCCGGCCTGCTGCCGCGCTTCTCGCAAGGCGCCTGCGCGGTGCTGATCTCGTCGGTTTCCGCCTACATGCTCAACGATCCGGCCATGCTTGACGCAATCCGCAAGTTCGTCGCCACCGGCCACCGCGAGGAAATTGCGCAGTTCGTGACCGATCCGGGCATGAGCTATGCGATCTCAAAGAAAGCGGTGGTCCATCTCGTCGAGCGCGAAGCAGCGCCCTTCGGCGTGATGGGTGTGCGGATCGTCTCGGTGGCACCGGGCTTCATCGACACGCCGATGGGCAAGGCCGAAGCGGAATCGAACGCGCAGCTGCGCGCCATGATCGGCATCGTCCCGCAAGGCCGCATGGGCCACGGGGACGAGATCGCCTCGGTCGTCGAATTCCTGTGCTCGCCCGGCGCGTCCTATATCAGCGGGACCGACATCCGCGTGGACGGCGGCATCATCGGCCACCTGGGCATGATGCACGCGGGCCAGTAGCCGCGTTCAGGCCTTCGACAAGTCCCATTCGCATTCCACCACCGTGGCAATGCGGAAGGCCGTGCGGTCGAACAAGTTCTTCTCGTCCTCGATGATCTCGTCGGGCATCAGGCTGGTGGTGATGTAGGCCAGCGTGCCGCGATAAATCTTCTCGTCCTCGAACCACAGTTCGGTAATGACGTCCGGCGCATCGGTGAATTCCCCGGTCTCGGGATGGCGCTGGCGATCGATGTAGCGGCGGATGTAGCGCGAAACGCCGCTTGAATACTTTTCCGCGAGCGGGGCATGCTTCGTTTCGTAGTAGTCGCGGAACTGTTCGACCGAAATGTCCGGCCGACGCTTCATGAACAGCAGGATCTTGTAGGTCTCGCCCGGCATTGTGTCTCTCGCTCTCCCGGCCCGTTGCGGCCTTTTCAGCGAGCCTACCACAGGTCCATCGCCTGCTTGCGCCGCCACGGCGATCAGAACGCGGCGATTTCGGATGTTCTTTAGCAGCCCCCGCCAAGCGGACGCTGGTAAAGTCGCGCACACGGCACAGCACATTTTCGCAGCAACCACGACTGCCTTGTCCGCGGAGGCCCCATGATCAGTTCATCCTACCGCCCCTACAAGCCTTATCTCCCGCAGGGGGTCGGTGAAATCATGGACATGGAAGAGATTCTCCGGGCCAGCAACCGCCGCAAGCGTCGCTCCCAAGGGTAAGACGCGGGCATGGAAAAGCCCGGGAGAGCTTATTCTCCCGGGCTTCCCTTGTGCCTCAGTTCACCGACTTGGGACTGTAGACCTCGTCCTCCGACGCATCGTTGTCCGCCGCTTCGGGAGCCATCGGGACTTCCGGCTCCACAGCGCCCTTGACCATCGTGGCCAGCGAGGCGCCGTCGAGGCCGAGTTCCTTCATCAGCCCGTCGATCACCGGCGCCTGCGCGCGATAGGCGAGAGCGGCACTGACCGCATCGTTGGCCAGGTTGCCCGAGCCCCCGCCATACGAAGCACCGGGAGCCCCCGCGCCGGCCGAACCGCCACCCTTCTGGGTGAGGCCGTCGACCTGCACGATCTTGATCGAATCGATCGCTTCCATCGGCCGCACGCTCTCGCGCACGACTTCGGGCAGGACCTTGAGCAGCGCCATCTTCATCTGCAGCGAGACCTGATCCGAAGACAGGATGTTCGCCGCCTCGTTGATGGCCCGCTGACCGGCAGCCTCGACCTCGAAGCGGACACGCGCGGCTTCCGCACGCAGCTTCTCGGCTTCGGCCTCGCCTTCCGCTTCGAGCCTTGCGGCTTCGGCGCGGTTGGACGCAGCTTCCTTTTCGGCCTCGGCTTCCACCTTGACCGAGATCGCCTGACGCTCGGCTTCCTTGGCCGCCTCGATCAGCTCGATCCTCTTGAGACGCTCGGCCACCTCGGTTTCGCGGCTGGTCGTGACCTGCTCCTCGGCGGCAACCGCCTTGGCGCGGGCTTCGTCAGCCTGCGATTTGGCCTGGCTTTCCTCGCGGCTCTTGTTCTGGATCGCGATCTGCTGTTCCTGACGGGCCAGTTCGACCGCCTGGGCCTGCGCAATGCGGGCTTCCTCGATCGTGCGATCCGCCTCGATCTGGCGGGAGTCCACCTGCTGCTTCGCCTCGATGCGGGCTTCATCGGCCTCGCGGCCGCGCGCGGCCTGTTCGCGAGCGACTTCCGCCGCCTGCTCGGCCCGGCGCATTTCGACTTCACGCTCCTGTTCGAGGCGCGCGAACTCGTTGTCGCGCTGGATCTGCAGCGACTGGCGATCGGCTTCGAGGTTCTTCGACTCCATCTGCACGCGCGTGTCCTGCTCGATGTCGTTGCGCGTCTTCTTGCGCAGCTCGATCTGCTCGGTCAGCTTGGTAAGGCCTTCGGCGTCGAACGCGTTGTTCGCGTTGAAGTGCTCGATCGAGGTCTGGTCGAGGCCGGTCAGCGAGACCGATTCCAGTTCCAGACCGTTCATCGCAAGGTCCGCTGCGGACACCTGTTGCACTTTCTGGACGAAATCCGCGCGCTGTTCGTGAAGCTGGTTCATCGACATGCCCGCCGCAACCGAACGCAGCGCGTCGACGAACTTGCCCTCGACAAGGTCCTTGAGCGCCTCCGGGTGCATCGTGCGCGCACCCAGCGTCTGCGCGGCCATGGCAATGGCCCCAGCATCGGGACGGACGCGCACGTAGAACTCCGCCTTCACGTCGATCCGCAAGCGGTCGAGCGTGATGAGCGCGTCTCCGTTCTTGCGCTCCACCGCAAGACGCACCGTGTTCATGTTGACGGGCATCGTCTCGTGGAAGATCGGCAGCACCAGAGCGCCGCCGTTCATCACGACCTTTTCGCCGCCGATGCCCGTTCGCACGAACGCGATTTCCTTGCTGGCACGCCGATAAAGGCGCGCCAGCATCACGCCGAACACGATCAGCAGGACCACGATGCCACCGGCGATCACGCCGATGCCCAATAGGCCGTTGGAAAGCCCGTCCATTTTCATTTCTCCTTCAAGGGGATGCAGCGGACGGCACAATGCCCCGCGCTCGATTTCATCCCAACTCAACTGCGCGCACGCAGTTAAGCTCGAATGACCTCGAATGGCCTTCCCCACGCCCAGAACAGGCGCACGGCGGCAGACAGGTTTCAGTCAAAACCCGGCATCGCCGACTTGAACACCCGGATCATGCTGGCAGTTTTTACGTCAGGCCCTGAATGGATCAGTCACCAACCCGTAAAACAGGATCGCAGCCTGCACGAACTGCGTTCGATACTGGCGCTCATCTTCCGCTTCTCCGAACCAAGATGCTGCGGACGGCACAGCGCCCCGCTCTCGATTTCACCTTGTCTTTGAGTGCTATAGCGGAAGGCGGATACGACTCATAGCGAAACCGGATTATTGCGAGTCGATTGCATTTAGGATTGCAGAAATTTAATCCGCGATTGCGAGGACTTGGCCCTCACATTTCCGCTACTTCGTCATTGCGAGCGACCGCAGGCCGCGCGGCAATCCAGAGTGGCGCGGCACCGCCTTGGATTGCTTTGCCTGCGGCTCGCAATGACGAAGTCATGAGGTTTTGTTGCTGAAATCAAGGGCCGCTCTCGAAAACGGCATGTTCCAGACACACCACGTGCCATATTCGCGACTCTACGACTTGTGCCCGGACACCGGAGGTTCGCTCAGTCCCGCTCCGCCTCCGCTTCGGCCCGATCAGTTTCGTCAGGCAGGCAGGTTACGCGTCCAACCGCGATCTCGTCGATTTCCAGACGGCGTATGTGCGCACGCTTTATCGAGAGCCGTCCGATCGCCAAGGCGCCTATAGCGACCGCGCCGACGGCGAGCGCTCCCATGGCGAATGCGCCCACGGCGAGCGCACCAATCGAACCGGCGCCCGTCGCGGAGGCGCCCGACGCGATGGCGCCGTGACTTTTCGTGCTGGATACGAGTTGCTTCATGCCCCTGCCCTTCCCGGTTCCGGCCAAAAGAAACTTCTCCGCGCGCCGATCAATCCAGCTTCGGCAGGTAGTGATCCCCACGCGCGATGGCCTTGAACAGCTCGCCCTCGCGCCGCACCAGCAGCACCTTTTCGCTCTGGACGAAACGCTGACCGGCATTGTCGGGTTCCAGCATCACGTAATGCGTCTGCCCGAAATGGTCGGTGACTTTGGCGCGCGCTGGATTGCCCGGGGTGGCCGTGCCGATCACCACTTCCGCCTCGCGCCCGACGAGCGCGGCGACGTTTATGGCGGTCGTCTCGTCCTTGGGCAGCACGCGGCCGAGCGGGCGCGATATAGCGCCAGTCGCGGGCAGCGCCACGAACGCGGCGCCCGCGCTCACCAGCCAGGCGGACCAAGGCGCGCCGGTCAGGGCTTCGAGGAAGTGCTGCCCAGCAAGACCGGTCACGCCGAAGATCGACAGCAGGATCATCAGCCACATCATGAACGGCACGCGTCCGATGCCGATCAGCGAGAGCAGCCCGGCATCGACGGCCATGTCGCCATCCACGTCGAGATCGGCGTCCACGCCGGCATCGCCCCCGATCAGATCGCCAAGGCCGACCAGTTGCAGCACCGCGAGCAGCAGCACCACGCCCAGCGCCACCGAGAACGGCAGGCTTTCGGGCTGGGTCAGCAGCTCAATCACGATCGACGTACTTGGTTTCGAGGAAGCGGTTGCGCGTTGCCAGGGCATCAATGTCGTTGCGCGACAGGTCGAGGCTCATCGCCTCGATCTCGTCGGAAATGACGCTGAGGCCGTCGAGGAGTTGTTCCGAAGGGCTCGTACCGCCCACGCCCGGTTTGCCGCGCAGGGCGGCCGGAATGCGGGTGTAGCTGTCAACCAGCCCCGGCAGATGCTCGGACAGCAGCTTGCGCACCTCGCGTGCTGCGGGGCCGTTTTCCTCGATCGTGGCGAGTTGCGGGGCGATCTGCTCGAGGCGCACGCCGATCATGTCGATGGCATCGATCGCGGCATTGGGCAGCGCCCGGCGCTTGCCTTCCAGCCACAATTCGGCCGAACCGGCCAGTTCCGGCAGGCTGGCGCTTTCGAGGTCCCCGGCATGCGTGCGCGGGGCCGCGGGATAGATCGAGAGCACCACGAACACCGCGATACCCAGCAGTATCGCACTCATCGATACGCCGAACGACAACCCGCCGAGGGCAAGCGCGGCCACCAACGCGGCGATCCAGATGCCCGACAGCGCCAGAAACGCACGGCGGATGCGGCGCAGGCGAAAGCGCCAGCGCTCCTTGCGGGCGTTGTAGAGCCGCGCCGCGCGCTGGCGGCGGGCGGCACGGATGATTTCCTGCGATACGCGGGCGGGCGTCTGAGGCATGATATGCCGTCCCTACCAGTTCGTCATTGCGAGGGCCGAAAGGCCCGCGGCAATCCAGAGCGGCGCTGCACCGCTCTGGATTGCTTCGCCTTCGGCTCGCAATGACGAGCGAATGGGGAATGAGGTAACGGTGGAAACAACCATCGCTTACTGGTCCACCGCCTCCAGCAACGACGGCGCGGCCGTGCCGTCCGCCGCGACGCCTTCGGCCTGCCCTTGCGCGCGGGCGATATAGGCCTTGGACTTGCCGATTTCGTCTTCAAGCGACGTGACGGTCTGCTTCATCGAATCGAGCGCCTTCAGCTTGAAAGTGTCGATCGAATCCATCGTGTCGTAGATGTTCTGGAACGCGCGGCTCAGCGTCTCGAGCGGGATCGTCGCACTCGCTGCCTGCTCGTGGATGCGCGCGGTGTTGTCCTTCAGCATCTGGCCAGTACCGTCGATGATGTTGGCGGTGGTCGTGTTGAGCGCGGTGATCTGGTCGAGCACCAGCTTCTGGTTCGCCATGGCCTGCGCGACCGTGACCGCCGTGCGCAGCGCGCCGACGGTGGTGGTGGAAGCCCGGTCCACGCCCTTGATCAGCTCGACATTGTTCTTCTTCACCAGATCGAGCGCGAGGTAGCCCTGCACCGTTACCGCCATCTGCGTGAGCAGGTCCTGCGTGCGCTGGCGGACATAGAACAGCGCGCTCTCGCGTACGGCCTTGGCCTTGGCGGGATCGGTGTGGTCCAGATCGTTGGCCTTTTCCTCCAGCGCGGTGTCGAGCGCCTTGGACATGAAGACCATCTGTTCGAGCTTGCCCATGGCCGCCCACAGGTTCTGCCGCTCCACGTCGATCGCGGCATTGTCCATCAGCAGCTCGTCCTTGCCGTTCTGCAGACGGGTGAGGATGGCGCTGATGTGGCCCTGCGCGCTCTGGTAGCCTTCGAAGTAGTTGCGCAGCTTCGAGCCGAACGGGATGATCCCGAACAGCTTGCGCTTGGACAGCAGGTCGCCCTTGGTCGAGGGATCGAGATCCTCCACCGTGCGGCGCAGTTCGGCCAGATCGGCGCCGACGCCGGCATCCTTGTCCATCGCGCGCACCGGACGGTCGAGGAAACGGTTGGACTGGCCCGCCGCCTCGGAAATTTCCTTGCGGCCCATGTTGGTAATCTGGTCGACGCGGCGGCCGAACTCGGGCGAACTGGAATCCTGCGAAACCAGATCGTCGACGAATTCGCCGACACGGATCTGCAGCTTGGACTTCTGCTCGTCTCCCACCGGCACGAGACCGGCGGCGCGCTCGGGCTTTACGGCCGGCACGGGATCGGGCGGGGTCAGCTTGAGCTCGCCCACGGTATCCTGGTCGGTCATCACGGCCATGTTGGGAAATCCTCGTCTTTCAAACCCCGGAATAGAGGGAAATCTAGGATTACCGTCGCGCGACTACAAGAAAAACCGGTCCTTCGCGCCCGTTGTACTCGACGAACACCTGATGGAGATCGACATTTGTTGCTGACGGGCGCTTCCGACGCCGTGCGTATCGCGCGAGACGAACGGAATGGGATGGCGGAACATTTCCGTCATCCCAGCGCAGGCTGGGACCTCTCTCGAGGTTGCGCTGAGTTCGCAACGATCCCAGCCTTCGCTGGGATGACGATCCACGCCACCTCCGACCCCCGCTCAGGCTGAGCTTGTCGAAGCCCCTAGCAAACGAGCAGCATCGAATCGTCACGCGCCACCACGGCCAGCGAAAGCCCGGCCGCCTTCGCGCGGCGCACGGCCAGATCGGTGGGCGCGGAAATCGTCACCAGCATCGGACAGCCGGCCCGCACTGTCTTTTCGACCAGTTCATAGGAGCAGCGCGAGGTCATGATGATGAAACCGGCGGCAGGATCGGTGCCCCGCCGGGCCAGGGCGCCAATGAGCTTGTCGAGCGCGTTGTGCCGCCCGACGTCCTCGCGCACCAGCAGCACCGCGCCGCTCTCGTCGCAAAAGGCCGCCGCGTGCGAGGCGCGCGTGGATGCGCCGAGCGGCTGGCGCTCCGCAAACGCGCCGAGCGCGCGCCCGATGGCCTCCGGCGTAGCACCACTACGCCGGGTCAGTGCTGGAAGCGGGCGCAGCGCCGCTTCGACACCCTCGATCCCGCAAATGCCGCAGGAACTGTCACCCACCCGGCGCCGGGCGCGCTCGACGATCGGCCCCAGACGATCGGGCGGAAGGTTCACACGGGCAACATGGCCGGTTCCCCATTCCCCGTTCTCTACCGTGTGCAAGGCGACCTCACCGACTTCGCCCGCATCGGCCAGCCCCTCGGCCATGAGAAAGCCGGTCACGAAATCCTCCAAATTGACCGGCGTCGCCATCATCACGGCATAAGCGATTCCATTGGTCTCAATCGCCACCGGCGCCTCTACGGGAATGGCGAAAGCTTTCGCCGCTTCGGCCTCCGGTCCGTAAGCGCTGCGCCGCACGTGGACCTCTGCCGTACCTTCGATGGCTTGTGCCTGTTCCAGTTCGCTGCTCCTGTATGCGTCCGACCACGCCCTGATACCCGCTTCGCGCGCGAGATTGAACGTATCGCGTTCTCCGCCCGATTCCGGAGCGGAGCAAGGCCCGTATGACAGCCGAAGCGCGTTCCTGAAGGAGCTTGGCGGCGAGATTTTTCACTCCCGCATCCATCAGCCATGAAGGGCATTGATGTATTCTATTTTGAATTATCGTGACGATTTTCCTATATTATTACTCATTATGTATACATAACGTCACCCTCCATCGCTCTCGCGCTACGCCCCGGCGATACAGATAGACCGCAAATTGCCCACAACTGCTGCCAATTTGGCTTGCGGCGGCTAACCGCCTTGCCCTAAACGGCCGGCCTCGCGCCGGCGTCACGCACCAGAACAGAGGGCATGCAGGTCGTTTCCCGGAGCGTTTGTAGAGACGTGGCCCCGATGGCCCGGCTCCACCCCGTTCAACAGGATTGGTACGCACCGAAATGAGTTGGCTCAGCAAGGTCCGCAATTCGCTTTCGAGCCTGGCGAAGCGCGACACGCCCGACAATCTCTGGATGAAATGCCCGAGCTGCGGCGAGATGCTGTACGCGAAGGACTTCGAGGCCAATCTCTCGGTCTGCCCGCGCTGCGAGCACCACGGCCGCATCGGCGCCCAGGCCCGCTTCGAGCAGATCCTCGATCCCGGCTTCACCGTACTGCCGACGCCCAGGGTGGCGGAAAACCCACTCAATTTCCGCGACACCAAGAAATATCCCGACCGCCTCAAGGCCGCCCGCGCCGCCAATCCCTATCCCGATGCCCTGACCAATGCGATCGGCACGATCGAGGGTATAAAGGCGGTGCTGGGCGTGCAGGACTTCAAGTTCATGGGCGGCTCGATGGGCATGGCCGTGGGCGAGACCTTCGTGGCCGGCGTCGAGCGCGCCATTGCCGAAAAGTGCGGCTACGTGATCTGCACCGCGGCGGGCGGTGCCCGCATGCAGGAGGGCATCCTCTCGCTGATGCAGATGCCCAAGACAACCGTGGCCACGCGGCGCCTTGCCGCAGCCGGCCTGCCTTACATCGTGGTCCTTACCGATCCCACCACCGGCGGCGTCACCGCGAGCTTTGCCATGCTCGGCGACGTGCAGATCGCCGAGCCGGGCGCGCTCATCGGCTTTGCCGGCCAGCGCGTGATCCAGGATACGATCCGCGAAAAACTCCCCGACGGCTTCCAGCGCGCCGAATACCTGCACGACCACGGCATGGTCGACATGGTGGTCCACAGAAAGGACCTGAAAACGACGCTGGCAACGCTGCTTGGATACCTCAACCGAAAGGAAGTCGCGTGAATATCGATAGCGCCCTGGTTCGCGAGCTGGCCGAACTGCTGGCCGAAACCGGCCTGTCCGAAATCGAGGTGGAAGACGGCGATCGCAAGATCCGCGTCAGCCGCCAGATGGTGCAGCAGATGGCCGCCCAATACGCTGTGGGCGCGCCCGCCATGGCAATGCCCGCCGCGCCGGCTCCCGCAGCGGCTCCGGTCGCCACACCTGCCGCCGAGGCCGCTCCCGCCACCGCTCCGGTTGATGCCGTGAAATCGCCGATGGTCGGCACCGTCTACCTCGCTCCGGAACCGGGCGCGGCCGACTTCATCTCGGTCGGCAAGGCCGTGAAGGAAGGCGACGTGCTGCTGATCGTCGAGGCCATGAAGGTGATGAACCAGATCACCGCGCCCAAGTCCGGCACGGTCACCGCCATTCTCGTCGACAACCAGCAGCCGGTCGAATTCGACCAGCCGCTCGTCGTGATCGGCTGAGAGACGCCATGGGCATCAAACGCCTCCTGATTGCCAACCGCGGTGAGATCGCCCTGCGCATCCACCGCGCCGCGCGCGAAATGGGCATCGAGACCGTCGCGGTGCACTCCACCGCCGATGCCGATGCCATGCACGTGCGCCTCGCCGACCATGCCGTGTGCATCGGCCCGCCGTCCGCTTCGGACAGCTATCTCAATGTCGCCGCGATCATCTCGGCGGCCGAGATCACCCATGCCGATGCGATCCATCCCGGCTATGGCTTCCTCTCCGAGAACGCCCGCTTCGCCGAGATCGTCGAAGCGCACGACATCGCCTGGGTCGGCCCCAAGCCCGAGCACATCCGCACGATGGGCGACAAGGTCGAAGCCAAGCGCACCGCCGGCGCGCTCGGCCTGCCGCTGGTCCCCGGGTCCGACGGCGCGATCGAGGACTTCACCGAGGCGCGCGCGCTGGCCGAAAAGATCGGCTACCCCGTAATCATCAAGGCCGCTTCGGGCGGCGGCGGGCGCGGGATGAAGGTCGTGAACTCGGCCGAGGAACTCGAAAGCCAGATGGGTCAGGCCCGTTCGGAGGCCAAGGCGGCTTTCGGCGATGCCACCGTCTACATGGAAAAGTACCTCGGCAATCCCCGGCATATCGAATTCCAGGTCTTCGGCGACGGCAATGGCAAGGCCGTGCATCTGGGCGAGCGCGACTGCTCCCTGCAGCGCCGCCACCAGAAGGTTCTTGAAGAAGCCCCCTCCCCCGTCATCACCCCCGAAGAGCGCGAGCGCATGGGCGGCATTGTCGCCAAGGCCATGGCCGACATGGGCTATCGCGGCGCGGGCACGATCGAGTTCCTCTGGGAAAACGGCGAGTTCTACTTCATCGAGATGAACACGCGCCTGCAGGTGGAACACCCCGTGACCGAGGCCATCACCGGCGTCGACCTCGTCCGCGAGCAGATCCGCATCGCCGATGGCAAGCCGCTCTCGTTCACGCAGGACGAGCTGGAGTTCAAGGGCCACGCCATCGAGTGTCGCATCAATGCCGAAGACCCGTGGAACTTCACGCCCTCGCCCGGCCTCGTGAGCAGCTATCACGCGGCGGGCGGCATGAACGTGCGCGTCGATTCCGGGCTCTATGCCGGATACCGCATTCCGCCCTACTACGATTCGATGATCGGCAAGCTGATCGTCTCGGGCCGCACCCGCAAGGGCGCGATCATGCGCCTGAAGCGCGCGCTGGAGGAAATGGTGATCGAGGGCGTGAAAACCTCGATCCCGCTCCATCAGGAACTTCTGGAAGATCCCGAGTTCAACAGCGGCGACTACACGATCAAGTGGCTCGAAGAGTGGCTGGCGAAACGAAACGACACGGCGCGAGCGGATTGATGGCGATCTGCTCCTCTTCCCTTGTTCGTCATTGCGAGCCGCAGGCGAAGCAATCCAGGGCGGTCTACGCCTGCTCTGGATTGCCGCGGGGCTTCGCCCCTCGCAATGACGGGACCGGGGAGAGCGCCAAGCACATTGAGACTGGGTTAGCATGATTTCGTTCCTGGAATTCGAAAAGCCGATCGCCGCGCTGGAGGCCCGCATCGCGGAGCTGCGCGCGACCGCCAGCGACAGCGACCTCGACATCGAAAGCGAGATCGCCAAGCTCGAAAAGAAGAGTGCGGCGATGCTGACCAGCACTTATGCCAGGCTCTCGCCCTGGCAGAAGACGCAGGTCGCCCGCCATCCGCAGCGCCCGCACTTCCTCGACTACGTGAAGCTGGCCTTCACCGATTTCGTGCCGCTGGGTGGCGACCGTCTCTATGGCGAGGATCAGGCGATCATCGGCGGCCTCGCCCGGCTCGATGGCCGCAAGGTCATGCTGATCGGCCACGAAAAGGGCCACGACACCGCCACGCGCATCAAGCACAATTTCGGTATGGGCAAGCCCGAAGGCTACCGCAAGGCGATCCGCCTGATGGAGATGGCCAGCAAGTTCGGCCTGCCCGTCGTCACGCTCGTCGACACTTCGGGCGCCTTTCCCGGCGTCGAGGCCGAAGAGCGCGGACAGGCAGAAGCCATCGCCCGATCGACCGAGGCCTGCCTTGCGCTGCAGGTGCCGATGGTCGCCGCGATCGTCGGCGAAGGCGGCTCAGGCGGCGCGGTGGCGCTGGCGAGCGCCAACAAGGTGCTGATGCTGGAGCACGCGGTCTATTCGGTGATCTCGCCCGAAGGTGCCTCCTCGATCCTGTGGCGCACGCCGGACAAGGCCGCCGATGCCGCCACCGCCATGAAAGTGACCGCGCAGGACCTGCTGGGCCTGAACGTGATCGACGCCGTCGTGCCCGAGCCGACGGGCGGCGCCCACCGCGACCCCGTCGCGACGGCCCGCGCGCTGGCCGATGCCATCGGCAGCGAACTGGCCGGGCTGGAAGGCAAGAGCAGCGCGGAACTGCTGAACCAGCGCGAGGAGCGCTTTCTCGCCATCGGCTCGCTCTAGCTGTACCCCAGCGGCGCTCCCACACCTCCGCTGACACGTGACAACGCCTCCGGGCGTTCGCTTTTTACGCGCACCTCGTCCGGTTAATGGCAATGGACGCAACACCCCCCAAACGGTAGGCAGAAAGCCCGACAGTATCCGCGCCAGAGCGGGAACAGCCGAGCCGCAGCAGATCTGATGGCCGGCCGAAGAACGGGGTCGAACATCCAATGAGCCTGCAACGGCGTCTTCCACTCGGTAGCAGTGCGCTGGCGCTCAGCGCGCTGGTAACGGCTGCCGCGATCTATGCGGGCACGCAGACCGAACCGGCGCTGGCCGACGCCTCTGCGCTCATGCCCGCAACGCCCGCCGAACAGGCAGCGATGATCGAGCCCATGCTCGATAAGTACTGCTCGCGCTGCCACAACGATTTCGACATGGTCGCCGATCTCTCGGTGGACGACCTGCGCGCGGACGACATCCGCACCGGCCGCCATGCCGACGCGTGGGAGAAAATCCTGCGCCGCGTCGCCGCCGGGGAAATGCCTCCGCATTCCAAGCCCCAGCCCGATCCGGCAACGCGCGCAGCCTTCGTGCGCTGGCTCGACAGTTCGCGCGCGGGCTACGCCGCCGCCAACCCCGATCCGGGCCATGCCACGCTGCGCCGTCTCAATCGCTTCGAATACGCCAATGCCGTTCGCGACCTGCTGGCGCTCGACGTCGATTTCAGCCGTGAACTGCCGCAGGACAATTCGGGCTACGGCTTCGACAACATTGCCGACGTCCTCACCGTCTCGCCCACGCTGATGGAACGCTACGTCGCGGTAGCGGGCAAGGTCGGCCGCCTGGCAACCGGGCTCACCTCGCGCCGCGAATTCGTGACGACCTATCAGGTCCCCAAGGACGGCTCGGTGAAGAACGCGGGCGTTCCCGCCTACAACGAGCGGGCCAGCGCCGATCTTCCCCTCGCCTCGCGCGGGGGCGGTGCCTTCCGCTATTTCGCGCGCTACGATGGCGAATACGACATCGCCGCCTGGCTCAACTCGAACACCAACAACGAAACCGACCGCCTCACCGAGGACCGCTACAGCGCGCGCGTGCCGATGAAGGCGGGCTCGCATCTCGTGGGCCTCTCGTTCCGGCGCCGGATCTGGCCCGACGAGAGCGTCCAGACGCTGCACAACACCACCGATGCCGTGCCGCTCCCGCTCGATCCGCCGAAGATGCTTCCGCTCGATGTCTGGGTGGACGGCAAGCGTGTGCAGACGCTGGAGGTGCCCTCCTACCGCATGCACGAGCGCTATTCGCAGCAGAACTTCCCGCGCGACGTGCTGCAGATCGACGTGGCCGGCCCCTACAACGCCATGGGCGTGCCGGATACGCCCAGCCGTCGCGCGATCTTCACGTGTCATCCCAAAAAGGCATCGCAGGAAGAAGCCTGTGCGCACCAGATCGTCTCTACGCTGGCCCGCCGCGCCTGGCGCCGCCCGGTCGGTGGGTTCGACATCGCCCCGCTCATGCGCATCTATGCCGGGGAGCGCACGGCGTCCGACTTCGAGCATGGCGTGGAAGCCGCGATCGAAGCGATCCTCGTCTCGCCCGAATTCCTGTTCGTGGTCGAGAGCGATCCCTCGGGCAGCCTGCCCGGCAGCGTCCACGCGATCTCCGACCTCGAACTCGCCACGCGCCTCTCGCTGTTCCTGTGGAGCAGCATTCCCGACGAGCGGCTGCTCTCGCTCGCCGAGGAGGGCAAGCTCCACGAGCCTGCCGTACTCGATGCCGAGATCGACCGCATGCTGCGCGATCCGAGGGCGAAGGCGCTGACCGAGAATTTCGCCGGCCAGTGGCTCTACTTGCGCAATCTCGACCAGCAGCGCCCCGACATCGACGTGTTCCCCGGTTTCGACACGCGGCTCAAGCAGGCCATGGCGACCGAGACGCGCATGTTCTTCGCCAGCGTGCTGCACGCCAACCGCCCGGTGACGGACTTCATCGAGGCCGACTACACCTTCCTCAACCAGCGTCTTGCCAAACATTACGGCATCCCCGGCGTTGTCGGCACGGCCTTCCGCAAGGTGAGCCTCAAGCCCGAATGGCATCGCGGCGGCCTGCTGGGGCAGGCGAGCGTCCTTACGGTCACGTCCTACAACAACCACACCTCGGTGGTGCGCCGCGGCAAGTGGATCCTCGACAATATCCTCGCCTCGCCGCCACCGCCGCCACCCGCCAATGTGCCCGCGCTCAAGGCCGAACACGATGGCCGCCTGCTGAGCGCGCGCGAACAGCTTGAACTGCATCGCTCCGATCCGAACTGCGCTTCCTGCCACGTCAAGATGGACCCGCTCGGCTTCGCGCTGGAGAACTTCGACGCGGTCGGCGCGTGGCGTACCGTCGATGCGGGCCAGACGATCGACAGCGGCGCGGTGCTCCCCGACGGCACGAAGTTCGCCGGCATCACCGGACTCCAGCAGATCCTGATGGACCGCAAGAACGAGTTCGCCCGCGCCTTCACCGAGCGCCTGATGACCTATGCGCTGGCCCGCGGCGTCGGCGCGCAGGACATGCCGGCCGTGCGCGAGATCGCCAGCCATGCCGCCGCAGATGGCTATCGCGTGCACACGATCGTCAAGGGCATCGCCGCCAGCCCGGCCTTCACCATGCGCAGGACGCCCGAACCCTTCAAGGCCGCCTACGGGAGCCCCCTGAAATGATGATCACCCGCAAGCCCCTTTCCCGCCGCACGATCCTGCGCGGTGCAGGCACGGCAATGGCGCTGCCTTTCCTTGAGGCGATGATGTCCAGCGCCCGGGCGGCCGACATCGCGCAGCGGCCCAAGCGGCTCCAGGTGTTCTACTCGCCCAACGGCATGACCATGCCCGAATATCGGCCGACCGGCGAAGGCGCCGATTTCACGCTGCCAACGACGCTGGAACCGCTCGCACCGCACAAGGACACAATCGCCGTTATAACGGGGCTGGGCCATCCGCAGGCGGCGGCGATGGGCGATGCACCCGCCGGTCATGGCCGGTCTTGCCCCGCCTTCCTCACCGGTGCGCACGCCAGGCAGACCGAAGGACCGGACATCCGCTGCGGCGTGTCGATGGATCAGGTCTTCGCCGCGCATCTGGGCGATGCCACGCAGATCCCGTCGATGGAACTGAGCGTCGACCTGCCGAGCATGGCGGGAAGCTGCGACATCAACTATTCCTGCGCCTATACCAACGGCATCTCCTGGCTGACGCCGACCGTGCCGCTGCCCGTCACCGCCAACCCGCGCGCCGTGTTCGAGCGGCTGTTCGGCGACGGCGAGGCGCTCGACGAGAAAAGCCGCCTCGCCCGGCTGCGCAAGCAGGCCTCGATCCTCGACTTCGTGATGGAAGACACCGCGCGTCTTTCCGGCAAGCTGGGCATGGGCGACCGGCACAAGCTCGAAGAATACCTCGATGCCACCCGCGCCATCGAAAAGCGCATCCAGCGCGCCGAAAGCTCTCCGCCGCCCGCACAGGCGGCGGCCATGACCCAGCCCGCGGGCATTCCGGACGACTTCGCCGAGCACGTGAAGCTGATGATCGACCTGCAGGTGCTGGCGATGCAGGCGGACATCACCCGCGTCGGCACCTTCATGATCGGCCGCGAGCTTTCCAACCGCACCTACCCCGAGATCGGCGTGCCGGATTCGCACCACATGCTCAGCCACCACGGCGACAACCCGGACAAGATGGCCAGGCTGGCGAAGATCAATCGCTACCACATGGAATTCTTCGCCTATGCCCTGCAGCGGATGAAGGAGACGAAGGACGGCGAAGGCAGCCTGTTCGATCGCACGCTGGTCATTCGCGGCTCGGCCTTCGGCGATTCCAACAAGCACGACTACATGGACCTGCCGGTCGTAGCCTCGGGCGGTCTGATCAGGGGCGGGCGCCACGTGAAGGTGGAACAGGGCACGACGATGTCCAACCTGCTGCTGGCCGGGCTCAACCTGCTCGACGTGCCCGCGACCAGTTTCGGAGACAGCACCGCACCGCTTCGGGAACTGGCCGGTGCATAAGCTGGGTCTCGCCCTGACGATGGCTCTCGCCGCTTTCCCGGCAGGCGCCGGAGCACGGCCCCAGGTCGATGCCGATGTCCTGGCCCGCGCGATTGCCGCGGACGATGTCGCCGGCGCCGTCGCGGCGCTGGAAGGCGGGGCCGATGCCAACGCGCAGCTGGCCTATGGCGAAAGCCCGCTGTCCCGCGCGATCGAGACGCAGGACCCGGCCATGGTCCTGGCCCTGCTGGAGCACGGTGCGAAACCGGACGCCGCAGACGCCGAGGGGCTGTCTCCCCTCGCGCTGGCCTGCGAGCGCGGCAACGGAACCATTGTCGGCGCGCTGCTGGACCATCATGCCAGCCTCGGCAGAGCCGCGCCCGACGGCACCACGCCGCTTGCCGTCTGCGCCCGGTTCGCGCCGGCGGACACGGTCTCCCGCATGCTGGCCATGGGCGCGAAGGCCGACAGCGCCGATGCGCGCGGGCAGACGCCGCTGATGTGGGCCGCATCGTCGGGCAACGTCGAAGCCATGGCCGCGCTGCTCAAGGCCGGCGCGCAAATCGACCGGGTCACCGACGGCGGCTTCACGCCGCTGTTCTTCGCGATCAAGAGCGGCGTGCCGGAAGCCACGCGGATGCTGCTCGATGCCGGCGCGGACGCATCCCGTCGCGGTCCGGAAAACACCAGCGCGCTGCAGATCGCGCTCTACCAGAAGAACTGGGGCGCGGCCGCCATGCTCGCCCGGCGCGGGGCCGACCTTTCCGAGATCGACCGCAACGGCAACCGCCCGCTCCACGTCGCCGCGGCGGCGGGCGACACCGATCTGATTTCCGTGCTTCTGGCCAAGGGCGCCGACGTCGACGGGCTGACCGGCCCTTCGCGGATCAAGTGGGTGACGGAGGCCAACTTCGGCATGCCGCCCCCGCCGGTCCCGCCCACGCCGCCGCTGCTCGTGGCCGCGCAGAACGGCCAGGTGGACGCCATGAAGCTGCTGGTGAAGGCCGGCGCGAACACCGCCTTCGTCGCCGGGAACGGCACGAACGTGGTACTCGCCGCCGCGCATGGCCACAGCGCCGACGCGCTCGACTATGCGCTAGGCCTGACTCCGGACGTCAATGTCGTCGATGGCAGTGGCGCAACGCCTCTGCACATTGTACTGAACGGGGGTATGCACCCCCAACTGGAATCGATGTTGCGCGTTCTGGCCAGCCACGATGCCCGCACCGACATTCCCAACAAGTACGGCGCCACGGCCGCGCAGATGGCCGACAAGGGCCTCACGACGGTACGCACGGTCTACCGGCACGTCTTCACAGGCGGGCCGGCCCCGCGGCTGACCGCATTGCAGAACTGATTTTCCGTCCATGCTAACACAGGATGACCGCATGAAACGAATGAAGCCCCTCGCTCTCGCCGCCGTCGGCGTTCTCGGCCTCGCTGCACTGGCGGGTGGCGCGACGCTGGCCACCGCCGCGTCTTCCGCCAGCACCGCCATCACGGCACGGCAGGCCAACTTCAAGAAGATGGGCGGCGCCATGAAGACACTGAAGGACGAACTGAGCGGCGGCGCGGACAAGGCCAAGATGATCGCGGCAGCCAAGACGATCGCGGCGGCCGGACGCAAGCAGGGCGATCTGTTTCCCGCCGGCACCGGCCCCTCGTCCGGCGCCAAGACCGATGCTCTCGCCGCCATCTGGTCCGACCGTGCGACCTTCGACGCGGGCATGAAGAAGATGATTGCCGAGGCCGACAAGCTCGCGGCGGTCGCCGGTAGCGGCGATGCATCGGCCATCCGCGCCCAGTTCACGGCGACCGGCAAGTCCTGCGGCGCTTGCCATCGCCAGTTCCGCGCCGACAACTAAGACAGCAGGTATCCCGATGACCGAGAGCCCCATCGCCGGATCGACCCGAGTCTGGGATCTCCCGGTCCGCCTGTTCCACTGGCTGCTTGTCCCCCTCATCGCGTTCTCGTGGTGGAGCGGCGAGGAGCACTACATGGATTGGCACCGCCTTTCGGGATACGCCATCCTCGCGCTGCTGGTGTTCCGCATCTGGTGGGGCTTCGCAGGCTCGCGCACGGCCCGCTTCGGGCAGTTCGTGCGCAGCCCCGGCACCGTGCTTGCCTATGCAAAGACGCTGGGATCGCGATCCGCCCACGCCGCCGACGGGCATAACCCGCTCGGCGGCTGGAGCGTGATCGCGATGCTGGCCGTGCTCGTCACGATGGTCGTTGCCGGGCTCTTTGCAGTGGATGTGGACGGCTTCGAATCCGGGCCGCTGGCAGACTACGTGACTTTCGATCAGGGGCGTGCCGCCGCCGAATTCCACGAGACGGTGTTCAACGCGATCGTCGCGCTGGTCGCGCTGCACGTCGCCGCGATCGTCTTCTATCTCGGTTTCAAGCGTCTCAACCTCGTGCGCCCGATGATTACCGGACGGCGCGCCAGAGCTGCGGGCGAAGCGGCGGCGGACGTGCGCTGGTCTCCGCTTCTGGCGCTGGTCGGGCTGGTCCTTGCCGGTGCGATAGCCTGGGCCGTCTCCACCGGCTTCCGCTTCTAGGCCGACACCCGCTCTTCGGTGCGGCCCGGCACCACCAGATTGAGCACGACGGCCAGCGCCGCCGCGGGCAGCACGCCCGAACCCAGCAGTACGCGCAGGGTCTCGGGCAGGTGCTTGAGCGATTCCGGCTCAAGCTGAAGCCCCAGCGCCAGCGACAGCGATACGCCGAAGATCAGCATGTTGCGCTGGGTCCACTCCACGCTCGACAGCATCGAGAGCGCGGCCGACGCCACCATCCCGAACATCACGATCACGCCGCCGCCCAGAACCTCGATCGGGATCGTGGTGACGACTGCGCCGATCTTCGGCACGAGGCCGCACAGGATCAGGAAAACCGCACCGACCGTGACGATATGGCGGCTCATGACGCCGGTGATCGCGATCAGGCCGACGTTCTGGCTGAAACTGGTGTTGGGCAGCGCGCCGAACACAGCCGCGATGGCCGTGCCGAAACCATCAGCGAACGTAGCGCCCGACAGCTCGCGATCCGTCGCTTCCCTGCCCGCGCCGCCCTCGCAGATGCCGGAGACGTCGCCCACGGTCTCGATCGCCGAAACGACGCCCATCAGGCAGAAACCGAGGATGGCGGATGCCGACAACGCGAAGCCGAAATGGAACGGACTGGGCACCATGAACCACCCGACGGTCTCCACCGGCTCCAGCGAGATCCTGCCCATCATCGCCGCTACGGCATAGCCCACGCACAGGCCGATCAGGACCGAGGCCGTGGACCAGATCCCCCGCGCGAAGAAGCTGAGCGCCAGCGTCGTCGCGGCAACGGTGCCGGCCAGCAGCCAGCTGCCCGCCGCGCCGTAGCTATCCGTGCCCACAGCCGGAACGCCCCCCGCCGCGTACTGAACGCCCACGCGCATGAGCGACAGGCCGATCATCAGCACGACGAGACCGGTCACCATCGGCGGAAGCGCAAAGCGAATACGGCCGACGAAAAAACTCAGAACCATGTGGAACAGGCCGCCGAATATGGCGGCCGTGGTGAGAGCGGCCATAGCGGCCACGCCCTGCCCAGCAACGATCGGGATCATCACCGGCAGGAAGGCGAAGCTCGTACCCTGCACGATCGGAAGGCGCGCGCCCATGGGGCCGGCACCGATGGTCTGGAACAGCGTGGCGACGCCCGCGAAGAGCATCGACATCTGGATCATGTAGATCATCTCGCTCGGATCGGGCGAGCCATAGCCAAACCCCGCCGCCCCTGCGACGATGATCGCCGGCGCGAGGTTACTGACGAACATCGCGAGCACGTGCTGGATGCCAAGCGGGATCGCCATCGCCATTCCGGGGAAATAGTCGGGATCGCGCGCCTGCTCGGGCGACATCACGCCGCGGTACGAGCTGCCCGACGGGACAGGGCCGCCGTCTTCCAGAAGCTGCGGCATGCTGCTCATAGGCAATCCTTCTGCGCAAGTGGCCTGGGCGTCTGTCATGAGAGTTCCATCAGGTGGGACAGCGAGCGTTGGGCGGCCTCGACGACCTGCGCTCGCTCCACAGTCGCCAGTTCGCCGCCGCGCACCACCGCGCGCCCGTCCACGAACACGTCGCGCGCGCCGCCGGGCGGGCTGAGCAGAAGGCCGGCGACCTTGTCCCACGCCCCGGTGGAAGGAACGTCGGTCATGTCCCAGATGACGAAATCGGCACGCTTTCCCTTTTCGAGCGAACCGCAGTCGTCACGCCCCAGCACCTCGGCCCCGCCGCGCGTCGCCAGCCACAGCGCCTCGCGCGGATCGAAGCTGTCGGCGCCCAGCTTCACGCGCTGCAGCAACAGCGCCTGCCGCGCCTCGTTGAGCAGGTGGCCGCTGTCGTTGGAGGCCGAACCGTCCACCCCCAGCCCGACCGGCACCCCGGCATCGATCATCGCCCGCACCGGCGCGATGCCCGAACCGAGGCGGCAATTCGAACAGGGACAGTGCGCCACGCCCGTGTGGGTGCGGGCGAACAGGCCGATCTCCTGCGCGTCGAGCTGGACGCAGTGGGCGTGCCAGACATCGGGCCCGGTCCAGCCGAGGTCCTCGGCATACTGGCCGGGGCGGCATCCGAAGCGCTCCAGCGAAAACGCCACGTCGTCCGCATCCTCGGCAAGGTGGGTGTGCATCATCACCCCCTTGTCGCGGGCCAGCAGCGCGGATTCGCGCATCAGGTCGGTGCTGACCGAAAACGGCGAGCACGGCGCGACGGCGACACGCAGCATGGCGCCATCGGCAGGATCGTGGAACGCGTCGATCAGCCGGATCGTATCGGCCAGGATCGCGTCCTCCTCCTCGACCACGCTGTCGGGCGGTAGGCCGCCCTTGCTCTCGCCCACGCTCATCGAGCCGCGCGTAGCGTGAAAGCGCAGGCCCACCTCTCGCGCGGCGTGGATCGAATCGTCGAGCCGCACGCCTTCGGGAAACAGATAGTGGTGGTCCGAACTCATCGTGCAGCCGGACAGCGCCAGCTCGGCAAGGCCCAGTTGCGTCGCCGCGAAGACATCCTCCGGCCGGTAGCGCGCCCAGATCGGATAGAGCCGCTGGAGCCAGCCGAACAGCGAGACGTTGATCGCGCCGGGCAACGCGCGGGTCAGCGTCTGGAACAAGTGGTGGTGGGTATTGACCAGCCCCGGCGTCACCACGCAGCCGCGGGCATCGATCACGTCATCGGCCTCGTCTGCGAAGTGCGCCAGTTCGGCGTCCATTCCGACCGCCGCGATCACCCCGTCCCGAAAGGCGATGGCGGCGCCGGCGATCTCGCTGCGCGCATCGTCCATGGTGACGAGGCAATCGGCATTGCGGACGAGCGTGAGGCCCATTGCCCTATAGCCTGCCCGAAGCCGTCACGGCGTGACGGCCTCGTAGCGGTCCCAGTGGTCGAGCAGTTCGTCGACCACTTTCGAACCGACCGTATAGAGGTTCTCGACAGCCGCCTCGAGCCCGGCATAGCCCTCGTTCTCGCGCAGGAGATAGGTGGCGGCATCGACGCCCGGCGGCGGCATGGTGAAATTGCTGCCCGCGCGCATGACGAGCACGCGATCGCGGTTCGCGCGGCCAATCTCGTCGAGATAGGTCAGCGAGGTCAGCACGCCGGTATCCTCCATGGCCGAAGTGACGAACTCGCCCTTGCCCGAAGTCCAGTAGCGCACCCAGGAATTGGCCCAGTCGGTCATCAGCTTGCCGTGCCAGAAGGTCATGGCCGAAAGCTGCTCGCCTTCCAGCACGAACGGTGGTTCCTGCGCATGCGGATAGTCGACGAACTTGGCGCGCTCGGCGGCGATTTCCTCGGAATCGGGAAGCTCGATGTCCTTGGTCAGGTTATAGGCCCAGGCCTCCAGCGATGGATTGAGCTGGAACACCTCGCCGCCCGACGGATCGGGCTTTCCCGTCATATCGTTGGGGCCCTTGGTCCCGCGCGGAAAATAGCCGAAACTCCAGTCGGTCGGGATCTCGCGCGGATCGATTTCATGCGCCAGGTCGCCATCGACGACATAGCGCGACCATGCGACCGATCCGATCGAGGCGTCCTCCGGATCGATGCCGGCGATGCCCGCGACCAGCCAGTAGGCCTTGGTAAGATCGAAGCGTTGATCGAGCCCGAGCGCCATGGTCGCTGCCGTCGACCGGGCGGTGCCGATACCGGTGACCATGCCCAGGACCTGTGTTTCGGGATTGTAGTAGAGATCGTGGAACGACTGCGGGAAGGGAATGCGCATGGTCAGCCCGCGCCGTTCCTTCCACAGCTGGAACTCGCCCGCGACGTCGCCTTCGTCGTTGCCGATCTCGAACAGCGAGACGATCACGACCTTGACCGGCAGCGGCGTCTCGCAAGCATAGCCCGGCTCGCAGGCCGAAATGACGGACGGCACGGCCTGCTCGGCGAATGCCGTCCCGCTCGACAGACTCAGGGTGATACATGCCCCGATGATGGCTGCGGTGCGGCGGAAAAACTGCATCAAATACCTCGTTAAGACACAAGGGGCGCCGGCGCGAACCGACGCCCCCCGCGGTTGGGAGCTTCTTAGAACTTGTACGTGACCGTTCCCTGGAAGCTGCGCGGCTTCTCGGGAAGAGCGATCGTCGAGCCGAACAGCTCGGTGAAGTTCGCGCGGAAGTACTTCTCGTTGGTCGCGTTCTTCACCACCAGACGGAACAGCCACGGCCCGGTCTCGTAAGAGGCGCCAAGATCGAACAGCGTGTAGGCGGGAAGCTTCACGGCCTTCGACTGACCCGAATAGACCGAGTCCACCGACACCATGCTGGCCGAAAGCGCCAGACCATTGTCGAACCCGTACGTCGCCGTCAGCGAGTAGAGGTTGGTCGGGATACCGGCGCGACGGGCATCGCTCTTGCTGTTGATCGGAACCAGACCGATCGGCTGGCCGCCGAGGTACAGCGTCGGGTCGGACACATTGACCAGATCCTCGATACCGAAGAAGCTGAACAGCGTGCCGTTCTCGATCGCGGTCAGGTTGTAGACCTTGGTGCGGGTATAGGCGCCCGTGACCAGCAGGTGATCATCGACGGCCCAACGGAATTCGGCTTCCAGACCCTTGGTCTGAACTGCCTGGTTCACTGTGATCGACTGGGCACTGTAGTCGGTGCGTTCCTGCTTGTAGACGGAGACCGCCGCATAGAGGCTGTCGTCCAGGAAGCTGCCCTTGATGCCGCCTTCATAGAGCTTGGAAGCGGAAATCCACGTACCGGCCGCCAGGTTTTCCGGATCGAGTTCCGCGCCCTGTCCGGCAATCACCACCGACTGACGCGCAATGGTCGCGTAGGGGATCAGGCCGAAAGGCAGCTTGTACGACGCGCTGGCCGACCAGGACCAGGCACCGTCGGTGTCCGAAGCCCCGGAGAAGCCCGGATCGGATTCCATCTTGGCGATGTTGTAGTTGGAAACGCCCTTGATGTGATCGTAGCGCGCGCCCAGCGTGACATCGAGGCCGAAGTTGAAATCGAGATCGACGAGGCCGGCAAAGGCCAGGTCGGTGTAGTGGCCCTTGACGTAGCTGGTGTAGTTGCAGTCGCACTCGGTCGACAGCAGGCGGTCGCTGGCGGGGGTGTAGCCCACGGTCAGGTCGACGCGGTGGAAGTACTCGTAGTTGAAGTCCTCGCCGTGCTTGAAGTGCGTGTAGCGGATCGAGGGCGAGAGCTGGAACGAGAACTTGCCGGCGTTGTTCTCGAAGGTCTTCGAAACGACGATCTTGTCCTCGAACACCCAGGAATCGTGGAACTGCGAGAAGCCGTAGGTATTCTCGTTGATGTTCTCATAGGAATCGTAGAACGCCTGGTTCTTGATCTCCAGCCCGCCGTCGGACGTAAAGACCGTATCGAAGTAGAGCGTGGTCGAACGGTTATCGAGACGGTCGTCCTTGCCGGTCAGCGTCTTGCGGCGGCTCAGCTTGGTCGTGCCGGTGTTCGTCAGATTGAGCAGCGTGTAGTCGCCGCTGTTATAGCAGGCGTCGGTGATCGACGAAGCGAAGACGTTTCCGCCGCACTGGAAACCACCGAAAACCGACAGGCCACCCGGGAAGGCGTAGTTGATCTCTTCCTGCGACATCTGGCCATCAGCCACGGTGCCGGGAATGATTCCATCCAGCGACTGCGCCGTACCCGTGATGTAGGTGCCATTGTCCACGAGGTCCTGCGTCAGGCGGTTCCAGCCGCCGTTCTGCTGCCCCTTGTAGTTCTGGTACTGACCGCCGAATTCGATGCGAATGTTCGAGCTGACGTCGGCATCGAAGGAACCCTGCAGAATGGTCTGCTTGGTCGACATGTTGTCGTAGTAGCTGCCCGAATCCTCAAGTTCGGCATAGAGGCTGTACCCGAACTCCTGCGCGCCCAGCTTGCCAGGACCGCGGATGTTGGCGGAAAGGTTCGCCTTCTCCCAGCTGCCGCCGGTGAAGCTGATCTGTCCGGCCGGCTCGCTCATCAGCGAACCGCCCTTCACGCGCGCGCTCTTGGGCACGAAGTTCATGTAGCCGCCCGTCTTGGACGGGCCGAAGATCGGCGAGGCCGGGCCGCGCACGATGTCGATGCGGTCCGAAGCACCGATCGGCGTCGGGTAGTTGCCCGGGTTGTCGAGACGCCGCACGCCCCGGAAATAGATTTCACCCGGGGTGCCGCGAATGTCGAGCGCGCCGCCGACGCCGAAGAACGAGTTGGTGAACGTACCCGGGGCCTGCGCCACGAGATCGTAGATGTCGGTGATGCCGAAGCGTTCCATCTGCTCGGCACTGATCGTCGAGGCCGAACGCGGCGTTTCGACCAGCGTCTTTTCGAAACCGAACACCGAACCGACATCGGCAACCGGAAGCGCGTCGAGCGCGCCGGTGACGACGATCTCGCCATTTGCCGGTTCCTCGTCATCCGCGGCGAAGGCGGGCGAGGTCAGCGCGGTGCAGCAGAAAAGGCCCGTCGCAACCGCGAGAAACGGTTTGCGCAGGCGTCCATGCTGCATTGCGATATCAATATGTGTGTCTAAGGACTTGTTCTTGGCCATCGTGTCTAACCCCCTGAATACGGCTGGAACGGATTTTCCGTTCTCTCCGCCGTCCATTCGTTCTGGACCCACCCCTCCCGCAGCACTGTCTTTTTTGTTGCAGTGCATCATTGCATGCTTTGCCATGTCGGCGAAGATGAAAACGTGTCGATCTCCTAGGAACCCTGTGGATGATTGAAGCGGTCGAGCCCGTGCTCGAACCGCTCGAAACGGTCTTCCAGATCGGCTTGCAGACGCGCCTTCTCGCTGGATGCGAGAAACGGCTTGCAGCGACCGGCGGTGCGCGAGGCGGAGCAGGCCGAAACGGCCTCGCCAAGCCTGCCCTCGCGCCACAGGCTTGCACCGGGCACGAACGAATATTCGAGGCTAGCGCGGGCCAGTTCCTTCAGGTCGGCGTAGCCCAGCCCCTGTTCGGTGACGGCCCGGCGGTATTCGTTGGTCATGTCCGAGCGCAGCACGCCTTCGTCGTCGGTGGAAAGCGCCACCGGAACGCCCATGCTGCGATAGAGCGCGATCGGGTGCTCGCCCCCCTTTACGCCGAGGATGACGGCGTTGCTGGTCAGATTGACTTCCACGGCGATGCGCTCGCGCGCCATGCGGGCCAGCGTTTCGGGCGCATCGTCCTCATAGGCGATGTCGGTACCGTGCCCGATGCGCCGCGCCCCCGAGGCGACGGCCCGGGCTATATGGTCGGCAAGATCCTGCGGCGGCACCAGCCCCAGCGCCAGTTCGCCCGCGTGCATCGTGACGTTCACATCGGGATACTTCGCTTCCAGGAAGCGGAACATCGCCATGTGCAGACCGTAGTCGCGCAGCGCCACCGGGTCATCCTCGGGCATGACGATGTTCACGCCCACGAAGCGCGGATCGCGGTGCGCCAGCGCGAAGCTCCCCAGCAGGGTCCGGAAGACCATGCGCGGAGAAAACCCCCGCAAGGCATAAGTGAGGTAATGGACGGCAACGCCGCAAGCCGGGTCGGCCTGCTTGCCCTCGCACGACAGCCGCGCGCTCGCCTCGGCCTCGATGCGGTCGACTTCCCCGACGTATCCATCGAGCAGCGGGGCAAGTTCGGCACTGTCGGCGGAATAGAGCGCCGCGATCCCGGCTTCGTCGAGCGGCGCCGTACCCGCCCCACGCACGAAATCGATAAGACCCGGCGGATCGAGCATCAGTTCCAGGTAGCTGACACCATTGCGCTCGGCGCTCTGTCGGGCGAGCGCCAGCCAGCGCCCGTTCTCACCGGCCGAGGCCGCGCCGAAACGATCGAAGCTGCGGAAGAACTGGGTGTGGCCGGAAACCTCGTCCGCGCCAACCCCGCGCTGGTAGCCGCGCGTGGACAGCGCATCGACGAGCCGGGCAAAGACGAAAGGCCGTTCCGTCGCCATTCGCGCGATCTTGAGGTCGTCCCCGCAAGGGCCTGCCACGATACGCGTTATCGCGACGTCGGCGCACATCCCCTTCTGCGCGGCCACCTCCAGGAAATCCTCGGCATAGACGCTGCCGCCCAGATGGTTGTGCAGATCGCCGCCCTTGGGCATCGCCTGCAGGAACATGCGCAGACGCGCGGCGTTGTCGGAAACTTCCTCCAGCATGGCAGACGCCGCCGCCTCGCTCGCCGCCTCGGCGCGTGCCGCACCCGGCGCAAGCAGGAGAGCCGACCCGGCCGCGCACGCCAGCGCCATCATGCGCAGGCATGCCTTTCGGGCGCGCTCGTTTCGACTCGTCAACGTCATCCAGACCTCGCACTCGGGAACGCTCAGCCAGACCTGCTCTGTGGCGGAGTGGATTTTGCGCCCCATCCGAACGGGCGGCAGGCACCCGGCACCCCACCCCAGAGAGAAGCGGGACAAGGGATGCCGGACCTGTTGCACCTTTCGGTATCAAATATGCTCGTAGGCACTTGGCTTGATGCCAGCAAACGCAATGAATCCCACGGTCCGTTGCAAAAATTAGAGCGGGTGGTTAAGACGGCGGCCATGCCGGCGTTTTCGCGATTCCTTCGCTACTTCATTGCAGTCGGGCGACTGGGCTCGATCCGCAAGGCAGCCGACGAACTCAACGTCTCGGCCTCGGCGATTGCCCGCCAGATCCTCAACGTCGAAGCCGAAATCGGCATGCCGCTGTTCGAGCGCCTGCCCAGTGGGCTGAGGCTTACGGCGGCCGGCGAAATCATGATGGCGGCGGGCAACCGCTGGCAGAAGAACATGACCGACGTGCGCGCCCAGATCGAGGACTTGCGCGGCCTCAAGCGCGGCCATGTCGACATGGCCGTGATAGACGCCCTGGCCAAGGGCCACATCCCCGCTGCGATTCGCGCGATCCAGACACGCTATCCGGGCATCAGCGTGGGCGTGAAAGTGCTGGAAAACGACGCCGTGCGAAAGGCGGTGGCGAGCGGCGAAGTCGACTTCGGCATCCTGTTCGAACCGCAATCCTACCGCGACCTCACCGTGCGCGCCTTCGTCGAAGTCGTGCTCGGCTTCGTTACCCCGGCGGGCCATCAGCTGGGCGAACAGGAAGAGGCGCGCTTCTCGGCCTGCACCGGATCTCCGTTGATCGTGCCCGCCGAACCGCTGGCGGTTTGCCAGCAGATCGCCGTGCTCGAAGGCGCGACCGGGCTGGAGCTCGACCGCAAGGTGAGTTCGGACAATATCCAGATGATCACGTCGCTGGTGCTGGAAGGCGTGGGCATCGGCGTGCTCACCTCGCTGGACGTGATCACCGAAGTGCAGGCGGGGCTGCTGTCCTTCACGCGTATCTCCGACGCGCTGCTGCGCCCGATGACACTGGCGCTGTGTACCAATTCGGCCCGCACGCCCACCTACGCCGCCGGGATCGTCCTCAACGAAATAGAAAACGGCTTTGCCGAGCTGAGTTATCGCGCCTCGATGCGCCGGATTGAGGAAAACGGCGCCTGAAACGCCCCGATGCAATTGCGCGGCTCGTCCGAAGGCTATAACCGAGACCATTCCCCAACATTATCGGACAGGATTCGCGACTGATGAGCCAGAACGCCGAGCCCGATCTGCACTACCTCGAATACTACGAAGACTTTCTCGCCAAGGTCCGCGTGCTGTCACGCAAGGTGCTTGAAAGCGAATGGACGCCCGACTTCGTGATCGGCGTCGGCCGTGGCGGGCTGGTTCCTGCCGTCTATATCTCGCACCAGCTCGAACTGCCGATGCTTTCGATCGACCATTCCGCGAAAGTGCCGGGCTTCGCCGACGAGCTGCTGGCCAAAGTCGCTGGCATGACCGCCGAAGGCAAGCGCATGCTCTTCGTCGACGACATCAACGACAGCGGCGGCACCATCGAATATATCCGCGGCCAGCTGGCCGGGTGCGGCTGCAACGCCACCAACTTGCGCTTCGCGGTCGTCATCAACAACCAGAGTTCGAAAGTCGAGGTCGACCTGTGGGCCGACATGATCGACCGCGCCGAGGACAAACGCTGGTTCGTCTTTCCCTGGGAATCGGTCGGCACCAAGGAAAGCATCGTCGAAGAGGCCCTGTCGGTTCCCGAACGCCTTTCCTGAACCCCCTTCTCCCGTTCCAGTTCGAAAGCCCCCCACCATGCGCATCTGCGTCTATCTCGGCTCCTCCCCGGGCCGGAACCCTCTCTATCGTGAAGCCGCCGAGCAGTTCGGCACGCTGCTGGCCAAGCGCGGCATCGGTCTTGTCTATGGCGGCGGCGAGGTCGGCCTGATGGGCGTGATCGCCGATGCCGTGTGCGCGGCGGGCGGCGAAGTGATCGGCGTGATCCCGGAAGCCCTGCGCGCGCGTGAAAAGGATCACCACGGCATCACCGAACTTCACGTGGTGGAGACGATGCACGAGCGCAAGGCACTGATGGCCAAGCTGGCGGACGGCTTCGTGACGCTGCCCGGCGGCATCGGCACGTTCGAGGAAATGTTCGAGGCCTGGTGCTGGGCGCAGCTCGGCTATCACAAGAAGCCGGTCGGCCTGCTCAACGTAGGCGATTTCTACAACGGCCTCACCCAGTTCATCGACAAGATCGTCGAGGAAGGCTTCCTGCAGGACCGCCACCGCGCGATGCTGATGATCGAACGCGAACCCGAAGCCCTGCTCGACCGGATGATGCACTACATGGCGCCGGAAACCGAGCACTGGCTGGGCGAAAAGGACCTGTGACAAGGCGGCCGCGGTCGCGCGGCTGCCTTCATTTCGTCCGCTTCGCGCCCTGCGCCATGGCGTTGACCATCACCGCCTCCAGCCGCTTCGGGTCGATCGCCCGCACCACGTGGGCTTCCCGTTCGCCGAGACCGGGCTGGTAGTGTTCGCGCCAGCTCAGCGTATCGCCGTAGTCGGGACCGAACTGGGTATTGTAATCGACGTAGAGGTCCTCCCCCTCGGTCTCGATGGCGGGATCGAGCAGGTAGCCGGCGGCGATCTCGTCCCATAGGGGAAAGCCCGCTTCCATCCCGGCAATGAACGCGCCGACGTCGGGCGCGGCCGCCTTGGCCAGCCGCTTCAGCAGGTCCGGCGTCAGCTGCGTGGCCGTGGAGGGATCGGCGGGGATCACCGTCAGCTTGCGCCATTCACTGTGCGAGACGATGCTCGCTGCTTCGGGATCGAAGCGCGCATTGAACTCGCGCCGGGGGGAATTGGCATATTCCCGCGCGAATTCCGCAGCCGATACGGTGTCCAGCACCTGATGCGGATTGAAGCTGCCGCCCATGTAGACAAGTTCGCCCACCAGCGAGGCGAACTGCGGGTCGAGCCGCTGCGCCAGCGCCAGATTGGTCAGCGGCCCGCAGGCGACGATCGTGATCTGTCCGGGATACTGGTGGACCATCCGGATCATGAAGTTCGCCGCGACTTCCGGCAAAGGCTTGAGCTTCGGATTTCCGTTGGGCAGGTCGACCGGATCGTTCGGGCCATAGTAGACAGGCGTGCTCTGGACGGTGGGTTCGGCCCACTCCTTCATCCACGCGCCCTTCCAGGTGAGCTTGCCGTAGAGCGCTTCCCAACGCTCGGTCAGTGCTTCTGAATTGAGCAAAGGATAAGTCGCACCCTGCACCACCGGAATATCCGGACGATCCGCGATTTCGAGCCCCCGCAAGGCCATGGCCGTCGCCCGGTTGGCCCAGGTATTGCCCGACACGGTAGTGATGCCGACAACATCGATCTTATCGCTTTCCAGCAGCATGAGGTGCATGAGCGCGAAGCCCTCGTCGTCGATGATGACCTTGCGCGGAGCAGTATCCGCATGGGCCGGGCCGAACGAGAGCACCACCGCGAGCCACAGCGCGGCAAGCAATCCGATGATTCGCTGCATTATGCGCGCGCCGCCACGTATGTTTCGAGTTTCCCGAGATGCGCCGCAATCGCATCGGACGGCAGGAACGAGCCGGTGAAGCTGTTGCGGGCCAGCGTGACGATCTCTTCCTGATCGAGCCCGCGCGCTTCGGCCACCGCGCGGAAGTTGTCGGCGATGTAACCGCCGAAATAGGCCGGATCGTCCGAATTCACCGTCGCCTTGAGGCCCAGCGCCAGCATCCGGTCGATCGGGTGATTGCCCAGATCGTCCACCACGCAAAGCTTGAGGTTGGAGAGCGGGCAGACCGTCAGCGTCATGCCCATGTCGGCCAGCCGGTCCGTCAGCACCGGATCTTCGAGCGAGCGGTTGCCGTGATCAATGCGGTCGACATGAAGCAGGTCGAGCGCCTGATAGACATATTCGGGCGGCCCTTCCTCGCCGGCATGGGCAGTAAGCTTGAGCCCCCTCGCCCGCGCCTCCTCGAAGACCCGTGCGAACTTGACCGGTGGGTGCCCCACTTCCGAACTGTCGAGCCCCACCGCCTCGATCCGGTCGAGCCAGGGTTCGGCCATTTCCAGCACCTCGAACGCGGCTTCCTCGGAAAGATGGCGCAGGAACGAGAGGATCAGCTTGCTGGTGATGCCATGCTTCGCCTCGGCCTCGGCCATGGCGGAGAGCAGGCCCTCAACCACTTCGGAAAAGGCAATGCCGCGATCAGTGTGGGTCTGCGGGTCGAACATGATCTCGGCATGGACCACCCCGTCCGCTGCCGCGCGCGCGAAGTAGGCCGCGGCCAGATCGTGGAAATCCCGCCGAGTGCGCAGCACATTGGCCCCGGCGTAGTAGATGTCGAGAAAGTCCTGCAGGTTGGAAAAGGCATAGGCCGCACGCACTTCCTCGACCGAGGCATAGGGAATTTCGATCCCGTTGCGCCGGGCCAGCTCGAACATCAGTTCGGGCTCAAGACTGCCTTCGATGTGCAGGTGCAGTTCGGCCTTGGGCAGGCCGGTGATGAAGCTGTCGAGGTCGGTCATGGGGCAGTCCTTTGCCAGACGCATTCGCCCAGCACATATGTTCTCGAGACAGCGCGGTCGTCGCCCAGGATCTGGAGCGCGAAAAGCCGTTCGGCAAGGTCCGCCTCGCGCGTGCGCCGTGCCAGCAATGGCGTCGCCGCGCAATCGAGAACCGCGAAGTCCGCCTCCTGTCCGGGTTCGAGAGCCCCCACCTTGTCGCCGATGTGCAACAGCGCAGCGCTGCCCGCCGTTGCCAGATAGAGCGCGCGGAAGGGATCGAGCCGGTCCTCGCGCGCCAATGCGGCCTGATAGGCCAGCCCCGAGGTGTGGAGCATCGAGAAAGAGGTGCCCGCGCCGACGTCGGTACCCAGCCCCAGACGCAGCTTGTGCCGGTCCGCCTGCCCGAAGTTGAAGAAGCCGGAACCGAGGAACAGGTTCGAACTCGGACAGACCGCAATGCCCGCGCCGCTTTCGTGCAGGCGAGCGCAGGCGCGATCCGAGAGGTGAATGCCATGCGCGAAAACGGACCGGTCGGTGACAAGACCGAAGCGGTCGTAGGCATCGAGGTAGTCCACGGCCTCGGTAAAGCGCGCCTCGACGGCGGCGCATTCGTGCACGTTTTCGGCCAGATGCGTGTGCATCAGCACCTCGGGATGCTCGGCCAGCAGCGCACCGGCGTCGGCAAGCTGGGCATCGGTGGAGGCCAGCGCGAAACGCGGCGTTATGGCATAACCGAGCCGTCCGCGCCCGCGCCAGCGGCGGATCAGCGCTTCGCTCTCCGCGCGCCCGGACGCCACCGTGTCCTTGAGACCCTCAGGCCCCATATCCATCAGCACCTTGCCCGAAACGATCCGCATGCGCCGCTCCAGCGCTGCCTCGAACAGGGCATCGACCGACTGTTCGTGCACCGTGGGATAGACCAGCGCGCTGGTGGTCCCGTTGCGCAGCAGTTCGTCGAGGAAAAAGGCCGCAACGGCATCGGCGTGGGCCTTGTCGACAAAGGCCTTTTCGGCCGGGAAGATGTGCCGGTCGAGCCAGTCGAGCAATTGCTCGCCGTGCGAGGCGATGCGGTCGGTCTGCGGATAGTGGACATGCGCGTCGATGAAGCCCGGCACGACGAGACCGTCGAGACTGTGCACCGGAACGTCCGCGTACTTATCGGCCAGTTCGGCATAGCCCCCGCGCGCTACGACAAGGCCGTCCTCTATGACCAGCAGGCCGTCGGGCTCGTGCCGCACCGCATCGGGCGCATCGCGAGGGTCCTGCCCGACCGAGAGCAGTTCTGCACGGTAAGCGTGGATCATCGCGTCCTCCCCGGCACGGGGAGGTGGCAGCCCGCAGGGCTGACGGAGGGGATTGGCGCCCCCACGCGACATCGCGCCCGGGCGTGAGTCCCCTCCACCATGCTCCGCATGGTCCCCCTCCCCGTACCGGGGAGGACTTGCGCCGAAATCATCATTGCCCTCTCAATTGCAGAAGCTGCGCCAGCACGGCGATGGCGATCACGTCGGGCTCCTTGCCGCGCACACCGGGCACGCCGATCGGCGTGGTGAGACGCGCCAGCGCCTCTTCGGAAATGCCGTCCGCCTTGAGCCGCGAGCGGAAGCGCGCGATCTTGGTCGAAGACCCGATCAGACCGACGAAAGCCACCGGATCGCGGCTGAGTGCGGCAAGCGTCAGGTGATAGTCGAGCGGGTGATCGTGCGTGAGGATCGCAATCGCCGCGTCGGCGGGCGCTTCCTCGATGCAATGGGCGATCTCTTCCTCGGGCATGATCGTCACGCCGTCGAGTGCGGCCAGTTCAGGCCGGGTATCGAACCAGGCGAGCTGGAGCGGCAGACCGATCATATGCCGGGCAATCGCCTGCCCGACATGCCCCGCGCCGAACAGATAGACCGGGCGCGGCCGCTCGCCCACCGGCTCGACCATGCGCGTGCCGACGCGCGGGCGTTCGCCGCGCGCGGTCTGGCGCGTGGCCGTCTCGCGCTGGAAGACGGCGCGCGCGACGCTCCCTTCCTCCAGCCGGGTTTCGAGCATCCAGCCGGGCTCGGCATCGTGCAGCCAGTCCAGCGCCTGGGGATCGACATGCTCGATCAGCAGCCGCACCCGCCCGCCACAGCACTGCCCAAGCAGCGGCCCGAGCGGATAGTCCTGCACGCGCCATGTACCCCGGGGATGATCGAGGATCGCGCGTGCCTGTTCGACGGCGCGAAATTCGAGCTGGCCGCCACCGATGGTGCCCTGCTGCCCCTCCGCCGTCACCAGCATGCGCGTGCCCGCCCCGCGCGGTGCGGACCCTTCGGTCGCCATCACCGAGACCATCGCGCAAGGCTCCGGTCCCAGCCTGCGCAGCCATCCGACCCACTGCGTCATGGCGCCTTGAACTCCGCGATGGTTTTCAGGATGCACTCGGGCGTGGCCGGGGCATCGAGCGGCGGCAGTTCGCGCTTGTCCGGCACGGTGGCGGCAATCGCGCGGTTCAGCGCCGAATAGACCGAGATCGCCAGCATGAAGGGCGGCTCGCCCACGGCCTTGGAACGGTTGATCGTCGGCTCGACGTTTTCCCCATCCCACAGGCTGATGGTGAGACGCTTCGCCCGATCCGACGCGGTGGGGATCTTGTAGGTCGCGGGCGAATGGGTGAGGAGGCGGCCCTTGCTGTCCCACACAAGTTCCTCAGTGGTGAGCCAGCCCTGCCCCTGCACGAAGCCGCCCTCGATCTGCCCCTTGTCGATCACCGGATTGAGCGAGCGGCCGACGTCGTGGAGGATGTCCACCGCCAGAACCTTGTGCTCGCCGGTCAGCGTGTCGATGGCAACCTCGCTCACCGCCGCGCCATAGGCGAAGTAGTAGAACGGGCGGCCCTTGTGCGCATCGCGGTCGTATTCGATGCCGGGCGTCGCATAGAAGCCGTTCGAGGACATCGAGATCCGGCCGAGATAGGCCTTTCGCGTAACTTCGCCGAAGGAAAGCGTCTCCGCCCCGACCAGCACGCCGTCGGGGGTGAAGTGCACCTCTTCCTCGGCGCACCCGTACGTGCGGGCAAGGAACTCCGTCAGCCGCGCCCGGATCGCCGAGGCCGCATTGTGCGCGGCCATGCCGTTGAGGTCCGCGCCCGAACTGGCCGCCGTCGCCGAGGTGTTGGGCACCTTGTCGGTGCGGGTGGCGGTGATGCGCACTTGCCCGAGCGGCACGCCGAAGACATCGGCCACGACCTGCGCCACCTTGACGTAGACCCCCTGCCCCATCTCGGTGCCGCCATGATTCACCTGGATCGAACCATCCGCATAGACATGCACCAGTGCGCCCGCTTGATTGAGGTGCGTGGTGGTGAAACTGATGCCGAACTTCACCGGCGTAAGGGCGATGCCCTTCTTGATGACCGGGCTACCGGCGTTGAACGCCTCCACCGCCACCGCACGCTCATCGTAGCGCGCAGTCTCGCGCAGGCGGGCGATCATCTGGGGCGCAATGTTGTCGGCCACGGTCATGCCGTACTGGGTGACATCCCGCCCGGGGCCGTAGAGATTGGCCAGCCGCACTTCGAGCGGGTCCTTGCCCAGCCGGGCGGCGACATGATCGACGATCCGCTCGATCGCCAGCATCCCCTGCGGTCCGCCAAAGCCCCGGAAGGCCGTGGCCGAGACGGTGTTGGTCTTCAGCCGTTCGGAGGCGATCTCGACATCGGGCAGGAAATAGCAGTTGTCCGCATGGAACATCGCGCGGTCGTTGATCGCGGGCGAAAGGTCCACGGTCGCGCCGCAATCCGAGGAGAGGAACAGCGAGAGTCCCAGTAAACGCCCCTCGTCATCGAAGCCGACATCGTAGGTCACCTCGAAAGGATGGCGCTTGCCGGTCATGACCATGTCGTCGTCGCGGTCGCAGCGGAACTTGGCGGGGCGGCCGGTCTTGTCCGCCACCAGCGCGGCGGCGGCGGCGAAGAGCGCGGCCTGCGTTTCCTTGCCGCCGAACGCGCCGCCCATGCGCCGCACTTCCACGGTCACGTCCGCCGTGCTGCGGTCGAGCATGTGCGCGACGAGATGCTGGACCTCGCTGGGGTGCTGGGTGGAACTCAGCACATGCACCTGCCCGTCCTCGCCGGGCGTCGCCACAGCGACATGCCCTTCGAGGTAAAAGTGGTCCTGCCCGCCCATTTCAAAGCGACCCGAAAGGCGAAGCGGGCAGGACTCCAGCGCCGCGGCGGCATTGCCGCGCGCCATGCACTGGGTAGGTTCGATCAGCGACTGTGCATCGCGCGCATCGGCCATGGTGAGCATGGCCGGCAGCGGTTCGTACTCGATCGTGCCGAGCCGGGCCGCCTTGCGCGCCGCCCGCTGGCTGGTCGCGGCGACGAGGAACACCGGCTGGCCGTGATTGATCACTTCGCCATCGGCCAGCAGCCGGTCATCGCCCGCCACGGGGCTGACATCGTTGATGCCGGGAATGTCCGCAGCGGTGTAGACGGCGACCACGCCTTCCGCCGCCATGACGTCAGACAAGTCCATCGACACGATGCGCGCATGCGCCTCTGCGCTCTGCCCGAAGGCGAGATGGAGCATGCCCTCCGGCTCGCCCATGTCGTCGGCATAGCGCGCCTCGCCGGTGACGTGCATGCGGGCGCTGTCGTGCGGGTGCGAGGGCTTTTCTAGCACCTTCCAGGCGGGATCGCGCTCAGCCATCGATCCCACTCCTGTCATTCGTCATTGCGAGGCCCGCAGGGCCGCGGCAATCCAGAGCGAGCGTCAACCGCCCTGGATTGCTTTGCTCCGCTCGCAATGACGAACTGCGAGAAGTGAAGGCGATCATAGTCCGGCCTCCATCTCCAGCACCGAAATCGGCGTGCCCTGCTCGCGCAGCCACAGGCGGCGCAGCAGGTTGGCGGCCGCTTCGAGGCGATAGGCGGACGAGCCACGCACGTCGGTGAGTGGCGCGAAGTCCTGCCTGAGCGCTTCAGCGGCGGTTTCGATGGTCGTCTGGATGAACGGCTTCCCGATCAATGCTGCCTCGCAGGCTGTGGCACGCTTCGGCGTTGCCGCCATGCCGCCAAAGGCCACGCGTGCGCCGGTGATCGTGCCGTCTTCGACAGTCAGGGCAAAGGCCCCGCAAACCGCCGAAATATCGCTGTCGAACCGGCGCGAGAGCTTGGCGATGTGGATCACGGCATCGGGCCCGGGGCGAGGAATGCGGATGGATTCCACGAATTCGCCCGGCTGACGGTCCTGCTTGCCGTAATCGAGGAAATAGGCCTCCAGCGGCATTGTCCGCCGTCCGGTAGCGCTGCGCAGCGTCAACTCGGCCCCGAGTGCAATCAGCGCGGGCGGCCCATCGCCGATGGGCGAGCCGTTGGCGATATTGCCGCCCACAGTCCCGGCATTGCGCACCTGCAACCCGCCGATGCGGCGCACGAGTTCGCCGAAGTCCGGGTGCAGCTGCGCGAAAGGCGCATGAGCATCGGCATAGCGCACGCCCGCACCCACGATGAGCGCATCGTCGCTCTCCTCGATTGCAGCAAGATCGGCAACGTCCCCCAGGAAAATCACCGTATCGAGCGACTTCAGCCCCTTGGTCACCCAGAGGCCGACATCGGTAGCACCGGCCACGAGGCGGGCCTGCGGAAATTCGACCAGCAGTTCCGCCAGTTCATCGCTGCTGGCGGGCGCGAACCACTTGCGGCCCTGCCATTCACCCGATGCCCCATCCGCACCGATTGCCCGCAACTGCGCGGCCAGCGCCACGTCGTCGCGGCCGAGCGTGTCCACCGTCTCGCCAGCCTCGAGGATCGGGCCATAGCCGGTGCAGCGGCACAAGTTTCCGGCGATCACATCGGCCACGGGGAGGTCGGACCCGCTCGCCCCGATGGCCCGGCCATAGAGCGACATCACGAAGCCCGGCGTGCAGAAGCCGCACTGCGAAGACCCGTTCGCGGCCATGCAGCTCTGCAACGGATTGGGCGCGCCCTGCTCCTTGAGGCTCTCCACCGTCAGCAGCGCCTTGCCGTGCAGCATGGGCAGGAACTGGATGCAGGAATTGACCGCACGCCATTTGACCGCATCGCCATCGGGCGAGCCCACCAGCACGGTGCAGGCCCCGCAATCACCTTCCGCGCAGCCTTCCTTGGTGCCCGTGCGGCGCATCCGGTAGCGCAGGTAGTCCAGCACCGTCGCCGTCGGATCGATGTCGGCCAGTTCGATCGTTTCACCGTCGAGAAGAAACCGGATCGTCATCAACTTCCCCGGTATGTCGAATAACCGAAGGGCGATGCCAGGAGCGGCACGTGGTAGTGCCCGTCCGGATCGGCAATGCCGAAATCGATGGAGACCCGGTCGAGAAACGGCGGTTCGGGCAGCTTCACCCCGCGCCCGCGAAAATAGACCGCCACCGCAAAGGTAAGGCGGTAACAGCCGGTCGGGATTTCAGGGATGCCGGGGCAACGCCCGTCGCTATCCGTCTCCCCTTCGAACAACACCGTGCCCGACATCGTCGAAAGAGTCAGCGCCACGCCGGCGGCGGGGCACCCATGCGCGGTATCGAGGACATGCGTGGAGAGCGTGCTCATGCCGCTTCCCCCGCTTCGGGCAGCGGCCATTCGCCGAGGAACTCGGGATCATCGTAGGCAAGGAAATCGGCCACCAGTTCGTGCTGATCGTCAAGGAAGAGCTGGTCCGCGATCCCCTTGATGAGACGCGGCAGCGCATTGTGCAGCCCCGACAGCGCCGATGCGGAAAGCCCCAGGCTGATCAGCGCGGAATAGTTGAAGGCGAAGAGGCCGTGCAGCGGTGCCCCGTCCTCGCCATCGCGCGGCAGGAACTCGAACGCCTCGCCCAGATAGGGGTGAGCATCGATCAGCGCGTTGCGCCTGCCCGGCGGCGTCACCTTGTCCCCCCAGCGGGCGATCAGGTCCGCGACATCGCGCAGTTCGGGGCGCAAGGCCGGATCGCTGAGCAGCCCGGTGGAGATCACCACGAAGTCGAAGTCGTGAAAGCCATGCGGCGTAGTCACCCGGACCAGCCCATTGTGTTCGGCCACGTCGATCCACGGCGAATCGAGATGCAGGTGAAAGCCCGGCCACGAAGCGGCCCGGTCGAACGTGTCGTTCGTCGGCGGCTGGTTGTGGCCAAGAAAGCAGTCCATCGCCGTATACTTGGTCTCGTCATCAAGCGCGGGATAGCGCGCGGCGAAGCCGACCTTCTCCATGAAACGGATCGGATTGACGCGCGGCAGGACCTTGCGCCGCATGAACACCTCGGCCGCCCCGACGCCGCGGGTCAGTGCGTAGTTGGCATTGTCGAACGCCGAGGCGCCGCCGCCGAGAATACCGATGCGCTTGCCATGGAGCGCGTCGAAATCGATCGGCTCGCTGGTATGAGCCCAGAGCGCCTTGGACAGGTTGTCGCGCACCATCGCCGGCGTGTGCCATTCGCCCCCGCCCTGAATGCCGGTGGCCAGCACGACCTTTCGCGCGAGCCTTGCCGCACCGCCGGCGAAGTGCAGGCGGTGCAGGTCCTGTTCGGGCAAGGGCTCGATCCTCTCGAGCTTCGCGTCGTTCGCCACCGGCAGTGCGAGCACGTGGCGATACCAGCGCAGGTATTCCATCCAGTCGCCGCGCACGATCTTGTCGACGGCTTCCCAGCCCGCCGCGCCGTGCTGCGCCTCCCACCAGGCCTGATAGGTCAGCGAAGGCAGGCCGAAATCGATCGGGGTCAGCGTCTTGGGCGTGCGCAGCGTGACCATGCGCGCGTAAGTTTCCCACGGGCCCTCGTAGCCTGCCGGGTTCTCGTCGAAGATCACGACGTTGGTCACGCCTTCGCGGCGCAGCCCCAGGGCCGTGGCAAGGCCGCACTGGCCACCGCCGATCACCGCAACGTCGAGGACGCTTTCGCCATCCACGCTGCGCGGACGCACCCATTCGGGCCGGGCGAAGCCGACCAGATCAAGCTCCCGCTCGAGACGCGCTTCGAGAGCGGCAAGGCCGATGGCGTCGGCCGGATGGGTCGAGGGTGCTGTCATGACTGGTCCTCAAGACGAAGGCGAACGATTTCGCCGATCTGCTCGATGGCCGTCGCAATTTCCGCCTCTCGCGTATTGGCGAGGCGGGCTTGCATGGCCGACAGGATACCAGCCTTGTCGGTCAGGCGCACGCAGATGATGAAGGGAAAGCCGAACTTCTCGCGGTATGCGGCGTTCAGCGCGTGGAACTTTTCGAACTCTTGCGGAGTCAGCCGGTCGAGCCCGGCGCTCGCCTGCTCGGCGGCGCTGGCGTCGGTGAGCGTCCTGTCGATCGCCGCCTTGCCCGCCAGCTCCGGGTGGGCGCGGATCAGGACAAGCTGCTCCGCAGGCGTGGCCGCGTGGACCACTGCCATCAGATCGGCGTGCCGGTCCCCGCTGGAGGGCCCTGCATCGGCGCGCTCTTCCACCCAGGGGCTGTGTTCGAACAGCGCGGCCATCAGTGGGTGTTCCCCTCCAGGCTGACGTGCGCGGAGACGACTTTCCAGCCATCCTCGAACTTCACCCAGGCCTGCGTCTGGCGCCCGCGCCGGTCGGAGCCCTCGCGGAAGAATTCGGCATCGGCCGTGGCGAAATTGTCGCCGTAAACCGTGATCGAGACCTTGCCGAGCTTGCGCTGCGGAGAGCCGCCGCGTCCCTTGCGGAATTCGCGGATTTCCTCGATGCCATAGAGTACCTCGCCCACGCCGAAACGGTTGGTGGTGGGCGCATCGTGGAACAGCTTGTCCATCGCCGGAATGTCGTCTTCCATCAGCGCGCGTTCGTATTCGTGGAATGCCTCGGTCATCTCGGCGTGGAGGACGGGATCGTCGATCTTCATGCGGGGTGTACCTCCATCCAGTGGCGGGCGATATCGATGCGGCGGGCGACCCAGGCGTCGCCGCTGGCCATGACGTGGTCGAGGAAACGCGCGACCCAGCGCGCGCGGCCTGGCTTGCCGGCGATGCGGCCGTGCAGGCCCACCGACATCATCCGCCCACCTTCCTCGCGAAGCTGGTCGAAAGTGTCGCGCATGTGGCGGAAGAACTGTTCGCCTTCGGTAAAGCCGTTAAGCGCGACGATCTTCATGTCGTTCACATCGAGCGTGTAGGGCACGATCAGTTGCTGCTTGCCATACTTGCTGTCCCAGTAGGGCAGGTCGTCGGCATAGCTGTCCGCATCGTAGACGAACCCGCCCTCTTCGGCGACGAGGCGCGCGGTGTTGGGTGAAGTGCGGCCCTGATACCAGCCGAACGGGCGCGAGCCGGTGAGCTTTTCGTGCAGCGCGATGGCCTCGGCGATGTGCGCGCGTTCGACCTCTTCGGGCACGTACTGGTAGTCGATCCAGCGAAGGCCATGACTGGCGATCTCCCAGTCGGCCTTGAGCATGGCCTCGACCGCCTCGGGGTTCATTTCCATGGCCTTGGCCACGCCGAACACCGTCAGCGGCAGCCCGCGTTCGGCAAAGATGCGGTGCAGCCGCCAGAACCCGGCACGGCTGCCGTATTCGTAGAGGCTTTCCATCGCCATCGCCCGGTCCGGGTGGCTGGCCGCGCCAACCATTTCGGACAGGAACGCCTCGGAGCCCTTGTCGCCGTTGAGGACGGAGTTTTCCGCGCCCTCCTCGTAATTGATGACGAACTGCACCGCCACGCGCGCGCCGTTCGGCCACTGCGGGTCGGGCGGGGTAGCGCCATAGCCGACGAGATCGCGGGAGGTCATACACGCGCCCCTTCAGACGTCGCGCCAACGTCCTTCGACAAGCTCAGGACGAGCGGGACTAGAGAAGACCGCAAGGAAAAATCCCGCTCAGGCTGAGCTTGTCGAAGCCCCCGCCGGGCACGCGATGTCTGGAAGGCACTCACTGGTCCCACGCCTCCATCGCCGCAGGTACCGCCTCACCCAGCGGCAGGACGAAACCTTCCATGCGCAGGCAGGATTCCAGCGCGGCCAGCGTCAGCAGCACCTTGTGCTTCATGGCGTTGTAGCCCATCGCGCCAATGCGCCAGATCTTGCCCTGCAGCGGACCGAAGGCCGTGCCGATCTCGATCTCGAACAGCTCGCGCATGGCCTTGCGCACGGCCTCGCCATCGACGCTTTCGGGGATGTAGACACCGGTGACATTGGTCATGCGGCAGGCATCGTCGCCAAAGACGGTGAGGCCCATCGCGCGCAGGCCTGCCGTCATGGCCCGGCCTGCGCTGGCATGGCGGGCATAGCGCGCCTCCAGCCCCTCGCCCAGCGCGATGCGGGCGCATTCGCGGGCGGCGTAGAGCATCGAGGTCGCCTCGGTGTGGTGGTTGAGGCGCTTTTCCGACCAGTAGTCCATGATCATGGCGAGATCGAAATAGTTGGAGCCGATGCGCGGCCCCTTGCCGTCAGACAGGCCATCCATGCGGATGCCGGCCTCGACATGGCGACGCGAAAAGATGTGTTCGGCTGCGCGATCCGAAATCGTGATCGGGGCCGAGCCGGACGGGCCGCCCAGGCACTTTTGCAGGCCGCCCGTCACCACGTCGACACCCCAGCGGTCCGCCGCCAGTTCCATGCCGCCGATGGTAGCCGTGGCATCGACATAGCTGAGCGCGCCCGCCGCCTTGCACAGATCTCCGAAACCTTCGAGCGGCTGCGCCATCGTGGTCGAGGTATCGCCGTGGATCGTCGCGACGAGATGCGGCGAAGTGCGGTGGATGGCCGCGGCAATCGCCTCCATCGGCACGACTTCGCCCCAGGGCGCGTCCACCGTCTCGATGTGCGCACCGATGCGGGTGAGAATTTCCGTCAACAGCAGGCCGAAGCGGCCGAAGTTGACGACCAGCACGGTATCGCCCGGCGCCACCATCGAGACCAGCCCGGCCTCGATCCCGGCGCGCGCGGTGCCGTCGATCAGCATGGTCCACTGGTTCTGCGTACCGAAGATCGGGCGGTAGAGCGCCATGACCTGATTCATGAACCCGGTCATCTCGGGGTCGAACTGGCCCAGCAGGTCGGCGCTCATGGCGCGCAGCACACGTGGGTGGGCATTGATCGGGCCGGGGCCCATCAGCAGGCGCTGAGGCGGGTCGATCTCGCCGAAGAGCATAGGATCAAGTTCAAGGCTCACGCGCACTCTCCAAGGCGATCAATGAACCCGAGCATGACCCGAAGCGCGATGTCCGCGTCTTCCGGTGCCACGTGCTCGGCGGGATTGTGACTGACGCCGCCCTTGCAGCGGATGAACAGCATGGCGGTGGGGCACAGCGCGGCCATGTTCATGGCATCGTGCCCCGCGCCCGAGACGAGCCGGCGCACCGGCTGCCCCGCTCCGACGAGGGCATCGTCCATCAGGTCCATCAAGGCCGGATCGCAGGGGCTGGCGGGCAGATCGTGAATGCGCTCGACGGCCAGTTCAAGGTCGCGGACGCGGGCGATCTCGCCAAGGCGCTCCAGAATGGCCTCGGCCACCTTGTTCCGCCGTGCTTCAACCCCCGAGCGCACGTCGATGGTGAAATGCACTTCGCCGGGGATGACATTGGCAGCCCCTGGCAGCGCCTCGATCCAGCCCACGGTGGCGACGACATCCGAATTGTCCGCACGCGCGATCTGCTCCACCGCGAGCACCATCGCCGCCGCTCCGGCCAGCGGATCGCGGCGCAGGCGCATGGCGGTGGTGCCTGCATGCCCGGCCATGCCCGTTACGGTCACGGCATAGCGAAGCTGCGCGGCAATGCCAGTCACCGTGCCGACCGCAAGGCCATCCGCCTCCAGCACCGGCCCCTGTTCGATGTGGGCTTCGAGGTAGGCACGGATGGAACCGGGATCACGGGCGGCGGCGAGATAGGCGGAAACGTCCACCCCCGCATCGGCCAAGGCGACGCCGTGGTCGTCGGCGATGTCCAGCGCCGCGGCATCGAGCGTGCCCGCGACCGCACGGCTGGTGAGCATGGCTGCGGGAAAGCGCGAACCCTCCTCGTCCCCGAAGGCATAGACCTCGATCGGAAAGGGCATACGCCGCCCCGCGTCATGCAACCCGGCCACGCATTCGATGCCGAGCATGATCCCCAGCGGCCCATCGTAGCGCCCGCCATTGCGGACGCTGTCGAGGTGGCTGCCGATCATCAACGCGGGAGCGTCCGCGACCTCGCCTTCAAAGCGGCCGACCAGATTGGCGGCGGCATCGCGGCGCACGGTCATGCCCGCATCTTCCATCCAGCCGGCGATGGCGGCCTGCGCCGCCTCGTATGCGGGCGTCAGGTAGGCACGATAGAGCCCGCCCTCGATGTCGCTGTAGGGCGCCACCCCCAGCGCATCGCAACGCGCCACCGCGCGCGCGCCACCGGGGGGAAGATCGGTCACCATGCGGCGACGCCTCCGTCGCTGCGCGGATCGGTGGCGCCTTCGAACGAACCGTCGGCAAGGCGCACCACGGCGCCGGCGTGGCCCATCGTCGCGGTCAGCGGGCCGACGCGTTCGACATCGTGCCCGGCCTCAGCCAGTTCGGTGTAGAGCGCCTCGTCGAAACCGTCTTCCAGCTTCAGAGTGGTCGACTGTTCGCCCCAGGTGCGGCCGAGCAGCCAGCGCGGGGCGCTGATCGCTTCCTGCAGGTCCACGCCGAAGCGCCAGTAGCGGCTGAACAGCGCCGCCTGCGTCTGCGGCTGGCCCTCGCCGCCCATCGTGCCATAGGCCATGACACGCCCGTCATCGAACGCGGCCAGTGCGGGGTTCAATGTGTGGAACGGCTTGCGGCCCGGCTTCAGGGCGTTCCAGCCGCTTTCGGCCAGCCGGAAGGAACTGCCGCGGTTCTGCCAGGTGATCCCGGTTTGCGGCAGGACGAGGCCGGAGCCGAACTCGAAGTAGGTCGACTGGATGCAGCTTACCACCCGGCCTTCGCTGTCGGCCGCGCCGAACCAGCAGGTATCGCCCCATTGCGTCGGCTGCGGCCAGGGCAGCGCCCGGGCCGGGTCGATGCGTCCGGCAAGGCCGTCGAGAGCCTGCGCGTCATCGAGCAGGAACTGGAAATCGTAGTCGGTGTAGGCAGGATCGCCGACATGGGCATCACGCAGCAGGAACGCCTGCTTGGTCGCCTCGACCAGCCCGTGGACATGATCGAAGCCCTCTGGCGCATCGGCGGCCAGCCGGTCGAACAGGGCAAGGATCACCAGCGAGGCGAAACCCTGCGTGGGCGGCGCGCTGTTGTAGAGACGCGCGCCGGTGACCGGCACATGGAGCGGCGTCGGGCGGCTGAAGCGGTGCGCGGCAAGATCGTCCCGGGAGACCGGGCTGCCGAGCGCGGCGAGATCGTCGCCGATCAGCCCGGCCAGCTCGCCCCGATAGAAATCGTCGAGGCCGTTGGCGACCAGCTTGCGCAGCGTTTCGGCCAGCAACGGCTGGCGCAGAACATCGCCCTCGGCAAGCGGACGCCCTTCAGGCTCGAACATTTGCGCATAGGCGCCGGGCTGCACGCGCAGCTCATCGCCCTTGCCCGAAGCGATCCCGGCACCGCCCGCCGTCACCGCCACGCCTTCCCCTGCATAGCGGATCGCGTCGCGCAGCAGGCGCTCCAGCGGCAGCTTGCAGCTCTCGTCTTCCAGCGCGGCCTGCCATGCCGAGATCGTACCCGCCACGGTATTGGCTGCCAGCGGCCCGCGATTGGGCACTGCCTCCAACCCTTCATAGAGCGACAGGTCCGCCCTGGCCGCCGCCCCGCCGCAGCCGTGGATGCCGTGCACCCGGCCATCCGGCTCGCGGATCACCCAGAACCCGTCGCCACCGATCCCGGTCATGTGCGGATAGACCACGGCCAGCGTCGCGGCGACGGCCACACAGGCTTCCACCGCCGTGCCGCCGTCCCTGAGCACATCGCAGCCCGCCTGCGCGGCAAGATGATGCGGCGCCGTAACGATGCCCTGCGTACCGATTACCGTCTTCATGGTCCTGCCCTCAGTCCGGAAGTGCTGCGAGGAAAGCGCGCACGACATGCGCGGAGTTCACCGAGGCGAGATGCTCGAAGGTGTCCTCCATGTTCTTTTCCTTGTCGCCGCCGGCCAGATCGGAAAGGCTGCGGAAGATGATCGTGGGCACTTCGTTGGCATAGGCGACCTGCGCCACCGCCGCGCTTTCCATGTCGAGCACGCGCGCGTTCCAGGCGGCATGGAGATATTCGCGAAACTGCGCGTTGTCGGCAAAGACGCCCGCGCTCACGCCCGTGCCGCCGACGACGATCCTGGGAGCCTCGTGCAGGCACAGCTCGGTATCCGGCAACTGCTGCGGCGAGGGCGGCACGCAGCGCTCCATAACGACCTTGGGCGCTATCTCGCGCGCGACGGCGAGCAGTTCCGGGTCCATCCGGAACGTGTAGTGCCGCCCGGGCGCGGTGTCGGCGTTGCCGACACGGGTGCCGCGCGGATACATGAAGTTCCAATTGGCCGGCGCCTTCGGATCGACCGGTTCGGGCGAGAGCCAGCCGTCCTGCGTCTGGCGCGCGAAGTTGACTTCCAGGTACTGGCCCCAGTCCTCCGCGACGATCACGTCGCCAATGGTGAGGCTGGGATCGACCCCGCCGGCAATGCCCGAAAAGACGATGCGCTTCACCGCGAAGTGATCGAGCACAAGCTGCGTGTTCATCGCCGCGTTGACCATCGACACGCCGCTCTGCATCAGCAGCACCGGTTTGCCCTCCAGCGTGCCGGTCAGGTAGGTGCCGCCGTTGAGCTTGTACTCCTTCGCATCGGTCACTGCGTGGACGAGCGCGTTCCACTCCGGGTAATAGGCCGTCATCACCAGCGTGCGCGGCGTGGAGTCCAGCTCCTCCGCCAGCGCCGGGCAGGCGATGAACGCGAACAACGCGGCAAGGCCCAGCACGATACGGCGCATCAGGCAGCCCCCATCCAGACAAAGCGGACGACGAAGAGCAGCGCCAGCACCAGCAGGAACCAGTCCTTCTTCGTCACCGTTCCGCGCACGATCTTGAGCGCGGCATGGGCAGTGATGCCGAAGGCAAGGCCATTGGCGATCGAGAACGTCAGCGGGATCATCGCCACGGTCAGGAACGCCGGGATCGCGGAGAGCGGATCTTCCCATTCGACCTCGGTCAGCGGCAGCAGCATCAGGCCACCGACGATGATCAGCGCCGGTGCGGTCGCCGCCAGCGGGATCACCTGCGCATAGGGCGCGACGAACATCATCGCGAGGAACAGCAGGCCGGTGACGACCGAGGTCAGGCCGGTGCGCCCGCCCGCCTGCACGCCCGCAGCGCTTTCCACGTAGCTGGTAACCGTGCTGGTGCCCGCCATCGAGCCGACGATCGTCGCGGTGGCATCGGTCACCAGAATGCGATTGAGGCGCGGGATGCGGCCGTCCTTGTCCATCAGGCCGGCGCGCTTGGTCACCGCGACGAGCGTGCCGATGTTGTCGAACAGGTCGACGAAGAGGAACACGAAGAGGATTTCCAGCAGCCCCAGGCCGTGGCTGCCGGACAGCCCGAACACGCCGGCGAGATCGAGCTGGAAAGCCGTGCCGGTGAGCGCCGAGAGCGAATAGGGTTCGGGGCTCACCGAAACCATGCCGAAGGCCCAGCCCACCAGCGTGGTAACGACAATGCCGATCAGCATCGCGCCGCGCACGTTCCACACGCTGAGCGCGCCGATCAGCAGCAGGCCGAAAATCGCCAGTGCCGCATTCGGGTCCTTGAGATTGCCGAGCGCCACGAAAGTCGCCGGGTTGGAGACGATGATGCCGGCATCCTTGAAGCCGATGAAGCCGATGAACAGGCCGATACCACCCGCCACCGCCGCGAACAGGTAGTGCGGGATCGAATTGACGATCAGCTGGCGCACGCCGGTAAGCGTCAGGAACAGGAAAGCCACGCCGGAAATGAACACGCAGCCCAGCGCCACCTGCCAGGGCACGCCCATCTGCTGGACGACCGTGTAGCTGAAATAGGCATTGAGCCCCATGCCCGGCGCCAGCGCCAGCGGCGTGTTGGAGACAAGCCCCATCATGATCGAGGCGAAGGCCGCGGCAAAGCACGTCGCCGCTGCCACCGAAGCAACCGGCATACCCGTACTGCCCAGGATCGCCGGGTTGACCAGCACGATATAGGCCATGGTCAGGAACGTCGTCACGCCGGCGAGCACCTCCGTGCGCGCATTCGTGCCCCGCTCGCTCAACGCGAAGTAGCGCTCGAGCGCGCCTGCGGGAGGCGCCGCTTCCGGCGCTTCAACCATCGTATCTGTCTGCGTCACTGTGCTGCCCCCCTAAGCCGCCACGGGCGGCGGCCCTGACCCGATAATCTCCGCCCCCGGAGGCGGCGTTGAACCGATGATGCTCCGTTCTTCCAGCTCGGCGGCAAAGCGGAACAGCTCTGCCTCGCCGTTGGGCCTGCCGATCAGTTGCAGCCCCAGCGGAAGTTGTCCCGGACGGTAGAGCGGAACCGCCAGCGACGGCAATCCGGTGAAGCTGACAGGCTGGGTATGAATGCCCAGATCCGCGCGTGCAGGCACGAGCTTGCCGTCGATTTCGATACGCGGATCGTCGATCGGCGGCGCCGCGCAGGGCGTCGCCGGCGCGAGCAGCACGTCGAAATCGGCAACCAGCGCCTCGATCCGCGCCCGGTACTCGGCTCGAAAGGCCTGTGCTTCCTCGTAGAGGTCCCGGGGCAGCAGCGCGCCGGCGATCAGGCGGTCGCGCGTCGCCGGATCAAAGGCCATGGCGTCCGCCGCCAGCGCCTCGCGGTGGAGCCGGCCGCCCTCGCAAGCCGTGATCAGGAATGCCGCCGAGCGGGCGCGGGCAATATCGGGCAGCTCGATCAGCGGCGCGTCGGGTGCGATCGCGTCGATCGCGGCGAGCTGCCCGGCATCGGCATTCTCGCGAAAACGGCCACTGAGCCGGGCGACGCGCAGTGTTCCTTCGGCGGACTGCGCGGACCGCCCTCCCAGCACTTCCCAGACGAGGCGCATGTCCTCGACGGAGCGGGTGAACGGGCCGACATCGTCGAAGCTCTCGGCAAAGGGGAAGACACCCGAAAGCGGCAGGTCGCCGTGGGTAGGCTTGAGACCATAGATCCCGGTCAGGCTGGCAGGCACGCGCACCGATCCGTTGGTATCGGAACCGAGCGAAAAAGGGAGCAGCCCGGCGGCGACAATCGCCGCCGAGCCGCCCGAGGAGCCGCCAGCCAGGCGGGAGGGATCGTGTGGATTTCGAGTGGTGCCATGGGTCGCGTTGATCGTCGCGAAGCCGTAGGCGAACTCGTCCATGTTCAGTGTGGCAACCAGCACCGCGCCGGCATCGCGCAGGCGCGCGACGGCTTCGGCATCGCCGGTTGCGGGCGCGGCATCGGCGTGGATCGCCGAGCCGGCCGTAGTGGGAAGGCCGGAAACGTCGAACAGGTCCTTGACGCCGTAGGGCACCCCGGCGAGCGGACCGGGATCGGTGCCCGCAGCGACCAGCTCATCTATGCGGGCGGCTTCCGCGCGGGCGCGGTCCTCCAGCAGGCGCGTCACCGCCAGCAGCGGCGCCTCGCGCGCGGCAAGACCGGCAAGGCATTCCTCCAGCACCTGCATGGCGCCGAGGCGTCCGCCGCGCACGGCGGCCGCGATTTCAGCGGTGCTCATCATGCCTTGTCCCCGCGCAATCGCTCGGCATGGCTGGCAAGCAACGCGAGATTGGCCGCCACGCCGGGCGCGCAGGGCGCGAGAATGTCGATCCCGACGGCGGCTGCGGCCCGTGCGATCTCCTCTTCCGTCTGCGGCACGCCCGCCGACGAAGGGGCCTCCGCCGCCTCTTCGGCCTCACGCGCGAAGCGGGCCGCCAGCCAGGCGCAGACAAAAAGCTGGAGCTGGTGGAAGATCATCAGCGGCAGCACGATCATGCCCACTTGCGCTGGCGCGAAGAGCGCGCCTGCCATCGGCACGCCGGACACGAGACTCTTCTTCGAACCACAGAACAGCAGAACGACCGCGTCCTCGCGCGGCAGGTGCGTGAAACGCGCCACCAGCACGTTGACGATCATGATGAAGGCGAGGATCGCCGCACTCACCGCCAGAAGCTCGGCCAGGTCCGAGAAGTTGAGCACCTTCCAGATCCCGTTGACCACCGCCGCGCTGAAGGCGGAATAGACCACGAGCAGGATCGAGCCGCGATCCACCGGCATCAGGATCGCCTTGTGCCTGTCCACCCAGCGCCCGATCAGCGGGCGCAGGAAATGGCCGGCCAGGAACGGCACCAGAAGCTGCATGACGATGCTGCGCACCGCACCCCAGTCACCGCCATGCCCGGTCCGCGCGGACTGGATGAAGATCCCCACCAGCAGCGGCGTCAGCAGGATGCCCAGCAGGTTGGAGAGCGAGGCGCTGCACACTGCGGCCGCGACATTGCCGCGCGCCATGGCGGTAAAAGCGATGGAGGACTGCACGGTCGAGGGCAGCAGCGTCAGGAACAGCACACCCGAGAGCAGCAGCGGGTTCATCCAGCCCGCCGCCAGCCGCTCGGTCACCAGCCCGGCAACGGGGAACAGCACGTAAGTGGATGCCAGCACGAGGAGGTGCAGCCGCCAGTTGCCGATCCCCTGCAGGATCGCCTCGCGCGAGAGCTTGGCGCCGTGCAGGAAGAACAGCAGCGCGATCGCCGCGTCGGCGAGCAGGTCGAACCACTCCGCCGCCACACCCCGGACGGGCAGCAGGGACGCTGCCGTCACGACGGTGATCAGCCAGAGCAGAAACGGATCAATGGAAGGAACAAATGGCACGCGACGCATGGATATTCACCCTGCCCTCATCACCCCTATCGATCAAACGCAATGATCCGCACGGATCGTTGCAAAAAAGGCAGCACGTCAGAACGGCAACGCGGTCGTTGCCTTGATCTCCGACAGGGCCACCGTCGAGGTGATTTCCTGTATGCCCGGAAGCTGTGACAGCTTTTCGAAGAAGAACCGTTCGTAGGCCTTGATGTCCTCTGCGACCACCCGGATCATGAAGTCCACCGATCCCATCAGCACGTAGCAGTCCAGGACTTCCGGATACTCGCGGATCTTGGCGGCGAATTCGTCGAGATTGGCGCGACCGTGGGCGTTGAGCTTCACCTGTGCGAAGACGTGGGCGTTGAGCCCCACCTTCTCCCGATCGACGATGGCCACGCGCCGCTTGATGAAGCCATCCCGCTCGAGCCGGTCGATACGCCGCCAGCAGGGCGAAGCGGACAGCCCGACGCGCTCCGCGATCTGCGCGGTCGTCTGGCTGGCATCGCGCTGCAGCTCGCGGAGAATTTTTCGCTCATAGGCATCAAGCTGGGTCATTTTTTCCAGATAACATGCCTCCTGCGGTCCGTCTTCGCCTGATTTTCGCATCCGTTCCGCAAATGAGGTAAAAAATGCCTCCATCCGGATGCCATCATGATGCGCGAATAGAGGAGTTCGAAGATGGTCACCGCCGTCCACCGCATGCTGCCGCCGATGGAGTACGTCCGCCTGCACGACGAGGCCGCCGGCCTCGACGGGGTGATCGCCATCCACTCGACCGCGCGCGGACCGGCAGCCGGCGGATGCCGTTTGTGGACTTATCCCAACGCCGATGCCGCGATGGCGGACGCCTTCCGTCTGGCCGAAGGCATGAGCTACAAGAACGCGATGGCCGAATTGCCCTTCGGCGGCGGCAAGGCGGTGCTGCGCAAGCCCGCCGGCGCATTCGACCGCCGCGCCCTGTTCGAAGCGTTCGGCGCGGCGGTGGAGAGGCTCGAAGGCCGCTACGTGACCGCCGAGGATGTCGGCACCAGCGTTGCAGACATGGAATTCGTCGCCAATCGCACGAAGCATGTCGCGGGCCGCACCTCACGCCCCGGTTTTGCCGGGGGCGATCCCTCGCCCTGGACCGCGCTCGGCGTGTTCGAGGCGATGAAGGCCGCGGTGCGGTTCCGCTTCGGCGGCACGCTGTCGGGCGTGACGGTGGCCGTGCAGGGCGTGGGCAGCGTCGGCGGCGAACTGTGCCGCCTGCTCGCGGACGAAGGCGCGCGGCTGGTGATCGCCGACATCGACGACACCCGCTGTGCCCGGCTTGCCGAAGACCTCGGCGTGCGCGTCGCCCCGATCGCGGAGATCGCCGAGGTCGAAGCCGAAGTCTTCGCGCCCTGCGCACTGGGCGGTGCGCTCAGCGAGGCCAGCGTTTCCGCCCTCCGGGCCAGCCTGGTCTGCGGCGCGGCGAACAACCAGCTTGCCGATCCTTCCGTGGCGCAGATGCTGCTCGACCGCGGGATCGCTTATGCGCCGGACTATGTCGTGAACGCCGGCGGCATCATCAATGTCGCGGCCGAATACCTCGGCGAAAGCAGCGACGACGTCCGCGCCCGCGTGCTCAGGATCGGCCCGCGCACCGCCGATGTTCTCGATCGGGCCTCGCAGGAAGGCCTGCCGCCATCGGTAGTGGCGGATCGCATGGCCGAGCACCTGATGCGCCGCCCCGTCGCCGAGCCCGCCTGACCAAGCGCAATTCGTCTTTCGCGCGGAACCATGGCCTTCCCCGCTTCGTTCGGATACCCGTCATGTCCGTAACGAGCAGGGAAAGCGAACCCATGGACGTCCGCCGCGAAACCGACAGTATCGGCGAAATCGACGTGCCCGCGCAGGCCTATTGGGGCGCGCAGACACAGCGCAGCATAGAGAACTTTCCCTTCGGCGCCGCCGAACGCATGCCGATTGCAATCGTCCACGCGCTGGCGCTGGTCAAGCAGGCGGCGGCGCGGGTGAACCGCCGGCACGGGCTCGATGCGGACCTGGCCGATGCGATCGAGACCGCCGCGGGCGAAGTCGCCTCGGGCATGCTCGATGACCAGTTCCCGCTGGTGATCTGGCAGACCGGCAGCGGCACCCAGACCAACATGAACGTCAACGAGGTGATCGCCGGGCGCGCCAACGAGATCCTCACCGGCCGGCGCGGCGGCAAGACGCCGGTCCATCCCAACGATCACGTCAACAAGAGCCAGTCCTCCAACGACAGCTTTCCCACCGCGATGCACGTGGCCGCCGCGCTGGCCGCGACGCGCAATCTCATGCCCGCGATGGAGCGCCTCGAAAGCGCGCTGCTGACCAAGGCGGAAAGCTGGGACGACGTGGTCAAGATCGGCCGCACCCACCTGCAGGATGCAACCCCGGTCACGCTGGGGCAGGAATTCTCGGGCTACCATGCCCAGCTGCGCCTTGCCCGCACGCGGACCCAGCCGCTGATCGAACAGGGCCTGTGCCAATTGGCGCAAGGCGGCACGGCGGTCGGCACCGGCCTTAATGCGCCCGAAGGCTTCGGCGAGGCCTTTGCGGAGGAAATCGCTGCGCTTACCGGCCTGCCCTTCGTCTCCGCGCCCAACAAGTTCGAGGCACTGGCGACGCACGATACGCTGGTGGAATTTTCCGGCAGGCTCAACACGCTGGCCGTCGCCCTCACCAAGATCGCCAACGACATCCGCCTGCTCGGTTCCGGCCCGCGCTCGGGGCTGGGCGAGCTGGACCTGCCGGCGAACGAGCCGGGCAGCTCGATCATGCCGGGCAAGGTCAATCCCACCCAGTGCGAGATGCTGACGATGGTTGCCGCGCAAGTGATCGGCAATCACCAGGCGGTGACCGTGGGCGGCATGCAGGGCGCATTCGAACTCAACGTGTTCAAGCCGCTGATCGGCGCGGCAGTGATCCGCTCGATCGACCTGCTTTCGGTCGGCATGACGAGCTTCGCCGAACGCTGCGTCGACGGCATCGAGCCCAACCGCGCACGCATTGCCGAGCTGGTCGACCGCTCGCTGATGCTGGTCACCGCGCTCGCCCCCGAGATCGGCTACGACAACGCCGCGAAGATCGCCAAGCATGCGCACGTGCACGGCCAGACGCTGCGCGAGGCCGCGCTGGAACTGGGGCTGGTCGACGCCGAGACGTTCGATCGCGTGGTGCGACCCGAAACCATGGTGTGAGACCAAGGGCCGCTGATCGGAGCACATCCCCCTCCCTCGTCATTGCGAGCCGCAGGCGAAGCAATCCAGAAGCGTTTTGCGCCAGCTCTGGATTGCCGGGTCGGCTTCGCCTCCCCGCAATGACGAAGAGATGGGAAACATCGCTGGCAGGTTCTGGTCGGCGCTTCCGTGCAGCGCCCTCCCCCTGTATGAATGCCCAATTCGTACCCGTGGAGAGAGGCGGCCGTTGGAAGAGCTCGACATCGCAGAAGGCGCAACCACCACCCGAGGCATGGCCTTCTTGCCCGGCGGCACCTTCACCATGGGCTCGGAGCAGTTCTACCCGGAAGAAGCACCGCTGCGGCGCGTGTCGGTCGATGCCTTCTGGATCGACGAAGCGCCCGTCACCAACCGCCAGTTCGCCGCCTTCGTGGAGGCCACCGGCTACACCACCGTCGCCGAGATCGCGCCGGACCCGAAGGACTATCCCGGCATGCTGCCCGGCATGGACAAGGCCGGATCGCTAGTCTTCCGCAAGACGGCGACGCCGGTCGACACCTCCGATCCCAGCAACTGGTGGGCCTTCGAATTCGGGACCGACTGGCGCCATCCCCACGGCCCCGACAGCGATCTCGACAGCCTCGACTTGTGGGACCACCCCGTCGTGCAGGTCGCCTACAAGGATGCCGAAGCCTATGCGAAATGGGCAGGCAAGGACCTGCCGACCGAGGCCGAGTACGAATTTGCCGCGCGCGGCGGACTGGAAGGCAAGGAATACGCCTGGGGCGACGAACTCGCGCCCGACGGGGCGATGCTGGCAAACTACTGGCAGGGCCTGTTCCCCTTCGCCAACCAGTGCCTCGACGGGTGGGAGCGCACCTCCCCGGTGAAGAGCTTCCCCGCCAACGGCTTCGGGCTCTACGACATGATCGGCAACACCTGGGAGTGGACGCGCGACTGGTGGAACGAACGCCCGGAAGTGGCGAAGAAGAAAAGCAGCGGCTCATGCTGCACGCTCAGCAACCCGCGTGGCGGCAAGCTGAAGGATAGCTTCGACCCCGCCCAGCCCGGCGTGCGCATCGGCCGCAAGGTGCTCAAGGGCGGCTCGCACTTGTGCGCGGCCAACTACTGCCAGCGCTACCGCCCGGCAGCACGCCACCCGGAGATGATCGACACCGCCACCAGCCACATCGGCTTCCGCTGCGTAGTGCGCAAGCGGGGGTAATTGTCCTCCCCGGCACGGGGAGGATAGTCGAACACCGCCTAAGCTTTCGCCGGACTATCCGGCTGGTTGTCCGGATGCGCCTTCGCGAAGGCCGGGTGCGCAAGGCAAGCCGTCTCGATGCGCGTCATGTGCGGCATCGCGGAGAGATCGAAATCGAAGCGCCGCGCATTGCTGAGCTGCGGGATCAGTACGCATTCGAACATACCGGGAGCGTCAAACAGGAAATCGCCGGTCCCGCGCGCGGCCAGGCGCGCTTCGAGCGGCACCAGAGTCTTGGCCAGCCAGTGATGATACCAGGTATCGACCTCGTCCCGAGAATGGCCAAGGTCGTGCTTGAGGTAGGCGAGGACCGGCGAATTGAGCGGCGCATGCAGTTCGGTCGCGATCGCCAGCGACAATTCGCGCATGAGGAAGCGGTCCTCGGTATCGGCGGGCAGCAGCGGCCGGTCGGGATAGCGCTCGTCGAGCCATTCGAGGATCGCCATCGACTGGGCATAGACGCGCCCGTCCGCCTCCAGCGCGGGAACGCCGGCGAAAGGATTGATCTGGCGATAGGCGGCGCTGCGCTGTTCGGCTTCGAGCAGGTTTACCGGCACGATCTCGTAGTCCAGCCCCTTGAGGTTGAGCGCGATGCGCACGCGGTAGCTGGTGGAACTGCGGTAGTAGGCGTGAAGGCGCAAGGATGGGCTCCCCTCAGGTTTCGGCGGCGATCTTCTCGTGCAGCCACGCCGCGTGGCGCGGGGCCTTCTTGGTGCGCGACCATTCCTCGAGCATGTCCTCGGCCACGTCCTTGAGGCTCTGCATCTGTTCAGGCGTACCGAATTGCCATGCCAATTCAAGCCGGTGGCCGTTGGGATCGAAGAAATAGATCGACTTGAACACGCCGTGGTGCGTCGGGCCGACCACTTCCAGACCGTGCGCCTCGGCGCGGTCCTTGGCCGCCATCAGCGCTTCCTCGCTATCCACCTTGAAAGCGATGTGCTGCACCCATGCGGGCGTCGCTTCATCGCGGCCCATGTCGGGCGAATTGGGCAGTTCGAAGAAGGCCAGCACATTGCCGCCGCCGGCGTCCATAAAAATGTGCATGTAGGGATCGGGCGCGCCGGTGGACGGCACGTTGTCCTCGGCAATGGCCAGCATGAAATCCATGCCCAGCACATCGCGGTAGAACTCCACGGTCTCCTTCGCGTCGCGGCAGCGATAGGCGACGTGGTGGATACCGCCGAGCACGGGGGCCTGTTCAGTCATCATGTCCTCTCCAATCCTGGTGGAGCCTGCCGGATCGAGACCCGGAAAAGAAAACGGTCCAGCAGGCTCGGGGGCGCAGGGGCCATCGTTTGGCTTCCGCGCCCCTTGGGGGGTATTCCTACTCTGCGGGCTCTTCGACCTGGAGTACGCCGCGGCGCACCTGGTCGCGCTCCATCGATTCGAACAGCGCCTTGAAGTTGCCTTCGCCGAAGCCGTCGTCGCCCTGGCGTTCGATGAATTCGAAGAACACCGGGCCGACCTGCGCTTCCGCAAAGATCTGCAACAGCAGGCGCGGTTTGCTGCCTTCGGTCGTGCCGTCGAGCAGGATGCCGCGGGCCTTGAGCGCATCGACCGGCTGGCCGTGGCCCGGCAGGCGCTCATCGAGCATGTCGTAATAGGCTTCCGGCGGCGCGGTCATGAATGGCACGCCCAGCGCCTTGAGCTTGTCCCACGCCTTGACGAGATCGTCTGTAATGAGGGCGATGTGCTGGATGCCCTCGCCGTTGAACTGGCGCAGGAACTCCTCGATCTGCCCCTTGCCGCCCTCGCCTTCCTCGTTGAGAGGAATGCGGATCCGGCCGTCGGGCGCGGTCAGTGCCTTGGAGGTGAGGCCGGTATATTCGCCCTTGATGTCGAAATAGCGGATCTCGCGGAAGTTGAAGAGCTTCTCGTAGTAGTCGGCCCAATAGGCCATGCGACCGCCGTAGACGTTGTGCGTCAGGTGATCGATCGTGGCAAACCCGGCACCCTCGGGATGGCGCTCGACACCCGGCAGGTATTCGAAGTCGATGTCGTAGATCGACAGCGCGCCGTCATTGTTCCGCTCGTAGCGGTCGATCAGGTAGATGATCGAGTTGCCGATGCCGCGAACGCCGGGAAGGTGCAGTTCCATCGGCCCGGTCGCGACCTGAACGGGCTCGGCAGAACGCGCGAGCAGTTCGTCGTAGGCCTTGCGCGCGTCACGCACGCGAAAGCCCATGCCGCAAGCCGAAGGGCCGTGCTCGCGGCTGAAGAACCACGCCGGGCTGTGCGGTTCGTAATTGGTGATGAAGTTGATGCCGCCCTGACGCCACAGCTCGACATCCTTCGAACGGTGCCGCGCGACCTTGGTGAAACCCATCGCTTCGAACACCGGCTCCAGCACGCCCTTTTCGGGCGCTGAGAATTCCACGAACTCGAAGCCGTCGAGGCCGATGGGGTTTTCGAAAAGGTCGGTCATGCAGATGCTCCGGAAAAAGTGATGGGGGTCTCGCCGGGCAGGCATTCGCCCGCCGGCAGCGCAGGCGCGTGGCGCCAGGTTTCGTAGAGGGGCCCGAAATCGAGACCGACCAACCGCTCGATGAGTTGGGGCAGGCTTTCGAGCACGAAATAGGTCTTCTGGAAGGCGTCGATCATGTAGCCGGTGCGCATGATCCTCACGGGATCGAACGGCAGGCGCAGCACCTTGGGATCGTCGATCGAATAGACGGTTTCGGCGGCCGACGAGATGATCCCCGCGCCGAAAACCCTGAGCCCGCCGTCCTCGCGCACGAGCCCGAATTCGATCGTGTACCAGTAGATGCGCGCCAGCATCTCCAGCGCGTCCATCTCCATCGCCCGCGCCCCGGCCTTGCCGTAAAGCTCCAGAAAATCGGCAATGGCCGGATCGAGCAGCATCGGCACATGGCCGAAGAAATCGTGGAACACGTCCGGCTCGACGAGATAGTCCAGCTCATGCTCCTCGCGCAGCCAGCGCGTCACCGGGAAGCGACGATGGGCGAGATGATCGAAGAACACATCGTCCGGAATAAAACCCGGGACTGCGACGAGCCGCCAGCCCGTCGCGGGGCCGAGAACCTTGTTCGCATCCTCGAAACGCGGAATGCCGCCAGCGCAATCGAGCCGTGCAAGGCCATCGCGAAACGAGCGGCAGGCATAGCGTTCGACCAGTGCCGACTGGCGCGCATAAAGCCGCCGCCAGCGTTCGTGCATATCCGGCGTATAGGCGCGCCAGTCCTGCCCGACGGTGTAGTCGGCAGCGGCGCCTTCGTACTCTCCCCGAAGGCCGCTGTTGCTGGTCTGTGTTCGCGGCGTCTTCATGGGTTCCCTGATACCACAAGACGCGCTTCATTTTCGTGCGATTGCGATATTGAAAGCACGTGATATTGGTGAATTCCACCAAGATTTAAGTTAAAGAAAGGCGATCCATGCATCTGGACGCATTCGACCGCGCGATCATCCGCTCACTCCAGGAAGACGCCCGCATGCCGGTGGCGCAAGTGGCGGAACGCGCCGCACTCTCGCCCACGCCGGTCAGCCGCCGGATCAAGCGGCTGGAGGACGACGGGTTGATCCTGGGCTATCAGCCGGTGCTCGACGCGCGCAGGCTGGGTTTCGAGCTAGACGCCTACGTGCTCATCAACCTCGACGGGCACAGCGACGAGAACATCTCGCGCTTCGAACAGGCGATCCAGGACAATGCCTATGTGATCGCCTGCCATGCAGTGACGGGCGACATGGACTACCTCGTCCACGTCATCGCCCGCGACGTCGAGCACTTGTCACAGATCACGCTCAAGTCGCTGGTGCGCATTCCCGGCGTGCGCGACGTCAAGTCGATCATCGTCCTCGAGACGATCAAGGACGCGCGGGCGCTGCCGCTGGAATAGGCGGCAGCGGCGGCATCACGGGCCTCGGGCGGCTCCTAGCGCCCCAGCAGGTTCCGCGCCTGACTTGCGATCTGGGCCAGCATGGCCGGGGTAACCAACGTGGCATGTTCCGCGCGGTGCACCATGGACCGGAACGCACCGATCGCGGGCATATGGTCGCTGCCCCAGGCCTCGGCCGCCGCAAGCGGGTCCTTCTTGCCCTGCTTCGTGCCGGCCAGACGCTTCAGGAAATCGAGCCGCATCTGCTGGAAATCGCGCGCGAGCCCGGCCACCAGAAGACGCTCCCAGGGGTCGGACGGACTCATGATCGCCGCGCTCGCCTGTGCCCAGTCGAGACCCAGTCCGGCACCGATCCGGGTAAAGGCGGCCACCAGATCGCGCGGCCCGATGCCGGTGCCGGCGGAAAGCTCGGCAATGCCGACAGCGCCATCGAGATCGAACAGGTTGCCCACGTCGACCGCCACGGCCTCGGGCACGCCGAGTTCGAGCAGACCGGCCCGCAGCTTCAGCGAATGCGCGAGCGTGCGTTCGCCGAGCAGTTCGATGGTATCGGTGGAAAGCGCCGTGATACCGCCCTGCAGGCGCTTGCCCAGTTCGGCAGGCGCAACCGTGCCGGCGCCCGCGCGCAGCAGGTCAGCCATATGGCCCCGCACCGCGACCGCCACCCGGTCGAACAGGGTAATGCGGGCAGCCTCCGGCATGGGCGCGGTTTCGAGGAGGTGCCACAGCCGGTCTAGACCGAACAGGCGCTCCGCCAGCACGAAGGCGGCGGCCACCTGCGCGAGGTCCGCCCCTTCTTCCTCCGCCAGTTCGAAGGGATGGACGATACCGAGGCGGTTGACGATGCGGTTGGCCAGCTTGGTGGCGATGATTTCGCGCGCCAGCCGGTGGTCCTTGATGAAGCGCTGGAACTTGTCCTGCATCGGCACAGGAAAGGCCGCAAGCAGCATGTCGGAAAGACTGGAATCGCCAGGAAGATCGCTGCCTTCGATGGCATCCTGAAGCAGCAGCTTGGTGCTCGAAAGCAGCACCGCCAGCTCGGGCCGGGTCAGACCCTGGCCATCCTGCGCGCGGCGCAGGAAGTCCTCGTTCTCGGCCAACCCTTCGGTGAGGCGGTCGAGGTGGCCGCCTTCCTCCAGCATCTCGATCAGGCGAATGTGCGAAGGCAGGGCATCGGCGCCGCCGCGCCCGGCGATCGACAGGGCAAGCGCCTGAAGGCGGTTGTCCTCGAGCACCAGCGCGCTGACTTCGTCGGTCATCTCGCGCAGCAGGTCGACCCGCGCCTTTTCCGAAAGCTTGCCCGCGCGCCGCGCGGCGGCCAGCGCGATCTTGATGTTGACCTCGTTGTCCGAGCAATCGACACCCGCAGAGTTGTCGATGAAATCGGCATTGATGCAGCCACCCAGTCCGCTGCGCCCCTTGAGCGCGAACTCGATGCGCCCGGCCTGGGTCACGCCGAGGTTGGCGCCCTCGCCGATGACCTTGGCGTGCACCTCGTTCGCGCTGACGCGCAATACGTCGTTGGTCGGATCGCCGACCGTGGCGTTGTTCTCGCTCGACGCCTTGATGTAGGTTCCGATGCCGCCGAACCACAGCAGGTCAAGCCGCGCGCGCAGGATGGCCGAGATCAGCGAATCCGGGTCGATTTCGGTCGCGTCGATGCCCAGCATGTGGCGGACTTCGGGCGAGAGCGGAATCGCCTTGAGCGTGCGCGGGAACACGCCCCCGCCCTGGGAAATCAGCGACTGGTCGTAATCGGCCCAGCTCGACATCGGCAGGCCGAACATGCGCTTGCGCTCGGCCCAGCTCCTCGCCGGATCGGGATCGGGATCGAGGAAGATGTGGCGGTGATCGAACGCCGCGACGAGCTTGATCGCCTGCGAGAGCAGCATGCCGTTGCCGAACACGTCGCCCGACATGTCGCCGCACCCGGCAACGCGCACCGGCTCGGTCTGGACGTCCACGCCCAGCTCCAGGAAGTGACGCTGCACGGAGACCCAGGCCCCGCGCGCGGTAATGCCCATGGCCTTGTGGTCGTATCCGTTGGAACCGCCGCTGGCGAAGGCATCGTCGAGCCAGAAATCGCGCTCGGCGGCAATGGCGTTGGCGACGTCGGAGAACTTGGCAGTGCCCTTGTCGGCGGCCACGACGAAATAGGGATCGTCGCCGTCGAGCACCATCACCGCGTCGGGATGCACCACCTTGCCGGCAACGATGTTGTCGGTAACCGAAAGCAGCGTATCCACGAAGACCTGATAAGCGCCCTGCCCTTCGGCGGCCCAGCCGGCACGATCGTGCGCGGGATCGGGAAGCTGCTTGGGATAGAACCCGCCCTTGGCCCCGGTCGGCACGATCACCGCGTTCTTGACGCGCTGTGCCTTCATCAGACCGAGGATCTCGGTGCGGTAATCGTCACGCCGGTCTGACCAGCGCAGCCCCCCGCGCGCGATCGGCCCCGCGCGCAGGTGAATGCCTTCGACCCGGCGCGAATAGACGAAGATCTCGCGCCATGGCACCGGCTTGGGCAGATCGGGCACTTGCGCGGAGGCCAGCTTGAAAGCCAGCGCGACATCGCCTGCCGGCGCGAAGGCATTCGTGCGCAGCATGGCCTTGACGAGAGCGCGGTAGGCCCGCAGCAGGCGGTCGTCGTTGATCGCGCTGACCGCCACGAGCCCGGTCCGGATCGCTTCCTCCGCCGCCTCGCCCGCGAGGGCACGGTCACCGGAGAAGTCCGGATCGTGATGGACACGAAACAGATCGATCAGGCCCAGTGTCACCGCAGGCGCTCCCTGCAGCGCATCGACGACGGTGACGATGCCGTAATGCACCCCGGCCTGCCGCAGATAGCGATACCAGGCGCGCAGCCAGTTGGTCTCGCGCTTGGACAGGCCCAGTCCCGGCACCAGCCGGTTGAAGGCGTCGTTTTCGCCAAGACCGTTGAGCACCCCGCACAGGGCATCCTCGATCATCGGCGCAAGGCGCAGGACCTCGCCCGCGTCGCGGTCCACCGGCAGGGCCAGCGTGAAATCGTGGATGGTTCCGAACCGCCCCTGGGCGAGCGGCGTAGGCACTTCCTCCAGAACGCGGAACCCGAAGTTCTCGAGCGCCGGAACCGCATCGGAAAGCGGCAGACTGCCCTGCGCTTCGTAGATCTTCAGCCGCAGGCGCCCCGGCTGGTCGCCATCATGGGCATAGAGCCGGACATCGCGGTGTCCTTTCTCATGCTCGCTGTCGGCGGCTTCCCCGACCATGATCTTGCGCATGTGACCAATGTCGATGGCCGCTTCGGCCGGTCCGTAGTCGCTGCGATAGGCCAGCGGAAAGGCATCGGCATAACGCCCGGCCGCCGCCGCCGCGCGCGCCGGCTCCAGCGTCTGCATCAGCACTGCCTCGACCGCTTCTGACCAGCCGCGCAGCATGACCTGCAGGTGGCGGTCGAGTTCGTCCTCGTCGGGCTCGTGCACGCCTTCGCGGATGTCGATGGTGAAGCGCAGCATCGCCAGATTGCCGGATTCGACCTGAAGGCTCCAGTCCAGCGCCGGCGCCTGGGCGGCGTCCTCGATCATTGCCTGGATGCGCTTGCGCATGTCCGTGGAGACCATGTCGCGCGGCAACCAGACGAATGCGAACAAGTGCCGCATCAGCGGCGGGCGGGTAATCAGCAGGCGCGGCCGCGGGCGGTCGACCAGCCCGATCATCGTCGTCGCCAGCCGCTCCACGTCCTCGGTGCCGAGACCGAGCAGGAGGTCATGCGGCAGGCTGGTCAGCGCATGGGCGAGCGCCTTGCCGGTATGCCCGAGGGGATCGAGCCCGAGCCTGGCCGTCAACGCCGCAAGCTGCCCGCGCAGGCGGGGCACGCTATCCGGCGATGCCGTCAGCGATGCGCTCGTCCAGACCCCGGCATGGACCGAAAGCGCCGTAACCATGCCCTTGTCGATGACCGGCACGAGGAACAGGTCCATCGGCACGCGGCGGTGCACGGTGCCCATCTGGTTGGCCTTGACCACCATCGGCGCGCAGATCCTGCCTGCCTTCAATTCGGCATCGAATGCCGCGAAGGCGGCGGCATAGCTGGCTTCGGAAAGCAGGGCGTTCGACGGGCGCCGGCAGATACCCAGCCGCTGCGACTGGCTGCCTTCGCGGCTGCGCGTCACGTGGCCCAGCTGGGTGAGCATGCCATCCGCGAACCAGCGCAGGAGTTCGGCGCCTTCCTCGTCGGAGATGGTCCCGGCATCGGCGTGCATGATCTCCACCATGCGCTGCCAGTCCGAGACCGCATAGCGCACGTCGGCCAGCGTCGCCTCGACCAGGCGCATGAGCTCGCGCCGCTGGCGCGCATCGACACGCGGCGTTTCGATATAAATCATCGACTCGCGTTGGCTGTCGGGAGTCGGGCTCTCGGGGATCGCGACGAGCTGGCCGTCGGCATCGCGTTCGACCGAAAGCACCGGGTGAGCCAGCCGGTCGATCACCAGCCCCAGTTCGGCAATCGCCGCCGCGACCGAGTCGACCAGGAACGGCATGTCGTCGTTGATGAGAGCGATGCGCAGAAGGCGGCGCTCCTCACTCGCCGTGGCCACTTCGATCACCGGCTCGCCGGACTTGCGGCACTGGCCCGCGGCAAGCAGGAAGCGCGCCGTCTCGTCGACCCAACTGCCCTCGTGAGGCCCTTCTCCCGGCAGCAGCGAGCCGTGGATGCGTTGCGCTATGGCGTCCTGCAACGCGGCATCGGCCGCCCCCCGCTTCTTGCGAGCCGCTCCGGCTTTGCGGTTGAAGGTCAGTTCACCTGCGCTCATTGCGTTCTCCGCGGTCCTCTAGTTCCCGCCGACCGTCTTCCGGCGGCACGGCTACAGCCCGATCACCTTATAGGACCGATCGATCGATCCGGCATCAACCGCATCCCGGGTGTCCCCCGGTTCGCGGACAAGAAATGACAACGAAGCGCAATGTCGATGGTTGCAACCTGAAGCGGCTGATCCTGCGCGCCCAAATTTTCACGCTATGTAACACTGTTTCTGATGTGCGCAATATTAGTTCGCACCCTTTGCAGCCAAAGCCTGCTCGGCCAGGATCAGCGAGCCCATGGGGCCGGCATCATCACCCAGCGCCGGCGGTACGACAAGCCGCTCCAGAGCGGCGTGCGTGCAGTCGCGCAGGTACCCTCCCAGAATGTGCGGAAGCCGGGACCGGGTGGCCGGCAGAAGGTGCGGCTGCCGGTTCGTCACGCCGCCGCCCACGACGATCCGTTGCGGCGAAAGCGTGAGCACCAGCATCGCCAGCACCTCGGCCAGGTCGTGCGCCACGGCATCCCAGACCCGGTCCCCGGCTTCGACCTCGCCGGGATGACGACCGAAACGTGCAACAAGGGCCGGACCGCTCAGCAGGCCTTCCACGCAGTCCCCGTGAAACCGGCAGATACCGGGAAAGGCGTCCCCGGCCATGCGGCGCAGACGAACGTGACCGATTTCGGGGTGAAGCATGCCATGCAGCGGCGCGCCATTCAGCAGCACGCCGCCGCCGACACCGGTTCCGATCGTCAGGTAGACCACGACCGGGCAGCCTTGCGCGGCTCCTGCACCGTACTCGGCGAGCGCGGCGGCGTTGACGTCGGTGTCGATCGCGAGGGGCAGCGAAAGCGCCTCTGCGACAAACGACAAAACCGGCGCGCCGGCCCAGCCGGGCTTGGGCGTATCGAGCATGGTCCCGAAGTCCGCGGCTTCTGGCGCGACACGGACCGGCCCGAAACTGGCGATGCCCGCGGCATCGAGCAAACCGTGTTCCCGCCAGTGCAAAAGCGTCTTCACCGCACGCGACAGCGTCTCATCCGGCGTGGTGGTCGGAAATTCTTCGCGCTCGCGGATCGCACCCGGCTGTCCGAGTACGACCACGGTCTTGGTCCCGCCAAGCTCGATACCGCCAAACGTCCGCGTCATGCGATGCTATCTGCCAGCACTGCCGCCCGGTCGCAATCGAAGGCCTCACACGCAAGCTTCACCAGGATGCTTATCCGCTTTGGTTACTGCCCCGCCTGCGTCGTCTCATGCCGCCGGAAAACAGCTTTATTCGGACCGATTCGAGAAGAGTGAAAATACTCGCACAGCCCATTTCAACCCAAATCCGCTCGGATATGGTTAAATTCGAATGTAAGATTTCAATATTTTCATCGCCAAGGCAATTGCCATCAATTTTCCGGCAGTATGTAGATGCTATACTCCTGCGGCCTGCACCTCTTCCCGCAAGGCCTTGATACTTGTGGATGTCTGGAAATTTCCAGCCCCGCCCCCAATGCCGCGTGGCGCATCGAAAGCCGGTTACTGCAGCCCTGATTGCTAACGAACAAAGTTACTTCCTCCCAGTCTTTCAAGATGTTAAAGGAGCGCCGTGATGAAAATGGGGCCCATAAACAGCGACGAAGGCGATGACGCTCAGGAGAGTGCCAGCGCCGCTGTCGAAGTCCGCACGCTTGCCGATCTGGCGCGGCTGGCCGGCGTTTCGACCGGAACGGTGTCGCGCGCGCTGGCGGGCAAGTCGCTAGTAAATACAGATACGCGCGAACGCATTCAGGCCCTTGCCAAGAAACACGGGTTCCGCCCCAATCAAATGGCGAGCAAGCTGCGATCCCGGCGAACCGGCGCCATCGGCGTCGTCGTCCCGCTGGGGCATGCCGGGCGCCAGCAGATTTCCGATCCGTTTTTCCTCACGCTGCTGGGTCACTTGGCCGACGAGCTCACCGAAAACGGGTATGACGTCATGCTCAGCCGCGCCATCCCCGACGGCACGAGCGACTGGCTCGAGCGCATGACCGGTTCGGGCATGGTCGATGGCGTGCTGTTGATGGGCCAGTCGGACCAGCTGGACGTGATCGAGCAGGTTTCCAGGGGCTATCGGCCACTCGTCGCCTGGGGCATCTGCCGCGAGGGCCAGAACCACTGCGTGGTCGGCACGGACAATCTTGCCGGGGGCCGCATGGCCGCCGGGCACCTGATCGCGTCCGGCGCCCGCAAGCTCGTCTTCCTGGGCGACACCGCAGACCTCGAGGTCGCAGAGCGGCACAAGGGTGCAGCCGCCGCCGCGGCGGAAGCGGGCATTTCGCTGCTCCACATCCCCATCAGCCTCGCCAACGGCGAAATGGGACCGCAGATCAAGGCCGCATCCGACGAATGCGGAGGCGACGTGGACGGCATCGTCTGCGGCTCCGACCTGATCGCCATGAACGTGCTGCACTGCCTGCACGAACGCGGCGCCAGGGTACCCGAGGACGTACAGGTGGTGGGCTTCAACGACCTGCCGCTGGCGACGCTCATGAGCCCCCCGCTCACCACTGTCAGGCAGGACATCGCCGACTGCGCAAAGGCCATGGTCGAAAAACTCAGGGCGCGCATAGCCGGCGAACATACCGGGAGCCTCGTCGTCCCGCCGCAACTGATCGTACGCGAAACTACCCGCGCTGCCTGACAACGCATAACCGCGAAATCGCCGCGAACGCCCGAGAGGCAGGCTGCCTTTCCATTGAAGCGGGCCGGGACAAGGGCGTCCGGGCGCGACGGTGACTCTCCCGCCCGAGGCGTGTAACCTTGGTGCAGCTCAGCGCGAATACCCATGTGCGTACAATGGGAGAACCAGCCATGACCACTCGCCCGATCCCCCTCCTGATGCTCGGCGCGGCAAGCGCGGTCGCGCTGGTGGCAGGAAGCGGCGCTCTTTCCGCCAGCCAGCCCAGTACCCGCACGGACTTCCCCGCCCCGCCCGAGCAAAAGGCAAAGCCCAGCGGCGATCGGGTGGCCGTGCTCGCGGGCGGCTGCTTTTGGGGCATGGAAGGCCTGTTCGAGCACGTGAAGGGCGTGAAATCGGTGATTTCAGGCTATGCCGGGGGCACGAAAGCCAATGCCACCTACGCCCGCGTTTCCCGGGAAACGACCCGCCATGCCGAAGCCGTGCGGATCGTCTACGATCCGGCGAAAGTCAGCTATGGCACGCTGCTGAAGATCTACTTCTCGGTCGCGCACGACCCCACGCAGGTCAATCGCCAGTACCCCGATACCGGCCCCAGCTACCGCTCGGCGATCTTCCCGCAGACGGCCGCCCAGCGCCAGATCGCGCAGGCCTATATCGCCAGGATCGAAAAGGCGAAAGTGTTCAAGAAACCCGTCGCCACAAAGCTGGAAAGCGGCCAGTTCTACCCGGCCGAGACCTACCACCAGGACTTCATGCACAAGAACCCGAACAACAGCTATACCAACCGCTACGACAAGCCGAAGATCAGCGCGTTCAGGAAGGCCTATCCAGACCTCTACAAGAGCTAGATCGCCAGTCCCGCCGCGCGGGCACTCGCCCAGGCCCACTGGAAGTTGTAGCCGCCCAGCCAGCCGGTGACGTCCACCGCCTCGCCGATCGCATAGAGGCCGGGCACCTTGCGCGCTTCCATCGTCTTGGACGACAGGCCGGCGGTGTCGATCCCGCCGGCGGTGACTTCGGCCTTGGCGAAACCTTCGGAGCCGCTGGGCACGAAAGACCAGCGCGCCAGCTTCGCTTCCGCCGCGGCCAGCGCCTTGTCGGACAGGTTGCCGAGATCGCCGGACAGGCCCAGCCGTTCGCACAAGGCTTCGGCGAGACGGTCCGGCAGGGCTTCCGAGAGCACCTTGCGCAAGCTCGTTTTCGGCCGTTCACGCTTCGCTGCCTTGAGCCAGCCTTCCTCCCGGTCGGGCAGGAACTGCGTGGTCACCGTATCGCCACGCTGCCAGTAGCTGGAGACCTGCAGGATCGCCGGGCCGGACAACCCGCGATGGGTGAACAGCGCAGCCTCTCGAAACGCCGCCTTGCCACAACGGGCGACGACTTCGGTCGAAACGCCCGACAGATCGCGGAACAGCGCGTCCTCGCCCGTCAGCGTAAGCGGCACCAGCGCCGGGCGCGGCTGCACGACTTTCAACCCGAACTGACGCGCGAGGTCATAGGCAAAGCCGGTCGCGCCCATCTTCGGAATGGACGGACCGCCCGTGGCGATCACCAGAGACGGTGCCTGCACCGTGCGGTCACCATAGGAGACGCGATAGAGGCCATCGGCATGCTCGACCGCGCTGATGGCCTCGCCGCACTGGAGATCGACGCTGCCTTTGGCGCATTCGTCCAGCAGCATGGCGACGATCTGCTTCGCACTGCCGTCGCAGAAGAGCTGGCCCAGCGTCTTTTCGTGCCAGGCAATGCCGTGGCTTTCGACGAGAGCGAGGAAATCGGCAGCCGTGTAGCGGCTGAGCGCCGACTTTGCGAAATGCGGATTGCTCGAAATATAGCGGTCGGGCGCGGTGTGCAGATTGGTGAAATTGCAGCGCCCGCCGCCGGAGATGAGGATCTTCTTGCCCGGCTGATCGGCATGATCGAGCAGCAGCACGCACTTGCCCCGCTGCCCTGCGGTTGCCGCGCAGAACAGCCCGGCAGCGCCCGCGCCGAGAATGATGGCGTCGTATTGGCTCATACGTTGCGCCATTCGCCCTTCGACAGGTTCAGGGCGAGCGGAGAAGGAAGATTCACCCTACTCTCCGCTCGGGCTGAGCTTGTCGAAGCCCGGAACCAGTTCCAGCGCCAGCGCTTCGGCCACGCGAATGCCGTCGACGGCGGCGGACAGGATGCCGCCCGCATAGCCTGCGCCCTCACCCGCCGGATAGAGGCCGCGCGTGTTGAGGCTCTGGTAGTCGCGCCCGCGCGCGATCCGCACGGGAGAGGAGGTGCGCGTCTCGACGCCCGTCATCACCACGTCGGGGTGATCGTAGCCGGGCACCTGCCGTCCAAAGACCGGCAATGCCTCGCGGATGGATTCGATCACGAAATCGGGCAGGCACTGTTTCAGGTCGGTCAGGTGCACGCCGGGCTGGTAGCTTGGCATGACTTCGCCAAATTCCGCCGAAGGCTTGTCCGCTAGAAAATCGCCCAGCTTCTGGCCCGGTGCCTTGTAGTTGGAGCCGCCCGCCTTGTAGGCCAACTCCTCGAACTTGCGCTGGAAGGCAATGCCCGCCAGCGGATGACCGGGATAGTCGCGCTCCGGGGTAATATCGACCACCAGCCCCGAATTGGCGTTGAACTCAGCGCGCGAATACTGGCTCATGCCATTGGTGACGACGCGGCCTTCCTCGCTGGTGGCGGCAACCACGCGCCCGCCCGGGCACATGCAGAACGAATAGACCACCCGGCCGTTGCTGCACTTGTGGCTGATCGAATAGGCCGCCGCGCCGAGAATCTTGTTGCCCGCATTGAGGCCATAGCGCGCCTTGTCGATCCAGCTTTGCGGATGCTCGATGCGCACGCCGATGGCGAAGGGCTTGGCCTCGATGTGCACGCCCCGGTCGTAGAGCACCTGGAAGGTATCGCGCGCGGAATGGCCGACCGCCATGATCACGTGGCTCGCGGGCAGGAACTCGCCGGTGGACAGGTGCAGGCCCTTGAGGCGGCGGGTGCCGTCCTCGCCCTCTTCGACCTCGAAGTCCTCGACGCGGGTCTGGAAGCGGTATTCGCCGCCCAGCTTCTCGATCGTCTCGCGCATGGACATCACCATGGTGACGAGGCGGAAGGTGCCGATGTGCGGATGCGCTTCGGTCAGGATGTCGTCCGGCGCGCCGGCCTTCACGAATTCGGTGAGCACCTTGCGGCCGAGGTGGCGCGAATCCTTGATGCGGCTGTAGAGCTTGCCGTCCGAGAACGTGCCTGCCCCGCCTTCGCCGAACTGCACGTTGCTTTCCGGGTTGAGCACCGAGCGGCGCCACAGGCCCCAGGTGTCCTTGGTACGCTCGCGCACGGCCTTGCCGCGTTCGATGATGATCGGCTTGAAGCCCATCTGCGCGAGAATCAGTGCGGCGAGCAGCCCGCAGGGCCCTGCCCCGATGACCACAGGACGTTGGCCATCCCACCCCTCGGGTGCGTGGGTGACGAACTTGTACGAGGTATCGGGCGTCGGCCGCACGTGCGGATCGTCGGCAAAGCGCGCCAGCACCCCGGCCTCGTCGCGAACGAGGACGTCGAGCGAATAGACCAGCTTGATCGCCGTCTTGCGCCGCGCATCGTTGCCGCGCCGGGCGATGGTGAGCCGTTCAAGGTCCTCGGCCGCAATCCCCAGCCGCTCGCACACCGCCCATTCGAGGTCGGCAGGCGTGTGGTCCAGGGAAAGCGCAAGGTCGGTCAGGCGAAGCATGGCGCGCCTTTAGCGGGGAAATGCGACGGGCGCTATCGGGTTGCAGTCCACACCTCTCGTCATTCCGGCGAAGGCGGATGACGAAGTTATATCATGCGGCTCTGGTTCACCTCAGAACGCCTCGTCCTCCAGTTCCATCATCGAGGCCTTGCCCGACTTGATCGCCAGGAACGCGGCGGTGGCCTGCGGCAGGATGCGATCGAAATAGAAGCGGGCGGTGGTGATCTTGGCCTTGTAGAAAGCCGCGTCCTCGGCGCCTTCGGCCAGCCTTGCCCGCGCGATCAGGGCGGCTCTGGCAAAGCAGTAGCCCATGGCGACGAGGCCGACGAGCCGGGTGTACTCGGTCGCGGCGGCGGCGGCTTCTTCCGGGTCCTTCATGCCCTTTTCGGCAATCGTCGCGGTCGAGAGCTGGAGCGCGCCGAAGGCCTTTTCCAGCCCCTCGATCATCTTGCCGAAGGTCTCGTCCTCCTTGTGCGCCTCGATGAACTGCGAGACGGGATGGAAGAAACTGCGCAGATAGCGCCCCATGTGCGCGGGCAGCTTGCGGCCGACCAGATCGAGCGCCTGGATGCCATTGGTGCCCTCGTAGATCATCGCGATCCGGGCATCGCGCACGTATTGCTCCACACCGCTTTCGGCGATGTAGCCGTGGCCGCCGTAGCACTGCACCGCCAGATTGGCGCTTTCGAAGCCGAGGTCCGTGAACAGCGCCTTCACCACCGGCGTCATCAGCGCCACGAAGTCGCTGGCGCGCTGCTTCACGTCCGGATCGGTCGAGAACTTCTCGGCATCGAGCGCGCGGCTGACCCAGCCGGAGATCGCGCGGCAGCCTTCGTTGTAGGCGCGCATGGTCATCAGCATGCGGCGTACATCGGGGTGGACGATGATCGGATCGGCCGGACCGTCCGGGTTCTTCACGCCCGACAGCGAGCGCCCTTGCAGGCGGTCCTTGGCGTACCACACAGCCGACTGATAGGCCGCCTCGCCCACGCCGAGGCCCTGCACGCCCACCGAGACACGCTCGGTGTTCATCATTGTGAACATGGCCTCCATGCCCTTGTTGGGCGTGCCGACCAGCCAGCCGACAGACTCGTCAAAGTTGAGCTGGCAGGTGGCCGAGGCCTTGAGTCCCATCTTGTGCTCGATCGCGGCGACCGAAACGCCATTGGCCTCGCCCGGCGTGCCGTCCTCTTTCGGCAGGTACTTGGGCACGAGGAACAGGCTGATGCCCTTCACGCCCCTGGGCGCATCGGGCAGCCGCGCAAGGACGAGGTGGACGATGTTCTCGGTCAGGTCCTGCTCACCGGCGGAAATGAAGATCTTGGCACCGCTGATCTTGTAACTGCCCCCAAATTCATCGGCGCCCTGCGGCACCGCCTTGGTGCGCAGCATGCCGAGGTCGGTGCCGCAATGCGGCTCGGTCAGGCACATCGTGCCTGACCACTGGCCCGAGACCATCTTCGGCAGGTAGAACTGCTTGAGTTCTTCGCTGGCATAGCCCTCGATCGCGGTGGTGCCACCGTGGGTGAGGCCCGGATAGAGGCTGAACGAGAGATTGGCCGAGCAGATCATCTCCTCGGTCATCTTGTTCACCTGCTCGGGCAAGCCCTGACCGCCCCACTCGGGCGCGGAGGCCAGCGCGCACCAGCCGCCCTCGCGGAACAGGTCATAGGCTTCCTTGAAGCCCTTGGGCGTGCGCACCACACCGTTTTCCAGCGTGCATCCCTCGATGTCGCCGCTGCGGTTTAGCGGCAGCAGCACTTCCTGCGCCACCTTGGCCGCTTCCTCGAGCACGGCATCGACGAGATCGGGGGTGAATTCCTCCAGCGCCTCGAGATTGCCGAAGCCGTCGTCGCCCAGGGTTTTGTCAGCGTGAAGCTCGTGCAGCACGAACTTCATGTCGCGCAAGGGTGCTTCGTAGACCTGCATTTTCACTCTCCTCGCGGGCGTCCGGTGCCGCCTCCCGCCTTTTTCGTCATTGCGAGCCTGAAGGGCGAAGCAATCCACGGCGACCTGCGCCGGCTCTGGATTGCCGCGCGGCTTCGCCGCTCGCAATGACGAAGGTCAGGAGATCGTTGCCTGTCGTGCCCGGTGTTCCTTTTCCAATCAATTCCGCAGCGGCTTGCCGGTTTCCAGCATGTGCTCCACCCGTGCGATCGAGCGCGGTTCGCGCACCAGCCGCATGAACGTCTCGCGCTCCAGCTTGAGCAGTTCCTGCTCGGTCATGCTGTCCTGCGGATCGGCATCGCCGCCGCTCAGCACTTCGGCGAGGGCATCGGAGACGACCATGTCGTACTCGGTCGCCTTGCCCTGCTTGCGAAAGCCCTCGGCCGCCATGCTGAGCGCGACGTGGCCGCTCTTGCCCGGCAGGGTGAACTCGGGGGGCTCGGGCGGCGTGTAGCCTTCCACCAGCGAAAGCGCCTTCTGCTTGGCATCGTGGAGCAGACGGTCGCGGTTCATGGTGATCCCGTCTTCGGGGCGCAGGAACAGCAGTTCCTTGGCCTGTGCCGCCGATTTGGAAACGGTTGCAGTGGAAACCGTCTCGAACACCTTGGCGACCGGTGGCATCGGGCCGCGGGGCATCATCTTTGCCTTGCGCGCCCGGTCCAGCATTTCGCTGTTGCCGCCCCAGCCGGGGATCAGGCCGACGCCGCATTCGACAAGGCCGGTGTAGAGCTCTGCATGGGCCTGGATGGCATCGCAATGGAGCAGGATCTCGCACCCGCCGCCCACGGCCAGCCCCGCCGGCGCGCCGACCACCGGGAACGGCGCGTATTTCAGGCCCTTGTAGGCCATCTGCCCGCCCGCGATGAGCTTTTCGATTTCGCCATAGGCGGCGATGTTCACCGCGAAGAGCGCAAGGCCGAGGTTGGCGCCGGCGGAAAAGCTGTCGGCATCGGTGTAGATGACCAGCGCCTTGTACTGGGCCGAGACCAGCGGGATGGCCTTGACGATCAGCTTCATCACCTCGCCGTCGAGCGCATTCATCTTGCCGGTGAATTCAAGGCACAGGACGCCGTCGCCGATGTCCCAGAGCGCGGCCGATCCGCTTTTCAGCACCGGCTTGGCGGCCAGCTTGATGTCGGCCAGCCGCAGCACACCCTCGGGGCGCACCACATCGTGATATTCGCCATCAAGGCCGAGGAACTGGCGCTTGCCGCCCTCGACGCGATAGAACGTGCGCTCGCCCGCCAGCTTGAGCATTTCGGGCACCGGCTGACCTTCGGCGGCGAGCCGCTCGGCCAGATAGGCCGCGCCGAGCTTGTCGATCATTTCGAACGGCCCGGCCTGCCAGTTGTAGCCCAGCTTCATGGCGTCATCGATGGCGACCACATCGGCCGCGGCAGAGGGTACGAGGCTGGCGGCATAGGCCAGCGTCCCGCCCAGCACGGCCCAGGCATAGGCCCCGATCTCGCCTCCGGTCTCGACCAGCGCCCTGAGATCGCCCTTGGCCGCAGCGCCGCGCGGCCCGGCCGGCACGATCTTCTCGCGGTATTCGCCGCTCGCCAGATCGATGGCTTCCTTGCGGCGGGCCATGGCCTTGTTGAGGCGATAGAACCCGCCCTTGCCCTTGCGGCCGGTGTAGCCGTCCGCGATCATCTTCTCGATCAGCGGCATGGTGCGCGCAATCGCGTGGTAGGGATCGTCCTTGGGCAGCGTCGAGGTGAGGCTCGCCTGCAGGTGCGGCATCAGATCGATGCCGACGAGGTCGACGAGCCCGAAGATGCCGGTCTTGGGAACACCCATCGGCTTGCCCGCAATGGCATCGGCCAGCTCCACCGTCAGCCCCATGTCGAAGGCCGCATTGAGGCCGAGCTGGATCCAGTACGTGCCGATGCGGTTGGCGATGAAGCCGGGGGTGTCCTTGGCATGGACCACCGACTTGCCCATCGCGACATCGGCGAACTGTTCCACCTTCGCCGCCACACCGGCGTCGGTGTCTGGCCCGGTGACGATCTCCAGCAGGCGCATGTAGCGCGGCGGGTTGAAGAAGTGGGTGATGAGAAAATCGCGCTTGAACGCGTCCGAGCGCCCCTCGACCAGATGGGCGAGCGGGATCGTCGAGGTGTTCGAGGACACGGCAGTGCCGTCGCGCTTCACCGCTTCCAGCTTGGCGTAAAGGCCCTGCTTGATGTCGAGCCGCTCGATCACTGCCTCGATCACCCAGTCGCACTCGGCGACCTTGCCCAGGTGATCCTCGATATTGCCGGTCTCGATCAGCTTCGCGGCGGACTTGCTCATGAAGGGCGCGGGCTCGGTCTTGAGCATCTTCGCCACGGCGCCTTCGGCAATCGCATTGCGATTTGCGCCGTCCTTGGGAACGATGTCGAGCAGGACCACCGGCACCCCGGCATTGGCGACTTGTGCGGCGATCCCGGCACCCATGGTCCCGGCGCCGATCACGCAGACTTTCTTGATCGGCTGGCTCATTCCACCGCCTCCAGCACGGTGGCAATGCCCTGACCGCCGCCGATGCACTGGGTGGCGAGCGCATACTTGCCGCCCTCGCGCTTGAGCAGCGCCGCCGCCTTGCCGACGATGCGCGCACCCGTCGCGCCGAGCGGGTGGCCAAGGGCAATCGCGCCGCCATCGATATTGGTCTTGGCGGTATCGAGGCCGAGGTCGCGGATGCAGGCGATAGCCTGCGAGGCGAAGGCCTCGTTGAGTTCGACCACGTCGAGATCGGCGGCGGTAATGCCCGCGCGCGCCATCGCCTTCTGGCTGGAGACGATCGGGCCCAGCCCCATCGTTTCAGGCGCGCAGCCGCTGATGCTCACCGCCTTGATCCGGGCGAGGATCGGCAGGCCGTGCTTGCGGGCATAGTCCTCGGTCGTGACGAGCACCGCGCTCGCGCCGTCGGTGAGCGGCGAGGACGTGCCCGCCGTGACCGAACCGTTCGCGTCAAACGCAGGCTTGAGCCCAGCCAGATCCTCCGCCGTGGTGCCGGGGCGGATCGTGCCGTCCTCGCTGACCGTGCCGCCCTTGGTCTCGATCGGTACGATCTCGTCGGCAAACTTGCCCGCCTCGCGCGCGGCGGCGGCGCGTTTCTGACTTTCAACGGCCAGCGCTTCCTGTTCGGCACGAGCGATCTGGTACTTGGCCGCGACGTTCTCTGCCGTCTCACCCATGCTCATGTAGACCGAGCTTTTCTTCGCCAGCGCCGGGTTGGGCATGGGGTTGAAGCCCATCATCGGCACCCGGCTCATCGATTCGACGCCCGCGCAGATGAACACCTCGCCCGCGCCGATAGCGATCTGGCCCATGGCATAGTGGATCGCGCTCATCGACGAGCCGCAGAAGCGGTTCACCGTCATGCCGCCCACCGAAATCGGCAGGTCCGCCAGCAGGCCGATCAGCCGCGCGACATTGAGGCCCTGCTCTCCCTCGGGGAAGGCGCAGCCGACGATCAGGTCTTCCACTTCCGCCGGGTCCACGCCGGTCTTGCCGATCAATCCGCGAATCACCTGCTCCGTCAGGTCATCGGGACGGGTCCGCGCCAGCGCGCCTTTGTTCGCAAGATGAAACGGGGAACGGGCGTAACCCGCGATCACGACGCTTTGCATGCATTCTCTCCATCGGTGGACATGGCAGGGCCGAGGCATCGGCCAACCATCTCCCTGAGCTCGGTTATTCCCTATAGGTTCAATTCTTTCCCTATACGTCAAGATAAATTTGGGCTACGAAATTCGCATGAGCCCCATCCCCCGATCCACCCCGCGGACATTCCCGGGGCGGAAAAGAGGGCCTGCACGAGAAGGATGAAAGGTCGCACATGAGACTATCGAAATGCACGGGCGGCGCTTCGGTTGCCATGCCCGTCCCGGTAAATTCCAGTCTTGCTACAAAGCACGGGACGACGCCGGGCGATCGGCAAGTTCGCCCCTGCCTCGGCATGTGGGGACCCTTCCGGTGAGCGCCGCGGCGACCATGTCCGCCTCCTCCGGCCAGCCGGAGGAAATGCCGCCGATCGCACCGCGCCTGCTGACTGACCTGCTCGACCATGCGGTGGAATATCACGGCGACTGGAATGCCATCGATTTCATGGGCCGGCGCTGGAGCTATGCCGAGATCGGAGAGCTTGTACGCAAGGCGGCGCGCGGCCTGCAGGACCTCGGCGTCGAAAAGGGCACGCGCGTCGGCCTGTGCCTGCCCAACACGCCCTATTACGTGATCTGCTACTTCGCGGTGCTGCGCGTGGGCGGCGTGGTGGTGAACTTCAACCCGCTCTACACCGAGCGCGAGATGGCCCACCTTGTCGAGGATTCGGGCGCCGAGGTCATCATCACCTCGGACCTCGTGCTGTCCCTGCCCAAGATCGAGCCGCTGATCGGCAGGGGATCGCTGCACCGCGTGATCGTGTGCCCATTCGCCGATGCCCTGCCAGCCATGAAGCGGCGGGCCTTCCTGCTGTTCAAGCGGCGCGACATCGCGCACGAACCGCACGATCTGCGCTACGTTCGCTTCGCCGACCTGATCGGGCGCGATGCCGATCCCGACCCGGTCGAGCAAAGCCCGCACGACCTGGCCGTGCTGCAATATACCGGCGGCACCACCGGCGTGCCCAAGGGCGCGATGCTCAGCCATACCAACCTCACGGCCAATTCTGCGCAGATGGTTGCGCATGTCGGCCACATGCCCGGGCAGCAGGAGCGCACGCTGGGCATCTTGCCGCTGTTCCACGTCTTCGCCCTGACGACGGTGCTGAACTACTCGGTCGACACCGCCGCCGAGATGATCCTGCTGCCGCGCTTCGAGATGAAGCCGTTTCTCGCCACGGCCCGGCGCACCAAACCCACGCAGTTCTTCGGCGTGCCCACGCTCTACACAGCGTTGAGCACCGAGAACCTGGAGGGCGCGTTCGACGAGGTGCGCGTGTGCATCTCGGGCGGCGCGCCGCTGCCGCTGGACGTGCGCAGGAGCTTCGAGCAGGCATCCGGCATACGCGTGGTCGAAGGATACGGCCTGTCCGAAGCCAGCCCGATCATCGCCTGCAATCCGCTCGAAGGCGTGGTCAAGGACAATTCCTGCGGCCCTGCCTTCCCCGGCACGACGCTGGAAATCCGCGACCCAAACGAGCCCAACCACTTGTGCAAGCCGGGCGAAAAGGGCGAAGTCTGCGCGCGCGGCCCGCAGATCATGAAGGGCTACTGGAACCGCCCGGAGGAATCGGAGCGCACCTTCATCTACGGTGCGCTGCGGACCGGGGACATCGGCTATCTCGACGAGGACGGCTATCTCTTCCTCGTCGACAGGATCAAGGACGTGATCCTGTGCGGCGGCTACAACGTCTATCCGCGCATCATCGAAGAAGCGATCTACGAACACCCGCTGGTGGCCGAAGCTGCGGTAATCGGCGTGCCCGACCCCTACCGGGGCCAGACTCCCAAGGCCTTCGTCGCGCTGCACGAGGGAAGCGAGATCGACGAAGCAACCTTGCTGAACTTCCTGCGCGAGCGGCTGAACAAGATCGAAATGCCCTCTTCGATCGAGTTTCGGGCCAGCCTGCCCAAGACCCTGGTCGGCAAGCTTTCGAAGAAGGACCTTGCCGACGAGGAAGCCGCACGCCGCAATTCGGACAACACGGCGTGACCTACGCCCGGTCCCACGCTGCGACCTCCCCCTCGGACAATCCGAAAATGCTCGGCATTCAGGAAGTCGCGAGACAGCTGGACGTGACCATGCGCACCTTGCGCTTCTACGAGGACAAGGGTCTGATCGCACCGCAGCGCGTGGGCACGACGCGCATCTATTCGCGGCGGGAAATCGCACGGATGCGCCTCATCCTGCGCGGCAAGCGGCTTGGCTTCTCGATCCGCGAGATCAAGGAATTCCTCGATCTCTACGACGTCGATCCCGAACACGTCGCACAGGCTCGCCAGCTTCTGATGAAGATCGGGGAACGTGTCAGCGCGTTGCGCAAGCAGAAGCGCGCCATCGACCAGACGCTTGAGGAACTGCGGCTGCTCGAGAGACAGGCGCTTACCCTGATCGACGGCGCTGCGACCGCCCGGAACGATGACGAGAACAAGCACGATGACTGATCCGGACCGCGCCGCCGTCGAGGACTTGCGCGACCTGCTGACGATCGAGGAGATCGATACCGACCTCTATCGCGGCGCCGCTTCGGCCGAAGCGGCGGGGCGCGTGTTCGGAGGGCTGGTGGTGGCGCAGGCGCTATCCGCCGCCGCGCGCTCGATTGGCGAAAGCAGGCATGCCCACTCGCTCCATGCCTATTTCCTGCGGGCCGGCGACACCACGCGCCCCATCATCTACCGCGTGCTGCCCGATTTCGACGGCAGCAGCTTCGCCAACCGGCGCGTGGTGGCGATGCAGGACGCCAAACCGATCCTCAACCTCGCCGCATCGTTCCATCGGCACGAGGAAGGCTTCGCCCACGCCGCCGCCATGCCAAAGCTGCTCCCGCCGGAGGAGTGCCCCGATTTTACCGGCACGCTCGCTGCCGCGGGAACCGCCGTGCCGCCAACAATACTGGAACGTCTCGCCGCCTTCGACATGCGGCCGGGACCGCCTGCGCCCCGGGGCTTCGACGGCGCCGGCATGCCCAGCCAGTTCCTGTGGTTCCGCCTCAAGAAGCCCATGGAGGCAGATCCGGCGATGCAGCGCGTGGTGCTGGCCTATGCCAGCGACTTCGCGCTGGTGACCACGGCAGTCATCCCCCACCCGGTCGAATTCTTCTCGCCCCGGCTACAGGTGGCGAGCCTCGACCACGCGGTGTGGTTCCATGCAACGCCGCCGGTCGACGACTGGCTGCTCTATACGATGGACAGCCCATGGTCGGGCCATGCCCGTGGCTTTGCCCGCGGGACGATCTTCGACCGCACCGGCAGGCTCGTGGCCAGCGTCGCGCAGGAAGGCCTGTGCCGGGTGCGGAACACCGAGCCCGATTGATGGCTGGCCGCTTCTAGGCCTTCGCCGGGTTGTTCGGTGCGCGCCGATTGACCAGCGGGCGCTGGTAGGAGGGGTCCTCCTTGCTGCGCGAGGACACGCCGTTCACGGCAATGTCGGGCACGTCGGCAAAGGGGATCGGCATCGGCGGCGGCAGGCAGCACCATTCGATGACATTGGTGCGCAGCGCGATGCGCCACTCGCCGTCTCGCTTCTCGAGCCGGTCGATGTAGCGCCCGCCCGCGATCCACAGGCTCTCATCCTTGTTGCGGCCGACGAACTGGTAGTAGGTCTCGCTATGCGCGGCATCGCCGTCGAGGTCGATGGTGGTCTGCAGCAGGGCATGATGCGTCAGGACCTGACCCGCCTCGTGCATCGGCACGGCCCAGTCCCAGCAATCGGCGGGGCTGCCCACGAAAGGACCCGCCGCCATCTCGCCATCCGGCCAGAACGCCGAGAGGTAGATGTCGCGGTCGAACCGGTCCATCCCGCGCGAGAAGCGCGCGAGGCATTCCATGATGTCCTGCTTGTCGAGCAGCGCGTCCAGCCGCGCTTCGCGGTCACTTGCCACGGTAGTCGACCTCGCAAATCGGCTTCCACAGAGGCGCTCCGCGCTTTTCGCGCATGGATTCGATGCGCCTGCCGTCGATGTCGACCACACCATAGTCGCCGGCGACCTCGGCGGTGATGAACGAGCCGCCCGAACGCTTCATGATCTCCGGATCGCTGGCCAGCGCGGCGATCACCCGGCCGGGATGCTCGACCGAGCTGCCGGTCTGGCCCGCGACCGAATTGGTCATCTTGTCGGACACCTTGGCAAGGTTGTCCTTGGCCTTTTCGGTGAGCGTCAGGCCCTGCCACAGCGAGACGGTGGCGACGTTGTAGGGTTCGAGTTCGATGGCCATGTCGCGCGCGATGCGGTCGACGATGCACTTGGTCGCGCTGAAGATGACGCCGTAGGTATAAGTCACCCCAGTATAGCCGCTGATCATCACGATCAGACCGGACTTCTGCCGCGCCATCATCTTCGCCGCATGCCACGAGCACACGTAATAGGACCGCGCGCCGACTTCCCACATCTCGAGGTTGGACAGCGGCTTTTCCCAGAACGGCTGCGGCTCCAGCAGGTCTTCGGAAAGCTGCGTCGCGCTGTTGACGAGAATGTCGAGCCGGCCCTGCTCGCGCTCGATCTGCTCGAACAGTCGCGCGACCGCCTCGTCATCGCCATGGTCGACGGCCACCGCGATGCCCTTGCCACCGCTTTTCTTGCCGCGCTCATCGCATTCCGCCGCGGTGCCGCCGACGGTGCCGGGCAGATAGTAATCGCCCTCCTTCACGGTGCGTCCGGTGACGTAGACCGTCGCGCCCTGCTCCGCGAGTACAAGTGCGATACCCTTGCCGATACCCCGGCTTGCGCCGGTGACCAGCGCGACCTTTCCTGCCAGCGGCGCGCTCATTTCGTTTCTCCTGCAAACCAGCGTTCGCTGTAATCACCCTTGGCGCGGCCCGGGAAATGTTCGGCAGTGAAGGGATAGCCCATCACGCCCTTGGACCAGTCAGCCGCATCTCCCCAGTCCTGCTCCCAGTCGTAAAGCATCACGCGGTCGGCAATGCGCCATTCTCCGTCGCGGAAGGCGAAAGTGTCGAGATAGCGGCCGCCGATGCAGGTATCGCGATCGCCCTCGCCCATGTCGACACGGTGGTACGAGATCACATGCGTCTCGGCCTTGGCGCTGTCGCCGCCAAGTTCGATACAGGTCTGCCCCAGCACGTGCTGGGTGTCCTTGATCGCATCCGCCCCGGGAACGACCCAGGCGAGGTATGCCTCGAAATCCCCGCCGTGGACGCCGTAATCGAATGTCGCATCAGGCCACCAGCATGACCGGATCAGATCGGCACTGCGCCGGTCTTCGCCGCGCGCCAGGCGGGCGACGCAATCGCGTATCGCCTCGCGGTCCAGCAAGGCCTTCATTGCACCTTCCATTATCGCTCTCCTGTCCCGTCCGCCCATCGTCGGGGGCACGGCCCTTTCATTCGCATATACCCGGACTTGCACGGGTGACTTGATTATTCCGGACAAATCCTGCGCATGATCGTGCCTCAACGGTGATGCGATACAGATGCCTTCATCCCCCCTCGGAAAGGCACCTGCCAAGCGCTTCGCGCGTCAGCTGGGCAACGATGCGGGCAGCGGGGGACGCCGTCCGGCCCGCCAATGTGATAATGCCGATCCCGCTTCTCATGCTTGCGAATCCTTCCACGTCGAGGACCTTCAGACGCCCCTCGACAAGCTCCTTGCGGACGAACGCGGGCGCGGTGATCCAGGTACAGTCGGTCGCGGCCACCGTATCGCGCAATACGTGGAAATCGTCGCAGATGAACGCGCCGGCATCGACGGCGCCACCTGTCATCCGGATCGGCCGTGCCACGGGATAGGCCGCCAGGTCCGCGGGCAATACCTTGTCCTGCCGGGTCAGCGGGTGATCCCCGCGCACGATAGGCGCAAGATCGAGCGAAGCGATCTCCTCGACGACGACGCCATGCAGCTCCGCGACCTGCCAGCTGTTGCCGATGATCATCTCGACCGTGTCCTCGAACAGATCGGCCACGAGCCTGTCGGGCGACTTGACCACCGTGTTGATTTCCAGCCCGGGGCTCCTGGCCAGCAGGCTGCTGCCGAGATCGGCCAGCACGAGACCGGCCAGCAATGGCCCTATGCCGAACGAGACCCGCCCCGCCGCGCCTTCTGCGTAACGGCGCACGTTGCGCGTGAACTCGCTCGACGCGCGGACGAGCGAGCGCGCTTGCTCGATCACGAAGGCGCCGGCCGGCGTGATCGTGACACCGCCCCGCCCCCGGTCGAACAGCCGCACGCCGTACCGGCTTTCGAAGGCGGCAATGCTGCGGCTGAGCGCGGGCTGCGTGATATTCTGCTGCTCGGCGGCGCGCGAAAAGCTGAGCGTATCGGCAACGGCGAGGATGTGGCGAAGGCGCGTGGTGTCCATAGCATGCACCTATAGCATAAAGCCTCCCACTTATATGCATTAGACATCACATTTTGCCGTCCTATCCTCCGCGCAAACAGTATCAAGAGGGTAGCCGATGGCACTGCAGAGGTATTCGCGCACGCAGGAGCGTGCCGGTCGTTCCGGAACAACCGCTTCCACATTCCGGCGGGTGCAGTGCGTCCTGGCCGGGCTTGCCCTGGGAACCTGCATGCCTGCCATGGCCCAAGCCGACCGCACCGTCCTGCCCATCCCGCGCGCACCGTTCACCGGCACAATCGCCGACAACGTGCTCGACGCGACGCCCTCTCCCGCCGCCCCGGTGCAGGCGCCGCAGGGCGCGCCCAACGTGCTGCTGTTCATGTCCGACGATGTCGGCTTCGCCATGTCGAGCGCCTTCGGCGGCCCGGTGCCGACGCCCAATTTCGAGAGACTGGCGCGCACCGGCGAGCGCTTCAACCGCTTCCACACAACCGGCATCTGCTCGCCCAGCCGCGCCGCGCTGCTGACCGGGCGCAATCACCATAACGCGGGCGTAGGCTGGCTGAGCGACCTGTCCTCCGGCTTTCCCGGCTACAATGGCCGCATGCAGCCCGATACCGCCACGATCGCCCAGATCCTGCGGCTCAACGGCTACAACACCGCGATGTTCGGCAAGCACCACAACGTGCCCGCCGAAGAGCGCAGCGAGGCCGGGCCCTTCGATGCCTGGCCGACAGGCCTCGGCTTCGACTACTTCTTCGGCTTTCCCAACGGCGACACCGACCAGTATTCGCCCACGCTCTATCGCGGCATCGCCCGCGTCGATCCCGACGAAGGCAAAGGCAAGATGCTCGACGAGCGCCTTGCCGACGACCTGATCCGCTGGGTCCACAACCAGAAGGCCGGCGCGCCCGACAAACCCTTCCTCGCCTATCTCGCGCCGGGATCGGCGCACGCACCGCATCAGGTGCCGCCCGAATGGATCGCGCGCTTCAAGGGCAAGTTCGATCAGGGCTGGGACCAGATGCGCGTCGAGACCTGGCGCCGCCAGCTCGCCATGGGGATGATTCCCAAGGGCACCAGGCTGACGCCGCGCCCGGCCGAGATCCCGGCCTGGGATACGCTCTCGCCGCGCGAAAAGGTCTTCCACGCCCGCACCATGGAAGTCGCCGCCGCCCAGCTCGCGTTCCAGGACGCGCAGCTCGGCCGCGTGATCGACGAGTTGCAGCGCATGGGCCAGCTCGACAACACGCTGGTCGCCGTGGTCATGGGCGATAACGGCGCCAGCGGCGAAGCAGGCCCCGAAGGCACTATCGACGAGCTGCGCGGGATGGACCGCATTCCCGAACGCAAGGAATGGATACTCGCCAACACCGACAAGCTTGGCGGGCCGGAGACCTACGAGAACTACTCGGTCGGCTGGGCCTGGGCGATGAACACGCCCTTTCGCTGGGTGAAGCAATATGCCGACATGCTGGGCGGCATTCGCAACGGCATGATCCTGAACTGGGCCGGGCACGTGACCAGGCCGGGATCGATCTGCGGCGAGTTCTCGCACCTGATCGACATCACCCCGACCATTCTCGACGCCGCCGGCCTGCCGGCGCCGAAGGAAGTACTGGGCACCATGCAAAAGCCGATGGACGGGACAAGCCTGCTGCCCGCGCTGCAGAGTTGCCAGGCCGACAAGCCGCGCACGCAGTACTTCGAGATCGGCGGCAAGATGGGCCTCTATCACGACGGCTGGTTCCTCAGCGGCGAAGACGGCCGCACCTCGTGGACCAATGTGCCGCCCGGCGGGCTGAAGCCCGAAATCACCTGGACGCTCTACAACCTCGACAAGGACTTCTCGCAGTCCACCGACCTCTCGGCCAAGTACCCCGAGCGGCTGGAGGCGATGAAGGCCCTGTTCCACGAAGAGGGCGAGAAGAACAACGTCTTCCCGATCGACCACCGCTTCGGCATGGCCCGCGCCATCGCGGTAATGCATCCCAACCCGCGCAAGCACTACGACTTCTGGGGCAAGGACGTCTCGATCCCCGCTGTCGGCGGACCGACGCTGATGGCCCGGCCCTTCACGCTCAAGGCCGACCTCGAACTCGACAGCGCGCAGGCATCGGGCGCGGTGGTGGCGCTGGGAAGCTGGTTCGGCGGCTGGAGCCTCTATCTCGACCAGGGCCACCCGGCCTTCGTCTGGGCGCGGTCGACCGATCCGCAAGAGACCTTCAAGGTCGTGTCGGACAAAGCCCTGCCGCAAGGCGCGAGCACGCTCACCATGCAGTTCGCGACGCAGAAGCCCGGCGGCCCGGCGCAGATCGTTCTCAGCGCGGGCGGAGAGGAATATGCCCGGCTCGACGTTTCGGTGAACTACTTCCAGCCGGCCGGCAACGGCGAGACGCTGGACATCGGGCACGACCTCGGCGTTCCGGTCACGCAGTACCGCACGCCGCATGGCCGCATCGAAGGGAACATCCCTCACGTCGCCGTCGATTACCCATAAGCGCCTGAACGTGAACAAGTCCTCTCCCCTTCAGAGAGAAAGAGCAAAGACAAGGCGGTTCCTTAAATCAGCGCGTCAGCCTCTCCGCATGCCAGGCAACGTGCTCGCCCATGAATGTGGAAATGAAGTAGTAGGAGTGGTCGTAACCCTCCTGCATGCGGATCGTGGCAGGCTGCCCTGCCTTTTCGCAGGCTTCCGACAACAGGTGCGTCCTGAGCTGTTCTTCCAGAAAGCCGTCCGCCATTCCCTGGTCGACCAGCAGGTCGGGCACACGTGCGCCATCCTCGATCAGCGCGCAGGCATCGTATTCACGCCAGGCGGCCCGATCGGCACCGATATAGCCGGTCAGCGCCTTGTCGCCCCAGGGGCACGCCAGTGGCGAGACGATCGGCGCGAAAGCGCTGACCGAGCGGAACCGCCCGGCATTGCGTAGCGCGATGGTCAACGCACCGTGGCCGCCCATCGAATGGCCGGTGATCCCCTGCCGCTCCATGTCGACGGGGAAATGCGCGGCGATCAGCGCGGGAAGCTCCGTCTCGATGTAGGAGCGCATGCGGAAATGCTGCGCCCAGGGCTCCTGCGTCGCATCGACATAGAAGCCCGCACCCTTGCCGAAATCGTAGCCCTCGTCGTCGGGCACGTCGTCGCCGCGCGGGCTGGTGTCCGGCGCCACGAAGATCACGCCATGCTCGGCGCAGGCGGCGCGGAACTCGCCCTTCTCGGTGACGTTGGCATGCGTGCAGGTGAGGCCCGAAAGATACCACAGCACCGGCAGCTTCGCGCCTTCCGCATGATCGGGCACGAAGACGGAGAACGTCATCTCCGTCCCCGTCTCACTGCTCCGATGCTTGTAGACGCCCTGAACGCCGCCGTGGCTGCGGTTGGTGGAAACAGTTTCCATCAAAAGACTACGACGCTGCGGATCGACTTGCCCGCGTGCATCAGGTCGAAAGCGGTGTTGATCTCTTCCAGCCCCATGACGTGGGTGATCATCGGGTCGATCTGGATCTTGCCCTGCATGTACATGTCGACGATCTTGGGCACGTCGGTGCGGCCCTTGGCCCCGCCGAACGCGGTGCCGCGCCAGTTGCGGCCCGTCACGAGCTGGAACGGACGGGTGGAGATCTCCTTGCCCGCCTCGGCTACGCCGATGATGATCGAGGTGCCCCAGCCGCGGTGGCAGGCTTCCAGCGCGGTGCGCATCACTTCGGTATTGCCGGTGGCATCGAAAGTGTAGTCCGCGCCGCCGTCGGTCATCAGCACGATCTTGGCGACCACGTCCTCGCGGCTCATGCCCTTGGAGTTGAGGAAGTCGGTCATGCCGAACTTGCGGCCCCATTCCTCCCGGTCGGGGTTGATGTCAACGCCGATGATCTTGTTGGCCCCGGCAAGGCGCGCGCCCTGGATCACGTTGAGGCCGATGCCGCCGAGGCCGAACACAACCACATTGTCGCCCACCTGCACCTTGGCGGTGTTCACCACCGCGCCCACGCCGGTGGTGACGCCGCAGCCGATGTAGCACGAAGTCTGGAACGGCGCGTCCTCGCGAATCTTGGCGACGGCGATCTCGGGCAGCACGGTGAAGTTCGAGAAAGTCGAGCAGCCCATGTAGTGGAAGATCGTCTGGCCCTTGTAGCTGAAACGGCTGGTGCCGTCGGGCATCAGGCCCTGCCCCTGCGTCGCGCGGATCGCGGTGCACAGGTTGGTCTTGCCCGACAGGCACGACTTACACTGGCGGCATTCGGGGGTGTAGAGCGGGATCACGTGATCGTCGGGCTTCACCGAGGTCACGCCCGGCCCCACCTCGCGCACGATCCCTGCGCCTTCGTGGCCGAGGATCGAGGGGAAGATGCCTTCGGAATCGAACCCGTCGAGCGTATAGGCATCGGTATGGCAGATGCCGGTCGCCATGATCTCGACCAGCACTTCGCCCTCCTTGGGGCCTTCGAGATCGACTTCGACGATCTCCAGCGGCTTCTTGGCTTCGAAGGCTACGGCGGCGCGGGTCTTCATGGGGCAACTCCTGTTTATCGCGGCCTGTCTATCGCGGGGCCGTTGTTGTGATAAAGCCGGAAAATCGCAACTCATTATGTCATGCGAGGGATAATCGATGAGCTCCTGGGACGGGATCGACGAGTTCACCGCCGTCGCCACCGCCGGCACCTTTCGCGGCGGGGCTGCGGCACTGGGGGTTTCCACCACCCACATGAGCCGCGCGATCATGCGGCTGGAAGCGCGGCTGCAGGCGCAACTGTTCCTCCGCACGACCCGCTCGGTACGGCTGACTGACACCGGCCGGGTGTTCCTCGAACATTGCCAGCGCATGCTGATGGAGCGCGAAGAAGCCTTTGCGCTCGTCAACGAGAAAGGCGAGCCGCAAGGCGAGTTGCGCCTGACCTGCTCCACCGCGATGGGCGAACGCTTCATCGCCCCGATCCTGCGCCGCTTCGCCCGCGCCTATCCCCGGCTGCACGTCAACATCGACCTCACCAACCGCGTGGTCGACCTCGTGGCCGAAGGCTACGACATGGCGGTGCGCACCGGCCACTTGCCCGATTCCCGCCTGATCGGCACCCGCATCGCCAGCCGCTCGCTGGTGACATGCGCCAGCCCCGCCTATCTCAAGCGGCGAGGCGAGCCGCGCACGCTGGCCGATCTCGAAGCGCACGACCTGCTCGCGGGCAATGCCGGCACCTGGCATTTCCGGGTGGACGGCAAGGCCCAGTCCTGGCGCCCGCACAGCCGCTGGCGCTGCAACAGCGGCAGCGCGGTAATGGAAGCCACGCTCGACGACATGGGGGTGTGCCAGCTCCCCGACTTCTACGTGCGGCAGGCACTGGCGGAGGGTACGCTGATTGCGCTGCTGAGCGACATCCAGCCCGCCGACGAACCGATCTGGGCCGTCTATCCGCAGCGGCGCCACCTGCAGCCGAAGATCTCGGAGCTGGTGAGCGTGCTACGCAAGGAACTGCCGGGGATGCTGGGGATGGGGGGCAGGGTTTAGGGGCGATAGCATCGGCGGCTTTGCGCCCATTACCGTCGTTCGGACGATCACAAGCTAATTCCAAACGCAAACGTTCAGATCGTCGATTCCGGTAGACGGAAGCTCGTCCGCTTAAAGCATGAAGTTTCGCCTTCACGCGCCCGCTAGGTGCGCCTAGTCTCCTCACATGTTCAGGCAGAAAACGACGATTGTTGTGGGGGCGGGTGCAAGCTGTGAGCTTGGATTGCCTTCGGGCGACGGGCTAAAGGATCAGATTGTAAGCTTGCTGGAGCGGACCAATGAGAATGCCTACGGCTTCTCCGACAATACCATGCTGCAGATTATGAGGTCATTTGCTGGCGCAGACGTCCCTTCACTTCAAAATAACCTGCAACCCTACAAGGCTGCGGCCGATCGGATCCTGCGTGGTCTACCGCTTGCACTGTCAATCGACAATTTCCTGCACTCTCATCAGGACGATCCTCACCTAGTCGATCTTGGCAAGCTCTGCATCGCAATATGCATACTTCGGGCGGAACGCTCCTCCTATTTATTCCAACGATCAAACATGCATGCCCTTTTTTCTGAACGCGATGAGATGCCGCAGGCGTCTACGCGCGGTGAGAAACTGGCAAAGACATGGTATCCGGCTTTTGCTCGGCTGCTTATGTCAGGTGTGCAGAGAAACAACATCAAAGAGGCGTTCGAGAACGTCCGCTTTGTCATTTTCAACTATGATCGTTGTCTTGAGCAATTTATCTGGATGGCCCTTCAAGATTATTTCGACATCGACGGCGAAGAGGCAGCTGAGGTGTTGGAAGACGTTCGATTTAATCACCCATATGGCTCGCTGGGCGTTTTGCCGTGGCGGGGCCAGAGCGAAGCAAACTTACCGCTGGGGGGCGGCGATGACCTAGACTATTGGAAGATCGGAAAAAGGCTCCAGACATTTACCGAGAGTGTTCGGAGCCAGGTTGTTCATAATGTAGCTCAAGCCGTCCACAGCGCAGACACGCTCCTCGTTTTGGGGTTCGGCTATCTGGATCAGAATCTGCAACTCTTGCGGCCGCAGATGAGAGGAAATGCGAAGCGAGCCATTAGTACAGCATACGGCGTGTCAGATGCAGACCAACGCATCTTGAAGCAAGCTTTGCTTACTCTTGGCAATCAATCCCCGGAAATGACCTATCTGGAGCCCGGATCGTGCAGCGAATTGTTTGACCATTTCCACCTGATGCTCAGTCTATCGTGAGTGGTAAGGCAACAGCCCGATCTAAATTGATCGCGCAAATGCTAGTTGCTCGGCCACATAAATTCGACAAATCGTCCAACCAATCCTGCCGGTCTGCAACCGGCCCGTTCCAGCCATTTCCATCTGCCCGTCACCTAATGAAAATCCCGCGATCGCGGCAAAATCCGCACATTGCGCGGGTGGCGTGACCGGGGTGCCGCCGGGGAGCGCTCGTGCTTGAGGTCGGCGGGCAAAGTCCCGTCCAGCCGCGCCAGCAGGGCTGAGCGGTCCGTCACCCGCTTGGCCATCAGGTGCACCACGCCTTCCTTGCTGCGCTGGATCTCGCCTGCGATCTCGGCCAGGCGGGCGGCCATGACCGGGCGGCGCTGCTGTTCGAAGTCGCGCGCCCAGAGCAGCGCGTTGACCACGCCGGTCTCGTCCTCGATGGTGATGAACACGGCATTGCCCTTGCCCGGCCGCTGGCGCACCAGCACTACGCCCGCGCAGCGCACCCGCGCCCCGTCCTTCGCGGCGTTGACGTCTGCGCAGCTCAGCACGCCCTCGGCCGCGAGGCCTGCGCGCAGGAACTGCATCGGGTGGCCTTTGAGCGAGAGGCGATGCGTCTGGTAATCGGCCGCGACTTCCTCTGACAAAGGCATGACCGGCAAGGCGGCATCGGGTTCAGCGCCGAGTTCAGGGGCTTCCATCGCGGCGAACAGCGAAAGCTGCTTGGGCGGCAGGCGGCGCACGTCCCACCCGGCCTGACGGCGCCCCTGCCCCAGCGAGCCGAGCGCATCGGCATCGGCCAGCAGGGCCATGGCCCGCGCAGGCAGGCCGGTGCAGCTCGCCAGATCCTGAATGTCCGTGAAGGCCCTCAGGCCGCGCGCCTTATGCAGGGCCTGCGCCCAATCCTCGCGGAAGCCGCCGATCTGGCGCAGGCCGAGCCGCAGCACGCGCTCGCCTTCCAATGTGCTGTCCCACTGGCTGGCGGCGGCATCGATCGGACGCACTTCCACGCCATGCGCGCGCGCATCCTGCACCAGTTGTGACGGCGCGTAGAAGCCCATTGGCTGGCTGTTGAGCAGCGCGCAAGTGAACACCGCCGGGTAATGGCATTTCAGCCAGCTCGAAACATAGGCCAACCAGGCGAAGGCCTGCGCGTGGCTTTCGGGAAAGCCGTAGTCGCCGAAACCCTTGATCTGTTCAAAGCACCGCTCGGCGAAATCGCGCCGGTAGCCGCGCCGCACCATGCCTTCGACCAGCTTGTCCTGATAGAAATGCATCGTCCCGTTGCGCCGGAAGGTCGCCATGGCGCGGCGCAACCCGTCGGCCTCGGCCGGGGTAAAGCCCGCCGCGACAATGGCGAGCTTCATTGCCTGTTCCTGAAACAGCGGCACCCCCAGCGTCTTGCCCAGCACCGCGCGAAGCTCGTCTTCGCTGCCGGGCGGGCCGGGAAGCTCGATCACTTCCTCGCCATTACGGCGGCGCAGGTAGGGGTGGACCATACCCCCCTGAATGGGTCCGGGCCGCACGATCGCCACTTGAATCACCAGATCGTAAAGCGTCTTCGGCCTCAGGCGAGGCAGCATCGACATCTGTGCCCGGCTTTCCACCTGAAACGTGCCCATGCTGTCGGCCTTCTGGAGCATGCGGTAAGTCGCCGCATCCTCGCGCGGGACAGTGGCCAGCACGAGATCGCCCAATCCGTGTTCGCGCATCAGATCGAAGCTCTTGCGGATGCAGGTGAGCATGCCGAGCGCCAGCACGTCGACCTTCATCAGGTGGAGCGCGTCGATATCGTCCTTGTCCCATTCGATGAAGGTGCGGTCCGGCATGGCGGCATTGTGGATTGGCACCAGTTCATCGAGCCGCCCTTCGGTGAGCACGAAACCGCCGACGTGCTGCGACAAGTGGCGGGGGAATTCCAGCAGGCTCCCTACCAGATCGCGCAGCCGGGCGAGTTCCGGATTGGCGGCACCGAGCCCTGCCTCGGCCAGCCGCGCCTCGGGCAGTTCGCCGCCGCCATAGCTGCCCCAGATCGTGCCCGAGAGGCTGGCCGTCACATCGTCCGTCATCCCCAATGCCTTGCCGACTTCGCGGATCGCGCTGCGCTGGCGGTAGTGGATCACAGTGGCGGCAATCCCGGCGCGCTCACGGCCATAGCGCTCGTAAATGTACTGGATCACTTCCTCGCGCCGCTCGTGCTCGAAATCGACATCGATATCGGGCGGCTCGTCGCGCGCTTCGGAAAGGAAGCGGGAGAACAGCAACTGCTCCTTCACCGGATCGATCGGCGTGATGCCAAGGAAATAGCACACCAGCGAATTGGCCGCGCTGCCGCGCCCCTGGCACAGGATCGGCGGATCGAGCGAGCGGGCATGCGCCACGATGTCATGCACGGTGAGGAAGTAAGGCGCGTAGCGCCGCTCGCGGATCAGGCGAAATTCCTCGGCCAGCGTCTGGCGGTACTGCTCCGGCACCCCCTTGGGGAAGCGGGTCCGGGCGCCCTCGCCCGCCAGATGTTCGAGCCAGCCTTGCGGCGTGTGGCCGGGCGGGACCGGCTCGTGCGGGTACTCATAGCGCAGATCGTCGAGCGTAAAGCGAATGGCGGACAGCAGGTCCGCACCTGCCGTGAGTGCTTCGGGACAGCGGGCGAAGAGGCGTGCCATTTCGGCGGGGGGCTTCAAGTGGCGTTCGGCATTGACGGCGAGTTTCCGCCCGGCGGCCTGCACGTTGGTGCCCTCGCGAATGCAGGTCATGACATCGTGCAGGGGGCGGCACTCCGGCGCGGCATAGAGCGCATCGTTGGTGGCGATAAGCGGCACGCCGGTCTGTCCAGACAGCGCGATGCGCCGTGCCAGTTCGCGCGCGTCGCGCCCGCCGCGCGGCATCGTGGCGGCCAGCCAGTGGTGTGGGGCGGCTTCCTTCAGCGTGCCCAGCAGTTCCGGCGTCCCATCCATGGCGATCAGCGCCAGCCCTTCGGCATGGTCCAGCAGATCGGGCAGATGCAGCAGGCAATCGCCCTTTTCCGCGCGCCGGTTGCCCAATGTGAGAAGCCGCGTCAGCCGCCCCCAACCGGCGCGGTCCATCGGATAGGCCGCGACGTCCGGCGTTCCGTCCGCAAAGACCAGCCGGGCGCCAGTGAGCAGCCGGAAGCCGCTCTCGCGCACGCCGGGCTGCTTCCATGCGACATGCGCGCGCACCACGCCTGCCACGGTGTTGCGGTCGGCGATGCCAATCCCCGCCATACCCAGCGCATGGGCGCGTGCCACCATCTCGCCGGGGTGCGAGGCGCCGCGCAGGAAGCTGTAGGCACTGGCCACGACAGGCTCGATCACGGTCATGCGAACAACCCGTGCACGTACCAGCGCGGCTCTCCGGTTTCCCCGTAGAGGCCGTGGCGGAACACCCAGTACCGGCTCCCTTGTGCATCCTCGATGCGGTAGTAATCGCGGGTGAGCCCGGCCCCGCCCGGCACATGGCCCTGCGGCCGGTGCCACCATTCGGGGGCGATCCGCTCTGGCCCTTCGGCGCGGACGATCTCGTGCACCTGCCCGCGCCAGCGCAGCCGCTGTGGCGGACCGTCAGGCACACTGGCCAGCGCCGTGACCGGCTGGGGCGGGTCGAGCAGGAACAGAGGGCGGGGCAGCCGCTCGCCCACATCCGGCCAGCGCGCCGGGGCCGCGTGCATGGCGGGCAGGACTTGCTGCGCAGCCTCCGGAATATGCGTATCGCAAGGCACCGGACGCAGGACGCCGTGCTCCCCGAAGCGCGTCGTCAGCCGGTCGATCAGCACGGCGATGCTTTCCGCCTCGGCCACCTTGCCGCCGATTTCGGGCTGGGCGGGGTGCAGCGGCTCGGTGCGGCCGGCAGCAAGGGCGATGGCATCGAAGCCGAAGCCGGGATCGAGCGGATCGGCCAGCCCCTCGATCCGCTCGCGGAACAGCCGCGCGATGCGCGCCGGATCGCGGCTCGGCAGGCTGGTCTCGACGGTGAGGCGCCGCCGCGCGCCATCGGTGCGCTCCAGCCGGACGGTAAAGCACCGCCCGCCCAGATGGCGTGCTTCCATCTGACGAGAGAGATCGGCGAGCAGGTCCTCGATCACTTCCAGCACATAGTCGGTGCGGGCGACGGGCTCGGCGAAACGCGCTTCGGCGCGCAGCCGGGCGGAGGGGCGCTGAGGGGCCATGGGGCTGTCCTGCTCGCCCAGCACCGCGCGCAGTCTGGCCACTGTCTCCCCACCGAAGCGCGCGGCCAGCGCCGCCATCGGCCGCGCCGCGAGATCGCTCAGGGTGAAAAGCCCCGCGCGGCGCAGGCCGGACTGCGCATCTTCCGGCAGTTCCAGCGCGGCGATGGGCAGGGCGCGGATGTGTTCTTCTTCTCCTCCTCCTCCCCCGTCACCTTTCCCTTCGTCATTGCGAGCGGCAAAGCCGCGCGGCAATCCAGAGCCGGCGCAAACCGCCCTGGATTGCTTCGGCCTGCGGCCTCGCAATGACGAAGAGGAGGGTGCACGATGGATCGTCTCCCCGTTTCCATACCGCGCCAGGGCGCGCGCAGCGGCGGCGTGGGCGGCGAAAGCGTGGCGCGCGGTGTAGCCCGCTTGCTCCATGACCGCGTGCGCCAGTGCCGCCTCGCCGCCGAACAGGTGCGCGCAAGCCGTGATGTCGAGCATGATCCCGTCGGGTGGATCGACCGCCGCCATGGGCGTGAAGTGCAGCATCCGCGCGGTCAGCCGCTCCAGTTCGCGGGCATCGGCTTCGTAGTCATGCGGCAAGCTCTTCAGATCGGGGCAGCGCGCCCGCGCGTCGGCCAGCGTCATGCCCACTGTCAGACCCATCCGGCCGGCGCGCGCGTCCACTGCCGTCAGCCGCAGCGCATTGCCGGTCCGTGCCACCAGAACCAAAGGCGTGGAGCACCATTCTTGCCCCGCCGCCTTGCAGACCCGCTCGCACGGGAACCGGGGAAACCACAGCGCCAGATAGCGGCGCGGCATCGACGCGCTCTGCATGAAAGCCTCCGTTCACCTCATCCCATTCGAGCCGCCAGCGCATGCCGGCAGGACCGCCGCGCTGGCGCGAGAGTTCCACTTCGCAGGCCGGCAGGCCCGGCGCATCGGCCGGCAGCGGAACCGAAGGCGCGCTGCGGACGATCCAGCGGCTATGCGCGGCACTGCTGCGCGGGGCCGCCTTGCCGCGCAGGACGATCACCGGCGCACCGGACTTTTCGGCGGCCAGCACCAGGCGACGGCTGGCGGTGAGGTCATAGCGGGGCAGAGCACCCCACGTTTCCAGCACCACTGCCGCCAGCCCCGAACAGCGCGCGGCATCGAGCCCGGCCTGCAAGAGAGCGGGATCGTCGCGCGCCTCCACGATCAGCAGGCGCGCCGGGTCCACGCCCAGCCCGGCGATCCCCTCTGCGTAGAGCTGCATGGGCAATGCCGCCCGGCGCGGGCAGCGCGCCAGCAGGATCGGTTTCGTCTCGTCCCTTCCTGTCGCGGCGAGAGCAAAGGCCATGGCCGCCGCGAACGTTGCGGCGTCGGCATGGATTTCATGCAAGTGCCCTTTGGCAGGCCACGGAAACCCCTCGCCGGAAGAGGCAGGGGAAATGGACAGAGGGTTAGAGGACTGGCTCCGGGTCATGGGGGAACATATCTCGAATCACTTTAATGTTCTTATTATGTTCCATTTGAAGGGTGCGAGTCTACAGAGCTTCCTCTCGGGAATTTCGTGGGCCGACTGGCCGGACGATCACTTGCGCCCGGCCAGTTCCTTGTTGAGCCAGAGCGCAGCCAGCGTCGCCAATGCGCCGGAGAGCAGGTAGGCGCCCGAGGCGATCAGGCCGAAGTTCACCGACAGCAACAGCGCTGCAAGCGGGGCGAAACCGGCGCCGAACAGCCAGGCCAGATCGCTGGTGAGCGCCGAACCGGTGTAGCGGTGCTCGGTCGCGAAACCCGACGACACCACGCCCGAGGACTGCCCGAAGGCCAGCCCCAGCAGCACGAAACCGACGACCATGAAGACGATCTCGCCCACTGTCCCGGCATCGAGAAGCTGCGGCGCGAAGCCGGAGAACACGGCAATGCCCACCGCGCATCCGCCCAGCAGGCGGCGGCGTCCGAAATGGTCGGCAAGACGGCCCGAGGCGATGACCGCGACGACGCCGAAAGCGGCGGCAGTGGCCTCGATCAGCAGGAAGTTGACCGGCGTCTCGCTCGTGAAGAGATAGACCCACGAAAGCGGGAACACCGTCACCATGTGGAACAGCGCGAAGCTGGCCAGCGGCGCGAAGGCGCCGATGACGATCGTGCGCCATTCTGTTGATTTCCGCTGAGAGTTGACCCGGGATTTTCATCGAGAAGTGACCCGGGTGGATGTGTGTTTCCCGCGATGCGGGGGTTGGGTCAAGCGGGTGATTTTTCCTTTTTGGTTTTGGGTGCGG
>NZ_JANZXA010000030.1 GCF_025153475.1 Novosphingobium mangrovisedimenti
GCCGCACCCAAAACCAAAAAGGAAAAATCACCCGCTTGACCCAACCCCCGCATCGCGGGAAACACACATCCACCCGGGTCACTTCTCGATGAAAATCCCGGGTCAACTCTCAGCGGAAATCAACAACCTCCGCTCACAGAGGCCGATCCCCTTCGCAAAAGAAGATGGGCTGCGGAGTCAACTGCGCTACCTAGTCTCGGACGCCGCGACCCGGATGCCGAAGTGTCGATGTTTAACCTCAGTCAAGGACACTTTGCGCCAAGCGATGCCAATTTTGACCGTGAACGGCGGTAGCCGCTGCACATGGGAAGAGCTGCATCTGTGCTCCACAAGATCTGTTGGAGGACGCTTGGCAGTGACGCCTCGAGTCGTCCGGGAACAAGCGCACCACTCCGCGAAACGCCGTACTCGATTTTCCGATCCGGTCGATCTCGGGTCAGAGATCGCCGGATTGACCACTTGTCCGCCTCGCTGGCCGGAGATCAATTGTATGAATACGAAAATAGCGAATCTGAATGGACTCGAAATCCTCGATTCACGGGGAAATCCGACCGTTCGAGTCACCGTCGAGCTTGAATCGGGCGCTCACGGAACGGCAAGCGTGCCATCAGGCGCTTCCACCGGAATGAACGAAGCCGTAGAACAGCGCGACGGCGATCCCAATCGATTTTCCGGCAAAGGTGTGCTGCGAGCAATCGAGCATATCGAGACCGAGATCGCTCATGCCGTCGTCGGCCGCGATGCCTGCGCCCAGATCGAAATCGACAGTGTTCTCGTCGACCTCGATGGAACGCCGAACAAGGCACGCCTCGGCGCCAATTCCATCCTCGGTGTATCGATGGCTGTCGCGTGCGCTGCAGCGGCAGCAGCTGGCAAACCCCTCTACGCATACCTTGCCGCCGGTAGGCCTGTCCGCCTGCCGGTCCCGATGATGAATGTGCTCAACGGCGGCCGGCACGCTGACAGCAGCCTGGATTTTCAGGAGTTCATGATCATGCCGGTGGGCGCGCCGAGCTTCCGGGAAGCAATGCGATATGCAGCCGAGACGTTCCATGCCCTGCGAGCGCTGCTTGCGGCCGACGGCCACACGACAGCTGTTGGCGACGAAGGAGGCTTCGCTCCAAAACTGGCCAACAACGAAGCCGCGTGCGAACTGATCGTCAGGGCAATCGAACGAGCCGGCTACCACCCCGGCGAAGACATCTGCATCGCGCTCGACCCGGCGGCAACGTCGTTCCATGATGGAAACTATAATCTCGAGCGTTCGGGCCAAGGCCGGAAAAATTCGAAAGAACTGATTGAGCTCTATGAAAGCTGGGTTAGCAAATACCCGATCGTTTCGATCGAGGACGGGCTGGCCGAAGACGACTGGTCCGGATTTCGTCGCATGACGGCTGAACTCGGCGAGGGTATCCAGATCGTCGGCGACGACATTTACGTGACGAATATCGACTTCATCCGACGCGGTATCGACGAGAAGTGCTCCAACGCGGCCCTCATCAAGCTCAACCAAATCGGCACGGTCTCCGAGACGATCGATGCAATAGAATTCTGCCGCAGCGCGGGATGGCGATACATAATCTCGCACCGGTCGGGCGAGACCGAAGACAGCTTCATCGCCGATTTTGCCGTCGCGATGGACGGCGGACAAATCAAGACCGGTGCTCCATGTCGCGGCGAGCGGACTGCCAAGTACAATCGGCTGCTTGAGATCGAACATCAGCTTGGGGCGGATGCGATCTTCGACAATCCATTGAAAGAACTGCCGTTTTCGTCGACATTATGCGCACCTCATGGATCGCAATAAAGCGTCGCTTTCTTTGCGCATGAGATTGTCATCGACGTCGGCCTCCATGATAATCTGCGGCACGCTCTCAGCAACACTGCGCAGGAAATCGCCGTCTCCGGCCTTCGCCATGAGCTCGGCAAGCGGTCGTCGGGATCAACTCCTCTCTTGGTGTGAAGCGCGGAAACTCCACCTGACCGATGAACTCGGTGGCCACCGTGATCGAACAGCAGGTGGTGAGGCGTACCATTGCGAAGGGTACAACGACCCAGCGGCCATCTGCGATTTCACGCTCCAGGTTCTTGCACGTCAGCCCCCCGTCCTGCGGAATATGATCGTGCACGGACGAACGCCCCGGAAAACGAAGGCGGCCCTGACCGGTCCTGTCCATCCACCCATCGGTGCTGACCCACGTTCGGGACGCAGAATAGGACACTGGTTGAGCACAACATGCGTGCGTCAATCCTCTAACCTATTGAACGAAATGGACACCTCGCGCGCACCTCGCGTGTTCCCGTCAATCGTCACAACATGCCGGACTTGCAGCGTTGGCACGCGCTTCCTGTATTGGCAGGGCGGTCGGACGTAAGCGCTTGTTTCATCCGGACTGGTAATTAGACCACGCCCTGCCCATGGACTGTCACCTAACAGGGCAGCCCGCCGCTTCTGTTCAAGACGGGCCGGCTCGGCATCCACCCGATAACCCGTTCAGGCCCCCAAGCCGTGTCGAGCTGCACATTGACCGATTTGACGGCATAGCTCTCCGGTACGAGAGACATAGCCCCAAACAAGCTGCCCGCCGCGATAAGCCACGTGCCCGTGCTTTTTTGCTCGCCTTGTTTTTCCTCTTCGGCCTCGACGCGAAAAAGATCCATCTTAACCTCTCGAATGTTCCTCCGGTCACCAAAATCAAGATTTCCACCGTTTGCGACGTGGGTCTTTAACGCGGATCAAAGACAGCACCGCCGCGCTTGGCTTGATTTTGTGGGAGTGCATTTGAAGGCGTCCGCCGCAGACATTTAGTGTGGGCTCGAAGATGCGGGTTCGTCCTCATCCCCATATGCTTCGGCATCGGCTGCCAAGCAGATCGATGAGGAGCGAACGGAAAACGGCGCGTCATAGAGAGTAGAGGATGCATCAATGTTGAGGCAACCCGACGCAACCCGCACGCACGCCGTGGCCGTCGGGACAGGAGCGACGCGACAACAGCTCCCGCAATGGATCGACCATCTGCCGCCCTGCAACGCGGCTTGCCCCGCTGGCGAGAACATCCGGGCCTGGCTCGATCTGGCGCAAGCGGGCAAATACCGTGCGGCCTGGGAGGCACTGGTTCGCGACAATCCGCTGCCGGCAGTCCACGGACGGGTCTGCTACCGCCCGTGCGAGAAGAGCTGCAACCGCGCCGAACTCGATGACGCCGTCGGCATCCACGCGGTCGAACGCTTTCTCGGTGATCGGGCGACCGCCGAGGGCTGGCCTTATCCCGTCGACGCGGAATCGAGCGGCAAGCGGGTGCTGGTGATCGGCGCAGGCCCCAGCGGCCTTTCGGCTGCCTATCACCTCGCCCGTCTCGGTCACGCCGTGGAGATTCGCGAAGCTGGCCCCCTTCCCGGTGGCATGATGCATTTCGGCATCCCGGCCTATCGCCTGCCGCGCGCCGACCTTCTGCGCGAGATCGGGCGGATCGAGACCATGGGCGTCAAGATCGTCCTCAATCACAAGGTCGAGGACGTGCTGGCCGAGAAGGCGGCCGGCGGCTTCGATGCGGTCTTCATCGCCATCGGTGCCGGCATCGGCAAGCATGTCGATATTCCTGCTCGTGACGCGGTTCGGGTCCTCAACGCCGTCTCGCTCCTGCATAAGGTCGCCGCCGCCGAGCCGCCCCGCCTCGGGCGCCGCGTCGTCGTCTATGGCGGCGGCAACACCGCGATGGATGCTGCGCGCACGGTGAAGCGCCTCGGCGCCGAGGAGGCGCTGATCGTCTACCGGAGCGACCGCGCCCACATGCCGGCACACGCCTTCGAGGCCGACGAGGCAGTCGAGGAAGGCGTCAGGATCAAATGGCTGACGACGATCAAGGAGATCGTCGGCCCCGACCTCACCGTCGAGACGATGGAACTCGACGAGAACGGCCGGCCGCAGCCCACGGGGCAGTTCGAGACGCTCACGGCCGACGCGATCGTGCTGGCGCTCGGCCAGGAGACCGACAGCGGCTTTCTTGGCCAGGTGCCGGGGATCGAGTTTACGTCGAATGGTGCGGTCAAGGTCGGTCCCGACATGATGACCGGACACCCGGGCATCTTCGCCGGAGGCGACATGGTGCCGGGCGAGCAATCGGTCACGATTTCGGTCGGCCACGGCAAGCGCGCGGCGCGCCACATCGACGCCTGGCTGCAGGGCGTGCGCTACGAACGGCCGACAAAGCATCCGACCGTGACCTTCGACATGCTCGACCTGCCCGTGTTCCTCGAGGCGGCCCGGAGCAGCGAGCCGCAACGATCCTTGGCGGCGCGGACAACCTTTGACGAGGTCGTGCAGGGGTTGAGCGAGCCCGAGGCGCGGTTCGAGGCGGGCCGGTGCCTCTCCTGCGGCAACTGCTTCGAATGCGACAACTGCTTCGCGGCCTGTCCGGAGCAGGCGATCCTACGCCTCGGCCGGGGCCGCGGCTATCGGGTCGAGCCCGATCTCTGCACCGGCTGCGGGATCTGCTTCGAGCAGTGCCCCTGCCACGCCATCGAGATGCAGCCCGAACCCGTGCCGGCGGATGCGCCACTTGGGCCGACCGACGAGCCGCTCGCACCGCATCGCTTCCGCCTGCGTGTATAGGGCCCTGGAAAGAGGAAGCGCCCATGGAACGAATGACTATGGACGGCAATGCGGCGGTCGCGCATGTCGCCTATCGCGTCAATGACGTCTGCGCGATCTTCCCGATCACACCAGCCTCGCCCATGGCCGAACTCGCCGACGAATGGTCGGCGGAGGGCCGGACGAACCTCTGGGGCGCGGTGCCGATCGTGCAGGAGATGCAGGCGGAAGGTGGCGCTGCCGGCGCCGTGCATGGTTCGCTCCAGGCAGGCGCGTTGACCACGACGTTCACCGCTTCTCAGGGCCTGCTCCTGATGATGCCGAACATGTTCAAGATCGCGGGCGAGCTTGCGCCCACCGTCTTTCATGTCGCGGCCCGTTCCATCGCCACCCAGGCGCTCTCGATTTTCGGCGATCATTCCGATGTCATGGCCGTGCGCGGCACCGGCTTTGCCCTGCTCGGCGCCGCATCGGTGCAGGAGGCGCATGACCTGGCGCTGGTGGCGCAGGCGGCCACGCTCGAATCCCGCGTTCCCTTCCTCCATTTCATGGACGGGTTCCGCACCTCGCATGAGGTCAACACGGTCACGATGCTGTCAGACAATGATATCCGGGCAATGATCGACGACGAGCTGGCGCGCGCCCACCGCCAGCGGGCGCTGAGCCCGGAGCGGCCGGTAACGCGCGGCACCGCCCACAACCCGGACACCTTCTTCCAGGCCCGCGAGACGGTGAACCCGTTCTACCTTGCAACGCCTGCCATCGTTCAGCGCGCCATGGACCGCTTCGCCAAGCTGACCGGTCGGCATTATCGGCTGTTCCGCTATGACGGCCATCCCGAGGCCGAGCGCGTGGTGGTGGTGATGGGTTCGGCTGCCGAGACCCTGCGCGCGACCGTCGCCCACCTGTCCGCCCAGGGTGAACGTGTGGGGTTCATCCAGGTGCTGCTGTACCGGCCATGGTCGGCCGAGGACTTTCTGGACGCGCTGCCGGCGAGCGTGCGCAAGATCGCCGTGCTCGACCGCACCAAGGAGCCGGGCGCGCCTGCCGAGCCGCTCTGCCTCGATGTGGCGCAAACCCTGGCCGACGCGTTCGCCCGCGGCGCGCGCAAGGACCTGCCGCTGGTCGTTGGCGGGCGCTACGGCCTCTCCTCGAAGGACTTCACCCCGGCGATGGCCAAGGCCGTGTTCGATCACCTCGAAAGCAATGACCCTCGCACCGGCTTCACCATCGGCATCAACGACGACGTCTGCGGCACAAGTCTCACAGTCGAGACCGGCTTCGAGATCGAGCCCCCGGGCACGACCCGGGCGCTGTTCTTCGGTCTCGGCGCGGACGGAACGGTCGGAGCCAACAAGAACAGCGTGAAGATCCTCGCGGAGGACCCGGAGCGCCACGCGCAAGGGTATTTTGTCTATGACAGCCACAAATCCGGCGCCGAGACCGTCAGCCACCTGCGCTTCGGCAACACGCCGATCGCGGCGCCCTATCTGCTCTCATCGGCCGACTTCATCGGCGTGCACAAGTTCGAGTTTCTCGACAAGCTCGATGTCCTGCGCCATGCCCGCGAGGGAGCGACACTCCTCATCAACGCGCCTTACGATCCGGCCGAGCTCTGGGACCATTTGCGCCGGCCGGTGCAGCAGCACATCCTCGATAAGCACCTGCGGCTCTTTGTCATCGATGCGAGCGGGGTCGCGCAGCGCTTGGGGCTCGGCCCGCGGGTCAACACCATCCTGCAGACCTGCTTTTTCGCGATCAGCGGCGTGCTGCCGCGCGAGGAAGGCGTCCGCCGCATCCGGGCGGCGATCGAGAAGACGTATGGCGACAAGGGCCGCGCGATCCTGGAGAAGAACTTCGCCGCGGTCGACTCCGCGCTCGATCATCTTCACGAAGTGACTGTCCCAGCCTCGGTGACCTCGACCGAAGAACTGCATGTCTTCGTGCCACCCCATGCGCCGGACCAGATGAGACGCATCGCGGCGCTACAGTTCGCTGGCCGCGGCGACGAAATCCCGGTCAGCGCCATCCCGGTGGACGGCAGCTATGTCGGCGGTACGACGCAGTACGAGAAGCGCAACATCGCCTTCGAGGTGCCGGTGTGGAATCCGGACCTCTGCATCCAGTGCGGCCAGTGCAGCATCGTCTGCCCGCACAGCGTCATTCGCGCCAAGTCCTATGACGGCGCCTTGCTCGAGGGCGCCCCGGAGGGCTTTCTCTCCGCGCCCGTCAACGCGCGCGGCTACCCAGACAAGAATTTCACCCTGCAGATCGCGGTTGAGGACTGCACTGGCTGCGGCCTCTGTGTCGACCACTGCCCAGCCCACGACCCGCTCGACGCGAGCGTCAAGGCCATCAATCTCAGTGAGCGGCAGTCGCAGATCGAGCCGGGCCGGCGCAACCTCGCCTTCTTCGATACCCTGCCGGAGCTCGCCCGCCAGGACGTGGACCTGCATCTCTCGCGGGGGCTGCAGTTCGTGCGGCCTCTGTTCGAGTTCTCCGGCGCCTGCGCCGGCTGCGGCGAGACGCCCTATCTCAAGCTTTTGTCACAGCTGTTCGGCGACCGCCTGCAGATCGCCAACGCGACGGGCTGCACGTCGATCTATGGCGGCAACCTGCCGGCGCTGCCCTGGCGGTCCGGCCCCGACGGGCGGGGACCCGCGTGGAACAACAGCTTGTTCGAGGACAATGCCGAGTTCGGATATGGCATGCGGCTCGCCGTCGATCAGCAGGTCGCGATGGCATACGCCCTGGTTCGCACGCTCGCCGACCGGATCGGGCCCCGGCTCGCAGCGCAGATCCTGGATGCACCACAGCGCACAGACAGCGAGATCGTGGCGCAGCGGACGCGGGTCGAGGATCTTCGCCGTGCGCTGGCCGACGCGACCGACGGCCTGGCGCGGAACCTCCTTGCCCTATCCGAATACCTGGTACGCCGCAGCCTGTGGATCGTCGGCGGCGATGGCTGGGCTTACGACATCGGCGCGGGCGGCCTCGACCATGTCCTGGCGCAGCCGCGCGACGTCAACGTCCTGGTGCTGGACACCGAAGTCTATTCCAACACCGGCGGCCAGGCTTCGAAGGCGACCCCGGTCGGGGCCGCGGCCAAGTTCGCCGCGGCCGGCAAGCGCACGCCGCGCAAGGACCTGGCCTTGCAGGCGATCGCGTCGGGCTATGTCTACGTCGCCCAGATCGCACTTGCCGGCAGCCCGGAGCAGACGATCCAGGCCCTGCGCGACGCGGAGGAATACGAAGGACCGTCGCTCATCCTCGCCTACAGCCAGTGCATCGCGCATGGGCTGAAGCTCAATTTGCGCGACGGCATGAAGCAGCAGCGGCGGGCGGTCGCCAGCGGATACTGGCCCCTCTTCCGCTACGACCCCAGGATGCGCCAGGCGGGCATGAACCCCTTCCGCCTCGACAGCACCCGGCCCCGGCTGCCGCTCGAGGACTTCGCTTACCAGGAGCTCCGCTACCGGATCCTGACACACACCCGGCCCGAAGAGGCCCGCGTGCTGCTGCGCCAGGCCCAGGCGGCGGTCGACGAACGCTACCGACTCTACGAGGACATCGCGGCGCGAGATGGGACGCGCTTCCATCCCTTCTGGCAGGAGGAAAGCGTCGCTCCCCACGATGGCAACGAGACCGGGGAAGCGGCGCAATGACGCTCGGGACGACCTACCTCGGCCTCGACCTCGCGCATCCAGTCGTCGCCGGCGCGTCGCCCTCGTCTGCGACCCTCGACGGCATCAAGCGCCTCGAGGATGCCGGGGCGGCGGCGGTCGTGACCACCTCGCTGTATGAGGAAGAACTCATCGACGAGGAAGAGGCGCTGGAAGCTGCCGCCATGGTCGGCGCGGAAAGCCATCCGGAGGTCACAGGCTATCTCCCGCCCCGGTGCGGATGCCGCAGTCCCCTGGCGGCGCATCTCGAGACAATCCGGCGCGCTGCGGAGGCCATAGCAGTGCCGCTGATCGCCAGCCTGAGCGCAACGACGCGGGAGGGCTGGGTCGGCATCGCAGCGGATCTGCAGGCGGCGGGGGCGGCGGCGCTCGAGCTTAATATCCACCATGTTCCGACCGATCCCACTGAAACCTCGACCGATGTCGAGCGGCGACTGATCGAGACCGTGCGCGACGTGCGCGCAGCAGTCCACATTCCCATCGCCGTGAAGCTCAGTCCCTATTTCACCGCATTGCCTCACCTGGCCGCCGGCCTGGCCGAGGCCGGAGCAAACGGCATAGTCCTGTTCAACCGGCTCTATGAGCCCGACATCGATCTCGAGACCAGGACGTTTTGCCCCGTGCTGGAGTTGTCGACGCGGGAAGACATCCGCCTTCCGCTGATGTGGATCGCCCTGCTGAGCGGAAAGACAGCGCTCTGCATGGCCGCCAGCGGGGGAGTGGAGCGGACCGACGATGTCATAAAATACCTGCTCGCCGGCGCTGACGTCGTACAGACTGTCTCGGCGCTGCTGCGCCACGGACCGGAACATCTGGCCCGGCTGGTCAAGGGGCTCACCGAGTGGACGCAGGGGCATGGGGCCACTTCGGTCACGGAAGTTCGCGGGCGCATGTCCGCCGATCGGCTGGACGATCCCGAAGTGCTCGTGCGGGCCCACCAAACCACGGCTTTGCTTCTTCGACACCCCTGTCGGCACACCGGACGCGGCGTCACTGGCCTGTGAGAAACAACAAGGGCTGCTTGCCGCAGAGACAGGCATCGCCTTCCCTGGATCTATTCGGCGCAACCTGCGGGGATGGAACAGCGCCGGCCCTTCTTTAACCTTCGTCAAGGACGCGGGACGACTACTATCCCTTATTGGATGCCTATTCAGGGACGGCTCCCGCCACCGCCAAGATATCCAAAGCGATCACCGACCATGGCCTATCAATATTCCACTCTCGACGACCTTGATGTGACGGGCAAGCGTGTGCTTGTGCGCGCCGATCTCAATGTGCCGGTCCGTGACGGCAGGATCACCGACACGGCCCGGATCGACCGGCAGGCGCCGACAATCCGGGAGCTCGCCGAAAGGGGCGCGCGCGTCATCGTATTGTCCCATTTCGGCCGCCCCAAGGGCAGACTCGTGCCGGAGCTGTCGCTGAAGCCCATTGCCCCGGCGCTCTCCCGAGCCATCGGCCGCACCGTGGCATTCGGTAACGATTGCATCGGCGATGTGGCGAAGGCCGCCGTATCGAAGCTGAAAGACGGCGACGTCCTACTGCTCGAAAATACCCGCTTCCATGCTGGCGAGGAAGCGAATGATCCGGATTTTGCGCGAGCGCTGGCCGAACTGGGCGATCTCTATGTAAACGATGCGTTTTCGGCTGCGCACCGTGCACATGGTTCGACCGAAGGTGTGGCGCACATTCTGCCTTCAGCGGCCGGACGAGCGATCCAGGACGAACTCCTCCATCTGCATAGGGCGCTGGACCAGCCCAACCGGCCAGTCTTGGCCATCATCGGTGGCGCCAAGGTGTCGACCAAGATCGCCCTGATCGAAAACCTGCTGAAAAAAGTCGACATCCTCGTCATAGGCGGGGCGATGGCCAATACTTTCCTGGCGGCAGAAGATATCGATGTCGGCAAATCGCTTTATGAAGCTGATCAGCTCGATACGGCCAAGCGCATCGTTAGTCTCGCGACCGAAACCGGCACAATTCCGATTCTGCCATCTGATGTCGTCGTGGCGAAGGTCTTCGAAGCGGGGGCACCGCATCGCACGGTTCCGGCACGTGAGGTGGCAGCCGACGACATGATCCTCGACGTCGGTCCTGACACGATCGCCGACTTCGAACAGCATCTGCAAACGGTGAACACGCTGGTTTGGAACGGCCCGGTCGGCGCATTCGAGACGCCCCCCTTCGACCATGGCACGATGACCATCGCCAGGCTTGTCGCGGCGCGCACCAAAGCAGGTCACCTGCTTTCCGTCGCCGGCGGCGGCGATACGGTTTCGGCGCTGAAACATGCCGGCGTCGCAGGCGACTTCAGCTACGTTTCAACCGCCGGCGGTGCCTTTCTGGAATGGCTCGAGGGGAGGGAATTGCCCGGCGTCGCGGCACTCGCGGCAAGTGTGGGAGTGGCTCAATGAGGTTCGCCGACTTCAACCGAATCGCAAAGGGTAAGAATGCCAAAGGCAAGGGACGTCTCGACCTGCGGCTCCGATCAGTACCAGATATGGAGACACGACCATGGTGAAGACAATGAGAGCGGCTGTGGTACACGCCTTCGGTGAGCCTCTGAAGATCGAGGAAATCCCCATTCCTGTTGATTTCCGCTGAGAGTTGACCCGGGAGAGGCATAAATTTCCGCTGAGAAGTGACCCATGTTCTGACCTTTCCCCTGGCTGTTGCGTCGGGGGACATTGGAGTGATCGACATGGCGTTATTG
>NZ_JANZXA010000031.1 GCF_025153475.1 Novosphingobium mangrovisedimenti
ATTTGCAAATGCGTTTCAAATAGTGCAATGAATGAGGCAGTTGGCGACAGAGACGGCGATTCGGCGTCTAGGTCCAGCCGAATGCAAAATCATCGAGGCGGGAAAGGATCTGATGGCTACCATGGCAAGCTCGACTTTGGACACGGCACGTCCGGAAATCGGTAGGTCGCTGGTTGTCGGCGGAAGCTCGACCAATTACCACGACGTCGGCGAAGGCGCCCCGGTGCTGCTGGTCCACGGATCGGGCCCCGGTGTGACAGCCTGGGCAAACTGGCGGCTGAATATGCCGATCCTCGCCGAGGATTTCCGGGTCATCGCGCCCGACATGTTCGGCTTCGGCTATTCGGACAGCAAGGGCCGGATCGAGGACAAGCAGGTCTGGGTCGATCAGCTCGCCGGCTTTCTCGACGGACTAGGCATCGACAAGGTTTCGATCGTCGGCAATTCTTTCGGTGGCGGGATCACACTGGCGTTCATGATTGCCCACCCCGATCGGGTGGAGCGCGCCGTTCTGATGGGACCTGCAGGGCTCAACTTTCCGATTACCCCTGCGCTCGACAAGGTCTGGGGCTATGAACCCTCGGTCGAGGCGATGCGCGAATCGCTCAAGTACCTTGCCTGGGATCACAGCCGCCTGACCGAGGATCTGATCCAGTCGCGCTATGTCGCCAGCGCCCGGCCCGAAGCACATGAACCCTATCATGCAACGTTCGGCGGCGCCGACCGCCAGGCCAACGTGGCGATGCTCGCCAGCCGCGAGGAGGACATCGCCGCAATCGCGCACGAAACCCTGATCCTGCACGGGATTGCCGATCAGGTGATCCCGCTCGATTCTACCGTACGCCTCGCCACGCTGATGAAGCGGGCCGATCTGCATCTGTTCGCCGAATGCGGACACTGGGTGCAGATCGAGCGGATGGCAAGTTTCAACCGGATGGTTGCCGAGTTCTTTAGGAATGGTCTCAAGGGCTGAACGGAAAGGAGTGTCGACATGGCTCTAACTGGTGTAATTCGTCCTGGCTACGTGCAGCTCAGGGTTCTCGACCTCGATGAGGCTATTGCCCATTACCGCGACCGGATTGGTTTGAATTTCGTCAATCGCGACGGCGACCGCGCCTTTTTCCAGGCGTTTGACGAATTCGATCGGCACAGCATTATCCTGCGCGAGGCCGACCAAGCCGGGATGGACGTGATGGGCTTCAAGGTCGTCAAGGATGCCGACCTCGACCATTTCGCGGAGCGCCTGCTCGATATCGGCGTCCATGTCGATGTGATCCCGGCCGGATCGGACCCCGGTGTGGGTCGCAAGATCCGCTTCAACACGCCAACCCAGCACGTGTTCGAACTCTACGCCGAAATGGAACTGTCGGCCACCGGCCCGGCGGTCAATAACCCCGATGTCTGGGTGATCGAACCGCGCGGCATGCGTGCCACCCGCTTCGATCACTGCGCACTGAATGGCGTGGACATCTCCGCATCCGCAAAGATCTTCGTCGATGCGCTGGATTTCTCGGTTACCGAGGAACTGGTCGATGAAGGCAGTGGGACGCGCCTCGGCATCTTCCTGAGCTGCAGCAACAAGGCGCACGATGTTGCCTTCCTCGGCTATCCCGAAGACGGCAAGATCCACCACACCTCTTTCAACCTCGAATCCTGGCACGACGTCGGCCATGCAGCCGACATCATCAGCCGCTACGATATTTCGCTCGATATCGGGCCGACGCGTCACGGGATCACCCGCGGCCAGACGATCTACTTCTTCGATCCCTCGGGTAACCGCAACGAAACCTTCAGCGGCGGTTACATCTATTATCCCGACAATCCGCAGCGCATGTGGCAGGCAGAGAGCGCCGGCAAGGCGATCTTCTACTACGAAAAGGCGCTGAACGACCGCTTCATGACGGTGAACACCTGATCATGGACGGGGTGGTTTCGGTCCGGACGGTAGGCCACGAACTGGCGCTCAAGGCAGCGGCTGCCGCCGTTGCCACGGGTGCGGCGGCGGGCTGTCCGGTCGTTGCCGCGGTGGTCGGCGCCGGGGGAGATCTGGTCGCGTTCGTCCGCGCCAGCGGCTCCCCTTCGCCATCCGCAAAGATCGCGCAAGATAAGGCTTACAGCGCCGCCAGCTTCCGCGTCCCGACGCCGGATCTCTATGCGATGGTTTCCGGCAATCCGGCCCTGCGCGACGGGATCGTCGCGCAGCCGGGATTAGCGATGTTCGGCGGCGGCCTGCCGATCGAAATCGCCGGTGAATTCGTCGGTGCGATCGGTGTTTCCGGCGGGAGCGAAGCGATGGACGTCGAATACGCCAACGCCGGTCTCGCTGCGATCGGCGCAAGGCAATTCTGACGCACCATAGCCTCCGGCCAACTTAGGTATTATGCACCAATGACCTCAGCTTCCTCCTCTCCGGTCACCGAAACTATCCTGAACTTCATTGACGGTTCCTATCGCAAAGGTAGCGAGGGTAAGTCGTTTCCCAACGTCAATCCGGCCACCGGCACCGCGATCGGGGTTGTGCACGAAGCAAGCCAGGCCGACGTCGCAGACGCCGTGGCTGCGGCTAAGGCAGCGCTTACCGGGCCATGGGGCAAGATGACCACGGCCGAGCGGGTCAAGCTGATCGCCGCCGTGGCGACCGAGATCGAACGCCGAGCGGATGATTTCCTGGCTGCCGAAGTGGCCGACACCGGCAAGCCGCGCCATGTCGCGTCCCATATCGACATTCCGCGCGGGGCCGCCAACTTCCGCATGTTCGCGGATGTCGTCTCGACGATGCCGGGCGAAAGCTTCAACACATCGACCCCCGATGGCGGCCAGGCGCTCAACTATACCGTGCGCAAGCCCAAGGGTGTGGTCGCGGTGGTCTGCCCGTGGAACTTCCCGCTGCTGCTGATGACCTGGAAGGTTGGCCCGGCGCTGGCCTGCGGCAATACCGTGGTGGTCAAGCCGTCCGAGGAAACGCCTCGGACCGCTGCCCTGCTGGGCGAAGTAATGAACGCGGTGGGCATGCCCAAGGGTGTCTACAACGTCGTCCACGGATTCGGTCCGGGTTCGGCCGGCGAATTCCTCACGTCCAACCCCGATGTCGATGCCATCACCTTCACCGGCGAGACCGGCACCGGACAGGCGATCATGCAGAAGGCCGCGATCGGCGTTCGCGACATTTCGTTCGAACTCGGTGGCAAGAACCCGGCGATTGTGTTCGCCGATGCCGACCTCGACAAGGCGGTCGAGGGTCTGTCGCGCTCGGTCTTCCTGAACACCGGGCAGGTCTGCCTCGGAACCGAGCGGGTCTATGTCGAACGACCGATCTTCGACGCCTTCGTGGCGCGGATGGTGGCGGCGGCGCAGGGCTTCAAGCCGGGCGTGACCGGTGATCGCGCCTATCTCGGCCCGCTGATCAGCGCCGAGCACCGCGAGAAAGTGCTGGGTTACTATCGCCGTGCGGTCGAGGACGGGGCCACCGTGGTCACCGGCGGCGGCGTTCCCGAAATCTCGGGTGCGGAAGCCGGCGGCTTCTTCGTGGAACCGACGCTGTGGATCGACGTCGCCCACGGCGATACCGTGATGCGCGAGGAAATCTTCGGACCGTGCTGCGGTATCGTGCCGTTCGACAGCGAGGACGAGGTGATCGCACTTGCAAACGATACGGTTTACGGCCTGTGCGCCTCGATCTGGACCGAAAACCTGTCCCGCGGACACCGCGTGGCTGCGGCGATGGACGTGGGGGTGTGCTGGGTCAATTCCTGGTTCCTGCGCGATCTGCGCACGGCTTTCGGCGGGTCCGGGCATTCCGGCATCGGCCGGGAAGGCGGGGTGCACAGCCTCGAATTCTACACCGAGATCACCAACATTTGCGTGAAGCTGTAAGACGATGACAATCGACCCCAAGACTATCGAACAAGCGGCCCTGGCGCTGCGCGGCGCGGCCGAAACGGGGAAGCCTGTCAGCCCGATCCGCGACCTGATTTCGGCTGGTGGCGTCGAAGCCGCCTATGCCGTGCAGGAAGCCAACACCAAGCACTACCTCGCCAATGGACGGCGCCTGGTCGGCCGCAAGATCGGGTTGACCTCGATCGCGGTCCAGCGGCAGCTTGGGGTGGATCAGCCCGACTATGGGATGCTGTTCGCTGACATGGACGTGCCGGAAGGCATCCCGGTGTCGCTCGACCAGGTGATCCAGCCCAAGGTTGAGGCCGAGATTGCGATCGTCGTTGGGCGGGATTTGCCCCACCCCGACATGACGACCTCCGAAATGATTCGCGCGGTCGAATATGTCGTTCCGGCAATCGAGATCGTCGACAGCCGCGTCGCAAACTGGGACATCAAGATCTGGGACACGATCGCCGATAATGCCTCGAGCGGACTGTTCGTGCTCGGCGCGGTGCCGCGCAAGCTCGACGGGCTCGATCTGCGCAGCTGCGGCATGGTCATGGAAGCCAAGGGTGAGCCGATTTCGGTCGGTGCCGGGATCGCCTGTCTGGGCAGCCCGATCACCGCCTCGCTGTGGCTGGCGCGGGTGATGGCCAAAGCGGGGCGTCCGTTGCTCGAAGGCGACGTGATCCTGTCGGGCGCGCTCGGGCCGATGGCCGGGGTGGCGCGCGGGGATGTGGTCGAGGCGCGGATTAACGGCGTCGGAACGGTTCGGGCGGCGTTCGCTGCTGACTGAATTGGAAGTGGAGGTTGGTCAAATGGCCAGGATGAAGTGCGCGATTATCGGTTCCGGAAACATCGGCACCGATTTGATGATCAAGCTGCTCAAGGGCTCGGACACTCTGGAGCTGGCGGCGGTAGTCGGGATCGATCCGGCGTCGGAAGGCCTGGCGATGGCCCGCGAACGGGGCGTGGCCACCACTCACGAGGGGATTGAGGGCCTGTGCCGCATGCCGCAATATGCCGATATCGGCATCGCCTTCGATGCGACTTCGGCATATGCCCACAAGGCGCATGACGAGATACTCGCCCGCGACGGCAAGCTGATGGTCGACCTGACCCCGGCGGCGATCGGTCCGGCGACCATCCCGCCGGTCAACCCTGCGGTCGATGCGACCGTTCGCAACATCAACATGGTGACCTGCGGTGGCCAGGCGACGATCCCGATCGTCGCGGCGGTCTCGCAGGTGGCCAAGGTGCGCTATGCGGAAATCGTCGCGTCGGTTTCGTCGCGCTCCGCCGGTCCCGGCACCCGTGCCAACATTGATGAGTTCACCCGCACCACGGCGCGGGCGATCGAAACTGTCGGCGGCGCGGCCAAGGGCCGGGCTGTGATCATCCTTAATCCCGCCGAACCGCCGATGATCATGCGTGATACGATCTTCACGCTGTCGGAAATGGTCGATGAGGACAAGGTGCGCGATTCGGTCCTGGCTATGATTGCAAGGGTGCAGTCGTACGTGCCGGGCTACCGGCTCAAGCAGGAAGTACAGTTCGAACGCTTTGGCTCGAACCGGCCGCTCAAGATCCCCGGCTACGGTGAATTCGAAGGACTCAAGACCAGCGTGTTCCTCGAGGTCGAGGGCGCGGGCGATTATCTGCCCAACTATTCCGGCAACCTCGACATCATGACCGCTGCCGCCAAGGCGGCAGGCGAGAGCCTGGCCAAGACTCATATGGAAAAAACCGCAGCATGACCTTTGATCCAACATCTGATCGGCTCTACATCCAGGACGTGACCTTGCGCGACGGGATGCACGCCATCCTGCATATGTATGGCACCGACAGCGTCCGCACGATCGCTAAGGCGCTTGACGAGGCAGGGGTGGATGCGATCGAGGTCTCGCACGGCGATGGCCTGAACGGTTCGACCTTCAATTACGGATTTGGCGCCCATACCGACTGGGACTGGATCGAGGCTGCCGCCGACGTAATCAAGAACGCGGTGCTGACAACGCTTCTGGTGCCCGGTATCGGCACCGCCGAAGAACTCAAGCGGGCCTATTCGATGGGAGTGCGCTCGGTCAGGGTCGCGACCCACTGCACCGAGGCCGACGTCGGCAAGCAGCACATCGGCATCGCGCGCGATCTGGGCATGGACGTATCGGGCTTCCTGATGATGAGCCACATGATCGAGCCCGAGGCGCTCGCCCAGCAGGCGCTGCTGATGGAAAGCTATGGCGCGCATTGCGTCTATGTCACCGACAGCGGCGGGGCGCTCGACATGGATGGCGTGATTGCACGTCTCCAAGCCTATGACCGGGTGCTCAAACCTGAAACCCAACGCGGCATCCATGCGCACCACAATCTGTCCCTGGGCGTGGCCAATTCGATTGTCGCCGCGCAAGCCGGCGCGGTGCGGATCGACGCGAGCCTTGCCGGGATGGGTGCGGGAGCCGGTAACGCACCGCTCGAGGTGTTCATCGCCGCCGCCAACCGCAAGGGCTGGAAGCACGGCTGCGACGTGATGGCGCTGATGGACGCGGCGGACGACATCATACGCCCGCTTCAGGACCGTCCGGTGAGGGTCGATCGCGAGACGCTCAGCCTGGGCTATGCAGGCGTCTATTCAAGCTTCCTGCGCCATGCGGAAAAGGCAGCGGAACAGTACGGAATCGATACCCGCGAGATCCTCGTCGAATTGGGCAACCGCCGGATGGTCGGAGGCCAGGAAGACATGATCATCGACGTTGCACTTGATCTGATCAAAGCCAAGGCGAACTGAGATGGACAGGCTGGCGAAATACGCGGAAATGCTCGACTCTGCACAGCGTGAAGCAACAGCTACCCCGCAAATCACCCCTGTGGACACCGCTTTCACGGTGGAAGAGGCCTATCAGGTGCAGAAGCTCTCGGTCGATCGGCGCCTGTCGCGTGGCGAACGGCGCATCGGCGTCAAGATGGGGCTGACCAGCCGGGCCAAGATGTTGCAGGTCGGCGTCGACGAAGTGGCCTGGGGCAGGCTCACCGATGCGATGCTGGTCGAGGAAGGATCCGCCCTTTCGCGCGCGCGCTACGTCCACCCCCGGGTCGAACCGGAAGTCGCCTTTCTGATGAAGGCCCCGCTGGTCGGTAAGGTGACTGCCGCCGCTGCGCTGGCAGCAGTCGAAGCGATCGCCCCGGCGATGGAGATCATCGACAGCCGTTACGAGAACTTCAAGTTCGCGCTCGAGGACGTGATCGCCGACAACACTTCCTCGTCGGGGCTGGTGATCGGATCCTGGCACGATCCCCGGATCGATTTTTCGAATCTAGGCGTGATCCTCGAAATCGATGGCGAAGTGGTACAGGTCGGGTCGACCGCGGCGATCCTTGGCCACCCCATCCGTTCGCTGGTTGCTGCGGCCCGGCTGGTTGCCGAAGCGGGCGAACAGATCAACGCCGGTGACATCGTCATGGCTGGCGGCATCACCGCCGCGCCCAACCTGGCTCCCGGCCAGACCGTGCGGACGACCGTGCAGAACCTTGGCGCGGTCATGTTCCAGGTGGAGGCCTGATATGCCGATCATCGAGGTCAACCTGCTCGAAGGGCGCCCGCCAGAAGCCAAAGAGCGGCTGATCAAGGCTCTGACCGATGCTGCCATCGATGCTATCGGGGCCCCGCGTGAGTCGGTTCGCGTCATCCTTCGCGAGATGGCCCCGGCGCATTTCGCGGTGGGGGGGGTAAGCTTTGCGGCGAAGGCCGCTGCCGCCGCGCAGCCCCGAGTCGAAGAAGATTGGTCGAATGAGGCTTGAGCCCTACCAGATCCGGATCCTCGGAGGGGGGCAGTTCGCGTGCCCCGAGGGTGAACGCGTACTGATCGCGATGGAGCAGTTTGGTGCCAGCGATATAGGAGTGGGCTGCCGCGGCGGTGGTTGCGGGTTTTGCCTGGTTCGAGTCGTCGAAGGCGAATACCGGACCGGCAAGATGAGCACGGCCAAGGTTTCTGTCGCCGACCAGGCAAAGGGATACGCCCTGGCCTGTCGGATCTATCCGATGAATGACCTAGTCATCGAAGTTCTATGAAAACCAAGGGAGAGTTGTCATGGCTACGCAGTTGAAAAGTACAGAAAACGAATACGGCATAAAGTCCGAGTACGGCCATTATATCGGCGGCGAGTGGATTGCCGGGGACAGCGGCAAGACCATTGATCTACTCAATCCCTCGACCGGCAAGGTGCTGACCAAGATCCAGGCCGGCAACGCCAAGGACATTGAGCGTGCGATTGCCGCTGCCAAGGCTGCTTTTCCCAAGTGGTCGCAAAGCCTGCCCGGCGAGCGCCAGGAGATCCTGATCGAAATTGCGCGCCGGCTGAAGGCACGCCAGTCGCACTACGCGACGCTCGAAACGTTGAACAACGGCAAGCCGATGCGCGAATCGATGTTCTTCGACATGACCCAGACTATCGGTCAGTTCGAGCTGTTCGCTGGCGCTGCCTATGGCCTGCATGGCCAGACGCTCGACTATCCCGATGCGATCGGCATCGTTCACCGCGAACCGCTGGGTGTCTGCGCGCAGATCATCCCGTGGAACGTACCGATGTTGATGATGGCGTGCAAAATCGCACCGGCGCTGGCATCGGGCAACACTGTCGTTCTGAAGCCGGCCGAGACGGTCTGCCTTTCGGTGATCGAATTCTTCGTGGAAATGGCCGATCTGCTGCCGCCGGGTGTGATCAACGTCGTCACCGGCTATGGTGCGGATGTGGGCGAGGCGCTGGTCACCAGCCCCGATGTCGCCAAGGTAGCCTTCACCGGTTCGATCGCCACTGCGCGCCGGATTATCCAGTATGCCTCCGCAAACATCATCCCGCAGACGCTCGAGTTGGGCGGCAAGTCGGCGCACATCGTGTGCGGCGATGCCGATATCGACGCGGCGGTGGAAAGCGCTACCATGTCGACCGTGCTCAACAAGGGTGAGGTCTGTCTGGCCGGTTCGCGCTTGTTCCTGCACCAGTCGATCCAGGACGAGTTCTTGGCCAAGTTCAAAACCGCACTTGAAGGCATCCGCCAGGGCGATCCCCTCGATATGGCAACCCAGCTTGGCGCCCAGGCGTCGAAGATGCAGTTCGACAAGGTAGAAAGCTACCTGCGCCTCGCAACCGAGGAAGGGGCCGAAGTTTTGACCGGCGGCACCCGCGCCGATGCTGCAAATCTGGCGGGTGGCAACTTCATCAAGCCGACGGTGTTCACCAATGTGAAGAACACAATGCGCATCGCGCAGGAGGAGATCTTCGGGCCGGTGACCAGTGTCATCAGCT
>NZ_JANZXA010000032.1 GCF_025153475.1 Novosphingobium mangrovisedimenti
CTCAATCCGGCGCATCTGCGCCTCACTCAACAACCAAAGCTCAGACACTCGCAGCACCTCCTCAGTGCCGCTATTGAATCAATTCGTCATCGCCAGCGCAAGCGATTTAATGGGTCCTGAGCCTAGCTTATCGCGGAAGCTGTTGTCGCGCTGGCGGATCGCGCCCTGGGTAGCCATCCAGAACGTGCGCCTGAGCCGAGCGTTACCGTACTTCGACAGCTTGGTTCGGCCTCGGAACATGCCTGACTGGCAAGTGGCAAGATCTAGCCCGCAGAACTTGAGGAACTGGCGGTGGTGGGCGAAGCGGCGAAGATCGCCGGCTTCTGCCAGAATGGTCAGTGCGTTGATCGGTCCGATGCCGGGGATCATGCGGAGAAGTTGGTAATCGCGGTTCTCAGCGAGCATGGAATGTGCGGTTCGCTCGATCTCGTCGCGTTGCCGGATCAGGCTGCGGGCCTGAGCGATGACCATGCGGAACATAGTGATCGCGATCGAGTCCTCGTCGACCGGGAGGGCCATGGAGGCGCACGCTGTCTCGTAAATATCGTTCAGCAACCGGGCCTTGGATACCTTGCGGCCGACCAGGCTCCATGCCTCGCGCGTGAAGCCTTCCTGGCCTAGCGTGGTCATGCTGGCCGGGGTCGGGAAGCGCTCGAGCAGAGCAAGGAACCAGTCTGATCGACTGTTGCCGGCGAAGCGTTCGATCTCTGGAAAATAGAGCGGCAGGTAGTGGGTCAAGATGCGATGCCATGTCTGGGTCTTGGCCTTGGAGATCGCCTCGTGCGTCTTCGACATCTCCTGCAGATCGTTGATGCCGGCGGCCAGCGGATCGACGTATCGCTGGGTCGCGCCGATCCGAAGCATGTGCAGGATCACCTGCGCATCCTTGCTATCATTCTTGTCCCAACCATTGTGCAGCGCCTCGCGGGTGCGGGCCAGGGCGACGGACGAGATCAGGCGCAGTTCGAAGCCCGCGGCCAGCAATCGGTGCGCCAGAGTGCGGTGGTAGTTACCAGTAGCCTCGAAACCGACGATGACCGGATGCCCGATATCGCCGAGATCGGTTGCGAGGCGGTCGTAGTCCGCCTTCGTTGCCATCACCGTCATCCGCCGCCGGCGCCCGCCTTCGGGGCGCTCGATCAGCACCTCCTGGTGGTGCTTGGACATATCGATGGCTACCAGCACGGCGTCGGCGGGAGTAGAGCTACGCTTGGTCATGGTCGGTCCTTCTCCAAAGTGTTGAGTCGACAACTTCACTCTAGAGACCTGCTGGCCGGTCATGACCGCCTTGATGAAGCCTGCAGGCGCTGCGCGCCCTTGTCTTCATCAAGGCGATGCGGCCCTTCGAGGGACCGCTTCCCAATGTGCTATGGCACTGAGCTGACCTCGTCGGCCATCCTGCGCTGGTCGCAGGAGCGGCGGGTCGAATGGCACTATATCGCGCCGGGCAAGCCGATGCAGAACGGCTTCGTCGAGAGCTTCAACGGTCGCTTGCGCGACGAATGCCTCAACGAGAACCTGTTCACGTCGCTGGCCCACGCTCGGTTCGTGCTCGATACCTGGCGGGACGATTACAATCACGTGCGGCCACACTCGAAACTGGGCGGGAAGACCCCCGCCGAGATAGCCGGCCAACGTGTCTAGGGGCATGCCCCCAGACACGTTGCCATCACCTCAAACAACTATCATCAAGGAGCGAGACTCTACCTCTGACTGGTAACAATCATGGGAGCACGTCACGGCCGATGAACTCCAGCTTCTCCTCTATGCAAGCGGGCGGTAATTCGATGCCTAACGCTGCTGCGATCCGTTCGACCTTGGCCATGGCCTCGCGCAACAGCGCGCTGGCCTGGGGATGGACCAGCACCTGACCGACCTTCAGGCCGAACGCCGGGGCCCCCCCCCGATCGTCGCGGCCATCAGGAACTTGTCCCACAACGCTGAGCGCATGTCGCCTGTCAGAGTGGTGGGGACCCCAGCGGCAATAAGGTCGCCCGCAAGGTTTGCCGAGGCCTGTCCGGCAGCCGGGTCGGTTGCGCGATCGGCGACCGGGCCGGCCAGCAGCGTGGCGGGACGCTGGTGTGGCGCACGATCCCGTCTTCCAGCTCGAAGAAGCCGTGCATGCGTGCGCCAAGCACGACAGCGCGGGGCAGGGCGGCCTGGGCGATGCCGGGTGCTTCGACCCCATTCTGCACCGTCAGCAGCGTGAAGCGGCTTCCGCGCAGTGGTTCGAGCAGAGCGAGCGCGGATTCGATCTGAAACGTCTTGGTTGCTAGGCTGGCATGATCCGGCGGCGTTACGGGATCGCATGCTGCGGACACCGGCACACGCACTTGCCGCTCGGCCCCGCCTTCGGACAGCAGCACGCCCATGTTTCGCAAGGCTTCGAGCCGTGCTCCTCTGGCGATCAGCAGAACTTCATGCCCGGCGTTGTGCAACCGCGTGCTCAGGAAACTGCCAATTGCCCCGGCGCCGATGATGACAAACCGGCTCATCGCATCAGGCGAAGAAGCGGTTGTCCGGGCGCGGCAGGCCAAGATGGTCGCGCAGCGTTTCGCCTTCGTATTCGGTGCGGAACAGGCCGCGCGCCTGCAATTCGGGCACAACCTTGCCGGTAAAGTCTTCCAGGCCTTCGGGCAGGTAAGGGAACATTGTGGTAAAACCGTCGCAAGCGCCTTGCTCAAGCCAATGCTGCATCTCGTCGGCGATGGTCTTGGCGGTGCCGACAAAGGCCAAACCGCCATAGCTGCCGGCCTTCGCGGCGAGCTGGCGGATCGTCAGGTTCTCAGCTCTGGCCAATTCGATCATGAACCGCCGCGAGCTTTTGCTGGCGTTGGATTCGGGGATGTCGGGCAGGGGACCATCGGGTTCGAAGCCCGATACGTCGTGACCCAGCATGCCGGACAGTGAATGGATGCCGCTGTCGTAGTGGACCAGGCTGTCCAGTTTCGCGCGCTTCGCATGGGCTTCCTCGACGGTGTCTCCAACAACCAGGAATACGGCCGGCATGATCTTGATGTGATCGGGATTGCGTCCGACCGTCGCCGCCCGCCCTTTGACGTCGTCGTAATAGGCTTTGCTGCCTTCCAACGTCGATTCCGCAGCAAATACGGCTTCGGCGGTTTCGGCAGCGAGCTGGCGGCCCGGGTCCGAGGCACCGGCCTGGAAGATGACCGGCCAGCCCTGAACCGGACGGGCGATGTTAAGCGGCCCGGTGACCGAGAAATGCTCGCCCTTGTGGTTCAGCGCATGCATCCGGTCGGGGTCGAAATAGATGCCCTTTGCTGCGTCCATAACGAAGGCATCGTCGGCGAAACTGTCCCACAGCCCGGTCACAACGTCATGAAACTCGCGGGCGCGGTGATAGCGCGCGGCGTGATCTGGCTGGGTCTCCAGGCCGAAGTTGCGGCTGCTGTCCGGATTCGAAGTGGTCACCACGTTCCAGCCGGTCCGCCCGCCGCTGATGTGATCGAGAGAGGCAAAGCGGCGCGCGACATGGAACGGCTCGTCGTAAGTGGTCGAGGCCGTTGCGACGAGGCCGATTCGCTCAGTCACCCCGGCCAGTGCGGAAAGCAACGTGAATGGCTCGAACGAGGTCACAGTGTGGCTGCGCATCAGCGCCTGGCGTGGCAGGTTGAGCACGCCGAGGTGATCAGCCATGAAGAAATAATCGAACTTGGCAGCTTCGAGGCTGCGGATGAAGCGCCGGATCGCTGCCAGGCTGAAGTTCGCGTCGGGAAAGGCACCTGGATACCGCCAGGCTCCGGTATGGATGCTGACGGGGCGCATGAACGCGCCAAGGTGAAGTTGCTTGGCCATCAGCGCGCTTCCCGATCTGGAGGTACGGCCCGACCATGCCGAACGGTCCGGCCCCGTTATTTCGTTAGGCAGGCATGGCCTTGCCTTGCGCATGGTCGAGTTCCCGGCGAACCGCAAAGTGTTCGTCATAGTTCTCGGGCTTCAGGGCGAAGGCTTTCTGGCGCGGGATGCGGTTGGCGTTGATTTCATCGTATTTGAGGAAATAGGCCTTGTGCATCCGGTAGAACGGGATTTCCGGCCAGAGGTGGTGGATCAGGTGGTAGTTCTGATAAACCAATAGCGGGTTGAGCAACCATTCCCAGCCGAACCGCATGGTTGTTGCCATGTAAGGGTCTTCGTCTTGGGCGATGATCGCAGGATGATGTGGCAGGATGACGAAAACAATGGCGATGATGAACAGCGTGATCCGCGACGGCACGAACCACAGCATGAACAGTTCCCAGCCGAAGCCGAAGTAGAGCGCCGCAACGAACAGCAGCGCGAGGAGCGAATAGAATACAAGCAGTTCGGTGCCATGCTTCTTGCGCACGTTCTGACCATATTGGATGAAATACCAGATGTAGGCACCGTCGAAGAAGGTCCAGCGGAAAGGAACCTGCCACCAGGGCGATTCATGCTCGAACCGGTCGGGATCCTTAGGTCCGTTGGTATGCGTGTGGTGCTTGTTGTGGACCCAGCGGAGCAGGACCATCGGAGCATAGGGGAATAGGAAGAACAGGCCGATCGCACCGATCGATTCGTTGATCCAGCCAATGCTCGACAACGACTTGTGCGAGGCGTCGTGGATCACGCTGAAAAGCAGATATGTCACGAGGCCGTTTGAGATCGCACCGACCCAAAGCGGAAGCATCGAGTTCAGCGCCAGGTACCAGGTCGTTGCGATCCCTGCCATGGAAATGACAAACAGGAGAGCCGTCGGCAGGGCGAGAACGGGCGCCTTTCGCAGCTGTTCGAAATGCTCTTCGGACGATCTGGGAAACGCGATTGCAGCCATTACCCGGCTTCCTTTCCTCTCAATGGCTTCGAAGCGCTTAGTTGGGTTGACGCTCGGCCTCTTTGTCGCAATTGACTCAGGTCATGCTCTTGCACGCATATGCCATAATAGGCTATTCTTTGGACAATATGCAACTCCTTTCCCATCATGCAAGAGGGCTTTGGGGCCGAGGAGAGGCTGGTGAAGGTGAATACCGATGAATGCACGCAAGGCTAACCAACTTGCAGCTAAAGGTGGTGAAATCGAAGATCAGGCTACCGAGCGCTTGCCCGCCGAAGGTTTGAGCGCGGATGATTCGCCACGCAAGGCCATCCAGTCCGTGGAAATTGGTGTTCGCGTCATCAGGGCATTGATGGATTGCCCAAAGGATGGCGCACATCTGCGTGAAGTTGCCGAGAAATCGGGTCTGTCACGTAGCCAGGCACACCGTTACCTGCTGGCGTTTGTCAACACGGGCGTGGTCGAGCAGAATAGCCAGAATGGCCGCTATGCACTAGGTGCATTTTCAGTTCGTATTGGCATGGCCGCGCTGGCGCGGGTGGAGCCGGTACGAATCGCTGGCGATAATCTGGAGAGTCTGCTGGTAGAACTGCAGACGACAGGGTTGCTGTCGGTCTGGGGCGATTATGGGCCAACGGTGATTCGCTGGATCGATGGCGGTCTGCCCCTGTTGACCAGTTTGCACGTCGGCTCTGTTTTGCCCTTGCAGGCTTCGTCTACCGGTATCCTGTTCTTGACCCATTGTTCACGAGATTGGACCCGGCGCGTCATCGAGCAAGAGCGTGCCAGCGGGCTGGTGGTTTCCGACGACGAACTGGAAAGGCAGATAGTCCAAGCGCGCGAGCTGGGATACGCGACCACACAGGGTACGGTTGTGCCTGGTCTCTCTGCCTTAAGTGTACCGGTGCATGATTCCGAGAATAGGCTTGTTGCAACGATGAGCGTTCTCTCGCGAGTTCAGGACCAGCATTTTTATTTGAACCCGATGATCGAAAAGATCCGTTCGGCGGCCATTGAAGCGAGTCGCGCGATCGGCTGGCAAGGGTAGCTCCTACGGCTTCCCATCAGAAGTGGACTGGCCCCCATATTGGTGGACCGGCTTCATGGCGGGTGCGATGCCAGGCCCGACCATCCGGAAGGTATGAACGTTGTCGCGGACCCATGAAGAAACAATTGGCAAACGGGAGTTCATCGCCATTATGGCGATGATCCAGGCATTGCAGTCACTTGGGTTTACAACTTTGCTTCCGGCATTGGGTGCAATGGCAACCGATCTGGGGGCAGGCGGTTCAAACCAGCGGCAATGGGTCATCGGCACATTCCTGATCTGCTCCGGCCTGTTTTCGCTCGTTCCGGGGACGATCTCCGACCGGCTTGGGCGGAAGCCGGTCCTGCTGGTTTGCATGGGCCTGTTCGCCCTGATCAATCTGCTTTGTGCTTTCGTGACTGACTTTTCCGTCCTGCTGGCGGCCCGCGCGCTGCTTGGCTGTGCCTCGTCCGCCCTGACCGTCCTTCCTCTGGCGATCATTCGCGACCGCTATCAAGGCGAAGACATGGCCAAGCTGCAAGCCTTTGTCGCGATGCTGTTTATGGCAGTCCCGACCCTTGCCCCAAGTTTGGGTTATGTGATCTTTACAGTGCTCGGCTGGCGTGCCGTCTTCATCGTCATCGGGGTGCTGTCGATGGGAGTGTCAGCATGGTATTTCTACCGCATGCAAGAAACGCTGCCGCTTTCCCGGCGGCAGTCCCATGGTGCCAGTGAATTGTTCGGCAACATCCGCCTCGTTCTGACAAACCGCCGGTCGATCGGTTACGTCATTGGCATGGCCCTGATTTTCGGCGCTCACTTCGGCTTCATCAACAGCTCGCAGCAATTGATCGGCGAACATTTCGGGGCCGGCGGGGCCTATTCGGTAATCTTTGGCTTGATGGCGGGCTCGATGATGCTGGCCAGCATTGCCAATTCTGCGATCGTACACCGTTTCGGCATCCGGGGGATCGGCCATGCCGCCATCCTGTGCCATTTCCTTGTGTCGATCGGCCAGATCTATTTGGCATCCCGACCGGGCGAAACCCTGCTTCAGTTCGTGCTTCTGACATCCGCGAACATGTGCTTGCTGATCACGGTCTTCATCAATTTCACCGCGATTTCCCTACAGCCATTCGGCAAGGTGGCCGGGGCCGCGGCCTCTGTTCAGACGTTCTTCCGTTTGGTGCTTGGCGCGGGGCTGGGCGCACTGATCGGGCAGGCCTACAATGGTTCCCCGCTGCCTCTGGCCTATTCGTTCTTCGGGGTGGCGAGCGTGACCATCGTGCTTGTACTGTTCAGCGAAGGCTGGCGATTGTTCGGGGGACCTATACCGGTTCAGGCTGCGAACTGACTGCGCCGCCTATTCGTCTCCGACCTGCTCGGGACTTCCCGGCGCGGCCAGATTCGAAACCATCCGCACCCCATCTATCACGATTGGACTTGAGACACCCCTGCGACCCCCAGCCGATGTCGTCAGGCCCCTGGCGACGACCTGCGGATCGGCGAACACTTCGTCGAGTTCATTGATTGGGCCGGCTGGGACGCCCGCATCCTCCAGCGCGTTGAATAGTTCCTGTCGGTTCCATCGGGCGGTAAGCGCTTCCAAGGTTGCGACAAGTCCCTGCCGGTTCGCAACCCGCGCGGGGTTGGTGGCGAATAGCGGGTCTTCGTGCAGTGAGCATCCCAGGATGCGGCAAAGGCTCGCGAACTGGTCGTTGTTGCCGGCCGCAATCACCAATGGTCCGTCAAGCGTCGGGAAGGCCTGATAGGGTGCGAGATTAGCATGACCGTTGCCGAACCGGCGCGGCACCTTACCGGATGTCATCCAGTTCAGCGCTTGATTGCCCATGACCGCGACCTGGGTGTCGAGCAGGGCCATGTCGACATGGGCACCGCGTCCGCTGCGGTCCCGGCGATGGAGCGCTGCGAGGATGGCAACAGTGCTGTACATGCCGGTGAACAGATCGGCCACGGCGATGCCGGCCTTCTGCGGTTCGCGATCGGGTTCACCGGTCATCGACATCATGCCGCCCATGGCCTGGGCAATGAAATCGTAGCCTGCACGATGGGCATAGGGACCGGTTTGCCCGAAGCCCGTGATCGAGCAGGTAATCAGGTGGGGATTCAGTGCGGAAAGCGCGGCATGGTCAAGCCCGTACTTCGACAGCCCGCCGACCTTGTAGTTCTCGATCACGATATCTGCGCCGCTTGCCAGATCGCGAATGATGGCCTGGCCCTCCGCGCTGGCGATGTCGATTGCGAAAGACCGCTTGCCGCGATTGGTCGAATGGAAATAAGCCGCTCCCAAATTGGTGCCATCTTCTGCTGTCACGAACGGCGGCCCCCAATGCCGCGTATCGTCTCCTACGCGGGGCCGTTCGATCTTGATCACTTCGGCGCCAAGGTCCGCCAGCAGCTGTCCGCACCATGGGCCAGCCAGGATGCGGGCTAATTCAAGCACCCGGACGCCATCAAGCGGTTTGACCGGGTCACT
>NZ_JANZXA010000033.1 GCF_025153475.1 Novosphingobium mangrovisedimenti
AATAACGCCATGTCGATCACTCCAATGTCCCCCGACGCAACAGCCAGGGGAAAGGTCAGAACATGGGTCACTTCTCAGCGGAAATTTATGCCTCTCCCGGGTCAACTCTCAGCGGAAATCAACAGCCCAGTGCGCTATGCGACGAGCTGCACGCAAAAATCTTTGGCGCGCGGCTCGGGCTCGGATAGAAGCGCAAACGTCAACCGGAAGCCAAGCGACTAGCCTGGGTTTACACTTTTCCAGAATCAGTTGACATATTATGCATTCGGCGTTACATATGCGGAATGGATGTTGACAGGTCTCTCGTTCTGAAGCTCTTCGAAGCAGCGCTCGGCGCCGATTATACGACAGTGCGGCGAATTGGCGGGCGGATCGCCCGCGATCTGGCTGAGGTCGATGCCGAGGGCGCCAAGGCATTGCAGGCGATGTTACGCAAACGCGGCGTGCCACTCCAGGCGTCAGGCTATGTCGAGGCACTACCGCGCGACGCTGGCTCGCGGTTGCCGCTAGTCGAGGAAATGGCTTGGCCAACCTCGCCATTGTTTCTTAACACCGATGCCGGCCATGTCATCGAACAATTCATAGAGGATGCGAATAACATTGCGCTGCTGGCCGAGAACGGCATCTCAGCACGTCTCGGTATCCTGCTCTACGGCCCGCCCGGCACGGGTAAGTCGTTGCTGGCCGGCCATATTGCTGCGCGGCTCGGTCGGCCGTTCTACGTCACCCGGCTTGACTCGGTCATCTCCTCGCGGCTGGGCGAGACCTCGAAGAATATCCGGGGCATGTTCGACTTCATCCCGACCAAGGATGCGGTGCTGTTCCTCGACGAGATGGACGCGATCGCCAAGCTGCGCGATGACCGGCACGAACTTGGTGAATTAAAGCGTGTCGTGAACACCGTTCTCCAAGGCCTTGATTCGCTTGCTGATGAAGTGATCGTGATCGGGGCAACCAATCACCCGCATTTACTCGACCCTGCAATCTGGCGGCGGTTCCCCTACAAAGCCGAACTACTTGTCCCCGACAGCGCAGTTCGCGCGTCGATGTGGAGCTATTTCCTGTTCCAGGACAGCGACGAGGATGGGGCGAGCGACCTGCTGGCGCGACTATCCGAAGGGATGACCGGAGCGGATATCGAGAATTTCGCACACGCCGCAAGGCGCCGCGCGGTGATCAGCCGCGAGGACCTCAACTTGGCGCCGATCCTCTTGGCAGTCGCGACCAACAAGGAAGGGGCACCGCGCCTGCCCGACAATCGGGCGCTCACGGTCGACGAGAAGAAGATGTTGTCGCAGATCTTGCTCGACCGCCTTGCCATGCCGCAAACCGAAATCGCCCGGACGCTCGGGGTCAGCCGACAGATGATCCATCGCTATCTTAAGGGATGCGATGATGGCTGACGAACGCCGTCCCCTGCTCAATCCCGTCTTGCGTTTCACCAAAGACCCTAAGCCGGAATCGATCACGGGGCGCGGCAAGTCGCTCGCCGGAATCAAAACCGCCCGGCTCGATGGCCAGCGCCGAAAATTATCGAGCGACCTGATGCTGATGGCGCGCGACCAAGGCCGCCAGCCGCAATTCGCCGACCGCGCGATCGTCTATGCCTCAATGTTCGAGGATTCGCTGGCGCCGACTTGGACACCGACTGACTTGTTCCAGCCGGCATATGGCGCGCGACTGGTTGCGCCGTATGCACAGGGCTATTTGGTTGAGATGGACATGCGGTGCGTCGAGCGCTTCGCCGCACTCGTCTCCAATTTCGGTACCGTGCGTGACCAGGTCGATATCTCGCGCGTCCAGTCGATGCGCTTCTTTGCGCCAAGCGATGCGCTGGGCGACCGAGCAATTGATGCCATATGGGAAGAGGCACCGCGTCGGCCACAAGGCCGCGCCTTCTTTACCTCGCTGATGCCGCTCAAAGACCGCAATGCGGTCGAGCATTTGCTGCAGACAGTCGCCCAGCTGCGTGACGGGACGATCCTGCCCCCGTCGCGCCAGTTGCTCCTCGACCTAGCGAGCGGTGCCGATGCGGCCGGCGATGCGCCTCTCGCGCGAGCCGTGCGGGCGATCAGCGGCACCGATCGGCTTGGGCGGGCACTGCGCGACTATCGTCTGCGCCAGCGGGCGCACACGACGGTGATTGTGGATAGCCCCGAGGCGCTCTACCGGCTGGCAGCCTCCGGCGCGGTGATGCGGCTCGATCCGGTACTGCCGATCACGGTGACTGACCCTGGGGAGGGGCGCGAGCCGGACCGCCCCCTCCCCGCCAACCTGTCCGGCCTGCCGATCGTCGGCGTCGTGGATGGTGGCCTCAACGCGACTTCCTACCTGCCAGCCGAGGCCTGGCGCGCACCACCCTTAGTAAGTGGAGCAGCGGCCGAGGTGATGCACGGCAACCGGGTCACCTCGCTTGTCGTCCAGGGCCATGAGTGGAATAACAATCTCGTGTTACCTGAGCTGCATTGCCGGGTCGGCACAGTGGCGGCGATCGCCAAACGGGGCTTCCCGGGGCCTGATTATGAGGAATTGGTCGAATATCTCGACGCAGTAATGACCGCGCATCCCGAGACCAAGGTTTGGAACCTGTCGTTCAATGAAGACCGGGTCTGCGACTTAGATGCCGTCAGCCCGTTCGGGCATGCGCTCGCAACCCTTGCGCGCAAACACCGCGTGCTGCTTGTCAATTCGATCGGCAACACGCCCGCCGCCTCGGCCAAGCGTCCAGCTGATTGCGAAGCCGCGCTGACAGTTGGCGGCCGGATGCACGGTACTGACGGTCAACCCGGCGGGTTGTGCCCGGTGAGCCTCACCGGGCCGGGTCCTTGCGGTATGCTCAAGCCCGATACCTCGCATTTCTCGCATGTGCGGGCGTTGGGCGGCGCGGTCATTCGCGGATCGAGCTTTGCCACCGCCCTGATGTCGCCGCTCGCGGCCCACACCATGGACCGTTTGCGCGAGCCCGACCCTGATCTCGTTCGCGCGCTCCTAATTCACAACGCCGATGGCGATGGTTTCGATACCGGTCGCGGATTTGGCACACCCGATGCAACCTATCTGCCGTGGGAATGTCGGCCGGGAACGGTGACACTGCAGTGGAAGGCCTCGCTGCGAGACCGGGCATCTTATTACTGGGAACTTCCGATCCCTCCAGCGCTGCTCAAGGCCGGGCGCTTGCGTGGCCGCGGCAAGCTGACCGCGATCCTCAACCCGCATCCGATGGTCGACGAGTTTGCCGGCCCCAACTATTTTAGCGCACGGCTGAACACTGCCGTCCAGTATCCGAAAGGGGACGCCTACGCGAATCTACTCGGGTCGATGGATACCGACCGCGTGCCAGAGACGATCGCGCGCGCGGTCGACCACAAGTGGTGCACCGTGCGCAATCACGCCAAGGACTTTTCTGCACGTGGGCACCAGGTCGATGGCCCAAATCTGCGCATCTACGCGCGTATCTACACCCGCGACCACTATGTTTACGGCTTCACTAGCGCCGACCAAGTGCCGCCGCTCGAGGCAGTCTTCGTGCTGTCGCTGAGCGGGATCGATGAGGGGGGCGATATCTACAACCAGCTTCGCGACCAGCTCGGCTCCTTCGTCGAGACATCGGTGGTCGAGAGCGACATCGACATCCAATATTAAGGAGGACGACATGGCTGACAATGATCGGATGGTGTACCGCAGGGCGAGCGACCAGAAGTGGATCGACAAGCGCAATGGTGCGTCACGTGGGTTCGTGCACGATACCCAAGCGGCAGCGGCGGCAGGAGCAAAGCAGCATTTGCTGAACTCTGGCGGCGGTGATCTGTCTATCAAAGGCCTGAACGGCCAGATCCGCAGCAAGGACACGATCGGCCGGCCGGACCCGCTGCCGCCGCGCGACAAAGAGCATTGATCCCCCGATATCTCCGTTGCGTGATATGATCGCGAGTCCGGAACTACGGCGCTAAAACCCAGGCATGCACACGATCCTCGACAATGCAGTCCAGTCGATCCAGATCGGTATGGAGGACTATCGGAGCGACGATCCGCGTCGATTGTTGTCGGCGGTGCGCAATGTCCAGGCTGGCATCCTGCTCCTATGCAAGGAGCAGCTTCGCCGCCTGTCGCCGCCCGATAGTGAAGAAATTTTGCTGCGCCTAAAGATGCGGCCGGTCCAAAGAAACGGGGCGATCGTCATGGTCGGCGATGGTCAGAAGACGGTTGACCAGTTCCAGATCAAAGAAAGGTTCAAGCAACTCGGCATCGCGGTTGACTGGAAGCCGCTCGATCGCCTTACCGAATATCGCAACGATATCGAGCACTATCGCTTCATCGGCGGTCGTGAGCCCTTGTCGGCGGCAATCGCTGGATCGGCGAAGATTATCCGCGAGCTTGTTACCGAGGTGTTGAAGAGCGATCCGCGCGAGCTACTGGGCCAGCCCTGCTGGGGTGTGCTTCTCGACACCGAAGCCGTATTCGACGCTGAATTCGCAGCTTGTCGCGAAACGCTAGCGGCGATCGCTTGGTATTCACCTGAAGTCGCTCGTTCGCTTGACGATCTGGTTTGCCCAATGTGTGCCTCAGCGCTGGTCGCGCAAACCTATCCCGCCAACACCGACCAGACGTCGGCCGATTTTCACTGCCGGTCGTGCGGTGCACGCTTCTGCAGCGTGGAACTGATCGAGAATGCGATTGGGCAGGTCCTTTACGCGGACTTTTACCTCGCGATGACCGATGGCGGCGAGGAACCCGTAGCCGAATGCGCCAATTGCGCAGCCGAGACCTTCGTGTTCGCCGAAGATCAGTGCGCCGCCTGCGGCTATTCGCGCCCGATACACCATTGCGGTGACTGCGGACTCGAATTCGTTGACGACGATTTTGAGCGGCAAGACGGCCGTTGCGTCGTCTGCTACCTCGCAAGCGAGATGGCAAACACAGAATAAGGTCATCAAAATTGGAGACCTGAAGCCGGAAGTTTTCAGTTTTGAGAAAGCCATTCAGCAACCGGAGGCGAGGACCGCGCACTTCTGATTGGCAACGGTTTCTCTGCAAAGTACTTCACCTATTTGACCCTGCACGCGGCGTCCGAACTGGAAAAAGGTCAAACAAGACTTTGGATCTTCAGTCTACGCGGCATCCACCACCCGAAACACCGCCCCTGTTCCCGCGTCTCGAACCAGGTCAACGCCCCCTCCGTCCCAGTGGTAGTCGAGGTGACGTCCCTGAGTGGGGTCGGATGCACAATCCGGGTAGAACAAGCCGACACATTCACCACCCGGATGCCTTATGCTCGGATAGACAAGACCTTCGGCCCCGCCCCCTTTAAGCTTAACAGCGAGGGCTTGCGATGCAGCATAGTTGTCGTGATCAAGTGCGGGATCGCCTGCGGCAAGGCTCCTGAGATCGTGAAGATCGGCGCTTACCGAAAGGATGATCTCACGGAACTGCGAGGTCCAACCTGGCGCTTCGGCAGTGCGAGCCATGAAGCGGGCATGATGATGGATTGTCTCGAACAGCGCAGTTTCAAATGTATCCCCCGCGTATAAGACGCCGTAGGTCCCATCGGTGAAGCGACTGGGCCGGTCAGTGCTGACATGCGTGAACGGGGCCATCAGATAGGATGCGCCGTTGCCCCCTACCCGACGGTCTGCAGGTACCAGATCGAGATTGCCGATCGTCGCCATGATGCGAGGATTGGTTTTTTGCTCGGCAGAGATCAGTAGCGGCCAATCTGCGGGGTCTGCGATATCTTCGAAGAGGTCGATCGGTGGAAAGGCACTGCGGATAATTCGTACAGCACCTTTCCACTCGACCTCTGCAACCAGAATCGCCTTGGGGTCAATCACCAGGCACCACGTTCGGCATCAAGATAGCGACGCACCCGCATGATATCGGTCAGCTCGCCGCCAAGCATGACGTCGAGCGCACTCGCTCCGGCAAAGGCGGCGTTATCTGCCTTGATCCAGGCGTAGCCACGTTGGGCTTCAGAAAAAATGATCCTCAGCGCCTTGTGGATACCCATCAGGTTGGAGAGCCGCGCCGCACCATCGCGCGAGACACGGCCCGGCCCCTCAGCTTTCCATCGCCGATAGGAGCGAACCGGCATGTCGAGCAAAGTCGCTGCCTGCTCGTCGGTGAGTTCCCATTTCCCAAACAGGTTCAGCACGGCGCGGAACATCGCGGCTGCTTCCTCCTGAGTTACAGGATCGGGCCGGAAGGCGTGGGGGACGGTATCAACGGGTTGCAAAGCCAACATGACTATTCTCCATATGGCAGCATATAGCACATTGAATGCCATTTGGCAAGATGCGTCAAATTCAGCCTGCAAGCCGAGCCAAGACCGCCACTGCGTTTGTGGTCGGAACGAAAAGCCGCGTCTGATAGCGGATGATCTCGGTGAAGCACCCATGTGCCTTGTACCAGTCGAGCCGCGACGCCGACCAACCAGCCAGTTCGAGCCGCTGCGCGCCGTTGACCAAGCTGCGCTTGAGCGTGAGCGCTTCGCGGCTTTTTATTTGCATTGGTCGGCCCGTCCCGAGCACCGCATCGACGATTTGCTCTGCCGAGAAGGCATGTTCGTCTTCAAGCCCAAGCGCCTGGCACAGTTCGGGCACGCAATGGAGCGGAACCTCCCGACCTAATAGCGAGCGTCCGTCTCGCGCCGAGATCCGGCTGACGCGAACATAGTCGGAAGGTAGTTTGTCCCACACCGGAAGCAGTAGGCCGGTTGCAAGATGCAGGCGCTCGCGCTTGTGATTTGAGGCGGCGTCATCGACCTCCACCTGCCACAGGCGGCGAAATTCGGTTGGATCCACTGTTTCCCAGTTGCTCTCCTCGAGTTGATCGGCGGTGATGTGCCCATGCTTCAAGGGACGGACAAGCTCGAAGCGGGCCACACGCATACCTTCGTCGGTGAGCAGACTACGCGCCGGGACAAGCAGCCCGATCCGGCCTGAGCGCGCATTACGCAGAAGTTGCTGACGCGCACCTGTAAAGCCGTAGAGTTCCTCGAGCCGTTCGAGACGCAAAGGCTTGAGCGCGCGGGCGATCTCGAGTTCCAGGAGATGCGTAGTCGCACCCGACAGCGCATCTGTGCGCAGTAGCGTATCGGTCAGCACTTCGAAATGCTCGACCGCAATGGTCTCGACCCCTATGTCGAGCGTGCCGGCCTGGCGTGCTGCATCGATCCGTGCTTCGACGAGGCCGAGAAATTCGTCAAATATCCCGTTTTGCAGAGCAATAGGCAACGCGAGGATGCGATTGAGCCAGCGCTGGATTGCTGGCAGGTCATCGACCATCCCGCCGTCGGGCCCTTCGACCCTGAGCCCGCTCAATTCCTCAAACCGAGAAAGCGTAACGGCTTCCAGCTTGCCTGCGAACAACAGGCCGAACCAGCGATGAAGCGCCTCCTTGGCGTAGGTGCTCTCGAGATTGTCGGCAGGATCGAAGAGGTTCTGCCCACCTGTCTGGCGCTGCCCTCGGGTCAGTGCCCCGAGACTGTCGAGCCGACGTGCAATGGTCGATATAAACCGACGTTCGCCACGCACGTCGGTGGTCACCGGGCGGAACAGCGGGGCCGACGCCTGATTGGTGCGGTTGGTACGGCCAAGGCCCTGAATTGCGGCATCGGCCCGCCAGCCCGGCTCAAGCAGGAAGTGGACCCGGCGCATCTGGTTCTTTGCCGCAAGGTCGGCATGATAACTGCGGCCGGTGCCACCGGCATCGGAGAAAACCAGAATCCGCTTTGTCCCGTCCATAAAATCTCGCGTTTCGGCGACATTGGCGCGCGGAGAGCGCGACTGGAGCACCTGGCGTCCATCGCGCCCGACGATCAGGCGGCGGGTACGGCCGGTGACTTCGGCGACCTGATCAACACCGAACCGTTCGATGATCGCATCGAGCGCCGTCGCGATCGGCGGCAAGGCACAGAGCTGCTCGATCATGCTATCGCGCGCGGCAAGCGCCGAACGACAGAGAACAGGGGCACCGTTCTCATCACTCATCGGTTCGGACCGGACATTGCCATTCTCGTCCGTAAACACGGCCATCAACCGAACCGGGAAGCTTTTGGTGAGGTAATCGACCACATATTCGCGGGGGGAGAGATCGATTTCGAGTGCTTGACGTTCCGCATCGGAGAGATCTGTCGCGCGACATTCAGGTTGAGAAAGCGCGACAAACAAGATGAGAATGCTGCGTTCCGGGATTGGCGAAGGGCGTAGCCCGTAGCCGATCCCGGAACGCAGGAGGCGCCTTTTGAAGGGTGCC
>NZ_JANZXA010000034.1 GCF_025153475.1 Novosphingobium mangrovisedimenti
ATTTGCAAATGCGTTTCAAATAGTGCAATGAATGAGGCAGTTGGCGACAGAGACGGCGATTCGGCGTCTAGGTCCAGCCGAATGCAAAATCATCGAGGCGGGAAAGGATCTGATGGCTACCATGGTAAGCTCGACTTTGGACACGGCACGTCCGGAAATCGGTAAGTCGCTGGTTGTCGGCGGAAGCTCGACCAATTACCACGACGTCGGCGAAGGCGCCCCGGTGCTGCTGGTCCACGGATCGGGCCCCGGTGTGACAGCCTGGGCCAACTGGCGGCTGAATATGCCGATCCTCGCCGAGGATTTCCGGGTCATTGCGCCCGACATGTTCGGCTTCGGCTATTCGGACAGCAAGGGCCGGATCGAGGACAAGCAGATCTGGGTCGACCAGCTCGCCGGCTTTCTCGACGGACTGGGCATCGACAAGGTTTCGATAGTCGGCAATTCTTTCGGTGGCGGGATCACGCTGGCGTTTATGATTGCCCACCCCGATCGGGTGGAGCGCGCAGTTCTGATGGGACCTGCAGGGCTCAACTTTCCGATTACCCCAGCGCTCGACCAGGTCTGGGGCTATGAACCCTCGGTCGAGGCGATGCGCGATTCGCTCAAGTACCTAGCCTGGGATCACAGCCGCCTGACCGAGGATCTGATCCAGTCGCGCTATGTCGCCAGCGCCCGGCCCGAAGCACATGAGCCCTATCATGCAACGTTCGGCGGCGCCGACCGCCAGGCCAACGTGGCGATGCTCGCCAGTCGCGAGGAGGACATCGCCGCAGTCGCGCACGAAACTCTGATCCTGCACGGGATTGCCGATCAGGTGATCCCGCTCGATTCTACCGTACGCCTCGCCACGCTGATGAAGCGGGCCGATCTGCATCTGTTCGCCGAATGCGGGCACTGGGTGCAGATCGAGCGGATGGCAAGTTTCAATCGGATGGTTGCCGAGTTCTTTAGGAATGGTCTCAAGGGCTGAACGGAGAGGAGTGTCGACATGGCTCTAACTGGTGTAATTCGTCCTGGCTACGTGCAGCTCAGGGTTCTCGACCTCGATGAGGCTATTGCCCATTACCGCGACCGGATTGGTTTGAATTTTGTTAATCGCGACGGCGACCGCGCCTTTTTCCAGGCGTTTGACGAATTCGATCGGCACAGCATTATCCTGCGCGAGGCCGACCAAGCCGGGATGGACGTGATGGGCTTTAAGGTCGTCAAGGATGCTGACCTCGACCATTTCGCGGAGCGCCTGCTCGATATCGGCGTCCATGTCGATGTGATCCCGGCCGGATCGGACCCCGGCGTGGGTCGCAAGATCCGCTTCAACACGCCAACCCAGCACGTGTTTGAACTCTACGCAGAAATGGAACTGGCTGCCACCGGACCGGCTGTCAAGAACCCCGATGTCTGGGTGGTCGAACCGCGCGGCATGCGTGCCACCCGCTTCGATCACTGCGCACTGAATGGCGTGGACATCTCCGCATCCGCAAAGATCTTCGTCGATGCGCTGGATTTCTCGGTTGCCGAGGAACTGGTAGATGAAACCAGCGGCACCCGGCTCGGCATCTTTCTTAGCTGCAGCAACAAGGCACATGATGTCGCCTTCTTAGGCTATCCCGAGGACGGCAAGATCCACCATACCTCGTTCAACCTGGAATCGTGGCACGATGTTGGCCATGCCGCCGACATCATCAGCCGCTACGATATTTCGCTCGACATCGGCCCGACCCGTCACGGGATCACCCGCGGCCAGACGATCTACTTCTTCGATCCCTCGGGCAACCGCAACGAAACCTTCAGCGGCGGTTACATCTATTATCCCGACAATCCGCAGCGGATGTGGCAGGCCGAGAACGCCGGCAAGGCGATCTTCTATTACGAGAAGGCGCTGAATGATCGCTTCATGACGGTGAACACCTGATCATGGACGGCGTGGTTTCGATACGAACCATCGGTCACGAAATGGCACTGAACGCAGCGGCTGCCGCCGTCGCCACGGGTGCGGCGGCGGGCTGTCCGGTCGTTGCCGCGGTGGTCGGCGCCGGGGGAGATCTGGTCGCGTTCGTCCGCGCCAGCGGCTCCCCTTCGCCATCCGCAAAGATCGCGCAGGACAAGGCTTACAGCGCCGCCAGTTTCCGCGTCCCGACGCCGGATCTCTATGCGATGGTTTCGGGCAATCCGGCCCTGCGCGACGGGATCGTCTCGCAGCCGGGATTAGCGATGTTCGGCGGCGGCCTGCCGATCGAAATCGCCGGTGAATTCGTCGGTGCGATCGGTGTTTCCGGCGGGAGCGAAGCTATGGACGTCGAATACGCCAACGCCGGGCTCGCTGCGATCGGCGCTAGGCAATTCTGACGCAACATGGCCTCCGGCCAACTTAGGTATTATGCACCAATGGTCTCAGCTTCCTGCTCTCCGGTCACCGAAACTATCCTGAACTTCATTGACGGTTCCTATCGCAAAGGTAGCGAGGGTAAGTCGTTTCCCAACGTCAACCCGGCCACAGGCACCGAGATCGGGGTTGTGCACGAAGCAAGCCAGGCTGACGTCGCAGACGCCGTGGCTGCGGCCAAGGCAGCGCTTGCCGGACCATGGGGCAAGATGACCACGGCCGAGCGGGTCAAGCTGATCGCCGCCGTGGCGACGGAGATCGAACGCCGAGCGGATGATTTCCTGGCTGCCGAAGTGGCCGACACCGGCAAGCCGCGCCATGTTGCGTCCCATATCGACATTCCGCGCGGGGCTGCCAACTTCCGCATGTTCGCCGATGTCGTCTCGACGATGCCGGGCGAAAGCTTCAACACATCGCCCCCCGATGGCGGCCAGGCGCTCAACTATACCGTGCGCAAGCCCAAGGGTGTGGTCGCGGTGGTCTGCCCGTGGAACTTCCCGCTGCTGCTGATGACCTGGAAGGTTGGCCCGGCGCTGGCCTGCGGCAATACCGTGGTGGTCAAGCCTTCGGAGGAAACCCCGCGTACCGCTGCCCTGCTGGGCGAAGTAATGAACGCGGTGGGCATGCCCAAGGGTGTCTACAACGTCGTCCATGGATTCGGTCCGGGTTCGGCCGGCGAGTTCCTCACGTCCAACCCCGATGTCGATGCTATCACCTTCACCGGCGAAACAGGCACCGGACAGGCGATCATGCGCAAGGCCGCGATCGGCGTTCGCGACATTTCGTTCGAACTCGGTGGCAAGAACCCGGCGATTGTTTTCGCCGATGCCGACCTCGCCAAGGCGGTCGAGGGTCTGTCGCGCTCGGTCTTCCTGAACACCGGGCAGGTCTGCCTCGGAACCGAGCGGGTCTATGTCGAACGACCGATCTTCGACGCCTTCGTGGCGCGGATGGCGGCGGCGGCGCAGGGCTTCAAGCCGGGCGTGACCGGTGATCGCGCCTATCTCGGCCCGCTGATCAGCGCCGAGCACCGCGAGAAAGTGCTGGGCTACTATCGCCGTGCGGTCGAGGACGGGGCCACTGTGGTCACCGGCGGCGGCGTTCCCGAAATTTCGGGTGCGGAAGCCAGCGGCTTCTTCGTGGAACCGACGCTGTGGATCGATGTCGCCCACGGCGATACCGTGATGCGCGAGGAAATCTTCGGACCGTGCTGCGGTATCGTGCCGTTCGACAGCGAGGACGAGGTGATCGCACTGGCAAACGATACGGTTTACGGCTTGTGCGCCTCGATCTGGACCGAAAACCTGTCGCGCGGACACCGCGTAGCGGCGGCGATGGACGTGGGGGTGTGCTGGGTCAATTCCTGGTTCCTGCGCGATCTGCGCACGGCTTTCGGCGGGTCCGGCCATTCCGGCATCGGCCGGGAAGGCGGGGTGCACAGCCTCGAATTCTACACCGAGATCACCAACATTTGCGTGAAGCTGTAAGACGATGACAATCGACCCCAAGACTATCGAACAAGCGGCCCTGGCGCTGCGCGGCGCGGCCGAAACGGGTAAGCCAGTCAGCGCGATCCGCGACCTGATTTCGGCTGGTGGCGTCGAAGCCGCCTATGCCGTGCAGGAAGCCAACACCAAGTACTACCTCGCCAATGGACGGCGCCTGGTCGGCCGCAAGATCGGGTTGACCTCGATCGCGGTCCAGCGCCAGCTCGGGGTGGATCAGCCCGACTATGGGATGCTGTTCGCCGACATGGACGTGCCTGAAGGCATCCCGGTGTCGCTCGACCAGGTGATCCAGCCCAAGGTCGAGGCCGAGATTGCGATCGTGATCGGGCGCGATCTGCCGCATTCTGATCTGACGACCGCCGAGATGATCCGGGCGGTCGAATATGTCGTGCCGGCGATCGAGATCGTCGACAGTCGGGTGGCCAATTGGGACATCAAGATCTGGGACACGATCGCCGACAACGCCTCGAGCGGGCTGTTCGTGCTCGGCGCGGTGCCGCGCAAGCTTGACGGGCTCGATCTGCGCAGCTGCGGCATGGTCATGGAAGTGAAGGGCGAGCCGATTTCGGTTGGTGCTGGAATTGCATGTCTCGGCAGCCCGATTACTGCATCGCTGTGGCTGGCGCGGGTGATGGCCCGGGCCGGCCGCCCTCTGCTGGAAGGAGACGTGATCCTGTCGGGCGCGCTCGGGCCAATGGCCGGGGTTGCGCGCGGCGATGTGGTCGAGGCGCGGATCAACGGGCTCGGAACGGTTCGGGCAGCGTTTGCTGCTGACTAATTTGGAATGGAGGCTGGTCAAATGCCCAAGATGAAATGCGCAATTATCGGTTCCGGGAACATCGGCACCGATCTGATGATCAAGCTCCTGAAGGGCTCGGAAACGCTCGACCTGGTGGCCGTGGTCGGGATCGACCCGGCCTCCGAAGGGCTAGCCATGGCCCGCGAACGCGGACTTGCCACCACCCATGAGGGGATCGAGGGGCTGTGCAAGATGCCACAATATGCCGAAATCGGCATCGCCTTCGATGCGACCTCGGCCTATGCGCACAAGGCGCATGACGAAGTGCTTGCCCGCGACGGCAAGCTGATGGTCGATCTGACACCCGCGGCGATCGGGCCGGCCACTATCCCCCCAGTCAACCCGGCGGTTGACCGAACTGTGCGCAACGTCAACATGGTGACCTGTGGCGGGCAGGCGACGATTCCGATCGTCGCGGCGGTCTCGCAGGTCGCCAAGGTGCATTACGCCGAAATCGTGGCTTCGGTCTCGTCCCGTTCAGCTGGTCCCGGCACCCGCGCCAATATCGACGAATTCACCCGCACCACCGCCAGGGCGATCGAAACCGTCGGCGGCGCGGCCAAGGGCCGGGCTGTGATCATCCTTAATCCCGCCGAACCGCCGATGATCATGCGCGATACGATCTTCACCCTGTCGGAAATGGTCGATGAGGACAAGGTGCGCGATTCGGTCTTGGCGATGATCGCCAAGGTGCAGTCCTATGTGCCGGGATACCGGCTTAAGCAGGAAGTGCAGTTCGAACGATTCGGATCAAACCGCCCCCTCAAGATTCCGGGCTATGGCGAGTTTGAAGGTCTCAAGACCAGTGTGTTCCTCGAGGTCGAGGGCGCAGGAGACTATCTGCCCAACTATTCCGGCAATCTCGACATCATGACGGCAGCGGCCAAGGCCGCCGGCGAAAGCCTTGCCCGGACCCACATGGAAAAGATCGCAGCATGACCTTCAATCCCGACTCCGACCGGCTCTACATCCAGGACGTCACCCTGCGCGACGGGATGCACGCCATCCTGCATATGTATGGCACCGACAGCGTCAGGACCATCGCCAAGGCACTGGACGATTCCGGCGTCGATGCGATCGAGGTTTCACACGGCGATGGCCTAAACGGTTCGACCTTCAACTACGGTTTCGGTGCCCATACCGACTGGGACTGGATCGAAGCCGCCGCCGATGTCATCAAAAACGCAGTATTGACCACGCTTCTGGTTCCCGGGATCGGGACGGCCGAAGAACTGAAGCGGGCCTACTCGATGGGCGTGCGCTCGGTGCGGGTCGCGACACACTGCACCGAAGCCGATGTCGGCAAGCAGCACATCGGCATCGCCCGCGACCTGGGTATGGATGTTTCGGGCTTCCTGATGATGAGCCACATGATCGATCCCGAAGCGCTTGCCCAGCAGGCCTTGCTGCTGGAGAGCTATGGCGCGCAGTGCGTCTATGTCACCGACAGTGGCGGCGCGCTCGACATGGATGGAGTCACCGCGCGGCTCCAGGCCTATGACCGGGTGCTTAAGCCCGAGACGCAGCGCGGCATACACGCCCACCACAACCTGTCGCTGGGTGTGGCGAATTCAATCGTTGCGGCGCAGGCTGGCGCCGTGCGGATAGACGCCAGCCTGGCTGGCATGGGGGCAGGGGCTGGGAACGCACCGCTGGAGGTGTTCATCGCGGCGGCCAATCGCAAGGGTTGGAAGCATAGCTGCGACGTGATGGCGCTGATGGATGCGGCTGACGATATCATCCGCCCGCTGCAGGATCGCCCGGTTCGAGTCGATCGCGAAACGCTTAGCCTGGGTTATGCCGGTGTCTATTCAAGCTTCCTGCGCCACGCGGAGAAGGCTTCGGAGCAGTACGGCATCGATACCCGCGAGATTCTGGTCGAACTCGGCAACCGCAGGATGGTCGGCGGCCAGGAAGACATGATCATCGACGTCGCGCTCGATCTGATTAAAGCCAAGGCGAACTGACATGGGCAGGCTTGCAGACTATGCTGAAACACTGGACACTGCGGCCCGCGAGGCCAAGGCGACGCCGCAGATTACGCCGGTAGACACTGCGTTCACGGTGACTGATGCCTACAAGGTCCAAAAGCTCTCGGTTGATCGGCGCCTTGAACGCGGCGAGCGTCGGATCGGCGTCAAGATGGGGCTGACCAGCCGGGCCAAGATGCTGCAGGTCGGGGTCGACGAGATGGCTTGGGGCAGGTTGACCGACGCCATGCTGTTGGAGGAAGGCTCCGCACTGTCGCGCGCGCGCTATGTCCACCCGCGCGTCGAACCCGAAGTTGCGTTCCTGATGAAAGCGCCGCTGGTTGGCAAGGTCACGGCAGCGGCGGCACTGGCCGCGGTTGAAGCCATTGCGCCGGCCATGGAGATTATCGACAGTCGCTACGAGAACTTCAAGTTCGCGCTGGAGGATGTGATTGCCGACAACACTTCCTCGTCGGGGCTGGTGATCGGATCCTGGCACGATCCCCGGATCGATTTTTCGAATCTGGGCGTGATCCTCGAGATCGACGGCGAAGTGGTACAGGTCGGGTCGACCGCGGCGATCCTTGGCCACCCCATCCGTTCGCTGGTTGCTGCGGCCCGGCTGGTTGTCGAAGCGGGCGAACAGATCAACGCCGGTGACATCGTCATGGCTGGCGGCATCACCGCCGCGCCCAACCTGGCTCCCGGCCAGACCGTGCGGACGACCGTGCAGAACCTTGGCGCGGTCATGTTCC
>NZ_JANZXA010000035.1:2500-5731 GCF_025153475.1 Novosphingobium mangrovisedimenti
ACGCTGTCACTCCCTAAAGGAGCTCCAACTGCTTGTAAGCATTCGGTTTCAGGTACTGTTTCACTCCCCTCATCGGGGTGCTTTTCACCTTTCCCTCACGGTACTGTGTTCGCTATCGGTCATGTACGAGTATTTAGGCTTGGAGGGTGGTCCCCCCATGTTCAGACAGGATTTCACGTGTCCCGCCCTACTCGAGTCCTTTGTCCTCATTTTCGCATACGGGGCTGTCACCCGCTATGGCCACTCTTTCCAAAGTGTTCTGCTAGTTTAGACAAAGGCACTGGCCTGGTCCGCGTTCGCTCGCCACTACTAACGGAATCTCGGTTGATGTCTTTTCCTCTGGTTACTTAGATGTTTCAGTTCACCAGGTTCGCTTCACCAAAGCTATATATTCACTAAGGTGATACCTTATCCACCTCACTCAGTTCCCGATCACTCGGAAGCCGAGAGAAATGGTGAAGGTGGGTTTCCCCATTCGGAAATCGCCGGATCAAAGTTTGCTCACAACTCCCCGACGCTTATCGCAGCGTGCCACGTCCTTCATCGCCTGTACATGCCAAGGCATCCACCAAATGCTCTTACCTCACGCTTGAGAATCCACACCATCAACGACAGCCCTGCATAAAGACTGCGTTGTCCTAGGTATGGACGATAAATCTCAGCCAGATTACTTGCATCTGTTGTGCCGCATCATGTGTACCCACTACGTCAGTGGATACGATGCGCCACGGCATCGATTAAAAAACCCATTCACAATGTCAAAGAACCGCGGGCAGATCCCGCATAACCGAAGCCCAAAATCTCTCTTGGGTCCGGAACCGTTTCGCTTCATCCCTGGAGTACATGCTTGATTGGCTGGTGGAGCCTATCGGGATCGAACCGATGACCCCCTGCTTGCAAAGCAGGTGCTCTCCCAGCTGAGCTAAGGCCCCGTCACCAAACGTGTCATCTCGTTCAAGCGCCCCGAACCCGAAGGGTTCGCAAGGCCGACCGGCCGCCGCGCCTTATGGCGCGAAAAGCCAAGAACGCGGATGCGTTCGGCGGCGACTGAGCACTCATCAAAGACTCCATTCCCGCCTCTTGCGGGAATGGTGGGCCTGAGAGGATTTGAACCTCTGACCTCACCCTTATCAGGGGTGCGCTCTAACCAACTGAGCTACAGGCCCACTTTCCGTGCCCTGCTGGCCAAAAGGGCCGCGGGCGGCGTGAGCCAGCTCAGGCGTACAGCACTCTTGCGAGTGCTATCTCCAGTGATGAAGGGACATGAGGACGACGGCATGTTCTTTGGAGAGGACGAAGCTCTTCCGATGTCCAGCACCGGCGCTTTCGGCCAAATCCTTAGAAAGGAGGTGATCCAGCCGCAGGTTCCCCTACGGCTACCTTGTTACGACTTCACCCCAGTCGCTGATCCCACCGTGGCTCGCTGCCCCCAAAAGGTTAGCGCACGATCTTCGGGTGAAACCAACTCCCATGGTGTGACGGGCGGTGTGTACAAGGCCTGGGAACGTATTCACCGCGGCATGCTGATCCGCGATTACTAGCGATTCCGCCTTCATGCTCTCGAGTTGCAGAGAACAATCCGAACTGAGACGGCTTTTGGAGATTAGCTCACACTCGCGTGCTCGCTGCCCACTGTCACCGCCATTGTAGCACGTGTGTAGCCCAGCGTGTAAGGGCCATGAGGACTTGACGTCATCCCCACCTTCCTCCGGCTTATCACCGGCAGTTTCCTTAGAGTGCCCAACTAAATGATGGCAACTAAGGACGAGGGTTGCGCTCGTTGCGGGACTTAACCCAACATCTCACGACACGAGCTGACGACAGCCATGCAGCACCTGTCACCGATCCAGCCGAACTGAAGAAAGGCATCTCTGCCAATCGCGATCGGGATGTCAAACGCTGGTAAGGTTCTGCGCGTTGCTTCGAATTAAACCACATGCTCCACCGCTTGTGCAGGCCCCCGTCAATTCCTTTGAGTTTTAATCTTGCGACCGTACTCCCCAGGCGGATAACTTAATGCGTTAGCTGCGCCACCCAAACTCCAAGAGCCCGGACAGCTAGTTATCATCGTTTACGGCGTGGACTACCAGGGTATCTAATCCTGTTTGCTCCCCACGCTTTCGCACCTCAGCGTCAATACTTGTCCAGTCAGTCGCCTTCGCCACTGGTGTTCTTCCGAATATCTACGAATTTCACCTCTACACTCGGAATTCCACTGACCTCTCCAAGATTCTAGCGACCTAGTTTCAAAGGCAGTTCCGGGGTTGAGCCCCGGGCTTTCACCTCTGACTTGAGCCGCCGCCTACGCGCGCTTTACGCCCAGTAATTCCGAACAACGCTAGCTCCCTCCGTATTACCGCGGCTGCTGGCACGGAGTTAGCCGGAGCTTATTCTCCCGGTACTGTCATTATCATCCCGGGTAAAAGAGCTTTACAACCCTAAGGCCTTCATCACTCACGCGGCATTGCTGGATCAGGGTTTCCCCCATTGTCCAATATTCCCCACTGCTGCCTCCCGTAGGAGTCTGGGCCGTGTCTCAGTCCCAGTGTGGCTGATCATCCTCTCAGACCAGCTAAGGATCGTCGCCTTGGTAGGCCATTACCCCACCAACTAGCTAATCCTACGCGGGCTCATCCCTCGGCGATAAATCTTTGGACCGAAGTCATCATCCGGTATTAGCACAAATTTCTCTGTGTTATTCCGAACCGAGGGGCAGATTCCCACGCGTTACGCACCCGTGCGCCACTAACCCCGAAGGGTTCGTTCGACTTGCATGTGTTAGGCATGCCGCCAGCGTTCGTTCTGAGCCAGGATCAAACTCTCAAGTTTGTGTCACGATACAAAAGCAACCAGCCTAAGCCAGCCAAGCTAATGCACCGAACTTCAGGAGCCGATACCTGCACTTGTCAAACGTAATGGATACGAAGGACATATAAGGCATCGACTTAAACAACCCGTACACGGAGCCTGAAGCTCCCCGGACGGGGCGCCGTCGCCCACATGTCCCTTCATCTAAAAACCAACAATGTCAAAGATCACACCAACACCTCAGCCCCAAGACAGGAACTGGCGGACAACCATCGTTCCCCGTCTCTTGCGACCCGGGGGACAAGCTGTCCGTCTATGTTGGCGACCGCCTCAGAACCGGTGAAAACCGGCGTGTTCCGCTGCGGTGAGAGGCCCTCTAAAACCCACCCCCGATTCGGTCAAACACTTTCTTCAAAAAAGTTT
>NZ_JANZXA010000036.1 GCF_025153475.1 Novosphingobium mangrovisedimenti
TTTCTCGCGCCGATTTTGGCGTTGCCAATGAGCCGGGGTTAACCCCGGCTCATTGGCAATCAGGTCCAACAATCAGGGAATTTTCAAAGCCCACTTTTGCGGAGAATTACACGCCCACTGACAATCAGCACCTGGCGAGCGCTACCTATCTCGCGGAACCGCACGAATATTTGCCTGATGGCCTCCTGAACTCGAATGTCGGGGTCAAAACTCAGTCCATAGTCGCGATGCCAGATGTAGCGATCGGAACGCTGATGCGCAGTTCGCCGCGCTGAGCCTTTTGCCGTGCAGCTTCGTACATGCGGGCACGGATGACAGAAAGCTCGAACTCGCTGATACTGCCCTTCATGCCGAGCAGCTGCCGGTCGTTCGGCTTGGCCGGATCATAGACGCCATCGATGTCGATGACACGAGCATCGACTTGGCCGCAAAGCTCGAGAAGTCGGTGCCAGTCGGGTCCGTTGCGGGAAAGGCGAGAGGCCTCAAGGCACAATACGGCGCCGACGCGACCCGTGCACAAATCCTCCACCAGACGCTCGAAACTGGGGCGATCCACTGCACCGCTCGCGCTGCGTCCAAGATCCTCGTCGATCACCTCGACGTCACGAAATCCCCAACGGCGCGCAACATCGACGAGTTCATACTGGCGACGTTGGTTCTCCAGGTTCCCGTTGACCTGCTGGGGCGTCGACTGCCTGACGTAAACAACTGGCTTGCGCCTCAGCAGGGCCATCGGAAGGAGGTTACCGCCCGTCATCGGTCATCTCCTCGTCCAATACGCCTGCGGCCGCCATCAACAACTTGGCTAGGCTTGCCACTACGACGACGCGCTGGGCTGTCGTCAGACCGTCCAGACTTCTGGTGTCGAGCGGCATGATCAACTGGCGCAGCGCCGGCAGCCGCGTTGGTGAGGGCAAGGTCTTCATCGTTTACCTCCTGAGCGTTCAAACCGCTCAGCAGGGCATTCCGAAGGTCCGCGTCGATCAAGAGGTTATGGAGATCGGTCAACGCATCTACGGCAACCCGAACGCTACCCAAGCTGAACGCATCGCACACCTCGCGATTCAACATCCAAGCCGGAACTACGATGACTTCGCCGGGGCTCACCACAATGTGGGCGACTCTGCCGTTCGCCCGGTCCTCGGTATACTCGCACCGCACAGTGCGCTCGAAAGATGGATGCCATCGATACCAGACGACAACGTCGTGCCCGACATGGGCAGAATGTCTGCGAGATGGCGCTCAATCGGAATTATGCGAAGCGCTGGATTATGCGCAAGTGCCGACGGCGGGTCCAGCTGTCGCGCCAGACCCGCCGCCATAAACTTCACATAATCACAGCGACTGCAGGAAGCTCATCAGATTGTCGGAGGCTCGGAAGCGGCCCGGCGCGGCGGTGCTTGGTTGCAGCTTCATCAGAGCCTGTTCCTTCATCGCGAGATCGGCTTCGACGTACATATGCGTCGTTGCCGTATCCTCATGACCGAGCCACAGGGCGATGACGGTGATGTCGACGCCCGATTGAAGAAGGTGCATCGCCGTTGTGTGTCGCACCGTATGGGGGGTGACCGGGCGGTCAAGGAGCCCTGGATTCTTGCGACCTGCAGTGGCGACGGCGAGGTTCAAGCGCTGGGTAACGTTCGAGCGAGTCATGCGATCACCGCTTCGGTTCGGGAACAAAAAGCTTTCTCCAGCGGGGTCGCCGATCTGGCGGCGCCAGGATCTGATGAGCGCGGCAGTCGGCCGCCAGAGCGGCACACTGCGTTCTTTGCGGCCCTTGCCACGCAGATGCACGGCGGGCTGTCCTTCAAGCACAACGTCCCGACACCGCATGCCGATCATCTCGGAAACGCGAGCGCCCGTGTTATACATCATGCTGAACAAGGCGCGGTCGCGTTGTCCGGCCCAGCTAAGCCGGTCAGGTGCTTCGAGAATGGCGCTGATCTCGGGCCGTGACAGAAACCCGACCATTGGCCGATCGAACCGCTTGAGTGGGATCGCCAGCGCCCGTTCGATCGTCGCCAGCGACGCAAGGTCGTGATGCGATGCATATTTAAGGAACGTCCTGATCGCGGCCAGACGTGCGTTGCGGCTTCGAACGCTGTTGCCTCGATCCTTCTCGAGATGGTCCAGGAAGGCGAGCAACAACGGCGCGTCGAGATCGGGCAACGTGATGGCGCTGGGCGTTCGATGGAGTGCTGCGGCCGCATAGTTGAGGAGCAGGCGCAAGGTATCCCGGTACGCCGCTACGGTCTGAGCGCTGACCGCACGTTGCTCGCCGAGATGATCCAGAAAGAAGCGCTGGACGAGCGTCGGCAATGTTGGAGAGGTATGCTCAGCCATGATCAGCCTCCGCGAAAGCGAAATCTTCAAAGCGGTTGCCTGCGGTGGCCATCAAATCCGGGATGCCGGTCAAATACCAATAGGTGTCCGATACCTTTGCATGGCCGACGTAAGTCGAGAGCGCCGCGATCGCATTGTCGATATCGGTACCTTCGGCTTGCCACCGTTGAATGCGTCTGCAGATGAATGTGTGCCGGAGGTCATGGATGCGAACGTCGCGATAGGCGCCCCGGGCAACGATGCCGGCTTCGTCGCGCAACTTCTGGAAGGTCCAATGTACTGCGCGCTTTTTTAGCGATCGTGACGGGGTCGAGACGAAAAACGGATCCTCAGCCACGCGTGGCAGAAAATGATCCCGCATGCCGAGATAGTCTGCGAGCGCGACGGCGACGGTGGCGTGGAAAGGCACGTGCCGCGATTTGCTGAACTTCGTCATCCGGACCGTCAGACATCGACTTCCGAGATCCACATCGGCGCAACGCAGCTTGACCGCTTCGGAAACGCGCAGGCCGGTTGCGGCGATCAGTCCGTAGAAGGCTTCGAACGCAGCAGGCCGCAGACCGCCTTCCGGATCGAGACGGCGTGCCGCTGCAAGCAATGCCGAGATCTCATCCTCGGTGTAGATATGGGGCGTGGCCCGGCGATGGGACTTGCCGAATATCTGAGTCTGCGGGAACTCCGTGGCCGGATCTTCCCGCAGAAGGTACGCGGCGAAAGGCCTAAGTGTGTCGAGCCGGCGAGCCCACGCCCGCGGATCACGGCCCCGAGCATGCCCCTTTGCCCACTCGATCGCGAGGTCCGTTGTCAGGGACCCTCGGTGACCAGAGCCATCGAAGAATCTGGCGAAGGAACGAAGCTGGCTGGCGTTCGGCCCAGCGCCACGAAATCCCAGCGATGTACGTTCAGCAAGATAGGCCTCTACCTGCGCTGTCATGGTGGTCGTCATCATCACGCCCTCCCTGGCCAGGGCATGGCCACGGCCGACAGCCGGCGGAAATCGATCTTGGTGTAGATCTTTGACGTGTCGAGGCTGCGGTGACGCAGGATATCGGCGATGTGCTTCATGGGCGTGCCGTCGCTGAGCAGGCGGCTCGCGATGCTGTGACGAAGGACATGGGGATCAGTTCGATCCCATCCGCATCGTGCGAAAGCTGCGATCACCGCGTGCTTGGCGACGCCTGCCCTGATCGGGACGTCATATGGCGCGACATGGCGAACGAAGATCGCACGGTTGCTGGTCTTCGGCCGCTCATGGCGCAAATAGTCTGCGATGGCGTCGCCGGTGGCCGCCGGCAATGGAAGGCTGTCGGTGAAATGCGTCTTGGTCCTGGCTATACGAATGATCCCGTTGCGCCAGTCGACGTCGTCGAGCTGGAGCTTTACGACTTCGGAACATCGGAGCCCGAGATCGGTGACGCACCTGACCATCGCGTAGGCGCGCCGCCTTGAAGACAGATGATCGTCGAATGACGCGAGAACCGCGTCAATCTGGGTTGGCGACAACACGTCGGGCAACTCCGCCAGGCGCCAATACGCGGCCCGCGGAATGGCCTGCAAGAGCCGGTCGACATCATCACCCAACATCTTGCGAAACTTGAAATAACAACCGACTGTCCCGCCAGCGACACGCACGGCGCCAGCACCCCAACAACGGCCCTCACCAAGGACAAAACGCCGGACGACTGCCGGGTCGAGCTTCTCAGGATCAATCTCGCCATCACCGAACCGCTCGAGGAGCAGCCGGCGAATGATATGGATCCGCTGCCGCCGCGTTGTGTCCGCCAGACCGCCGACATCGCGCATGTAGCGATCGAATGCCGCCAGTTCACCATCGAGCCGGCCCCTCTGTTCGATCGCCGCAATCCGCCTTTGGGCACGAAGCACATGCAGAAGATGCCGGATAGCGACGCGCAACTCGTGGCGCAGCTTGCGAACCGGGTAAGGGCAATCGCAAGATGGCACATGGGTATCCAGGAACCGCCGTTGCGCCACCTCATCGATCAACGCGAGGTCCAAGCCTTCCTCGGTCGTCCACTTCGCGAAATGCGCGACGCAAGCAAAATACACTCGCACTGTGTTCGGATGATATCGGCCCGCTCGAAGATAGGAGACATACTCCTCCTCCACGGACGAAAAGACACTGTTCGCCAGCCAGCGACGCGGCTCCGGCTGCAATAGATCAGACTTCATGAAAGGCTCCTCTCCAGATGGTGGGCGGAGAGGAAGACGTATTATGTGCAGCTGAAGTTAGTCATGCTGCGACGTATGCGGCGGAAAATAGCGGACTGGGCACACCCCGCCGTCGGCACATGCGCATAATCCGGCGCTTTGCATAATTGCGGTTGAGGGCGAGCGGGCGGATCGCGCGTTCGACGGTGTTGGTATCGAGCTCGATGCGCCCGTCGTCGAGGAAGCGCACGAGCCCGTCCCAGCGACTGACGGCGTAGCGGATTGCTTCGGCGAGCTTGCTCTTGGCGCTGAGCTGGCGAAGCCGGACATCGAGATAGACCTTGAGGTCTTCGACGAGGATCCGGCTGTGTTCGTCGCGCGTGGCGCGGCGCTGCTCGGCCGATGAGCCGCGGACCTGATCCTCGATCTTATACAGTTGCGCGATGCGCTTGAGTATCTCGGCCGCGACCGGCGACTTCTCGGCTAGATCGTAGAACTTGCGCCGGACGTGCGACCAGCAGAAGGCGAGGCTGACCTGCTGGCGCCGCTTGGCGAGCGCGGCGTAGCCGCCATAGCCATCGACCTGCAGGATGCCTGCGAAGTCCCCGAGATGGGCCTCGGTATGGCGCGGCGATCTGGATGAGAAGTTTCCGCCAATCAGGATGAGAACTGATCGTCGCGGTGTTGACGTGGTGCCTGCTTTGATTGACGCTGGCAAGCCGTTACTCGCAGGTTTGATTGTCGGC
>NZ_JANZXA010000037.1 GCF_025153475.1 Novosphingobium mangrovisedimenti
GTCTGCGCTCCAAGATCGAGAACCTGCTTGATCGCTACCGGATCGTGGCCGGCAATCCGGACGATCGCCGAACACGGCGGCGTCGCCTCGACCGCACGCAGCTGCGCGACGATGCCGGGCAGGGTCTGCGGGCCATGTTCGCCATCGATCAGCAGCCAGTCATAGCCATGGCCCGCGCAGATTTCGGCAATGTCTGGATGGGCCAGGGCCAACCAGAAGCCAAGCTGGACCGGACCTTCGCGCAAGGCCGCCTTGAAGCGGTTGACCGGCGTCTGCATTTTCGCCCCCTAAACGAACCGGAACCCGATTGAACCAAACTCGCCGAAATCGGCATTGAAGACATCGCCCGGCGCCGCTTCGACCGGGCGCGTGAACGATCCGCCGAGCACGACTTCTCCGGCTTCGAGCCCTTGCCCCCAGGGCGCGAGCCGCCGGACCAGCCAGGCGACGCCGTTGGCGGGGTGGTTGAGCACCCCTGCCGCAAGGCCGGTTTCCTCGATCACCCCGTTGCGGCTGAGCAGGGCGCCGATGCGGCGCAGATCGAGCCCGTCGGGTTTCGCCGGCAGACCGCCGACGATGATTCCGGCATTGGCGGCATTGTCGCTGATCGTGTCCAGGACCTTGCGCGCCACCCCGGTTCCGGCATCCTTGGGATGCACCCGGGTGTCTATGATTTCGATTGCCGGAACCACATAGTCGGTGGCGCTCAGGACGTCGAAAATCGTCGTCTGTGCTCCTTCCAGGCGGCGCCCGAGCACAAAGGCCAGCTCGACCTCGACCTTGGGCGTGATGAACCGGGCGGTCGGCACGTCGCTGCCCTGTTCGAACACCATGTCATCCAGCAAGGTGCCGTAATCGGGTTCGGTGATTCCGGCTGCCTGCTGCATCGCGCGCGAGGTCAGGCCGATCTTGTGACCAAAGACGGTCCGGCCGCGCTCTCGCTTGAGATCGACCCAGGCCTGGTTGATGCGGTAGGCATCCTCGATCTGCATGCCTGGATAGCGCACGGAGAACGGCCGGATCCGTTCGCGGGTCTGCTCGGCATGGTCGAGTTCCTGCGCCAATTGCGCGACCAGTCGATCGTCGAATGTCTCGCCTGTCATGTGTCCTGCTCCCAATGCGCAACACTTGGGAAAACTCATTGCACAATGTCAAACGATATCTTAGGCTCCGGCGAAATTGACTGTGAACTCCGGCAAGGAGTCGCGCGGATATAAGGAGTCGCGCGGATATTTCGTCAGGATCACATGGGAGAATGTCATGGCTGCTGAAGGGGTTATCAGGGAAGAAAAGATCACGGGCCGGGGCTTGACCTCGCACACCCTCTTGGCGGGCGATCCGTCCAAGCCGGCAATTCTGCTGCTTCACGGTGCGGGTCCGGGCGCACATGCCGCATCCAACTGGTATCACCTGATGCCGGACCTCGCCGAAAACTTCTTCGTGATCGCGCCCGACCTGATCGGTTTCGGCCAGTCGGTGATTCCCGATCCGTGGCCTGACAGCGTGATGGGCTGGATCGGCACCCGGGTCGACCAGTGCTTTGGCCTGCTTGAGGCGCTCGGTGTGAAGAAGGCCCACGTTGTCGGCAATTCGATGGGCGGCGCGCTGACCCTGCAGATGATGAGCGAGGAGCCCGACACGATCGACAAGGTGGTGCTGATGGGTTCGATCGGAGCCCCCGGCCCGCGCACCCCGGAACTGATCCGCCTGCTCTCGTTCTATTCCGATCCACGATATGCCCGCTATCGCCAGGTGATGCACAGCTTCGCCTACGATGCCGAGAAGTTCGAAGGCATGGAGGAAATCGTCGAGAACCGTTACAAGATCGCCACCGATCCGGGAATCATGAAGACCGCGGTCAAGATGATCGATTCGATGAAGAACGGCATTGAGACGCTCAACATGCCGCCCGAACTGCTGGGCAAAATGCCGCACGAAGTGCTGATCTTCCATGGCCGCCAGGACCGGGTGGTGCCGCTCGACACCAGCCTCTACCTGATCCAGCATCTCAAGCATGCCGAGCTGTACGTTCTCGACCGTTCGGGCCACTGGTCGCAGCTGGAACGGTGGGATGTCATGCGTCCGATGATGGAAATCCATTTCGGCGCCCGCACGTTCTAGGCGGTTGGCCTCGTTGCATGTCTGGTCAGCATTTTCACCAAGGTCCGCGATTGGGTACTTCGGCACGGTCGGACCAAGGCCCGGCCGTGCCGCCAGTGGGTGATGAAGCTTCAATTCAGGTGGAGCAGCACGCGGCGGCGTTATGGGACTATTCTTTACACATTTATGCCAAGCCGGGTGTGGCAGCTTCCTGCCTTGCCTTGCAGGACCAGCATGGGTGTGACGTCAACACGGTGTTGCTTTGCCTTTGGTTGGCAGGGGCGCGTAGCACCATTCTCGCTGTTTCGGACATCGAGGCCGCGCAGCACTCGGCAGCAACTGCGAATGAACGCTTCGTGCAACCGGTCCGTTCGGTGCGGCGCTGGATGAAGCAGTGGTGCCAAGGTACGCCTGAGTCGGAAATTAACGCCGCAGCCTATGCGGCGCTGAAGACGGCAGAGTTGCATGGTGAACGTCTGGTCCAGTCCCAAATGCTCGCTGGGCTGGACCTGGACCAGTTGACCCGTGCCGAGTCGTCCGAAGCAGCAGTCCAGGCAAGCTTTGCCAACTATTGTACCTTGGCGAGCACATCTGGCGGAGTGGCAGAGGAACTGGGTGAGCTTGTTGCCAGGGCCTGGCATTGAGCCAGTCCTGCCTGTCGGGCTAATTGCATTTGAGGAACGGGATATGGATCGGTGCCTGGATGGATCAGTTGTCGCGATCACTGGTGCCGGGCGCGGAATAGGTCGCCAACTGGCGTTGTATTGCGCCGCGCAGGGGGCGGCAATTATCGTCAACGATCCTGGCGTGGCGCAGGCGGGCAACGGCGGCGATACCGCATTCGCTCAGAACACCGCCAACGACATCATCGCTGCCGGGGGCAAAGCGGCGGCCAACTTCGGTAATGTTGCAGATCCGGCGGAGGCGCAGAGCATTATCGAGGATGCGGTACGGAAATTTGGCCGAATTGATGCGGTCGTGAACAATGCAGGCATCCTGCGAGACAGCATCTGGCACAAGATGAGTCACGCGGACTGGACCAGCGTCATCGCGGTCAATCTTACTGGTGTCTTCAATGTTTCCCAGGCCGCCACGCCCTATTTTCGTGAACAGAAGGCGGGCAGTTTCGTTCATTTCACTTCGACGAGCGGTCTGATCGGCAACATCGGGCAGGCGAACTATTCGGCGGCAAAGTTGGCCGTCGTCGCGCTTTCGCAGTCTATCGCGCTCGACATGGCGCGGGTTGGCGTCCGCTCGAACTGCATCGCGCCTTTTGCGTGGAGCCGCATGACCTCGTCAATTCCCGCGACAACCCCTGCCGAACACGAACGTGTCCAACGGTTGCAATCCATGTCGGCAGACAAGATCGCGCCTTTGGTTGCCTATCTGGCATCCGACCTGTCCAAGGACGTGACGAACCAGATTTTCGCGGTTCGCAAGAATGAAATCGCCCTGTTTTGTAAGCCCCGGCCGATCCGGTCGATGACCAAGGTCGAAGGCTGGACGCCGGAGGCAATTGCCCACGAGCTTGTACCTTCGTTTCGCAGCAGCTTCGCGCGCGCCGATGAAGTCTCGGCGCATGTCTTTCCTTATGATCCAATCTGACAGGTAACCGATGTGCAACGCCGGCATGGATGCAGAAGTCTTCGAACAATTCTTGATACAGCTTGAACGCTTCGTGCGCGACCGGCTCATTCCTGTCGAGCGCAAAATTATTGAAACCGACCTCATCCCCGAAAGCGTCCTCGAAGCG
>NZ_JANZXA010000038.1 GCF_025153475.1 Novosphingobium mangrovisedimenti
TCGATCAGCAGCCAGTCATAGCCATGGCCCGCGCAGATTTCGGCAATGTCTGGATGGGCCAGGGCCAACCAGAAGCCAAGCTGGACCGGACCTTCGCGCAAGGCCGCCTTGAAGCGGTTGACCGGTGTCTGCATTTCTGGCTCTCCCCTTAGACGAACCGGAAGCCGATTGACCCCAGGGCGCCGAAATCGGCGTTGAAGACATCGCCCGGCGCGCCTTCGACGGGGCGCGTGAACGAACCGCCCAGCACTACTTCGCCGGCTTCGAGCGCCTGGCCCCAGGGCGCGAGCCGTCGCGCCAGCCAAGCCACGCCATTGGCGGGATGGTTGAGTACACCGGCGGCAAGGCCGGTTTCCTCGATCACCCCATTGCGGCTGAGCATGGCGCCGGTGCGACGCATATCGAGACCGTCGGGGCGCACTGGGAGGCCTCCAATTATGATGCCGGCATTGGCGGCATTATCGCTGATAGTGTCCTGGACCTTGCGCGCGGCACCGGTTTCCGGATCCTTCGGATGCACCCGGCTATCGATGATCTCGATTGCCGGAACCACATAGTCGGTCGCGCCGAGGACATCGAAGATCGTCGTCTGCGGCCCCTCCAGGCGGCGCCCTAGGATGAAGGCCAGTTCGACTTCGACCTTGGGCGTGATGAACCGCGTACAGGGCACATCACCGCCCTGTTCGAACACCATGTCGTCGAGCAGAGTCCCGTAATCAGGTTCGGTGATACCGGCCGCTTGCTGCATGGCGCGAGAGGTCAGCCCGATCTTGTGGCCAAACACAGTCCGCCCCCGCGCCAGCTTGAGATCGACCCAAGCCTGGTTGATTCGGTAGGCATCCTCGATCCGCATGCCGGGGAAGCGGGCGGAGAAAGGCCGGGTCCGTTCGCGGGTTTGCTCTGCGCGATCGAGTTCCCGCGCCAGATCGGTGATCAAATCATCGGCGAATGCCTCGGCCGTCATATTTCCAGCTCCCAACGCGTATCCTTTGGTAAAACTCGTTGCACAATGTCAAACACTATCTTAGACAATAGGCAAAATGATCGAGCGCTCCGATCGAAATCGGTTCGGGGGTTTTGCAAGACCAATTGGGAGAATGTCATGGCTGCTGACGGGGTTATCAGGGAAGAAAAGATCACGGGCCGGGGCTTGACCTCGCACACCCTCTTGGCGGGCGATCCGTCCAAGCCGGCAATTCTGTTGCTTCACGGCGCGGGTCCGGGCGCACATGCAGCATCGAACTGGTATCACCTGATGCCGGACCTGGCCGAAAACTTCTTCGTGATCGCGCCCGACCTGATCGGCTTCGGTCAGTCGGTGATCCCCGATCCGTGGCCGGATAGCGTGATGGGCTGGATCGGCACCCGGGTCGACCAGTGCTTCGGCCTGCTTGAGGCGCTCGGTGTGAAGAAGGCCCACGTTGTCGGCAATTCGATGGGCGGCGCGCTGACCCTGCAGATGATGAGCGAGGAACCCGACACGATCGACAAGGTGGTGCTGATGGGTTCGATCGGAGCCCCCGGCCCGCGCACCCCGGAACTGATCCGCCTGCTCTCGTTCTATTCCGATCCGCGCTATGCCCGCTATCGCCAGGTGATGCACAGCTTCGCCTACGATGCCGACAAGTTCGAAGGCATGGAAGAGATCGTCGAGAACCGTTTCAAGATTGCCACCGATCCCGCCATCATGAAGACTGCGGTCAAGATGATCGATTCCATGAAGAACGGGATCGAGACGCTCAACATGCCGCCCGAACTGCTGGGCAAGATGCCGCACGAAGTGCTGATCTTCCACGGCCGCCAGGACCGGGTGGTGCCGCTCGACACCAGTCTCTATCTGATCGAGCATCTCAAGCATGCCGAACTGTACGTTCTCGACCGTTCGGGCCACTGGTCGCAACTCGAACGGTGGGATGTCATGCGCCCGATGATGGAAATCCATTTCGGCGCCCGCACGTTCTAGGCGGTTTGGCCTCGTTGCATGTCCGGGCAGCATGTCCACCAATGTCCGCGATTGGATACTTCGGCACGGTCGGACCAGGGGCCGGACGTGCCGCAGGAGTCTGATGGAGCTTCAGTTCGGGTGGAGCAACACGCGGCGGCGTTCTGGGGCTATTCGTTGCACATTTATGCCAAGCCGGGTGTGGCAGCTTCCTGCCTTACCTTGCAGGACCAGCATGGGTGCGACGTCAACACGGTGTTGCTTTGCCTTTGGTTGGCCGGGGCGCGTTGCTCGGTTCTCGCTGTTTCGGACATCGAGGCTGCGCAGCACTCTGCTGCAGCTGCGAATGAACGATTCGTGCAACCGGTCCGTTCGGTGCGGCGCTGGATGAAGCAGTGGTGCCGAGGTACCCCTGAGTCGGAAACTAACGCCGCAGCCTATGCGGCGCTGAAGACGGCCGAGTTGTATGGTGAACGTCTGGTCCAGTTGCAGATGATTGCCGGGTTGGACCTGGACCAGTTGACCCGTGCTGAGTCGTCAGAAGCAGCAGTCCGGGCAAGCTTCGCCAACTATTGCACCTTGACGGGCACACCGGGCGGAGTGGCTGAGGAACTGGGTGAGCTTGTTGCCACCGCCTGGCATTGAGCCAGTCCTGCCTGTCGGGTTAATTGCATTTGAGGAACGGGATATGGATCGGTGCCTGGATGGATCAGTTGTCGCGATCACTGGCGCCGGACGCGGAATAGGTCGCCAACTGGCGTTGTACTGCGCCGCGCAGGGGGCGGCAATCATCGTCAACGATCCTGGTGTGGCGCAGGCGGGCAACGGCGGCGATACCGCATTCGCCCAGAGCACCGCCAGCGACATCATCGCTGCCGGGGGCAAAGCGGCGGCCAACTTCGGTAATGTTGCAGATCCGGCGGAGGCGCAGAGCATTATCGAGGATGCGGTACGGAAATTTGGCCGAATCGATGCGGTCGTAAACAATGCAGGCATCCTGCGAGACAGCATCTGGCACAAGATGAGTCACGAGGACTGGACCAGCGTTATCGCGGTCAATCTCACTGGCGTCTTCAACGTTTCCAAGGCCGCCACGCCCTATTTTCGTGAACAGAAGGCGGGCAGTTTCGTTCATTTCACTTCGACGAGCGGTCTGATCGGCAACATCGGGCAGGCGAACTATTCGGCGGCAAAGTTGGCCGTCGTCGCG
>NZ_JANZXA010000039.1 GCF_025153475.1 Novosphingobium mangrovisedimenti
GTGCCGCGCGACAATCAGGATGAGAGACCAGCGTCAATCAAGATGAGAATCGCCACCTGCTGATCCGGCGTAGGGCGTAGCCCGGAGCCGGATCAGCAGGTGGCGATGGCGCCCTTTTCAGGGGCGTTTCTGGTGGTCGCGGCCGGTCAGGTACTCAGAGGCATAACTTCGCGAGAGGGGATGCCGCGGATGCCGGGCCGCCACGTCAACGATCATCAGATGAGGCTCTACATGAAGCTCCGACAGACCCACGCCGTGCCGGTGGCGGCCGCCAAGGCCGGTATCAGCCCGGCGACGGCATATCGCATCGAGGGAGATCCTCGGCTCCCATCTCAAAGACAGGCGCAGCGAGAGCGACGGCGCCCTGACCCATTAGCCGGGATATTCGAGGAAGAGGTCGTTCCCTTGCTCCAGGCTGCGCCTGGCGTCCGGGTGGTTGCCATTTTCGAGGAGATGCTGCGCCGGCATCCTGATCTCGATGCAGGCATCCGACGGACATTGGAACGACGTATCCGGGCATGGCGGGCCATTCATGGCCCTGAACAGGAAGTGATCTTCCGGCAGGTGCATGAGCCAGGACGGCTCGGCCTATCGGACTTTACCGAGATGAAGGATGAGGAGGTAACGGTCGCCGGCGTGCCGCTCGATCATCGCCTCTATCATTTTCGGCTGATGTGGTCGGGCTTCGAACACGCCCATGTCATTCTGGGCGGCGAGAGCTATGTCGCTTTGGCCGAGGGGCTGCAAAACGCCCTGTGGGCCGTCGGCGGCGCCCCGACCGAGCATCGCAGCGACAGCCTGTCAGCCGCGTTCCGTAACCTGGATGCCGACGCCCGGCAGGATCTGACGCTGCGCTATGACGCCCTGTGCGAGCATTATGGCATGACGCCCACGCGTAATAACCGCGGGGTTGCCCATGAGAATGGCGGGATCGAGAGCCCGCACGGGCATTTGAAGGCGGCGATAAAGGACGCGCTGCTGATGCGCGGATCGCGGGACTTCGATGATCTGGCGAGCTATCGGCACTTCATCGACGAGGTCGTCAGCCGCAAGAACCGGCGCAATGGCCCGCGCATCGACGCCGAGCGTGCGGTATTGCAACCGCTACCCGGCGCCCGCACCAGCGATTATGAGGAGACGATCGTCACGGTCACATCGAGCAGCAGCTTCACCCTTCGCAAGGTGTTCTACACCGTGCCCTCACGGCTGATCGGACACAGGCTACGGGTCCGGCTTTACGATGACCGGCTCGATCTCTTCATCGGCGGCACCCACCTGATGACGCTGCAGCGGGGACGGTCCTTCAACAATGGTGCCCACGGCCATGTGGTCGATTATCGGCACGTCATCCATAGCCTTCGGCGCAAACCGATGGCGCTCCTGAAGCTGGTCTATCGTGATCAACTGTTCCCACGGGAGCCTTATCGGCAGATCTTCGATCGGCTCATTGCCGCGTTGCCGGAACGGATCGCTTGCCGGCATATGGTCGAACTGTTGGCCATGGCCCACGAAAGGGCTTGCGAAGCCGAACTTGCTGATCTGCTGGCCGCCGACGTGGCTGCCGATCGTCTTCCTGACATGGATGCCTTGCGGACACGCTTCGCTCCCGATCCGGCGGCGCTTCCCGATGTCGTTGTGGAACTGGTCCCCCTTACCACCTACGATGTTCTTCTGACGGGAGAAGCCGCATGAGCCGGAACGCACCCGCTATCGACGCCCAGCGCCTGAGCCTCATCCTCAACGACCTGCGCCTGCCGGCGATCAAACTGGTCTGGTCCGACTTCACCACGCGGGCTGACAAGGAAGGCTGGCCTGGCGCCCGGCTGCTTGCGGCGCTCGCCGAGCATGAGATCGCAGAACGGGATCGTCGCCGGATCGAAAGGCATCTGGGCGAAGCCCGCCTGCCACCAGGCAAGACTCTCGACAGCTTCGCCTTCGACGCGGTGCCGATGATCTCGCGCGCCCAGGTTACGGCGCTGTGTTCTGGTGATGGCTGGCTTGAAAAAGGCGCAAACCTCATCCTGTTCGGTCCACCGGGCGGGGGTAAAACCCATCTGGCAGCCGCAATCGGCCTCGCGCTGATCGAAAATGGCTGGCGCGTCCTGTTCACCCGCACCTCCGATCTGGTCCAGAAACTTCAGGTCGCCCGCCGTGAGTTGGCGCTCGAGGCCGCGATCACCAAGCTGGACAAATATCATCTGCTGGTCCTCGACGACCTTGCATATGTGACCAAGGATCAGGCCGAAACGTCCGTCCTCTTCGAGCTGATCAGCGCACGGTACGAACGGCGCTCCACGCTCATCACCGCAAACCAGCCCTTTGGCGAATGGAACCGGGTCTTCCCCGATCCCGCCATGACGCTCGCCGCAGTGGACCGCCTTGTTCACCACGCGACGATCTTCGAGATGAACGTCGAAAGCTATCGCCGCCGTTCCGCGCTCCAGCGTCAATCACGCGCTGGCCGGCCACCGACCTTCGCGACAATCAAGTCGACCGAGGAAATGTCGCGCGCCGACAATCAAACCTGCGAGTAACGGCTTGCCAGCGTCAATCAAAGCAGGCACCACGTCAACACCGCGACGATCAGTTCTCATCCTGATTGGCGGAAACTTCTCATCCAGATCGCCGCGCCATA
>NZ_JANZXA010000003.1 GCF_025153475.1 Novosphingobium mangrovisedimenti
GCCGCACCCAAAACCAAAAAGGAAAAATCACCCGCTTGACCCAACCCCCGCATCGCGGGAAACACACATCCACCCGGGTCACTTCTCGATGAAAATCCCGGGTCAACTCTCAGCGGAAATCAACACCCTGATCTCAGATCGGATGACGCCCGCGCTGAAATACGTGCACGGCCATGAGCGGCAAGTGCTCGCATACTTCGACGCCCTGCAACTCGTCGGAGAGGAGCTCTGGTCTCCAAACACGAACGCTCTTGAGCGGCGCAATGTGGAGATCCAGGACATCTGGCGAAGCGCAAAGGGGTATCGCAAAGACTTCGCTTCCTTCCAGCTGCGGGTGCTCTATCACCGCTTCCAATTCGGCCTTCACATCATCGAATGCGATGCCTGCGGGCGTTTCGAGGGGCCGTCCGCGCCAACCGATGTCCTGACACGTAGTCAGCAACCCATCGCTCGTCCTGGCGAGAAACGTTGTTCGCAGTGTTCAGACGAATCAGGCTTCGCCAGCCACTCCCAACTCGATTGAATCAGCTGCTGTTCAACCGAGCATGAATTGGCTTGCCGGCGCCCTCCGTCGGTTGCCAGCCGCCCTTATGCGCAAAGCGCGTCAGTGCACTCATGAAAAAGGAGGAAAAGATCATGAGCAATACCCGTGCATGGCGTGCGAAGCCGAGAACGAGCAAGCCTAATTCCCGTCAGAAGAGGAATGGGCTGTTTCTGGACAGTCACCCGGATTGTCAGATGTGCCGCAAGCATGCGGCAGAGGAAGCGCATCACATGCTTCCTAGGGGACATCCCCTGCGCTATTTCTGGGCCTTCATGATGGCACTTTGTTCGCGCTGTCATACGGCGGTCCACCGCCCCCGGAGCAAACCAAGGGCGGTGGACTGAGTGTCAGCGGGTGGGGGCGGTCTTCGGCAGGCCCCACCTGCCACACCCTGCCGGGTAGACCTTTTGCAGGATCTCACGAAGCTTCTCGCGTTGAGCTGCACTGGGGAAGGCCCGGCGCATCACCACCTTGATGAACTTGTGCTCCCATTGCGTCAGTAAAGGCGAGAGGAGCATGAACCGGGCCCACCCAGCCCAGTTATACTGCCCCATCGGTCGTCCCGGGGGCGACTTTGTAGCTACCGACGGAGCATCCCGCAGGGCAGCGGCGATGATCCGATCCAGAGCGTAACCATGCCTATCCAGAGCCTCGACCAAGCGCTTTCCAAACTCGGCGCGAGCGCTGGGATCCGGCGACCTCAGCTCTTGGGCCATTACGACGATCATCGCGGCGACGTCTTGGGAAACAGGCTGCTTGTTCATCAGGCAGCCTCCACCAGTTTCCGAATGCTGGCGACAACGACCAGGTTGCGTCGGCCGATGTGGACGGTCGCAAGCTTGCCCTGGTTGATTAACTTATAAGTTGTTGTTTTTCCTACCCCGAGGATGCGGCAGGTGTCGTTGATTGAAATGAGTTTCGTCATTCTTCTAACCTTCGTTTGAGCGGCCAGCACAGCGCCGAACCGTGGTCAGAAGATCGACAGAACTCGGGAAACTTCGATTTTGGGAAACCCCGCGCAAGGCGCCCGTGGAACACCGTGAAATTAGCTATTCGGCGGCCTCACAGACCAAAGATATTTCATGTTTTTTTGCAACCACGGCTCGGCGCACGCCTGCCGCTATGGAATTGAGATTCTTTTCGCTTGGTGGAAGGCAGCCGATCCTGCTGTATTCCTTTGCCAGCTCCTTGCGCAGCTGCGTTGGCGAAATGCGATTGAGCTCCTCGAGAGGCAGGGCCCCGAGACGCAGGGCGAGGGTGGCGATGGGCTCGCCATGCTTTTCAGATGTTCTGCCTGAGGCAGTGCTCACGACTGATACGGCGGTACTCGCGAAGGAGCCGGCGTGATCCTTGACGACCTTGTCGATGTCCTCCTGACAGAAGCGGACACCAAAGTATTCGACGGGCCCTTTCTTCCACTGCCCGGTTCTCCAGAACTCCGCAGTGGCGCCTTTCCTCAACCTCCCAAGGCTTCCGGAATCGATCCGCTTGTTTGGAGCCACACGCTGACCATTGGGAAATTCTCTGCCCGCTTCCACGGTCGTCTTCGCGTCCACGTAGATCAAGCCTGAGGTGGCATAGTCCAGAAGGAACTTTCGAAGAGATCGGACGTCCCGAAACCCATTTGTAATCCTCTCGCACGCGGCTGCTGGCGAGATCATGGTGCGCTTTGTCATCCAATCACGATGGCTTCAGCTTCGTAAATTTGGGCCTAACGGCGGCTGGCATTACACGTCCCAGGAGCGACAGCCCTTGGCCGTTCCACCAGGTAGGATAGCGACATGAGAATCCACCTTCAGCGCAAGTTGGTTCTGACCCTCGAGCACGGCCAACGTGAAATCGAAATGTTCGACCCGGCCGTCTTCCCGGATGCGGCGGATGTTCAGATCGCCATTATTCCCGATGAGCAAGGCTTGTGGCTCACCATCGTTCAGGAGACGCCGCTGCCGTTAGACCAGGTAAGGATTCTGCCCGGCTTCCATCGAATCAGCGTCGAAGTGCCTCCGGATCGGCCGAAGGGATCGCTGTCTTGAGCTTCGAAAGGATGATCTCGGCGAGAGTTCCCGCAACCACGCCTTTTCCAATGTGGGGGCAAATGTGGGGGCGATAAATCCACGACGCTGATAACGACCTGAAAATACGCTAAATTTTGGGAGAAAGTTGGATGCCCCGCGAGGATTCGAACCTCGATAGACGGAATCAGAATCCGTAGTCTTACCATTAGACGACGGGGCACCGGAGGGCGCCCCTCTAATGACCGTTGCGATTCGGGTCAAGCGCCTTGGGCGAACCCTTTGTCACTGCCCTTGCTCCTTGCCGCGCAGGAGGTTAGCATCCCCGTCAGGTGCCTGCCCAACGGGGCGGGAAGATGTGAACGAGATTTGATACGATGGCGGAGCAAGATCCGCCGGCAGCGAAAGTCGATGTGCCGGGTCGCCCTCGGCGGCGGCGCAAGGGACGGAAGGGCAATTCTCGCCCGTCGGCCGCCGGTACAGCCAAGGCGAAGGCGCGTCCTCCTCAGGCAGGAGCGACGCACAAGGCAGACGCCGCGCCGCGCGATGACAGCAATGGCGGTCTTCGGGGCCCTGCCGGTCCTGAACCTGTACGGGACGATTCACCCCGGCCGCCGATGCGGCGACAATCCTATGCGGCGATCGACCTCGGCACGAACAACTGCCGTCTGCTGATCGCGCGGCCTTCAGGCGAGCACTTCACGGTGATCGATGCCTTCAGCCGCGTGGTGCGGCTGGGAGAAGGGCTGGCGCAGTCGGGCCGGTTGTCCGACGGGGCCATGGAGCGCACGCTTGCCGCATTGCGCGTCTGCGCGGACAAGCTTATGCGCCGCAACGTTTTTCTCGCCCGCTCCGTGGCGACCGAAGCTTGCCGGCGCGCGGAAAACGGCGCCGAGTTCATCGAGCGCGTGCGCCGCGAGACCGGCATCGCGCTTGACATCATAAGCGCGCGCGAGGAAGCGCGCCTAGCGGTTCTGGGCTGCCACGTCCTGCTCGAGGAGGGCATGGGGCCGGCGATGATCTTCGACATCGGCGGCGGCTCGACCGAGTTGGTGCTGATCGAAAGCACCGGTACCGTCCCGCGCATCCTCGACTGGCAGAGCGTGCCCTGGGGCGTGGTTTCGCTGACCGAAAGCTGCGGCACGGAAGGCGGCACGCAGGACGAGCGGCTGGAACGCTACCGCCACATGCGCAATCTGGTTTCGGAAAGCTTCGCGGCCTTTTCCCGGCGCATCGCGCCGGCGCGCGAGAGCGCGGGGCATGAAGGGCCGCTGCGCCTGCTCGGCACCAGCGGCACGGTGACCACGCTGGCCAGCCTGCACCTCGAACTGCCGCAATACGACCGGCGCAAGGTGGACGGTCTGGTGGTGCCCGCCGATTCGATGCGCGGCATCAGCACCCGCCTTTCGTCGATGGCGATCGAGGAGCGGCGCGAGCTCAACTGCATCGGCCGCGAGCGGGCGGACCTTGTGGTGGCCGGCTGCGCCATCCTCGAGGCGATACTTGACCTGTGGCCGGCGGCGCGTCTGGGTGTGGCCGATCGCGGCATCCGCGAAGGCATTCTGCGCAGTCTCATCTCGACGCATGGTTACGGGGGCAACGTTCGCCCGCACAGCCCGGCCGTGCATCATGCGGTGCATTCGCGATGAGCCGGTCCGGTCGCAATCCCGGCGAGCGCCTGCGCACCGCCAAGAAGCGCACGACCAGTTCGGCGCGCTGGCTTACCCGCCAGCTTAACGATCCCTACGTCAAGAAGGCGAAGGCCGACGGCTATCGCAGCCGCGCTGCCTACAAGCTGATCGAACTCGACGAGAAATTCGGGCTGCTCAAGGGCGTGAAGCGCGCCGTCGACCTCGGCATCGCGCCAGGCGGCTGGAGCCAGGTGCTGCGGCTCCGGTGCCCGCAGGCGAAAGTGGTGGGCATCGATCTGCTGCCCACCGATCCGATCGAGGGCGTCACTATCTTCCAGATGGACTTCATGGCGGACGAGGCGCCGGCGGCGCTGGAAGGCGCGCTCGACGGGCCGCCCGATCTGGTCCTGTCGGACATGGCGGCCAATACCGTCGGCCACAAGCAGACCGACCACCTGCGCACGATGGGCCTTGTCGAAACCGCGGCGGACTTTGCCATCCAGACACTGGCGCCGGGCGGCACTTTCGTGGCCAAGGTCCTGGCGGGCGGTACGGATACCGAACTGTTGTCGCTGCTCAAGCGCCACTTCACGAGCGTGAAGCATGCCAAGCCGCCCGCGAGCCGCAAGGATTCGTCCGAATGGTACGTGATCGCCAAGGGCTTCAAGGGCTGAAGGCTTCGCTGCCTGCCGGAACAGGCCTGGGACCGCGCCCTTCGCATGCGTCGGCGCGGGATTAACGAAAACGGCCCGCAAAGCGACTCGGTGGCGCTTGCGGACCGTTTTCGACCGGCAATGCCGGATCAGTTTATCCGTAGTTCGATTATTCCGCCGGTGCTTCGGTCGCCTCGGCGGGCGTTGCACCGGCGTCGCCCTCGGCTGCCGGAGCGGCCGCGGCATCACCCTCGGCAGGCGCCTCGTCGGCGGCCGGCGGGGTGGGCAGGGGCAGGTTCGAGCCCTGCGTGTTGAGATAGGCGATGAGGTTGGCGCGATCTTCCGGCTTCGAAAGACCGGCGAAGGTCATCTTCGTGCCCGGCGCGAAGGCCTTGGGGCTCGTGAGCCATTCGTTCAGCTTGTCGAAGGTCCATTCGCCGCCCACGCTCTTGAGCGCGTCGGAGAACGCGAAACCGCCGGCGCCCTTGCCGACGGCCTCGCCGACGACGCCGTGCAGGTTCGGGCCGATGCCGTTGGCGCCGCCCTCGTTGATCGTGTGGCAGGACTTGCACTTGGCAAAAGTCGATTCGCCCTTGGCGACGTCGGCGCTGGCGAGCAGCGTCGCGAGCGGAACTTCCTTGGGGCCCGCGCCCTCTTCGGCGACGCCCTCGATGGCATAGCCCATCGTCTCCGGACGTTCGTGCTTGTCGGCCTCGAAATAGTGCGAGCTAACGATGCTCAGGCCAAGGCCGACGATGCCGGCAAAAAGAGTCCAGCCGGCAATAGTGTTGAAACGATCATCCATTCGTGCATGCCCCGCAGGTGAATGTTTGGCTCATTCGGATCGCACGCGCTCTAGTGTCGGGCAAGCCGGAGTGCAAGAGCCATTGCGGATATCGCACTTGAAGCCTAATCGCCCGGACATCATGCATTCCTATCCTGAACCCGCCATGGACCTCGTTGCCCGCATGGGCAAAGCCGCTGCTGCCAATCCCGTTCGTGCGATGGCGCTGCAGGGCGCGCCGGGCTGCAATTCGCACCGCGCCGCCCTCGAATATGACGCCGATTGCCTCCCTTTACCGTGCTTTTCCTTCGAGGATGCGCTCGAGGCCGTGAAGGAGGGCCGCGCCGCGCGGGCGATCATTCCGATCGAGAATTCGCAGCATGGCCGGGTCGCCGATATTCACTTCCTGCTACCCGAAAGCGGTCTTTCGATCGTCGGTGAACATTTCATGCCGATTCATCACGCCGTGATGGCGCTGCCGAAGGCTGACGGCACGTTCGGTCCCTTCTCGGCCGCCTACAGCCATCCGCAGGCGCTGGGCCAGTCGCGTCACTATTTGCGCGAGCGTGGGATCGTGCCGATGGCCTATGCCGATACGGCCGGCGCCGCCGCTCTCGTGCGCGAGATGGGCGATTCGACCGCCTGCGCGATCGCGCCGAAGCTGGCGGCAGAACTCTACGGCCTCACGGTGATCGAGGAGAACGTCGAGGACGCGGCGGACAATACCACTCGATTCGTGGTGCTGTCCAAGGAGCCGCTCGATCCCTTCACGCTGCAGGGGCAGGCGGCGATGACGACGTTCATCTTCGAGGTGAAGAACATTCCGGCCGCGCTCTACAAGGCGCTGGGCGGTTTCGCGACCAACGGCGTCAACATGACCAAGCTGGAAAGCTACCAGATCGGCGCCAGTTTCGCGGCTTCCACGTTCTATGCCGACATCGAGGGGGCGCCGGGCGATCCGCGCGTCGACATGGCGCTGCAGGAACTGGCGTTCCACTGCAAGTACGTGCGGCCGTTGGGTTCCTACAGGCAGGCGCGGCCGCGCGGTTGACGCGGCGCGCGGTCCCTTGGCGTTTTGCGAGGGATTGCAAGATGTTCATCCTGTCGACCAGCGCTTGCGCGCAATGGTGCCGCGTGCCAAGCAGGCGGGCGTGACGGTTGCCGGGGGTCAGATCGAGGGCGTGGCTGCAGCCAGGGACGCCGCTGGCGACTGGGAAGCCGTGCGCCGTGCATCCGATATCCAGTATGCGCCGCTGCCTCCGTCCAAGGTTCCCGACGTTCCGCAGGTGCCAGAGTGGCTCAAGGCGCTGGGCCGTGCGTTGGAGGCGATCTTCGGCCCCATCGGGCGGCTTCTGGGCGTATCCTGGCCGACGTTTCAATGGGTGCTCATCGCGTTGGGGGCGCTGCTGGCGCTGTTCCTGCTCTGGCGTCTGCTCGGCCCGCTGATCGTGCAGCGCCGCAATCGCGCCGAAAGCGAGGATGAGGCCGACCTCTGGGCCCCCGACCGCGCCGAGGCGATGGCGCTGCTCGAGGATGCCGACCGGCTCGCGGGCGAGGGGCGCTACGGAGAAGCGACACACCTGCTGCTGCGGCGCAGTGTCCGGCAGATTTCCGATGCCCGGCCGGACTGGCTGATTCCCGCTTCCACGGCGCGCGAGATCGCCGTGCTGCCGATGCTGCCCGAAGCCGGCCGCCGTGCTTTCGGGACGATCGCTGCGCGCGTCGAGCGCAGTCTGTTCGCTTTGCGCGACCTTGATGCACAGGACTGGGCGGCAGCACGCGCGGCCTATGCCGATTTCGCCCTGATCGAGCTTTCGGCATGAGCGGGGCCTACGCTTCCACTTCCACCGTCGAGGTCGGTGCCAATCCCTTCTCGCGCCGCGCGGTGTTGGGGATCGTGCTGCTCGGCAGCGCGCTGTTCATGGCGCTCCTGTGGATGATCGGTACCGGAACCGGCTTCGGTTCGGCCAACGACGGGCAGGCGCATGCCGGCAGCAAGGGGCTGACCGGCTATGCGGCGATGGCGGACTATCTGGAAAGACGCGGCTATTCCGTGCGCCGTGTGCGCAACGAAGGCGCTCTCGACAAGCCGGGGCTGCTGGTCCTGACGCCGCCTGCCGGTGCCGACGGCAAGGAGATCGACAAGATCGTGGAGGCGCGCCGCTACGTCGGCCCGACGCTGGTGATCGGCCCCAAGTGGGTGGCACTGCCGCCGACCCGCGACCAGACCGAAGCGAAGAAGGGCTGGGTGCGGCTGGTGGGAACCCAGCCGCCGCATTGGCCGGGATTCCTCGACGACGTGTCGGTCGATATGGGCAAGGTCGATGCCAACGGCCAGAAAGCGGAATGGCAGGGGCTGGGCCTTGCCGGGACGCTGCCCGACCGCGACCACATGCTGTGGGGCAAGGGCCCCCGGCTCATGCCGCTGGTGACCGAGAAGGACGGGCGCATCCTTGCCGCGCTGATCGACGATGGCGGATACTATCCCTCCTTCGAACACGCTGCGGGGCGGCGGTTCCGCACGGTCGATGACGAGGAGATCTATCCGCTCGTCATCGTGTTCGAGCCGGACCTGCTCGACAATTACGGCATGGCCAGCCGCGGGAGCGCCGAACTGGCCGAGACGCTGGTGCGCGCGAGCGGTGTCGGGCCGGGCGGGCCGGTCCTGTTCGACCTGACGCTCAATGGCCTCGGTCGCGCCGACAACCTGCTGACTCTGGCCTTCACGCCGCCGTTTCTGGCCGCGACGCTATGCCTGCTGCTGGCGGCGCTGATCGTCGGCTGGCGCGCCTTCCTGCGCTTTGGTCCGCCGCTGGCGCAGGACCGGGCGATCGCTTTCGGCAAGCGCGCGCTGGTTGCCAATTCCGCTGGACTGGTGCGGCGTTCGGGCCGGTTGCACTTGCTGGCGGGGCCCTATGTCGACCGTGCCCGCGAGCGGCTGGTCCAGGCACTCGCGCTGCCGCGCACGCTCGATCCCGAACATGCCGAGCAGGCGATAGACCGCGCGCTGCAGGCCCGACACGGTGATGCCGAACCCTTTACGGCGATTGCCGCGCGCCTGCGGGCGGCGCGGCGTCCGCACGATCTCCTGAAAGCCGCGCGCGATCTTCACGCGCTCGAAAGGATGCTGATCCAATGACCGAGACCGAAACTACCAGCCCGTCCGCAACGAGCCTGGCTGATGTGGCCGCGCTCGCGGACGCGATCCGGGGCCAGATCGCGAAGGCGGTGGTTGGGCAGGCGGAGACCATCGATCACCTGCTGATCGCGCTCATGGCGCGTGGCCACGTGTTGCTCGAAGGGCCTCCGGGCACGGCCAAGACTTTCCTCGCGCAGTGCTTCGCCGCGACGCTGGGGCTCGATTTCGGGCGCATCCAGTTCACGCCGGACCTGATGCCGGGCGATATTCTGGGCTCGAACCTGTTCAACTTCCAGACCAGCGAGTTCACGCTGACGCACGGCCCGATCTTCTGCGATCTGCTGTTGGCCGACGAGATCAACCGCACCCCGCCCAAGACGCAGGCCGCGCTGCTCGAGGCCATGCAGGAGCGCCGGGTGACGCTCGACGGCAGTGCCCATGCACTGCCCGCGCACTTCACCGTGGTGGCAACGCAAAACCCGATCGAGAGCCAGGGCGTCTACCCGCTGCCCGAGGCCCAACTCGACCGTTTCCTGTTCAAGCTGCTGGTCGGTTATCCCAGCGCCGAGGAAGAATGCCGCATCGTTGCCCGCTATGGCGAAAACCGCGGCGCGCCGAGCCCGGCCGAGATGGGCATTGAAGCCGTGACGTCACCGGCAGGTCTGGCGGCAGCGACGCGCGCCGTCGCGACAGTCACGCTGGCGGACAGCGTCACCGACTACATCGTGCGGCTGGTGCGCGCGACGCGCGAAAGCCCGGACATGTCGAACGGGGCCAGCCCGCGCGCCGCCGTGCTGCTGGCCGGGGCCGCGCGGGCGCGCGCCGCGCTTGACGGGCGCGACTATGTCGTGCCCGATGACGTCAAGGCGCTCGCCGGCAGCGTGCTGCGCCACCGCCTGCTGCTGAGCCCCGCGGCCGAGATCGAGGGCAAGCAGGTCGAACAGCTCGTCGCCCAGCTGGTCGAACAGACGGAGGCGCCCCGCTAGGCATGGGCACGCGTTTCGCCCCGATCGTTCCGACCACCCGCGCGGCGGCGCTGCTGGCGCTCGCCGCGCCCGTCGCGCTGGTGATTGGCGCGACGCGGCCGGACGCCTGGGTGATCGCGCCGCTGGCGGGCATCGTGGTCTTCGCGCTCGTGTTCGTCGATGCACTGCTGGCCGGGCGGCTGGAAGACTTGCGCGTCGTCGCGCCCCGCGATGTCGAGGTCGGGGCCGGGGAGGAGATGGGGCTGCACGTGCGCCTCTACGGCGGCCATCCTTCGGCCCTGCAGGCCGCGCTGGCCTGCGATCCGCGTCTCGTGCCGGGCGGTCGCATGACTTTCGATCTGGCGTCCGAGGGTGGTGGATGGCGCGGTACCGGGCGCTTCACGCCGTCGCGCCGTGGTACCGGGCGGGTAAGCCGCGTCTGGCTGCGCTGGACGGGGCCGCTCGGACTGGGCGCGCGCCAGCTCCAGGGGGATCTCGACGAGGAAGTGAGCGTCTGGCCCAATATCGCGGCGGTGCGTTCCCCGGCGCTGCAGACTTTCCTTAAGGACGCGCAGTTCGGCCTGATCGCACGGCGCATGCGGGGCGAGGGCACGCAGTTCGAATCGCTCGCCGAATACGAACCGGGCATGGACCGGCGCCGCATCGACTGGAAGGCGTCTGCCCGGCACGTCCATCTCTACGCCAAGGAATACGAGACCGAGCGCAACAACCAGATCGTCTTCGCCTTCGATTGCGGGCAGGCGATGTGCGAGCCGATCCAGGGCATGCCCCGGCTCGACCGCGCGGTTTCGGCTGCGCTGGCCACGGCCTACGTCGCGCTCAAGGGCGGCGACCGTGCGGCGTTGTTCGGTTTCGCCTCGCGGCCCGAGGTGTGGACGCCGTTCGTGGCCGCATCGGGCGAATTCCACCGCCTGCAACGTGCTGCCGCCGGGCTCGAATACCGCCCGGAGGCGCCCAACTTCACGCTGGCGCTGGCGACGCTCGCCAGCCGCCTGCAGCGCCGGTCGCTGATCGTGGTGTTTTCCGACTTCTCCGATCCCACCAGCGCCGAACTGATGATCGAGAGCATCGGCCGCCTGGTCTCGCGCCACGTGGTGGTCTTCGTGACCATGACCGACGATGAGCTGGAGAGCTTTTCCGACGCGCCGCCCGACGATCTGGAGACGCTTTCCGAGGCAGTCTCCGCCGATCTCCTGCTGCGCCAGCGTGCGCTCGTCACGCATCGGCTGCGGCAACTCGGGGTCGATGTCGTGGAGGCGCCGTTCGATGCGATCGGGCCGCGCCTGCTCGACGCCTATCTGGACATCAAGCGATCGGGAGCGATCGGATGAACGCCGCTGTCTACACCCCCTCTGCCATCGAAACCGCGGCGCTGCGCTCCGATCGGTTCCGGCTCGAGCGCGAGGCGGACTGGAAGCGGCTCGAGGCGATCGTCACGCGCATGGAGAAAGGCCGCCTCCGGGGCATTTCCGACGAGGACCTGCTGGCATTGCCGGGGCTCTACCGCACGGTGGCGTCGAGCCTCTCGATCGCGCGCGAGACCTCGCTCGATGCCGCGACCCTCGCCTATCTCGAGGGGCTGGTGCAGCGTGCCTGGTTCGTCGTCTACGGGCCGCGTTCGTCGCTATGGACGTGGCTGCGCGGCTTCCTGGGCGGTGGCTGGAGCGCGGCGGTGCGGGCGATCTGGCTCGATGTGCTGATTGCCTTCGCCGTCATGGTCGCGGGCGCGACGGTCGGCTGGCTGCTCGTGAGCCACGATCCCGAATGGTACTATGCCATGGTCGGGCGCGAAATGGCGGGTCCGCGCGTGCCGGGCGCGAGCGCGCAGGTGCTGCACGAAACCCTGTTCGGTCAGCCCCGGCAGGATGGCCTGAGCCTTTTTGCTGCACAACTGTTCAGCAATAATGCGCAAGTCTCGATCCTTGCCTTTGCGCTGGGTTTCGCGCTTGGCGTGCCGTCGTTGCTGCTGCTGGTTCACAACCTTGCGGGGCTGGGGGCGATGGCCTGGGTCTATCATCAGGCCGGGCTTACGCTGGACTTCGCCGGCTGGATCGCCGTGCATGGCACGACGGAGCTGTTCGCGATCCTGCTCGCGGGGGCGGCCGGGCTGCACATCGGCCGGTCGATGGCCTTCCCGGGCAACCGTCCGGTACTCCAGGCGACGGCGGAGGCCGGGCGGCGCGCGGCCCTGGTGATGACCGGCGTCGTTCTGATGCTGGTGGTCGCGGCGCTGCTTGAAGGCTTTGCCCGTCAGCTCGTCAACGAGACCCTGGGGCGCTCTGCCATCGGTGGTTTCATGCTCATGCTGTGGAGCACCTATTTCTTCGCGTTCAGGGGCAATGCCGGTCTCACGCGGCAGCAGGAGGAACAGCGGTGAGCGTGGCCCCCGCCCGCCTTCGCGCCTCGGGCCGGGACCGTGTGCTCGTGACGCCCGAGGGCATCGCGCTGACGGTTACCGTCGCCAGCCGCGGCGCGCGGGCGGGCGCGCTGTTTCTCGACCTGATCTTCATTGTCTTGCTGATGGTCGGCTCGACCATCGCCCTCCTCGCCATTGCCGGGGGCGCGGCGCAGGTCCTCGACGAGGCGAAAAGCGGATCGGCGGCGGGGCATGCCCTGCAGTTCCTGCTGATCGTGTGGATCGTGATCATGTTCCTGTTCCGCAACGCCTACTTCCTGTTCTTCGAACTGGGGCCGCGCGGGGCGACGCCGGGCAAGCGGCTGACCGGCATCCGCATAGCCGCGCGTGACGGCGGGCGGCTGACGGCGGACATGGTCATCGCGCGCAACCTGCTGCGCGACATCGAACTGTTCCTGCCGCTCGTGTTCTTCCTGTCGGCCGGCGCGGACAGCGGCTGGGCGTGGATGGCGGCGACGGCATGGCTCCTGCTGTTCCTGCTCTTCCCGCTGTTCAACCGCGACGTGCTGCGGGCCGGGGATGTCATCGCCGGATCATGGGTGCTCGAACGGCCGCGCCAGAAGCTGGAGGCGGCGATGACCGACCTGCGCGACAAGGATGCGGACGCGCAGGCATCGCGCCACCGCTATCAGTTCGACGACGAGCAGCTCGCGGTCTACGGCGAATTCGAACTCCAGGCGCTCGAACGGGTGCTGCGGGAGGATCGCCAGCAGTCGATCGACACCGTCTATCAGACCATCGCCGAGAAGATCGGCCGCAACGATGGCTGGAACGACGAGAAGGCATTCCTCGAAGATTACTATGCCCAGTTGCGGGCACGGCTCGAAGGCGGCATGCGGATGGGCCGGCGCAAGGCCGACAAGTTCTCCGAGTAACCGCGATGATCGAAACGCTGACAATCGTGCCCGACGACCTGACGGGCGAGCAGGTTCTCGCCCTGCTGCAGCTGCATCTCGACGAGATGCACCAGTGGTCGCCGGCATGCAAAGTCCATGCAATGCCTGCCGAGCGGCTGCGCGAGAGCGATGTCACGTTCTTTTCCGCCTGGGACGGCGAGCACCTCGCCGGATGCGGCGCAATCAAGCATCTGGACGAGACCCATGGAGAGCTGAAGTCCATGCGCGCCGCGCCCGAATATCGCGGCAAGGGCGTGGGCAAGGCGATCCTGCTGCGCCTGCTGGAAGAGGCGCGCAGGCGCGGCTACCGGCGCGTGAGCCTCGAGACCGGCCGCCCCGAACCGTTCCGGGCCGCGCAAAGCCTCTATGCCGCGCACGGCTTCACCGAATGCGCGCCGTTCGGGGACTATGTCTCGGACGAATTCTCGCTGTGCATGACGAAAGAACTCTAATGGAATTACGCCTCGCCAATCCCGCCGACGCTGCTGACCTTGCCCGGCTCGGCGCGCACAGCTTCACGGTGAAGTTCGGCCACCTCTACCGGCCCGAGGACCTGCACGGGTTCCTTGCCGAAGCGCACACCGAGGCGAAAGCCGCGAAGGAAATCGCCGATCCCAAGATGCGCGTGATACTGGCCGAGCAGGACGGCAGGCTGCTGGGATACTGCAAGCTGGTGATGGCCTGCGGCTGGCCCGAGCACGCGCGGGGAGAGCGGGCGATCGAACTCAAGCAGCTCTATACCGATCCCGAGACCACCGGGCAGGGCATCGGCGCACGGCTGATGGACTGGGCGCTCGAAGAGGCCCGGCGCTTCGGCGCGGACGAAATCCAGCTCTCGGTCTATTCGGACAACCCCGGCGCGCAGAAGTTCTACCGGCGCTATGGCTTCGAAAAGGCCGCCGACATCCACTTCATGGTCGGCGAGCAGCGCGACGAGGAGTTCCTGTTCGCCAAGGTGCTGTAAAGCCGCGCCCGAGAATGACACCCGTCATCCCAGCGCAGGCTGGGATCGTCGTGAGTGCGGCGCTACATCGAGAGCGATCCCAGCCTTCGTTGGGGTGACGACTTGGGTGCGCACATTGGCAACCCTGGGATTTCGCGCTTCCCGCTAAGCCGCATCGAATTCGATGTGCAGCTGCGCGATGTTGCGGAAGCTGTAGGTCGGTTCGAATTCGTAGTGGCGGGCATCGGGCGGGCCGTGATGCGCCTCCGAAATGCGGATGTCCCTGGTGCGCCTGAGCAGTTCCTCGATCGCCACACGCGCTTCCAGCCGGGCCAGCGGCGCGCCCATGCAGGCGTGGCCGCCGCGGCTGAAGGCCATGTGATCGCGCAGGCCCTCGCGGTCCATGTCGAAGTCGTCGGGATGGGGGAAATGGCGCGGGTCGTTGCTGGCGCCGGTGAGGCTGACGTTGACCACGGTGCCTGCCGGTGTCTCGACCCCGGCGATCTCGGTCGACTTGCGCGCGAGGCGGTAGACGACCTTCACCGGCGGATCGATCCGCAGCGTTTCCTCGATGAAGTCGCCGATCTTTTCGGGCTCCGCGCGCAGGCGGGCCTGGATGTCCGGGCGGTCTCCCAGTACGCGGATGGCCATGGCGATCAGGCGCGATGTCGTGTCCTGCCCGGCGCCGAACAGGAACCGCGCCATTTCCGCCAGCCGTTCATAGGGCGGCGCGCTGCCGTCCTTGAAGCGGGAATTGGCAAGGTCGCTCATCAGGTCGCCCTGCGGTTCGGACTGTCGGGCGAGGATGTAGCCGTCGAAGCGTTCCTTGAGGAAGATCAGCGGGTCCGCGCCGATCTTGTGGACGGCATCGCCGTCGAGCTGGCTGGGCGGCGCGCCTAGCATGTCCAGCAGTTCGGCCCGGTCGGCCATGGGAATGCCCATGATGTCGCTGATCGCGTACGTCGACGTCGCATGGGCAAACTGGGTCACGACCTCGCAGCGCCCCTCGGCCGCGAAGGCGTCGAACAGGCGGTTGACCAGCCCGCGCAGGTATTCCTCGTTGGCCTTGAGCCGCTTGAAGGTGAGCAGCGTGGTTAGCAGCGCACGGTGGCGGGTGTGCTCCTCGCCGTCGAAACAGACGAGATGCGCGGTCCAGGGTAGCTTGCTGCGGTGCGCCTCGAGCTGCTCGCTGATGTCGTCGCCCTCGGGCGTGAAGGGCAGCGGCGGCAGCGGGCCAAGCACCGAGACGGCCGAGGAAAAGGTGCCGTCGCGGCTGGTCAGGACTTCCACCGCCTCGTCGTAGCCGGAGACCACCATCGAATCGTGATAGGCCTCGCGCTGGACGGGCGCGGCGGCGCGCATTTGCGCGAAATACGCGCGCGGGTGGTCGATGACCTCGGGGTCCGAATAGAAATCGGGATAGTCCGGCTCGTCCGCCACATGCTCTCTCCCTTGGCGTTTTCGCCAGTTTGTTAGCAGGGCGGGAGCGAGTCAATCGGGAAGCTGTACAGGCGTCAAAACCACTTGAGTTTCTTGGCGATGAGCACTTCCACGGCGAATATGCCGAAGCACAGGACGACGATGATCCAGAATCCGTGGCTTCCCGGGCTGGTGAGCGGAATGTCGCCGACGTTGATGCCCAGCAGGCCGGTGATGAAACTCAGCGGCAGGAAGATGCCCGCGACGATCGTGAGCATGTTCTGCGTGCGCTCGGTGCTGGCGGCGGCGCGGGCGCGGATGTCGTCCTGCAGCACCAGCGCGCTTTCCTTGCTGATGTCGAGATCATCGAGATAGCGGCGCAGCCGTTCGATGGTTTCGGCGATCTCGCGCCGGTCGTCCTCCTCGAACCACGCGGGTGCGTTGTTGGCGATGGCCAGCAGCGCTTCGTGCTGGGGCGACATGTGCCGCTTGAGGCCGAGGCAGTTGCGGCGGATCGTGGCGATCTTGCCCAGCACGGCTTCGGCATTGTCGAGATCGCCTTCCTCGAGTTCGTCGATCGCCTCGTTCATGTCGATGATCGAGTGGCTCATGCGGTCGATCAGGTGCTCGGTGATCGACGTTATCAGCGAGCCGGCGTCGACCGGGCCATTGCCGGCATCGACCTCGTTGCAGGTCATGCGCGGCGTCTGCAGCGGCAGGCGCCGCAGGGTGACGATGTGCCGCCCGTCGGTCCACAGCTGCATCGAGAGCATGTCTTCCGGCTCGGCGCCGGGATTGAAATTGACGCCCCGCAGCGTGGCGACGAGCGTCTGTCCGTCGCGAAAGGCGCGCGGGCGGGTGGCCTCGCTGGTCAGTAGTTCGGCCGTCGGCTCGGGGATGCCGAGGCAGTCCTGAAGCCATTCCTGGACGCCGGGGTAGGTGCGCTGGAGGTGTATCCACAGCACCTCGTCTTCCGTCGCGGGCTGCCAGGTCTGGATCTCGTCCCAGCCTATCCTCGTACCGCCGCCCGTCCCATCGAGCACGCGGCCGAACAGGAGGGGCATGCCACCTTCGCCTTCATCGGTCAGGATCTCGCCGGTCATGACGCATGCATGCCCGAAATCGCGGGAAATCAAAAGGGAGAGAGCGATCCGGTGCAAACCGGCTTCAAACAGCACGTTCGAACGCCTATAGGACGGCCCATGTCCTCGATCAGACCCTGGCGCGATATCGAGCGCCGCAAGAGCCGCCAGATCATGGTCGGCAGCGTGCCCGTTGGCGGCGATGCCCCGATCACGGTGCAGACCATGACCAATACCCCCACGTCCGATGCGAAAGCGACGATCGACCAGATCCGCCGCTGCGAGGATGCCGGGGCGGACCTGATCCGCGTTTCGTGCCCCGATGTGGAGAGCACCACGGCCTTCCGCGAGATCGTGAAGGCGGCGCAAGTGCCGCTGATCGCGGACATCCATTTCCACTACAAGCGCGCGCTCGAAGCCGCCGACGCGGGCGCGGCCTGCCTGCGCATCAACCCGGGCAATATCGGCTCCGGCGAGCGCGTCGCCGAAGTCGTGCGCGCGGCCAAGGCCAACGGTTGCGCGATCCGCATCGGCGTCAATGCCGGCAGCCTCGAGAAGGATCTGCTCGAAAAATACGGAGAGCCCTGCCCCGAGGCGCTGGTGGAATCGGCGCTCGATCACATCAAGCTGCTGCAGGACCACGATTTTCACGAATACAAGGTGGCGGTGAAGGCCAGCGACGTATTCCTTGCCGTGGCGGCCTATCAGGGCTTGGCCGATGCGGTGGATTGCCCGCTGCATCTCGGCATTACCGAGGCGGGCGGCCTGATCGGCGGCACCGTGAAGAGCGCGATCGGCATCGGCAACCTGCTCTGGGCCGGCATCGGCGATACCCTGCGCGTCTCGCTCTCGGCCGAGCCCGAGGAGGAAGTGCGCGTCGGCTTCGAGATCCTGAAGGCGCTGGGCCTGCGCACGCGCGGCGTGCGGGTCGTCTCGTGCCCGTCCTGCGCGCGACAGGGTTTCGACGTGATCCGCACCGTGGAGGCGCTGGAAGCACGCCTGCAGCACATCAAGACGCCGCTCTCGCTCTCGGTGCTGGGCTGCGTCGTCAACGGCCCGGGCGAAGCGCGCGAGACCGACATCGGCGTGACCGGCGGCGGCAACGGCAAGCACATGGTCTACCTGTCCGGCGTGACCGACCATCACGTGCAGAGCGAGGACATGCTCGATCACATCGTGGCGCTGGTCGAGGCCAAGGCGGCCGAGATCGAGGCTGCAGAGGCGGCACAGGCGGTCGCGGCCGCGTGAGCGCACTGGCCCGCGAACTGAAGCGCTTTGCAGTCTGTCTGCGCGATGGTCTCAGGCTCTTCCACCTCGCGCCCGCCATTCCGCTGCTCGCCGTCGTTTTCGAGTTCGTGCAGCACGTGGTCGAAGTCAGGATCGGGTTGTTCGAGAGCAGGGCTGCTTTCAACGCCCTGACCTTGGATTCCACGCGCATGGCTTTCGGCTATGCCAAGGTTGCCGCGCTGTGGCTTTCGATGCTCCTGGCGACCCGTTTCTGGGCTAACCGGGCCGAAGAGCGGCCCTGGTGGAGCTTCGCGACCGTTGCCTGGCGGCCGCTTGGCATCGGCCTGTTGCTTTCCATCCTCGTGTCGATTCCCGCGGCCCCCGGATGGGGACTCGCGCCCGGGGTCTTTCTGGCGCTGAACCTTGCGATCATGGCCGTGACTCTTCCTCTGGCAGTGCTCATCGTGGCCGGGCTTGTCGGGGACAGCGAAGCCACGTTGCGGGGCGTCTATCGCCATGGCTGGGGCAAGGGCTTGCGGATGTTGCTGTTCCTCCTGGCCGCCGTCATTCCGCTTCTAGTCCTGCACTATGCCAATCATTTCTCGGCGTTTGGGCAAGGTCCCGTGGTTGTCTGGTCCCTGATGGCGTTCGATGCGGTTCTGGTCGGCGCGATCGCGGCGATTATGGGCACGATCATGCACCACGGCTATGCGCCGCCCGATCTTAACCGGTCCTAAGCCTCCGGGTGCTAAGCTCGTGCCATGCGTACGGGACCCATCATTCTGCTGGTTGCGACGGTAGCGTTCGTGAGCTGGATTGCGCCGGGGCTGTCGGCGCACAAGGAGGAGCGCAGCGTAATGGCGCCCGCGCCGGCCAGCAGCGAGCCTTCTTCCGAAGCGGAAACGCGCCGCGAGGCGTGGCTGACTGGCGGAACCGTGCTGGAACGCCAGGGCGACGGTCATTTCTATGCCGATGCCGAAGTCGATTCGCGCCAGACGCATTTCCTCGTCGATACCGGCGCCACCATCGTCGCGCTGACCGGGGTGGATGCCCGGGCGATAGGGCTGACTTGGGAGGATGCGGACCTCGTGCCCATCGGACGCGGTGCCAGCGGCACCGTCTACGGGGTGCCCGCGAGGCTCGAACGTATCCGGCTCGATGGTTTCGAGGCGCGCAACGTCGACGCGGCGATCATCCCGGAGGGACTGGACGTCTCGCTGCTGGGGCAGTCGTTTCTCGCGCAATTGCGCGGCGTGCGCATCGACGGCGATCGCATGGTCCTGGGCGGAAATATCTGATCGCGGCGGGCATTGCGAGGAGTGAGCCCGGCGCCGGCTAGACAATGGAAGGTCCCCGCAATGAAAAAGCCCCGCCGGATCGCTCCGGCGGGGCTTTTCATGTGCCTGACGGCGCGGGGAAGGAGGCTCAGGCCTCGCTGTCCTCGTCACCCTTCAGCAGGTAGTCGCCCGCATCGGCGTCGGTGCCGTGGGTCTCGCCCTCGACCGCCGCCAGCGGATCGTCACCCAGATCGTCGAGCGGATCGCGGTGCAGTTCGGCTTCGTGCTCTTCCGCCGCGCTGTTGGCTGCGATGAGCGCTTCCTGCATCTTGCGGTAGGACGCGCGCAGGGCGGCGTCCCGGCTCGATGCGGCGACGCGCACGCGGTTCATGCCCGCGCCGGTGCCCGCCGGGATGAGGCGGCCGACGATGACGTTTTCCTTCAGACCGATCAGCGAGTCCTTCTTTCCTTCGACCGCCGCCTGCGTAAGCACGCGGGTGGTTTCCTGGAACGAAGCGGCCGAGATGAACGAACGAGTCTGCAGCGAGGCCTTGGTGATGCCCAGCAGCACCGGCTTGCCTTCCGCCGGCTTCTGGCCGGGGTTCAGCTTCGCGTTGTACTCGTTCATTTCCTCGTAGTCGACCTGTTCGCCGGCCAGCAGCGTGGTGTCGCCGCCGTCGGTGATCTCGACCTTCTGCAGCATCTGGCGAACGATTACCTCGATGTGCTTGTCGTTGATCTTCACGCCCTGCAAGCGGTAGACTTCCTGGATTTCCGCCACGAGGTATTCCGCCAGCGCCTCGACGCCGAGGACTTCCAGAATGTCGTGCGGATCGGGCGAGCCCGAGATCAGGTTGTCGCCCTTCTTGACGAAGTCGCCTTCCTGCACGTCGATGACGCGGCTCTTCGGGATCAGGTACTCGATCGGCTCACCCTCTTCCGGGATGATCGCGATCTTGCGCTTGGCCTTGTAGTCACGCACGAACTCGATCCGGCCCGAGACCTTCGCGATGATCGAGTTGTCCTTCGGCTTGCGGGCCTCGAACAGCTCGGCAACGCGCGGCAGACCGCCGGTGATGTCGCGGGTCTTGGCGGCTTCGCGCGAAGCACGGGCGATGATGTCGCCGGCCTCGACCGATTGACCGTCCTCGACCGAAAGGGTCGCGCCCGGCGCCATCATGTAGCGCGCGGCCTCGCCCGAGTTCTCGTCGAGAAGGGTGATGCGCGGACGCAGGTCCTCCTTCTTCTTCGAGCGGCTGGACGAACGGTCCTCGGTGACGACGCGGCTGGTCATGCCGGTGGCATCGTCGGTCTGCTCGGTCAGCGTGCGCTGGTCGATCAGGTCCTGGTACTTCACGATACCGGCGGTTTCGGTGATGATCGGCAGAGTGAACGGGTCCCACTCGGCCAGGCGTTCGCCTTCCTTCACCGTGGCGCCGTCGGTGTGCAGCAGCGTGGTGCCGTAAGGCACGCGGTGCATTGCGCGCTCGCGGCCCTCGGTGTCGATCACCACGACCTCGCCGTTGCGGGCGAGCGACAGGCGACGGCCGCGCTTGTCGACGATCGTCGGGATGTCGCGATACTGCACGGTACCGTCGCAGATCGATTCCAGGTGGCTGGTTTCGTTGAGCTGCGCGGCGCCGCCGATGTGGAAGGTACGCATGGTGAGCTGCGTGCCCGGTTCACCGATCGACTGCGCGGCGATGACGCCGACAGCTTCACCGATGTTGACCGGCGTACCGCGAGCGAGGTCACGGCCGTAGCACTTGGCGCAGACGCCCTGTTCCGCCTCGCAGACCAGCGGCGAGCGGATGCGGGCAGACTGCGCGCCCGATTCCTCGATCTGCTTGACCGCGGTTTCGTCGAGCAACGTGCCGTTGGCGACGACGATCTCGCCGTCCTTGGTCACGATGTCCTCGGCCAGGGTACGGCCCAGGATACGCTCGGCGAGCGAGGCGATCACCGAACCGCCCTGCACGATCGCGCGCATTTCCAGAGCGCGTTCGGTGCCGCAGTCCTCAATCACGACGACGCAGTCCTGCGATACGTCGACCAGGCGGCGGGTCAGGTAACCCGAGTTCGCCGTCTTGAGCGCGGTGTCGGCCAGACCCTTGCGGGCACCGTGGGTCGAGTTGAAGTATTCAAGAACGGTCAGACCTTCCTTGAAGTTCGAGATGATCGGCGTCTCGATGATCTCGCCCGAAGGCTTGGCCATGAGGCCGCGCATGCCGCCGAGCTGCTTCATCTGGGCCGGGCTACCACGGGCGCCCGAGTGGCTCATCATGTAGATCGAGTTGATCTGCGCCATGCGGCCGGTTTCGGGATCGACCGGCTGGGCCTTCAGCTCTTCCATCATGGCGTTCGCCACCTGGTCGCCGCAGCGGCTCCAGGCGTCGATCACCTTGTTGTACTTTTCCTGCTGGGTGATCAGGCCGTCCTGGTACTGCTGCTCGTAGTCGGCAACCAGTTCCTTGGTCTCTCCGACCAGGGCTTCCTTCGATTCCGGAATGATCATGTCATCCTTGCCGAAGGAGATGCCGGCCTTGAACGCGTTGCGGAAGCCCAGGCTCATGATGGCGTCGGCGAACAGCACCGTGTCCTTCTGGCCGGTGTGGCGATAGACCTGGTCGATGACGTCGCCGATTTCCTTCTTGGTGAGCAGGCGGTTGACGACGTCGAAGGGCACCGTGTGGCTCTTCGGCAGGCATTCGCCGATCAGCATGCGGCCCGGGGTGGTCTCGAACCGCTTCATGTACTGCTCGCCGTTCTCGTCAGTCTGCGGCACGCGGGCCTCGATCTTCGAGTGCAGCGTCACCGCGCCGGTGAACAGTGCCTGGTGCACTTCGGCCATGTCGGCGAACTTCATGCCTTCGCCCGGCTCGCCGGTGCGGTCCATCGACAGGTAGTAGAGACCCAGGACCATGTCCTGCGACGGCACGATGATCGGCTTGCCGTTCGCGGGCGAGAGGATGTTGTTGGTCGACATCATCAGCACGCGCGCTTCGAGCTGGGCTTCCAGCGAAAGCGGCACGTGGACGGCCATCTGGTCACCGTCGAAGTCGGCGTTGAAGGCCGAGCATACGAGCGGGTGAAGCTGGATCGCCTTGCCCTCGATGAGGACCGGCTCGAACGCCTGGATGCCGAGGCGGTGCAGCGTCGGCGCGCGGTTCAGCATGACCGGGTGCTCGCGAATGACTTCGTCGAGGATGTCCCAGACTTCCTTGCGTTCCTTCTCGACCCACTTCTTGGCCTGCTTGAGGGTCATCGAGAGACCCTTGGCATCGAGGCGGGCGTAGATGAACGGCTTGAACAGCTCGAGCGCCATCTTCTTGGGCAGGCCGCACTGGTGCAGCTTGAGCTCCGGACCGGTCACGATGACCGAACGGCCCGAGTAGTCGACGCGCTTGCCGAGCAGGTTCTGACGGAAGCGGCCCTGCTTGCCCTTGAGCATGTCGGACAGCGACTTCAGCGGACGCTTGTTGGCGCCGGTGATGACGCGGCCGCGGCGGCCGTTGTCGAACAGGGCGTCAACCGCTTCCTGCAGCATGCGCTTTTCGTTGCGGACGATGATGTCCGGCGCGCGCAGTTCGATCAGGCGCTTCAGACGGTTGTTGCGGTTGATGACGCGGCGGTAGAGGTCGTTGAGGTCCGAGGTCGCGAAGCGGCCGCCGTCCAGCGGAACCAGCGGGCGCAGTTCGGGCGGAATGACCGGAACGACTTCGAGGATCATCCATTCGGGGCGGTTGCCCGAATCGATGAACGATTCGACCACCTTGAGGCGTTTGATGATCTTCTTGGGCTTGAGCTCCGACTTGGTGGTCTCAAGCTCCTGGAGAAGGTCGGCGCGCTCCTGCTCGAGGTCGAGCTCCATGAGCATCTGCTTGACCGCCTCGGCGCCGATGCCGGCCGAGAAGGCGTCCTCGCCGTACTCGTCCTGGGCGTCGAGCATCTCGTCTTCGGTGAGAAGCTGGTACTTCTCGAGCGGGGTCAGGCCCGGCTCGATGACGATGTAGCTCTCGAAGTAGAGGACGCGCTCAAGCTGCTTGAGCTGCATGTCCAGCAGCAGGCCGATGCGCGAGGGCAGCGACTTGAGGAACCAGATGTGCGCGACCGGCGCGGCCAGCTCGATGTGGCCCATGCGCTCGCGGCGCACCTTGGTGACGGTGACTTCGACGCCGCACTTCTCGCAGACGACGCCCTTGTACTTCATGCGCTTGTACTTGCCGCAAAGGCACTCGTAGTCCTTCACCGGGCCGAAGATGCGCGCGCAGAACAGGCCGTCACGTTCGGGCTTGAACGTGCGGTAGTTGATCGTTTCCGGCTTCTTGATCTCGCCGAAGGACCAGGAGCGGATGCGCTCGGGGCTCGCGAGGCCGATCTGGATCTGGTCGAAGGTTTCGGGCTTCGCCATCTGGTTGGTGAACTTGGTCAGGTCGTTCATGTTTCAGTCCCTCTGGGGGTGAATTCTCTAGGCGGAAAGGGAAGGGGGCGGAGCGATGGGCTCCGCCCGATCCGTTATTCCGCCGCCTCGGCCACGTCTTCGCCATCCTCGCCGTCGTTGAGCGAGGAGAGTTCGACGTTGAGGCCGAGCGAGCGCATTTCCTTGACGAGCACGTTGAAGCTCTCGGGGATGCCGGCCTCGAAGGTGTCGTCGCCCTTGACGATCGCCTCGTAGACCTTGGTGCGGCCGACCACGTCGTCCGACTTCACCGTGAGCATTTCCTGCAGCGTGTAGGCCGCGCCGTAGGCCTGGAGTGCCCAGACCTCCATCTCACCGAAGCGCTGGCCGCCGAACTGCGCCTTACCGCCCAGCGGCTGCTGGGTGACGAGCGAGTAGGGGCCGATCGAACGGGCGTGGATCTTGTCGTCGACAAGGTGGTGCAGCTTGAGCACGTACTTCATGCCCACGGTCACCTTGCGGTCGAACCGGTCGCCGGTGCGGCCGTCGAACAGGTCCACCTGACCGCTCTCGTCGAGACCGGCAAGCTTGAGCATGTCCGTCACGTCCTTCTCGATCGCGCCGTCGAACACCGGCGAGCCCATCGGCACGCCCTTGCGGACGGCACCGGCGAACTCGACGATCTGCTCGTCGCTGCGCGCGGCGATGTCTTCGGCGTAGTTGTCGCCGTAGATCTCGGTGAGCAGTTCGCGAACCGCCTCGGGCGGCTGGCCGGCCTCGGGGTTCGGGTTCGCCGCACGCCATGCGTCCAGAGCCTCGCCGATCCGCGCGCCCAGGCCGCGGGCGGCCCAGCCGAGGTGCGTCTCGAAGATCTGGCCGACGTTCATGCGCGAAGGCACGCCGAGCGGGTTCATCACGAAGTCGACCGGGGTGCCGTCCTCGAGGAAGGGCATGTCTTCCAGCGGCAGGATGCGGCTGATGATACCCTTGTTACCGTGACGGCCGGCCATCTTGTCGCCCGGCTGCAGCTTGCGCTTCACCGCGACGAAGACCTTGACCATCTTGAGCACGCCCGGGGCGAGTTCGTCGCCGCGTTCGAGCTTTTCCTTGCGGTCCTCGAACTTCTCCTGGATCGCCTTGACGGTCGCGTCGTACTGGGTCTTCACCGCTTCGAGCTGGCCCTGCATGTGGTCGTCCGCGACGGCGAACTTCCACCATTCGTGCTTCTCGACTTCGGCGAGGACTTCGTCGGTGATCTCCAGGCCCTTCTTCACGCCCTTGGGCGCGGAAGCGGCGACCTGGCCGAGCAGCATTTCAGCCAAGCGGTTGTAGGTCGCGCGGTTGAGGATGGCGCGCTCGTCCTCGCGGTCCTTGGCGAGGCGTTCGATTTCCTCGTTCTGGATCGCGCGGGTACGGTCGTCCACCTCGATGCCGTGGCGGTTGAACACGCGCACGTCGACGATGGTGCCCGAAACGCCCGGCGGCAGGCGCAGCGAGGTGTCGCGCACGTCGGAGGCCTTTTCGCCGAAGATGGCGCGCAGGAGCTTTTCTTCCGGCGTCATCGGGCTTTCGCCCTTCGGCGTGATCTTGCCGACGAGGATGTCACCCGGGTGCACTTCGGCGCCGATGTAGACGATGCCCGCCTCGTCGAGGTTGCGCAGGGCTTCCTCGCCGACGTTCGGGATGTCGCGGGTGATGTCTTCCGGACCCAGCTTGGTGTCGCGGGCCATGACCTCGAACTCGTCGATGTGGATCGAGGTGAAGACGTCGTCCTTCACGATCCGCTCGGAGATGAGGATGGAGTCCTCGTAGTTGTAGCCGTTCCAGGGCATGAACGCGACGAGTACGTTGCGGCCCAGCGCCAGTTCGCCGAACTCGGTCGAGGGACCGTCGGCGATGATGGTGCCGGCCTCGACGACCTCGCCCACGTTCACCAGCGGACGCTGGTTGATGCAGGTCGACTGGTTCGAGCGCTCGAACTTCTGCAGGCGGTAGATGTCCACGCCCGACTTGCCCGGCTCGATGTCGCCCGATGCGCGGATGACGATACGGGTGGCGTCGACCTGGTCGACCACGCCGGCACGCAGCGCGGCGATGGCGGCGCCCGAATCGCGCGCGACGGTCTCTTCCATGCCGGTGCCGACGAACGGAGCGTCCGCCTTCACGAGCGGCACGGCCTGACGCTGCATGTTCGAGCCCATGAGAGCGCGGTTGGCGTCGTCGTTTTCCAGGAATGGAATGAGCGAGGCGGCGACCGAGACGAGCTGCTTGGGCGAAACGTCCATCAGCGTGACCTGATCGCGCGGGCTCATCACGAACTCGCCGCTCTGGCGGGCCGAGACCAGTTCCTCGACGAAGTTGCCGTCCGCGTTCAGTTCGGCCGAAGCCTGGGCGACGGTATACTTCTGCTCTTCCATGGCGGAGAGGTAGACGACCTCGCCGGTCACCTTGCCGTCGACCACCTTGCGGTACGGCGTCTCGATGAAGCCGTACTTGTTGACGCGGGCGAAGGTGGACAGCGAGTTGATCAGACCGATGTTCGGGCCTTCCGGCGTCTCGATCGGGCAGATGCGGCCGTAGTGCGTCGGGTGAACGTCGCGGACTTCGAAGCCGGCGCGCTCACGGGTAAGGCCGCCCGGGCCAAGCGCCGAGACGCGGCGCTTGTGGGTGACTTCCGACAGCGGGTTGGTCTGGTCCATGAACTGCGAGAGCTGGCTGGAACCGAAGAACTCGCGAACGGCGGCCACGGCGGGCTTGGCGTTGATGAGGTCGTTCGGCATCACGGTCGAGACGTCGACCGAGCTCATGCGTTCCTTGACTGCGCGTTCCATGCGCAGCAGACCGACGCGGTACTGGTTCTCGAGCAGCTCGCCCACCGAACGCACGCGGCGGTTGCCGAGGTTGTCGATGTCGTCGATCTCGCCCTTGCCGTCCTTGAGGCCGACCAGTTCCTTGACCACGGCGAGGATGTCCTCGGTCCGCAGCGTGGTGACGGTGTCCTCGGCATCGAGGCCCAGACGCATGTTCAGCTTGACGCGGCCCACGGCCGAAAGGTCGTAGCGGTCGGCATCGAAGAACAGGCCTTCGAACAGCGCTTCGGCGGTTTCCTTCGTCGGCGGCTCGCCCGGGCGCATGACCTTGTAGATCGCCTCGAGGCCCATGTCGCGGTTCTCGGCCTTGTCGGCCTTCATGGTGTTGCGGATCCACGGGCCGGTGTTGACGTCGTCGATGTCGAGCAGGTTGAGCTGGTCGATCCCGGCGGCGTCGAGCGCCTCGAGGTTTTCCGGCGTGACTTCGTCGCCCGCCTCGATGTAGATGCGGCCGGTGGACTCGTCGATCATGTCCTCGGCGATGAAGCGGCCGAAGATTTCCTCGGTGGGGATGAGGAGTTCCTCGAGACCGTCCTTCTGCGCCTTGTTGGCGGCGCGCGGGCTGATCTTGTGGCCGGCGCCGAACACGACTTCACCCGACTTGGCATCGACGATGTCGAAGGTCGGCTTCACGCCGCGCCATGCCTCGGGGGTGTAGGGCAGGCGCCAGCCGCCTTCACCGCGCTTCCAGGTGACGGTTTCGTAGAAGTGGTCGAGGATGCCTTCGCTGTCGAGGCCCAGGGCATAGAGCAGCGAGGTGACCGGCAGCTTGCGCTTGCGGTCGATACGCACGTTGACGATGTCCTTGGCGTCGAACTCGAAGTCCAGCCAGGAACCGCGGTACGGAATCACGCGGGCCGCGAAGAGGAACTTGCCCGAGGAGTGGGTCTTGCCGCGGTCATGGTCGAACAGCACGCCCGGCGAACGGTGCATCTGCGAGACGATGACGCGCTCGGTGCCGTTGATGAAGAACGTGCCGTTCTCGGTCATGAGCGGCATGTCGCCCATGTAGACGTCCTGCTCCTTGATATCGAGGACGGAGCGGGTCTCGGTCTCGGCGTCGACCTCGAACACGATCAGGCGCAGCGTGACCTTCATCGGAGCCGCGTAGGTGATGCCGCGCTGGCGGCATTCGGTCACGTCGTACTTCGGGTCTTCCAGCTCGTAGTGGACGAAGTCCAGTTCGCTGGTGCCGGCGAAGTCGCGGATCGGGAACACCGAGCGCAGCGTCTTTTCGAGGCCCGAGACATAGCCCACCGAGGGATCTGAGCGCAGGAACTGCTCGTAGCTCTCGCGCTGGACCTCGATGAGGTTGGGCATCTGGACGACTTCGTGGATGTCGCCGAAGATCTTGCGGATCCGCTTCTTGACGGAGCGGCGGGTATCGAGGGGCTTGGTCGCCATGTGGGTCTGTTGCCTCTTCGCTTCACTAGGGGGCCGATTCGAAAGCACCGGCCGAAACTTTTTCGTCTTCGCGAGGACGTGATTTTCCGCCTTTGGGACGGACCATCGAAACGCCAAAAGGCCGCTCGGCATGCAAGGAATCCCTGGGATTAGGGCTCACTTGCGGCCTGCAGCCTTCGCGTCAGATGAAAACCCGGATCGCTTCCTTCCCGAGCGTGTCCCCGCGCATGGACCCGCCTTGCTCGAAGCGCCGAGCGAAGGGGCCATATAGGATCGCGCCGGCGGCGTGTCAAACGGCTCCGCGATGGCATAAGGAACGGTCATGACGATACCGCAGCCCGTTCCCGAACCCGTCCGTCTCGACCGCACCATGGGCGATGAAACCGGGATGATCATCCCCGCGCACGGCGAGGCGCTTCGCGAGGAGGGCGCGCCCTGGCTGACGGCCGCCTTTCGCCGTTTCGGATCGCTCGCGCCGGACAATGCCGTGGCGCGCATCGTCCGGCTGGAGCGTTGCCCGGGTGGGAGCACCGGGGCCAAGTTCTTCCTCGACGTCGCATACGAAAAGCCGCAGCCCGCGCTGCCGACCGCGCTCTTCGTGAAGTTCTCGCGCGATTTCGCGGATTTCCGCCGCGATCATCCCGGCCGCTACGAAATGGCGGCCGAAGTTGCGTTCATGGCACTTGCCCGCGATCCCGGGTTTCCCGTGGCGGTGGCCAGGCCGTTCTTCGCCGACTACGAGATGGAGACAGGCACCGGGCTCGTCATCACCGAGCGTATTGCCTTCGGCGAGGGCGTGATCGAGGCGCATCGCGCGAAGTGCCTCGATTTCCTGACCATGGACGATCCGATCCCCTATTACAGGGCCACGGTTACAGCGCTTGCCCGGCTGGCCGGCGCGCACAAGTCGGGCCGCCTGTCGCCCGACATCGAGGTGCTGTTCCCGTGGGACCCGGTCGCCGGCAGCGCGGACCCGATCCGTCACGACCGGCCGGCGCTCGAGGCGGAGCTGGATCATTGCCGCCAGTTCGTCCTGCGCTGTCCGCAGCACTTTCCCGCCGAAGTGCGGTCCGGCGCATTTCTGGACCGGATGCGCAGCGAAGCACTGTCGATCCGTGAGCACGAAGCCGTGCTGCAACGCTTCCTGACCGGCGATCCGGCGATGATCGCGCTCAACCACTGGAACGCGCATATCGACAACTGCTTCTTCTGGCACGAGGGCTCCGTCCTGCGCTGCGGTCTGATCGACTGGGGGCGGGGCGGGCAGATCACTTTCGGCGCGACGCTATGGGGCGCGCTTTCGGCCGCGCATCACGACATCTGGGATGTCCATCTCGACGCGCTGCTGGCCCTCTTCGTCGAGGAGTACCGGCGGGCCGGTGGTCCGGCGATCACGACCGAGGCGCTGGAGAACCACCTCATGGTCCATATCGCCACCATGGGCGTCGCGCGCGTCCTGGCGTTCCCGGAGATCATCGAGTTCCGTCTGCCCGGCATTGGCGAGGCAAGCGGCCCGCACGATCCCGCGATCCTGGCCATCGATCCGGCCCGCAACTGCCTTCATGTCCTGACCGTGTTCCTCAAGCTGTGGGAACGGCGCGATTTCGGCAGGCGGATCAGGGCGCTGCTTTAGGGCGGGAGCTGCGCCTTCTCGTAATTCGATCAGGAGCATATTGTTTTTCGATATTATCGTTTGACAATAAGTCGAATCGAGATTATTGAATTTCGCTATGACGCATATCGGAGAACATGAAATGACCAATCAAGAGCCTCGGAGCGCCCCTCGCTCCATTGCCGCCATAATGGCCGTCGTCCTGATGACGGCCATCTGGCTTCCCACCGTATCGACCCCGGCTCAAGCGACTGCGCCTGCCGGCCAGGGCGTCGTGGTCGTGGCGTCCTCGGGCGCCTACACCCCGGCGCTGATGTAATTCCGGAGCAACCTGTCATGACCTCGATCACCCGAGATCCGCTGCTCGCCATCGCCAAGGGCATCCTCTGGTTGCTGATGGGGGTGATGGTGCTCGCGGCGATTGCCACCATCGTTGCCGTGCCGGCCGTCCTCGTCATGCGCGACCAGATCATGGTCGACCTCGCGAAGGAAATGCCGGGGCTGGATGCGCCGCATTTCGTTCTGGCCATTGCGGCGGTCTGCCTGCTCGCGGCGATATTGCTGGCCTTGCTGTTCCGCATATTCCAGCTGCTCAAGCAGATCGTCGACACCGTGGGCGCGGGCGATCCCTTCGTGCCGGTCAATGCCAGGCGGCTGACGCAGATGGCGTGGCTGACACTTGCCGTGCAGGTCGTCAGCCTGCCGCTCACCCGTATCGGCATGTGGATTCACGAAGTGACCAAAGGTGCCGGCGCCGACGGGGTGGACATCAGGGTTACCGGTGTCGACGGCAATGGACTGCTGCTCGTGCTTATCCTGTTCATCCTCGCCCGCGTGTTCCGCAAGGGTGCAGAGATGCGCGCCGAGCTGGAAGGAACCGTGTGATGGATCTGGGACTGGACTTGTTTCGCACACCCGTGCTCTCGGGCGAGACCTGCTGCCAACGCCTTCAGGACGAAGTCGGGGGAACGGTGTGATGGCTGGCTGTGAAACAGGAAACGAAGGAGCCCGGATAGTGGTCCGGCTCGACGATCTGCTCCATGAGCGCCGCATGACGCTGACCGAACTGGCCGAGCGTATCGGCATCACCCTCGCCAACCTCTCGATCCTCAAGACCGGCAAGGCGAAGGCGATCCGCTTCACCACGCTAGAGGCGATCTGCAGGGAGCTGGACTGCCAGCCCGGTGATCTGCTGGAATACCGCTCGGGAGGCTCGGAATAGCGGTCCCGCCCGGCCGGGAACCTGAAAGGGGGCGCTCAGACCGACAGGTCGACGAGCGTCCCTTTTTCGTTGGGGTTTTCATTCGAATAGGCTTTCGCGACCATGCGCGCGGTGGCCTGTTCCCAGTCGAGGCGCAGCTGGGCCTCGGCGTCGTTTTCCTGCGCATCGCGCGTGAAGAACATGGGCTTGAAGCCGTTGGCGTCCTCGGGGCCGAAATGGCGAGAGGGGCCGGGGCCGTCGATGGTGGCGGCAGACGCGGGGCGCGGTCGCGTGACGCCGCCGACCGCGAAAGGAACAGGCTGGTAAGGACCTGACTGCATGCGAACCGCCTCCTGGCTGTCCATGCCCCCCCCGTGTGAAACCACGAGGCTGACAGGCCCGGATTAACGAATGGTTGGCGCAATCATAGGTGAAGATACGTATTCATGGTGGCGACGAAGATCGTCCGGCCGGGCCGGGCCCGGCTCTTCGGGAATCCGCGTCAGGCTTGACTCTTCGCGACGTTTGGGCCAATGGCCCGCCCCGACCGGCAGGCCGAGAATCATCGAAGCCTTGCCGTTCATCCGTCCGAGACAGTTGGTGGGGCTTGCCCCTTAATTTCCAGCCTAGACGGGGAACAGGAAATTTTCCGGCCCCTCGCTCCTGCAGTGCGGTGCCACTTTTGCGTTTCGGCGCAGCTCCTTCCCCATCGAACGGACCAGCCCGTGCCGCGTCAGCGGTGCGGACAAACGTAGCCGGCCGTGCGGGGTGCCCAGATCGGGATCACGCTCCAAGCGGTCACATGTGAAGGAGTAAGGCATGGATCGTTCGCAAAAAGCCGAATCGGTTGCCCAGCTCAACGCGGTCTTCAACGAGGTCGGCGTGGTGGTCGTCACCCGCAACCTCGGCATGTCGGTGGCTCAGTCCACCGAACTGCGCACGAAGATCCGTGAAGCCGGTGCATCCTACAAGGTTGCGAAGAACCGTCTTGCCAAGCTTGCCATTGCGGACACCGACTACAACGGTATCGGCGACTTCCTGACCGGCCCGACGGCCATCGCGACTTCGGTCGACCCCGTCGCTGCCGCCAAGGCCGTTGTCGATTTCGCGAAGACGACCGACAAGATCGAGATCGTCGGCGGCGCAATGGGTTCGCAGGTTCTGAACGCGGAAGGTGTCAAGGCTCTCGCCTCGATGCCCTCGCTCGACGAACTGCGCGCCAAGCTCATCGGTCTCGTCCAGGCTCCGGCCACGAAGATCGCCCAGCTTCAGACCGCTCCGGCGGCCAAGCTGGCGCGCGTTTTCGGCGCCTACGCCGCCAAGGACGCTGCCTGAGAGCAAGCCCCAAGCGATTTCCAGCCGGGCTGCCCGGCGCCCGGAAATCGCGAAAGGCCAAGCGGAAGCAGAACGTTTCGAAACGATTTATCCCGGCTTGCGGCATGACGCCCACCGGGACCACAGATCAGGAGTAAAGTATCATGGCCGATATCGCCAAGCTTGTTGAAGAACTGTCGCAGCTGACCGTCCTCGAGGCGGCTGACCTCGCCAAGGCCCTGGAAGAAGCATGGGGCGTTTCCGCCGCTGCTGCCGTTGCCGTTGCCGCTCCCGCCGCTGGCGGTGGTGACGCCGGTGCCGCTGCTGCCGAGAAGGACGAATTCGACGTCGTTCTGACCGGCGACGGTGGCAAGAAGATCCAGGTCATCAAGGAAGTCCGCGCCATCACCGGTCTGGGCCTCGCCGAAGCCAAGGCTCTCGTCGAAGGTGCTCCGAAGGCCGTCAAGGAAGGCGTCAACAAGGCGGAAGCCGAGGAAATCAAGGCGAAGATCGAAGCAGCCGGCGGCACCGTCGAGCTCAAGTAATCTTCGACCCGGTTCTTCCGGAACGAAAATGGGAAGGGCGGCTCTTCGGGGCCGCCCTTTTCGTTTTGGCCCTTGCCGTCTCCGAACAAGTGTTGTCCTTTCGTGACAAAGGCGGGCATGGTCGCGCCGATGGGGCACTGCGATCGCGGAGGCACGAATGGCCTACAGATTCAGGGCGGGTGATCGCTCGGTGGAACGGGCGGTACGCCGGATCGCGCGCGAGCAGATCGACGGCGCGCTGTCCGCGATCGATACGCAGGGCGGCGACGTGGCCACGCACGAGGTTCGCAAGGCGTGCAAGAAAATCCGCGCGCTCGTCCGCCTGGTCCGCCCGGGTTTCGCCGGCTACGCCCGGGAGAACACCGAATTTCGCGAGATTGCGGGCCTGCTGGCCGGTGCCCGCGACGCCAAGGTCCTGCTCGATACTTTCGATCTGCTGATGACGGATGCACCCGACCCGGGCCCGTTCGTGCCGCTCCGCGAGCAGATCGCCCCCGAAGCGACGGGTGCCTTGCAGGGGGAAACCGGCGCGGACCGGCTCGGGCAGGCGCGCGCGCTGCTGAAGGCGGCCCGCAAGCGCGTGGACAACTGGACGCTGGAAGGTGCGGACCGGGACGTCCTGGGCGCGGGGCTGGGCAAGGTCCTGCGCAAGGCGCGGGGAGCTGCCCGCACGGTCGAGAACGAGCCGAGCGCCCTGCACTATCATGAACTACGCAAGCTCATGAAATACCACTGGTATCACGTCCGTCTCATGATGCCGATCTGGCCGGAGATGATGCGTCCGCTTGCGGGCGAGCTGAGCCGGCTTGCCGATATGCTGGGCCTGCATCACGACGTCTGCGTGCTTGAGGAGCGTCTGGGCAGTCTTCCGCCCGGCAGCGCCCACGCGGGTGCGGGACAGGCCCTGCTGAAGCTCGCGGGCAGGCGGCGCGTGCGGCTCGAACGGCAGATTGCGCCGCTTTCCGCGCGGCTTCTGGCCCAACCGGTCGATGCCGTGGTCGATCACTGGCAGGCGCTGTGGCGGATCTGGCGCGCCGGCTGCGCGGAGGCGCGGGGGAAACGGCAGGGCGGATGACGGCGATGTATGACGACGGGGCCGGGGACCGGGCATGACAATTGAAATCGAACGCAAGTTCCTGGTCGACGGGGACGGCTGGCGCGACGGGGTTACCGGCTCCAGGCGCATTCGTCAGGCCTACCTCTCGAAAGGCGGCGCTGCGAGCGTGCGCATCCGTCTGGTGGACGAGCGCGAAGCAAGGCTGACGGTCAAGGCGGCGGGCAGTGTGGACGGGGCGGCGCTGGCGCGCGCGGAGTTCGAATATCCCGTGCCGTTCGAACATGCACAGGCCATGCTGGACCTGCGCATCGGGCGGATCATCGAGAAGACCCGCTATCTGGTCCCCGCCGGGAACGGGCGGGTCTGGGAAGTGGACGTGTTCGACGGCGATCACGAGGGTCTGATCCTGGCGGAGATCGAACTGGACGCTGCCGACGAGCATGTCGTGCTGCCGGACTGGATTGGACGCGAAGTGACGGACGACCCGGGTTACAGCAACGCGGTCCTCGCCCAGGTCGGCTGACCGGCCGATCAGGCCTGCAGTCGCATCGTGGCGGCGGGCTCGTAGCGCGCGGCGATTTCTCCGGCTGGCTGTGGCATTCCGGTCAGGAACCCCTGGAACATGCTGTAGCCCGCCAGCGTCAGTTCGCGCAGCTGCTCCTCGGTTTCTACGCCTTCCGCGATCACGCCGAGGTTGAAGGACTTGGCGAGCTTGACGATCGCGGTCACCAGCGCGTTGACTTCCCCGCTTTCGCCCAGTCCATGGACGAAGGTGCGGTCGATCTTGATCTTGTCGACGTGGAAGCGGTGCAGCAGGCTGAGGCTGGAATAGCCCGTCCCGAAATCGTCGAGCACGATGGAAAAGCCCAAACGTCGCAGGATCTCGAAGTTTTCGGCAGTCGCGGGGCCATCGCCGAGCAGCGCCGTCTCGGTCAGCTCGATTTCGTAACGCGAGGGGTCGATGCCGGTTCGGGCGGCGAGCTGCATGACCTGCGTCGCGTAGCCCGGCGTGCGCATCTGGACTGCCGAAACGTTGATCGCGACGCGCAGGTTGCACCAGCGCCCCGTTTCCTCGAAGACGCGGCGCATGACGAATTCGCCGATGGGCATGATGAGCCCGCATTCCTCGGCCAGAGGAATGAACACCGATGGCGATATCTCTCCGAGTTCGGGATGTTTCCAGCGCAGCAGGGCCTCGACCGCGGGCACGTTCCCCTCGACGTCGACTTGCGGCTGGTAGACGACGTGGAAGGTATCGTCCCGTAGCGAGGCGCGCAGGCTTTCCTCGATACCCCGGCGCGTCTGGAACGCTTCGTCCATTCCGGGTTCGAAGAAGGTCACGCGTCCCTTGCCGTCGGCCTTGGACTGATAGAGCGCCATGTCCGCGCGCCGCAGGACGATCGAGGGATCGACCTTGCCGTCATCGATGAGCGCCACGCCGACCGAACAGCCGACGTCGATCTGGCCGTATTCGCAATCCATCGGTTGCAGGATCAGGTCGAGGCAGCGATTGGCCAGGGCTTCGGCCGCCTGTCGATCCTGCACCGGGCAGACGAGAACGAACTCGTCGCCGCCGAGACGCGCGATGAGTGCATTCTCGGTCTGCGCCGATGCCGCCTGCAGGCGCTCCGCGAGGAGCTTGAGCAACTGGTCGCCCGCCGGATGGCCCAGCGTGTCGTTCACTTCCTTGAAGCGGTCCAGGTCGACGCACAGAATGGCCAGCATCGGCGTGGTACGGCCGACCTCGCCCAGCATGACGGGCAGGCGTTCGAACAGCAGCGAACGGTTGGGCACGCGGGTGAGCTGGTCGTGATAGGCCAGGTGCTTGGCCTGCTTTTCGTTCAGGATCAGTTCGTCGACGATCGCCCCGCTGCGCCTGATCAGGACCCATCCGGCGAATATCAGCAGGACGAGGGCGGCCAGCATCGGCAGCTTCAAGTCCTGGAACAGCATCGCGCCGGGCCGTCGCGGGGCCCAGACGAGTGCCGCGATCTCGCGCCCCGTGGGATCGAGCAGCGGGAAATAGGCCTTGCCTATTCCATTCGAAGAGGAGGCATCGACAAGTTCGAGGTCGTCGACGAGATAACGGGTCGCCAGGGTATTCAGCACCGATCGGTCGACCGGCATGGCCATGATTACCACGGGGGCCCGGGGGCCCTTGGGCAGGACCTTGCCGAGGTCCGGCTGGATCAGTGTGGCAATGACGATGTAGACCGTGCTTCCGACGCGGACGATGCCGTTGGCCTGGATCGGCTGGGTGACCGTGTCCCCGCTCGTGGTGCTCGGCCTGATCGGCGGGCGGCGGGCTTCGGCCTTGCGGATCGGCGCGAGCAGCTTCGAAATGGTCCCGGCAAAGGGGGCGAATGCCGTCTTGTCCGCTTTCTTGCCGTCTACCGAGGCGTAGAGCAGCTTGCCGTCACCATCGACGAAGAAGCTGCGCGTGAAGCCGTTGAACATGTAGAGCTGGGCGCTGAAATTGACGTCCGCGAACTGTTCATTGAATTTGTGGTCCAGGTTCGTGACCGCGGCATCCCAGTCGGCCTGCGGGACAAGGATTTCATCGTATTGCTCAAGTTGGCGCTGAAAGCCCTGCTCGACCATTTGCTGTTCGCGGTTCGACGCGGTCCAGTCGAAGGAAACGATGAGGAACGTGGCGAGCAGTACGAGCAGTGCGAGCGTGCCGAACGTCATGCCGGCGATTGGCACCAGCAACTGGTGCCGCCGGGACAGTTCGGCAATGCCTCGTTTGACGCTCAAAGATCCGACCCTGCTTTGTACCCTCTGGCCGCATGCAGACGGCCCAGACTGCGACGATAACCCGATGTCGCTAAGGAAACGCTAAGGGGCGCAGGCAGTTAATGCATTAAGGTCACGCTGGTCCTGATCGGTATCGGCGCGGTCAGACGGGCTCGATCGCGATGGGCACGGCGCTGTAATGTGCCATGCCGCCCAGCGGGTCCATGTCGTGCGCGCAGGTCAGATTGTTGACGTTGGCGTCCTTGTGGCCGTGCGGGATCGAGCAGATGCCGGGGCGCATGGTCGGATCGACCTTTGCGGTGACGACGATTTCGCCCGACTTGTTGGAGACGCGCACTTGCTGGCCGTCGGCAATGCCGTGTTCGGCCGCCGTATCGGGGTGGATCAGGCAGTCCGCAATCTCGCCCAGGAAGTCGATCTGGCCGTTGAACTTGCGGCGCTGGCGGCGTGAGGTGAAGACCAGCGGCTTGCGTTTGCCCAGCATGGCTTCGTCCTCGGCGCGGAATTGCAGCCACTGCGCTTCCAGTTCGGCGGGAACCAGTTCCCAGCCGCCGGTGCGCTCGAAATGCCGGTCAACCCAGGGGGCGGGCAGTTCGCGCGGGAATTCCACCACGCGCTTTTCCTTGAGCTCGTCCCAGCTGCAGCGCGCATTGGCGAGCAGCATCGACTGCATCAGCTCGTCGTTCTCGTCGCTGTGTTCGGTCGGCACGTGGTTGGGCACGGGCAGGTCGGCACGGCGCATGATCTGCGCGATCGCCCACCAGGCCGAGCGCCGCTCGCCCATCGGTTTGACCAGTGCGGGCGCGTACTGGAGGTTCACGCTCCAGTTCAGCGTGTCCCAGCGCGTGAACTCGTTGCGCTCGACCGCACTCTTGGTCGGCAGGATGTGGGTGCAATAGCCGCTGAGCTCGTTGTGCGTGATCTCGGTGCTGACGAGCAGATCCAGCTTGGGCAGCGCGGCTTCCAGCGCATGCACGTCGGGGAACGAGCGGAACAGGTGGCCGCCGAAATTGAACAGGGCGTGCATGTAGCCCTGCTCGATCTCCTCGGGCAGCACGGCGCAGGGCCAGTCGCCGCAAATGCCCTTCACGTCGGGCCGCACGTGCGATCCGGGGGTGAAGGCACTGTCCAGCAGCGGCAGGTGGTCGACGAACTTGTCGAACGGGAACAGCGCGCCGGGGTGGATCCATGTGCCGCCCTTCACGTTCATCGATCCGGTCAGGATCATGATCAGCCAGGCGAACCACACGGTGAGGTTGCCGCCCGGCGACATGCCGGTGCCGGTGCCGGTCTCGATCGCCACGATCTTGCGGCGGCGGATCGCGTCGAGCAGGCCTTGAAGCTGTTCTTCGGGAACGCCTGCAATCTCGGCAGCCCTGGCGCGGTCGTAATCCGCGAGCAGGGCGCGCAGCTTGTCGAGGTTCTTCACCGGCTGGTGCGGATCGAGCGGGCCATCCGCCAGAATCTCGCGTACGATCCAGGCGAGCACGGCATAGTCGCGCCCGGGATAGGCGGCGATGTGGCCTCTGGCGAAGTTGGCGGTCTCGGTGCGCACCGGGTCGATCACCCAGATCTCGCCGCCGCGCTTGTTGATCGCCTTGAGCCAGTTGCCCGGCTTGAACATGCCGGTGTTGTGGGCGTGGCTGACCATCGGGTTGGTGCCCACGTAGAGCACCATCTGGCAATTGTCGTAATCGGTCTTGGGATTGATGCCGTAGAATTTCGCCATGGTGCCCGCGATCATCACCTTGGCGGTGGTGTCGTTGGTCAGCGGCGTGAACTTGGGCGGGGTGCCCAGTGCGTTGTAGAACGCCTCTTCCATCGAATAGCCGGCGGAATCGAGGCCGAGGCCGCTGCCGAAATACATGCCGACCGAATCGGGGCCGTGTTCGTCGATGATCCTGCGCAGCCGCACGGCAATGTCGTCGAGCGCCTCCTCCCACGAGACTTCGACGAGCGCGCCGTCCTTGCGCATCATCGGCCGGGTGATCGCATGGTCGAGGTGGTAGATCTGCCCCGTGGCGCGGCCCTTGGGGCAGCTGTAGCCCTGCGTGATCGGGTGCTGGGGGTCTGCCTTGACCTTGAGGATCTTCGAATCGCCCGCGACTTCGGCCACCAGCCCGCAGCTCGTCATGCAGACCTTGCAGTAAGTGCGCTTGAGTTCGATCGGCTCGCCTTCTTCGGCCGTGACCGGAACGGGCTGCGCTTCTTCGGTGGCATAGTCGATCTGCCGGGTGGCCATGGCCTTGCCTCTCCCACATGGCCGCTTCTGTGCCGGCCTATAAGTGAACACCTGTGCCAATTATCATGACTGCCCGGGCGGAGGCAAGGCGGCCGTCAGTTCACGGGGGCATTCTCCTCGTCGACGATCGCCTGCAGCGAACGGGCCAGCCAGCGCACCGATTCGGGCGGGACATCGCCGGTCCTGAGGTGCCGCGTCTGGATCGTGAAGCCGTTCATCAGGGTCAGCATGTGCAGCGCCCGGTTCTGCGCGTCCGGCGGGCCCAGCCAGTCGGCCAGCGATTTCAGCACCACGTCGCGCGTGATTTTCTGGGCGATTTCGCGCGATTCCAGATCGGCGATCGCCAGCACCATCATGGCCGGGATGCGGGCCTCTTCGTCACCCACCACCAGCGCGGCCATTCGTTCGCCGAAATTGGGCTTGGAGCGGACGAAGAAGCCTCTCTCGTAAATCGCCCGGACCAGTGCCTGCTCGAACAGCGCGGCCTTGGTGCCGAAATAGCGCACGACCAGCGAGGTCGCGACATCGGCGCGCTCGGCGACTTCGCGCATGCCGGTCCGGGCATAACCTTGCGAGGAGAACAGCTCGAATGCGGCGTCGAGTATCCGGGCCTGTGTCTTGGCGGGATTCCGCCGTTTGGGTTCGCGCTTGTCCTCCATGGTCATGGCTTACGGCCAGGGGGCGGGGCAGACAAGCATGCGCCACCGGCTGGACATTACACTGCGTTAATCCCATCCTGCGGGCATGAAGTGGCCGATTGCCTTTCCGGCGCTTGCTGCCCTTGCCGCATCTGCGGCGCCTGCCCATCCGGGCGGGCTGAATGCGGCGGGTTGCCATAACAACCGCAAGACCGGCGAGTACCATTGCCATCGCTCGGGCGCTGCCAGCGCGCCGCAACCAAAGCCGGCTGCCCGGCCGGTTCGGTTGCCGGGAGGCCAGGTCTATTACCCCAATTGCGCTGCTGCGCGGGCCGCCGGAGTGGCGCCTCTGCGGCGCGGCGATCCCGGTTATCGGCCGGGTCTCGACCGCGACCGCGACGGCAAGGCGTGCGAGTAACGCGGTGACGGGGCCGCTCTGGTGGGCTCCTTCCTGCCGTAATTGCCTCATCGCTCTTTGCGCGGGCGGGAATTGCGCTTAAAGCCCGCCCCATGAACGATACCGTTTCCTTCGGCTACGAAGATGTCGCCCCCGAGGAGAAGGCCGGACGCGTCGGCGCCGTCTTTTCGAACGTCGCGCGCAAGTACGATGTGATGAACGATGCCATGTCGGTCGGCATGCACCGTTTGTGGAAGGACAAGTTCGTGCGCCGGGTAAGGCCGCAGCCAGGCGAGCAGATCCTCGACATGGCGGGCGGCACCGGCGACATCGCCTTCCGCATGGAGGAAGCGGGCGCTTCCATCACGGTCTCGGACATCAATCAGGACATGCTCGACGTCGGCATCGAGCGCGCCATGGAGCGCGGGATCGATACCCTCGTCTGGTCGCGCCAGAATGCCGAGGAGCTGGCCTTCCCGGACCGCATTTTCGATGCCTATACGATTGCGTTCGGCATCCGCAACGTCACCCACATCGACAAGGCGCTGGCCGAGGCGTTCCGCGTGCTCAAGTACGGCGGACGCTTCTTCTGCCTGGAATTCTCGACGACCGAATGGCCAGGCTTCAAGGAGGCCTACGACGCCTATTCGCACCATCTGGTGCCCCGGATCGGCAAGGCCATCGCGGGCGATGCCGATTCCTACCGCTACCTGATCGAATCGATCCGCCGTTTTCCGCCCATGCCCGAATTCGAACGCATGATCCGCGAGGCCGGGTTCAAGCATACCAAGGTCGAGCCGATCATGGGCGGCCTCGTCGCGATTCATTCGGGCTGGAAGGTTTAACAGGGTGATCTTCACACGAAGTCGTGAAGTCCGCCAGTTCCCCTCCTGCGTGCGGGAGGGGGTAGGGGAGGGCGTGTCCGCTCTCGACCTTACGACAATGCTGCCGCGAACGGGCACATGCCCTCCCCCGACCCCTCCCGCATGCGGGAGGGGAGATCATGGGCTCGCGGCTTTGCGGCGCGAGGTGCTCCTTTGACTCGTCCCGTCACACACATTGCACGCCTTCTCAAATGGGGGCGTGTGCTCGCGCGGCACGGGGCGTTGCGCGGGATCGAGAACGACCGCAATGCGCCCGCGGTGGTCAAGCGCCTGTGCCGCGTGGCCCGCTTCGGCACGCGCCAGCCGGGCGAGCCGGACTATGCGGGTGCCTTCCAGGAAATCGGCCCGGCCGCTATCAAGCTCGGCCAGGCGCTCGCGACCCGGCCCGATCTCGTCGGCGAGGGCCCCGCGCGCAACCTGCTGACGTTGCAGGACAGCCTGCCGCCGGTGGACTTCGCCCAGATCCGCGCGCAGATCGAAGACACCTTCGGCAAGCCGATCGACGCGCTGTTCTCCAGTATCGAGGAGGAGCCTATCGGCGCAGCCTCGATCGCGCAGGTCCACCGCGCGATGACCACCGACGGGCGGCAGGTCGCGGTCAAGGTGCTGCGCCCGCAGATCCGCGAGAAGTTCGCACGCGACGTCGAGACCTACGAATGGGCCGCCGCGCATCTCGAGGCGCTGGGTGGCGAGGCGGCGCGCCTGCGTCCGCGCGCGGTGATCGACAACCTCAAGCGCTGGACCCTGCGCGAGCTGGACCTGCGGCGCGAGGCGGCCTCGGCCTCCGAGCTTTCCGAGGCGATGACCGGCATCGAGGGCTACCGCGTCCCCGACATCGACTGGGACCGCACCAATGGATCGGTGCTGACGGTCGAATGGGTCGACGGCATCAAGATGAGCGATCTCGATGCCCTGCGCGCGGCCGGGCACGACATGTCCGCGCTGGCGCGCCGGCTGGTGATCACCTTCCTGACCCAGGCGATTTCCAGCGGCTTTTTCCATGCCGACATGCATCAGGGCAACCTGTTCGTGCAGCGCGACGGCACGATCGTTGCCATCGATTTCGGCATCATGGGCCGGATCAACCGGCAGGCGCGGCTGTGGCTGGCGGAGATCCTCTATGGCCTGACCACGGGCAATTACCGCCGCGTCGCCGAAATCCACTTCGAGGCGCAATACGTGCCCGCCTACCATTCGGCCGAGGAATTCGCGACGGCACTGCGCGCGGTGGGCGAGCCGATGCGCGGCAAGCCGGTGTCCGAATTGTCGGTCGGCCAGATGCTCGACGGTCTGTTCGCGATCACCCGCGATTTCGACATGCAGGTCCAGCCGCACCTGCTGCTGCTGCAGAAGACCATGGTCATGGTCGAGGGGCTGGCGACCGCGCTCGATCCCCAGATCAACATGTGGGACGTTTCCGGCCCCTTCGTGAAAAGCTGGATCCGCGACGAGCTGGGCCCCGAGGCCATGGTGGCCGACCGCTTGCGCGAGGATCTGGGCACGCTTGCCCGCCTGCCCGCGCTGGTGCGCCGGATCGAAGAGAAATTCCCGCCCAAGGGCGGCGCGCCCGAACAGGCGCCGCTGCCCGACATGAAGCTTATCCTCGGCCTAGGTGAACCGCGTAAACGCGAAAGTAACCACTGGGTGGGGTATGTTGTGGCCGCAATCCTGGGGGGTGCTGCCACATGGGCGTTCACGTACTGGACATTACTGAGCTAGCGACAGCCGAAGGCGCAAGTGCGTCGACGGCGGGCGCCGGGGCGGCGTCCGGTCGTTTCGCGCACTGGTCCCCGTCCCTGGCGCGCGTCGTCCTGGCCGTGCTGGCACTGCTTCTTCTCGCTTCGGCGCTGGTCCCGGTCGGCAAGCCCGGCAACCGCTCGCCGTGGGCGGGGCCGGTCGAGGGACCGGTCTCGATCAGCACCTCGGCCAGCGTGGCCGACGAGCCCTACGACGAGGACATCGCGCTCTACGAAGTGGCCATCGATCGTATCGCCCATGGCGAGAACTATTACGATTTCATCGTCTCCGAGCAGCGCGCCCGCAACTACCCGGTAAATCCGGGGCTGGCCGTGCGCATGCCGACGCTTGCCTATCTCGATGCCTGGCTGGGCACGCCCGGCCAGATCGTCGCGGCCATTGCCCTGATGCTGGGCATCGTTGCCGCATGGTGGCGCCGCTTCGGCGAGGAGGGCGTCTCGCCGCGCCTGCGGCGGATGGCGACGGCGATGGTCTTCGTCGGGGCCTCGCTCGGGCTCAACCGGCATTACTTCCCCTTGCACGAACTCTGGGCAGGCGGGCTGATCGCCCTGTCGTTCGGCCTGCACCGCATTGGCGTGAATGGGCAGGGCGGCCGGTGGATCGGAGCGTTCTACGCCGGTGCGCTGGCCCTGGCGATTCGCGAGCATGCCTTGCCGTTCGTGCTGCTGATGGCGGCTGCCGCGCTGTGGTATCGCAACTGGCGCGAGGCGGCGGCGTGGAGCGCGCTGGTCGCGGTGTTCTTCGTGGCGCTGGCCCTGCACCTTTCGCTGGTCGCGCGCGACGTGCTGCCCAGCGATCCGCATTCCGCGCCTTGGCTGGTCATGCGCGGGCTGTCCGGCTGGCTCGCCAATGTCGTGCAGTCGAGCAATCTTCGCTGGCTTCCGCATGTCCTGGCCGGACCCGCAGTGGTGCTGATGACCTTCGGCTGGCTCGGCTGGAAAGGGCGCGGCGGCCTCTTCGGTTTCCTGCTGAGCGCGGGCTATGGGCTGGCCTTCATGTTTGCAGGGCGCTGGGATAATTTCTACTGGGGGGCGGTGATCGCGCCCGCCATGTTCGCGGGCATCGTATTCGCGCCGCGCGCGCTTTCGGACCTTGTCGCGGCGGCGCGATTGCGGGCCCGATCGCCGGTTGCGGCCGTAAACTGATTGCGTGACCATGAACGCTGTTGCACAAGCCCCGACAATGAATGGACCCCGCATACTTCTGGTCGTGGGTGGCGGCATCGCCGCCTACAAGGCCTGCGAGCTCGTCCGTACCATCCGCAAGGAAGGGGGCGAGGTTACCTGCGTGCTGACCGAGGCAGGTACGAAATTCGTCACGCCCATGGCGTTGGCAGCCCTCTCGGAAAAGCCTGTCTACACCACGTTGTGGGACCTCAAGAACGAGGCCGAGATGGGGCACATCCAGCTCAGCCGCGAGGCCGATCTCGTCGTGATCTGTCCGGCGACGGCGGACCTGATCGCCAAGATGGCTTCGGGGATCGCCGACGATCTGGCGACGACGATGCTGCTGGCGACCGACAAGCCGGTCATGGTGGCACCGGCGATGAACGTGCGCATGTGGCAGCACGCCGCGACCATGCGCAACGTGCAGATCCTGCGTGAGGCTGGGGTCGACGTGATGGAGCCCGACGAGGGCAGCATGGCCTGCGGCGAATTCGGGCCCGGGCGCCTGCCCGATCCCGAGGCGATCTGGCAGCGCATTGCCTGGGCGCTGGGGCTGGACCCGGTCGAGGTGGCGCCCTTGCCGGGCTCGGTGCCCGAGCCGTACCCCCACCCCGCCCTACCGCAGACGCACCGTCTTCCCGAACCCGAGCCGCAGCCCGATCCGGCGCAGTGGCAGCCCAGGTTCGATGAGCCCGAACCGGAGCCGGCCGCACCCGAAGGGCTCGGCCTGGGCGGCCTGACCGGCTCGATGATCTCACGCGGGCTGCAGCGTGCCAAGAAGGCGATCACGTTCGGTCAGGAAGATGAGGATCCGGCATCGCGCAGGTCGGTGACCCGGGAGTCGCCGTCCCCTGCCGCGTCCCTGCTGGTCGCGAAGAAAGGCGCCGCGCGCGCCGCGCCGCCGACCGATCCGGCCGCGATCAATCATCTCTTTTCGCACCATGCCGATGCCGCTCCGCCGGAAAGCTTCGGCGAGGCGCCGGCCGCGCCGCTACCCGGGGACGGGCCGCTCAAGGGGCGCCATGTACTGGTGACCGCGGGGCCGACCTGGGAGCCGATCGACCCGGTACGCTACATTGCCAACAGGTCTTCGGGCAAGCAGGGCTTCGCAATCGCCGCGGCCGCCGCACGGGCCGGTGCGCGCGTCACGCTGGTGGCGGGCCCGGTCCATCTCGAAACGCCGCCGGGCGTCGATCGCGTCGATGTCGAAAGCGCGTTGCAGATGGCAGAGGCGGTGAAGAAGGCGCTTCCCGCCGACATCGCGGTGATGGTCGCCGCCGTGGCGGACTGGCGCACGGCCAATATCGCCAAGGAAAAGCTCAAGAAGCGCGGTTCGGCTCCGCCGGCGCTGCTGCTCACCGAGAACCCGGACATCCTTGCCGGCGTTGCCGCGCGGCCGGATCGTCCGCCGCTGCTGATCGGCTTCGCCGCCGAGACCGAACACGTGATCGAGCACGCCAAGGAAAAGCGCAAGCGCAAGGGGGCCGACTGGATCATCGCCAACGACGTTTCCGGCGATGTCATGGGCGGCGATGCCAATGCCGTCCACATCGTGCGCGGCGATGACGTGATTTCACTTCCCGAAATGCCCAAGGAGGATGTCGCGCGCATCCTCGTCGAAAGGATGGCAGATGCATTCGCCCGCTGAAGTTCCCGTGCCGATCAAGGTCCTGCCCCATGGCGAGGGGCTGTCGCTGCCGGTCTATGCCACGGACGGCGCGGCGGGGATGGACGTGGTCTCGGCCGAGGACGTGACGATCGCGCCGGGCGCGCGCCATGCCGTCGCCACGGGGCTTGCCGTCGCCATTCCCTATGGCTTCGAGATACAGGTTCGCCCGCGTTCGGGCCTTGCGCTCAAGCACGGCATCACCGTGCCGAACACGCCGGGCACGATCGATTCGGACTATCGCGGGGAACTGAAGGTCATCCTCATCAACCATGGCGGCGAAGCCTTCGACATCCGCAGGGGTGATCGCGTGGCGCAGCTCGTGCTGGCGCCCGTCACGCGCGCATCCTGGCTGCCGGTCGATGAACTGGACGAGACGGCGCGCGGTGAAGGCGGCTTCGGTTCGACCGGCGGGGTGGTCTCGCTCGGGAGCTGATCCGTCAGGCGCCTTGCGTGAAGACGCCGGCCCACAACGGCAGCAGGTCCAGGATCAGCACGAGCACCAGCGCGACGGAAAGGCGGCCGCACCAGCCGTAGCGCCGGTGGATGGTTTCGCCCATGCCCTGCAGCACTTCCCCGGCGATCCATTCGAACAGCCCGCCATCCTGCGTTCAGTCCTCGCCCTTGCCCGGACGGCGGCGGTCCTTGCGCCGCAGGCCGAACCATCCTGCGAGGCCGAGCCCGCCCAGCACCGCCACGCCCTTTGCGAGCATGGAAAAGGTGGCGGACAGCGCGCCTGCGGTCACGCCCCAGAAGAGCTGCGACATGATGGCCATGAAGGTGTTCATCGGCGCCAGTCTTCGGGGGTCGGCGCGCCCAGGTCAATGGCAATGCACGGCATGCGAAGGCGGTGAAAGGCTGGTCCGGTTCGCATGTCGGACCTGCGGAGCCGGCGCGCGGCCCGCCCCGAAAAGCGAAAGGACGGGCCCGCTGTCGCGGCGGACCCGTCCCTCGGTGTCTCCCTCTCGCAGGAGGGGGAGCCAGTCAGCTCGTGTTACTTCTTCTCCGGCGCCACGGTAATGCGCACGGTCTCGCCCGAGTTCCCGGGGAAGCCGGTGAACATTGCCTCGATGAGGTTGGGGACGATGTATTGCAGGCGGTTCGAGGTCGAGACTGCCTCGGCCTGGCCTTCGAAGACGCGTTCGCCGTCGGTGGCACGGTCGATCTTCAGCGAGATGCCGCTGGTGTAGACGGTGGTCACGTCGATACCGTCATCGAAGAACGGATCGTACCAGCCATAGTGCCACGGGCCGCCCCAGTAGCCCATGGGATAGGGGCGGTAATAGGGGCTGTAGCCGTACCAAGGGCTCCAGTAGGGCGATCGGGCAAAGCCGGTGGAGCGCACCCGTTCCCGGCCGTTGTCGACGCCGTAGTCGAAGCGCACGATCAGGCTGGCCTTGCCCGGGTCCTCGACCGGGGCGTAGCCCAGGTTGGCCAGCCGGTCCCGCACGAGACCGGCATATTGCGCGAACTCCAGCCCGCCTGCCAGTTCGGGATCGCCGGCGACGACGGCGAAGGTCTGGCCTGCGGGAGCGGGCAGCTGCGACTGGAAGCGCGACACGTCGGCCTTGAACGGCGCGGCGCAGGCGGCGAGAGCCATGAGCAGCATGGCGGCTGCGGCAAGGCGAAGCTTGCCGAAATGCGAGTGCGGATTGTTTGTCATCATTGCTACGCTCCACGACCCGAAGGGCCTCTTGCACCCGATCCGGCGCTTGCCTTCGATTCCTTGCGATCCTGCCGTAAAATCAACGGCCTGAATAGCGGTTGAATGGAGAGGCAGGTGCGACGGACGCCCTGCCTCGTTCATCCGCCGGCCAGATGTGCTGTCACGGCTTGAACGGCTCTTCATTATGTAGGATGGGTGCGACCCGATGACGAGCCCCGTTCCCATCCTTTCCGTCCAGTGTGGTAAGGTCCGATCCTTTCAGGGACCTGACAAGCCGAGCGCGATTGCCAAGGTCCCGGTCGACGGGCCGGTTCGCGTGCATAGACTTGGCCTGGCGGGCGACGAACAGGCGGACCTGACGGTCCATGGCGGGCCGGACAAGGCGATCCACCACTACGCGCACGACCACTACGGATTCTGGAGCGAGGTGCTGGGCGATCATCCGCTGCTGTTGGACTATGGCGCCTTCGGAGAGAACATCTCGACCCATGCCATGACCGAGGAAACGGTCTGCATCGGTGATCGCTACCGGCTGGGCACGGCGCTGGTCGAAGTCAGCCAGGGCCGCCAGCCGTGCTGGAAGCTCGACCACCGTTTCGGCGGCCTGCCGGTCAATGCACGCATGGTGAAGGCGCGGCGTGCGGGCTGGTACTACCGCGTGCTGGAGGAAGGCGAGGTCGGCGCGGGCGATGCGATCACGCTGCTGGAGCGGCCGCACGGCGAATGGACCGTGTCCCGCACCTTCGGCCTGCTCGTGGCCGGCGACCACAAGCGCGATCGCGAGGGGCTGGAAGCGCTCGGGGCGCTGGACGTGCTGGCCGAACCCTGGAAGGCGCGGCGGGCGAAACTGCTGGGCATCTGATCGTCGCCCGATGCCCGTGGCAAAAGCTTGCCGAAGCCACCCGGAGCCGTGTCGCGCCGGATGGCCTCGGCCTTGCCGCGACGAAGGTCAGCCTCGCACCAGTCCGAGCGCGTCGTAGGTCCTGTCCAGCGTTGGTACCGCCAGCGCGCGTGCCTTTTCCGCGCCCTTTTTCAGGATCGCATCGAGCGCCGGGCGGTCCTGGCGCAGCTCCACGAAGCGGTGGTTGATCGGCGCCAGTTTCGAGACGAGCAGTTCGCCGAGCGCCGGCTTGAACTTGCCGAAGCCCTCGCCGCCGAACTCGGACAGGACGGCCTCCACCGTGGTGCCGGCCATGACCGCGTAGATCCCCACGAGGTTGGCCGCTTCGGCGCGCCCTTCGAGACCCGCCTTTTCACTCGGGAGCGGCTCGGGATCGGTCTTGGCCTTCTTGATCTTCTGCATGATCGTGTCGGCATCGTCGGTCAGGTTGATCCGGCTCATGTCGGACGGGTCCGACTTGCTCATCTTGGCCGTGCCGTTGCGCAGGCTCATGATGCGCGCGGCCTCGGGCGGGATGATCGGGTCGGGGAGCGTGAAGACCGGGTTTTCTTCCGTAGCGAAGTCGTTGTTGAACTTCTGCGCGATGTCGCGCGCCAGTTCGAGGTGCTGCTTCTGGTCCTCGCCCACCGGAACGTGCGTCGCCTGATAGAGCAGGACGTCGGCGGCCTGCAGTACCGGATAGGTAAACAGTGCCACCGATGCGCCTTCGCGGTTCTTGCCCGACTTGTCCTTGAACTGCGTCATGCGGTTCAGCCAGCCCATGCGGGCCGTGCCGTTGAGCAGCCATTGCAGCTCGGCATGCTGGGGGACCTGCGCCTGGTTGAACAGGATCGAACGGTCCGGATCGATGCCGCAGGCCACCAGCGCTGCTACCATCTCGCGCGTGTTGGCGGCGAGTTCAGCCGGATCGTGCGGCATCGAGATCGCGTGGAGATCGGCGAGGAAGTAGAGGCTCTGTCCGCCCTGGGCGGCCATGTCGTCCTGCATCTTCACCCAGTTGCGGATGGCGCCGAGGTAATTGCCGAGGTGCAGGTTGCCGGTTGGCTGGATGCCGGAGACGATACGCATGGTTGCGTCCTTCATGAACTTTACGGGAAATGCTTGGGGACCGTGCGGTCAACAGGCACGGTCGAGGGTGTGGGTCAGCGAATGGCCACACGCCATCGCCAGGCCGCCCGGCCGGGACGCCGATCAAGCATCCGGAGGCCATGATTCCAGAGGAGCGAGAAAGCCTGCATGGCGCGAGCCCTTAGCACAAATCCGCAGGCATGGAAGCCTCGGCCGGGATGCCTAATCCGCCTTCGCGGCGGGCTTGCGCCGCCGAAGCTGGGCGATCAGGTCCTTGTCGAGCGCGCCGATGGCATAGGCCACGCCGAAGAATACCGCGAGTCCGGTGCCGCATAGCGCGCCGAGCGACCAGACCTTTTCCAGCACATTGCCGCCGTAATGCCCTGCCATGAGCGGCATCAACGCGATCAGCGCCGCGCTCATCGCCGCCGTGGCGACGAGCTGGCGGCCGATGCGTCCGGCCAGCTTGGCGGAAAAGTGGAACCATCCGCGCAGTTGCAGGATGGTATAGAGCGTAAGCACATTGAGCGTGGACGTGAAAGCCGTCGCCGCGGCGAGGCCGACAATCCCGAAGCGCGGCACCACGACGATGTTCACGCCGATGTTGACGATCAGCGCGGCGGCGGAAATCCACACCGGCGTGCGCGTATCCTCGCGGCTGAAGAATGCGGGCTGGAACACTTTCACGAGGACGTAGCTGGGCAGGCCGATGACCAGCGCAACCACGATGTCGGCCATGATCGCGCCGTTTGCGGCGGTCATCTTGCCGCCGACGAAGAAGGCGGTGACGAAAGCCGGGGCGCAGATTGCCAGCGCGGCGGCCGCAGGCAGGGTAAGCAGCGTGGCCATTTCCACGGCATTGGCCTGAAGGCGCTGGGCCTCGCGGGAATCGCCGGTCTGGATGTGGCGCGCGAGCATCGGCAGGATCGCCGTGCCCAGCGCGATGCCGACGATGCCGAGCGGCATCTGGTTCAGCCGGTCGGCGTACTTGAGCAGCGTGAGCGAGCCCTGCGCCAGCGAGGTGGCGAAGAACGTGTCGACGAACTGGCTGATCTGATAGACGCCCGCGCCGAACGTCGCGGGCAGGATCAGCAGGCCGAGGCGCTTCACCTCCGGCGTGAACCGGGGCAGCGTCATCTTCAGGCGGACGCCGGCCTTGCGCGTGGCCCATGCCATGTAGAGCAGCTGCGCGGCGCCGGCCACCGCCACGGCGACGGCCTGAACGTAGGCCACGGTCACGTCGGTGCCGCCGGCCTCGCGCAAGTAGTAACCGGTCACGATGCCGGTGATCAGCACGATGTTGAGCAGCACTGGCACGAAAGCGCCCGGGGCGAATTTCGAATGGGCGTTGAGCAGGCCGGACAGCATCGCGACGAGGCTGACAAGACCGAGATACGGGAACGTGATCCGCGACAGGGTGACGGCCAGCTCGAACTTGCCGGGGACCGACTGGTACTCGCTGGCCAGGAGGTAGACGATGCCGGGCATCACCAGCATGGCGATCGCGGAAAAGCCCAGCAGGACCCAGATGAACACGGCCAGCACGTCGCTGGCGAACCTGTCGGCCGCATCCTCGCCGCCTTCGCCTGCCAGGGTGCGCGTGTACATCGGCACGAAGGCGACGGAGAACGCACCCTCGGCGAAGAGACGCCGGAACGTGTTGGGCAGGACGAAGGCGAGCTGGAAGGCGTCGGCGGCCATGCCCGCGCCCAGCACGCGCGCGATCAGCATGTCGCGCACGAAGCCGAAGACGCGGCTGAGCGCCGTCAGTCCGCCGATCGTGCCGACGTTGCGGACGAGGCTCATGCGCGCGGGCCCTTCATGGCCGGTCCGGGGCGGTCGCCAGCGCTGTCCGGGTCAGGCGTTGCCAGCCGGTTCGCCCTGCGCGTCGTCCGCCTGCTGCTGCGCCTGGGCCTGAAGCTGCTGGGCATAGAGACCGTTGAAGTCGATCGGCTCCAGCATCAGCGGCGCGAAGCCGGCATCGCGCACGGCATCGGCGATCACGCGGCGGGCGAAGGGGAACAGGATGCGCGGCGCCTCGGCGAACAGGAACGCGTGGCTCTGTCCTTCGTCCAGGTTGCGCATGCCGACCAGCGCGCAATAGCTGAGGTCGACGACGAAGGCCGTGCCGGTTTCCGCCTTCGACACGCAGGTGATCTTCAGTTCGACCTCGTGCACGTCGGTGTCGATCGTCCGGGCGCCGATGTTGAACTGCACGTCGATCTGCGGCGCATCCTGCCACGAGAAGCTCTGCGGCGCGTTCGGGTTCTCGACCGAGAGGTCCTTGACGTACTGCGAGATGATCCCGGCGGACGGCGCGGTGTCGGCGCCGTTGCCCAGGTTGAGGTCGGAGATGATGTTGCCTTCGTCGGCCATTTTTTGAGATTCCCGCAAAGAATTCTGTATCAGCGGGCGCGCCTAAAGCATTTTGCGCCGGCGTGGAACACCCGTTGCGGGAATTTGTGGTGGCCGCGTTCGCCGGCTTCCGCCCGGCCGCCGGGGGCCTGTCCGTCCCGCGAGTGGAACGAATCCGTGCCGAGTCGAGGCGAATCCGCCGCAGATCGGGGAAAAATTGCCCCGATCGGCCTGCTCACGCGTTGTTCATTTGTAAACCGTACCTATCTCAGGCTATGTTCAACAATTGCAACGCGAATCCGATGGCGCTGGCAAACGTACGCATAAGGAATGGATAAAGGGACGTGACACCCGAAATTGTGATCCTGGCCATGATCGCGGCTTTCCTGGGGCTGCGGCTGTACTCCGTGCTTGGTCGTCGTGCCGAGCACGAGGAAGAGCCGATCCAGGGCCGTTTCGAGGGACGCCAGGGCCGTCCGGGTGCTCCGCGTGTCCCGGCCCAGCAGAAGCCCGATGCCAAGTCGGAAGATCGGGGTCAGGCCGATCAGGTGCAGCGTCCGCGTGAAATGCCGCTGGTTCCGGCCCCGGCCGAGCGCGGGCTGGCAGAGATCGCCAGTGCCGACCGCCGTTTCGATGCCTTTGCCTTCCTCGAAGGCGCGCGCGGTGCCTATCGCATGATCCTCGAAGCCTTCTGGAAGGGCGACAAGGAAGAACTCCGGCACCTTTGCGACGATGAGGTCTACGCCAGTTTCGCAGGCGCCATCGATGCGCGCGTCGAAGCGGGCGAAACGCTCGAAAACCGGCTGGTGCGGATCGAGGAATGTGCCGTTATCGCCGCCGGCGTGGAAAACGGCTTTGCACGCATCACGCTGCGCTTCCGTGCGGACATCGCCGCCGTCACCCGCAATGCCGAGGGCGACGTGATCGCCGGATCGCTTGACGATGCGGTGGAGGCGGTCGACGTGTGGACCTTCACCCGCGCGCTCAATTCGCCCGATCCCGACTGGTTGCTCGACGAGACCGACCAGGGCTGAGGTTCTTCCCGGGGGCCCGGTGTCCCCGCGCAGGGAGGGTGATCTTGCGATCAGGGAGAGTGCCGGGGCGCAAGCAGGCCCGCAAGCTGGTGGCGCTTTCGCTCCTGACCCTGCTGGCTTCGTGCGTCAACGTCATCCCGCGTCAAGCCGGCCCGGAGCTGCCCCCGGCGCCTACGGCCGTTGCACTCGGCGTGCGGCCCGGACCATCGCTGGCAGATCTGTCGCTGACCGAGAAGGATGCCACCGCGGCGCTGGCCGCGTTTCGCGAAAGCTGTCCGCGTGTCATGTCGCGCACCGATGGCAGCGGCCTCACCCGACCGGACGACTGGCGCCAGGCCTGCACGGCGGCAGCCAACTGGGGGGCGGGGTCGGCCGTCCTCTTCTTCGTCAGCTATTTCGAAGCGGTGCAGGTCGGCGATGGCAAGGCGCACGCGACCGGCTATTACGAGCCTGAAATCGTTGGTTCGTCCAGGCGCATGCCGGGTTTCGACGTGCCCGTCTACGGCGTGCCGTCCGATCTGGTGCGCGCGCGTGCGGGTGATGCACAGCCGCTTGCCAGCGGCAAGATGCCGCTTGGCCGCTACGGCGGCGACGGGACTTTCGTCCCCTACTACGACCGCGCGGCGATCGAGCAGGGTGCGTTGATGGGTCGCGGGCGGGAAATTGCCTGGGCGGCCGATCCGGTGGAGTTCTTCTTCCTTCAGGTCCAGGGTTCGGGGCGGCTGCGCGCACCCGACGGCTCGGTGATGCGCATCGGCTATGCGGGCCAGAACGGCCTTGCCTATACCGGCATCGGTGCCGTCATGCGCGAGCGCGGGCTGATTGGCGACGGGCCCGGGCAGTATCCCGGCTCGATGCAGGGCATCATGCAGTACATCCGCGAACATCCCGCCGAGGGGCGGGCGCTGATGGACGAGAACAAGTCCTATGTTTTCTTCAAGGCGTTGGTGGGCGACGGCCCCCTAGGGGCGCTGAATGTACCGGTGCGGCCCCGCAGCTCGGTCGCGGCCGATCCGCGCTACGTGCCGCTCGGCGCGCCGGTCTGGCTCGATCTCGACCGGGGCGAGGCGGACGGCCTGTGGATTGCGCAGGACACTGGCGGCGCGATCAAGGGTGCCAACCGTTTCGATACCTTCTGGGGCGCGGGCGACCAGGCGCGGACGATTGCCGGCGGCATGAGCGCGCGCGGTCAAGCGCTGGTGCTGGTGCCGAGGGGAACGCTCGCCAGGCTGGGCGTGGGGTGAGGCGTCCCGGGCGCAGGCTGAGCGCTGAGGAAGCGCAGGTCTGGGCGCAAGTCGCGCGGACCGTCACGCCCCTCGATCGTTCCCCGGGGCGGGAAGGCGCGCAGGCGAAGCGTGTCGAGAGCGCGGTGCCCGTGCCTTTGGCGCCGAGCAAGCCGTTGCCGTCAGGCAAGAAAGTCAAAGGGCGCGTGCCGCCTCCGCTGCCGCCCAAGGCAGTGCCGGCGAAGCCGAAGGCCGATGCGCCGCTCCACCTCGACGGGTCATGGGAAAAGCGCATTTCCAAGGGAGGGCTGGTCCCGGACTTCAGTCTCGATCTGCACGGGGCCAGTCTCGAGGTGGCTCACAGCCGGCTGATGCACGGGTTGATGCAGGCGCGGGCGATGGGCGCGCGGGTCGTGCTGGTGGTTACCGGCAAGCCCCGGCCGGTCGACGCGATGGACCGGGGCGAGCGGCGCGGCGCCATTCGCGCGAAGATTTCAGACTGGCTCGCCGCCAGCGAGCACGCTTCCGACATCGTGGCGATCAGGGGCGCGCACCGGCGGCATGGAGGGCATGGGGCTCTCTATCTCGTGCTGCGGCGCCGGCGCTAGTCCTATCGGTTCGCTGGGGCGATCGCCTGTGAGCGGGCGGCCCGTGAGCGAGGGGAACAGGCGCATCAATCCGACCATCACGACGGGCCAGAACCACGTGGCCGCCATGTCCCGCAGCGTGTCCGGCCAGAACCAGGCGCCGTGCGCAAACCTGTCCATCGTTTCGTTCGCGAGTTCGAGTCCGATGACCGGAACCAGCGTCCAGAGGGAATAGAGCGGCTTGCGCGACCATAGCGCGGCGAGAAACCAGATGGCGATACCCGCGTAGGTATGGGCGAACTTGTCGGGTTCGGGGCATTGCGCCACGATCCAGTCGATCGCGCGCTCATACTGCAGGAAGATGTCCATGCCGCCTTATGCGGCGCTGCAGCATGACTGTCGAGCGGCCCGGTGTATCAGATCGTCGCATATGAAGCGCGCACCGGCGCCATGATGGCACGGGTGCGCGATGTGCTTTTCGAAAAGGCGGTGCGCGAAGCGCTGTACGTTGCCGGTCTTAGCTAAAACGGGAACTCAGGTCAGAAGCGACATCGCCGTTTCTTGCAAGGGCAAAAGTCATGGGTCCGGATCTACGCAGCGACTGGCAAATCCAGATGCCCTTTTCTTCGCAATATTCGCGAAGTTCGTGGAAGTTGTCTTCTCGATATGCGAAGCGATGAAATTCCGATATATTATTGGTCATGTAAGACGATATATATACGAATCTTAAAATTTTCAACCCGGGTGGAGAGAACGACTTTTTTCCGTTCGTGGAATGAGGGTATGATCGGCGGAAAAGCGTCGGGACCATGGCGTTCCCCGGGCGTTTTTCGGCGGCACGAACGACAACGGGCGGGAACCCTTCGGTTCCCGCCCGCCCGCCTCATCGGCAGTTCAACCTCGTTGGCGTTCAGGCCGCTTGCGCGATCTCGGTCGGCGCTTCGTTGCGGATCAGATAGTCGAAGGCCGACAGCGCCGCCTTCGAGCCTTCGCCCATGGCGATGATGATCTGCTTGTAGGGCACCGTGGTGGCGTCGCCGGCGGCGAACACGCCCGGCACGTTGGTCGCGGCCTTCTCGTCGATGACGATCTCGCCGCGGGGAGACAGTTCCACCCCGGAGTCCTTGAGCCACTCGGTGTTGGGCACCAGCCCGATCTGGACGAATACGCCTTCCAGCTCGACATGCCTTTCCTCGCCGGACTCGCGGTCCTTGTAGGTCAGGCCGTTCACCTTCTCGCCGTCGCCGGTGACCTCGGTGGTCTGGGCCGAGACGATGATGTCGACATTCGCGAACGAGCGCAGCTTGTCCTGCAGCACCTGGTCGGCGCGCAGCTTGGGATCGAATTCGATCAGCGTCACGTGGCCGACGATGTTGGCGAGGTCGATCGCCGCCTCGACGCCCGAGTTGCCGCCACCGATCACCGCCACGCGTTTGCCCTTGAACAGCGGGCCATCGCAGTGCGGGCAATAGGCCACGCCCTTGGTCTTGTACTCGGCCTCGCCGGGCACGCCCAGATTGCGCCAGCGCGCGCCGGTGGTGAGCACGAGGCTGCGGGCCTTGAGCGAGGCGCCGTTCGAGAAGACGACCTCGTGGTAGCCGCCCAGTTCCCTGGCCGGGATCAGCTTTTCCGCGCGCAGCAGGTTCATCGCGTCGATGTCGTACTCGGCGATGTGCTGTTCGAGCGCGGCCGCCAGCTTGGGACCTTCGGTGTAGGGAACCGAGATGAAGTTCTCGATGCCCATGGTGTCCTGCACCTGGCCGCCCATGCGTTCGGCGGCGATGCCGGTCGAGAAGCCCTTGCGCGCGGTGTAGATCGCGGCCGCGGCACCGGCGGGGCCGCCGCCGACGACCAGCACTTCGAAGGGCTTTTTCCCGGCCAGCTTGGCGGCTGCCTTGGCTTCGGCGCCGGTATCGAGCTTTCCGAGAATCTCCTCCAGGCTGATCTTGCCCGAGGCCCACATCTCGCCGTTCAGGAACGTGGCCGGCACGGCCATGACGCCGCGTTCCTCGACCTCGGCCTGGTAGGTGCCGCCTTCGATCAGCGTCACCTTGGCCTTCGGGTTCTTCAGCGCGATCAGCGTGAGCGCCTGCACCACGTCGGGGCAGTTGTGGCACGAGAGCGAGAAATACATCTCGAAGGTCATTTCGCCGTCGAGCGCCGCGATCTGCTCCAGCACTTCGTCGGAAACCTTCGGCGGGTGGCCGCCAGCCCACAGCAGGGCGAGCACCAGCGAGGTGAATTCATGGCCCATCGGCACGCCGGCGAAGCGCACTTCGGCTTCGGGCCGGGCCCTGGCGGCAATGGTAAAACTGGGCTTGCGGGTATTGTCACCGTCGAACCGGGCGCTGACCTTGTCGGACAGGCCGGCGATCACTTCCAGCAACTCGCGGGTTTCTGCCGACTTTGCATCGTCGCCAAGCGAGGCGACGAGCTCGATCGGCTCGCGCAGCATGCCGAGGTATTGCGAGAGCTGCTGCTTCAGGGTGGCGTCGAGCATGGTCAGGGGTCCTGTCTGATGAATCGGGTTGGGAACGAGTGGCGGCCCGGGGCTGGGGGGAGGGGGGCTGCCCCGGGCCGCGCCGTTCAGTGGCCGTCAGGGCCACTGTCCTCGGAACGACCCGAGGGGAGGCTCAGAGCTTGCCGACGAGGTCGAGCGAGGGAGCCAGGGTCTCGGCGCCTTCTTCCCACTTGGCCGGGCAGACCTGGCCGGGGTGTTCGCGCCAGTACTTGGCGGCCTTGATCTTGCGGACGAGTTCGGTGGCGTTGCGGCCCACGCCCTCGGGGGTGATTTCCATGATCTGGATCACGCCGTCGGGATCGATCACGAAAGTCGCGCGGTCGGCAAGGCCGGCGTCACGCAGCACGCCGAAGTTGTTCGACAGCTCGTGGTTCTGGTCGCCGAGGAACGGGTAGGTGCACTTGGCGATCTTTTCCGAAGTGTCGTGCCAGGCCTTGTGGCAGAAGTGGGTGTCGGTCGACACGCCGAACACTTCCACGCCCATGCCCTGCAGGGTCTCGTACTGCTCGGCGAGGTCTTCCAGCTCGGTCGGGCAGACGAAGGTGAAGTCGGCCGGATAGAAGAAGAACACGGCCCACTTGCCTTCGATGTCCTTTTCGGTGACGTCGAAGAAGTCCTTGCCTGCCTGGAACGCGGTGTTCTTGAACGGCTTGATGCTGCTGCCGATGATACCCATGGATTGTGTCTCCCTCGATTGGGTGTTGAACTGACGAGAGGGAGATAGTCGCACCGCATGACGATTTGTAGCGCGATGATTCGATTGATCTGATCGACTGAGGCGATCAGCGGGCGGCGGATTGTGCGATTACATCGATAAGATGCGATTCACTCGCGGTAGCGGAGCTGTCCCTGGCCGCAAGGTGACACTTCGGTTGACACGGCTGACACGGTCCAGAGGGAAAAAGCGTCACCTTGTGGGCGAAAGTGTCACTTTGCGGCCGGGAGGTGTCACCTTGCAGTGATGAGATGTCACTTTACCTGCCGCGATCACGTCCGTTGGTTACGGCGCGTCCGTGGAGGTGGCGGAATGCACAGTTCAAGGAGCGGTGGCTGAGAGCCTGAGCCAATGTGACAGGCTGGGCGTGTGTAGGAAAGCGTTGGTGCCTGGTTGGGCCGGTTGCGGACCGTCCGCTTTTCGCTTCCTCGCACATTGAAGCTGCCATTCGGCAAACGACAACGGAGCGGACCTTCATCGTGACATGCGATTTGCTTTCCAGCAAGGTTCCAACCTTGCTAAGCTATCATCGACCCATTGCGCCAAGGGTGTGCCACTGTTCGAGTTAAACTCGATGGTTCCTAGTCCGTGCTCAGGATATTGAGCGTCCGCCTTTAAGTGATAACCTGTGCCATCAGCGGTGACGATTAAATCCTTGCCCAGCAGGAATGGTATGGAAACAGCTGGGCTTTCTAATTTCTCCGCTGAAATCAATACGTCAAGTGCCTGAGGACAGCGCCTCGTATCCGTCCAATAGACTACTTCGCCATGCTCATTTCGAACGGTTCGTCTGAACTCGTAACTGAAGTCTTCGTCGTCGTGCAGGGTTCCAACCTCAATCGTCTCAGAAGAATGTTCACGTGCTGGTGATCGATCGAAGATCAACCAAGGGTCGAAGGATGTGGCAGAGGCTAGTAGAAGGGCTGCAATCATTTGAAACCAATATCACTTTGTATGTCGGCTTCCCACTCATCTCGGGCGTTTGACATTTTAGTCGCCAGGAAGAACCGGACAGTCGGGATGCGGGGACGTCAAATCAGCCCTCGAACGACCGACATGGGCACCAGGCCGCCGGTTAGAGTATTTGCTGGAATGCCGTGTTCGCGCGTCAAACTTGGAAAAGCTCGGTGTCAGAGCAGAGCGCTTTGAAGACGCGTGCGCACAGGTGTGGCACATCGTGCAGCCGACCATCCGGCGTTTCCACAACCACGGCCTCCGGCATGTCAGACCAAGTTACATTGCCTGCGAAATAAGACCCGTCGCTAAACGCCGCGCCTTTCCCTCTGACCATGTGCTCAGCACGCAGCCCTATCAACTCAGACTTCGGATGGCGGGTCAGCTCTACGTGCTTGCCTGCGTTGGCAATCGCCCGGATCGTGTGGAAGTCCGGGACCTTCGCCGCGATCTCGTCCGCGACTTCATGTGGCTTACCGCCCCGCACGTGGGCCACCACATCAGCAAAATGGTACAGAATGATGCAGGTCGCAATGGCGAGGTCGTAGGCGGTTGGCTCCGCCTTAAGGCGACGGCAGAGCGGCCCCGCCAGTTCGGCCATGTACACTTGAGGATTCGAGAAGGCCATGATTGAGGCATACTCGGACCCGACCAACTATTCTACCGGACAGCATCACCGCCGTTCCAATCCCGTCAGTCACTATGTCCGCTTTCAGGATATCGGCAGGGTTACCCTTATGACCGAGATGGGCGCATAGCTGCCGTCCCGCCGCAGATCAAAACGAAATCACCGCTTCCCCAATCGCGTCCCACACCTGCGCCAGTTGGTCGTCGGTGATGCAGTAGGGCGGCATCACGTAGATCGTGTTGCCCAGGGGGCGCAGCAGCACGCCTCGCTCGCGGAAGAAGGCCATCAGGCGCGGGGCGAGGGTATCGAGGTAGCCGCCCTCGCCGCTGGTCTTGAGGTCGAGCGCGGCGAGCGTGCCGAGCTGGCGCGGATTGTTGAAGTGGCAGAACTGGCCGAGCTTCTCCAGCCATGCGGCCTGCTTTGCGGCGAGCGCGGCGATGCGCTCGCGCACCGGTTCCTCGCGCCAGATCGCGAGGTTGGCGCTGGCCGCCGCGCAGGCGAGCGGGTTGGCGGTGTAGCTGGAGGAGTGGAAGAACATCTTCGCGCGGTCGGTCGACCAGTGCGCCTCGAAGATCGGCTCGCTCGCCATGGTGACGGCAAGCGGCATCGAACCGCCGGTCAGCCCTTTCGAAAGGCACAGGATGTCGGGCACGACATCCGCCTGTTCGCAGGCGAGCAGGGTGCCGGTGCGGCCCCAGCCGGTCATGACTTCGTCGGCGATGAACAGCACGCCGTGGCGCGCGCAGATGGCGTGCATCGCCGCCAGCGTCTCGGCGGAATAGACCAGCATGCCGCCCGCGCCGAGCACCAGCGGCTCGACGATCAGCGCGGCCGTGTCGGGCTGCTTGCAGAAGGCCTCCAGCGCATCGAGCGTTTCCTGTTCGGCGCTGGCAGCGGGGAAGGGAATGCGCGCCACGTCGAACAGCAGCGGCTCGTAGGCCTGGTTGAACACGCCGCGCTCGCCCACGGACATCGTGCCGATGGTGTCGCCGTGATAGCTGTGCTCCATCACCACGATGCGGTGGCGCTGTTCGCCGCGCGCGTGCCAGTAGCCGAGCGCCATCTTCAGCGCGACTTCGACGCAGGTCGAGCCGGAATCGGAAAAGAACACGCGCGTCAGGCTTTCGGGCATGATCGCGCGCAGGCCCGCCGCGACATCCTCGGCCGGCTGGTGGGTCCAGCCCGCGAAGATCACCTGGTCGAGCTTCTGCGCCTGTTCGGCGATCGCGGCCATGATGCGCGGGTTACAGTGGCCGTGCGTCGTTACCCACCACGAGGAAATGGCATCGATCATCGGCCCTTCGGCGGTTTGCAGGAGGGCACCTTGCGCGCTTTCCACCAGCGGGATCGGTTCCTGCAGGCCGTGCTGGGTGAAGGGGTGCCAGATGGATGAAGTCACGCGGTGAAGTCCTCCAGTCGGAAGTTCTCTGAAAAGGCGGCCCGCAGCGACTTGGGAGTCAGCGGGTCGAGCACGGGCAGGCGACCGAGGCGGCGGACCTTGCCCATGGCGCAGATCGTCGCCTCGCTGTCCTCCACCGGCTCGCCGACGAAGGCCACGCCCAGGATCGGCACGCCGCGCGCGCGCAGCGCCTCGATCGAAAGCAGCGAATGGTTGATGGTGCCGAGCGTGGTGCGCGCGACCAGCACGGCCGGGGCCTGCCAGCGGGCGAACTGGTCGGCATAGGTCTCGCTGCGGCTGATCGGCACGAGCACGCCGCCGGCCCCTTCCACCACCAGCGGACCGGCGACGTCCGGCAGGGCGAGGCGGGCCGGGTCTATGGCGATGCCGTCGATCTCGGCAGCGAGGTGTGGGGAACAAGGCGTGGCGAGGCTGTAGGCTTCGGGCAGCACCTGCTCGCGCGGCATGCCGGCAAGGCGCGCGACCCGTTCGGCATCGGTGCCGTCGTCCTCTATCCCGGCCTGAACCGGCTTCCAGTAATGGGCGTGGAGCGCGCCTGTGAGCGCGGCGGCGAAAACGGTCTTGCCGATGCCGGTATCGGTGCCGGTGACGATGATGGGATGCGCCTGCATGGCGCGTCACCTAGCGCGGTGAAGGTGACAGGTCACGACCTCGTATGTCACTTCGCCTCCGTTTCGGTCGAAAGCGGCCATGACGCGGCGCAGGGTAGCGGGCGGTAGCGGGCGGTGGCCGGGCCCGGGCGTGCCGGCGCCGATCGCCTTCACCGCATGGAGGAAGGCGCGCGCATCGGCGTGGCGCTCGACGCGATTCTCGACCGTCAGCGATTCGGGATCAAGTGCGGCGAAGGCTTCCACCGGCGCGAAAGGCGGGGTTCCGGGCTCCAGCCCTTCGGCTTCGTGCGCGGCGCGCCATTCGGCGAAGCTGCCGGGGCCGAGCGTGGTGACGATGCAATGGCCGCCCGGCGCGAGCCATCCGGCCATGCGCGCCAGCGCGGCGGGGGCATCGTCGAACCACTGCAGCGCGAGGCTGGAGCAGATGAGGTCGAAGGGGCCGCCTTGCGGCGTGTCGTGCTCACCGTCGAGCACAGCGAAGTGGCGATGCGGCGTCTCGCCCAGCCGCTCGCGGCAGCGCGCGAGCATGTCGGGGGCGATGTCAGTGATGAGCCAGTCGCCGTCCCCGCCGCCCCCTATGCCAGCCTCTGCCAGCGCCTGCGTCAGGAAGCCGGTGCCGCAGCCCACTTCGAGCACGCGCGGGTTTTCCGGCAGGTCGAGCGCGGCAATGCGCGCGGCAAGGGCCTGCGCCACCTCGCGCTGGATTCGGGCGTGGCGGTCATAGTCCCGCGCCCCGGAAAAGGCCCGGGCGATCCGTTCGCGCTGCTCGCTCATGCCAGTGCGTCCAGTGCCCCGCGGATGGCCTGCGCGCACAGTTCGGGATGTTCGATCGGAAGCAGGTGTCCCGCTGCCTCATGGTCCACGCGCCGCACGTCGCATCCGGCGAAAACCGAGGTGCGCATGTTCGGCGGCAGGATCGGATCGCGCCCGCCGCTCAGCACCACGACCGGCACTTGCGGCAGCGGCGGTCGGGCATCGCGCAGGCGCAGCAGGTCGGCGCGCAGCGGGGCCTCGTCGATCTCGCCGAAGGGATCGTCGCACCCGCAGGTGTGCCGGAAGTCCGCGAGGACCGCGCGCGGGTCGGTCTCGAAGCGGCGCAGCATGCGGTCGACCACGCGCACCGGCACGCCGGGCTTGCCGGGCAGCGCGGTGAACCGCTCGAAGCCGTTGATCGCGACGAGCCCGGCAAGGCCCGGCGGCGGATCGGAAAGCACGCGCATGGTGCCGAAGGAATGAGTCACGGCAAGGCACGGCCCCTCGACCCGCGGCGCATCGGGCGCGCCGAAATAGCCGCGGTCGTCGATGGCGTGGGGCCATTCGGGCAGGAGCGTGGCGAGCGCGTCCCAGACATGCCGGTCGAATCCCCAGCCGTGCGCGAAGAGCAGCTTCACAGCGCGGCCTTTAGCGCCGCCAGGAACGCATCGACATCTTCGCGCGCATGGCTGGCGCGCAAGGCGAGGCGCAGGCGGCTGGTGCCCGGCGGCACCGTCGGCGGGCGGATGGCCGAGGCGAGGAAACCTGCCGCTTCCAGCTTTGCGGAGAGCGCCAGCGTGTCCTCCTCGGCGCCGATCATGGCAGGCACGATCTGCGTGGACGAAGCGCCATGGTCCAGCCCGAGCGCGGCAAGGCCGGTGCGCAGGCGCTCGCCCAGCGCGGCGAGGTGTGCGCGTTCGGCTTCCATGCCCGGCACGATATCCAGCGCCGCGTCGATCGCGCCCAGTACGGCGGGCGGCGGCGCGGTGGTGAAGACGAAGCCGCTCGCCGTATTGACGAGGTAGTCGATCAGCACCTGCGATCCCGCGACATAGGCGCCGAAGCCGCCCAGCGCCTTGCTGAAGGTGCCCATGATGAGGTCGATCCGGCCCGGCACTTCGGCGCTCAATCCCTTGCCCTGGGGGCCGAGTACGCCGGTGGCATGAGCCTCGTCGACGAACAGCGCGGCATCGTGCGCTTCGGCAAGCGCGGCCAGGCGCGGCAGGTCGGCGCGGTCGCCGTCCATCGAGAACACGCTTTCGGTCAGGATCAGCCGCGCCGGGGCATCGGCGCCCTTGCTCGCCAGCAGCGTTTCGAGGTGGTCGAGATCGTTGTGGCGGAAGCGGTGCTGGCGCACGCCGGCCATGGAGACGCCGGCATGCATGCTCGCGTGGATCAGCCGGTCGGTGAACACCGCCGCGCCCGGGATGGCCGCCAGCAGCGCCGGGATCACCGCCGCGTTGGCCTGCCAGCCGGTGGCGAAGAGCAGCGCGGCCTCGGTGCCCTTGAACGCGGCGATCTTCGCTTCGAGCGCGAGATGGGCCGCACTCGTCCCCGTCACCAGCCGCGATGCGCCCGAGCCGGTGCCGTGGGCCGCCGTCCATTCGCGCGCGCGCTCGACCAGCAGCGGGTGCCGGGCAAGGCCGAGGTAGTCGTTGCTCGAAAAGTCGACCAGCTCACGCCCCTCGCGCAGCACGCGCCCGCCCGGTGCAAGCGTGCTGGCGCGCAATGTCCGTCGCTGCCCCGCACGCTCGATCCGCGCGAGGGCGGCTTCAAGAAAGGAATCGAGCCGGCTCATCGCGCCTGCCGGTATGGCATGGCGCGCCCGGGCACAATGGCTGAGGGCGCAGCGGCGTGCCGGTTCGTGCCGTTTGTGCGCTTATGCCAGGGCTCTTGGACGGGACGTCATACGTTCAACGTTCACCGAAGGCGGTGCGGGCTCCCATGGCAGCTATCCGCGATTTTCGCGCAAAGCTGCCTTTCCGGACATGCAGACAAAGGTGTCATCGCACCTATGGCTGCTACGCGCCCTAGTCGGTCGTTCGAGGGCCGATTCTACGCGCCAGGGAACGGATCTTCCGGTCTCGTGCCGACCTCATCGGCCAGCAGCGAAGATGGGTGGAAAGCTGCAGTTCAGAACTGCCGTGTCAGGCAAGAAGGTGAGCTAGCAAAACAACCTACGACGAGTCACAGCTCAAAGGAGGCAAGCCCCATTGCTGCGCCAATCGGGTACCAGACATTTTGCCATCTGACCCTAGCGAGATCCGTCCCAACAAAGGAGGTCTCGTCGTTTCCCTTTCGCAGAAGCTTGCCCCCTTCCAGAAGCTCATAGTTCTGACCGTCGAGAACACGATCGCTGGACTTCACAGACAGCACCGATCGGAGCGGAAGAACGTAGATGGGATCATCTGCTACTAGATAAAACTCGTCAAACAGGTGTGCGTAGTTCTCCATGTGGACGCCAAGTTCAACGGAATAGAGGTCATGTGCCAAGACATTGATCCGAACCTCACCCTTGTCGTACTCTGTCGTCTGCCCGTCCAATTCCTTAATGTAGTATTCGTCCTCCGGCGGGACGAACACAAACGCGGTAATGAAGGATTTTTCGTGCAGCCAGCCAACGGCATGAGTGATGAATAAATCTAAACTGGGGAGGCGCAGCGACTTGTCGGGATGAAGATCCTTATAGAAGCGCATCGCTTCTGACATCTGGCGGATCAGAAATTGGTAGTCGATGTACAGAACGCGATACTTCACCGGCGCACGTTGAATCCGCTCCTTGTACATCTCTCGCACCTCGCGCACGCAAGCAGCGGGGTCTCGATTGATCTCCCGTCCGGTGAACCGGATGACCGAATAGCCAGCCCGCGTGAGATATCTCTGTCGGATCGCGTCTTTCTCGAGTTGCTCTTTGGTTGAATGATATTCGTGACCATCAAGCTCGATTATCAACCGGGCATCTTTCAGGATGAAATCGACCCGGTATCGCGCGTGCTTTGCAGTATCTCCAAACCAGTGTTCACTTTCAATCAGGTCAGCCAAATCGCCGAGCTCAGCTGAAAACTGCTTCTCGATGTAGGATTGACCTCGGTCTCGATACCAAGCTGGAGCTGATTCTGGTTGTCCAAGAGGGCGCATGGATATCCTGAAGATGATTGGTCAGTCGGGTTGAGTCTATAGGACAAAATGAGGCAGTTTGATGCGTGCACTCTTGGGTAATTGCCGGCGGAGCTTCAAGGGTCGAAACGGGCACGTCGCCGACCGGCAGCGTCAAACTTGCGAGTGACCTGTTCCGGCGTTTACCCAACGGCAGAAAAATCCACCCTCAAGCGCTCCCCGTAGCGAAAGGCGACAGGCAGCTATTGCGGTCGCCCAACCGGTCAGCCGACAGTCACCTACCGGCCCATCATCGTCATACCGGCCTACGCGGAGAATGTCTGTCCACCCCTATCCTCCGGCCACTAGGCAGCCTTTCGGGCCTGCCAAAAGCGGACAGTCATTCAGCGCGGAACTTCCCCAAGCTGCCTACCCTTCAAGCAGGTCGAGATAGGCCACCACATCGTTATCGGTGGCGATGAAGAGGCCGTCCTGTACCTCTTCGCTCTGCTGGGCGGCGATGCGCATGGCTTCGGACAGGGGGCCGTAGAACAGAGTGTTGGCCGCGCCGCCCTCGGGGCCTGAATCGAGGTGATAGAGGCGCACCGTGGCTTCCAGATAGGTGGTGCGCATCAGTCGTCGGTCTCGCGGCGGGCGCCTTCGACGGTGCGGGTCAGGCGGGCGGCTTCGGCCTCGGTGGCCTTGCGTTCGGTTTTGGTGCGGCCGTGCTGGGCGCGGTTGGCGTCGGCCTGCGCCTTGTCGGCGGCGCGGGCCTTGGCCTTGCGGGCCATCCTGAGGTTGACGATTTCGGCCATGGTGGCCGCGTTGTTACGCTTCCATGGGGGCGGTTGTCACGCCCATGTCGGGCACGCCGACCGAGCGCTTGCCCGAAAAGTCGGTGCGCACCACGATCAGCCCGTCCTTTTCGAGGTAGTCGAGCAGGCGCTGCACGCGGCGCGGGCTGCTGGTGCCGTAGATGCGCGCCAGTTCCATGTCGTCGGGGCAGGGCTTGCCGTCCATGGCCGCGCGCGCGATCAGGTAGAACGGCGCGAGGGCATCGTCGGGCACGTGCTTGGCGAGGTTCTGCAGGTCGAACCAGCGCTCGTCGTCGGGGTCCTCGATCCCGGCGATGGCGGCGGCAAAGCCCCGGCGGAACATCGTCGCGTCGAGCCCGCGCACCGAGATGCCCTTCATCCGGCAGCGGATGGTGAAATCCTGGAACAGCGTGGTCGAGGACTGGAAGGTGCAGTCGTCCTCCTTCGCCATCTCGTTCATGATCTCGACCATCGCCGCGCGGTTTTCCTCGGGCTCCGGCTCGGCGCGCTGGCGTTCGGCCTCGCGTTCGCGCGCGGGGCCGCCGGTCGGCTCGAGCATCTCGTTGGCGGCGATGCGGCGCGCGACCGATTCGGCATCCTCGATGCGCGGGGCCGGGCGCGGGAATTCGGGGCGCTCGGGCTCGACGTGGAGATTGTCGTGCAGCAGCTCGCGCATGTCCTCGGTGCTCGCCGTCGGCAGCGGGACGAGGCCGGGCGTCACCGACTTGGCGCCGGTGCGCACCGCGCCGATGTTCACCGCGACCGGGCGGCGCGCGATGGCGGGGCCGAGGCCGAGGAACTGGCCGCGCGCCAGATCGCGGATCTGCTCGGCCTGCCGGCGCTCCATGCCCAGCAGGTCCGCCGCGCGCACCATGTCGATGTCGAGGAAGGTGCGGCCCATCAGGAAGTTGCTGGCCTCTGCCGCGACGTTCTTGGCCAGCTTGGCAAGGCGCTGCGTGGCGATCACGCCGGCAAGACCGCGCTTGCGGCCGCGGCACATGAGGTTGGTCATGGCGCCGAGCGAGATGCGCCGGGCTTCCTCGGAAACCTCGCCGGCGGCGGCGGGCGCGAACATCTGCGCCTCGTCGACCACCACCAGCGCCGGATACCACTGCTCGCGCGGGGCATCGAACAGGGCGTTGAGGAACTGCGCGGCGCACTTCATCTGCTGGTCGATCTCCAGCTCGTCGAGCGCGAGCACGACCGAAGCGCGGTGCTGGCGAATGCGCGCGCCGAGCCGGACGATCTCGGCCTCGCCATAGGCGGCGCCGTCGATCACGACATGGCCGAATTCCTCGGCCAGCGAAACGAAGTCGCCTTCCGGATCGATCACAACCTGCTGGACGATGCCCGCGCTCTCTTCGAGCAGGCGGCGCAGCAGGTGCGACTTGCCGGACCCGGAATTGCCCTGCACCAGCAGGCGGGTCGCGAGAAGTTCCTTGATGTCGATCTCTATCGGTTCCCCGCGCGGGGTGTCGCCGATGACGATGGATGCGCTCACGGCCCCGCTAGTGCCAAAGCGGGGCGGGGCGGCGCAAGGCAAATGCGCGCGTTATCCATAGGCTGGCGCGGATTGCGCGTGGAACCCTCGCAAATGTGGGTGGTGTTTCACGACCTTGTAACATGACTGCGCGAACGATCCGCCATGGAGACGCACCTGTCGGCATTGCCGGAGACATCCTCTGCATTGCGCCTGATCGTGCTGGCCGGTCAGCAGGGCGGTGCCGCCGATCCGCTCGCGGAACGTTTCGGGAAGAGCCATCGCAGCCTGATCCCGCTCGCCGGTCAGCCGATGATCGCGCACGTGCTGCACACCGGGCTCATGCATCCGAATGTGGCGAGCCTTGCCATCTGCATCGAGAAGGAAGCCTTCGCGCCCTTGTGGGACGTGCTGACCCGCCTCCCCGGACGCGGCACCGTTGCGCTGGTGGAAGCGCGCGAGCACCTGGCGGATAGCGTCCGCGATGCCGCGCGCGGCTGGGAAGGCCCCTTGATCGTGACAACGGCCGACCATGCCTTGCTGAGTGCCGATGCGATCGATGCCGTGGCCGGCGCGCTCGGGCAGGCCGATGCCGTGATTGCGCTCTCGCCGCGGGATTGCGTCGAGGCGATGCACCGCGCCGCGCCGCGCCGCTTCCTGTCCTTGCGCGACGGAGATTTCGCGGCCTGCGACGTTTACGGGATTGCCGGACCTTCAGCGGTGCGCGCGGTGGAAGTGTTCCGGGGCAACGGCGGGTTCGATCGCAGCGGCACGCGGATCCGGAGGGCCGCCGGCCTGCTCGGCCTGCTTTTGATGCGTTGCCGGATGCTGACGCTTGCCGCAGCGGCCGAGTTCGCCTCGCGTCGCCTCGGACTGCGGCTTTCGGCGGTCGTGCTGCCCGACGGTGGCCAGGCGATCGACGTCGATGACGACCACAGCTACGCAGTGGTGCGCGATCTGCTCGACGGCAGGGCCGCGGCGTCGGTCAAGGTCGGGCAGGCTCGCGACGCGCGGCGCCTGGCCGGTACGGGCTAGGCCCGTGCGGCCTCTGTAATCGGGCGTTCAGCTTCGGCGGAGCAATATCCGGCATCGCAATGGGACGAGTCACAAGGAGGAATCCCGAATGCGAATGCCCCCCCGCAAATATCTGATCGCCGGCGCCGCGCTGGCGCTGCTCGGTGCCGGCGTGGCCCAGGCCGCGACGGCGAAGTTGCACACGATGGAAGTCGATGCCCCCGACGGGGCGGTCGTGCAGGTGCAGTACACAGGAAAGGTCGCGCCCCGGGTGCGGATCTTGCCGGTCGATGCGGTGCCCGTTGATGTCGTGGCGGTCCCCGCGGTCATGCCGGCGATGGCTGATCCGTTCGTCGAAATGGCGCGCGTTTCGGCGATCATGGATGCGCATATGCAGGCGATGATGCAGCGCGCCGCGTTGGTGCGACAGCAGGCCGCCCGGATGCAGCAGGAAGCCGTCGTGCATGGTGCCGCCCCTGCGGCGCCGGGCTTCACGCTCGCCGGCGACATGCCCAGGGGCATGCACGTGACCTATTATTCGTCGACGACGGACGCCAGCGGCTGCACGCGGACCATTTCCTACAGTTCGGATGGCTCGGGCGCCGCGCCCAGGCTGACCAAGGCTGCTTCCGATGGCTGCGATGCGGCCGCGCCCGATACGGCGGTGGTGCCTGCCAAGGCCGTCAAACCCGCCGGACAGCCTGCAGCACCGGGCCAGAAAGTCTGATCCCGTTTCCTTCGTCCTGTCTCCTGGGGATGAGGGTTGAAGGGGCGGTGCCGCCCCCGCAGTCTCGGCGCCGCCCCTTTTCAGTTTCCGGCGTGCAGCACGCTCTGCGCGTTGATCCACAAGGTGCGGGGACGGCGATGGGCGATCAGCCATTCGCCCTCTTCGCGCACAAGCTTGTCGATGTAGTAGCCGTTGTGGTCGAGCCCGGTCGCGCTCGTCACCAGCCAGTAGGTGCGCACGGTCGCGCTGTCGGGGCCGGTGAAGTCGACATGGCAGGTCGTCAGGTGATGACTGATGAATCCGGCGGCGCCGTCGGCGGACGGCGGAATGACCGAGGGGGCCTTCATCCACGCCAGGATCGCCGTGCGCCCGGCGATCGTCTCGTTCACCAGTTCGAGAATGCCCTCGCGCGCGAAGCATGCGGCATAGGCTTCGGCCTTGCGGGCGTCGCCCGCCTGGGTGCAGGCCGCGAGGCGCTGGTGGATTTCCGCCAGCGCCTCGGTTTGCGCCTCCGTCACTTCAGCGTTTCGAGATAGTCGATAATCGCCTTGCGCTTGGCGGCGTCGGGCACGGAGATCACCATCTTGGTGCCGGGAACCATCTTCATCGGGCCCTGCAACCAGGTGTCCAAGCTGGCCCGGTCCCAGGTGATGCCGGACTTCTTGAGCGCGGGGCTGAACGCGTAGTTCGGCACTTCGCCCGCCTTGCTGCCGGCGATGGCGAACAGCGTCGGGCCGACGCCGTTCTTCGCCGGCTCGACCGAGTGGCAGGCGCGGCACACCGCGAAGGCGGCTGGCGGCTTTGCCGCGACCTGCGGTTGCGCCGCGGCGACAGCTGCTGCCGGAATCGCGCTGGCTTCCGTGGTGGGTGCCGGGCTGGGGGTGGCGGTGGTTGCTTCGGGCGCGGGCTTTTCGGCGGCAGGCGTTTCCGATGCGGTCGCTTCGGCCGAAGGCATGGCCGCTTCCGGCGTGCTGCTGGCCATCGCTTCGGTCGCGGGAGTGGCCTCGGCAGTGCTCGTCTCGTCCGGTCCGGAGCCGCCGCAGGCAGCCAGCAGGGCGAACGGTGCGATAACGACCAGATTCCTGTAACTCATCGATCTTTCTCCTCGATGCGGCTGCGTATTATAGGCGCGCGCCAAAGGAAAGCGGCAGTTTGGCCGCAATTTTGCCGGAAGGCCCCGAAATGGCGGGGCGCGGGGCGTGAAAAGGCTTTCGCCGCAGGGCGGTTCCTCCTAGGGCTCGCGCGCCATGTTGCCCGCGCCCGCTTCCCGACCTTTCCAGACCGAACTCCGCGCCACCTTGCGGCTGGCCGGGCCGCTGGCGCTTGCCAACCTGTTGCAGATGACGGTCTACGCCACCGACGTGATGTTCGTCGCGCGGCTGGGGCAGGAGGCATTGGCGGCATCCAGCCTTGCCGTGGCCATCATCGCGGTGCTGATGATGGGGCTCAACGGCGTGACCGGCGCGGTCGCCCCGCTGATCGCGGCGGAGATCGGCCGCAGGAGCAACGCCGTGCGCGAAGTGCGCCGCTCGGTGCGCATGGCGCTGTGGATGGCCGTGGGGGGCGGCCTTGCGTGTATCGGGCTTTGCCAGTTCTCCGTGGCCTTCATGCTGGCGACCGGGCAGGAGCCCGAGCTGGCGACGCGCGGCGGGGATTTCCTGGCGATCCTTTCGGTTTCGATGGTGCCGATGGCCGTGGCCAATGTGCTGCGAACCTTCGTTTCGGCACTGGGCCGACCGATCTTCGCGACGGTGATCACCGCCGCGTCGATCCTGATCAACGTGGTGGGCGACTATGCGCTCGTCTTCGGCCATTTCGGGGCACCCGCGCTGGGCCTGACCGGCGCGGCGCTGGCCAGCATCATCACCGCGTCCTCGACGGTCATCGCCTATGCCGTGGCCATTGCCGGTGATCGCAACCTGCGGCGTTTCCATGTGTTCGGACGCTGGTGGCGGCCCGAATGGCAGAGAATGCGCCAGATGCTGGCGCTCGGCCTGCCGATTTCGGCGACGCTGGTGGCCGAGGGCGGCCTGTTCAGCGGCGCGGCCTTCGTGATGGGGCATGTCGGTGAAGCGCAACTGGCCGCGCATACGGTGGCGTTGCAGATTGCCGCCTTCGCCTTTCAGGTTCCCTTCGGCGTCGGGCAGGCGGCGACGATTCGCGTCGGCTATCATTTCGGTTCGGGCAATCGCGAGGGGGTCGGCCACGCCGGGTGGGCCGCGATCGCCATCGGCATGGCCTTCATGGTGCTGTCCGCGCTGGCCATGCTCGCCATGCCCGGGCTGATCCTGTCCGCCTATATGGACGTTTCCGCACCGGGCAATGCGGTCATGATCGGCTATGCCCTGAGCTATCTGTTCATCGCTGCGATCTTCCAGCTGGTCGACGGGCTGCAGGCCGTCGCGGCCGGCGTGCTGCGCGGGGTGCAGGACGCGCGGGTGCCGATGTTCTTCGCGCTGATCGGCTACTGGCTTGCGGGCTTCGGCACTTCGCTGGTGCTGGGGCTGTTCACGCCGCTCGGCGGTGTCGGCGTGTGGATCGGACTCGCGGTGGGACTGACCGTCGCGGCGGCGCTGCTGGTGGCGCGCTGGCATTGGCGCGATCGCTTCGGGCTGGTCCCGCAGCCTGCCGCCTGACTGCCGCATCCCGGGAACGGTTCGTCGGCAAGCCGGGCGGCCTCTGAAATTTTTTGTGCCGGGACCGCTTGACGGCATTTGGTGCCAAGACCATATCCGCGCCGGTTGGCACTCTGACCATTGGAGTGCCAATCCCAGTTTTCTGTTCGTAGGATAAGGGAGAATCCCATGGCATTCCGTCCGCTGCACGATCGTGTTCTCGTGCGTCGCGTCGAGGCTGAAGAAAAGACGGCCGGCGGCATCATCATTCCCGATAGCGCCAAGGAAAAGCCCGCTGAGGGCGAGATCGTGGCTGCCGGCAACGGCGCTGTGGTCGATGGCAAGGTTGCGCCGCTCGACGTCAAGGTCGGCGACCGCGTGCTGTTCGGCAAGTGGTCCGGCACCGAAGTCAAGGTCGACGGTGAAGACCTGCTGATCATGAAGGAAAGCGACATCCTGGGAGTGATCGCCTGAGGCGATCGCGGACATCCCGGCGCAGGCCGGGATCTCAGGCGTTTGACTGAACCTCGATAGGGCAGCGCAAGCTGCCCACGATCCCAGCCTTCGCTGGGATGACGATGAGAAAAGGAATTCTACAATGGCAGCCAAGGACGTAAAGTTCTCGCGCGACGCCCGTGAGCGCATTCTCGCCGGTGTCGACACCCTCGCCAACGCCGTGAAGGTCACGCTGGGCCCCAAGGGCCGCAATGTCGTGATCGACAAGAGCTTCGGCGCCCCCCGCATCACCAAGGACGGCGTCACCGTCGCCAAGGAAATCGAACTCAAGGACAAGTTCGAGAACATGGGCGCCCAGATGCTGCGCGAAGTGGCCTCGAAGGCCAACGACGCAGCCGGTGACGGCACCACCACCGCCACCGTTCTGGCTCAGGCTATCGTGCGCGAAGGCATGACCGCTGTTGCCGCCGGCATGAACCCGATGGATCTGAAGCGCGGCATCGATCTCGCCGTCGCCAAGGTCGTCGAGAACATCCAGGGCCGCTCGAAGGACGTTTCGGGCAATTCTGAAATCGCTCAGGTCGGCATCATCTCCGCCAATGGCGACAAGGAAGTCGGCGAGAAGATCGCCGAAGCCATGGAAAAGGTCGGCAAGGAAGGCGTCATCACCGTGGAAGAGGCCAAGGGCCTCGAATTCGAACTCGATGTCGTCGAAGGCATGCAGTTCGACCGCGGCTACCTCTCGCCGTACTTCGTCACCAACCCCGACAAGATGACGGTCGAACTCGACAGCCCCTACATCCTGATCCACGAGAAGAAGCTCTCGAACCTGCAGTCGATGCTGCCGATCCTCGAGGCCGTGGTGCAGTCGGGCCGTCCGCTCCTCATCATCGCCGAGGACATCGAGGGTGAGGCCTTGGCCACGCTCGTCGTCAACAAGCTGCGCGGCGGCCTCAAGGTTGCTGCCGTCAAGGCTCCGGGCTTCGGCGACCGCCGCAAGGCCATGCTGGGCGACATCGCGACCCTCACCGCCGGTGAAATGGTTTCGGAAGACCTCGGCATCAAGCTCGAGAACGTCACCCTCGGCATGCTCGGTCAGGCCAAGAAGGTCACGATCGACAAGGACAACACCACCATCGTCGACGGCGCCGGTTCGGCTGACGAGATCAAGGCCCGCGTCGAGCAGATTCGCGCCCAGATCGAAGTCACCACCAGCGACTACGACCGCGAGAAGCTGCAGGAGCGCCTTGCCAAGCTTGCCGGCGGCGTTGCCGTGATCAAGGTCGGCGGTGCTTCGGAAGTCGAGGTGAAGGAGCGCAAGGACCGCGTCGACGACGCTCTCCACGCGACCCGCGCCGCGGTTGAGGAAGGCATCGTCCCCGGCGGCGGTACTGCGCTGCTCTACGCCACCAAGGCTCTCGAAGGCCTGAAGGGCGCGAACGACGATCAGACCAAGGGCATCGACATCATCCGCCGTGCGATCACCGCGCCGGTGAAGCAGATTGCCACGAACGCCGGCCACGACGGCGCGGTCGTTTCGGGCAACCTGCTGCGTGAAAACGACGAGACCCAGGGCTTCAACGCCGCCACCGACACCTACGAGAATCTCGTGGCTGCCGGCGTCATCGACCCGACCAAGGTCGTGCGCACCGCGCTGCAGGATGCGGCTTCGGTCGCCGGTCTGCTGATCACCACCGAAGCGGCGATCAGCGACGCGCCCGACGACAAGGCTGGCATGCCGGCAATGCCCGACATGGGCGGCATGGGTGGCATGGGCGGCATGGGCGGCTTCTAAGCCGACCATCGTCCATCCGACGAAACAGGAAGGGCCGGGAGCGCGATCTCCCGGCCCTTTTTGCTGTCTGGCGCGGCCCGATGGCGTGCAAGCGTGTTTGAATCGGTCTTCGGTACGACAAAAAAGTGCCTTTTGCGGCAATTACCGCTCATCGCATGCAATTCATCGCGCTGGACTGGCGTTTTGTCACTGTTGCGTTAACCTCGCGGGAAGACAGACGAATCTAGGGTAGGAACTGCATGACCGGGGCAGGCGACCTTTTCGCGCGGTGCCGTGCTGGCACGAGGCGCTTCATCGGATTGATGGCCATGACGGCTGCGGCTTCGCTGGCGTCGGCTCCCGCGCAGGCGGATCAGGTCACGCCGAATGCCCAGCCCACGCAGCAGGTCGTCGAAGTCCAGAACACGTTCGATGCGCTGTTCGGCACCCAGATGCGCGGGCCGCGCACGTATTCCACCGTTCTCGGGCAGCAGCTTGCCGCCGTCGCCGAAGCCTCGGATGGCCGTATCGGCGTTGCCGCCGTCGATCTCGCGACAGGGCATGCCGTCGACGTCCTGGGCGATCAGCGCTTCCCCATGGCCAGCACCAGCAAGGTCGCCATCGCCGCGACTTTCCTGGAGGGCGTGGATCAGGGCAAGTGGAGCCTGACCAGCGAATTCCCGCTGATGATCCCGGTCCGCTCGGCGCCCTTCTCGTCTGCGGTCGCGCCGGTTCGTCCCGGCACCTACATGACGGCCGGACGCCTGATGGAGCTGATGCTCACGCGTTCGAACAACTATGCCACCGATGCCCTGCTCAAGGTCGTCGGCGGTCCCGCCGCGGTCAACGAATGGGTGCGGCGCGCCGGCATCGAGGACTGGCACATCGATCGCGACATCGCCACGCTGGTGCGCGACGACGGGGCGATCGATCCGGCAGCGGTCATCGACAAGCGCGACAGCGCCACGCCGCTGGCAATGGTTCGCCTGCTGACCGGCATCTACCAGGGCAAGTGGCTGAGCCCGTCGAGCCGCAAGATCCTGCTCGATACCATGGGCCGCTGCGTCACCGGCAAGCGCCGCATCGTCGCGGGCCTGCCCGAAACGGTGCAGGTGCTGCACAAGACGGGATCGTTGCACAACACCTCGAGCGACATTGGTATCATCGAGACCCCCGATGGCCGCGTTTTCGCGGTTGCCATCTATGTCACCGGGCAGGGCAGCCGCCCCGGCCGCGAGGCACGCATCGCCAGCATCGCCCGCACCATCTACAACGGCTACCTCGCGGAAGGCCCCGGCTACCACCATACCGCTTCGCGCTGAGGTCAGTTCCGCAAGCTGAACCGGTCACAAAAAGGGCCCGCAGGAGTTATCCCGCGGGCCCTCTTTCGTGATGGCGGGCGGGTCCCGGGGACCCGCCTTTCGCGCATCAGTTGTTGCTGTGGTCGTCCAGCGCCGCTTCGGCGTCCTTGGCGGCCTGCGCCGCGCTGGCGGCCGTGTCGCTCACGGTGTCGGCGGCCTGTGCGCCGGCATCCTTGGCGGCATTCATGGCATCGCCCGCCGCGTCGCTCATGGCATCGCCTGCCGTGTCGACGGCAGTGGCAGCATCGGTGGCCATTGTCTGCACGTCGTCAGCTGCCGAGGAGGCGGCGGCTTCGGTCGTGTCCTGTGTCTTCTGCGAGCATGCGGCCAGCGCGATGGCGCCGATGGCGGCAGTAGCAGCAATAAGGATCTTGCGCATTTTTAAGTCTTCCCTTGGTTCAAGGTTCGATTCGGCGGCGGGACGCCGCGCTGCATGTCCAGTTCTCCAGACCTGCTATGCCCCGTGGAGTAGGCGCATGGACCGGTCGTTTCAAGCATACCGGCCGTTTAGTGCATGTGGGCCGTTTCAAACATACGGGGCCACAAACGCGGTTCGCGCGATCTGGTTCCCGCTGACAATGCACTCGCATGCTGACGGCCCGGTCCGGCGCTGCTAGGGCAGGCGCATGGAGTCAAAGCAGCATCTCTACCTCGTCGACGGCTCGGCCTACATCTTCCGCGCCTATCACCGCCTGCCGCCGCTGACCGATCCGGAAGGAACGCCGGTCGGCGCGGTCTATGGCTATACCACGATGCTGTGGAAGCTTGCCGAGGATCTGCACAAGGCGGACGGGCCGACGCACCTCGCGGTCATCCTGGATGCGGGCAGCAAGTCGTTCCGCAATGATATCTACGAGGACTACAAGGCCAACCGTCCGCCGCCGCCAGAGGATCTCAGGCCGCAGTTCCCGCTGGTGCGCGATGCCACCCGTGCCTTCTCGCTGCCCTGCATCGAGGAGCCCGGATTCGAGGCCGACGATCTCATCGCCTCCTATGCCCGCGCCGCCGCGGCGCAGGGATGGGACGTGACCATCGTCTCCTCGGACAAGGACCTGATGCAGCTCGTCGGCACCTGTGAGAAGGGTGGCGGCAAGGTCGACATGCTCGACACGATGAAGAGCCAGCGCATCGACATTCCCGAAGTCGTCGAAAAGTTCGGCGTGCCGCCCGAAAAGGTGGGCGACGTGCTCGCGCTGATGGGCGATTCGGTCGACAACGTTCCGGGCGTCTACGGTGTCGGGCCCAAGACGGCGACCAAGCTGATCCAGGACTATGGCGATCTCGAATCGGCGCTGGCTGCCGCGCCGACGATGAAGAAGTCCAAGCTGCAGGAACGCCTGATCGAACAGGCCGAGCAGGCACGCCTGTCCAAGGTGCTGGTCACGCTCAAGGAAGACTGCACGCTGCCGCTGGACATCGAAACGTTCAAGCTCGACGCGATCCCGCCCGAGCCGCTCGCGGCTTTTCTGGGCAAGCATGGCTTTACCAGCCTGCTCAAGCGCCTCGACGGCGGCAATGGCAGCCCCGAGCGGGCGACGCAGCTCCATCCGGCCAAGGTCGTCACCGCCGGGGCGGCGCCGAACGAAGGCGCGGCGCGCCAGCCGGTGCCGGACATGCCCGGCGTGGACTATGCCGCCTATGAATGCGTCCAGACGGTGGAAGCGCTCGAAGGGTGGATCGCGAAGGCTGCTGCGGCGCACGTGGTTGCGGTCGACACCGAAACCTCGGCGCTGGAAGCGATGCAGGCGGATCTCGTCGGGGTGAGCCTTGCCGTGGGTCCCAACGAGGCCTGCTACATTCCGCTTGGCCACGGCGGCAGCGATATGTTTGCCGAAAAGCCGCCGCAGGTGCCGCTCGACAAGGCGATAGACCTGCTCAAGCCGCTGCTGGAAAGCGATGCGGTGCTCAAGGTCGGGCAGAACATCAAGTACGACCTCAACGTGCTGGCTCGCTACGGGATCGAGGTCGCGCCGGTCGACGATACGATGATCGAAAGCTTCTGCCTCGATGCCGGGCGGCAGGCCGACGGGATCGGTGGCGGGCACGGCATGGACGAGCTGTCCGAACGCCATCTCGGGCACAAGCCGATGGCCTTCAAGGACGTGTGCGGCACTGGCAAGAAGGCGATCCCCTTCGGCGAGGTTCCGCTCGACAAGGCGACCCACTATGCCGCCGAGGATGCCGACGTCACCTGGCGCCTGCACACACTGCTCAAGCCGCGCCTTGCCGACGAAGGCGGCACGCGCATCTACGAGCGGGTCGATCGCCCGCTGATCCCGGTGGTGGCGGGGATGGAGCGCCACGGCATCCGTGTCGACCGCGAGAAGCTGGCGCATCTTTCCAGTCAGTTCGCCGAGGCCATCGGTGCGCTCGAAACCGAAATTCACGGGATGGCCGGGCAGGAATTCACCATCGGCAGCCCCAAGCAGCTGGGCGAGATCCTGTTCGACAAGCTTGGCTACAAGGGTGGCAAGAAGGGCAAGTCGGGTCAGTATTCGACCGACCAGTCGGTGCTTGAAAGACTGGCTGGCGAAGGGGCCGATGTCGCCACCAAGGTGCTCGAATGGCGTCAGCTGTCCAAATTGCGCTCGACCTATACCGAGGCGCTGCAGGCGGCGATCAACCCGAAGACCGAGCGCGTGCACACCAGCTATTCGCTCGTCGGTGCGCAGACCGGCCGCCTGTCCTCGACCGATCCGAACCTGCAGAACATTCCGGTCCGGACCGAGATCGGCCGCCAGATCCGCGATTGCTTCGTGGCCGAACCGGGCAATGTCCTGCTCTCGGCCGACTATTCGCAGATCGAGCTGCGCCTTGCCGCGCACATGGCCGATGTGCCCAGCCTGAAGGAGGCCTTCGCCAGCGGCGAGGACATCCACGCGCGCACGGCGCAGGAAATGTTCGGTACGGTCGACCGGGATACCCGCGGGCGTGCCAAGACGATCAACTTCGCCATCCTCTACGGCATCTCGCGCTGGGGCCTTGCCGGCCGGCTGGGCGTGGACGCGGACGAGGCGCAGGCGATGATCGACCGCTATTTCGAGCGGTTCCCCGGCATCCAGAAGTACATCGTCGCCACGCTGGAGCAGGTGCGCGAGTGTGGCTATTCGGAAACGCTGTTCGGCCGCAAGACCTGGTTCCCGCGCATCAACTCGAAGAACGGTGCCGAGCGGCAGGGCAGCGAGCGCGCCGCGATCAACGCGCCTATCCAGGGCACCTGCGCCGACATCATCAAGCGAGCCATGGTCCGCATGGGTCCCGCGCTGGCCGATGCGGGCCTCGGCCATGTGAAGATGCTGCTGCAGGTGCACGACGAACTCGTGTTCGAACTGCCCGAAGGCGATGTCGCCGCCGCCTCGCCGGTGATCGAGCGAGTCATGGCCGAAGCGGCGCTGCCCGCGGTCCCGCTCGACGTGCCGCTGGGCGTGGAGATCGGCTCCGGGTCGAGCTGGGGTGATGCGCACTAGGGCGGATCGACATTCAGCCCTGACGGCCTGCAAATGGCGCTTTTCCGTGCTTCCGGTGCTCACGTACTAAAAGTACGCTGCGCTCCGGATCCCGTAAAAACACCATTTTCGGCTCGCCATCTTCTGAATGTCGATCCGTCCTAGGACGTTTTTCGGACCTTCCGGCTGCGTGCCATGCGTCAAATTGAGCCGATCGCGGCCTCTTGAGTTGAATCTCGGCGCCGGGGCCATACGATAAGCGCCATGGTTTACTGGATCGAACAGGTCACCGGGCAGCTGCCCGCATGGAGTGAGCAGCTTGTCATGGGGGCTATCGCCGCCATGGTGGGAATCGTGGTGGCACTGGTCGCCCATCGGGTGCTTTTTCGCGTGCTGCATCGCGTCGCGAAGGCCAGCGAGAGCGAGACCGACGACATTCTCGTCGCCCAGCTGGGGCGTCCGGCCCGCTATGCCTTCATCGCGCTCGGCATTGCCTATGTCGCGCGCGAGACCCCGGCGCTCGATGCCTTGTGGAACAGGCTATCCGGCTTCGTCATGCCGTTCCTGCTGGGCTGGATCGTGCTCGCGCTGCTGCACAGCTTTGTCGAGGCGATGAAGATCTGCACCGAGACGACCCTCGCCGACGACCGGAATGCCCGCCGCCGTCGCACGCGCCTTGCGATCTTCAATCGAATCGGCACGTTCATCGTCATCTTCGTGACCGTCGCGCTGATGCTCTTCGCCATCCCGGGCGTGCGGCAGATCGGCATTACCCTGATGGCCTCCGCCGGTCTGGCCGCCCTGGCTGTCGGCGCGGCGGCCCAGCCCGCGCTCAAGGCGCTGATCGGCGGCTTCCAGATGGCGCTGACCGAGCCGATCGCGATCGACGACGTCGTGATCGTCGATGGCGAATGGGGCCGGATCGAGGACATCCGCACGACCTATGTGATCGTGAAGATCTGGGATGAGCGCCGGCTGGTGGTGCCGTCCAACAAGTTCCTGGAGAACACGTTCCAGAACTGGACCAAGACCGGATCGCAGATCACCGGCACCGTGTTCCTCTACCTCGATCACGCGACCGATCTGGCGCCGATCCGCGCCGAGTACGAACGCAAGGTCTCGGCCGATCCGCGTTGGGACAAGCGTGCGCAGAACGTGACGGTCACCGACATGACGAACGAGGCGATCGAAGTGCGCCTGCTGATGACCGCCGCGAACTCGAGCAACCTGTGGGACCTGCGCTGCGCCATGCGCGAGGGGATGATCGACTGGATCCGCCGCGAAATGCCCGATGCCCTCGTCCGCCGCCGCAACATGGCCATGGCGCCGATCGAGCTGGCCGCCGGTCCCTCGATGGTCGAGGCGATTGCCGTGGCAGGCGAAGGGAAGAGCGAGCCCGGGTGACTTCCGACCTGCGCATAAATATTTCTTTATGTCGTAATTTTACATTGAAATTGCTGCACTGCACAATTATTGGCGCGCCTCCCGGCCAGTTGGCTGGGTAGTCGACAACGGTTGGGGTTCCGGATCCCCGCCCGCATGGTCCGGCCTTGCCGGTGCCATGTACGGTTGGCTGCCTGGTCTGGTCAGGCACGGTATATGGCTCAAGGGAAGAGCATCGGTCCGAAAGGCCGAAGGTGCGGGTTCGAGTCCCGTTATACCACCATGCCATGGATAGCTCAGGCGGATAGAGCACTAGACTTGCAATCTAGGTGTCGAAGGTTCGAATCCTTCTCCACACGGTCCTGAAAAGACCACCACCCTCCAACGGTGTCCATAACATGGGTTCGGGGACTGGCTTGCGGATGGCGGCGCAGCGGCTTGCGGCCGTGCCTTCGGGTGCGGGCGGAGGGCGCGTGCGTCTCCTGAAACCAGGGCCAGGTGTCTGGCGGGCGGCAATGATCGCGCCGTGCGAATGGCTGGAGGGCAGGGTTCTCGAACACCGTCCATGCTCGCCCCTCGTGCTGCCGGTCCGCTTGCCGCATCGTCCGCACGTGGCCTTGCCGCCGGTCCCCGGATCTTTTCCGCCGGGATGTGAATGAAACCAGAGAACGAAAGGAAAATCGGCGTGTCCTAGCGCATGATTGTAACGGTGAATAAGATGTTGAAGCGTTTGATAGATCTCCTGATGGGCCACCGCCGCGTGCTCATCAACGAAGACGAGCGTGCGGTCTGGCTCTACAAGGGCGAGGTCCGCGGCATTCTGGGCTCCGGTGAGCATGTCCTGCCCAATTGGGACGGTTCGCTGAAGGTCGATGTGTGCAAGCTCGTCCAGCCGATGGTCGTATTGTCCTATGCGCAGGCCTTGCTCGACAAGCTGCCGGAGGATGCGGCGCGTCACCTGATGGTGGTGCGTACCGGCGAGAACGAGATAGCGGTCATCGAACGTGACGGCATGCTTCACACCGTTCTCGCGCCGGATACGAAGGTGATCCTGTGGACCGATGCGGGTCCGTGGAAGACCCGGCTGGTCGACATCGGCGAGACCGCGCTGGTCGAGCCGAAGCTGCTCCGGCGCCTGCAGCGTGCGGGCAAGGTGCAGCTCGTCAGCCAGTTCGAGGTCGAGGACGGCAAGCTGGGCATCCTGACCATCGATGGCGTGCTTGCGGGTGAACTGCAGGCGGGCGTCTATGGCTACTGGAACCCGGGCCGCAAGATCGCGGTGCGCCAGGTCGACCTCAAGCGCCAGTCGCTCGACGTCACGGGTCAGGAAATCCTGACGCGCGACCGGGTGACGCTGCGGGTCAACATCGCGGCCGAGTACCGCGTTGCCGATCCGCGCAAGGCCGTCACCAGCGTGAAGGACTATGCCGATGCGCTCTACCGGGCGCTGCAGTACGCCTTCCGCAAGACGCTCGGCGCGCTGACGCTCGACCAGATCCTCGAACAGAAGATCTCGGTCGACGCCGATGCCGCCGCGAAGGTCCGCTCCGACATGGAGGCCATCGGGCTGGAGGTTTCCGAAATCGCCCTCAAGGACGTGGTCCTGCCGGGCGACATGCGCGAGATCCTGAACCAGGTCGTCTCCGCGCAGAAGGAAGCCGAGGCGAACGTGATCCGCCGGCGTGAGGAAACGAACGCCACGCGCTCGCTGCTCAACACGGCGAAGGTCATGGCCGAAAACCCGGTCATGCTCCGCCTGAAGGAGCTGGAAGCGCTGGAGAGCATCGCCGGCAAGGTCGACAAGCTGACGGTCCTCAACGGGACCAGCGGGTTGATGAACGACCTTGTGAAGCTGTCCGGCTGAGGCAGGCCTCACGGGCTGAAAAACGAGGGGCGCGGCAGAGATGCCGCGCCCCTTTTTTGCATTTCAGGCCGGGATCAGTCCCCGTGCTTCTTGTCGCGGGTGCTTTCGACCATGCCCGGGGTGATGAAGCCGATCGGCGAGACTTCCATGGCGCGCTTTTTCAGTTCGCCCTTCATCTTCGCGTATTCGGCTTCCATCTCTTCGGTCACCGTCGCGCGGCTGTCTTCGAGGGCGTCGTCGAAATCGGCCATGGTCACGGACTCCACGTCCGCGCCGCGCTTGCGGATGGCGATCAGGCCGGCGCGGCGGACCACGTCTTCCAGATCGGCGCCGGTGAAGCGCTCGGTGCGGTCGGCGATGGTGCCGAGCTGCACGTCATCGGCCAGCGGCATGGCTGCGGTGTGGATACCGAGGATGTGCTCGCGTCCGGCCGTATCGGGCGTGCCGACATAGACCAGCTCGTCGAAGCGGCCGGGGCGCAGCAGTGCCGGGTCGACCAGCGCCGGGCGGTTGGTGGCGCCCACGAGCACGACCGACTGCAGTTCCTCCATCCCGTCCATTTCAGCGAGGATGGTGTTGACGACGCGGGCGGTTACTTGCGGCTCGCCCATCCCGCCGCCCATCCCGCGCGCGGGCACAAGGCTGTCGATCTCGTCGATGAAGATAACGCAGGGGGCGACCTGGCGGGCGCGGGCGAACAGCTTCGCGATCTGCTGCTCGCTCTCGCCGTACCATTTGCTGAGCAGGTCCGACGACTTGATCGAGATGAAGTTCGCCTCGGCTTCCTTGGCCACCGCCTTGGCCAGCAGCGTCTTGCCGGTGCCCGGGGGGCCGTAGAGCAGGAAGCCCTTGGCGGCGCGGATGCCCAGCTTGTGGAAGGCCTCCGGGTTCTTCATCGGCAATTCGATGCCTTCGCGCAGCGTGCGCTGCGCCTCGTCGAGGCCGCCGATGTCGGCCCAGCCGATGTTCGGCACCTGCACCATGACTTCGCGCATGGCCGAAGGCTGGACGCGCTTGAGCGCCTCGATGAAATCCTCGCGCGTGACCGAGAGGCTTTCGAGCACTTCGGCCGGGATCGTGCGGGCTTCCAGATCGAGCTGGGGCATGATCCGGCGTACCGCCTCGATCGCGGCTTCGCGGGTCAGCGCGGCAAGGTCGGCGCCGACGAAGCCGTGGGTGGTGCGCGCCAGTTCCTTGAGATCGACCTTCTCGCCCAGCGGCATGCCACGGGTGTGGATGGCCAGGATCTCGCGGCGGCCCGATTCGTCCGGCACGCCGATCACGATCTCGCGGTCGAAGCGGCCGGGGCGGCGCAGCGCCTCGTCGATCGCATCGGGCCGGTTGGTGGCGGCAATGACGACCACGTGGGCACGGCTGTTGAGGCCGTCCATCAGGGTAAGGAGCTGGGCGACAAGGCGCTTTTCCGCCTCGCCGTGGACCTGATCGCGCTTGGGGGCGATCGAATCGATCTCGTCGATGAAGACGATGGCCGGTGCGGCCTTGGTCGCTTCCTCGAAGACCTCGCGCAGGTGCTTCTCGCTCTCGCCATAGCCCGATCCCATGATCTCGGGGCCGTTGATCGAGAAGAAGTTGGCTTCGCTCTCGTTGGCGACGGCCTGGGCAAGGCGCGTCTTGCCGGTTCCCGGCGGGCCATGAAGCAGCACGCCCTTGGGCGGAGCGACGCCGAGGCGGGTGAACAGTTCGGGATAGCGCAGCGGCAGTTCCACCATCTCGCGCAGCTGGCGGATCGTGTCGCTCATGCCGCCGACGTCGTCGTAGTTGACGTCGCCGCGCGCGTCGTGGGCTTCCTCGAAGGTCTCGCGCAGCTCGACTTCGGTGCTTTCGTCGATGTGGACGATGCCGCGCGGCGTGGTCGAGACGACGTTGAGGCGGATCTGCGTCAGTGCATAGGCAGGCGCATTGAACATGCGGCGTAGCTGCGGGGGAATGTCCGCGACCTGCTGCTGGCCGGCGGTGGCGACAAGATCGCCCTGGACCATGGGCCGGCCGAAGAAGTTGCGCTTGAGCGCCACCGAGGGGCCCTGAAGGCGCATGTCCTTCTGCGCGGGGGCGAAGACCACGCGCTGGGCGGGGCGCGATTCGCCCTTGCGCACGATGACGTGATCGCCCGAGCCGACTTCGGCATTGCCGCGCTGGAGGCCGTCGAGCCGAATCACGGACAGCCCTTCATCCTCGGGGAAGGCCAGCACGGCGCGGGCCACCGTGACCGACTTGCCGGTGATTTCGAGAACGTCGCCTTCCATGGCGCCGATGGCCGAGAGCGATTCGCGCGAGAGGCGGGCAATGCCCTGACCGCTTTCTTCCTGCCGGGCCGCTGCGACCTGCAGTTTCACGTTGCGATCCTCTACCTGGGTTTCCGTGTCCACCATGCCGTTCCTTTCCGCCCGGCGGCCCGCGAAGCCGTTCGCGGGTTCCGGCGATGTGCATGTACGCAGCTAGGTATCGTCTTGCGCGATTTCAAACCAGCAATAGCCGGTCCGCGATGGCAAGAAAAAAGGCCCGGTCGTTGCCGACCGGGCCGTGGAAGTTTTGGGAGAGGATGCCTGAAAGGCACTCTCTATATGCATGCACCCCTGTTTTTGTGCAAGTGCGAAATCACTTCACGCGGTTGCAAAAAACACAATAGATGTTGCATGGAACCAAATCACTAAACTGTCATCAACCAAAAACGCCTGAATTCCGTTACTTGTGAAGCTCGATTCACCTTTCTCTTGCGTTTCCGTCAAGAGTCGCCGCAGCCTCGCGGGCATCTTCTGAGCCTCGGACTGTTGCGTCGCGCAATTTACTCACCCTGCTGAGCAAATTTCCCGAAAATCAATTGCATACCGCTCGCTTGGACGAACGGGCCTTCGCTGTGCCGCGAGGCCGGACCGTTTCGCGGCCCGGCCACTGGCGGCTCAGTGCCCGAGAAGCAGTGCCGGCGCCTTGCCTTCTTCCAGGAAGTACGCGGTCACGCCGCCGAACAGGAATTCGCGCATGCGGCTCTTGCCATAGGCGCCCATGACCAGCAGTTCCGCATGGGCCTGGGCGACGGCGACGGCCAGCGTTTCCTCGGTCGAGCCGCGCCTCTCGTGCTCCTCGAACTCGGCGTGGATCCCGTGGCGGGAGAGGTAGCGCAGCGCCTCGGTGGCCGGGAAGCCGCCGGGCTTTTCGATGACCGAGATCACCTTGACCGTCTGGCAGCTATCCAGCAGCGGCACCGAGGCACGCAGGGCCGATGCCGCCTGTTCGCCGCCGTCCCAGGCGATGCAGGCCCGGCGGACGGGCAGTTCCAGCGCCTTGTCGTCCGGCAGGGCCAGAACCGGCGTGCGCGAGGCAAGCGCAAGCTCTCCGGCGAGGCCGCCGGAACGCGAGACGATCACCAGATCGGCGAGGCGCGCGGCATTGGCGAGCGCGCTGACCGGGTCGTCCTCGCTGCGCAGGACATCGAAGGGAACGTCGCCGCGCGCCATGCGCGCCTCGATCGCGGCCGCCGCCGCGTCATCCTCGCCGCGTGCCTTTTCGAGCGCGTCGGACACGACGTAGCTGCCGCCCATCGGGTCCATCGCGATGTAGCGCGTGACCGGGGTGTCGACGAGCACGCTGACGTGGCCGCTGAAGCGGCGGGCGATTTCGAGCGCCGTGTCGATACGGGCATCGTTGCCCGGTTTGCGGTCGGCATTGACGAGAATTGAGCGCATGATCTGTATTCTCCCTTTGATGCACCGACCCTAGTGGATGGCGGTGTTCGAACCATGACCAAGATCAACCATTTACGTGGCTCCTGGCCAATCGCCCGGTGCAATGGCTGCCTGTCGTTACTCAGCCTGAATCGGCGTCGATTTCAAGCCGTGCCGCACGGGCGAAGAGGTCCAGGATCACCGGGTCGCGTTCCCGGGTGCGGATGGCGGCCTCGAAATGGACGGTCTGGTGCGGTCGGGGCAGAACTTCGCGCAAGGTGCCGGCGCGCAGGTGCTCGCGTATCATCGTCTCGGGCAGGACTGCCGCGCCGGAGCCGTCGGTAACGATCTCGATCAGCGTACGCACGTTGTTGCAGGTGTGCAGGGCCGCGGGGGCGAGCCCCTGGGCCTCCAGCGTTTCGAGCGTCACGGCGTGGAGCGGCGAGTGGTCGGGCAGCGACCAGACCGGCAAGGGGCTGGCAAAGCCGCCCGCTTTGGCCACCGCTGCGCCGGCTGTCCAGACGAGTTCGACCGAACCGATCGGCGCGGTGCGCAGGCCCGGGCTGGCGACGGGGCCGGCAAGGAACACGATGTCGCGGGTCCCTGCCAGCAGGTGCTGGAGCAGGCGGGCGGTCAGGTCCAGTTCGATCTCCATTGTCACCCCCGGCCTTTCGCGCTCGATCGTCTGGATGAAGGCGGGCAGGCAGCTTGCCGCCGCGATCTCGCCCGAGCCGATGCGTACCGTGCCCGTGGCGCCGGCATGGTCGCTGGCTTCCAGCAGCACTTGTTCGAGCCCCCGGCACAACGGCTCGCTGGCCTGGACCAGCCGTCGTCCGCGCGCGGTGAGGACCATGCGGCGCCCCTCGCGCTGGAACAGGGCGACGCCCAGCTGCTCCTCTATCTCGCGCACCCGTGCGGAGATTGTCGGCTGGGTGGTATTGAGACGCTGCGCGGCTGCCGCGAAGGTACCGAGACGTTCGATCCACATCAGCGTCTCGAGGTGGAAGAGAGCAATGCGTTTCATAAGAAATATCAATCAATATTGATAAAAATTAATCGCTATTCGTAATGGGAAGGCTTGTCTAGCTTGCCTCGAAACGCGGAGAGAATCACATGAACAAACTCTACCCCAGCGCCGAAGCCGCGCTGGACGGCCTGCTCAAGGATGGCCTGCTGATCGCCAGTGGCGGTTTCGGCCTTTGCGGCATTCCCGAATGCCTGCTCGACGCTGTGCGCGATTCGGGCGTGAAGGACCTGACGTTCGCCTCGAACAATGCCGGCATCGACAACGAGGGCATCGGCAAGCTGCTGCGCACCAAGCAGGTGAAGAAGATGATCTCGTCCTACGTGGGCGAGAACAAGGAATTCGAGCGCCAGTTCCTCTCCGGCGAGCTGGAAGTCGAGTTCTGCCCGCAGGGCACGCTCGCCGAGCGCATGCGCGCGGGCGGCGCGGGCATTCCGGGCTTCTACACCAAGACCGGCGTCGGCACGCAGGTGGCCGAGGGCAAGGAAACCAAGGTCTTCGACGGTCAGGAATATGTGCTCGAACTGGGCATCTTCGCCGATCTCGCGCTGGTGAAGGCGTGGAAGGCGGACGAGAGCGGCAACGTGATCTTCCGCAAGACCGCGCGCAACTTCAACGTGCCCGCTGCCACCTGCGGCAAGGTCTGCGTGGTCGAAGTGGAAGAGATCGTGCCGACCGGCTCGCTCGAGCCCGATGCCATCCACCTGCCCGGCGTCTACGTCCAGCGCCTCGTGCTGGGCGCACCTTATGACAAGAAGATCGAATTCGTGACGACCCGCGAGAGGGAGACTGCCTGATGCCCCAGGAAATCAAAAAAGGCTGGAACCGTAACGAGATGGCCGCGCGCGCAGCGAAGGAACTGCAGGACGGTTTCTACGTGAACCTCGGTATCGGCATTCCGACGCTGGTGGCGAACTATGTGCCCGAGGGCATCACCGTGACGCTGCAGTCGGAAAACGGCATGCTCGGCATCGGGCCTTTCCCCTATGAGGGCGAGGAAGACGCCGACCTGATCAACGCCGGCAAGCAGACCGTCAGCGAGCTGCCGCAGACCGCCTATTTCGACAGCGCGCAGAGCTTCGCGATGATCCGCGGTGGCCACATCGACCTTGCCGTTCTGGGCGCGATGGAGATTGCCGAGAACGGCGACATCGCCAACTGGATGATCCCGGGCAAGATGATCAAGGGCATGGGCGGCGCGATGGACCTCGTTGCCGGCGTGAAGAAGATCATCGTCGTCATGGAGCACACCTCCAAGAACGGTGATCCCAAGTTCATCCCCGAATGCACGCTGCCGCTCACCGGCAAGAACGTGGTCGACATGATCGTGACCGACCTGTGCGTGTTCCAGCGCCCCGATCATAACAGCCCGTTCAAGCTCGTCGAGCTGGCCCCCGGCGTCACCGCCGAGGAAGTCGCGGCCAAGACCACCGCGCACTACGTGAGCTGACCTTTCGATAGGCTCAGGGTGAGCGGAGGACTGGAAAAGGTTCTTCGCTCGTGCTGAACTTGTCGAAGCGCGCTTTGGCAGCAAGCTGAAGCGGGACAAAGGAGGCCGCCGATGAAAATCCTGCTGACTGGTTCTTCAGGCTGGCTCGGCAGGCACCTTGCGCCCTTGCTGCAATCGCGCGGGCATGACGTCATCGGGCTCGATGTCGCGCCCGGCGATCATACCCGCGTGCTGGGCTCGGTCGCGGATCGCGATCTGGTGTTCCAGACGGTCGCGCAATTCGGCATCGAGGCGGTGATCCATGCTGGCGGGCTGCACCAGCCGGACATCGTCCGCTTCCCGCGGCAGGCGTTTGTCGACGTCAACGTGACCGGTACGCTCAACCTGCTCGAAGCGGCTGCGGAGGCGGGCCATGCGCGCTTCCTGTTCACGTCCACCACGTCGCTGATGGTGCGGGCCGATGTTCGCGCCGGGGCAGGCGATGGCGGGGCTTGGTGGATGGACGAGGATTTCGGCCCGCTCGAACCGCGCAACATCTACGGTGTCACCAAGATGACCGCAGAGAACCTGTGCCGGCTGGTCTCGCGCGAGAGCGGCATGGCGGTGGCCATCCTGCGCACCGGGCGGTTCTTTCCCGAGGACGATGATGTGCATGCCGTGCCGTCGGGTCCCAATCTCAAGGCCAACGAGCTTCTCAACCGTCGCCTCACCGTGGGCGACGCCGCTCTGGCCCATCTCGCGGCGCTGGAGCGGATAGAGGGCTGCGAGACTTTCGTGCTCTCCGCGCCGCCGCCCTTCGCGCGCGAGGATGTGGCCGAGCTTGCCGCCGATGCCCGCGCAGTGATCGCCCGCCGCTTTCCCGAGGCGGCAGGGCTCTATGACCGGCAGGGCTGGGTCCTGCCCGAGCGGATCGAGCGGGTCTACGATCCGGCCAAGGCCGAGCGCCTGCTCGGCTGGCGGGCGCAGACGGATTTCGCGGCGGTTCTCAAGGCCTTGCGCGAAGGTGCCGCGCTGCCCTTCGCGCACGATCCGGACTGGATTTCGCCCGTGCTCACGCAATCGCCCTGACGCACAGGGGTGGTCTTGCCGCAGTCATGCGCGGGCCCCATACTCTCCCTAAACAGCACGGGAGAATCCGAGACATGACCGATATCGCCGCTATTCCGCTGACCCGCATCGACGGCGGTTCCGACAGCCTGGCCGAGCACAAGGGCAATGTCCTGCTCGTGGTGAACGTTGCCAGCAAGTGCGGCCTCACACCGCAGTACGAAGGGCTGGAGAAGCTCTACACCGAATACAAGGACAAGGGCTTCGAGGTGCTGGGTTTCCCCGCCAATGACTTCGGCGCGCAGGAGCCGGGCACGCACGAGGAGATCATGGAGTTCTGCTCGGTCAACTACGGCGTCTCCTTCCCGCTGTTCGCCAAGGCCGATGTGACGGGCGAGGGCAAGCAGCCGCTCTATGCCGCGCTGACCGAGGCGAAGCCCGAGAAGGTCGGCCCGGCAGCCGAATTCCGCGAACGGCTCAAGGGATACGGCATGACGCCGACCGAGGATCCCGAAGTGCTGTGGAACTTCGAGAAGTTCCTGATAGCCCGCGACGGCACGGTCGCCGGCCGTTTCGCGCCGGGCGTCGAGCCGGGGGCGTCCGAACTGGTCGATGCGATCGAGACTGAACTGGCGAAGTAAGTCCGTACGCCATCTTCCCCACCCTCTCGTCGTCTCGCGAAGGCGGGCGTGGCGAGAGGGGCGGGCTTCCCGATCAGGTCTCGCCTGTCTCCACGGGCCGGGCTGGATTGCTGATCCATTCGCTCCACGAGCCGGGATAGAGCCGGGCGCCGGGCATTCCCGCGATTTCCATGGCGAGCGCGTTGTGGCACGCGGTGACGCCCGATCCGCAGCTCAGCACGGCGGGCTTGCCGCCCAGCAGCGCGTGGAAATCCGCAGCGAGTTCGGAGGCCGGGCGAAACAGGCCGTCGGGCCCGAGATTGTCCCGGAAGAAGCGGTTGCGTGCGCCGGGAATGTGTCCTGACACCGGGTCGATCGGATTGGGATCGCCCCGGAAACGCGAAGGATCGCGTGCATCGAGCACTTGCGCCTCACGGCCTTCGATGTTTTTCAGCACCGCCGCTGCATTGACGGGCGCGCCCACCAGCGGGTCGCCGGCTTCGAAATCGCCGGTCGGGGTCGGGCCGGGCTCGGTCGTATCGAGCGGCAGGCCCGCGGCGATCCAGGCAGGCTTGCCGCCGTCGAGCACCGCGACCTGGGCATGCCCCATCCAGCGCAGCAGCCACCAGGCCCGCGCCGCCCAGGCGCCGCCATGGCTGTCATAGACGACGACCTGCTGGCCCTTGCGCAGGCCGAGCGAGCGCAACCACGCAGCCAGCGCCACTCGTGCGGGCAACGGATGGCGTCCGTTGGTACCATCCGGCGGTCCGGCGAGGTCGTTGTCGAGATGGGCATAGCGCGCGCCCGGCAGGTGCCCCCTGGCATAGAGCGAGGGGCCCTTGTCCGGCGCTCCCAGTTCGAACTCGCAGTCGATCAGCAGAATGTCGCTGCCTGCCGCGAGCAGGTGCTGGAGCTGTGCCACGCTGATCAGGGTTTCCCACGTCATGTTCTTACCCCGGCAGCGCTGCGATCTTGTCGATAGTCCCGCCGCTGGCGGCAAGCAGCGCGCGGTACGTTGCCGGACGGGTCCTGTCCAGACCCGCGCCGCCGGGCATGGGGGGAAGCGCCTTCACGCCGCGACAGTGCGTGCACACAGGCCGGAATCGCTTGCGCGTGCCACGCGGGCGCAGCGCATGGCGGGCCGGGCGGCCTTGCGCCCAAGTCGCGAAGGCGGGATTCGAGCATGCGCACCTGTGCCCCTTGATGCCCCTGGGGGAGGACGGTCAATATCCTGCAGAACATAGGCAGGACCTGCGAAGACAAGGTTAAGCTTGTTGCTTTCTATGACCTTTCCGGCATCGATCCATGTCGTGTCATGTCCATGTTTCGCAACGTTCTTTTCGGGTTCGGGATTTGGCTGGACATAGCAGGTTTCCGTGGGAAAACCGGGGCAATCAGGAACAAGGAAACCCCATGACGACCCGTTCGCTTTCCCTGCTTGCCGGCACCGCTGCATTGCTGGCGTTCACCTCCTCGTCCGCGCGGGCGGACGAAGGCATGTGGACCTTCGACGGCTTTCCGCGTGCAAAAATGGAGGCCGACTACGGCTGGGCGCCCGACCAGGCCTGGCTCGACAAGGTCCGCAACGCCGCCGTGCGCCTGACCGGCGGTTGCTCGGCCAGCTTCGTGTCGGGCAATGGCCTGATCCTCACCAACCACCACTGCGTCGCCTCCTGCCTGTTCGACAATTCGACGGGCGAGGATGACCTTCTCGACCATGGCTTCATCGCTGCGCGCCTGTCCGACGAGAAGAAGTGCCCCGGCCAGCAGGCCGAAGTGGTCACGAAGGTCATCGACGTGACCGGCGACGTGAAGAAGGCGATCGGCTCGCTCGCCGGCGAAGCGCTGACCAAGGCGCGCGATGCGCGGATTGCCGAGATCGAAGCCGGCAATTGCACCGACCGCGAGACTACCCGCTGCCAGGTCGTCACCCTGTTCGGCGGCGGGCAGTACAAGCTCTATACCTACCGCAAGTATTCCGACGTGCGGCTGGTCTGGGCGCCCGAGGACAGGGCTGCGACGTTCGGCGGCGATCCCGACAATTTCAACTACCCGCGTTACAGTCTCGATGGTTCGTTCCTGCGGGCCTACGAGAACGGCAAGCCGGTCAGGACGCCGAACCATCTCAAGTGGAACCCGCGCGGGCCCGAAGAAGGCGAAGTCACCTTCGTTGTCGGCAATCCGGGGTCGACGTCGCGCCTGTACACCCAGAGCCAGCTCGCATTCGAAAGAGAAGTGCGCCTGCCAGCGATCGTTACCACCTATTCTGAACTGCGCGGCAGGCTGATTCGCGCCATGCAGGAAAGCCCCGAGCACGAACGCGAAGGGCTCGACATGCTGAACGGCGTGGAGAACAGCCTGAAGGTCTACATCGGCCGCATGAACGCGCTGAACGATCCGGCGTTCACCGGCAAGCTGGCGGCGGCCGAGGCCGACCTCAAGGCGAGGAGCGCGGGCAAGGCCGGTATCGGAGACCCGTGGAGCGACATGGACAAGGCCGTGCAGGCTTACCGCAAGCTCTACTTTGCAAGCCGTTCGATCGCGCCGTCGGGCGATCTCTATCACTATGCCCGGACGCTGGTGATGGGTGCTGCCGAACGCGCCAAGCCGAATGCCGAGCGCCTGCCCGGCTATACCGACAGCGCATTGCCGCTCACCGAGAAGCGGTTGCTCGATGCCGCGCCGGTCTATTCATGGCTCGATGAACTGCGCCTGGGATGGAGCCTGTCGAAGGCGCGCGAATACCTCGGCGTCGATGATCCCGATACCAGGCTGCTGCTCGGCAAGGAAAGCCCCGAGGGGCTGGCGCAGCGTCTGGTCTCGGGCACGAAGCTGGCCGACCCGGCCTATCGCAAGCAGCTTTGGGACGGCGGCGAGGCCGCGATCGCGGCTTCGGACGATCCGATGATCGTCTATGCCCGCAAGCTGGAGGCGCGGCAGCGCGAACTGGAGAAGCAGGTCGACGAGGCGTATGCGGGACCGGCTACGGCCGCTGCGGCGAAGCTCACCGATGCCCGCTTCGCGGCCTATGGCGATACGATCTATCCCGATGCCACGTTCACCCTGCGCATCAGTTACGGCAAGGTCGCGGGCTGGTCCGAACGGGGCAGGCCGGTGCCGTTTCAGACCGTGATCGGCGGAACCTTCGATCGCGCCACCGGCGCACCGCCGTTCGATGTGGCCCCCGCCTTCGCCGCGAAGGAAAAGCAGATCGACAAGGCGGTGACCTATGATTTCGTCTCCACCAACGACATCATCGGCGGCAATTCCGGTTCGCCGGTGATCGACAAGGCGGGCACGGTGATTGGCGCGGCCTTCGACGGCAATATCCACTCGCTGGGTGGCAACTACGGCTATGATCCGGTGCTGAACCGCACGGTGACCGTTTCTGCGGCCGCGCTGCAGGAAGCGCTGGAGACGATCTATCCCTCTCCGCGACTGGTCAGGGAACTGGCCGGAAAGTAACGGCATGAAGGGGGGCGGTTTCGGCCGCCCCCAAACCGTTCAGCATGGATAGCGCTTGCCCGGTGCCGAGGCAGCTCGTCCGGGATTTGCCGCCGGCCGCGTGGGCCGGCGCGCGGTTCAGGCCAGCGCGGCCTTCAGGTCGTCGGCCAGGTCGGTACGCTCCCAGGGGAACAGGTCGCCTTCCGGCTTGCGGCCGAAGTGGCCGTAAGCGGCGGTCTTGGCATAGATCGGCTTGTTGAGGCCGAGGCCCATACGGATGCCGCGCGGGGTCAGGCCGCCCAGCTTTGCGGCCGCAACCCTGGTCAGCGCGCCTTCGAGCGCTTCCTCCGACACGGTGCCGGTGCCGTGCAGGTCGACGTAGAGCGACAGCGGTTCGGACACGCCGATCGCATAGGAAACCTGGATCGTGCAGCGCTTGGCAAGGCCCGCCGCGACCACGTTCTTGGCGAGGTAACGGGTAACATAGGCGGCCGAGCGGTCGACCTTGGTCGGGTCCTTGCCCGAAAAGGCGCCGCCGCCGTGCGGGGCCGCGCCGCCATAGGTATCGACGATGATCTTGCGGCCGGTGAGGCCCGCGTCGCCATCCGGCCCGCCGATCACGAAAGTGCCGGTCGGGTTGATGTGGAACCTGGTCTCGTCGGTAATGAAGCCCGCCGGCAGGATGTCGGCGACCACGCCTTTCACGTAGGCCTGCAGTTCCGCGCCCTTTTCGCCCGCGTCGTAGCCTTCCCGGTGCTGGGTCGAGACGACCACGGCGGTCGCGGCAACCGGCACGCCGTCCTTGAAGCGCAGCGTGACCTGGCTCTTGGCGTCGGGTTCGAGGAAGGGCACCGCGGCCGAATGGCGGTCTGCGGCAAGGCGCTGGAGGATCTTGTGGCTGTAGTCGAGCGTCGCGGGCATCAGGTCGGGGGTTTCATCGCAGGCGAAGCCGAACATGATGCCCTGGTCGCCCGCGCCCTCGTCCTTGTTGCCGGCGGCGTCCACGCCCTGCGCGATGTGCGCGGACTGGCCGTGCAGGCGATTGATGAACTCGAAGGTCTCCCAGTGGAAGCCGTCCTGCGCATAGCCGATCGTCCTGACGACGTTGCGCACTGTCCGCTCGATCTCCTCGAGCGCGCCCGGGGCCCATTCGCCGTTCTCGTAGACGCCCTTGCAGCGGATTTCGCCCGCCAGAACCACCAGCTGGGTCGTCGTCAGCGTCTCGCAGGCCACGCGCGCTTCGGGATCCTTGGACAGGAACAGATCGACGATCGCATCGGAAATCTGGTCGGAAACCTTGTCGGGATGTCCTTCCGAAACACTCTCGGACGTGAAGACGTAGTCGCTGCGCATGGGGAGACCTGCTGATATAAAGAAAACTTTATGTGTGTCTCCGAGCTCTACCTGCGCGGACGGCGCAGTGCAACCATGGAAAGTGCCGCGAGGCCCAGCAGGGCGGCGAATATCAGCGGCAGGGCATTGCCGTATCGGGCGAATGGCGTCGGCTCGTGCGGTGGCGGGATTCGTCCATCGATGCGCTGCGCGACGTGGCGGGGAACGGCAGCGCGCACGATACCGTCGGCGTCGATCACCGCGCTGATCCCGTTGGTGGTCGACCGCAGCACCGGCAGCCCTTCCTCGATCGCCCTGAGGCGGGCCTGCGCCAGATGCTGGGGCGGACCCCACGCGCCGAACCAGCCGTCGTTGGAGGGGTTGTATATGTAGTCGGGCCGGTTCAGCGGATCGACGACTTCACCGCTGAACACGATCTCGTAGCAGATCTGGATCCCGGCCTCGCCCCAGGCGCCGAGGTCGTATGTGCGCGGGCCCGGGCCCGGCCAGAAGTCGAGCGCGCCTGCCACAAAGCGCGAGGCGCCGAGCGGTTCGAGCAGCCAGCGCAGCGGCAGGTACTCGCCGAAAGGAACGAGGTGGGCCTTGGAATAGCCGGCGACAATATCGCCCTTGCCGTCGATGGCGGTCACCGAATTGCGCGCGGCGATGCCTTCGTCGTCCTTCATCACCAGGTCTACCGCGCCGGTGAGCAGCAGTCCGTAGGGTCCGATGACCGAGCCGATTCGCTCGCGTGCGATCATGGGGTCGGCACCGAAGGTGTAGAGGCGGTAGAGGTAGGGTGGATAGCCGTCGCGAAGGTAGTCGCCCAGCCCCGATTCCGGCCAGAATACCACGCGCTTCTCCCCCGGGGTGCGTGGCAGCGAGAGGCGGGCCAGTTTGAGGAAGTTGGCTTCATAGTATCGGGGGTCGTCGACGATCTCCTGTCGTAGGTCGGGCTGGACCAGCGTGAAGCGCACGGCGCCCTCCTCGCGTCGGACCCACGGGTCGGGTTCGATCATGAGCGCGCTCAGCGCTGCCGCGATTGCCAGCGCCGGCAGGGCCCAGATCCAGCGCCGTGGCGCCGTCGTGGCATGCATGCCCGCGCGCAGGAAAAGGCCGGGCAGGCCTGCCAGCAGGACCAGCAGGCCGGACAGTCCGTAAGTGCCGATCCATGGCGTTACCAGCGCCAGTCCGCGTGTCTGGAACTGGCCGAGCAGCGCGATTCCGATCGGGTTCCAGGCGAATCCGGTGAAGACCCAGGCGCGCATCCACTCGGTGACGATCCACGCCGAAGCGAAAGCAAGGACGAGTGCGAGGAAGGTTCCGGTTCCGCTGCGCCCGGCCGCGCGCGCGCGGTCGGGGCGGATCACGAGCCACGCCGCCAGCGTCGCCAGTGCCGGATAGATCGCAAGGTAAAACGAGAGCAGCACGACCGCTATACCGCCCAGCCATGCGGGCATGTTCGCCTGATAGGTGAAGGCGGTCGCGATCCAGTTGTCGCCCAGGGTGAAATGGCCGAGTCCGAAGCACCAGCCGATCATGAGGGCGCCGCGCGCCGTGCCCGTGCGCGAGACGATCTCAAGCAGCAAGGCTATTCCCAGCAAGGTCAGCGGCCACAACGACAACGGCTGGAAGCCGCAGGCGGCGATCGCTCCGGCCATAATCGCGAAGCCCGCCGTCGTCAGGCGGGGAAAGCGCGCAAGCGGCGGTGGGATTTTCGGGAAGGGCAGGGCGCGCCGGGGAGAATGCATCGGCGCCGGGTTGTAAGCCCGCCCGGCAGCGACGCAAGCGAAGTTGCGCGCGCCGGGCCTGACTGTCGTAAACTCAGCCGTTTACGGTTTCGAGCGTACCGCCCGCATCGTCCGCCGGAGGAGCGGTCTTGCGCGTACGGCGGCGCTTGGGCTTTTCCTCGGCCACTTCGTCGCCACTGTCGGCGGCAGCCTTCTTCGGCTTTGTTTCCTTGGCGGAAATCGCCGGCGGAAGCGTGGCCGGGTCGAGGTTGCCTTCGGGCTCGTTGCCCTCGGACGGGGCCTCTGCGTCTTCGCCCTCGTCGGTGTCGCGCGTGCGGCGGCGCGGCTTGCGCGGCTTGGGGGCGCGTGCGTTCCGCACGAACGGGTTCTCGGCCGGTTCGTAGATCGAACCTTCCTCGTCGACCGCTTCGCTGGCGTTGCTTTCGCCTTGGTCGGCGTCGGACCGTTCCTCGGACGAAGCGTGCTCGCGCGGTTCGCGTTCGCTGCGTTCGCCACGAGGGGCGCGGTCGTACCGACTGCCCTCGCCCCGACTGCCCTCGCCATCGCCCGAACCGGCATCCTCGCCGCTTTCCTGCTGACGATCGTCCCGGCGCGGCTGGCGTGCCTCTTCCTGGCGCTGCTTCTGGTCGGCGATGACGCGGAAGTAGTGATCGGCGAACTGGAGGTAGTATTCCTCCTGAACCCGGTCGCCGTTGAGATGCGCGTCGTGCGCCAGCTTCTTGTACTTCTCCAGCAGCTGCGGAGCGTTGCCCCGTGCCCTGCTGTCGATACGGTTCATCTGCTGACCGCCCTGCTGGCGATTGTTACCGCGGCCACGCCTGCGGTTGTTACCACGATTGTTATTCAAGGATAATTTTCCTCAAAACCCCTGGCATGAGATCGGACCATCTGGCCGAATAGCCGTACATCATATGATCACGGCACGCCCCCCGGTTGCCGAGACTTCCACATCTGCCTTGCCGCGGTGCCCATACCGCGACCGCTTGCAAATAATGGAGGTGAACCGGGCATGGGAATTTCCGTCCATTAGCCCGTTCACGTAATCCTTAAGCATTCCAGGCCGGAATTCCAAGTGAAATCTTATGCAACATGGCCTGTTTCCGCAGAAAAAGCGACGACTCGGGCGCGTCCTGCCAGATCGCGATGAAGCCTCGATGTCAGTCCCGCCCATGCGCCGATTTCCGCCACGGCCCCGGCCTGGCGGTATCCGATTTCGACGAGGGCGAGCCCTTGCGGGGCCAGCAGAGCGGGCAATTGCGGGATTAGGATCCGATAGGCGTCGAGGCCTTCCGGACCGGCGAACAGGGCCCCGGCCGGCTCGTGATCGCGCACGACCGGTTCGAGCGCGGCATCGTTTTCGACATAGGGCGGGTTGGCGAGGATGAGGTCGAACGACGCGCCCAGTCCATGCGCCCAGCCGGGCTGATCCCAGTCGCGCAGGTGGAAGGCCGCGCGTTCCGTCAGTCCCAGCTTCGCAGCGTTGCGCGCCGCTACCGCCAGGGCATCGGTGCTGCGATCGATGCCGACGCCGGCGGCCTCGGGGAAAAGGCTGAGCGCGGCAAGAAGCAGCGCACCCGAGCCGGTGCCGCAGTCCAGAATGCGTGCCGGGGGGCTTCCCGCGAAAGCGTCGCGGGCGGCTTCGATCGCGGTTTCGGAATCCGCGCGCGGGATCAGCACCGCCGGCGTCACCTCCAGTTCCAGCCCATAGAACTCGGCCGTTCCCAGAATATAGGCGACCGGCTCGTTCGCCAGACGCCGCGCCAGAAGGGGTTCGAAGCCATCGGGAGCCGGGTCGCGCATGTGCCGCAGCAGGAGTTCCGACCGGCTCACCCCGAATGCGGCGGCCATCAGCAGTTCGGCATCGAGCCGGGCGGTGGAATTGCCCGGGCCCAGCCGTTCGGTAGCGTCACGCAGCCGCGCGGCGACGGTGGTGTTCACGAATCCATGGCCGCCAGGCGCTTCGCCTCGTCCTCGGCGATGAGCGCGTCGATCAGTTCGCCGAGTCCCGGTCCTTCGAGGATTTCGGGCAGGCGGTGCAGCGTCAGGTTGATGCGGTGGTCGGTCACGCGCCCCTGCGGGAAATTGTAGGTGCGGATGCGTTCCGAGCGGTCGCCCGAGCCGACCATGGCCTTGCGCGCCTCGGCTTCGGCGCCGTGGGCTTCCTCGCGCATTTTCTCGTAGAGGCGCGCGCGCAGGACCTGCATCGCCTTGGCCTTGTTCTTGTGCTGGCTGCGTTCGTCCTGGCAGATCACGACAAGGCCGGTGGGCAGGTGGGTGATGCGCACGGCCGAATCGGTGGTGTTGACGTGCTGCCCGCCCGCGCCGCTGGCGCGGTAGATGTCGATCTTGAGGTCCTTGTCCTCGATCTGCACGTCGACTTCGCTGGGTTCGGGCAGGACGGCGACGGTGGCCGCCGAGGTGTGGATGCGCCCGCCAGATTCGGTCACCGGCACGCGCTGGACACGGTGGACGCCGCTTTCGAACTTGAGCTTGGCGAAAACGCCGGTGCCCGAGATATGTGCGACCACTTCCTTGAACCCGCCGATGTCGCTGGCGTTGGCCGAGATCATCTCGACCTTCCAGCCCTGATCGGCGGCATAGCGCTCGTACATGCGGTAGAGATCGGCGGCGAACAGCGCGGCCTCGTCGCCGCCGGTGCCGGCGCGGATTTCGAGCATGGCCGGGCGCTGGTCGGCACTGTCGCGCGGCAGCATGGCTACGGCGAGCTTGCGTTCGGCCTCGGGCAGTTCGGCCTTGATCCGCGCGACTTCTTCTTCGGCCAGCGCGCGCATGTCGGGATCGGGATCGTCGAGGGCGCGCAGGCTTTCCAGCTCCGCGCGCATGGCAACGACTTCGGCAGCCACGCGCGCCACCGGTTCCAGCTCGGCGTAGTCGCGGCTCGCGGCAACGAAGGCCTCGCCTTCCAGCGTGCCCGAGGCCAGTCGCGCTTCCAGTTCTGCGAAGCGGTGCGCGATCTGGGCCAGGCGTTCGTCCGAGACGCTCACGACTGAATCGACTGGATGACCTGCTCGACTGCCAGATATTCCGCAGTTGGCTCTGCCGCGCGCAGGTTGGCGACGGGAACGCCGTCGCGCATGACGAAGGAGACCAGCACCCTGGCATTGACCTTCACGGCCTTGTCGAAGCGCTTGCGCGGGCTTCCGGTGGCGATCATGTCGGTGTCGATGCCCTGGTGGCGCAAAGCGGTGATGGCCTTTTGCGCATAAGGCAGAGCCGCATCGTCCTCGACCGCCAGGATCGCGGTAAGCGGCGCTTCGCCTGCCGCGCCGGCCTCTTCCACCAGCATTGCCAGCCGCTCGATCCCGGCGGCCCAGCCCACGGCCGGCGTGTACGGGCCGCCCAGCGCTTCCATCAGCCCGTCGTAGCGGCCGCCGCCCAGCACGGTACCCTGCGCGCCCAGACGGTCCGTCACGAATTCGAAAGCAGTGTGCCTGTAGTAGTCCAGACCGCGCACAAGGGCCGGGGCTCGGACGAAGTCCACCGAGGCGGCCTCGAGCCCTTGTGTCACCTTCCCGAAGAAGTCCTGCGCCTCGCCCGAGAGGAAGTCGTCGATGCGCGGTGCATCGGCGGTGAAGGGCTTGTCGCGCGGGTCCTTGGAATCGAGGATACGCAGCGGATTGCGTTCGAGGCGCTCCTGCGAATCCTCGCTGAGCGACGCCTTGTGGTCGCGGAAGTACTCGATCAGCGCGGTACGCCAGGCCTCGCGGCTTTCGGCGTCGCCCAGCGTGTTGAGCTGCAGCGTCACGCCTTCGGCAACGCCCAGTTCCTTCAGCAGCTGGTCGGCCATGACCAGCAGTTCCACGTCGGCCATGGGTTCGGCGGCGCCGATGACTTCGGCGTCGATCTGGTGGAACTGGCGATAGCGCCCCTTCTGCGGGCGCTCGTAACGGAACAGCGGGCCGTGCGTCGCCACCTTGAGCGGCGCATACTGCTTCCAGCCGTTGGTGAGATAGGCGCGGGCGATGCCGGCGGTGAATTCGGGCCGCAGTGTGAGCGATTCGCCGCCGCGGTCGTCGAACGAATACATTTCCTTGGAAACCACGTCGGTCGTTTCGCCCAGCGAGCGCGAGAAGACGGCGGTCTTCTCGAAGACCGGCATCTCCACGCGGCGGAAGCGATAGAGCTTGCGCACGCGTTCGAAGGTCTCGACGACGTGGGCGAACGCTTCGGCATCGGCGCCGAAGATGTCCTGGGTTCCGCGGATGGCTTGAGGTGTACTGCTCATGGGCGCGCCGCTTAGCCCGAATGGGCGCGGCAATAAAGTGGTCGTGAGTCGGGAGCGGGACTGGATGGTTGCCAAATGAAGTAACAGACGCAAAGATGGGCGCAATGAAGCATCTCTCCGCGGTCGCCACGCTCTCCGCCCTCCTGTTCCTTTCCGCTCCCGCAACGGCGCAGGATCCCTCACGCACGACGCCCATGGCGCCGCCGCTGCCGGCGCCGATCCCGGCTGCCAGGGACGTCCCCTATCCGGGCACCATCGCCCTGCAGATCGATGCCAGCGACACCGAACGCGGCGTCTATCGCGTGACCGAGCAGGTGCCGGTCGCACCCGGGACCGCCAGTCTCACGCTGCTCCAGCCCGGCTGGCTGCCGGGCAATCACTCGGAAACCGGGCCCTATGCCTTGCTGGCGGACATCCACTTCTATGCCGACGGGAAGGAAATCGGCTGGGACCGCGACACGGTCGCGGTCAACGCCTTCCACCTCTCGCTGCCCGAGGGCACGAAGCAGGTGACCGCGCGGTTCGTTCACACTTCCCCCGTGCGCTCGAGCGAGGGGCGCGTGACGATGACGCAGGAAATGCTCAACCTGCAGTGGGAGAAGATGAGCCTCTATCCGGCGGGCCACTACGTGCGCGCCATTCAGGTGAAGCCGACCGTCACGGTGCCGAAGGACTGGACCGTTTATACCGCGCTTGGCGGCATGACGCGTCGCGGCGATACGGTGACCTGGAGCGCGACGGACTACGAACGCCTTGTCGATTCGCCGATCTTCGCCGGCATCCACGCGAAGCGCTGGGACCTGGGGCACGACGTCTACCTCGATGTCGTCGCCGATGAGCCGGAACAGCTCGCGATTGCACCGGAACACCTGCAGACCTACCGCAACCTCGTCGATCAGGCTCTCCTGACCTTTGGCGCGCGTCACTTCGACCGGTACGATTTCCTACTGGCTCTGACCAACCGCATGGGCGGCATCGGCCTCGAGCACCACCGTTCCAGCGAGAACCAGTACGAACCCACGTCGTGGACCGACTGGGACAAGATGGACTGGGATCACAACGTCATCCCGCACGAGTTCACGCATAGCTGGAACGGCAAGTACCGCCGCCCGGCGGACCTGTGGACGCCCGATTACCAGCAGCCGATGCAGAACACCCTGCTGTGGGTCTACGAAGGCCAGACGCAGTTCTGGGGCTATGTGCTGGCGGCGCGTTCAGGCGTGCAGAAGAAGGATACCGTGCTTGGCATGTGGGCGGCTGCGGCCGCCAAGTATGCCGAGGGCACGCCCGGTCGCGGCTGGCGGTCGGTGGAGGACACGACCGCCGCGCCGCAGCTCAACCGGCGTCGGCCGCTGCCCTATCAGTCGCTGACGCGCAGCGAGGACTATTATGTCGAGGGCGCGCTGACGTGGCTCGAGGCCGACCAGATCATCCGCAAGGGCACGCATGGCGAGAAGGGGCTCGACGATTTCGCCAGGGCCTTCTTCGGCGTGCGTGATGGCGACTGGGGCGAACTGACGTACGATTTCGACGAGGTCGTGCGCACGCTCCAGGCGATCTACCCTTACGACTGGGCAAGCTTCCTGCGCACCCGGCTCTACTTCCCCAACCAGCCCGCGCCGATGAACGGCATCCGGATGGCGGGCTACAAGCTGGTGTGGAAGGACAAGCCCAATCCCTACGAGCAGGGCATCGCCGATGCCCGCGGAACGGTGGATCTCACCTATTCGCTGGGTTTCGCGCTCGACAAGGAAGGCAGCGTGACATCCACCTTGTGGGATGGCCCGGCCTACAATGCGGGGATCATCAACTGGACCAGGATCGTCGCGGTGGACGGCCGCGCCTACAACCAGAACCTGCTCAGGAACGCGATCGTCCAGGCCAAGGAACCGGGGGCGAAGCCGATCGCGCTGCTGGTGAAGCGGGGCGAGCGCTACGAGACGGTCTCGATCGACTATCACGGAGGGCTGCGCTGGCCTTGGCTGGAAAGCACGACGCCGGGTAAGACGAATGGTCTCGATCGTCTGCTTGCGGCCAGGCGCAACTAAATTTCGCGCGGGCGAGAAGGCTGTTGCGGTGCAATAAAGGCAAGGCTAAGTCGCGCGCATCTTGATCCATCCGGTATCTCTTCGTGAGAACCAGTAAAGAAGGGCCATCATGCGCATCGACAAAGTTCCCGTAGGCGACAATCCGCCGGAGAGCCTCAACGTCATCATCGAGGTCCCGGTCGGCGGCGAGCCGGTCAAGTACGAGTTCGACAAGGATTCCGGCGCGCTGTTCGTGGACCGCATTCTCCACACGCCGATGCGCTATCCGGCGAACTACGGTTTCGTGCCGCACACGCTCTCGCCCGACGGTGACCCGCTCGACGCGCTGGTCGTTGCCCGCTCGCCGTTCATCCCGGGCTGCGTGGTGCGCGCGCGTCCGATCGCGGTTCTCAACCTGGAAGACGAGCACGGCGGTGACGAGAAACTGGTCTGCGTGCCGGTCGATTCCACCTTCCCGTACTACACCAACGTGAACGAGAAGGACGACCTGCCCGAAATCGTCTTCAGCCAGATCGAACACTTTTTCACCCACTATAAAGATCTTGAAAAGGAAAAGTGGGTACGTATCGGTACATGGGGCGGCGCCGAAGATGCGCGCAAGATCGTTCTGGAAGCGATTGAGCGGTATAAGGGTGCAGCCTCCGCCTGATTCGGATTTGCCTCTATTGACGAGGTCCACTCCCCCATGTGGATCGGGGGCCGGCGGCACAAGTCGCCGGCCCCTTGCTATTTCAGGGGTATGACAAGGTGTGCGGGACATTGCCCACAGGTGTTCTCCCGGTTCCGAAAGGGGCCTTTCAGGTGACGACGCGGCCGCCGTTGACGCCGATGGTCTGCCCGGTAACGTAGCCGCTGCGTTCGTCGCAGAGCCATGCGCAGGCATTGGCGATATCGTCGGGCTCGCCCATGCGGCGCACCGGGATCGTCTGCAGCAGCACTTCTGTCGGGATCTGGAACTTCTCTCGGTTCGCTTCCGACATGATCGTGCCCATCACCGAACCCGGCGGGATGTTGTTCACGGTGATGCCGTAAGGCCCGAACTCCTGCGCCATCGAGCGGGTCATGGTGATCACCGCGCCCTTCGACGAGGAATAGGGGATCATGTTGATCGCGCCGGTCTGGCCGCTGGAGGACGAGATGTTGACCACGCGGCCCCAGCCGGCGTTCTTCATGTCGGGCAGGCATTCCTGCGTCAGGATGAAGATGCCTCGCACGTTGACGGCATAGATGAAGTCCCAGCGCTCGTCGGTCAGCTCCTCGAACGGGGTGAAGTCGGTAACGCCGGCGTTGTTGACGAGGATCGAGACCGGGCCAAGCTGTTCGCGCACTTGTTCCACCGCGGCCTGAACCGAGGCGCGGTTGGACACGTCGGCGCCCACGGCAATAGCGGTGCCGCCCGCGTCCCTGATCGCCTTGACCGTGTCGGCGCAGCGTTCGGCATCGAGATCGAGCACGGCGACGGCAACGCCTTCCTGGGCAAGGCGTCTGGCGCAGGCGGCGCCGATCCCGGCGGCAGCGCCGGTCACGATGGCAACTTTGTAGGACATGCAATTCTCTCCCGGTCGTATTCAGCAATTGGGGGAGAGCTAAGCGACAAACGGTGCGGTTGGAAGGGTGAATTTGTACAGGTGTTCAGACTACGCCCGGGCGGGGAGGGACACGATGCCGTCGATGAAATCGGCCATCGCAGCGAATGTCTCGCGCGCACCGGGCAGGTCGGCACCGCGCACGACGGCGACATGGTCCATCCCCGCGATTTCGACGAGGCGGCAGTTGCATCCTGACGCAGCCAGTTTCCCGGCGAACCGGCGCGAATCCTCGACCAGCACTTCGCCCGTTCCGACGCTGACGAGGCATGGCGGGAAGCCGGCAAGGTCGGCGAAGAGTGGCGAGGCGAGCGGGTGGCGTGCCTCGAAGCCCTGCAGATAGAGGTCGGCGGCGATCCGGGCGGATTCGGTGCCGAACAACGGGTCGCTGGCGGCATTGGCGGCGTAACTCGGCGCGGTGACGGTCAGGTCGAGCCAGGGCGAAAGCAGGATCATGCCGTCGATGCGCGGCGCCTTCCCGGCAGCGGCGAGGATGCCCAGACTGGCGGCAAGGCCTGCCCCGGCGGAATCGCCGGAAACGATCAGCGGTGCCGATCCCGCTTCCGCGCGCAGGGCGACGAGCGCGGCAAGGGCATCGTTCAGGCCTGCCGGGAAGGGGGCCTCAGGCGCGAGCCGGTATTGCGGGACGGCGATGTTCACCGCGCAGCGTGTGGCTAGCGCCTCGCTCAGCGGCGCTTCGAACTCGGGGCGGCCGATCCGGAAACCGCCCCCGTGAAGCTGGAGCATGTACCCGCGCGCCTCACCTTCCGGGGCGAAGCGCAGGCAGCGCAGGCCGCCCAGCTCAGTCTCCTGCGCGGGCTGGTTCGTCGCGAAGGCCCCGCCCGCGATTGCCGCGCCCATCTGCGCGCGCCGTTCGGCGAGATCGGGCGGCGCCGGGTAGCCGGGGCGCTCCGCGGGGAGCGCCAGCACGGTTTCCGGCATTATTCGGCGGCCTGAAGCGCGATCGATTGCTCGAGGCCGCGCGCCGTACGTTTTGCGCCCATCGCCTTCAATTCGGGGATGACGTAGTCGCCCAGCAGCGTGATCGATTCGAGCACGGCTTCCTGCGGCAGATAGCCGAAGTTCACGTAGCACAGCACCTGATCGATCCCGGCGTCTTCGTACTTGAGGAACTTCTTCAGGCATTCCTCGGGCGTGCCGATGATGACCATGTCCTGCTCGTCGAAGGAATGGATGTCGAAATCGCCGGCGGCCTGCTTCTTGAGCAGCGGGAAGGCCTTGTCCTGCGCCTCGGGGGGCAGGTGCGCCATTTCCCATTTGAGGATGAACTCGGCGCTGGCGCGGTACCACCACCACATCGAATCCCACACGCGGTTGGTGTCGAACTTGCTGCGGCTCTCGGTGCAGTGGACCAGCGTATAGACGCCGACCTTGTTGGTGTGGACGTGGCTCACCGGCACCGCGTTCTTCTGTTCCTCGCGGTAGATGTCGATCAGCGCGGCCAGCTTGTCGAGCGGTTGCATGATCGAGAAGCACAGCAGGCCAAGGCCGTTCTGCCCGGCCATGCGGATCGTCTCTTCGGAACTGGCCGCCATCCAGCACGGCGGGTGCGGATACTGATAGGGCTTGGGCGTCACCATGCGCTTGGGGAATTTCAGGTACTCGGAGTCTTCCTCGTAGTATTCCTGGGCCCACATTTCCGAGACGGTCTTGCAGGCAGCCAGCATCTTCTTCTTCGATTCGGCGGCATCGACTCCGAAGGCGATCTGCTCCATCGGCGTGGAACGGCCCATGCCCCATTCGGCGCGGCCCCGGCTGAGCAGGTCCACCGTCGCCACCTTCTCGGCCACGCGCACCGGGTGGATGAACTCGTGCGGCATCAGCGTGACGCCGAAGCCGAGGCGGATATTCTCGGTGATCTGCGAGAGCGCGCCCAGCACCACGTCGTTGCAGGGCATGTGGCTGCGCCCCTCGCGGAAATGGTGCTCGACCAGCCAGGCGGTGTGGAAGCCCTTCCTGTCGGCCAGCGCAATCTGCTCGATGCAGTTCTTGTAGGCCTGCCGCTCCTTGGTGCGCTGGCCCCAGGGGTGTTCGCCTTCCCAGGGCTTGGGGGCTTCGAATTCGTAGAGAAGTCCGAGTTCCATGGCGTCAGGCCTCCTGCTTTTCGGCTTCGAGCTGCTTGCGGCTCTTGCGCGCACCGGCGCAGAACTTGGTGGAAAGCGAGCGGTCGACGGTCAGGCTCTGGCCGGAAATGCCGCTGGCAAGGTCGGACAGGAGGAAGACGATCGCGTTTGCCAGTTCCTCGGGCATCGCGAAGTTTTGTTCGCTCCCCTGCACGACGTTCTCGGAAGCCACGCGGGTCATCACCCGCTCGGTATAGACGGCGCCGGGCAGCACCGAATTGGCGCGGATGCCGAACTCGTGCCACTCGTTGGCCATCGTCCGGGTCAGCGCGGTGATGCCCGATTTCGCCGCGCCATAGGGCCCGTGCCAGGGCGCCGATGTCAGCGAGGAGACCGAGGAGACATTGACGAGGGCGCCGCGTTCCTCGCGCGCGATCCATGTCTTGGCGGCATCGCGGCACAGCGTGAAGATGTAGCCGAGATTGAGCTGGAAGGTCTGCCAGAAGCTGTCGGTGGGCGTCTCGTCGAGCGGCATCCATTCACCCTCGCGCGTGCCGCCCGCAACATTGGCCATGCCGTGGAGCGTGCCGAACCGGTCGAAAACCTTCGCGATCACGGTCTCGCAGGCGGCCTTGTCCATCAGGTCGACGACCATGGGATGGATCGTGCCGCCAAGGGCCTCCACGTCTTCCACGGTGGGCGCGATCAGCGCCTCGTCCTTGTCGAGCGCAATGATCGTGGCGCCTGCCTTGGCGAGCTGGCGGCAGGTCGCCCCGCCGATGCCGCCGCGGGCAACCCCGCACACGAGGATGGTTCGACCGGTCAGGTCGATGGCGAGTGTCATGGCTTTTTCTCCCGTTGTCCGCTCTGGCGGCGGACCCTTGGTCAGATGTCGATGCGGTAGAGTTTGGCGGCGTTGCCCCCGAGCACCTTGGTCTTTTCCTCGTGCGTCAGGTCGCCGTAGCGGGTGTCGAGGTTCTCGATCGGATAGAGCCCGGTGGGGTGCGGGAAGTCGGTTTCGAACAGCACGTTGTCGATACCGACCTTGCGCATCATGTCGGCCGCGGCCTGGCCCTGCTCGAACCAGAAGCAGGCGTAGAAGTTGCTCTGGAAGTATTCGCTCGGCTTCTTCTCGAAGCCCTTGCCCTCGGCGATCTCGATCAGCTGGTAGTCGAGCGCTTCCATCATGAAGGGCACCCAGCCGATCCCGCTTTCCACCGAGACGAACTTGAGGTTGCGGAAGCGGTCGAGCAGCCCCGAATAGATCAGGTTGGCGACGACCTTGCCGTTGTTGAAGAACAGCATCGCGCCCGAAATACCCGAGCGCAGGTCGCGCGTGAGCGAGGGCCAGCCCTGCTGCCCCATCCAGTCGATCGAGGTTTCCGAGGCGCCGATGTGGAAATTCACCGGCAGGTTCATGTCCTCGCAGACTTCCCACAGCGGATACCAGTGCTCGTGCGCGAGGTCGGGCAACCGCTCACCGCCCAGATCGACGAGGTGCGGGTCCGAATTGATGTTGATGCCGCGCAGGCCCATGGCAGCGCAGCGCTCGGTTTCCGCGATGGCCAGCTTCACATCCCACCAGGGCAGCAGCGCCATCGGGAAGAAGCGGCCGTTCGAATCGGCCTGCATTTCGGCGACGGCATCGTTGTAGATCTTCACGCAGGCGAGCCGCAGGTCGGCATCGACCTTGGCCGCTGCCTGTCCGCCGAAGCCGAGGATGTTGGGATAGACGATCTGCGCATAGATCCCGGTCTCGTCCATCACCTGCAGGCGTTCCTTCAGCGAGGAGGAGCCGGTGTGGACGTCCTCGAACTGCAGCTTGAGGAAATCGTCGAGCACGCGGACCTTGCCGCCGTCCTTCAGGATCGCGCTGTTGGGGTGCGCGCCGGTGCCGATCGACTTGTCGCCGTCGATCACCCACGAGCGCACGCCGTCGAGCATCTTCACCTGCGGCACCCGGTCGCGGATCGAGGCAGGCGCGCGGCTGGTCCACATGTCGTGCGGTTCGGTGAGGTGGGTATCGGCGTCGATGACCTTGCAGGCGGTCTTCGCGCCGGGCTTGTCCAGGCTGGCCGAGGCCATGGCATTTCTCCCGTGATCTGTTTCTTGGGAGGATTGGTCGCCCAGGTGCCGGGCAATGAGAAGGCCTGCATCTCCACCTGCCTTGCTCGATCGTCCACGCTCGATCGTCAACGTGGGGCTGATCAGTCGCGCGGGCCCTGCGTGAAGAAGACCTTGCCGGGGGCGACGGTGCTGGAGGTCGCAACCGATTCGGACGTGTTGTCCGATACCCGCACGGCACGGCTACGCGCGCCGGCAAGCAAGGCGCGGAAGCCGGGTTCTGGGACCTCCTCCCGCGCCGCACGCGCCTCTTCGCGCAACTGGCTGGGGGTGATTCCGAAATGGCGGCTGAAGCGGCGGCTGAACGCGGCTTCGGACCCGTAGCCTGCCAGTTCGGCGATCTCGGCGACTTTCATCCGGCCCTGCCTCAGCAGCGTGGCGGCATGTTCCATGCGGTGTTCGGCCACCACTTCCATCGGCGCCTTGCCCACCGATTGCGTGAAATGCGCTGCGAAGTTCGAGCGGCCCATGCCCACGGCGCGCGCCAGCGATTCGACGGTCCAGGCCTGCGCGGGGCTGGCGGCGATCAGTTGCAGGGCATCCTCTATGGGATCGCGCGTTTCGGCGGAAAGGATGCGGCGGCAGCCCGGATCGGCGCGCAGGGCGGCGACCAGCAGGGTCTCGGCGATCCGCGTCAGCAATGCCGCCGATCCCGCGCCCATGCCCGCCAGCGGTAGGGCGTCGGGCTGGAACAGCGCGGTGCCGGTCCTCAGCAGCGAGGGCAGGGCGGAGCGCGACACGTCTCCCGGCCACTGCGCGCGCAGGCGGGCGCTCAGCACCCGGGCGGTCACGCGCGCACCTTCGCCGAACGCGATGGCGGGCGGCACGTCGTAATCGGCCTCGCGCCGCAGACCGTCGTGGGGCTGGGCTGCGGCGCCGGGCGCCGTGCGCAGCGCATGAGCCTCGCCCGAGAGGACCATGGCGACATCGCCGGGCCCCAGCTCCGCCATGGCACCGCCGGCGCAGGCAAGGCGCACCGCGCCGTGGATCACGGCATGGACGAAAACGGCATCGCCCGGCGCAATGGCACACCCGGCCTGCCCGGCGAAGTCGCCATAGACCCAGGTCCGGCCCGACAGGCGCACGTCGCCCAGCAGGCCCGATAGGCTGCGCGAAACCGGTCTGGATGGCTTGCCGGACACCTGCCGTTATTCTCCCGCTTTGCCGATCCTCTGGACGATCGGTCATGTGGACCTGAGAATATGGGATTGCCCCGGCCCGTCAATCCACGCATCAAGCGCCTGATTGGGAGAAGAACAACCGTGCGGCAGATAGAACTTGCCATCGACGTCAGCGATGCCGTGGGACTGGGCGTGCCGGCCCGGATCGCCGCGAGCGTGTTCCTGCCCGAGCCGAAAGACCTGCCCGAGCGTCCACTCGTCTGCGTCGCGCTGCCCAGCAGCAGCTATGCGCGCGGCTATTACACCTGCGACCTGCCGGGTGCCGGAAGCGGCGCGCAGGCGGCCTTTCACGTGGCGCGCGGCTGGATAGTCGTCGCGCTCGACTGGCTGGGATGCGATGCCGCCTCGGGGCTCGATCCGGAAGATCTGGGCTACGCGGCCCTGACCACGGCCGCGCATGCCGCGCAGGCGGAGATCCTGTTGCGGCTGGCCAATGGCGTGCTCGAGCCGGGCTATCCGCCGGTGGGGCGGCCCTGCGTCATCGGAATCGGTCAGTCGCTCGGCGGCGGGCTGCTGATCTATCAGCAGGCGCGGCACGGCAGTTTCGACGGAATCGGCGTGCTGGGGTTCAGTGCGATCCACGCGCACCCGGCCACGCCGCCGGGCGGCGAGCCGGTGGTAGTGGCGTGGTATCCGCGCGATGCGAGTCTGGAGGACTGCCGCGAACCGCTCAATGCCGCTGCCCTGTCCGGCGCGCAGGCGGCGCAGCAAAAGGCCGCCTGGGAAGCCGTGGCCTGGGGTTTCCACTATGACGACGTGCCTGCCGATGTCGTGGAGCAGGATCTGATCCACTACGAGGGCATTGCCCGCGGGATCGACGCCGATGCGCCGCTGCCCCCTTGGTATGCGCGCCGCACCCCGCAGCGCGCGGCGCGTTCCTCGCTGACGCCGGGCGTCGTCGCGGCAGAGGCAGCGGCGGTCACCGTGCCGGTGCTGGCGGCGATGGGCGTGCGCGATCTCGTGCCCGACCCGCGCAGCGAGCCGCGCGCCTATTCCTCCGCGCGCTCCGTCGATGTCTTCGTCTGCCCGCGCATGGGTCACATGCACAACATGGCCGGCACCCGCGCCCTGCTGTGGGAACGCATCCACTTGTTCGGGCAATGGTGCGCGGCGCTCAAAGGGCAGGAGTGAGCCGGGACAGGGGGCCCGTTTTCCGGCGAATTGTGCTATAGGCGGAAACATCGCAGTCGCCTTGCCGGCGACTCAATGCATTGCTCACGGGAGATGAGGCAATGGCATACTGGAAACTCAAGGGACGCGAACTCGCCAACTGCAATTGCGAGTACGGCTGCAACTGCCAGTTCGGCGGTCTGCCGGACAAGGGCGGTTGCCAGGCGGTATTCGGCATGGCGATCGACGAAGGCATTCACGGCGACGTCGACTTGTCCGGGCTGAACATCGCCGCGGTTTTTCGCTGGCCGGGGCCGATCCACGAAGGGCATGGCGAATGCGCCGCCTTCGTCGACGAACGGGCCAGCGAGGCGCAGCGCAATGCCCTGCTGACGATCATGACCGGCGGCGATACGGACCCGTTCGCGACCGTTTTCGCGGTCTTCGCCTCGACCATCGAGACCATGCACGAACCCCGGTTCCTGCCGATCGACTTCGAGGTCGATGTCGAGGGGCGGACCGGCAGGCTGCGGATCGATGGGCATGTCGAGATGGACGGCGAGCCGATCCGCAGTCCGATCGACGGGCACGAAATCCGCGCGCGCATCAACCTGCCGGACGGCTTCGAATACGAGGTCGCCGAAATCGGCGCGGGGCGCAGCCGTGCCTATGTGCCGATGCAGCTCGAACATGGTTCCAGCTATGGCCAGTTCGCGCACCTGCACCTCGATAGCCATGGAGTCGTGCACGCCTGATGGCGCCGGTGGAGGCATTGCTCGCGCGGCATCGGGCCGTGTCCGTCGCCATGCTCGCTGTCCTGACGGTGCTGGCGTGGGTCTGGCTGGCGCTGGGGGCGGGCATGGCGCCGGGGCTGTCGCTGCCCGCGCTCCTGCCGCATGACGGCGGCATGATGCCGGGCATGGAGACCGGCGGCATGGCCATGCCCGCCTCCGCAGATGTCCCGGGGGCATGGTGGCCGGCCTCGCGCTTCCTCCTCACGTTTTCGATGTGGTGGGTGATGATGGTGGCCATGATGCTGCCCTCGGCCACGCCGATGGTCCTGCTCTATGCCCGCACTGCGGTGTCGGGCGGGGTCACGGTCTCACCCGCGACCGGCAGCTTCCTGTCGGGATACCTGCTGGTCTGGGGGCTCTTCTCGCTTGCTGCGACCGCGCTGCAGATGGTGCTCGAACGCGCGGGCGTCGTGGCCGGGATGGACATGGTCTCGGTCAGCCGACCCTTTTCGGGGGCGCTGCTGGTCGCCGCGGGGCTCTATCAGCTCTCGCCGTTCAAGGAGGTGTGCCTTCGCCATTGCCGCAATCCGGCGCAATTCCTGACGCACTATTACCGGGCTGGCAGGGCAGGCGCCTTGCGGATGGGCGTGCGGCATGGCGCCTTCTGCGCCGGTTGCTGCTGGCTGCTGATGGCGCTGCTGTTCGTGGGCGGCGTCATGAACCTCGTGTGGATAGCGTTCCTGACGCTGCTGGTGGCGGCGGAAAAGATGCTGCCCGGCGGGCGCTGGATTGCGATCGGCGGGGGCATCCTTTGCCTGGGCTGGGGCGGCTATATGTTCCTGGCCTGAGGGCCTAGGCGGTCAGGTCCCAGCTCTGCGCATAGGCGTCCAGCCTCGCCAGATAGCCGTCGCGTTGTTCCGCCGGAATCCACGCGGTCTCGAAGGCATTGCGCTCGATGCGGACGAGTTCGGCGGGCGTCAGGGCGCTGTCCTTCTGCGCGCGGACCAGCACTTCGGTGATGTATTCGCTGCCCATGTAGGCCGGATCGTCGGAATTGACCGAAACCTTGAGCCCGGCATCGAGCATCTCGCGCAGGGCGTTGATCGGCTGGCCGTCATCCATGACCTTGCCCGAGAAGGTCGGGCAGACGGTGAAGGGAATGCCGAGGCTCTTCGCCAGCGCGACCAGTTCGGGCGACTGGACGATATTGCCGCCATGGTCGATGCGCTCTGCCTTCAGGTCGACGAGGGCCGTGCGGATATTGCCGAGCGTGTTTTCCTGATTGACGTCGCAATGCATCGTCACGTGCAGGCCCGCGGCGCGCGCCTTGGCGAAGTGTTCGGCGAATTTCTCGGGTGGATTGCCCTTCTCGTCGGAATCGAGCCCGACGCCCACCAGCTTGTCCTTGTAGGGCAGCGCGGCATCGAGTGCTTCCATGGCCGAGGCCGCGCTGAGATCGCGCATGAAGCACAGGATCAGCTGCGACTGGATGCCCAGCGTCTTCGCCGCATCGGCGCGTGCACGGGTGATGCCGCCGATTACCGCCTCGATCGGCACGCCGCGCTTGAGATGTTCCTGCGGGTCGAAGAACATCTCGGCATAGAGCACGTTCTGCGAGGCGGCCTTGCTCAGGTAGCCGTAGGCGAGATCGTAGAAATCCTGCTCGGTCAGCAGCACCTGCATGCCGTCGTAGTAGATCTTCAGGAAGCTGGGCAGGTCGTGGTAGATGTAGCTGCGCTTCATCGCCTCGACATCCGCATAGGGCAGCGACAGGTTGTTGCGCTTTGCCAGCGCGAATTTCATTTCCGCTTCGAGCGTCCCTTCCAGATGGACATGGAACTCCGCCTTGGGCAGCCCGGCGATGAAGCGTGCCATGGCGACATCATCCGTGGGCGGTGTCGCCGCGCGAGCCCATCCCGGCAGGGCGCAGGCCAGAGGAGCCGCGATGGCGGCGCGGATGATCTGTCGTCTGTCGTGCATGAGCGATCCCCGTTTGTGCCGGAATTCCGCCGGGCGGTCCGATCCGCGGCACTATCCGGTTTCGCGAGGGGGGATGTCCATCGACGAAAAGTCTACGCCGCGTTCCAGAAATTGCAGCGGTCCGAATCTGGTGTTTATTCGTCCCGTCAGGGGTTTTCCGTGCGTTTTCCGGCTTGCGGGATGGGGGGCGTCCTTGCCATAATGTTGCGATGCACAATTCTACCGATGCCAAAGCCTCTCCGGAGCGCACGATCATGGAGGCCATCGTTCGCCGGCGAACGATCTGTGCCGAATACAACGGCGGCGAAATGCTGCTGGCGCCGCACCGGATGTTCACCCGGCATGGCGATCTCTTCGTCAGCGCGCTCAACCTGCGCAAGAACTGGCGCAGCGAGGAGGAGCGGCGGCTCGGCCATTTCAAGCTCGACGGTCTTTCGAACGCCGCGCTGACCGCCGACGAGTTCGAGCCGCTGCCGGCCAACGAAAACTGCCTGCCTCGCGAGACCGACCAGGAAGTGCTCTCGGTCTACGCCTGACGCCTGTCAGGCGGCGGTTTCGGCCGGCTCCATGCCGTCGAGCGGAGTCTTTCGGCCGGGGCCGCCGCGCACCTTCACCGTCATTTCGCCAAGACCGTCCATTGCCGCATGCATGACGTCGCCGGGCACGACCGGCCCGGTGGAACGCGGCGGCGTGCCGGAAAAGATCACGTCGCCCGGGTGCAGTGTCATCACCGAGGCGGCATGTTCGACGAGGTCGGCAATGCCGAGCACGAGACTGGCGGTGCTGTCGACCTGCCGCTCCTCGCCATTGACCTTGAGGCAATAGGACAAGGCGTCGGGATCGGCGATCTCGTCGCGCGTGGTGAGCCAGGGCCCCATCACGCCGTAGGTGTCGAAGCTCTTGCCGAAGCTGGGAAATTCGCTCCCCTGCATCGTCATGTCGAGGCCGATGCAATAGCCCGCCACGTGGTCGAGCGCCTCGCTTGCCGGGATTTCGGTGCCTTCCTTCCCGATGACGATGGCGATTTCCATCTCGTGGAAGGTGGTCCGCTCGGGCCAGCGCAAGGTGACGCCGTCGGCGGGACCGGCGGCGGCATTGGTCATCTTGAAGAGCAGCCCCATGCGGCGTGGATGGCCGCCCATGTCGAGGACGATCTTGTGGTTGCCCGCCCCGCACAGGAACTTGCCCGGATTGGCCACCGGACATTTCAGCCGTACCGAGTCCGCGGGAATTCCCGGCGCCATGTCGGCAAGGTCCTCCATCGCCGGCCGCAGACGGTCGAGATTGGCGATGAACAGGTCGCCCGGCGGGTAGGGCCAGCGCACACCGGGCAGCATGTCGGTGACTGCCGTCACGTCATGGACCCTGTCGTTGCGCACGACCCCGAGCCTGACCGGGCCATCGGGCGCGTCCTGGTAGCGGCAGATCTTCATGCGGCATCCTCTCCCAATATGTTTGGGGAGGATCATCGGCGCTGCCGGTGCCGGCTGCAAGAACCGGCTGTCCGGCAGGATTGCCCGAGCGTCCAGCGAGGATCCCTCGCCGCCGAAATCAGACCGGATTGATGCCCATGCAGAGGTACTTCACCTCCATGTAGTCATCGAGACCGTAGTGCGAACCTTCTCGGCCAAGGCCAGACTGCTTGACGCCGCCGAAGGGGGCGACCGCGGTCGAGATCAGGCCGGTGTTGATGCCCACCATGCCCGCCTCGATGGCTTCGGCCACGCGCCACACGCGCGACAGGTCGTTCGCGTAGAAGTAGCTGGCAAGGCCGAACTCGGTGTCGTTGGCCATGCGGATCGCGTCGGCTTCGTCGGTGAAGCGGATCACGCCGGCGAGCGGGCCGAAGGTTTCCTCGCGCGCGAGCTTCATCTCGGGCGTCACGTTGGCGACGACGGTCGGGCAGAAGTAGGTGCCGCCAAGGTCGCTGCGCTTGCCGCCCGCGAGCAGGGTGGCGCCGCCGCCGAGGGCATCCTGAAGGTGTTCCTCGACCTTCTCGACCGCCTTCTCGTCGATCATCGCGCCGATCTGCGAGCCCTCGTCCATCGAGTAGCCGACCTGCATCGCGCTGACCCGCGCGGCCAGCTTGGTGACGAACTCGTCGTAGACGCCGTCCTGCACGTAGAAGCGGTTGGTGCACACGCAGGTCTGTCCGCCGTTGCGGAACTTGGAGATCATCGCGCCTTCGATCGCGGCGTCGACATCGGCATCGTCGAACACCAGGAACGGCGCGTTGCCGCCCAGTTCCATCGAGCACTTCTTGATCGTCTCGGCGCATTCGCGCAGCAGGTCGCGGCCGATCTCGGTCGAGCCGGTGAAAGTGACCTTGGCGACCTTCGGGTTGCGGGTAAGTTCAGAGCCGATCTGGCCCGCGCTGCCGGTGACGACGTTGACCACGCCCGCCGGAATGCCCGCCATCTCGCACAGCCGGGCGATGGCGAGGGCCGAATAGGGCGTGGCCGAGGCCGGCTTGATCACGGCGGTGCAGCCCGCCGCCAGCGCCGGGCCGAGCTTGCGGGTGATCATCGCATTGGGGAAGTTCCATGGCGTGATTGCGGCGACCACACCGACCGGCTGCTTGAGCACGACGATGCGCTTGTCGCCCTGGTGGCTGGGGATCACGTCGCCATAGGCGCGCTTGCCCTCTTCGGCGAACCATTCGATGAAGCTGGCGCCGTAGACGATCTCGCCCTTGCCCTCGGCGAAGGGCTTGCCCTGTTCGCGGCTGAGCAGTTCGCCCAGTTCGTCCTGGTGTTCCATCATCAGGTCGAAGAGCTTGCGCATCATTCCGGCACGTTCACCGGCCGTCTTCGCGCGCCACGCGGGAAGCGCGGCTTCGGCGGCGTCGATCGCACGCGCGGTTTCATCCGCGCCCATCTTCGGAACCGTGCCCAGCACCTTGCCCGTGCCCGGATCGGTGACGTCGAAGGTCGCCCCGGAATCGGCATCGCACCACTTGCCGTCGATGTAGCACTGCTGCTTGAGGAAGTCGGTGTAGGCCATTTCTTGAGGGTCCTCTTCTGATTCCTGCCGGGCCACCTCGTTGGGATGGCGGTTCCGCAATTGGCATAGGGATGACCCTCTGCCCTGACAACTGCCCAACTGGCGCGCGCCGCTGCTCCTGTATCCTCGCACAAGCGTGAGGTTCGTCGATTGACGTGCGGTTGCTGCTAGGCTAGTCTCAAAATAGAATAAAAATTCACAATAACGAATTATTGTGGGAGAGGACCTCTGGACTACGCAGCCTATATCGACGGCGCCTTCCTCAAGGGCGAGGGTGCGCGCTTCATGGTCGAAAATCCGTCGGATGAATCGGTCGTCGCCGAAGTGCAGGGCGTGTCCGCCGCGCAGGCCGACGCGGCGATCGGCGCCGCCCGCCGGGCTTTCGACGATGGCGGCTGGTCGGGCCTGTCGATGAAGGAGCGCGCGGCCTACATGACGCGCTACGGCGAAGCGCTGCGCAAGCGGGCCGACATGCTCAGGGAATGCGCGATCAACGAGGCGGGGTGTCCGGCAAGCTCCACGGTGATGGGCGCGCAGGTCCACGCACCGCTGCGCATGACCGACGAGATCATCGAGCTGTTTCTGCGCCTGCCCGAGCAGGAGGAAAACCCGCTGCCGATGCACGAGCGGGTAAACCCCTATTTCGTCGTCCAGAGCCTCAAGCGCTGGTCGCCGCTCGGCGTGGTCTCGGCGATCAGCGCCTACAACGTGCCGTTCTACACCGCGTTCTGGAAAGTCGTGCCCGCGCTGATGGCGGGCGACACGGTGATCCTGCGGCCCAATCCGCTGACGCCGATTTCCTCGATGGTCTTTGCCGAGGCGGCGGACGAGGCTGGCCTGCCCAGGGGCGTGATGAACGTGATCGTCGAGCAGGGCCTTGAAGGCGGCCTTGCCATGACCACCGACGAGCGCGTCGACATGGTCAGCTTCACCGGATCGTGCACCGTGGGCGCCAGGGTGGCCGAGCAGGCTGCGCCCACGCTCAAGCGGCTGGTGCTCGAACTGGGCGGCAAGTCGGCGCAGATCTACCTGCCCGATGCCGTGGCGCGCGCCTCCTCGGCGGCCTTTACCGTGTGCACCTCGCACGCCGGGCAGGGCTGCGTGCTGGGCACGCGCGTTTTCGTTCCGCAAGAGAGCAAGGCCGAAGTGCTCGAAGGCATGGCCAGGATGCTCTCGGGCGTAAAGATCGGCCCGGCGAGCGATCCGGCCACCCAGCTCGGCCCCGTCATCAGTGCCGCCCAGCGCGACCGCTGCGAGCATTTCACCAGAGCCGCCGTAGAGGCGGGCGGCAAGGTGGTGTGCGGCGGCAAGCGGCCCGAGGGCATCGACAAGGGCTTTTACTGGGAGCCCACCGTGCTCGACCTGCCCGACAACAGGAACCCCGCCGCGCAGGAGGAGATCTTCGGCCCGGTGGTGGGCGTGATCGGTTACCGCGATCTCGACCATGCGGTGGAGATGGCCAACGACAGTAAGTTCGGCCTGTCCGGCTGGGTCCACGGCGCGGACAAGGTGAAGTCGCTCGAAGTGGGCCTGAAGATCCGCAGCGGCGCGGTCAACGTGAACGGCGCGGTGATGTCGAGCTACGCCAGCGGCGGGGGGATCAAGATGAGCGGCATCGGCCGCGAACGCGGGATCGAAGGCCTGCGCGAATTCCAGATGATGACGACCCTCAATATCGGGGGCTGAACACCGGCGGGTGAATGTCATGAGGTTCGTCATTGCGAGCGCAGCGAAGCAATCCAGGGCGGCTTGAACCGGCTCTGGATTGCCGCGCAACCTGCGGTTGCTCGCAATGACGAAACGGAGGTGAGAGAGGAAAGAACATGGAAGGACTGGTTCAAGGCAAAGTGGCGCTCATCACCGGCGCGGGCTCGGGCGTGGGGCGTGCTGCCTGCCTGCTGTTCAGCGAGCATGGCGCCAAAGTGGTCGCTGCAGACATCAACGGCGAAAACGCGGAAGAGACCGCCGCAATGGTCCGCGATGCCGGGGGCGAGTGTATTGCGGTTGCCTGCAACGTGGCCGATCCGGCCTCGGTGGATGCTGCCGTAGCCATGGCGGTCGAGACGTTCGGACGGCTTGACGTCATCTACAACAATGCCGGCATCACCATCAATCCGATCCCCGGCAAGGGCATGAAATCCCTGGCCGAATGCGAACCGGACGAGATGAAGCGCGTCGAGGATGTCAACATCAACGGCGTGATCTACGGCAGCCAGGCGGCGATCCGTCAGTTCGAGAAGCAGGCCGAAGAAGGCAAAGGGCTTGGCGGATCGATCGTCAGCACCGCCTCGGTTGCCGGGCTCATGGGCTACGGCGGAGTGCTCTACGGCACCACCAAGGGCGCTGTCGTGCAATTCACCCGCGCGCTTGCCATCGAGGTGGCCGACAAGGGAATCCGCGTCAACGCGGTCTGCCCTGCGGGCATGCTCACCCACTATGCGGGCATGAACCCGGACAGCGAGCACCGCGAGCGCATCCTTCAGGGCATGGGCGCGGCCCATCCGCTCGGCAAGGCGATCGACCCGCGCGATACGGCATCGGCGGCGCTGTTCCTCGCATCCGATCTCGCATCGAACATCACCGGCGTGAACCTGCCGGTCGACGGCGGTCTCTATGCCGGCCGCAAGGTAGGAGGCTGACGTCATGGCAAGCTGTCCGGTAACGGGAGGAAACTCCAACGCTCTCGCCTCGCTGATGAGCGACAATCCGCGCTATGCGGAAATGTTCGACGTCAACAACGAGGCGGCCAACGCGGGTGTCGACAACAATCGCGACTACACAGACGACATGAACGCATTGCGCGACAAGGCGGCGGTGCAGAAGGGATCGCTGCGCGAACTGCTGGGCGTGCCCGAACTGCCGATGTCGATGGGCACGGCGCGTGATTCGATGACGTTCTTCTCCTATCGGGCCTGCGAGATCGGCTTTCGCGAGAACCTGATCTTCTCGTCCGAAGGCTATAACGAGAGCCCGGGGGTGCGCACGATCGGCACGACGATCCTGTCGATGGTCGGCAAGCCGCACAAGCGCCTGCGTTCGGCCGCCCAGCCGCTGTTCAAGCGCCCCAAGGTGATCGACTGGTGGAACAAGCGCTGGATCGAGGGGACGGTGGATGCCCTGCTCGACCGCCTGCTGGAAAACGAGACGGCCGATCTCAACATCGAACTGTGCGCCCGGCTGCCGATGGCCACCGTGACCCGCGCCATCGGGCTCGAGGGCGAGGACGTGATCGAGTTCCGCTACCAGCTTACCCGCGCCACCTTCGGCGCCGCCAAGCTGCCCCCGGAGGAAGCGGCCGAATCGCGCGCCATTGTCGACAGGACGCTGCGCGACCTCATTGCCGAGAATACCCGCACCCCCGGCGACAACCTGATCGCGGGCCTGATCGCGGCCGAGATCGTCGACGAGGACACGGGCGACAGGCGCCCGCTCACCGAGGACGAGATCTTCGGCTACTGCAAGCTGGCGATCTTCGCGGGCGGCGGCACCACCTGGCGGCAGCTGGGCATCACCATCGATGCGCTGATGACGCATTACCATTTCTGGGAGGCCTGCCGCGAGGACCGCTCGCTGGTGGAGGCCGCCGTCGAGGAATCGCTGCGCTGGCGCTGTACCGATCCGATGATGCCGCGGCTGTGCGTCGAGGACTACGTGGTGGAAGGCGTGATGGTCCCGGCAGGGACCAGGGTTTACTTGTGCTTCGGTGCGGCGAACCACGATCCCGCTGTCTATGAACGGCCCGAGGAATACGACATCTTCCGCAAGAAGAGCGCCGCCAACATGGGCTTCGGCTTCGGCCCGCACCGCTGCCTCGGCATCGAGGTCGCGCGGCAGGAAATGATCGTTGCCATCAATGGTCTGCTCGACCGGTTCCCGAACATGCAGTACGATTCCACGCGTCCGCGGCCCGAATTCCGCGGGCTGGAACATCGCGGCATGACGTCGGTTCCGGTCATTCTCAAGTGACCGGAACGATGAAGCAGGTCGTCCTGGCCTCCTATGCAAAGGGCAATCCGAAGCCGTCCGACTTCCGCATCGAGGACGTGCCCGTGCCCGAAGCCGGCGCGGGCGAGATCCTGCTGCAAACGCTCTACATCGCCGTCGACCCGCTGATCCGCTTCTCGCTCGATGAAAAGCTGCTCTCGGGTGCGAGCCGGATGGAGCTGGGTGCGACGATGGTCGGGCCGACGGTCAGCAAGGTCGTGGCTTCGAACCATCCCGACTATGCACCGGGCGATTTCGTGGAAGGCCGCACGTTCTGGGCGGAATATGCCGTCGTCGCGCCGGACCGGTCGGACTATCGCGGTCCGCCGCGCAAGCTCGATCCCGCGCTGGCACCGGTTTCTACTGCGCTGGGCGCGCTCGGCGGGCCGGGCCAGACCGCCTACGAGGGCGTGGTCAATGTCGGCCGGCTCAAGGCGGGCGAGACCATCGTCGTTTCCGCCGCGGCAGGCGCCGTGGGCTCGATGGCGGGGCAGATCGCCAAGGCGCTCGGCGCACGCGCGGTCGGCATCGCCGGGGGCGAGGCCAAGTGCAGGGCCTTGCTCGATCTCGGCTTCGATGCCGTGGCCGACTACAAGGCGCCGGATTTCGCCGATCAGCTCAAGGCCGCCCTGCCCGAAGGCGCGGACGTCTATTTCGAGAATGTCGGCGGCGATGTGACCATGGCGGTGCTGCCGCTGCTCAAGCGCGGCGCGCGCATGCCAATGTGCGGCTTCATCGCCTATTACGGCATGGGCATGGAAGGACCGGGGCCGGATCACCTGCCCGGCTTCTACCGGCACATCATGTCGAAGGGGCTCGAGATCAAGGGCTTTGCCGGCATCTTCGCCGGTCCCAAGGCGCTGGAGGACATCGCCGGGTGGATGAAAGAGGGCAAGGTGCGCTTTCCCGAATCCGTCGTCGAAGGCATCGAAGCGGTCCCGCAAGCCTTCTCCAGCGTGTTTTCGGGGCATGACCATGTCGGCAAATTGCTCGTGCGTGTCGCGCCCGAGACTTGATTGACCCTCGTCTAGGGGCCAGCTTGGCACCATGGAAATCGAGACTCTGCCCCCACCGCCGCGTTCGACGGCCAATCCGGCGCCGAAAAGGCCCGCCAATTCGGTGCGCCGCACCACCAGCATCGACGTGTCCTGGCCCGACGGGATCGAGGGGCAGCGTCTCTTCGTAGGCGCCGCGCGCGACGTGGTCACCCCGGCAGACGGCGGCGCACCGCGCCTCGTTGCCGAGGGCAGCTACCGGGCGCGGCTGAAGGAAGACAAGACGATCACCGAGATTTCGGCCGATCTCGAACCCGAAGGCTTGTCCAAGCTGGTCGGTGCAAGGGCGGGCGGCCACTTGCGCATGCTGCTGGGCGAGGTCATGCCCGATCTCATCGCGCAGACGCATCCGCTCTATCTCGTGCTCGACGATCTTTCCGGATCGGCGCTGGTTTCCGCTTTCGCATGGTCGCAGTGGTATCCCGACTGGGCCGAGAAGCTGCGCCAGCGCATCGGCGAGGAAGAGCATGCCAAGCTGATGACCCAGCGCGTCAACGTGTGCTGGGGCCTGCAGGAAGGCCATAGCGGCCTGCAGCCCGGTGGCCCGCCCTCCAATGTCGCCGATGCCGATGCGGGTGACGTGCGTAACCCGGAGGATCCGCACGGCTGGCATGCACTGCCTGAGCACGAAGGCCCAGGCTTTCGCCGCGCGCGCCGCATCGACGTGGTGCGTGACGAGGCGGCGGGGGTGATCCGCATCGATTCCGCCTTCCAGGACAGCGCCTCGAAGCCCGACGGCGGGCGCATCGCCATCCACGAATACCTGCTGCGCGCGACGGCCGACATCGACACGCTCGAAGTGCTCTCGATTGAGCCGGAAGCGCGCATCCTGCCGTTCTCAGAATGCCCCGGCGCGATTGCCAACACTCAGCGCCTCGTCGGTCGCAAGCTGCCCGACATCCGGGCCGAGGTTCTGGCGCAATTGCGCGGTCCCGAAGGGTGCACGCATCTCAACGACGCCCTGCGCGCGCTGGCGGACGTGCCGGAACTGGTGGCCGAACTGGCGGCATAGCCTTCTGTCCTCCTCGTCCCGGGGAGGACAGAGACCCGTCCCGCACCATCGGCAACCGCAATTGACCGCTGCGGCGCAAGCGGCGCGCAGCGCTTGCACGTGGCGGAACCATCTGAAAGGCCCCAGGAGAACCAGAAACATCCGGGGGAATGCGTTGACTAGATCGGTCGTCACGCTCGATGACAAGTACACGCAAGGAGCGGGGCAGGTCATGCTCTCGGCGCTGCAAGGCGTGGTGCGTCTGTTGCTTGATCAGGCGCGGCGCGACAAGGCGGCGGGGCTGAACACGGCGGGGTACATCACCGGCTATCGTGGTTCGCCGATCACCACGCTCGATGCCCAGCTCTGGGCTTCGGAAAAGCTGCTCATCCAGCACGGCATCCGCTTCGAGCCCGGTCTCAACGAGGAACTGGCGGCAACCTCGGTGCGCGGCACCCAGCAGCTCGACTGGTACGGCAAGCCGCGCGTCGATGGCGTCTTCGCGCTCTGGTACGCCAAGGGCGTAGGCGTCGAGCGCGCGGGCGAGGCGATCAAGGCTGCCAACTTCGAAGGCACGCACAGGAACGGCGGCGCGCTGCTGCTGTGCGGCGACGATCACGCCGCCAAGTCCTCGCTCACCGCGCACCAGTCCGAACACGTGCTGGTCACGGCGATGACGCCAGTGCTCTATCCAGCGACGACCGACGAGATTCTCTCCTTCGGCCAGTACGGTTGGGCGCTCTCGCGCGTCAGCGGGCTCTACGTCGGCATGAAGACGGTGACCGACACGCTTGACCTGACGACCACTGTCACCCTGCCGGGCTACCAGTTCCCGATTGCGCTGCCCGAACTGCCCGCCGGCACCGCGCCCAACCTTCGGCTCGCGATGTCGGCGCTGCAGCAGGAGCAGGCGGTGATCGAGCAGCGCCTGCCGATCGTGCCGCTGTTCACCGCGCTCAATCCCATCGACCGAGTGAGCCACGACGCGCCCGAGCGCAAGCTGACGGTGGTGAGCGCGGGCAAGGCCTGGCTCGACTTGTGTCAGGCGCTCGCCGATCTCGGGCTGGACGAGGAAAAATGCCGCGCGATCGGCCTGCGCGTGGTCAAGCTCGGCCTCGTCTGGCCGCTCGATGTGGCCTTTGCGCGGCAGGCCTGCGGCGGCAGCGCCGAGATCATGGTGGCGGAGGAAAAGCGCGCCTTCATCGAGGAACAGCTTGCGCGGATCTTCTACGGCACGGTGAATGCCCCGGCGATCTCGGGCAAGCATGAGCCGGACGGTGCGAAGTTGCTCTCGGAAATCGGCGTGCTCGATCCCGGCTCGGTCCGCCGTGCGCTGGTGAAACGGCTGGCCGCGCTCGACATCTTGCCCGACGAGGCGGCGGCGCGCGATGCGGCGCTGCGCGATCTGGAGGGCAGCGCCAAGACGCTGGCCATCACCGCGATCCGCCCGGCCTATTTCTGCTCGGGCTGCCCGCACAACACCTCGACCGTGGTGCCCGAAGGCTCGGCGGCGATGGGGGCGACCGGGTGCCACGGTCTCGCCCACTACATGCCCGAGCGGCACACGATGCAGACCGTCTCGATGGGGCAGGAGGGCATGCCCTGGGTCGGCGCGCAGACTTATGTCGATACGCCGCACATGTTCCAGAACCTGGGCGACGGGACCTATACCCACTCAGGCCTGCTGACGATCCGCGCGGCCGTGGCGGCGAAGAGCAACGTCACGTTCAAGATCCTCTACAACGATGCCGTCGCGATGACGGGCGGGCAGCCCGCCGAAGGCTCGCTGACGGTCGAGCAGATCGTGAACGAGCTGGTGACCGAGGGCGTTTCGCCGGTGGTGCTGCTGAGCGAGGACCCGGACCGGTTCTCCGCCTCCGATCTGCCCAAGGGCACGCGGGCGCTCTACCGCGACGAACTCGATGCCGTGCAGCGCGAACTGCGCGAGCTGAAGGGCACGACGGCGATCGTCTACGACCAGACCTGCGCCAACGAAAAGCGCCGCCGCCGCAAGAAGGGCAAGTTCCCCGATCCCGACAAGCGGCTCTGGATCAACCCGGCGGTGTGCGAAGGCTGCGGCGATTGCTCGGTGCAGTCGAACTGTCTCTCGATCACCCCGATCGAGACCGAATTCGGCCGCAAGCGCGCGATCGACCAGTCGACCTGCAACAAGGACTATTCCTGCATCAAGGGCTTCTGCCCCAGCTTCGTCGAGGTCTCCGGTGCTGCACTCGCCAAGCGCAGCATGGACGATGCGGTGCTGGCGGACATGGTGGCGAAACTGCCGGTGCCGCCCGTGCTCGACGTGTCGCAGGCGCCGCGTGCGATGCTGGTGACGGGCATCGGCGGCACCGGCGTTCTCACGGTTGGCGCGATCCTCGCCATGGCGGCGCACATGGAGGGCAAGGCCGCCAAGGTGCTCGACCAGACCGGCATGGCTCAGAAGGGCGGCGCGGTGACCAGCCACTTGCGCATCGGCGCCGATACCGATGCGATCCCCTCGGCCCGTCTCGGCACCGGGCAGGCGGACGTCATCATTGCCTGCGATCTTGTCGTCGGTTCGGGGCCGGACGTGCTGGCGATGGCGCGGTCCGATACGCAAGTACTGGCGAATGAGGATGTCGTTCCCACCGGCGAATTCCAGCGCAACCGCAATCTCGATCTCACCGCCACGCGTTTCCTCTCGGCTATCGGCAAGCGTGTCGATCCGGCCAATATCGCCTCGCTGCGCGCCGGGGCGCTGGCGACGCGGTTGCTGGGCGATTCGATCTTCACCAACCTGATGATGGTCGGCTTTGCTGCGCAGAAGGGGCTGCTGCCGGTCGGGCTCGATTCGATCGAGGAAGCGGTGCGCCTCAATGGCGTTGCCGCGAAGGCGAACCTTGCCGCGCTCTCGCTCGGGCGGCTCGCGGCGGCGGGGGCTGACGATCTCTTCGCGCTGGCCGATGCCTCTGCCGAGGGACCGGCCGTGCCGCATTCCTACGCGGAGATCGTCGAAAGCCGCTCGCGCTTGCTGACGGCTTGGCAGAACGAAGCTTATGCTGCGCAATATCGGGCGTTCCTCGATGGCGTTGCGGGCAAGCTGCAAGCGCGCGGCCTGGGCGACAGCGAGCCGCTGATGGCGGAGATTGCGCACGGGCTCGGCAAGCTCATGGCCTACAAGGACGAGTACGAGGTCGCCCGGCTCTACACCGATCCGGCCTTCCGCAAGGGGCTGGCCGATACCTTCACCGGAAGCCCCAAGCTCAAGCTCCACCTCGCGCCGCCACTGCTGGCTTTCCGCAAGGACCACAAGACCGGCCGCCCGCGCAAGATCGCCTTCGGTTCGTGGATTTTCCCGGTCTTTACAGTGATGGCAAAGCTCAAGGGGCTGCGCGGCACGCCGCTCGATCCGTTCGGCTATACGGCGGAGCGCCGCATGGAACGGGCCCTGATCGGCGGATACCGCGCGCTGGCTGAGGAGATCGCCGACAAGGTCACGCCTCAGTCCATGCCGGTCGCAATCGAACTGGCCGCTGCTGCCGATCTGATCGCCGGGTACGGCCCGGTCAAGGACGCGGGCGTGGAGGCCTATCGCGCGCGGGTGGCCGAACTCCTGCCCCGGTTCTCCAAAGCGTCCATCGCGGCCAAACGAGTCACCGAACGGGCCTGAGCACAAACCTCTCCGCGGGGGCGGTATGTGGGCGGACGGGTTTGTCCGCCGCGCAAATTTGCCTCACCCTTTTCGGGAAGCGGGCGATTCCTCAACGATCGCCAGACTGGGGAGAGACGATGGACAAGGCGCAATTCGCACGGCGTTACGGCCCCTGGGCGCTGATAGCCGGGGCCTCGGAAGGAACCGGGGCGTCGTTCGCAAGACAGCTTGCCGAAATGGGCCTGAACCTCATTCTCGTCGCGCGCCGACAAGGCCCTCTCGATCGGCTCGCATCGGAACTGCGCGGGGCCCATGGCGTGGAATGCGGGACGGCCTCGATCGACCTTTCCGCTGAGAATGCTGCGCAGCAATTGCTGCAGGTCGCGGGCGATCGTGAGGTCGGCTTGCTCATCTTCAACGCCGGGGCCGATCCCAACGGATCAATGTTCCTCGACAACGCGGTCGCCAACTGGGACGCGCTGGCCATGCGCAACGTCATGACGGTGATGCGCGCGCTCCATGCCTTCGGTGCGCCCATGCGTACGCGCAAGCGCGGCGGGTTGATGGTGGTGGGTTCAGGCGCCTGTTACGGCGGGCTTCCCGGCATCGGCGTCTACGCCGCGACCAAGGCTTTCGATCTCGTGCTGTGCGAAGCGCTCTGGTCCGAGCTGGAGCCGCACGGGGTCGATGTGCTCAGCTTTGTCATCGGCCGTACCGATACGCCGGCCCACCGCGAACTGATGGAAGCGCGCGACATGCCGATCCCGGAGGGACTCGCCGATCCCGACGATGTTGCGCGTCTCGGCCTCGAACGCCTGCCTTTCGGGCCCATCTGCAACTGGGGCGAGGGGGACGAGGAAGCGATCATGTCCGCTTCTTCCGCCGCGCAGCGCCGCGAGCGCATTCGCCAGATCGCCGCCGTATCCGCCGCCTACGCGAAGAAGGGATAGCGCCATGACCGACAGCAGCTTCGAACAAATCGCCGAGAAGTTCGCGATCACCGAGCAGATCTACCGCTATTGCCGCAGTGTCGACCGGCTTGACGTGCCGCTCGGCCATTCGGTGTTCCACGAGGACGCCACCGCCGATTATGGTCCGACCGGCTATCGCGGCACCGGACGTGGCGCGATTGACTGGATCTGCGAGGCGCACAAGTACCTGCTCGCCCATTCGCACCAGGTCACCAACATCAACATTGTCCTCGATGGCGAGCGCGCCGGGAGCGAGGCCTATGTCACCGCCACGCTGCGCATGGAGCGCGAGGGCAAGATGATGCTCATGGAAATCTGGGCGCGCTATTGCGACCGCTGGTCGAAGCGCGACGGCACATGGCGCATCGATCACCGCGACACCGTGATCGACTACGATTCCATCCGCGAAGTCACGCCCATGAACCGCCACGAATGGGCGCGGCGTGATCCGCAGGATCCTTCCTACGCTGCCCTGGGAGCCGGCCGGTGAAAGACGTCACGATTTCCGTCTCGTTCGACATGCGCTCGCCCGACTGGGCCGCGCCGACGCCCGATCTCTATCGCGCGGCTACCGCAATGGCGGCGCATGCCGACCGCATCGGCGTCGACCAGATCGGCCTGATGCAGCATCACGGCTCGGACGACGGCTATCTGCCGCAGCCTTTCGTGCTGGCGGGCGGCATGGCGGCGGTGACCGAGCGTATCCGCTTCCTGCTCGGAGCGGTGATCCTCCCGCTGCACGATCCGGTCGAACTGGCCGAGCAGATCGCGGTGCTCGACAACATGTCGGGCGGGCGGCTCAGCGTGATCTTCGGGGCTGGCTATGTGCCCGGTGAATTCGCGATGTTCGGCAAATCGCTCAAGGACCGCGCGAAGCTGATGGACGCCGGACTCGAGATCATGCTGCGCGCCCTGAAAGGCGAGCGGTTCGAATACGAGGGACGCCCGATCTTCACCCGGCCGCTGCCGGTGCAGCAACCGGAGGACATCATCATGGTCGGCGGCGGCGTGCCTGCCTCGGCGAAGCGCGCGGCGAAGTTCGGCGTCGGTTTCGGGCCGATGAAGGGCGAACTGGTCGATCTCTACCTCTCCGAATGCGAACGTCTCGGCCACGCGCCGCGCCGGCACTTCCGCCCGGTGCCCGGCATGCCCATGGCGATCCACTTGTGCGAGGACCCGGACGCGGGCTGGGATGCCATCGCGCCCCACGCCGTCCACGTCATCACCGAATATGCCAAGTGGGCCGAGCAGGAAGGCAAGGCTTCCAATTCGCCGTTCAAGGGCCTGACCGATCCCGCCGTGCTGCGCCAGGCCGGGCTGTTCGCGGCCTGGACGCCGGAGATGCTGCTCGAGAAGGCGCGCAGCATGCAAGGCGGCAATATCGGGTTTCAGCCACTGCTCGGCGGGTTGTCGCCGGACGAGGGCTGGAAGAGCCTCAAGCTGCTCGAACAGGTCATGCCGGAGCTGAAAGCTGCTATTTCCGGCGAGACACTCATCCTCCCTCGTTCGTCATTGCGAGCGTAGCAAAGCAATCCAGAGGCGGTTAGTGCTCACTCTGGATTGCCGCACGGCTTCGCTGTTCGCAATGACGAAGAATAGGATCCTCAGTCCGCCGTCACGCCTGCATCGATATTGATGCACGCACCGTGATAGGATCGCGCGGCCGGGGTGGCGAGGAAGGCGACGGTTTCGGCCACGTCCTCGATCTCGCACAGTCCGCGCGGGGAGCCGATGCGGCCGATCAGGTCGCGGTCGCATTCGGCAAGGGCCGCCATGCCGCCGACGAGGCCGGTCATCATCCCGCCCGGGGCCACTGCGTTGATGCGGATCGGGGCCTTCATGTATTCCATGGCCAGTGCCTTGGTCATGTTGGTGAGGCCTGCCTTGGTGGCGCAGTAGGCGGCGAAATAGGCCTGCCCCTGGAAAGCCGCGCAGGACGTGACGTTGACGATGGCGCCGTGGCTTTCGAGCAGATGCGGCAGGCTCGCGCGGATCAGGAAGAACGGGGCCTCCAGATTGACCTTCATGGTGAGGTCCCAGGCCTCGTCCGTAAACCTGTCGCTGGGCCCCGGCTTCATGACGCCGGCCACGTTGCACAGGGCGTCGATCCGTCCGAAGGCCTTGATGGTCTCTTCCACCGCCTTGGCGCAATTGCTGCGCACCGACAGGTCGAGCGGCAGGACAAGTGCCTCGCCGCCTGCCGCACGGATGGCCTTGGCGGCTTCTTCCAGCCCTGCCTCGACGACATCGACCAGTGCGACTTTCGCGCCCAATCCGGCCAGCCTCTCGGCAGTGGCGCGTCCCAGACCCGCCGCGGCGCCGGTGACCAGCGCGACTTTTCCGCTCATGTCCGAAGGTTGCAACGTCTCTCTCCTCGCATCTCTCTTCGCGCGCTTCATGCCTTGCCGTAGTGGCGGCGGACAAGGCCGATGAAGGGGCTGGCGAGCGCCGGAGCGATATGCGCTTCGCTGGCGTGGAGCAGGCCTACGTCGCGGGTCAGCTCGAAGTCCTTCACCGGCACGAAGCGCACTGCGGGTTCGGCGAAGCATTCGGGCATCATGCCCACCCCGGCCCCGGCGCGCGCGACCGCCAGCACGCGCTCGTCGCTGGTGGTCTTGAGCACGAAGCGCGGGCGCACGCCGCGTGCGATGAAGAAGCGGTTGATCTCCGGCAGGCCCTCGCAGTGGCGGCGCAGCGCCATGCGGTCGCGCGCGAGCTGTTCGGCCATCACCTCGTCCTCGTCCGCCAGCGGATGATCGAGGGGCAGCACCATCATGTAGCGTTCGCGGGCCATGACTTCGGGATGGAAGCGGGCGTGCTGCGGGCGCACCACGGTGAGCGCCACGTCGATGCGGCCGCGTTCGAGCCGCTCGGTTATGTCGCGTTCGTTGCCGTCGAGGATTTCCAGCGCCTCGCTGGAGCCGAGCGCGCGGTGCTGCTGCAGCAGGTCCTCGATCATCGGCGTGGGGATCGTGCCGAGCACGCCGATGCGCAGCAGGGTGGGGTCGGAGACTTCGGAGAGCTCCACCAGCGCGTGCTCGTATTCCGCCGCGATTCGCCGCGCGCGCACGAGGAAGCGGCTTCCGGCGGGCGTCAGGGCAACGCCCTGGCGATCCCTGTCGAAGAGACGGGCGCCCAGTTCGCGCTCCAGCTTGGCGATTCCGGCGGAGAGCGAGGGCTGGGTCACGCTGACCCGCTTGGCGGCACGGCTGAAACTGCCGGTTTCGGCGACGGCGAGGAAATAGCGCAGCTGGTACTGGTCGATCATAGAGATTGTCTATGACGTACCGACGAAACTTTCAATTTCCTCTGGTCGCGCGGCTTCGTTAGATAGGCGGTGTAAATCGAACTCCTGCGGGATGAGGCTGCGGCACAGTGCGGCCGGAAAGGAATTGAGGGCATGAGCGCGCCGGTGCTCCAGACCAACGTAAACCTCGAAAGCCCCGAGGCGAAGGCGCGCGATGCGCACAACCGCGCTCTGGCGAAGGAACTGCACGACAAGGTTGCGCAGGCCGCGCTGGGCGGCAACGAGAAGTCGCGCCAGCGGCACATCAGCCGCGGCAAGCTGCTCCCGCGTGACCGCGTCGAGCGCCTGCTCGATCCCGGCTCGCCGTTCCTTGAGATCGGCCAGCTTGCCGCCGATGGTCTGTACGGCGACGAAGTGCCCGGTGCGGGCATCATCGCCGGCATCGGCCGTGTCTCGGGCCGCCAGTGCATGATTTTCGCCAACGATGCGACGGTGAAGGGCGGCACCTACTTCCCGTTGACGGTGAAGAAGCATATCCGCGCGCAGGAGATCGCGGCGACCAACCGGTTGCCCTGCGTCTATCTCGTCGACAGCGGCGGCGCCAACCTGCCCAATCAGGCCGAGGTCTTCCCCGATCGCGACCACTTCGGCCGGTTCTTCTTCAACCAGGCACAGATGTCGGCGCAGGGTATCCCGCAGATCGCCAGCGTCATGGGCTCGTGCACCGCGGGCGGCGCCTATGTGCCGGCGATGAGCGACGAGACCGTGATCGTGAAGGAACAGGGCACGATCTTCCTTGCAGGCCCGCCGCTGGTGCAGGCCGCGACTGGTGAAGTGATCTCGGCCGAGGATCTGGGCGGTGGCGACCTCCACAGCCGCAAGTCGGGCGTAACCGATCACCTCGCCGACAACGACGAGCACGCGCTGACGATCGTGCGCGACATCGTCTCGTACCTCGGCCCGGTCCACCAGCATGGCTTGCCGCTGCAGGAACCGCGCGCGCCGAAGTACGATCCCGAGGAACTCTATTCGATCATCCCCGAGGACGTGCGCGCGCCCTACGACGTGCATGAAGTGATCGCGCGCATCGTCGATGCCAGCGAATTCCACGAGTTCAAGGCGCTCTACGGCACCACGCTGGTCTGCGGCTTTGCGCATATCCACGGGATGCCGGTGGCGATCCTCGCCAACAACGGCGTCCTGTTCTCCGAAAGCGCGCAGAAGGGCGCGCACTTCATCGAGCTCGCCTGCCAGCGCAAGATCCCGCTGCTGTTCCTCCAGAACATCTCGGGCTTCATGGTCGGCGGCAAGTACGAGGCGGAAGGGATCGCCAAGCACGGCGCCAAGCTGGTCACTGCCGTGGCGACCGCGCAGGTGCCCAAGCTGACCGTGCTGATCGGCGGCAGCTTCGGCGCCGGCAACTACGGCATGTGCGGCCGCGCCTACGACCCGCGCTTCCTCTTCACCTGGCCCAACAGCCGCATTTCGGTGATGGGCGGCGAACAGGCCGCCAGCGTGCTTGCCACCGTCCACCGCGACGCGGCGAAGTGGGACGAGCGCGAGGCCGAGGCCTTCAAGGCGCCGATCCGCCAGAAGTACGAGGACGAAGGCAACCCCTACTACGCCACCGCGCGCCTGTGGGACGACGGCGTGATCGACCCGGTGCAGACTCGCGACGTGCTGGGGTTGGCTCTGGCGGCGGCGCTTGAGGCGCCGATTCCGGAGGCACCCCGCTTCGGGGTGTTCAGGATGTGATGAGGGTGAAGACGGTGTCTTCCTCATTCCTCCCCGAGCTCGTCTCGGGGAGGGGGACCGCCCGGCGCAGCCGGGTGGTGGAGGGGCAGCCGCGCCTGCGCTTCGGTAACGATCAAGGTCGTGACCGCCTCAAGGTCATCCAGAACCGCGCGCGCCGGAATGCGCAAGGTCGCAATGCCCGCGTCACTAAACCATCGGTCCCTGGCCTCATCTCGGGCCGGGTTGTCACCCATGCCGTGCGCCATGCCATCCACTTCGACGGCAAGCCGCGCATCGGCGCAGTAGAAATCCAGAACATAGGCGCCGCTCGGATGCTGACGGCGGAATTTCAATCCACCCGGGCGCTTGCGCAGCTCGCGCCAGAGCAGGCCTTCCGGCAGCGACATTGCGCTGCGCAGCTTTCGCGCTCGGGCGATTCCGCCGGCTTTCGGCTTGGGTGCCACGTCTTTGAACATCGCATTTCCCCCTCCGTCTCGCTTCGCGAGCCACCTCCCCGAGACAAGCTCGGGGAGGAATGGGTTTCCGGCATTCGGGTGGGGATTGGGAGTTAAATCATGATCAAATCCCTCCTTATCGCCAACCGTGGCGAAATCGCCTGCCGGGTCATTCGCACCGCGCGCAGCCTCGGCATTCGCACGATTGCCGTCTATTCCGATGCCGACGCGCAGGCGCTGCATGTGCGCGAGGCCGACGAAGCCGTGCACATCGGCCCGGCGCCAACGCGCGAGTCCTATCTTGTCGGCGAGAAGATCATCGCGGCCGCCAAGTCGACCGGCGCCGAGGCGATCCACCCTGGCTATGGCTTCCTGTCCGAGAATGCCGCGTTCGCGCAGGCCGTCATGGATGCCGGGATCGTCTGGGTCGGGCCGAATCCCTCGTCGATCACAGCGATGGGCCTCAAGGATGCGGCCAAGAAGCTCATGGCCGATGCCGGGGTGCCGGTGACGCCGGGCTACATGGGTGAGGACCAGTCGCCGGGCGTGCTGGCCGACGAGGCGGGCAAGATCGGCTATCCGGTGCTGATCAAGGCCGTCGCGGGCGGCGGCGGCAAGGGCATGCGTCTTGTCGAGAGCGAAGAGGACTTCGCCGACGCGCTGACCTCGTGCAAGCGCGAGGCGGCATCGTCGTTCGGCAACGACCACGTGCTGATCGAGAAGTACATCGCCTCGCCCCGCCACATCGAAGTGCAGGTCTTCGGCGACAAGCACGGCAATGTCGTTCATCTCTTCGAGCGCGACTGCTCGCTGCAGCGCCGCCACCAGAAGGTGATCGAGGAAGCCCCGGCACCGGGCATGAATGCGGCGACGCGCGAGGCGCTTTGTGCTGCGGCCGTGCGTGCGGCACAGGCGGTCGACTATGTCGGCGCGGGCACGATCGAGTTCATCGCCGATGGCTCGGGCAAGCTTGCGGCGGACAAGATCTGGTTCATGGAAATGAACACCCGTCTGCAGGTGGAACACCCCGTTACCGAGGAGATCACCGGGGTCGATCTGGTCGAATGGCAGCTGCGTGTCGCCAGCGGCGAACCGCTGCCGATGAGCCAGGAAGACCTGACCATCGACGGCTGGGCGATGGAAGCGCGCCTCTATGCCGAGGACCCGGCCAAGGGCTTCCTCCCCAGCATCGGCACGCTCGAATTGCTGCAGTTCGGCGATGCCGAGGGTGGGCGCATCGACACAGGTGTTTACGAAGGCGCGGAAGTTTCGTCGCACTACGATCCGATGATCGCCAAGGTCATCGCCTGGGGCGAGGATCGCGACGAAGCGCGCGAGCGCTTGGGCGAAATGCTGCAGGACAGCGCGGTCTGGCCGGTGAAGACGAACGCCTCGTTCCTGGTGAAGGCGCTGGAGCATCCGGACTTCGCGGCGGGCAAGGTCGATACCGGCCTGATCGGCCGCGACGGTGAAGCCATGGGCGAGCCGCCGGTCCCGTCGGACGATGTGCTGCAGCGTGCCGCCGATGCGCTGGTTCCGGTCACCGACATGGCGGGCTTCCGTCTCAACGCCGCGCCCCGGCGCGCTGCGTGGTTCCTGCTCGATGGCGAGAAGGTCGAGATCGAACTGACCGGCGAAGGTTCAGAAGAGCCCGCCACCGGCGTGCTGGTCACCGAGCAGGGGCAGGCCTGGCTGCTCTCGTCCTGGCGTCACGACGCCGCGCATGGCGCGGCCGATGGATCGGGCGCGATCGTCGCGCCGATGCCGGGCAAGGTCATCTCGGTCGAGGTCGAGAAGGGCGACACGGTCACCAAGGGCCAGAAGCTGCTCACGCTCGAGGCGATGAAGATGGAGCACACGCTGACCGCGCCGTTCGACGGCACGGTGGCCGAACTCAACGCCAGTGCGGGCCAGCAGGTGCAGGTCGATGCGCTGTTGGTGAAGATCGAGGAAGACGCCGAACAGGAGGCGTGAATGAAACAAGAGCCGGAGGCATACGCCCATCACTATGCCGGCCGTTGCCACTGCGGCGACGTCCGTGTTGTCCTGCATAGCGACAAGGCGCCCGACACGTTCACACCGCGCGCCGACCAGTGCGGCTTCTGCGTGCGGCATCGCGTGGCGGCGGTGTCCGATCCCGCGGGGCTGGTGGAGCTGAGCGCGCCGCGCGATCTGGAGCCTTATCGCTTCGGCCTCGGCATCACGGATTTCTTCGTGTGCGGGCGATGCGGTGTCTTTGTTGCGGCGGTCTGGCACAAGGACGGCGGGACATGGGCAGTGGTCAACATGCCCGCGCTTGATGATCGCGACGGCTTCTCCGCCGAGGCCGTGCCGATGGATTTCGATGGCGAGGATGTCGCGGCACGCGAGGCGCGGAGGCGGCGCAGCTGGACTCCGACACGGCTGACGCTGACGGCGCCGGAGGCGCGCGCGTGACGGGCCTCGTCATGCGCGATGCGCGCGAGGAGGATCTGCCGGCCATTGTCGCGATGCTGGCCGACGACGAATTCGGCCGGGCGCGCGAGGATGCCTCGCTCCCGCTCGATCCGGGCTATGTTGCGGCCTTCCGCGCCATCGACGGGTCGGACCGGCAGCGGCTGATCGTCGCGGAGCTGGATGGCCGGCTCGTCGGCACGCTGCAGCTCGGTTTTCTCGCGGGCCTTTCGATGCATGGCGCTTGGCGCGGACTGATCGAGGCGGTGCGCATCGATGGCAGCCTGCGCGGCCGGGGGCTGGGTTCGCAGCTCGTCGAATGGGCCGTCGGGGAATGCCGCGCGCGGGGCTGCATGCTGGTGCAGCTGACGTCGCACCGTGACCGCGCCGACGCACACCGTTTCTACGAACGACTGGGCTGGGAGCAGAGCCACGCCGGCTTCAAGCTCAAGCTCGATTGACAGGTAAAGGATGCAAGGATGCCCGGAAGGTTTTTCGACGAATGGAACGTGGGTGACAGGCTCGTCCATCAGCCCAGCCGCACGGTCACTGAAACCGATAACCTGATGTTCTCGGCGATGACGCACAACATGCAGCCGCTGCACCTCGATGCCGAGGCGGCGAAGGCCAGCGAGTTCGGTCAGATCCTGGTGAACTCGACTTTCACCTTCAGTCTTGCGGTGGGCCTGTCGATCGCGGACACCACGGTGGGCACGCTGGTCGCCAATCTCGGTTTCGACAAGGTGGTTACACCCAAGCCGACCTTCATCGGCGACACGCTCACCTGTTCGAGCGAAGTGGTGGAGATGCGCGAAAGCAAGTCGCGCCCGACGCAGGGCATTGTCGTGTTCAAGCACGAGCTGACCAACCAGCGCGGCGAAACGGCGCTCTCGATGCTGCGCACCGTGCTGCTGAAGAAGAAGGGGGCGTAAGGCCCTCTCAGAGACCGGACGCAAAACCTCCCAATCGTCGCCCCAGCGAAGGCTGGGACCGCTTTCGGCCTCGCGCCATGCCCGCAACGATCCCAGCCTGCGCTGGGATGACGCTTTTTCCTAGATCCCGCCTCGCTGCTTACCCCGACATCTGCTCGCTGAGCATGCGCGCCGCGTTCTGCAGCGCGGCTTTCAGGCGCGGCAGGTTCTCGCCGCGCACCCCGGCGCCGAGGCCGATTGCGACGAGTGCGTGACTGGGGCGGACACCGTCCTCGCGCCCGCCTTTCCAGACTGGCGCGGCGATCACGGTGACGCCCGAGATATAGTGCCCGGCATCGACGGCCACGCCCGTCTCGCGGGCATCCTCGACTTGCGCCTTCCACTCTTCCCAGCTGGGCGCTTCTTCCCAGCGCAGCTTCTCGAAGCGCGGCTTCAGCTCGCTGTCCGGGTAATTGCCGAAGGCCGCGATGCAGCGGCCGGTGGCGGAAACCAGCGCGGGAAAGCGGCTGCCGACTTGTGTGGAAAGCTGAAAGTTCTGGTTCGACTGCGACATGGCCGTCACGATGATGTGATTGAGGCCGAAGACCTGCACGCCCAGCGTGGTCAGGCCGAATTCCTGGCTGATGCGGTCGAGCGCGGGCTGGGCGAGATCGTTGAACCGGTCGCGCCGCAGCCAGTTTCGCGCCAGCGTCAGGACCCCGGAATCGAGCGTGTAGCGCTTGGTCGAGGGATCGAAGGCGACCAGTTCCTCCGCCACCAGCGCCCGCAGGACATAGAGACAAGTGCTCGGCACCAGTCCGAGCTCGCGGGCGATGGCCTGTACGCCGAGTGGCGCGTCGTTCTTTCCCAGCAGGCGGAGGACGGCCGCTGCGCGCGAAATGGCAGGGGCCTTGCTGGCCTTCACGGGGTCCGTGGGCAGGGTGTCGGGCGTGTCGATCATTCAATATGTTGAATAGCATTCAATATTTGCAATAACAAGCCGAATATGCCATTGCGCCCTCCAACAAGTGGACAGGGCGCGAATCGTTCACCGCGGTGCGCTCCGAAACGGGAGAGCCTTTGGTGAAGCTGACCGATTACACGAGCTATGCCGACGCGCAGGCGCACGCCTCTTCGGCCGCGCTCTGGGAGCTGTTCGACGGCGATCGTGAACACCTGAACATCGCGCACGAGTGCATCACGCGTCATGCCGATGGCTCGGGCCGTCCGGCGGTGCGCATTGCCCATGCTGATGGCCACGACGAGATTCTGAGCTTCGATACGATTTCGGCCGGCGCCGCGCAGTTCGCGCACTGGCTCGATGCCGAAGGCGTGAAGCCCGGCGAGCGGATCGCCTTCATGCTCGAGCCTTCGCTGCCTTTCTATGTCTGCCTGTTCGGCGCGATGCAGACGGGCGCGATCTCGGTGCCGCTGTTCACGCTGTTCGGCCCCGATGCGCTGCGTCTGCGCGTGGGCGACTGCAATCCCTCGATCCTGATCACCAATGCCGAGAAGGCGGAGCTTGCCCGCTCGGTCGCCAACGAGGACGGCACCCCGCGCGTCATCGTCGCGGACGAGGCGTTCCTCGCCTCGCTGAAGGATCTGCCGACGACCTACACGCCGAAGACCAAGGCCAGTGACATGGCCGTCTTCCAGTACACCAGCGGCACCACGCGCGAACTGCCCGAGGCGGTCAAGCACTCGCACAAGACGCTCGTCACGCTGATGTTCGCCGCGCTTTACGGCACCGGCATCCGTCCCAAAACGGCCAACAGGGCGGGTGACGAGTTCTTCTGCCCGTCCTCGCCGGCCTGGGGTCATGGCCTGTGGCACGGCACGCTCGCGCCGCTGGCGATGGGCGTGACCACCGGCACGTTCGCGGGCCGCTTTGATCCGGTCCGCCTGATGAAGGCGCTGGACGACTTCAAGATCACCAATATGTCGGCTGCCGCCACCCACTACCGCATGATGAAGAACAGCGGGAAGGGCGGCGACTTCACGTTCCATTTCAAGAAGCTGTCGTTCACCGGCGAGCCGATCGATCCGGCCACGCTCGAATGGATCGACGAGTACTTCAAGGTCCCGGCCTGCTCGATGTACGGCACCACCGAAATCGGCGTGGTGCTGGTGAACTATCCGGGCGCCGAGGATTTCATGGTGAAGCCCGGCTCGCTGGGCAAGCCGGTTCCCGGCCAGAAGCTGGAGGTCCACCGCCCCGACGGCACTGTGTGTGATTCGGGCGAGATCGGCGAACTGATGCTCTGGCGCGGCGGCGGCTGGATGACCACCAAGGATCGCGCCAAGTCGGACGAGGACGGCTACCTCTATCACTGCGGCCGTGCCGACGACGTGATCATCTCGGCGGGCTGGACGATGTCCGCGGTCGAGATCGAGAACACCATGCTGCGTCACGAGAACGTGCTCGAATGCGGCGTGATCGGCGTGCCCGACGAGAAGCGCGGCCAGGTCGTGAAGGCCTTCGTCGTCGCCAATTGCGAAGGCAGCGATGCGCTGACCAAGGAATTGCAGGAATTCACCCGCGAGCGGCTTGCCCAGCATGAATTCCCGCGCATCGTTGAATACGTTTCCGAACTGCCCAAGAACCCGGCGGGCAAGGTCCACCGCAAGAAGCTGCGCGACCTCGAAGCCGAGCGCGCGGGGGTGGCACAATGAATTTCGTCATTGCGAGCGTAGCGAAGCAATCCAGGGTGGTTTGCCCGTCTCTGGATTGCCGCGTCGGCTTCGCCTCCTCGCAATGACGATTGTTTGAGATCGATCGAACCTGGAATTTCAAAAGTTTTTGAGGAGCCAAGAAAAATGTCAGCCAAATTCCCCAAGATCACCGAGGAAGGCCTCGACGATCTGCGCAGCCGCATCGGCGTGAAGATCGAGAACACGATCGAACCGTGGAACTACGAAGCCACCCGCGACGCGATCCGTCACTATGCCCACGGCATCGGCGACGATAACCCGCTGTGGTGCGATCCCGAGTACGCCGAGAAGACCAAGTACGGCTCGGTCGTGGCGCTGCCTTCGTTCCTGTTCACCACCAGCCGTATCGTCTCGGGCTACTGCGGTGGTCTCTCGGGCGTCCACGCGATGTGGGCCGGTGCCGACTGGACCTGGGAAAAGCCGGTCCTGCGCAACGACACCATCCGCGCCGAGGCCTACCTCAAGGATCTCGTCGAGCACCAGACCAAGTTCGCCGGTCGCTCGTTCCAGCAGATCTATCACGTCGACTTCTTCAACCAGAACGGCGACAAGGTTGCCGGCGCCGACAGCTGGGTGTTCCGCACCGACCGTGACGAGGCCCGCGAGCGCGGCACCAAGTACACCGAGGCCCGCGGCCGCGTTGAGCCCTTCACCCAGGAGCAGCTCGACGAATTCTACGACATCTACGACCAGGAAGAGATCCGCGGCGCCACCCCGCGCTACTTCGAGGACGTGAACGTCGGCGACAAGCTGCCGCCGATCATGAAGGGCCCGATGACCGTCACCGGCTTCATCTGCTACGCGCAGGGCTGGGGCGGCCTCTATATCCGCGCCAACAAGCTGGCCTACAAGATGCAGAAGGCGCACCCGGGCCTTGGCATCCGCAACCGCTTCAACGTGCCCGACTGCCCCGAGCGCGTGCACTGGGACGAAGCCTTCGCTCTCGAGGTCGGCGCGCCGGGTGCTTACGACTACGGTCCGGAGCGTTGCTCGTGGCTGACGCACCACATGACCAACTGGATCGGCGACGACGGCTTCCTGCACAAGTCGAACTGCCAGATCCGTCGGCACAACCCGGACGGTGACGCCATCGTCATCACCGGCGAAGTGACGAAGAAGTTCGAAGAGAACGGCAAGAAGTACGTCGAGGTCGAGCAGAAGGCGACCACCCATCGTGGTGAGCTTTCGGCCTTCGGCACGGCCGTTGCGGAACTGCCCAGCAAGGGCTGATCGCGCACCGGCGATCTTCGCCGGTACCGGCCTAAAAAAGGGCAATGCGATTTCGGCCCGGGCCTTTACCCAAGGTCCGGGCCGTGTCGTAAATGGCCTGCCAGAAACGTCCGGAGGAGAGGGCATGGAACAGACCGCGCCAGCCAAGCCGCAATTCGAAGCTAACGGGGACGTTCGAGTCCCGGCCTTCGTGTTGCCCGTTTCGGGCCTCGTCAGCGAGCCCGCCGCCGAGGCGCAGCGCCGCCGTGCGGCCATGCCCGCGTTCGATACCGTGGGCGAGAACGTCGATGCCGCCACGCGGCGCGAACAGATCAACGCCTTCATGGCCCCGCAGATCGCGCGTCTGCGCGAGATGTTCGCGGTGAACATCGAGCGCACCGAGATCGGCGGCGTGGAAGTCCTCGACGTGATGCCTGCCGATGGGAGCCACGATCCGGGCCGCGTGCTGATCAACCTGCACGGCGGTGCCTTCACGGTCGGCTGGGATGGCGTGGCGCTGGTCGAATCCATTCCGATGGCGGTGCTGGCCGGATACCGCATCGTCAGCGTCAACTATCGCATGGCGCCCGAGCACAAGCACCCGGCGGGCGTGGAAGATGTGGCGGCCGTCTATGCCGGACTCCTCGAAGACTATGCGCCCGGCCGGATCGGCATCTATGGCGGCTCGGCCGGCGGTGCGCTCACCGCGCAGGCGGCGGCCTGGCTACCCGCGCATGGTTTGCCGCAGGCAGGCGCGATCGGCATCTTCGGGGCAGGCGGCGTGCCGTTCCATGCGGGCGAATCCGCCTGGACCACCGGTTACATCGATGGTTCGTTCCCGCCGCCGCCCGCCGATGGCAGCGAGCCGGAAGACATCACCCGCGGCTATTTCGACGGCATCGACGAACGCAATGATCCCAGTGCCTGGCCCGGCTATCACCTCGATACGCTGGCGACCTTTCCGCCCACGCTGATCATCACCGGCACCCGCGCGCTCGATCTCAGTCCCGCGATCTATACCAATTCGCAGCTGCTCAAGGCCGGCGTGCGTTCGACGCTGATCGTCGGCGAGAGCATGGGCCACTGCTACCACTATCAGGTGACGATGCCCGAGGGCCGCGATGCGGTGGACCAGATCATCGCCTTTTTCCGACACAACCTGAACTGAGCTTATGCCCGAGACAGAAGAAATCGTCTGGAAAGGCCCGCTCGCCGGTGTGCGCGTGCTCGATTTCACGCGCGTGCTGGCCGGGCCCGCGGCCAGCCTCGCACTGGCCGATCTGGGCGCGGAGGTGTTCAAGATCGAGCCGCCGGGCACCGGCGACGAGACCCGCACCTTCCCGCCCACGCGCGACGGGGAAAGCCACTATTACCTCGCCGTCAACCGCGGCAAGAAGTCGATCGTCGTCGACCTCAAGAGCGAGGAAGGCCTTGCGCTGATCAAGGACCTCGCCGCGAAATGCGACGTGGTGGTCGAGAACTACCGGCCCGGCGTGATGGACCGGCTGGGGCTCGGCTACGAGACGCTGAAGGCGATCAATCCGCGCCTGATCTACTGCTCGATCTCGGGCTATGGACAGACCGGGCCGCTGAAAGACCGCCCCAGCTTCGACATCGTGCTGCAGGCGATGAGCGGTGCGCTCTCGATGAACGGCGAGCCCGACGGCCTGCCGATGAAACTGGGCATTCCGCTCGGGGATCTCGTCGGCGGGATCAATGGCCCGATCGGCATCCTCTCCGCGCTCTACGAGCGTGAGCGGACCGGGGTGGGGCGGCATATCGACGTCAGTCTGATGGACGGGCTGATGGGCATGCTCGGCTATATCGCGCAGCTTGCTTTCTTCACCGGCAGGGATCCGCAGCGGGTCGGTTCGCAGCATCCCAATCTGGTACCTTACGGCATCTTCCCGGCCGCTGACGGCTCGATCGTCATCGCCTGCCTGACCCCTGCTTTCTGGGGCAAGGTATGCCATTCGATCGAGCGGCCAGAGCTGACCGGCGATCCGCGCTACGACACGCTCGAAAAGCGGCGCGACGCGCGCGAGGAGGTCAACGCGATCGTCTCCGCCTTCACCGAGCAGCACAGGGTCGACGATCTGGTCGAAATCTTCACCCGGCATGAAGTGCCGCACGCGCCGATCCTGGGGGTGACCGAGGCGCTCAGTCAGCCGCAGGCTGTCGCGCGCAATATGGTGGTCGAGACCGAGCACGAAACGCTCGGTTCCATTCCCATCGTCAACCGTTCGATCCGCTTCACCGATGCCGAGCAACCCGTGCCCGAGGCGCCGCCCGTGCTGGGCCAGCATACCGATGCTGTCCTGGGCGCCGTGCTCGACCTTTCGCCCGAGCGGATTGCGGCGCTGCGGGCGGCGGGAGTGATTGCGTGAAGCCCCAACCTTCGTCATTGCGAGCGTAGCGAAGCAATCCAGAGCGGTTTGCCAAACACTGGATTGTCGCGCCGGCTGCGCCTCCTCGCAATGACGAAGAGGGGGGACGAAGAGGGAAAGTACAGGAGAGAGCCAATGACCGACCTGCGTTTTGATGACCGCGTTGCCGTGATCACCGGCGGCGGGCGCGGGTTGGGTCGGGCCCATGCGCTGCTGCTGGCGAGCCGGGGCTGCAAGATAGTGGTCAACGATCCGGGCGTTTCGATGGCGGGCGATGCCACCGGGGAAGGCCCTGCCGAGGGGCTTGCCGTCGAAATCCGCGCGATGGGGGGCGAAGCGGTCGCCAATACCGATTCGGTTGCGACGCCCGAAGGCGGCAAGGCGATCATCCAGAGTGCGCTCGATGCCTTCGGCCGCATCGACATCCTGATCCATTCGGCAGGCAACGTGCGGCGCGGCAAGCTGACCGAGCTGGCCTACGAGGACTTCACCGCCGTGCTCGATGTCCACCTCAAGGGTGCCTACCACGTCGTGCGCGAGGCGTTCCCGCTGATGATGGCGCAGGACTTCGGCCGCATCGTGCTCACCAGCTCGATCAACGGCCTCTACGGCAAGTCCGACAATGTCACTTACTCGATGTGCAAGGCCGGGTTCATGGGCCTTTCCAACACCGCCGCGATCGAGGGGCAGAACAACAACGTGAAGTCGAACCTGATCGTCCCGGCAGCGGTGACCCGCATGTCCGACGGGATCGACACCAGCCAGTTCCCGCCGATGACGCCCGAACAGGTCGCGCCGATGGTGGGCTACCTGTGCCATGAGAGCTGTGCGGCGACCGGCGAGATGTACGTGGCGATGGGCGGGCGTCTGGCGCGGGCCTGGGTGGCCGAGAATGCCGGCGTCTATCAGCCGGACTGGACGCTGGAAGATGTCGCGGCGCAGATCGATGCGATCCGTACCGGCGGCGAGGAGCTGGCCTTCCCGCCTGTTCCCGACGGGCAGCTCGAACACCTGCTCCATGGCTTCGGCATGATCCGCAAGGCGCAGGAGGCCTGAGGCGGCTTATTTCGTTTCCGGCGCGACGGTGAAGCAGGCGCCCTTCTCTGACGGCGCAAGGCGTATTTCCAAGTGGTGGCGTTCGGCGATGGCGCGGCACAGCGCCAGCCCCAGCCCGGCGCCTTCGGCCTCGGGATGCCGTTTGCCGCGGCTGAACTTCTCGAAGATCTTCGCATGCTGTTCTTCGGGAACGCCGGGCCCGTCGTCGCTAACGATCAGCGTGGGGCCTTTGCGCAGGACGAGCCAGACCGTGCCGCCGGCTGGCACGAACTTGAAGGCGTTGTCGAGCAGATTGGTGATCAGTCGCATGAGGGCCATTTCCTCGCCCTCGATCCTGACGCCCGGCTCGATATCGCGCTTGAACGTGTGCCCCGATTCCTCGGCGCTGTCGGCATAGAGTTCGCACAGGCGCGCGGCCATGACACTGAGGTCGACTGGCGCGAGGCCGTGCCTGTCGCCGCGCCGGGCCTCGCTCGCGGCGATGTCGAGCAGCGATTCGAGCATGCGGGTGATGCTGCGGATCTCTGTGCGGGCATCGGCGATGCGCGATGCGGTCTCGGAATCCGGAGTGGCTGCGAGTGCTTTGACCAGCCGGTTGTCGAGATGCATCAGCGGCGTGCGGATCTCGTGCGCGACATGGTCGGTAGTGGCGCGGTGTGCGGCGGCGAGTTGCTTGAGTTGGGCCAGGGCATTGCCGGAATGCCTCGTCAGTTCGTCGATTTCGTCGCGGTCGCCGGAGCCCCGGGCCAGCCTTTCGAGGGCGGCGTCGTCCGGCTGGCGGAAGGCGGCATTGATGCTCTCGATGCGACTGGCCAGCCGGTGCGCGGCCATCCAGCCGCCGAGGGCCACGGCGAGCACGGCGAGCATACCGCCGATGAGGAACGCAAGGGCGACCTGTCGCAGCAGGACGTCGAGGTCATGGTGTTCGTGTGCGACCAGCAGCCGCAGGTTCGGCCCCAGTTCGGTAGCGCGCACGAAGGCCTTGGCGGCGTTGTCCAGCTCGATCTCGGTCGCTTCGGAGGCATCGGCCTTTATCTTCGGCCATTTCCCGATGTCGCCGGCGATGCGGTTGCCGTTCGCGTCGGCAAGCAGGTAATGGGCCGAGTTGCCGTTACGCGGCTGCAGCGCCAGGCGGTCTTCGATGCGACTGGCCAGCTGCTCTGCGCCACCGCTCGCATAGATGTCGACCATGCCGGCCAGATCGAGGTCGATGGCCCGTTCCAGCGCAAGGTGATTGGTGCGCTGGATCGTGGCGTCGGTCAGCATCCATAGTCCGAACGTGATTTCCGCAGCCGTGAAGATCGCCCAGAGCACGATCTGGGCGAAGATCGAATGGCGGATTGCCCCCAGGCGGATCACTGGCCATCCAGCAGCCGATAGCCCGATCCCCAGATCGTTTCGAGCGCGGGCCTGTCAAAGCCCTCCTCGAGCTTGCGGCGAAGGCGTCCGATGTTGACGTCGACGACATTGGTCTGGGGGTCGAAATCCATTTTCCACACATCGCGCAGCAGCATTTCGCGGGTCAGGACTTCGCCTCCGTTCTCCATGAAATAGCGGAACAGGTCGAATTCCTTGGGGCTGAGCGAAAGGTGCCGGTTGTTGCGGAAGGCAGTGCGTGCCTTAACGTGGCATTCGAAGGCGCCGTAGAGGATCACGGCGCTGTGCGTGCGGCCCGAAGCGCGGCGATGGAGCGCCCGCAGGCGGGCGAGCAGTTCTTCCGCCTCGAACGGCTTGGCAAGATAGTCGTCGGCGCCGGCATCCAGTCCTTCGGCGCGATCGCTCGTGCGGCCAAGGGCCGACAGCATGAGCACCGGCGTGCCGACCCCGCTTTCGCGCAGGCGCGACAGGATGGTGAGGCCGTCGAGATCGGGCAGCATGCGGTCGAGGATGATGACGTCGAAGCATTCCGTCCCCGCGCGCATCAGGCCGGCATTGCCGGTGGCGGCCCAGGTTACCGTGTCGCCGGTCTGGAGGGCCAGTTCCTGAACTCGCGATGCCGCGCGCGCATCGTCCTCGATATAGAGGATGTTGAGCCCGCTCATGTCACCAATTGCCCCCTAGTGAATGCCTGCAAAACGATTGCAGCGCGCCTTGTCGTCAACTCTATGTGGAGAATTCCCCGCCCGCAATCCGCAACGGACCGGCCCTTGCGCATCGCGGGCAGGGCTGCCTGTCGCGGATGGCGGAGCTGCCCGGCTCGCACGTCCTCCCGAAGACGAACCCTGCAGATCGGTAACCCGCTACGAGGCGGGGGTCACGGGGCGCCACCGAAGGGGACTGGGATGGGGGCGTCCGTTTCCCCGAACCGACTGGTGAGTATGCGCGGCGGGTCTTCGGGACGAACCGGACCTGCGCTTCGTGCCATGGCACGGATACGCAGCATTCCGTTTCGAAAATCTCACCCCCGGACGCGCGATACGCGACAGATCGATCGGTTCCGGGAATAGAGAGAGGGCTGGAAGAAGTCGCCTGACAATAGCTGTTAGGCTAGAGCAAGTCATCTTGCACAAGATCCGGTTTCGAAAAGACAGGCGGGTGCTGGGCCCCGCCCGCCGTCAATCTTGCCGGTTCGTCAGGCCGCGGGCCTTTCCGTGTGCATCACTTTGCTTCCGGTGCGGCAGCCGCTGCATCTTCGGGCAGGCCGCCGAGCTGGGTAACCAGCTTAGTATAGGCGTCGAGATAGGCCAGCACGATGATCTGGCCGATCTCCGTATTCTGGTAGCCGCCGCCGCCAACGCCGCCGAACGTGCCGCCGAAGAAACCACCGCCGCCGGCGCCGAAGCTGACATCGGACTTACGGGCATAGCCTTCGACCAGCGCTTCCTCGACGGTCGTGCGGGCATTGACGATCGAGAGCGTCACGTTGGCTTCGCCCTTCTTGACCTTGATGCCGCCGGCAATGGCGCCGAACCCGCGACCGAACAGGCCGCCACCGATGCCGCCGAGCACGCCACCGACGCCGCCGCCGCCCGAATTGTTGTTGGTCGAGACGATGTCGGGCTGGAGGAAGTAGTCCGCCGCCTTGATCTGGCCCTTGCCGATGTTCGAACCGGCCTGCAGTTCGCCCTGTTCCGCGAGCGCGCGTTCCATGGCGCTGCTCTGCAGCGAGCGTCCGCGGTTGACGAGCGTAAAGCAGCGGGAGCGCTGGACGAAGACGCGCAGGATCGCTTCCGGGCTGCCGAGGTTGAATTCACGCCACCACTTGGTGTCGGGCTCGACGATGGCCACCGTGCCCAGGTTCTGCGTGCAGACGGGGATCTCCCGCATGCCGCTTTCCTGCTGCTTGCGCGCGGAGGACTTGCTTTCGGCAAGCGCAGAACTCGCAGTCAGCGATACTGCCAGCGCGCCGAGCACGCATGCGAATTTCTTCATGAAGAGTAACCCTCCTTCTGCCGCACGAGGATGTGCGGACTACCCAGTCCCAGGACGCGCAGGACCCTAATTCGTGAACGAACTTGGGGCAAATGACGATTTCTGTGAGTTTATTTAGCAGGTTCGGGGCGTCACTGCCATGTTATCTATCAAGCGGGCCTTGCCGATACGGGCGGCGACGAGCAGGCGCATGGGGCGCGCCGCAGGCCGGTCGAGCGGGGTGAGATTTTCCGCGTCGCGCAGCTGTGCATAGTCGATCGCGGCGAACCCGCCGGCAAGCAGGGCCGCTTCCAGTGTCGCCAGGGCATCGTTCACGGGCTCGCCGGCCTCGATGGCGGCGATGGCCGTTTTCATCGCGGCGGGCAGGGCCACGGCCTGCGCGCGCTGTTCGGGCGTCAGGTAGGCGTTGCGCGAGGACATCGCGAGGCCGTCGGCTTCGCGGACAGTGGGCACGCCGATGATGTCGTCCGCGCAGGGGCGGGTCAGGTCGAGATCGCGGGCCATGCGGCGAATCACCGCCAACTGCTGCCAGTCCTTTTCGCCGAACAGGGCGATATCGGGCAGCACCTGGTGGAAGAGCTTGCATACGACCGTGGCGACACCGTCGAAGTGGCCCGGCCGCGCGGCACCGCACAGCCCTTCGCTCACGCCGGTCACGGAGATGTTGGTGGCGAAGCCCTGCGGATACATGGCATCGACGGTCGGCGCCCAGATCAGGTCCACGCCCTCGGCCTCGAGCAGCGCGGAGTCGCGTTCGAGCTGGCGCGGATAGGCGTCCAGGTCCTCTCCGGCACCGAACTGCAGCGGATTGACGAAGATCGAGACGGCGACATGCGCCGCGCGCGCCCTGGCTTCGCGCACCAGTGTCAGATGGCCTTCATGCAGGGCCCCCATTGTCGGGACGAGAGCCAGCGTACCCGTCTTGCGCAATTCGGCGACTGCACTGCGCAGTGGATCAAGGCTGTGGACGGTTTGCATTGCGGGTTACTGCTCCGATATGATGCGGCTTGACCGGCACATGCGCCAGCCATTAGCCGCGGCGCGCCCTGTGCGGCAACGAGTTTGAACATATAGGGGGCCGGTGAACGGGCCCAAAGCAGGAAAGCGATCACAGTCCGTGGCAGCGCATCGTATCGTCTTCGCCAATGAAAAGGGTGGCACCGGCAAGTCCACCACCGCCGTGCATGTGGCCATCGCACTGGCCTATCAGGGGGCGAATGTCGCCGCGATCGATCTCGATCCGCGCCAGCGCACCTTGTTCCGCTATCTCGAAAACCGTGTCGAGACCGAGCGGCGGCGCGAAATCGCCCTGCCCGGGGCGCGTTTCGCGGTCTACGACGGCGACGACATCGCCGAACTCGACGATCTCGCTGAGCAGATCGCGGACGGATACGACTTTCTCATCTTCGACACGCCCGGCCGCGACGATGCCTTCGCCCGCCATGTCGCGACGACCGCCGATACGCTGGTGACGCCGCTCAACGACAGCTTCGTCGACTTCGACCTGATCGGCCAGGTCGAGGGCGAGAGCTTCAAGGTCAAGAAGCTGTCCTTCTATGCCGAGCTCATGTGGGAAACGCGCAAGAAGCGTAGCATGAAGACGTTGAACGAGGGCCGCCGCGAAATGGACTGGGTGGTCGTGCGAAACCGCGTGCAGCATGTCGAGGCACGCAACATGCGCCGTCTCGAGGGGGCGCTGAAGGAGCTGTCGCAGCGGGTCGGCTTCCGCGTGGCGAGCGGTCTTTCGGAGCGCGTTATCTATCGCGAGCTGTTTCCCTCGGGGCTGACCCTGCTCGACAAGGGCCATCTGGGCGAGCTGGGCACCAGCCACCTCGTGGCCCGTCAGGAACTGCGCGGCCTTGTTGCCGGGCTCAACCTGCCGGTGCCGGCGCGTGGCCAGCAGGACCTCGCCTTCGCGGCGGAATGACGATGTCCGCCGCATGAAGCTGATCTGGCTGATCGTGCTGGCCTGCGTGGCCTGGCGCGTGTTCATGGGCCGCTGGCCCTGGCAGAAGAAGCTGCGGGTTCGCCAGACCTTCGCCCTGGCCCACGCGCGCGAAGTGCTCGGCGTGAAGGCTGGCGCGGACCGCAAGGACATCCTGGAAGCGCATCGTCGGCGCCTCGCCGCCGTCCACCCCGACCGCGGCGGCAGCAACGAGCAGGTGCACGAGGCCAATGCCGCGCGGGATCTGCTGCTGGCGGAGCTGTCGCCGGAATCCTCTACCTGAGACGGGCATGAGCGTCGGCCATGGCTTCGATCCGTCGATCCTGCGCGAATACGACATTCGCGGCGTGGTCGGCCAGACGCTGGGGCCGAAAGACGCCTATGCGCTTGGCCGCACCTTCGCGACGGTTCTGCGCCGTGGGGGCGGCAGCAGGATAGCGGTCGGCTACGATGGCAGGCTCAGTTCGCCGGTGCTGGAGGAGGCACTGGTTGAAGGGCTTCTCGCCAGCGGGATTGACGTCGCGCGGATCGGGCTGGGGCCGACGCCGATGCTCAACTTCGCCGAGGCTTCCGCGCAGGACGTGGATGGCGGAATCCAGGTCACCGGCAGCCACAATCCGCGCGACCACAACGGATTCAAGATGGTGGTCGGCGGTCGTCCGTTCTTCGGGGCAGACATCCAGCGGCTCGGGGCCATGGCGGCCGTGGGCGACTGGGAGGAAGGAAGTGGCCGGTGCGAGAGCCGCGCGGTGTTCTCCGCCTATGTCGACAGGCTGGTCGAGGGGCTTGCAGGAATCGCGGACGGGGATCTTGCCGGGCTCCGGATCGGCTGGGATGCCGGGAACGGCGCCGGCGGCCCCGCGGTCGAACTGCTGACATCGAAGCTGCCCGGCGAACACCATCTGCTTTTCACCGAAGTGGACGGGTGCTTCCCCCATCATCACCCGGACCCGACGATCGAGGCTAATCTGGCCGATCTCAAGGCACTCGTCGCGCGCGATAAGCTCGATTTCGGCGTGGCCTTCGATGGCGATGCGGACCGGATCGGCGCGGTCGACGGTACCGGGCGGGTGATCTGGGGCGACCAGTTGCTGTCGATCTTCGCCGAGGACCTGCTGCTGCGCCATCCCGGCGCCACGGTCGTTGCCGACGTCAAGGCATCGCGCACGCTGTTCGACGGGATAGCCCGGCTCGGCGGCTACCCTGTCATGTGGAAATCGGGGCATTCGCTCATCAAGTCGAAGATGCAGGAAACCGGCGCGGCGCTTGGCGGCGAGATGAGCGGCCACGTGTTTTTCGCCGACGACTATTTCGGCTTCGACGATGGCCTTTACGCCGCGGTGCGGCTGATGGCGGCTACCGTGCGGCTGGGCAGATCGCTGACCGAAATGCGCAGCGCCATGCCCGCCATGTTCGACACGCCGGAACTGCGCTTCCCGGTGGACCCGGCCCGCAAGTTCGCGGCGGTCGAAGAGGTGCGCATGCGGCTGACCGAAACCGATGCGCGGGTGGTCGATGTCGATGGCGTGCGCGTCACCGACGACGATGGCTGGTGGCTCCTGAGGGCCTCTAACACGCAGGACGTGCTCACGGCCCGCGCCGAAAGCGATACGGCCGAAGGGCTGGAACGGCTGGTCGGTCGTATCGACGCGCAGCTGGCGCTCTCGGGCCTCGCGCGCGCCTAGTTTCAGAACGCCATCACCAGGGCGCCGGCGGTCACGACGGCGGCGCTGGCTGCAAGGGGGAGGGCGCCGTGCTTGCCCTTGCTCCAGCCGCCCACGCTGGCTGAAACGAAAGCCTTGAACAGCGTGTTGAGCGTGACCGAGACGGCCAGCACGATCGCCGCGGTGACCTGGTGCAGCGTACCGGCGGGCAGGTTGCCCATGGTGATGATCGTCGAATCGACATCGACCGTGCCGGAGACCGCAAGCACCAGCGCCAGTTCCTTGTCGCCGAACTGTTCGAGCACCCACCGCGCGGCGACGGTGAGCGCCATCACGAGGCCGGTGAGCAGGAAGGCGGGGCCGAGGTCGAAGGGGTTGCGCATCGGCATGTCGCCCTGCGGTTCGGAAGGTGGGCCATCGGGCACCTTGCGCAGGTACCAGGCGGTCAGCGCCAGGCTGACCAGGAACCCGGGCACGATCAGGCGCACGAGCGGGCCGAGCGTGAAGGGGGCAAGGGCCGCTGCCAGCACGATGACACGCAGGTACATGACGACCGAGGCCGCAGAGATCCCGGCGGCAAGGATTGCCGTGCTTTCGGTCCCCTGCTTCATCCGGGTGGCCAGCGAGGCCGTGACTGCCGTCGAGGAAACCAGCGAACCGGCCGCCGCCGTCGCGATCACCGCGCGTGTCGGCCCGAGCAGCCGTGCCGCGAAGTAGCCGACGAAGGAAAAGCCCGAGACGAGCACCACCACCATCCACAGCTTGCGCGGGTTCCACGCTTCGTAGGGGCCATAGGGGTGGTCGGGCAGCAGCGGCAGGATGACGAGCGCTATCAGGGCGAAGCGCGCGATCGAGAGCATTTCCTGTTCGCTGAGATGGCGCACCCAGCGGTGAAGCTGCGCGCGCATAGCCAGCAGCAGCACCATGACGACGGCCACTGCCGTGCCGGTCAGGCGTTCCCCGCTGCCGACCAGAAAGCCGGCGGCCAGAGTCAGCAGCGCGACCATGCCCGAAGTGCCGTCGATTCGCCCGCTGGTCCGGGAGGTCCGTTCGTATCCCAGCAGGACCAGCACCATGGTCGCGGCCAGAAGGCTTGTCGCCGGGCCGCGCGCGTCGCTGTAGAGCACGCCGGCGATGCCGCCCGCGAGGCCCATCAGCGCGAAAGTGCGGATGCCGGCGAAGCGGGAGCCCGCGGCCTGCTCGCGCAGCGCCCAGCCGCGCTGCAACCCCACCAGAAGCCCCAGAGCCAGGCCCATGGCGATGTTGATCAGGTGAGCATATCCGGCAAGCGCGTTCATCGGGCCCTTCGCAATGTTTGCGTTTCGCGCTCTTCGGACATGGCGGGTGACACTGCAAGGTCCGACAGCAGTGTGGCGGTGCGCGCGACCGGACTTTTCCCGCGCGCGATGCTATGCTCCGCCGCACCCATGGTCTTGTTCTCCTCTTTCTCCATCAGGTCCTGCCGATGACGGATCGGGGCGGTGTTCCCCCAGAGATCGCCGCGTGGTTCGACGCGCGCGGATGGCGCGTGCGGCGCCATCAGGCGGAGATGCTCGCGGCGGCCGATGCGGGACGCCACGCGCTGCTTGTGGCCGATACCGGCGCGGGCAAAACGCTGGCGGGGTTCCTGCCCACGCTGGCGGCGTTCTGTGCGTCGCGGTTGGCAGGGGGCGGGCCGCCCGAGGGGCTGCACACGCTCTATGTCTCTCCGCTCAAGGCGCTTGCGCATGACGTGCAGCGCAACCTGATTGCTCCGATTGAGGACATCGGTCTGCCGATCCGCGTCGAGACGCGAAGCGGCGATACGCCCTCGGATCGCAAGGCCCGCCAGCGCGCGCGGCCGCCGCACGTGTTGCTCACGACGCCCGAATCGCTCTCCTTGCTGCTGAGCTATCCCGAAGCGCCGGATCTGTTCGCCGGTCTGCAACGGGTCGTCATCGACGAGGTTCATGCCTTCGCCACCGGCAAGCGCGGAGACTTGCTGGCATTGTCGCTGGCGCGCCTGCAGGCGCTCAGTCCCGGCCTCCGGCGCGCCGCTCTGTCGGCCACGCTGGCCGATCCCGATGCCTATCGGGGCTGGCTCGCACCATGGGGAGAGATCGACACGGTCGCGCTTGTCGAGGGTGAGCCCGGCGCCGATCCGCAAGTCGACATCCTGCTGCCCGTAGAGGAGCGCATTCCCTGGAGCGGCCATGCGGCGACATGGGCGATCCCGCAACTGATCGAGCAGATCAGGGCGCACCGCACCACACTCGTCTTCACCAACACGCGCTTTCTGGCCGAATATATCTTCCAGGAGCTGTGGGATGCCAACGACGACAATCTGCCGATCGGCATTCACCACGGTTCGCTCTCGAAAGAGGCGCGCCGCAAGGTGGAAGGCGCGATGGCGCGGGGAGAGCTGCGCGCGCTGGTCTGCACCGCCAGTCTCGATCTCGGCATCGACTGGGGCGACATCGATCTTGTCGTGCAGATGGGGGCGCCCAAGGGTTCCTCGCGCCTGTTGCAGCGTATCGGGCGCGCCAACCACCGGCTGGATCAGCCCAGCGAGGCCTTGCTGGTGCCGGGCAACCGTTTCGAATTCCTGGAAGCCTTCGCGGCTCGGCAGGCAGTGCGCGAGGGGCAGCGCGACGGCGAGGCATTCCGTCCCGGCGGGCTCGACGTGCTGGCCCAGCACGTCATGGCCGTCGCCTGCGCCGGGCCGTTCCGCGAGAGCGTGCTTCTCGCGCAGATCCGGTCTTCGTTTGCCTATGCCTGGGTGGACGAGGCGATCTTCGCGCGCGTGCTCGATTTCGTCGCCACCGGCGGGTACGCGCTGCGGTCCTATGACCGGTTCCGCCGGATCGTGCGCGAAAGGGATGGCGGGGCGGACGACGTCTGGCGGCTGACCCACCCCGAACATGCGGCGCGCCATAGGATGAATGCGGGGATCATCGTCGATGCCGAAATGCTCGACGTGCGCTTCCGCAACGGCCGTTCGCTCGGCAAGGTCGAGGAGGGGTTCGGGGCCAGCCTGCAGCCTGGCGATACCTTCCGCTTTGCCGGGATGGATCTTGAGGTCGAATCGCTCAAGGATCTCGAACTGGTCGTGCGGGCGGCCAGGCGCTCGGCGACGATTCCCAGCTACATGGGGCAGCGCATGCCGATCTCGACGCACCTTGCCGATCGCGTTCGCGCCATGCTTTCCGACCGCGCCGGCTGGGCGCGTTTCCCCGACGACGTTCGCGAGTGGCTGGAGGTGCAGGACTGGCGCTCGCACCTGCCGGCGCCGGGACGGTTGCTGGTTGAGAGCTTCCCGCACGAGAAGCTCGCCTATACGAGCTACTTCACCTTCGAGGGATGGAACGCGAACCAGTCGCTGGGCATGCTGATCACCCGGCGCATGGAAGACCGCGGACTGGGGCCGCTCGGCTTCGTCGCCACCGACTATACGCTGGTGGTCTGGGGGCTGAAGCCGGTCGAGGACCCGGCCGCGCTGCTTTCACCCGATATCCTGACGCATGAATTCGTCGACTGGGTGCAGCAAAGCTATCTGCTGCGCCGGGCCTTTCGCGAGGTGGCGGTGATTTCCGGCCTCGTCGAGCGCCAGCATCCCGGCAAGCGCAAGTCGGGCCGCCAGGTGACCTTCTCGACCGACCTGATCTACGACGTGCTGCGCAAGTACGAGCCTGATCATCTGCTGATACAGGCTGCCTGGGCGGACGCCCGCGCGCGCATGACCGACGTCGCGCGCGTCGCCGACGTGCTCGATCGGGCCGCGCGCGAGATCGATCATGTATGGCTGGACAGGATCAGCCCGCTTGCCGTTCCGGCCTTGTCGATGATCGGGCGGGAAAGCCTGCCGTCGGGCGCCGCGGACGACGAACTGCTGGTGGAAGCGGAAAGTCTCGCGGCCATGGCGATGCGGATCGATGCGCCGGAAGAGGAAGGAGAGGGGGACTGATCCCGGACGGCGGCGCCCGGGATCACGCGGGCCCTGTTTCCCGAAATTCCGGTGCCTCTCGGTTCCGACGAGCCCATGTGGTTCTTCCGACAACGAAAAAGGGGCGGATTTCTCCGCCCCTTTGCTGGTTCCCTTACGGGACCCGATCGGTTTTCGGCTTACTTGCCGAATTCCGAGAACTGTTCGTTGCCGACGAAGCCGAACTTCGTGACCTTCGAAGCCTTGATCAGCTGCAGCACCTGTGCCGAGAGATCGTAGCTTGCGTTCGGCTCGGGCTGGAACTGCAGTTCCGGCTCGACTGCATAGCTCAGGGACTGCTGGAGCAGGTCCCTCAGCATCGGCCCGCCGATCGGCTGACCGTTCCAGAGGATCTGGTTGTCGACAGTGAGCACGATCTTGTTCTTGATCGGGTCGACCGGCGGAGGCGTGTCCGTCGGAGGAGTTGCCACCGGCAGGTCGATATCGATCGAGTGGGTCGCAACCGGGATGGTGATGATGAACATGATGAGGAGAACGAGCATGACGTCGATAAGCGGCGTCGTGTTCATTTCCATCATCGGCGAGCCATCATCCTTGCCGCCTGACATTGCCATGGAAGTTTACTCCTGTTCCTGCCGTAACGTCACGCGTTCGGATCAACGGGGTTGGTGATGAAGCCAACCGTCGGATAGCCCGAAATCTGGACGTTATAGATCGCACCGGCCACACAGCGCCAAGGCGCGTTGACGTCGCCACGGATGTGAACCTGCGGGATCAGTTCCGGGTTCTGCATCAGGGCTTCCGGGCCACCCGCGCGCTTGACGATCGCGTCGAGACGCTTGAACGCCATCTTGCGCAGTTCTTCCGAAGTGACTGGCGTGATGTTGTTGAAGTAGATGCGGCAGTCGCCGCCGCGTGATGCCCCCGTGTAGCCGGGTTCGCCGGCACTGCGTCCAGCTTCGTCGGTGGTCGAGACGGTGAGGAGAAGGTTTTCGACCTTGTCCTTCGATTCGATGGCCTCGATAACCGGAATGCGCAGCTTTTCGATCGTCTGGATCGCGACAGGGACTGCGATGAGGAAGATGATCAGAAGCACCAGCATGACGTCGACGAGCGGCGTCGTGTTGATGTCGGACATCGGTGTGTCGTCACCGCCTCCGCCCGTGGATATCGCCATAGTCTTATCCTAATCCTTGCATTGCCTTGGGGTGGGACGGCGGCTTGCGCATGCGTCGTGCCGCCGCCCGAAACCCATGCGGGGGACGGATCCGGAAGCCCGGCTCCGTCTTGCCCGCGCTCCTTACGACTTGGCCGGAGCGGCAGCCGGCTTGGCGGGAGCGGTCGGCTTGGCCGGAGCAGCGGCGGGCTTGACGGCGCCGCCCGAAGCGATGTTGGCCAGCACGTCGGTCGAGAAGCCGGTCAGCATTTCGCCGATGCGCTTGTTGCGCGACTGCAGGTAGTTGTAGGCAAGCACGGCCGGAACGGCGACGAGCAGGCCGAGCGCGGTCATGATCAGAGCTTCACCGACCGGGCCGGCGACCTTGTCGATCGAGGCCGAACCGGCAACGCCGATGGCGATCAGGGCGCGGTAGATGCCGACGACGGTACCGAACAGACCGACGAACGGAGCGGTCGCGCCGACGGTGGCGAGGAAGGGCAGGCCACCAGCGAGACGGGCGTTGATGGTCGCTTCCGAGCGAGCCAGCGAGCCGTGCAGCCAGTCGTGCGATTCGGTGGGATCCTTCAGCTTGCCGGCTTCTTCTTCAGCCTGCAGGCCGTCTTCGGCGATCTGGCGCCATGCGCTGTTCTTCTCGAGCTTGGCGGTGCCTTCCTTCAGGGTCGGGGCCTTCCAGAAGCTGGCGCGCATGTCGCGGTACTGGCGCATGATCTTCGACTGTTCGAACCACTTGGTGAACAGAATGTAGAACGAGCCGAACGACATGGTGCCGAGGATCACGACGGTGGCGTAGGCAATGAAGCCGCCCTGTTCCAGAGCTTCGGCAAAACCGAATTTGTTCTGCGGCGCGGCTTCGCCGGCGGCGGCAAGGATATCAACGATAAGCATGCGATTTACCTCTCAAGAAGAATGCAGGATGGTGGCCGGGTCACGCAGGTCCGGCCGAGGCCGTCGGTTTAGTTAAGTCGGTACACGATCGCGGTCGCGTAGCTCCCGGAAGTCGGGTTGCCCGCTGCGTCCAGAGCCGGGTCGAAACGGGCGTAACGGGTCATGCCGTCACATGCCGCCTCGTCCAGGTCGGGACTGCCGCTCGAACTGGTGACGGAGCAAGCCGCCACGCGGCCGTCCGCGCTGATCGTGACACGCACACCGACGCGGCCTTCGCGCCCTTCACGGGCAGCACGGGTCGGGTAGTTCGCCTGAATGCGAGCGGCCCAGCGGTTCTGGCCCTTAGGTGCTGCGCTCCGTGCCTTGGAAGGCGCCGGCGGCGGCGGCGGCGGCGGAGCCGCGGTCGGGATCACAACCGGCGGCGGAGGCGGCGGGGTGATCACAGTCTGCACCGGCGGCGGGGCCGGGGCAATGTTGATAGGCGGCGGCGGCGCCACGATCGGCGGCGGCGGCGCTTCTTCCTTGGGAGGCGGCGGCGGAGGCTCTTCCTCCTTCGGTTTCTCTTCCTTGATGTCCACCGTCGTCACCTTGCTGATGACCTTCTTCGCCGCCTCATAGGCAAGGCCCGTGACGAGCGCATAACCGGCGAAGACGTGGATCAGCGCGACAATGACGAGCGCGGTAATCTTGTTACCGCTCATTTGCTGGTCAGCGTAAGCCATTCAGACCCTTCACTCCATTACCATGCCCCGGACAAGTCCAAGGGCGCCCATGGCCTCCCCCTTGGCTGGAGGAGTCCATGACGAAACTCGAAATTACCCACCCTGACGGCTGACAGTCCCCATATCCGTTGTCGATGACGGGCAAGCGGACCGTGGGGCATTTTTGTTTTTTTGCCCCGTTTCGCGAGTTTCCTTAGCGGTGATGCCCCCCCTGCGCAACGCCTTATCGGTCTTGCGGGGGTTAACGCACAATTCATGGCGCCTGGTGACAAGTACCATACGCACGATTTTGCGCCGGTTCCCTCCCGGTATAATAACCGCCGGCATTTCCACGGAGATTGTCCCTCATGCCTTCGAGATCGAAACACCTTTGGGCGCAATTGGCCGGGGCAATGCTTGCATTTCATGCACTTCCTGCCCATGCGCAGGATGACGTCCAGACCGGGCCGGAACCCACTTATGCAGACATCGCAGACCTGGCCGATTCGGCCGGGGTGGTGGTGCTCGCGCAGGTCAGAAAAATGGTGCGCGTTGATGATGCGCGCGCGCCGGGGCTGCGGGCCGGATACGGCCGGTACTACGTGGAAGCGGATACCAGATCGCTGCTGACGGGCAGCGCGCCCATCGGCGAATCGGTTCGATATCTCGTCGATCTTCCGCTCGATTCGCGCGGCAAGGCGCCGAAACTCAAGAAGAAAGACGTGTTCCTGTTTGCCCGGGCGGTTGCCGGGCGTCCCGGCGAACTGCAATTGGTGTCGCCGACCGCGCAGCGCCCCTGGAGCGCGGCGGGCGAGGCGCGCCTGCGCGGAATCCTCACGTCGCTCGTCGCGCCCGACGCGCCGGCCCGGGTCACCGGCGTGCGCGAGCTGTTCTACGTGCCGGGCAATCTGGCGGGGCAGGGCGAGACGCAGATCTTCCTGTCGACGAAGGACGGTTCGGCGGCCTCGATCACGGTCCGCCACCAGCCCGGACGTCCGCCTGCATGGGGCGTCTCGTTCTCGGAACTGGTTGCGGACCTGGGCAATCCGCCGGCGCGCGATACGCTCGAATGGTATCGCCTTGCCTGCTTCCTGCCGAACGCGCTGCCGTCCGGCGCCAACGTGTCTGACGGATATGCCGCCAGGAGACAGGCGGAAGCCGATTACCGCATGGTGCTGGGCGAACTGGGCGTGTGCGAGCACAACTTGTCGTGAGGCCGTGTGGCCCGGCGGAGCCCGGGTTGCCCCGAATGGCCGGACCGCCCGAATGGCCAGGCTGTCCCGGACGGAAGGTGCTGGAAATTCCTCCGCGCCTGCCCTAGGGCGCGCTCCCGAAAGGGAGCACCATGGTTGAACCGCTCAATATAGCACTTGCAGGTCTGGGAACTGTCGGCACCGGGGTCGTCCGTCTGATCGAGACGAACGCGGAGCTGATCGCGCGGCGCGCCGGGCGTCCGATCCGCATTGCCGCGGTGAGCGCGCGCGACCGCAGCAAGGATCGGGGCGTCGACTTGTCGCGCTATGTCTGGGAAGACGATCCCGCGGCCCTGGCATCGCGCGGCGACGTCGATGTTGTGGTGGAACTGGTCGGTGGTTCGGATGGTCCGGCGCTGACGATGGCGCGCGGAGCGATCAGCCACGGCAAGGGGCTGGTCACGGCCAACAAGGCGATGATCGCGCACCACGGGCTGGAGCTTGCTGCGGCTGCCGAGCAGGCCGGGGTCCCGCTCAAGTTCGAAGCTGCGGTCGCCGGCGGCATCCCTGTCATCAAGGGGTTGAGCGAAGGCGCCGCAGCCAATGCCATCGAGCGCGTCTATGGCATCCTCAACGGCACCTGCAATTACATTCTCTCGACCATGGAAGACACGGGGGCAGACTTCGCCGACGTGCTCGCCGATGCCCAGCGCCTGGGCTATGCCGAGGCCGATCCGACGTTCGACATCGAGGGTGTCGACGCGGCCCACAAGCTTTCGATCCTGGCGGCGATCGCCTTCGGTGTGCGCCTGCGCTTCGACGCCGTCGAGACCATGGGCATTTCGCGGGTCAAGGCCGCCGACATCGAACAGGCGCACGCGTTGGGCTATGTCGTTCGCCTGATCGGGACCGCCGCGATCGACCGCAGCAACGGCACTGCGCGCCTGTACCAGCGGGTGCGTCCGCACCTCGTGCCGTTCGGGCATCCGCTCGCGCACGTCGACGGTCCGACCAACGCGGTCGTCGCCGAGGGCAATTTCATGGGCCGCCTGCTGTTCCAGGGCGCCGGTGCCGGCGATGGCCCGACGGCAAGCGCCGTCGTGGCCGACATCATCGACATCGCCCGCGGCGAGAAGGGTGCGGCGTTCTCGATGCCCGCCGGCGAGCTGGAGGCGATGGAGCCCGCCGAGACCGGGCATCGCGTCGGCCGGTCCTATATCCGCTTCACGGTCCCCGATCGGCCGGGCGTGCTGGCCGACATCACGGCAGCCATGCGCGATGCCAATGTCTCGATCGAAAGCCTGATCCAGAAGGGCGACCCGGACGACGATGGCGAAGTGATTCTCGCCCTCGTCACGCACGAAGTGCCTGAAAGCGCGGTGAGCGAGGCCATGCGCATTCTCGAGGGATCGGATAGCCTGACGGCCCAGCCGCTGGTGATGCAGATCATCGGCGACTGAGGTGCCGTTCCCTGTGGCCGCCCATATAGCGTGACAGCTTCTCTTTTTCTCTTTGAATCGTCATTGCGAGGCCCGTAGGGCCGCGGCAATTCAGAGTGCCGTGGCTCCACTCTGGATTGCCTCGCTACGCTCGCAATGACGAACGCTTCATTCAAAGGTGTCACGCTCCAGGGGACGCAGGCCAGGGGGCTCAGGGCGCGCGGATTTCGCCTTTGGCGATCCTGTCCGCGTCCGAGCCCGCCGGTGCCTCGGGGATCGAGGACAGGTCGATCAGGTAGGGCTGCTCGGGCGGGCACGGGGGCACGAGGCACATGCTGCCCGCAGTGGCCTTGCCCCTGAAAATGCCGGCGCCCGCGACATCCGGCGTGTGCAGCCTGCCGTCGTTGAGCGCCTCGCGCGAATTCGGGTCTGAATCCGCGGTCGAGGGAATACGGAATTCGTCCTCGTCGGGGGCGCAGACGGTGATCTCGCCCTGCTTGATCGTGCGCAGGCAATGATTGCGCGAATTATCGGGCGTGAACCGGCCGCCGGCGGACATCATGCGTTCGGCGATGGCCCTGTCCTCTTCGCTCGGTTCATGCACCGCTTGCGCCATCGCCGGAGCGGGGCCCATGAGGGCGATGGAGAAAAGGACTTTCCAGCTTCTCGACAATTCAACTTCCTCTGTCTAAGCGGTCCGAACCTTTCCTCCCTGGATTAATCCGGAGTGAACATGTCCAAGAAGCCGACTCCCGCAAGTAAAGTACTCGATCGCGTCCTCGTCCTCGAAATGGTCCGTGTTACCGAAGCCGCGGCCATCGCCGCTTCGCACCTAGTCGGACGCGGCGACGAGAAGGCGGCCGATCATGCCGCCGTAGAAGCCATGCGCAAGGCTTTTGACGAACTCTATATGGATGGCACGGTCGTCATCGGCGAAGGCGAGCGGGACGAAGCCCCGATGCTCTTCATCGGCGAGAAGGTCGGCGGCGCACCCGGCAAGGGCCCCAAGATCGACATCGCGCTCGATCCGCTGGAAGGAACCACCATTACCGCCAAGGCCGGGCCCAATGCGCTTGCCGTGCTGGCGGCAGCCGAAGAAGGCGGCCTGCTCAACGCGCCCGACGTCTACATGGACAAGATCGCGGTCGGCCCCGGTTATCCCGAGGGCGTGATCGACCTCGACAAGACGCCGACCGAGAACGTCAAGGCCGTCGCCGCGGCCAAGGGCGTCAAGCCGGAAGAGATCATCGTCTGCGTGCTCGATCGCCCGCGCCATGAAGCGCTGATCGCGGAGCTGCGCGGCCTCGGCTGCGGTGTGGTGCTGATCGGTGACGGCGACGTCGCCGGCGTGATCGCGGTGACCGACGAGAACACCACGGTAGACATGTACATGGGTTCCGGCGGCGCGCCCGAGGGCGTGCTGGCTGCGGCCGCGCTGCGTTGCGTCGGCGGCCAGTTCAACGGCCGCCTGCTGTTCCGCAACGACGACGAGCGCGCCCGCGCCCGCAAGTGGGGCATCACCGACCTCAACAAGATCTACAAGCTCGAGGAACTGGCCAAGGGCGACTGCATCTTCGCGGCGACCGGCGTGACCAGCGGCTCGCTGCTCGAAGGCGTCAAGCACCTCAAGGGCGGCAAGATGACCACCGAAAGCGTCGTCATGCGCGCCAGCTCGGGCACCGTGCGCTGGATCAAGGGCGAGCATCGCGCCTCCTGACCAGTCGCGTTATTGCGCGTAACGGTTTGAAAAGGCCGGTTCCGGGCTGTCCGGGGCCGGCCTTTGCCTTTCCGCTCGCCGGTGAAAACGTTGCACGCTCTCTTGCAATCGCGCGATGCGAGGCTAGACGCGGGCGCGACCAGCCCGCTCCTTCGGGCCGTTTGGGGATTCGCCATGAAGATCATGTCCGGTAACAGCAACCTTCCGCTTGCACGCGCGATCGCGGGCTATCTGGAATTGCCGCTTACCGACGCGAGCGTGCGCCGCTTCGCCGACGAAGAGATCTTCGTGGAAATCCACGAGAATGTGCGTGGCGAGGATGTCTTCGTGGTGCAGCCGACCAGCTACCCCGCGAACGACAACCTGATGGAACTGCTGATCTGCATCGATGCGCTGCGTCGCGCCTCGGCCAAGCGCATCACGGCGGTGGTTCCCTACTTCGGCTATGCCCGCCAGGACCGCAAGCCGGGCCCGCGCACGCCGATCTCGGCCAAGCTCGTCGCCAACCTGATTACCGAGGCCGGCGCCGATCGCGTGCTTTCGGTCGATCTTCACGCGGGCCAGATCCAGGGCTTCTTCGACATCCCGACCGACAACCTCTTCGCGGCTCCCGTGATGGCGGCGGACATCCAGGCCCGCTACGGCGATCAGTCGCTGATGGTGGTCTCGCCCGACGTCGGCGGCGTGGTGCGCGCCCGTGCGCTGGCCAAGCGCCTCGACAATGCGCCGCTGGCCATCGTCGACAAGCGTCGCGATCGTCCGGGTCAGTCGGAAGTGATGAACATCATCGGTGACGTGAAGGGGCGCGCCTGCATCCTGATCGACGACATCATCGATTCGGGCGGCACGCTGTGCAACGCCGCGCAGGCGTTGATGGACGAAGGCGCGACGAGCGTTACCGCCTACATCACGCACGGCGTGCTGTCGGGCGCGGCTGTCTCGCGCGTGAGCAATTCCGCGCTCAAGGAACTGGTTATCACCGATTCGATCCAGGCGACCGAAGCGGCGCAGCAGTCCGATCGCATCCGCATCCTGACGATCGCGCCGCTGGTGGGTGAAGCCATCCGCCGCATTGCCGACGAAAGCTCGGTTTCCAGCCTGTTCGACTGATCGTTTTCGGGGGCGCGTGCGGCCAGCGTCGCACGCGTTCCGTTTATTCCCAGGGCCGGGCCTCGCCGGGGGCGAGCCGCTTGAGCGCTTCGAGCCGCCGGGCCTGCCGTGATTCGAGTGCGAGCGTCATGATCGGCTGCGGCGTCGCGGCGAACTGACGCGGCGACATTCCGAACAGTTCTGTGAACTCGTGGATCAGGTGGCTTTCGTCGTAGTAGCGAAGCGCCATCTCGCTGCCTTCTTCCGAATCGGCAACGCCGCGAAGCTGGCTGGCCATGTCGAGCGCGCGTGCGCGGCGCAGCACCTGCTTGGGGGGCATGCCGAAATCGCGGTTGGCCACGCGTTCCAGCTTGCGGCGCTCGACCCCGCAGCGCTCGGCGGCCTCGCTGACCGTCATGGAGGGGTTGCTGAACGCGATCTCCTCGAACTGCGTTGCGATCGGGTCGGGCAGGCGCCCGTCCATGTGCTCGACGCGCTTGCGGCACAGGCCTTCGAGTATCTGCAGCCATTCCTCGGGCGAGGCATCCAGTTCCAGCATCGACAGGGCCCGGCTCACCGGCGAGGTAACGGTGCCGGTCGGGACCAGCCGGTCGAGAAAGTCGCCGATTCGCGGGCCACGCAAGGCCGTGCAGGCGCCTGGACGCACGACGAACCCCACGCTGATGAAGCTGCCGGTCACGCTGACCGGCATGCGTCTGGTCTGCGGTCCGAAGAACAGCGATGCGCGCCCGAACGCCTCGGGCCCGGTGGCGGTCTCGGCCGTCCAGTCGCCGGCGAGCTGGATGCGAATGCAGGCGGTGTCGTTGAAAAGGCCGCACGACAGCGTGTAGTCGGCCGGCACCTCGACTTTCGTCACGTAGAGCCTGCCGATCCACGGCGCCAGGTCGGGCGCCGGTGCGCGATTATAGGACAGCGGTTGCCCGTCCTTCGTAACCCCCTGTTCCGGCGCGATTGATGTATCGAACGCCGGGCGTTTCCTGCGGTTCATGCCACACTCTTGCCGCGACCTGTCAGGAATGGAAATACGCTGAGGGGGCTGTTCCCGCAACGTGTGAAAACCCACATTAGACGTGTTGGGGGCTGCCATTTTCTTACAGGCCCCGTGTTTTCGCCGGAAAACTTGACCGGATCGGGGGCAGGTAGGCACAGGAAGGCCATGAAGATCGAACAAGACATTGCTCTGGCCGTGAGGCTTGCCGACGCGGCAGGTGACGCGATTCGCCCCCATTTTCGCAGCGGCCTGAGCGCCGAACGCAAGGAGGATGCTTCGCCGGTGACAATTGCCGACCGCGCGGCCGAGGAAGCCATGCGGCGGATCCTGCAGGCCGAGGCGGCACGCGACACGATCATCGGCGAGGAGTTCGGCACCGTCGAAGGGTCATCGGGACGGACCTGGGTGCTCGATCCGATCGACGGGACGGTATCCTTCATTGCCGGGCGGCCGATCTTCGGCACGCTCATCTCGCTGCTGGTCGACGGCTGGCCGGTGCTCGGGATCATCGACCAGCCGATTCTGGGGGAACGCTGGATCGGGGCCAGCGGGCGGCCGACCACCTTCAACGGCAAGCCGGTTCGCACGCGCCCGTGCCGGGAACTGTCCGAGGCCATGCTGGCGACGACAGGGCCGCAGTATTTCGACGATCACCAGGGAGACCATTTCATGGCCCTGGCGGCGCGCACCGATCATCGGCGCATGATGATGGGCGGTGATTGCTACAACTACGGGCTGCTGGCTAGCGGGCAGATCGATCTGGTCTGCGAAGCCGGGCTGAAGTTGCATGACTGGGCCGCGCTGGTGCCCGTCGTGGAAGGGGCGGGTGGCACGATGTGCGACTGGAACGGGGACCCACTCCATGCCGCTTCCGAAGGGCACGTGCTGGCGATCGGCGATCCCGCGCGGCTCGAGGATGTCGTCGAAGCGCTGGCCTGCCACCACTAGGCATGGACCAGCGCAGGCGGCTGTTCGTCTACGGTACCCTGCAGCCGCAGGCCTCTACGCGCATGGGCCGATGGGTCGGGGCGCGGTTGGAGCATGCGCAAGCGGCCACCGTTCCCGGCCGGCTCTTTGCCATTCGTGGCGGCAACGGCTGGTTTCCGGCGCTGGTGCCGGCCAAGTCCGGCGCGCGCGTGCGCGGCACCTTGTGCGACCTCGTGCTCGCGCCGGGCGATCTGGCGCGGCTGGACCGCTACGAAGGGCGTGAGTACAGGCGTATGGGCCTGCCGGTCCGGACGGACGACGGGACCGTCCGGCAGGCGCAGGTCTATCTTTGGCGGATCGCCTTGCCGCCCGCTTCCCCGGTGATCGGGGACGGCGACTTTCTGGACTGGCTGCGTCGCACCCGCCGCGCGTCTTTCACCACGCCGCGCAATGGCGCCTGAGCAGCTCGGAGCGGACGCCGGCTCGAAACCCTTGCCTTTCCGCCCGTCCCGCACTAAAGGCCCGCCCTTCAATCGACACGGTTGAGTCTTTTCACAAAGAGATTCGCGGGTCGGCCTGGCGAAAAGGGCTGCCAGGGCTGACCGGACGTGTCCCTGACAAGGAGACGAAAATGCCCAAGTTGAAGACCAAGAGCGGTGTGAAGAAGCGCTTCAAGATCACCGCGTCGGGCAAGGTGAAGCACGGCGTTGCCGGTAAGCGCCACCGCCTGATCAGCCACAACGGCAAGTACATCCGCCAGAATCGCGGCACCGAGGTCATTTCCGACGCCGATGCCAAGACGATCAAGAAGTGGGCGCCCTACGGGCTCAACTAAGGAGTACTGACCGATGAGCCGTATCAAGAGGGGTGTCACCACCCGCGCCAAGCACAAGCGTATTCTGGACCAGGCCAAGGGCTACCGCGGCCGCCGCAAGAATACGATCCGCGTCGCCCGCCAGGCCGTCGAAAAGGCCGGCCAGTACGCGTACCGCGACCGCAAGGTTAAGAAGCGCAATTTCCGCGCCCTGTGGATCCAGCGCATCAACGCTGCCGTCCGCAACGAAGGCCTCACCTACTCGCAGTTCATGCATGGCGTTAAGCTCGCCGGCATCGAGCTCGACCGCAAGGCGATGGCCGATCTGGCTATGAACGAGGGCTCCGTGTTCTCGGCCGTGATCGCGCAGGCCAAGGCGGCACTGCCGGCCTGATCGCATCAGGACTTCCGTTCGGATGGCAGCATCCGGACGGAAATGATAAAAAGGGGCGCAGACGGAACCGTCTGCGCCCCTTTTTGTTGCGTGTTGAGGAGTTTGTCGTAGTATCTCTTATTTTGAGAACGGTTACAGATGCCCCCGAGCTGTAAGGTCTCAGCGCAATACATGCGCACGGCTCCCGTGTTGCAACGCTATTTCGCGAGCGTATTCTTGATCGAGGTCGAAGTCGCGGACGGTGATTTCGTCGAGGACTTCATGTTTCCGGACTGGGCGGCGATGCGGTTCAATCGCGAGCCCACGGTTACCGGGAACACGCGCGGCGGGGCCAATGTCGGGCAATCGGCGTTTTCCGTATCGGGTCCACGCTCGCAGGAAGCCTGCATCCGGACGGGCAATCTGCGGCAGTGGGGCGTGCTCGTTCATCCGCTGGGCTGGGCGCTGCTGGTGGGCAAGCCCGCGCATGAATATGCCAATGGCCTGGCCGACGGAATGACCGACCCGGTTTTCGCCCGCTTCCGGCCGCTTGCCGAGACCCTGTTCGGTCCCGAACCCGATACGGACGGCGAATTGCAGCGGCTCACGGCGTTTTTCGCCGGCCTGGAGCCGCTCCATGAACCGGCGGAGGCCAGCATCGCCAGGGTCTATGACGCCGTGCAGGATCCGGAGATCGATTCCGTGCCCCAGCTGGCCGATCGCGCGGGGATCAGTCGCCGCACGCTCGAGCGTCTGTGCCAGCGCACTTTCGGTTTTCCGCCCAAGATGTTGCTGCGCCGCCAGCGGTTCCTGCGCAGTCTGATCGACTTCACCGTCGATCCCTCGCTGAAATGGGTCGGCGCGCTTGACGCGACCTATCACGATCAGGCCCAGTTCGTGCGGGATTTCCGCGAGTTCATGGGGATGACGCCGAGCGAATACGGGCAGCGCGAAAAGCCCGTCGTGGAGCCGGTCGTCCATGCGCGCGTGCGCTACTTGCGCGAAACGATGCAGGGCTTCGACAAGGCGGCACGGTTGGCAGGGGCCTAGCCGGGGCCCGGTCTCGTCGGCGCCGTGCCCTCTTCCGTTGCGATTTGCGCACGAGGCTCCTAAGGACCGCCGCGCAACATCGAACAACATTCAGGCAGACGACCAGTGGATTACGCAGCAACCGGCCAGGAAGCCCTTTCGCGCATCGAAGGAGCTTCGGATCTCGAGACGGTAGAGGCGCTGCGGGTCGAGTTTCTGGGCAAGCAGGGCTCCATCTCGGGCCTGCTCAAGACTCTGGGTAAGCTGACCCCCGACGAGCGCAAGGTAGAGGGGCCCAAGATCCACGGCCTGCGCGAAAGCGTCACTGCCGCGCTGGCGGCGCGCAAGCAGGCGCTGGAGGATGCGGCGCTCGAAGCGCGGCTGGCGGCCGAGACCATCGACCTTTCGCTGCCGGCGCCGGAAATGCCGCAGGGTTCGGTCCATCCGGTCTCGCAGGTCATGGACGAACTGGCCGAGATCTTCGCCGACATGGGCTTTGCCGTCGCTACCGGTCCCGAGATCGAAGACGACTGGCACAACTTCACCGCGCTCAACATGCCCGAGAGCCACCCGGCGCGGGCCATGCACGACACGTTCTATTTCCCGGACCGCGATGCCAAGGACCGCGAGATGGTGCTGCGCACGCACACCTCTCCGGTGCAGATCCGTACGATGCTGTCCGACAGCGCGCCGCTGCGCATCATCGCGCCGGGCCGCGTCTACCGCTCGGACAGCGATGCCACGCACACGCCGATGTTCCACCAGATCGAAGCGCTGGTGATCGACCGGGATATCCACCTCGGCCACCTCAAGTGGACGCTGGAAACGTTCCTCAGGGCTTTTTTCGAGCGCGACGACGTGGTCCTGCGCCTGCGCCCGAGCTACTTCCCCTTCACCGAGCCTTCGGTGGAAGTCGACGTCGGCTATGCCAACGAAGGCGGGCGCCGCGTCGTCGGCGGCTCGGGCGATGCGCCGGGCCATGCCTGGATGGAAGTGCTCGGCTCGGGCATGGTCAATCGCCGCGTGATCGAAGCCGGCGGGCTCGATCCCGATGAATGGCAGGGCTTCGCCTTCGGCATCGGCGTCGACCGTCTTGCCATGCTGAAATACGGCATGGACGACCTGCGCGCCTTCTTCGACGGCGATGTACGCTGGCTCTCCCACTACGGATTCTCCGCCCTCGACGTGCCGACCCTTTCGGGCGGCGTCGGTACGCCGGCCTGATTCGGCTGGATCGCGGAAGGAAACAGAAACGATGAAATTCTCGCTCTCCTGGCTCAAGCAGTACCTGGAAACCGAAGCGACGGTCGAAGAGATCGCCGCCAAGCTCAATGCCGTCGGCATCGAGGTCGAAGGCATCGAGGACCCGACCGAGAAGCTGGCCGGCTTCCGCGTCGCCAGGGTGCTCACCGCCGCCAGGCATCCGGATGCGGACAAGCTGCAAGTGCTCACGGTCGATACCGGCGAGGGCGATCCCCTGCAGGTCGTCTGCGGTGCGCCCAATGCCCGTGCCGGCCTTGTCGGCGTGCTCGGCCTGCCCGGCGCGACGGTTCCGGCCAACGGGCTGGTGCTCAGGAAGTCGGCCATTCGCGGCGTCGAATCGAACGGCATGATGTGCTCGACGCGCGAACTGGAACTCGGCGAGGACCACGACGGCATCATCGAGCTTCCCGAGGACGCGCCGGTCGGCACGGCCTTCGCCGAATACCATGGCGCCGATCCGGTGATCGAGGTCGCCATCACGCCGAACCGTCCGGACTGCATGGGGCTCTACGGCATTGCCCGCGACCTGGCCGCCGCCGGCCTTGGCACGCTGCAGCCGATCGAACAGCTCGATCTGCCCGGCACCTTCCCGTGCCCGGTCGAAGTGCGCACCGATGATCCCGAAGGCTGCCCGGCCTTCTATGGCCGCGTCGTCAAGGGCGTGAAGAACGGCGCTTCGCCGCAGTGGCTGCAGGAGCGGCTGAAGGCGGCGGGGCAGCGTCCGATCTCGGCGCTGGTCGATGCCACCAACTACATGATGCTGGCTTATGGCCGCCCGGCCCATGCCTATGACCTTGCCAAGCTCAATGGCGCGGTCGTTGCGCGCCGCGCGAAGGACGGCGAGACCGTGCTGGCGCTCAACGAGAAGGAATATACGCTCGATTCGGACATGACCGTGATTGCCGACGATGCCGGCGTTCATGACATTGCCGGGATCATGGGCGGCGAGCATTCGGGCTGCGGGGACGATACCACCGACATCCTGCTCGAGATCGCCTACTTCGATCCCGAGCGCATCGCCAAGACGGGGCGCAAGCTTAACCTCACCTCCGATGCGCGCAGCCGCTTCGAGCGCGGTATCGATCCGGCCTTCCTCGATACCGGCCTCGATCACCTGACCCAGCTGATCCAGACGCTGTGTGGTGGTGAGGCGTCCGAAGTCGTGCGCGCTGGTGCTGCGCCGGCCACGCCGAAGGTCGTCCATTTCGATCCGGCGCTGACGGAAAAGCTTGGCGGCGTCCGTGTCGATCTGGAGGAACAGAAGCGCATTCTCGCGGCACTGGGCTTCTCGGTCGTGACGGAAGAGGCCGGCTTCGACAAGGCCTGGGCCGTTACCGTTCCCGGCTGGCGCCCGGACATCGACGGTGCGCCCGATCTGGTTGAGGAAGTCGTGCGCATCCACGGCCTCGACAGGGTCGAGAGCGTGGCCCTGCCGCGCGCCGAGGGTGTTGCTCCGCCGACCGCGACGCCGGTGCAGAAGCTGGAACGCCGCGTGCGCCGCGCTGCTGCCGCGCGCGGCCTGCACGAAGCGGTGACCTGGTCGTTCCTGCCCGAGGCCGAGGCGGAAGCTTTCGCCGAGGGCAATGGTGGCCTGTGGACGCTGTCGAACCCGATCAGCGAGGACATGAAGGTCATGCGCCCCTCGCTGTTGCCGGGGCTGCTTTCGGCGGCGAAGCGCAATCTCGATCGCGGGGCGTCCTCGCTGCGCCTGTTCGAGCTGGGCCGGCGCTATCTGCGTGGTGGTGGCGGTGCGAGCGACGAGCGCCTCAGCCTCGCGCTCGTGCTCGCGGGCGACAAAGTTGCGCGCGGCTGGGTGACGGGCAAGGCCCAGCCTTTCGATGCCTACGACGCCAAGGCCGAGGCGCTGGCGCTGCTGGCCGAAGCCGGCGCGCCGGTCGACAAGCTGCAGGTCATGCCTGTCCTGAGCGAAGCCGAAGGGGGCGAGGCGGGATCGCAGTTCCATCCCGGCCAGTCGGCCACGCTGCGCCTTGGCCCGAAGAACGTGTTGGCGCGCTTCGGCATGCTGCACCCCAGGCTGGCCCAGCAGTTCGACGTCGAAGGCCCGGTGGCGCTGGCCGAGATCTATCTCGACGCCATTCCCGGCAAGAAGGGCGCGACCACTTTCGCGCGCAGTTCCTATTCTCCGCCCGCGCTGCAGGCGGTGACGCGCGACTATGCCTTCCTGGTCCCGGTGGACCTTGCCGCCGGCGAACTGGTGCGCGTGGTGCGCGGCGCGGACAAGGCGAATATTGTCGCCGCCCGCCTCTTCGACGATTTCCGGGGGCAGGGCGTGCCTGAAGGACAGAAGTCGCTGGCCCTTGAAGTTACGCTCCAGCCGCTCGAAAAGAGCTACAGGGATGAAGACCTCAAGGCGATTGCCGACAAGGTGACCGCCGCTGCCGCCAAGCTGGGGGCGGTTCTGCGAGGCTGAACACGGACCACAGGAGATCGCCGGTGTCGGAAATGGAATTCGTGACCATCAGTTCCGGCGATCTCACGGCCCGGATCAATCCTATGGGCGCCGAACTCTGGTCGCTGACCGACAGCCGCGGGCGCGAGTTCATGACGGATGCCGATCCGGCGTTCTGGAGCGGCCATGCGCCGTTGCTGTTTCCGGTCGTCGGCGGCCTCAATGCGAATCGCTACCGGCTGGACGGCGCCGAGTACGAGCTGCCCAGGCACGGCTTCGCGCGCCATTCGGCATTCGAAGTGGTCGAGGTCGGCGAGAACGAGGCGCGCTTCCGCCTGCGCGACAGCGCCGAGACCCGTGCGGTCTTTCCCTTCGCGTTCGAGCTTGAGGTGGTCTACCGCCTGGAAGACGCCACGCTTCACGTGACGGCCACAGTCCGCAATCCCGGAACGGACCCGCTGCCCTTCAGTCTGGGCTATCACCCGGCCTTTGCCTGGCCATTGCCGGGCGGTGCGGACAAGGCGGACCATGTGATCGCCTTCGCCGAGCCGGAACCGGGCCCGATCCGCCGGCTTGATCCTTCGAGCGGCCTGATGGCGGCCGATGCCGTGCCGACGCCGGTCGAGGGGCATCACTTGGCACTCGATGAATCGCTGTTCGAGGCCGATGCCGTGATCTGGGATGCCTTGGCCAGCCGCGCCCTGACCTTCGGGGCGCCGGGCGGTGCACAGCTGGCCATCAGCTTCCCGGATACGCCGATGCTGGGCATCTGGCAGAAGCCCGGCGCGGCCTTCCTGTGCATAGAGCCCTGGCAGGGCCATGCCGACCCCATTGGTTTCACGAACGATTTCCGCGAAAAGCCGGGGATCGTGCAACTGGCTCCGGGTGAGAGCCGCTCGTTCCGTATGGATGTGACCATTCTGACGGCCTGAAGGAGATTGTCATGAAGACCGCCCTCGTTACCGGCGCCACGGCCGGCATAGGCGAAGCCTGCGTTCGCGCTTTCGTCCGTGCCGGCTGGCGTGTGATCGCCACCGGCCGCCGGGCCGGGCGGCTGGACGCGCTGGTGGAGGAACTGGGCGCCGATCGCGTGCACCCCTGCGTGTTCGACGTGCGCGACGATGCCGCGCGCGATGCGGCGCTCGACGCGCTGCCGGAAGGCTTTTCGAAGATCGATTGCCTCGTGAACAATGCCGGTCTCGCGCTGGGTACGGAAAAGGCGCAGGAGGCGGATCTCGCCGGCTGGAAGACCATGATCGACACCAATGTCACCGCGCTGGTCTCGCTTACCCACAAGCTGCTGCCCGCGCTGATCGAGAGCAAGGCAGTGGTCGTGAACCTCTCCTCGGTCGCGGCGACCTATCCCTACACGGGCGGCAACGTCTATGGCGGGACCAAGGCCTTCGTGCGCCAGTTCTCGCTGGGACTGCGCTCGGACCTGTCGGGCACGGGCGTGCGCGTCACGTCGATCGAACCGGGTATGGTCGAGACCGAGTTTACCCTGGTGCGCACCGGCGGAAATCAGGAGGCGTCGGACAGCCTCTATGCCGGGATGCGGCCGCTGGACGGCCCGGATATTGCCGAAGTGGTCCTGTGGGTCGCCAGCCAGCCGCCGCACGTGAACATCAACGCGCTGGAACTGATGCCGGTCGCGCAGTCGTTCGCGGGCTTCCAGGTGGCAAGAGACGCTTGACCTCACATCGTCATTGCGAGCCGCCGAAGGCGGCGTGGCAATCCAGAGCCGTTGACAGCCGCCCTGGATTGCTTCGCTTCGCTCGCAATGCCTAATTCGGCGGAAGGCTGTAAGTCCGCCAGACATTGCGGTAAGCCCTGCCCGCTACTAAAGGCGCGCGGATGAGTAATTCCCGCCGTACCTTCGCTATCATCTCGCACCCCGACGCGGGTAAGACCACGCTGACCGAGAAGCTGCTGCTTCAGGGCGGCGCGATCCACCTTGCCGGCGAGGTGAAGGCGCGCGGGCAGGCGCGGCGCGCGCGTTCGGACTGGATGAAGATCGAGCAGCAGCGCGGCATCTCGGTGACCAGCTCGGTCATGACCTTCGAGCGTGACGGAATCACCTTCAACCTGCTCGACACGCCGGGCCACGAGGACTTTTCCGAAGATACCTACCGCACGCTGACCGCGGTCGATTCGGCGATCATGGTGATCGACGCGGCCAAGGGCATCGAGCCGCAGACCCGCAAGCTGTTCGAGGTCTGCCGCCTGCGCTCGGTGCCGATCATCACCTTCATCAACAAGGTCGACCGCGAGGGCCGTGCCTGCTTCGATCTGCTCGACGAAGTGGCCGATACGCTCGCGCTCGATGTCTGCCCGATGTCCTGGCCGGTCGGCATGGGCGGGCTGTTCCAGGGCATCCTCGACCTCTCCAGCGGCAAGGTCAGCCGTCCGGAAGGGGGCAGCAAGGAATTTCTCGGCAAGGTCGAGGAAAACGTGACGCTGCCCGACGAGGTCGCCGAGGAAGTGGAGCTGGCGCAGGCGGGCTATCCCGAGTTCGATATCGAAGCCTATCGCGCCGGTGACCTCACGCCGGTCTATTTCGGCTCCGCGCTCAAGAACTTCGGTGTCGTCGAGCTGATCGACGCGATCGCGAATTTCGCGCCGCCGCCGCGGCCGCAGCCCACCGAGCAGGGGCCCGTCGAGCCCGAGAACAAGGAAGTGAGCGGCTTCATTTTCAAGGTGCAGGCCAACATGGACCCGATGCACCGTGACCGCATCGCCTTCATGCGGCTGGTCTCGGGCACCTTCAAGCGCGGCATGAAGCTGACGCCGTCAGGGCTGGGCAAGCCGATCGCCATTCACTCGCCCATCCTGTTCTTCGCGCAGGACCGCGAGATTGCCGACAGTGCCGAACCGGGCGACATCATCGGCATTCCCAACCACGGCACGCTGCGCGTGGGGGATACGCTGTCCGAAAAGAACCAGATCCGCTTCACCGGCCTGCCCAACTTCGCGCCGGAAATCCTGCGCCGCGTGGCATTGAAGGACCCGACCAAGACCAAGCAGCTCAGGAAGGCGCTCGACGACCTGTCGGAAGAGGGCGTGATCCAGGTCTTCTATCCGGAGATCGGTGCGCAGTGGATTGTCGGCGTCGTCGGCCAGCTCCAGCTCGACGTGCTGATTTCGCGGCTGGAGGCGGAGTACAAGGTGGAAGCCATGCTCGAAGCCTCGCCCTTCGATACCGCGCGTTGGATCAAGGGCAGCGACAAGGCGCTCGCCGATTTTGCCGAGTTCAACAAGATGAACCTCGCCAAGGACCGCGACGGCGACCCGGTGTTCATGGCCAAGTCGGCTTGGGACGTGGGCTATCAGCAGGAACGCAACCCGGATCTGACCTTCAGCGCCACCAAGGAGCGCTGAAACGGCGGGAAAAGGTTTTCCCGGCCCGCCTTGGCAATCCGCCGGGAGCTCCTAAGTTGATGGCCGCCATCTGATCGGTCGAGGCGCGCGGTTGCAGATCAAGTTTGCCAGCTACAACATCCACAAGGCGGTCGGTCTCGATCGGCGCCGGGATCACGAACGCATCCTGCGCATCCTGCTGGAGATCGACGCCGATGTCGTCGCGCTGCAGGAAGTGGACCGGCGTTTCGGCCGGCGCATGGCCGTGCTGCCGCTCGATGCGATCCATGCTGCGACCGATTATGTGCCGGTTCCGCTCTCGATGAAGCCCGACAGCCTCGGCTGGCACGGCAATGCGCTGCTGGTGCGCAAGGGCATCGACCTGATCGAGGCCGCACCGGTGCCGCTGCCGGTGCTGGAGCCGCGCGGGGCGATCCGGGCCGACCTTGCCGTGGAAGGGCGGCGCATCCGGACGATCGGCATGCATCTCGACCTGTCGGGGCTGCGTCGCCGCCATCAGGTGCGCAGCGTGCTCGCGCATTGCGGGGACTGCGACGACCATGTGCCGACAGTGATGATGGGCGACCTCAACGAATGGTCTCAGCACGGCGGCTGCCTGCGGGAGTTCGATCACAGGACCTGGCAGGTGCTGGCGCCGGGCCGCAGCTTTCCCTCGCGGCGTCCCATCGCCCGTCTCGACCGAATTATTGTTTCGTCGGAGTGGCAGGTTCTGGGAACCAATGTGCACCACAGCCCGCTATCGGCGATAGGTTCTGACCACCTGCCCGCTTTTGCCACGCTCAAGTTGCCTAAAAAATAGGCAGCTGCCCGCGAATCGGGCGATGTAGCGTGCCCATTCTGCGGTGATCGGGGGGTGAGTGCCCTGAATCTTGCCAATAGGTGAACTGGCACGTCTGTTGCTTACCCTCTTTATCGCCGGCGCTGGGGCCGGTGGCTAACAGGGGATAGGCATGAAGTTCATCATAGCCATCATCAAGCCCTTCAAGCTGGACGAGGTGCGTGAAGCGCTGGGTGGGATCGGCGTTGCCGGCATGACCGTGTCCGAGGTGAAGGGCTTCGGCAGGCAAAAGGGCCAGACGGAAATCTATCGTGGGGCCGAGTATTCGACCAACATGTTGCCGAAGGTGAAGATCGAAGTGGCAGCGCCCGACGATCTGGCGCCCAAGATCGTCGAAACGATCCAGCAGGTCGCCAGCACCGAAGCCATCGGCGATGGTAAGATCTTTGTCCTCGACCTTGCTTCGGCCGTGCGCATCCGCACCGGCGAAGCAGGCGACACCGCGCTTTGAGGAGGCTTTCCACGATGAACCGCAAGATTCTCTGCGGCGCCGGCGCTCTGACTGCGTCCCTGTTCGCCGCTGTGCCTGCTTGGGCCGAGGAAGCGGCTGCCGCCGTTCCCAACCCCGGCAACAACGCCTGGATGATGACCTCGACCGTGCTGGTCCTGCTCATGATCCTTCCCGGCCTCGCACTGTTCTACGGCGGTCTGACCCGCTCGAAGAACATGCTTTCGACCATGACGCAGATCGGCGCCGTCGCGGCGCTCGCGATGCTCATCTGGGTCATGTACGGCTACTCGATGGCTTTCGGGCCGGTGACCTCCGAAGGGTTCATCGGCAACTTCGTCAGCAGCGGCAGCCTGTTCCTTTCCTCGGTTACGCCTGACACGACGGCAGCGACGTTCTCGGATGAAGTCATCTCCGAATATGTCTTCGTCTGCTTCCAGATGACCTTCGCCGCGATCACCGTGGCCCTGGTGCTGGGTGCCACGGTCGAGCGTATCAAGTTCTCGGCCGTGATGGCATTCGCTGCCGTGTGGCTCACGATCGTCTACTTCCCGATCGCGCACATGGTCTGGGCCGGTGGCGGTCTGCTGTTCAAGCTCGGCGCCCTCGACTTCGCCGGCGGTACCGTTGTTCACATCAACGCCGGTATCTCCGCGCTGGTCGCTGCCATGATCCTCGGCAAGCGTACCGGCTACCCGAGCGAACCGATGCCGCCGCACTCGCTGACGCTGACCATGGTCGGCACCGGCCTGCTGTGGGTGGGCTGGTTCGGCTTCAACGCCGGTTCGGAACTCGAGGCTGACGGCACCGCCGGTCTCGCCATGATTAACACTTTCGTCGCCACCGCTTCGGCTGGTCTGTTCTGGATGCTCGCCGAGCGTTTCTCGGGCCACAAGGGTTCGGCTCTGGGCTTCTGCTCGGGTATCGTTGCCGGCCTCGTTGCGGTGACGCCTGCCGCCGGTAACTCCGGTCCGTTCGGCGCGATCGTGCTGGGCGCCATTGCCTCGATCGTCTGCTTCATCTTCGTCTCGAAGATCAAGCCGGCCTTCGGCTACGACGACTCGCTCGATGCCTTCGGTGTGCACGGTGTCGGCGGTATCGTCGGCGCCATCGGCACCGGCGTCGTCTATTCGCCGCTGCTCGGTGGCCCCGGCGACGGTTCGGTCGGCATCGGTGCGCAGGTCTGGATCCAGATCCAGGCTGTCATGGTCTCGATCGTCTGGGCCGGGGTCGGCACCGTGATCGCGATCTTCATCGCCAAGATGATCACCGGGCTGCGCGTCACTCCCGAAGTCGAGCAGGAAGGTCTCGACATCGGCGAGCACGGCGAGCGCGCCTACAACTAAGTCTCACGAGTTTGGCGGCGGCGGGTACTTCCTCCTCTCCTCCCATCCGTCGTCGCCAACCGGTGTTCCTCCTGCGAACACAAACTCAATGGGCCGGAGCCAGCCGCTCCGGCCCTTTTTTCTTGCCCGGCCGGTGCCTTGCGCCGGTTTTTCTTTGTCTGTTCGCTCTTGCTGTGAAAGGCTATACCAAGGTGTCGTCCCGGCCGTTGGCCGCGGACGCGCGAAAGCCAGGGAAGCGGGGGCAGCATGAAATTCATCACCGCCATCATCAAGCCGTTCAAGTTCGTCGAGGTGAAGGACGCGCTTGCCGGACTGGGCGTGTCGGGGCTGACGGTCAGCGAAGTCAGCGGCTACGGCCGGCAGAAAGGGCAGACCGAGGTCTATCGCGGCGCGGAATATGTTTCGAGCATGCTGCCCAAGCTCAAGCTGGAAGTGGCCGTTCCCGATGATCTGGCGGATCGCGTGGTGGAAGTGGTGCGCCAGACCGCGAACAATGCGGAGATCGGGGACGGCAAGATATTCGTCGTCGAACTGGCCGATGTCGTGCGTATTCGCACCGGTGAGCACGGCGAATTAGCCCTGTAGGGGCTTCGTTATCCTGAAGCGGGGTGGGGTCCCGGGGCGAATTACTTGCCGGCCGCAAGCATTTCGATCAACTGGCGTACCGGCGTGACATCGTATCCGGCGCCGGCGGCCTTCGAGGCGATGACCGCAGGATTGTCCCCGGCCTTGGCGCGGGCCAGCGCCCACAGCAGTGTCGAGCGCGTGCCGGAGCGGCAATAGGCCAGGACCGGGCCGCCTGCGCTTTCCAGCGCGTCGTGCATGGCATCGACCTGGGCCTGGCTGAAGCCGGCATGGGTCACCGGGATCGCCAGATAGTCGATTCCCGCCTCGCGCGCGGCAGCCTCGATCGTCGCGCCGGGAATTTGGTCGTCGCTTTCCCCTTCGGGGCGGTTGTTGATGATCCGCACGATCCCAAGCGCCTTGGCCTCGGCGATGGCATCGGTGCCGATCTGCGGGCTGGCGAAGACGGTGTCGGTAATCTGGCGGAACATGGCCTGCATTCTCCGTTGGCGGCGGGGCGAAATCTGATCCCGCGTTGTTCAAGACCGGCTCGAACGAACACGCAAGGCAAATCGCAGGTTAAAAACGAATGTCAAAGGGTGTCCGTTTGAAACGGTAACGTATTTCTGTTCGCTATTGGCTAGCGACTCGTGTAAGAGGCATGGTCGCAGGAGAGGGTTGGGCATTGCCCGGCTTCTTACCCTGGCGCCCGGCACGGTCTCGTCCACGTGTCCGGGCGAATGCTTTTGGGGCGCAGCGAAGGTACGTTCGTAAAGATGGGTTTTGATAGAGGTCGTCGCGGAAGGGGACGCGACAAGCGGGATCGGTTCGGCGAGGACGAGTTCGATCCGTTCTTCGGCGGGCAGGATCGTTTCGGTGGTGGTGATCGCTTCGGTGGCGGTGACCGCTTTGGCGGCGGTGGCGACCGTTTCGGTGGCGGAAGCGGCGGCGATGATCGCGGCGGCTTCGGCGGCGGCCCGCGTGGCGGCGGCGGTGGCCGTGGCGGCTTCGGTGGCGGCCCGCGCGGCGGCGGCGGTGGCGGCATGCCTGCGCAGGTCGTCGGCCAGGGCAAGGGCACCGTCAAGTTCTTCAACGGAGCCAAGGGCTTCGGTTTCATTCAGCGCGATGAAGGCGGCGACGATGTGTTCGTGCACATCAGCGCGGTGGAGCGCGCCGGCCTTGAAGGTCTGGCCGAAGGGCAGGAACTGGAATTCCAGCTCGTCGACCGTGGCGGCAAGATTTCCGCCAGCGACCTCGTGGTCGTCGGCGACGTGATCCCTGTCGCCAAGCGCGAGCCCGCTCCCCAGCGCCAGCTCACCGGCGAAAAGGCAACTGGCACCGTCAAGTTCTTCAACTCGATGAAGGGCTTCGGCTTCATCACGCGCGATGATGGCCAGCCCGATGCCTTCGTGCACATCAGCGCTGTCGAGCGTTCGGGGCTTCAGGGCCTCAATGAAGGTGACCGTGTGGAGTTCGATATCGAGGTCGATCGACGAGGCAAGTACTCGGCGGTTAACCTTGTGCCGCTTCAGGGTTAACCAGCCTGCAAGGACCCCGGTCGTTTGACCGGGGCGCTGCAACATCATAAAAGCGCGCAAATGGCGGTCCGGGAAGGGCCGCCATTTGTCGTTTGCGTATAGAGATTTTCGTTTCACTGATTCGTTTCAAGGAATACCGACCATGTCGATCACACCGCTGATGCCCGTGTACCCCCGGTGCGGCGTTCGGCCCGTTCGCGGCGAACACTGTCACCTGATCAGCGACGACGGCCGTCGATTCCTCGACTTCGCGAGCGGTATCGCCGTCAACGCACTCGGCCATTCGCATCCGGGCCTTATCGGCGCGATCCAGAAGCAGGCCGAAACGCTGATGCACGTCTCGAATCTCTACGGCAGCCCGCAGGGCGAGGCGATCGCCCGGCGGCTGGTCGACCTGACCTTCGCGGATACCGTGTTCTTCACCAATTCGGGCGCCGAAGCGGTGGAGTGCGCGATCAAGACGGCGCGCGCCTATCACCAGTCTGCCGGCGACGAAGAGAAGTACGAACTGATCACGTTCAGCAACGCCTTCCACGGGCGCACGATGGCAACGATCAGCGCTTCGAATCAGGAGAAGATGCACAAGGGCTTCATGCCGCTGCTGCCCGGCTTCAAGTACGTCGAGTTCGACGATCTGGAAGCGGCCAAGGCCGCAATCGGCCCCAACACGGCTGGCTTCATGGTCGAGCCAATCCAGGGCGAAGGCGGCATCCGCGTTGCTTCGGATGAGTTTCTGCAGGGGCTGCGCGCGCTGTGCGACGAGCATGACCTGATGCTGATTCTCGACGAGGTGCAGAGCGGCGTCGGCCGCGCCGGAACTTTCTATGCCTATGAGCAATACGGGATCGAGCCCGACATCATGGCGACGGCGAAGGGTATCGGCGGCGGCTTCCCGGTCGGCGCATGCCTTGCCACCGAAAAGGCGGCGCGCGGCATGACTTTCGGCACCCATGGCTCGACTTACGGCGGCAATCCCTTTGCCATGGCCGCGATCGGCGCGATTCTCGACGTCATCCCCGACGAGACCTTCCTCGCCGAGGTGCGCGCCAAGGGCGACCGGCTCATGTCGCGCATCGGGCAGTTCATCGGCAATTACCCCGATCTGTTCGAGGACGTGCACGGTCGCGGGCTGTTTATCGGCATCAAGCTCAAGGTCGAGCCGCGTCCCTTCGTGGCTCACATGCGCGACAATCATCAGGTCCTTACCGTATCCGCGGGCGACAATGTCGTGCGCGTCCTGCCGCCGCTGGTGATCGACGACAGTCACATCGACGAGTTCATGGAAAAGCTTTCGGCGGCAGCGGCAAGCTACCAGCTCGAGGAGGCCGGCTGATGGCACGCGATTTCCTGAATCTTTCCGATGCGGGTGGCGATGTCGTTGCCGCGATGATCAACGACGCGATCGACCGCAAGGCGGCGCGCAAGTCCTGGCCCAAGGCCCGGCCGGACGCCGATGCGCCGCTGACCGGTCATGTGCTGGCGATGATCTTCGAGAAGAACTCCACGCGTACCCGCGTGTCGTTCGACATGGCGATGCGCCAGCTCGGTGGCTCCGCGCTCATCATGGAAGCGGGCAGCACGCAGCTCGGACGTGGTGAAACCGTCGCGGATACCGCGCGCGTGCTCAGCCGCATGGTCGATGCGATCATGATCCGGACCGACGATCACGCCAAGATCGAGGAACTGGCGCACTACGCCGACGTGCCTGTGATCAACGGCCTGACCGACCTTTCGCACCCCTGCCAGATCGTGGCGGACCTGCTGACGGTGGTGGAGCACGGCTTTGCCCTGCCGGGCCTGCAGCTGGCCTGGCTCGGCGATGGCAACAACGTCGCCAACTCGCTGATCGAGGCGGCCGGACTGATGAAGTTCACGATCCGCCTCGCCGTTCCGGCTGGCTATGAGCCCGATCGCGATTTCGTCGAACGGGCGCGTGCGGCGGGCGGGGAAGTGATTCTCACGCAGGACCCGCGCGAGGCGGCGGCTGGGGCGCAAGTGGTCGTGACCGATACCTGGGTTTCCATGGGCCAGGAAGGCGGCGAGCAGCGCATTGCCGCGCTGGAGCCGTATCAGGTCAATGCCGGGCTGATGGCCGCGGCAGCGCCGGGCGCGAAGTTCCTGCATTGCCTGCCCGCGCACCGCAACGAGGAAGTGACCGACGACGTCATCGACGGTCCGCAGTCGGTGGTCTGGGACGAGGCAGAGAACCGTCTTCACGCACAGAAGTCGGTTCTGCTCTGGGCGCTGGGCAAGCTGTGAGCGAGGACTACCTCCTGCGCACGACCGACACCGGTTTCGACCGCGTGCTCGCTTTCTCCGTGCCTGCGCGCCATGCGCGCGGCCGGATCGTGCGGCTTGGGCCGGTACTCGAGACGGTGCTTTCCGCGCATGACTATCCGCCGCTGATCAAGCACCTGCTGGCCGAGGCCCTGGTACTGACGGCACTGATGGGTTCGCTGTTGAAGGAAGAGGGATCGCAGCTGACGATCCAGGCTCAGTCGGAAGACGCGCCGGTCGACTTGCTCGTTTGCGATTATCGTGACGGGGAAGTGCGCGGCTACGTGCGCCACGATGATGCCGCGGTCGCCGCGCTGGGGGACGATCCGTCGCTCGACGCGCTGTTCGGCAAGGGATACCTTGCGATAACCTTCGACCTCGCGGTGACCAAGGAGCGCTATCAGGGCGTGGTGCCGCTGGAAGGGGCATCGCTGGCCCATGCCTGCGAAAGCTACTTCGCGCGATCCGAGCAGATTCCCTCGCTCATCCGCGTCGCGGTGCGTTCGAACGGTCCGCGCTGCACGGCCGGCGGCATGCTCGTCCAGCACCTGCCGGAGGGCGAGGAAGGCAAGGCCAGGCTGCATGTCGGCGAGGATCATCCGGACTGGGAACATGTCTCGATCCTGGCGGGCAGCGTACAGCGCGAAGAACTTGTCGATCCCGTGCTCACGCTCGAACAGCTGGTCTGGCGCCTGTTCAACGAAGAGAAGGAAGTGCGCGTCGAGCCTCTGGTCCTGCTCCAGCGGGGATGCCGGTGCACGGTCGAGTACTATCAGTCGATTCTTTCGCGTTTTCCCGAAGAGGAACGTGCGGATATGCGTGACGATGACGGGATGATCCCCGTCGACTGCGCCTTTTGTTCGAAAGTGCTTCGAATCCCCGTTTAAGCGCTGCTTCATCCGCGATGTGCTTGAATTGGGCGATCCGGTTACCAATACATGGAAGTGCGTATTCGGAACGGCCGGTATCGCGCTTTTGGGGAACGAAGTTGAGAATTCGGCATGCAGTTTTGGCGATTGCGGTCCTGGGGGCCGTTGCGGTTCCGGCCTATGGCCAGAAGCCCGAACTCGGCATGCTCGATCAGCTCGATCACGGCGAGTGGGTGCTGCGCGAGCGGGGTGATGGCGGAACCACGCATCGTCTTTGCGTGGACAACGGCCGCAAGCTGATCCAGCTCAGGCATCCCGGCCTTGCCTGCAACCGTGTCGTCGTGGTGGATGCGCCGAACCAGGTGACCGTGCAGTATACGTGTCGGGGCCGGGGCTATGGGCGTACCCATATCCGTCGGGAAACCAACGACCTCATTCAGATCGACAGCCAGGGCATCGTTGACGGGCTGCCCTTCTCGTTCGCGGCGGAAGGGCGCAGGGTCGGCGACTGTCGCTGATGCGGCAAGAGGCAGTTGTCAGCGCGGCGCTGGCGGCGTAGCGCATTCTCCATGCAGAAATCTACATCGTCCCAAGCAAGGCAGGCCGTCGTGCTGCTGTCCGGCGGCCTCGATTCGATGGTTTCGGCCGGTCTCGCACGTGAGGCGGGCTTTGCCATCAATGCGCTCACGATCGACTACAACCAGCGCCACCGGCGAGAGATCGAGGCGGCCGGAACGATCGCCCGGCATCTGGGCGCGCTGCGGCACATCGTGCTCCCGCTCGATCTGCGGCAGTTTGGCGGCTCGGCGCTCACCGACGACATCGCTGTTCCCAAGGACGGCGTGGGGCCGGACATTCCGGTGACCTACGTGCCCGCCCGCAATCTCGTGTTCCTGTCGCTGACCTTGGCCTGGGCCGAGGCGCTGGGCGCGAGCGACATTTTCATCGGGGTCAATGCCCTCGACTATTCGGGCTATCCCGATTGCCGTCCTGAATTCATCTCGGCCTTCGAGAACATCGCCGAACTGGCGACCAAGGCCGGGGATCAGGGCCAGCGCATCACCATTCACGCGCCGTTGCAGTACCTCGGCAAGGCCGACATCGCGCGCGAGGCGGATCGCCTGGGCCTCGACGCCGGCATGAGCTGGTCCTGCTACGATCCGCAACCCGACGGGCGGGCCTGCGGCCTGTGCGACAGCTGCCGGCTGCGCAAGGCCGGTTTCGCGGAAGCCGGACTGATCGACCCCACGCCCTACGCGGCCTGAAGCGCCGGGGCTTTCGCCCGGCACCGTGAAGGTGCGCGGCAGGGCTGCACGCGCTTCGCTACCTACTTTTACCGAGAGACAAAAGAAAAGGGGCCCGGATTTCTCCGGGCCCCCAATCTTTACCGTTGCCGGTTCGCTTACATGCCCGAGCCCGGACCGTAAGTGATTTCGACGCGGCGGTTCTGCAGTTCGCGCACACCGTCGGCGGTGGGAACGCGCGGGTTCGCTTCACCGAACGCTTCGCTCGAGATCGCGCCGTCGGGGATCCCGTGACCGGTCAGGTAAGCGCGGACCGAGTCGTTGCGGCGAGCCGACAGGCCGAGGTTGTACTTCACCGTGCCCGAACGGTCGGTGTAGCCAGCCAGCATGATCGGAACGCTGTCGCAGTTGCCATACGCGGTGATCGCGCTGTCAAGAACGGTCGCGGCCTCCGGCGTGATGTCCGACTTATCCCAGTCGAAGAACACGATGTAGGGCCCCTTGTTGCAGACCACCGGCGGCGGCGGCGGCGGGGGCGGCGGGGGAGGCGGCGGCGGGGGAGGCGGCGGCGGCGGCGGGGGCGGCGGCGGAGCAGCCGGTTCGCCGAAGTTGTACGTCAGCGTACCCATCAGCGAGTGCGAGCGCCAGCGCGTGCTCAGGCTTTCGCCCGTCGGCGCGACCAGGTCGACATTGTCGACATTCATGAAGCGGTACTTGAGGCCCGCATCCCAGCGGTCGGTGAGCGGAGCGCGCACACCGGCGATCGCCTGCCATGCGAAGCCGCTGTCGGAATCGTCGAGAGCGGTCGATTCGACGCGACCGACGCCGACGCCGCCACCGACGAAGCCCTGAATGCCGTCATCGGGACCGAAATCGAGCAGGCCGTTGACCATGAACGACAGGTTGCTGCCCTTGCCGCCGGCGTACTTGATGTCTGCTTCGCGATAGCTCGCTTCGGTTTCCAGACGGAAAGGACCGAAGTCGTAGCCAACGACGGCACCGCCATCGAAGCCCTTGCGGAATTCGGTCGTGTCGACGACAGAGCCGTCAACCTTGACGTCGGCATCTTCGACAATCATGCCGCCGAAATCGAGTTCGACATACCAAGCGTCGTCTCGTGCGAAAGCGGGCGTAGCAATGGCTGTAGAAGCCAGCGCCAACCCTATGACGAGTTTCCTCATACGTTTCCCCTAATAATAGAGATATGGAGCCACCGAGTGCATCGGGTGTCTAACTCCTCCGCCAACGGGGTGCAAGCGCACAATGACAGCGACTGTTGCAAGAATGTCGCGTTTTCGTGGGGTTGGGTGCTTGTTTTGACTTGGAAAGACAAGTCGACATTGCCCAAAACACCCCCGTTCATTGCGTGCCCATCATACTGACGGAAAGATACCCAGGCCCCGAAGGGCCATGATCAGATCACCGATCACGGCTCGGGCCTCACTATCAACGGTCGTTCCTCCGATTGGTTCCGAGAGCGATGGCGCTTTTCTCCACGTGCCCAGAAACACCCGGTCCTGGGCCGATGACAGATCGAGTACGCGCAGGCCGTCGCGTGGCGGGATGAAGATCCAGTTTCCCGCCTGGCGGGAGGCCAGTGCCCCTTCATGGCCCGCCCACTCGCCGGTGGCACCGGCGGCCACGAGCCAGTTCTGCCCGTCGGCCGGGGAAGCGGGTGGCGAGGCGGCTTCGCTTTCGATGCTGCAGTGAAGCAAGGCATCCGCGAGGGCGAAGGCCTCGTTCACGAAAGTCTCTTTCTGCGCCTGCCCGGAATAGAGCAGCGGCAGGGCGAATCGCGGGCTGACGCTTGCGAACGTCACGGGATCGGTCATGGAAGTCTCCGGTTTTGAAGGCTTGTCAGGGGAGAGTGCAAAGCAGCAGGGGGGCGGAAAGGCTGTGGGTTCCCTGTTGGCGCACGCGCAGGGCCGTGCCCGGAGCGGTGGCCGAGAGGTCCGAAATTACTTGCGCGGGAATTTCGAGGAGAGGACCGGCGGTGGACCACATCGCGACCGGCGCATCGATGGGACCGAGCGTCACGAGATAGGTTTCGGCCTGTTCGACGAGAGGCATGTCCACGCCGTCCTGCCATTGCCAACCGCCGCGTGCACGGCGTGTCCAGGACAGGCGCCATGTTCCGTCGGCCAGCGTGGCGCAGCGCGGATGGACCGGGGCGAGCGGGCGCAGGGTCACGCCGTCGAGCAGCACGGGTGCCGCGACCGGATCGCTGTCGCCGCGGCCGATCGCGACGACCTGGCGGGCGGGTTCTCTGCCGAGGATGGCGGGATTCAGCGCGACAGGCCGCGCATCCAGCAGGACGAAGGCTTCCCCGGTGCCATGCGTGGCGATCGCCGGCTCCGTGCCGCCCCGTCCGCGCAGGAGGCCTTCCAGTCGCCAGTTTCCGCTCCCGAGCGAGGTCGCCTGCGCGAATTGCAGGATTTCCTCGCCGACGAGAGCCAGATTCGCACCGAAGGCGAGTTGCCGCGTATCGGCCGGGACGAGCTGCATGGCCGGATCGACAAGCGATACGAGGAGTTGCGAGCTGCGGTCGAACAGCAGCGGGCTGGCTGGCGACAGCACCGATGCCGCCGTGCCGATCACGCTGCGTGTCCGGCCGCTCGGACCAAGCGGCAGCAGCGCGCCGTCGCCGCGATCGGCATAGAGCGCGGCACCGCTCCAGTGGGCGCTGGTGCTCGCAACGGCGGCGAAGGGGCGGGGCGCATCGGCTGGCGTACCGGCGGCATCGAGCGGGAGTTCGAAGGCGACAAGGGCGCTCGTGCCCGTCGGATCGTCCGCCGGCGGATTGGCTCGGCCGGGATCGGCGGCGAGGTCGGGCGTGGTATCGGCTCCGGTCGGAAGCATGCGTTCCAGCGACAGTTCCACCCCGCTCTCGCACCATTCCCAGTCGAGGACGCGCCAGTGCCCGGCCACAGCGGGCAGCGTGACGATCGTGCCGGGCGCGACTGCCGGATCGAGTTCGCAGCTTCGCCAGGACATGCGTTCGCGCGCCCAGTCGATGCGGCGCGCGGTCTTCTCGATCAGGGCTCTGGCCGTGGCGGAATCGAGCGCGGCGGGCAGTTCGATCGTGTCCGCGCCGCCCGGGGCTGACCGACCGGAGGCGTGCTGCAGGCTGGGCTGGTAGTCGCGGCCGGTATCGTAATAGCGCAAGGTCGAAGGCGGCCGTTCGGGAGGCGGGGCGCGATGTCGGGTAAAGCCCGACACGGTGCCGAACGCATCGTCGCCGGTCGCCACCGCTGGCTCGGGCAAGGCGATGGTGTCCCCCTGCAGCCGTTCGCGCGCGATCACCAGCGTCTCGGCGCCGGCATCCGCCTGGAGCGGGACGACCTGGCCGAGCGCCTGCAGGCTTTCGAACAGCGGACCATCGCAGGTCCACCCGGCGATGCCCTGGAGGGCAACACCGGCGTCGACGTCTTCCAGGAGATCGCCGATCACGTCCTCGAGGCCGAAGCCCTCGTCGGCGATCACTTCGAAAGTGAGGGCGGGGATGCGGTTGAAGTAGTCCGCCAGGTCGAGATCCTCGAACACGACGTAGGCCAGGTCGCGACAGGCCGGGCAGCTGGCTTCGCCCTCGGCGGAGAGCATCAGCGGATCGGCGGCCTGATCGCCCTCGCCAGTGTGGATTCTCAGGGTGCCGCCCACCTTGAGGTCGCCCGCCTCGCCGCGCAGCAGCTTGCCGTCGGCCCAGATGCGGCCAAGCCCCGAGATCGGCCGGCTGGCGAGCGCGACCGCGAAGCTGGCGGTGTAACTGTAGGCCGTCATGGATGGCGCGCCCTTGCCGCCGCCGCGCGTCTCGCTGTGTTCGACGAGGTCGGCGGCCCAGATGATCGCGCCCGCGACGCGCATGCGGCCGAAATGGCGCGGCAGCAGCTGGCCGTAGCTGGAGGTGGAGACCGCCAGTTCGGTGAGGCGCGGTCCCCGGCGACTGGAGGTGCCGAAAAGCGCGGTGTCGAACTGGCGGCCGAACAGCGACCCGATGGCGCCGCCGATCGGGCCACCCAGGTACGTGCCCACCGCATTGAAGACGATCGTTGCCATGTCAGTTCCTTGGTGAATGCGCGCGCCAGTGGCCGAGGAGGGGCCAGTCGCCGGGGATCGGCCCCTCGACGACGCGGCGCAGGCCTGCGTGGGCGTGGACCATGCGGTCGGGCGCGGTCGCGATGGCGAGGTGGTGCTGGTAGGGCGCCGGCCGCATCAGCAGGACGTGCCCCGCCTCGACCGGCGCCCCGGTTTCCCGCAACCCCGCCTGCGCCGCGAGCCCGGCTGGTAGGGACAGGTCGCGGCAGCGCAGGGCATAGCCGTTGGGAAGGCGCACGGGCGTTCCGCAAGCCGCACAGGCGGCTTCGAGCACGCCGACGCAGTCCAGCCCGGTTCCCGGATCGCGCCCGTGCAGGCGAAAAGGCGTGCCCACCAGTGCCCGCGCGGCGCGCGCCAGTTCGGGCCCGGTCATGACGTGGGGGCGGGGTAGCGCGTAAGCAGGTCGTTGCCGGGCAGGAAGGGCTCGCCCCGGAAATTGACGGCATTGCCGAACCGGGCGGAGCAGGTGCCCAGCGTATGATCGCAGCCCTCGCGCAGCAGGGCGCGGGTGCCGGCGGGGATGCCTGCGTCGAGCGGCGCGTCGAGGACGAGGCCGCTCGCGCCGTCGCCGGCCATCACGCCCATCGCGATCCCGGCTTGTGGTCCGCCGAGCCAGCGCAAGGTACCGCCAGCGTAGAGCGCCGGGTCGGGGCCCCCGGCGAACAGGGCGGAGTTCGCGGTCGTGTCCAGCGAGGACAGCGCGACCTCGCGGGTATGGGCAGCCGGATTGAGATTGCATCCCGGCCCGCAAAAGGGCGCACGACAGGTCGGGCTGGTGCGCGGGACCGGATCGCGCTGCAGCTCGGCCTTGCGTGAGACGAGGTCGGCGGAAAAGCGGCCGTCTTCCTCGGCGACGGTGCCGATGGTGCCGGCGTAGAGTACGTGGCTCTGCAGGGTGTCCCAGTCCACCAGGCCGATGCGCACCTGCGCGCCGTCGAAGCGGCCGGCGGCCAGGTCCTCGCTTGCGATGGAGTCATGCGTCAGCGCTCCGTTCGCTTCGGCGCTGTCCGGCTCGAAGTCTGCGGACTTGCGGATGGAGGAGGGCACCATGCCCGGCGAGGCTCGGTGCAGCACGCCGTCGAACCACAAGTCGCGGTCGTGCGTGGTGAAGCCCAGTGTCACCCCGTCGCGGCGCAATACGCGCCAGAACGTGGCAATGGATTCCAGGTCGTTCGCGAACCAGACCCTGCTCATGACGCTTCCCGGATCTCGACCACGGGCACGCTCGGGGCCTCGCCGGCGGCAAAGGCGGCCCCGGACACTTCGAGCTGGTCCTCGGCAAAGCGCACCGGCACATCGAACAGGAACCCCGCGCGCACCACCGCGCCCGCGGCGGGCGGCGTGTCGAACGCGATCGTGCCGAGATCGCCCGGCGCCCAGTTCCCCGCCTGCATCGCGCCGTCGATGGAAACGAGCAGGGTCGCGACGTCCGGCCGGGTGATCCGGCGGATCTGCGCCGCATTGTCCTCGCCGTATGTCTTTACCAGCGCGAATTCGGTCCTGAGGCCGTCGCCGCTGCCCAGCACCTGATCGAGCGGGGTGGGGCCGCCGGTCATGCCGTTCGAGCTGTGGTCCAAAGGATCGCGTAGCCGGAACCCGCGCGCCGGGCCGCGCCGGGCGCGGTAGAAGGCGATCAGCGTGCCCAGTTCCGCCTCCGATCGCACGCCCGGCCCGACATCGAAGCGCAGCCGCGCGTTGGACCACAGGCTGTTGCGCCGTTCGAACCCGGATGCGGTGACCGCGACGCTGGTCGAGAATTCGGGAATCACGGTCGCGTCCCGCCCCAGGGCCAGGGGATAGGCGATATCGTCGAAGGCCTGCATGGCATCGATTCCTGCGTTGGCGTGGGAAGGGAGGCGGACATATCCATCGCGCGCGATCTGCGGCAGCGCCCAGACCACCACTTCATGCGGGGCGCGGGCCAGTGCCTCGTCGATGCCGGCATCGATGCGCCGCCATTCGTCGCTGTTGACCGGATCGAGCACGAACCCGGCGAGGTAGTCCTGCTCTTCGGGCGGATAACCGAGCCGTTCGTTCACTTCGGCATAGGCCTTGCGGCGCAGGCCGTCGGCCCCGGCGGTTAGCCAGTCGTAGTCCTCCACCTGCAGCCGGTCGAACGCGGGGGAGGCCCAGCCCGTCGGCAGGTTCGCGCGCTTGAGTTCGGGCATGTCGGCGGCCAGCAGCGTGGGTGTGAAGACCAGCGCCAGCGCCTCGACCGGTTCCGGCGCGGCAGCAGCGCGGACCGCATCCACCAGATCGGCGGTCGATTGCGCGAGCACTGCGCCCGCCGCGTCGAGCAGGTCTGTCTGCGCCGTATCGAGCGGTGCGCGCATGTCGGGGATGGCGGGCGGAGCGCCCCCGAAGGCAAGCGTTGCGGCTTCGTCGTAGAGGCAGATGCGCCCGTCGGGGAAGGTCCACCACCACGGCTCGCCGACCTGGAAGCGGACCGGCGCCCCGGCATCGGCCATCAGTTCGGCGAAGGCTGTTGCCACCGATTGCAGCCAGGTCATGGCCTGCGCACTGGCGGGGGAAAGCAGCGTGGAAGGCGGGGCCCATCCGGTCAGCGCCGGATGGCCCAGCCCGTCGCGCTGCTTCCAGTTTTCCGGGCAGTGCTGGTCCAGCAGTTCGTAGGACAGCGAGGCGACGGGGCTGAACCCCATGGCCACGCATTCCGCGAAGAAGGCGCGGTGCCACGCACGGGTTGGGGTATTGAGCGGATCGGCACCCTGCCCGGCCAGATAGGCGCCGGAATCGGCCGTGAGCCGGAAGTAATGACTCATGCCCACATAGTGCACCACCGACCCGCGATAGCCGAGCTGGCGGGTGTTGCGCAGCAGCCGGGCCGGTGTCTGCACGCCTTCGTCGTCGTAGCCGGTGGCGAGAGCGAGGCCGTGCGGGGGCACCAGCAGGTCGCCGATCTCCAGCATGGCGCGGGCGCCGTCGGTGGCAATCCCGCTCATTTCGATCCAGCCTTCCACCTCTGCAGGCAGCGGATCGCCGCTGCCGTCGTAGCCGGGCGGGGCGAAGGAGATGAACATGCGGTCGATGTCGCCGGGCCAGATGGCCTCGCCGGGCAAGGAAAAGCCGGCCTGCAGATCGGAAAAGTTCAGCGTGAGCGCCGCGTCCTCGCCCGTCCCCTGCGCATAGTTCCAGAGCCGCACGTACCAAGTGCGCGCCGCGCCGTGTTCATCGCGCCCCTCGATGGTCAGCGTCGGGCCGTAAACGGCATCGAGCGGAAGCACGCCGCCCGATCGCCAGCGAAAGCGGAACGAGGTGCGGGCGTAGTTGCGGTCGGTCCTGTATGCGAGCAGCGGGTGGTCGAGCCGGTCCTCGCTGGACCAGATCAACCCGCCCAGATCGCCCTTGCGCAGGAAGGACGCATCCACGCGCAGCGAGGCCGGCCCGGTCGAAACGACCGTTGCCACCATCGGGCGGGGGAAGTTCACGGTCCAGAAGCGCGGATCGAAACGCGTGATCCAGTCGCTGGCCTGACCCTGGCGCTTGCTTGCGAGCCAGAATGCCATGGGAATACCTTTTGGTTGAGGGGGCGATGCCTTCAGCCCGAGGTCAGCGCGCGGCGTACCGCGCTGGCTACCTGCCGCGTGGAGCGCCGGAGCGACTGCGGCGTGCTGCTGGTGCGCGGCGCCGTGACGTTGATCGCCACCCGCACGTCGCGGCTGACGGGAGCCGTGCCGGCCTCGACACGCCCTGCGGAGGTGGGCACGAACAGTTCCGGTCCGCGCTCGCCCACTATATAGCCGCGCCCTGGCGAAACATTGCCGCCGGTCGCGCGGCCGGGCAGGCCGAGCACGCTGGAAAACAGCCCGGCGAAATCGAACAGTCCGCCGCCCGGCGTGCTGCCGCCAATGGCCGAAACCAGCGTCTGCGCGGCCTGTGCGGCGATTTCGTCCAGCGTGGAAAGGGCCACGCGTTTGAGATCGTCGAAGCCCAGGCTGCCGCTGCGGATCGCGCTGGCGAGACCTTTCTCCAGCGCGTTGCCCGCCTTGGTGAAGCCGGAGACGAGATCGCCGTCCACCGCGCCGCGCATCGCGGCGATGTCGCGCGCGAAGCCTTCGGTGCTGGCGCGGACGTCCACCAGCAGACTGTCGATTTCATCGGTCATGATCGTGCTCCATCAACCGTTGCAGGGTTTCGCGGTCGAGCCCGGATGGCGCCGCGCCGGGCGTCAGCAGGCCAAGCGCGGCGGCCAGTTCGGCAGGCGTTGCCGCCCAGAACTCGTGCGGGCGCCAGTGCAGCGAGCGGGCCGCGAGCGCGCAAAGCGTCAGCGCGGCCGGGGCGAAGCGCGCCTCGCTCACCCCGTGCCTTTCAGGATCTGCGAGAGCAGCATGCGCAGCGGCGCGGCGCAGGCGGCCAGGCCTTGCGCCATGACCGCCGCGCCCACCGCCTCGCGCGAAACGGCATGGGGATCGGCAAGGCAGTGCCAGAACAGCGCGGCCATCTCGCCGAGGCGCAGTTCGCCCGCGCCCGCCCGCTCGACCAGCGCGAAGAGCGGCCCCAGTTCCTCCTCCGCCGCCGTCAGCGCCGAGAAGCTGGGGCGCAGGACATGGGCCGCGCCTTCGACCACCAGAGTGGCTTCGCCGCGCAGCGGGTTAGGACGGGTCATGCCGCCACCACGGCGCCGGAGCTTTCGAGCTGGAGCGTGTAATTGCGCTCCCCGTTGAAATCGCCCGCATAGTCCAGCCGCTGGACAAGGAACTGGCCATGCAGCTTCTCGCCGTCCTCGAAACTCAGTTCGTAGGCGTCGATCGTCCCGGCCAGGGCATTGGCGCGGATCTGCGCTTCGGCGGCGCTGCCGAGGAAGATCCCCGCCGCGCTCACCGAAACCGCGCGCACGCCCGCGCCCGAAAGCAGCTCGCGCCAGCCGCCGCTGTCCTTGCTGGTGACGACGACCGTCTCGCCCGTCACCGACATCTGCGTGGTCCGCAGCCCGGCGACGGTCTGGTAGGCGGCGGGCGAACCGCCATCGGAAATCTTGAGGAGGAAGGCACTGCCTTTCTGGGCGGTCATGACGGGCTCCTTGGAAATGGGCTTTTACGAGGGGGCTTCGACAAGCTCAGCCTGAGCGGGAACAGGACGCGGGAACATCAACCCCGCTCATCCTGAGCCCGTCGAAGGATGGTTCGCCGCTTCACACCGCCATCAGGCGGAAGCGGTATTCGAGCAGGATCGCGCGGCGGCTTTCGCCGCGCTGTTCCACGCGGGCGCGCAGGAACTGCACGGTGGCCACGGCAAAGCCCGCCTGCGCGCGCGGCAGGCTCTCGATCCGGGCCTCGATGGCCGAAACCAGTGCGGCAGCGGCGTCGGGGGTATCGCCCCGGCACTGCAGTTCGAGCGCCACGCGCACTTCGCGGCCGGCCGAGGTCTTGCAGCTCCAGTCGGCGCTGGCGCTGGCGGAGATCGCGAGCCAGGGCAGGCTGGTGCGCGAGGGTGCTTCCTCGGCGATCGCGTTGAGCTGGCCGGAGAGCGTGGCGTCGGCCGCCAGCCAGCCGAGCAGGGCGGCGCGCAGGGCGATTTCCATGGGCTAACCTTTCGTGAAGAGCGGCCAGAGCAGGCCCGCCCGGCGCCAGCGGGTTTCGTCGTTCCGCGCAGCCAGAGCGCGGGTTTGCAGATGCGCGTTTGCGAGCGTGCGGGCGTGTTGTATCAGCCGCGCGGCGAGGGCGCCGAAATCCGCCGAGGCCTCTATCAGGCCGCCGCTCATGTCAGATGCACCCGCCGCCACGGCCGCCACAGCGCTGCGACCGAGGCGGGCGGCAGCGGTGCCGCGCCCGCGCTTTCACGCTCGCGGTGCTGATGCGCGGCAAGGCGGATCAGCCCGTGGCGCAGCGCTTGGGGCAATGCGTCCCAGTTCGCCGCCAGCCCGGCCGTGAAGCGCACGGCAACGCGGGCATTGCCGCCGGGCAGGCGGATACGCCCGGTGCCATCGGCCTGCAGATCGATGGCATAAGCAACGGCATCGAGTGCGGTGCGGGTGCCGTCAGGCGCGATGGTTTCGGCGGTGCTGATCGCCTGTACCGGGCGCGTGCCGAGCGTGTGCCAGCCCGCCGTGGCGGGGAGCACTTCCTCGCATTCGGCCTCCAGCGGCATCTGCCCGGTAAAACCCTCGCACACGTCGAGCGTGGCGGCGAGCAGCGAAAGCAGCGGTGCGTCGTCCGCCGTGGTGGTGATCCCGAGCCATTGCTTGAGTTCGGCCAGCGCCGTGCCGGGCAGCACCGGCGGGGTAAGGATGACCCGGTTCATGGGCGTCTCCGATGAAGGATGAAAGAAGTGCGCCCGCGTCGCCGAGGGGAAGGGCAACGGCGCGGGCGCAATCGCAGCGTCAGGCCGCGATTTTCAGCAGCTTGATTGCATCCGAATCGAGCACCTGCCCGCCGATCCGCTTGGTAGCGTAGAAGTGGACGAAGGGCTTGTTGGTGAAGGGATCGCGCAGGATCGCGGTCGCGCTGCGTTCGGCGATCAGGTAGCCGGCGCGGAAGTTGCCGAAGGCGATCGGGCACTGCCCGGCGGCGATGTCCGGCATGTCCTCGGCCTCGACCACCGGATAGCCGAGCAGGCGGTCCGGCTGGCCGTCCGTCAGGCCCGGTTGCCACAGGAAGGCGCCGTCGGTGGTCTTGAGCTTGCGCACTTCGGCCAGCGTCGCCGAGTTCATCACCCAGCTCGCACCCTGCCGGTGCCCGGCTTTCAGCGCATGGACAAGGTCGATCAGCACCAGTTCGATCACGTTGCCGAGGCCGGCCGCATTGCCGGAGGCCAGATACTGCAGCGTGCCGAAGGCGCGGGCGGCATCGTCCTCGGCGGTGTTCGCGGCGGCAAGGAAACCCTTGGGCTGGTTCGTGCCGTTGCCGTTCACGAAAGCCGCGCCTTCGGCCCGCGCGAATTCCATCGCGATCTCGTCCGCCAGCCAGGACTGCACATCGAACAGGGCATCGTCGAGCATCGCCTGGCTTGCCGCCGGGTTGGCGTAGAGTTCGCCCGAGGGCGGGGCGATCTCGCTGAAGGACGGGGTGGCGGTTTCGGGGCGCCCGGCCGTCTCGCTCACCCAGCCCGATGCGGTGCCGCCGGTGGTGATGAGCTTGCGGTATCCGGCGCTGCCGGTCTGCACCACCTGGGCGATCGCGCGGATCGGGCTGATGCTTTTGAGCCGCGCGGCGATCAGCGCGTCGATTTCCTGCGGCACGGCATAGCCGCCCTCGGCAGGCACGGCGCCGTTCAGGGACTTCAGCTCGGTCTCGCGGCCCCGGCGCAAGTAGCCTTCGACGAAGCCTTTCACTTCGAGGCTGGGCACGGCGCTGCCGTCGAGCGCGGGGCGGGCGGCGGCGCGGCTGACGCGGTCGAGGCGGGCCTTCACGTCGTCGACGTCGCCGCGCAGCGCCTCGACTGCCTGCTCGGTGGCGTCCTGCCGGGTGACGAGATCGAACGAGGCGTCGAGCGGCTGGGTAGGGGTATCCATGGGCATAGACCTTTCGTGTGGGAAGAGGAGAAATCCTCCCCCGTCGGGGGAGAGGGACCGCCCGCGAAGCGGGTGGTGGAGCGGAGTCTCGGCACGGCGCGAGGCTGCGTGAGGCGGAGAATCCCCTCCGTCAGCCCTGCGGGCTGCCACCTCCCCGAAACGGGGAGGACAGGAGGTGCACCCGGGCGCCGTGCTGCATCGGGTGAGTGACGAGACTGACTTCGAACAGATCGACCGCGATCAGCTCGCGCCCCTCGGCCGTGCGCAGACTGTCCCGCGCGCGGTAGCCGAACGAGAGGCCGCTCACGTCGCCGCGCGTCAGGGCCAGGCCCGCCGCGCCTTCGGGATTGTCGACAGAGGCGATCACCCTGAGGCCGCGTTCGTCCTCGGCCACGGTTTCCACCCAGCCCACGCGCAAGTCCGCGCGGTGCTGCCAGAACAGCGGCAGCGGATCGCGGCGCTCGGCTAGCGTGCGGGCGAAGGCGCCGGGCCGGATCACGTCGCGCCCGGCATCGCGCTGGCCGAACAGGGCGGCGTACCCGGCGAAGCGCAGGTTCACCGCAACAGTTCCGTCGCGCCCAGCCGTACGGCGAGGCCCAGCAGCAGCAGCGCCAGCAGCGCGCGCACGATCCAGCCGATCGCGGCGGCCTGCGCGCTCGCCTTGGCATCGCGCCAGGCCTGCAGCAGCTCGCGCAGTTCGGAGAGGTCCTGATGCGCGGTCTCGTCGTCGAGGCCGATGCGTTCGAGCGTGCGCGCCGCGCCCAGTTCGCTCGCTTCCTCGACGATCGCGCGCAGCGTGACGAGATCGCCGCTCTCGCCCATCGCCTGGGCCAGAAGCCCGGCGAGCATATCATCAGTGTTCATGAAATGTTCCCTTCGTTTTTCGCGGGAAGGCCGAGCAGAGCGCGCTTTTCCTGCGGATCGAGGAAGTCCGCCGCGCTCACTTGCGCCCAGAGCCGCTCGCGGTCCTCGGCGAGCGCGGGCACGCGGTCGAGGTCGATGGCAAGCGCGGCATCGGGAAACCACGGGGCCAGTCCCTCGCCCAACGCGGCGAAGATCTTCGCGGCCAGCGGCAGCAGCGTGAGCCGCCAGAGCGCGCGGTTGGCCTCGCGGTAATTGGCGTAAGTCGAATCGCCCGGCAGGCCGAGCAGCATCGGCGGCACCCCGAAGGCGAGCGCGATGTCGCGCGCGGCAGCGGCTTTGAGCGTGGCGAAGTCCATGTCCGCCGGGGTCAGCGCCATGGCCTGCCATTTCAGCCCACCTTCCAGCAGCATCGGCCGTCCCGCATTGCCCGAGCCTGCAAAGGCGCTCGTCAGTTCCTCGCGCAGCCGGTCGAACTGGTCGCTGGTGAGGCCGTTGCCGTCCCCGGTTTCGTAAACCAGCGCGCCGGAGGGCCGCGCCGCGTTTTCGAGGAGCTGGCGGTTCCAGTTCGCGGCGGCGTTGTGGGTGGCGACGGCCTGATCGGCGGCGGCGAGACACCCCGCGCCATAGTGATCGTCCGCCGGGTGGAAATGGCGGATGTGAATCAGATGGGGCGAGGCGTCCTCGTCCAGCAGCGGGATCGAGAGGCGCCGCCCGGCCACGTCATAGGCATAGGCGGCGGGCCAGCCGTCCTCGCCCGCGATCACCGAGACCCGCTCGGGCCGGAGGGCGAACAATTCGGCGGGGCGCCCGCGTGCGTCTTTCAGCACCTGCACATAGGCATTGCCGTGCAGCAGCAGATGCGCGGCGAGCGTTTCCAGCAGCGATTGCCCGGCGCTGGTTTCGGTGACGAGCGCGGTGAGCGCCGCGTCCGCTGGCTTCAGGGGCGCGCCGCCGATTCCTTCGGCCACCAGCCGCACCGCGCGCTGCGCCACCGGGTTCTCCAGATAGGCGCGGCGCACGGCGGTGTTGTAATCGAACGGCGCCCGCCCGCCTCCGCTATCGGCGAAGAACCAGGGCGAAGCCGGTCCGCGCGCCAGCGGCACACGGGCACTCGCGCCCTTGAAGGCGGCGAGGAGCGATTGGATGAAGGACATGGGGTTCCTTTCGTGTTCAGTCCTCCCCGGCACGGGGAGGGGGACCGCCGGGACGGCGGTGGAGGGGATTCTCGCCCCGGCGCAGCGTCGCGAGAGGACGCGAATCCCCTCCGTCACGCCCTTCGTGCGCGCCACCTCCCCGAACCGGGGAGGACAGGGGGCTTACGTCATGCGAATCTTCGGCTCGGCGCTCCGGCCCAGCATCAGCTCGCTCAAGGCCCAGACCAGGGCATCGGCCCGGTCCGGCGAGCGGCCCGGGCCCTGATAGGCCCCGCCCGCCACCAGCCCGCACAGCTCGTCCTCCAGCGCGGGAAAGGTCCCGGCGTGGCGCACGCGCCCGGTCTCGTAGAGCGCGGCGACGGGTTCGGCGCGGGCCGCCTTGCCCCGGCTGGCGTGGACCAGCTTGAGCGGCAGGGCCAGTTCGGCGGCGCGCAGCACGCTTGCCACCATGGCTCCGCCCTGATTGGCCTCCGCCACCACTTTGTCCGCGTGCCACAGCCCGGCGGCGCGGGCGGCGGCGCGGGCCCAGCGTTCGGGGCTGGCCCGCTCCACCGAGGCATCGGCGAGGATGTGGGCAGAGCCGTCCTCGGCCCGTCCGGCGACCACGATCCCGCAGGCATCGCCATGGCTCGACGCGGGCGGATCGACGGCGACGACCACGCGCACGAGTTCGGGCGCTTCGGTCTCGCGGCATTGCTCGATCAGTGTGCGGGTCCACAGCGCGCCTTCCACGTCCTCCAGCAATTCGCCGTCGAGTTCCTGACGGCCCAGCAGCGACTGGCCGAACTGGCGGCGGATATCGCGCAGGAAGCGTTCGGGCAGGTTCGCGGTATTGTCCTCGGTCCGGCCGCGGGTCAGGGCCAGATCGTCTCCGGCCTCCTCCAGCAGGCGCCGCAGCAGCGGCACCGCGCGCGGCGTGGTGGTGGCCATCATGCGGGGCCGTTCGCCCAGCCGCAGGCCGAACAGCAAGTTGTCCCAGGCGCGGGCGGCCCGCTGCGAGGCATTGTCCCACTTGGCGATCTCGTCGCACCAGGCGTGGCTGTGCTGGGGGCCGCGCAGCGATTCCGGCTCGCCCGCCGAATAGAGCAGCGCCTGCGCGCCATTGGGCCAGACCACCCGGCGCAGGCTGGGCTCGTAAAGAGGCCGGTGCCGCAGCGGGCAGACGGCGAGCAATCCGCTTTCCCCCTCCACCATCACTGCGCGCACTTCGGGCAGTGATGCGCCAACCAGCGCGATGCGCGCGTCCGGATCGGCATCGGCCACCGCGCGGACCCATTCGGCCCCGGCGCGCGTCTTGCCGAAACCGCGCCCGGCCATGACCAGCCATGTGCGCCAGTCCCCTTCGGGCGCAAGCTGTTCGGGGCGGGCCCAGAGCTTCCAGTGGGTCCGCACTTCCTGCTGCTGTTCCGCCGTCAGCTTGCCGAGACCGGCGAGCAGCTCCGCGCGTGGCAGGCCCATCAGATAGGTCAGGCGTTCGGAGAGGTTCAGTTCGGCGAGGAGCCGGCTGAGCTTGGAAAGCCCCTCCCCTTCAGGGGAGGGGTTGGGGTGGGGCCCCTCGGTTGGCACTGTGCCTGGCGGAGAGCCCCCACCCCTCGATCCCCTCCCCTGAAGGGGACGGGAGGATGCAGTGCTATCCGGCATTATCCGTCCTGCTCCGGCGTGGGTCTGGGCGCGGAGAGGGCCTTGAGGCTGCGTTCGCGCATCTTGTCGATCTGGGCGTCGATCGCCGCCAGGATCGCTTCGGAATTGCGGTTCTCGTAGATCGCGCGCTGGCGGGCTGCCGTTTCGCGGTGGGCGGCGAGCAGGCGCAGGGCGGTGGCATTGTCGAACACGCGCGTGCCGCGTTTGGCGCCGGGCGCGGGCTTGATCTCGCCTTCGCGCAGGCGCTGGAGCAGGCTCATTTCCAGATGGTCGTAGCCCTCGCACAAGGCTTCCTGCCATTCGCGGTAGAATTCGGGATCGGCGCGGCGCAGGGCATAGGCGGTGGATGTGCTGGTCCCGGCCTTGCGTGCGGCGGCCGAGACGTTGGACGTGGCCGCCAGTTCGGCAAGGAACGGCTTGCGCCACTGGCGCTGCGACAGGCGTGCCGGGGCCTGACTCTGCTTGGCCATGGGGATCTCCATGAGACGGGGTTCAGGGCAACGTCCTCCCCGGAACGGGGAGGGGGACCGCCAAAGGCGGCGGAGGGGATTCTCGTTACGAAGCGAGGTCGCGGGAGATTGTTGGTCCCCACGGCCGACGCGTCACGCTGCCACCTCCCCGTGCCGGGGAGAACAGCCTGCGCCTGGCGACTCGGACCTTCGCGATGTTCCTGATATATACCTAAATAGCGTAACGATGTCAACAAAAATAACCAAATGGGTTATTTCTAGTGTCCATGCATGCCGCTTGCCGCGACGCAGCATGCCCGGTAAGCAGCGCGCACAGGGATATTCCGGAGACATCGATGCTGCGCCGCCTCTACGACTGGACCATGGAGAAGGCGGCGCATCGCCACGCGGAATGGTGGCTCGCCGCCTTCGCATTCATGGAAGCGAGTTTCTTCCCGGTTCCGCCGCATCCTCTGCTCGGCCTGATGTGCCTTGCCGAACCGAAGAAGGCGGTCCGCTTCGCCGCGGTCGCCACGTTCGCCTCGGTCGTGGGCGGCATGCTCGGCTATGCGATTGGTCACTTCGCCTACCAGGCCTTCGGCGAGGCGCTGCTGCGCGCGCTGGGGCTGGCCGAGAGTTTCCCGACCGCTGCCTGCTACCTGCGCGAATATGGCGCGGAGATCATCGTGGTGAAGGGCGCGACGCCGATTCCCTTCAAGCTGCTGACGATCACCGCCGGCTTCATTCACATGAACATGCTGGTCTTCATCGGCGCCTCGGTCATCTCGCGCTCTATCAGCTTCATGATCGTGGGCGTGCTGTTCCGCCTGTTCGGTGCCCCGATCAAGGCGGTGATCGACAAGCACCTGGGCAAGGTGACGGCGGCCTTCGCGCTTCTCGTGGTGCTCGGCTTCCTCGCCATCGCCTTCATGGGCGGCGGCGCGGAGAAGACCAACGAGAAGTGTGTTCCGCCGGCGAGCGTCGCGCTCAACTGATCTCCGCGGCGAGCTGGCGCGCGCCCTCGCGCAGCATCGCGCCCATGGCCTCGCGCCGTTCGGGCGTCAGCCGTTCGGCCGGCCCGGTCAGCACCAGCGTTCCCAAGGGCACGCCGCGCGGACCGAGAACCGCCGAGGCCATGGCGACCGCGCCGACCTGGATCTCTTCGTCGTTGACGGTAAAGCCGCGCGCGCGGGTCCGCACGAACTCGCGCTGCGTTTCCGCGTCGGGAACCGTGCCGAGCAGGCGCTGCTGCTCTTCGTCCGGCAGGTAGGGCAGGACCGCGCGGGCGGTGGCGCTGCCTTCCATGGGGATGACGATTCCGATCGCGGGCACCATGCGCAGCAGGTGGTGGCTCTCGGCGGCAGCCATGACGACGAAGTGATCGCTGTCGGGCACCGCCAGATAGGCGGTCTCGCCCGTTTCGGTGCGCAGCCTTTCGAGAATCGGTCCGGCGCGCAGGCGCAGGCTTTCGTTGCTGTGTGGCGGACGGGCGAGCGTGAGGATGTGCGGCGAGAGCTCCCACTGACCCGCAAGGCCCGGCGCGGGCCGGATCCAGCCGGCGTCGGCCAGCGTCATCAGGTCCCGCTGCACGGCGCTCTTGTCCGCTTCCAGTTCCCGGGCGAGCGCGCTGACGCCGACCGGCTGGGTTCGGGCGATCTCCTCGAAGACCGACAGCATCCTTGTCGCGCTGCGGCTACGCTTGACGGCCATGGGTCCCTCGGCATATCATATTACTATGCAATAAGATGTATTACTAAGTAATACAATTTGCAACAGGTTTCGGGAGATTGGATATGCCTCTGACCGACGTCAGGCCCCTTCAGGAGAGACTTCCCTTCGGTATCCGCATCGGCGGCCTCACGCGCGAAATGCTCGAGGACAAGGCGCTGCGCGACGAGATCGACGCCCTCTTTATCAAGCACGGCATGATCGTGTTCGAGGACGTCGAGCAGTCCGATGAAATGCAGCTCGCGCTCAGCAGCTGTTTCGGCCCGCTCAAGGAGCACCCGGTCAAGGGCGTCGCCCGCGTCGATAGCGACCGGCTTCCCGGCGTGATCGAGATCCGCAGCAAGCGCGGGCGCGGCATCGTCGAAGTCGACGGCAAGCAGGTCTCGCACTGGCTGCCCTGGCATTTCGACCATTGCTACAACGATGAACTCAACCGCGCCGGCGTGCTGCGTTCGGTCGAGCGGGTGGAGGATGGCGGCATCACCGGCTTCCTCGACGGCGTGGCGCTCTACAAGGCCTTCCCGAAGGACCTGATCGAACGGATCGAGGGCAAGGAGATCGTCTACCGCCTCGAGACGCAGTACGACGATCTCAAGTTCGGCCGCCCGGCGCAGTACCGAATGATCGAACCCAAGCCGATGCCCGACAGCTTCAAGGAGCAGGTCGCCGCCATGTCGCGCGCGATCCACCCGGCGGTCTGGACGCGCCCGACCGGCGAGAAGTGCCTCCACGTCTCGGCCTACATGGCGAAGGGTATCCTCGGCGACGAAACACCCGAAGGCGACGCGCTGCTCGAAGACGTCTGCCAGGAGATCAACCGCCTGGCGGAGACGTGCAGCTACCATCACAAGTGGAGCCCCAACGACATGGCGATCTGGGACAACCTGCGCATGCTTCACTGCGTCTCGGGCAACAACCCGGACGAGGAACGCCTGATGTATCGCACGACCATCAGCGGCGATTACAAACTCGGCCGCTGGGAAGAGACCCCGCGCGAGGCGGTCAGCGCCGACGCGATGGCTTGAAGTCCATGGTTGCGGCCTGACGGGATTGCCCGCAGGCTGGGCACGATACGCGACGCCTCGGACGAGGCGATGCCGGGGAGAGGCAATTGGCGAAGATCGACGTGAACGGGCTGACGCTCGACTACGAACTCATTGGCGATGAGGGCGCGCCGCCGCTCGTGCTGACGCCGGGCGGCCGCTACCCGCGCGACACTGCCGGCGTGCCCGAGTTGGGCGCGAAGCTGGCCGAGGGCGGATACCGCGTGCTGCTGTGGGACCGCCCGGGCTGCGGCGCCTCCGACATCGCGTTCACGGCACCCAGCGAATCGGTGATGAACTGCGAGGCGCTGGTCGGGCTGGTCGATGCGCTGGGCATGAAGGACGTCACGCTGGCGGGCGGCTCGGCCGGTTCGCGCATCAGCCTGATGGCCGCCGCGCGCATGCCCGACAATGTGCGCAAGATGACGATCTGGTGGATCAGTGGCGGACCGGTCGGACTGGCGGGCCTTGCGTGGTTCTACTGCGGCGACCAGATCGCGGCGGCCTCGAAGGGCGGCATGGAGGCCGTCGTCCAGCTTCCGAGCTGGGCGGACCAGATCTCCCGCAATCCGAAGATCCGCGACATCCTGCTGGCGCAGGACCCGGACGAGTACATCGCCACCATGCAGAAATGGGGTAAGGCTTTCGCCTATTCCGACGACACGCCGGTGCCGGGCATGGACGAGGCCGACTTCGCGAAGCTGACCATGCCGGTCCTCACCTTCCGTTCGGGCAAGAGCGACATGGCGCATACGCGCGAGACTTCGGAATGGGTGCACCGCCTGCTGCCCAATTCGACCATGGTCGAGCCGCCGTGGGGTGATCAGGAATGGAACTACGTCTCCACTTTCCCGGTCGATACCGCCAAGCGCCGCGGCCGCTTCGAGCGCTGGCCGCTGATCGCGCCGATGTTGCTCGATTTCCTGAAGGACTGACCATGAGCCTCGATGCCAGACTGGCCGAACTGGTCGATCGCCACGAGATCCACCAGGTGCTGCTGCGCTATGCCCGCGGGCTCGACCGGCTGGACAATGCGCTGGCCCGGTCGTGCTACTGGGACGACGCGATCGACGACCACGGCCATTTCGTCGGCAAGGCGGACGACTTCATCCCCTGGGCCGACCAGACGACGCTGATGTTCGAATCGACCCAGCACGCGGTCATGAACCACTTTTGCGACCTGCAGGGGGACGAGGCGTTCTGCGAGACCTACTACCAGTTCTCGGGCGTCACGGCCGAGGGGCCGAACTTCGTGTCGACCGGGCGCTACATCGATCACCTCCAGAAGCGCGCCGGAAAGGATGGGCCCGAATGGCGGATCGCCAACCGGGTGACGATCGTGGAGGGGACCTACGATGTTCCCAAGGCGGCGCAGGCGCCCTCGCCGATGACCGCCTATTCGACGGAGGAACCCTGCCAGGCCACGCGCGACGGCAACGATGTGAGCTATCATCGCCCGCCCGTGCCGCGGTGGCCCAGGGCAGGCTGACAGCAGGCACCGCGCCATGGATTTCCCGGCGTCCGCAGGTACTTGACTGCCTTCACCGTTGTGTCATTCTTTCGTTGCTGCACCGCAATATGCGTGCGGTGCCGAAAGGAGGGCTATGGCTGGTCGACTGGACGGAGCATCATCGGATTTCCACGCATCGCCTGATTTCATCAGGCAGATGGAAGGCTACGGCCTCACGACCGTAGAGATCCACTACTTCCTTCCCGACCACCCCAGGCTCCTGCAGCTTTTCGCCTTCCAGCAATACGACGAGGCCCCGGCCTTTCCTGTCCTGCGCAAGTTTCTCGACTACTGGGCCCGCGAAATCGAAGGACCGCTGCATTCGGTACGCGTCGCGCACAAGCGGCTGATCGGACCGCAGGAATGGCGGGCGGTGAACGGCGTTATCTCGATCCATTGAACGGCGCGCCGGTTCGGCGGCGCTATTCCTGCGGAGCCTTGTTCCGGGCCTCGGAAAGGGCCTTGTCGAACACGGCCTGCACGATCTCGTAGCCTTCTGGCGTCAGGTGAATTCCATCACCCAGAAACAGGTCCTTGCGCATCGTGCCGTCGGGCCGGACGAGGGCTGCGTGGTAGTCTGCCAGGATGAGGCCATGGTCGGCTGCCAGCGTGCGCAGGGCGGTGTTGAGCCGGGACAGGGCCGGCGCGGGATCGCTTGGCTTGAAACCGGCGTAATCGCGCATCGGCGGGATCGTGCCGAGGATCACGGTCTCGCCGTGAAACTTCGCCAGTTCCGCCATGTCGAGCACGTTTCCTTCGAACTCTTCGAGGGTGAAGGGACCGCCCAGGCCGATCAGGTCATTGGAGCCGACAAGGATGTGGACGATGCGCGGGCGCAGCGACAGTGCGTCCTGCCGGAAACGCAGGAGCACCTGCGCGCTCGTCTGCCCGCCGGCGCCGCGTTTGACGATGCCGGGGGCACTGTCGGGCCAACGCCCGGTCAGCGAATCGCCGATCATGACGACGTCTGGCCGGGTGCCGGCGGCGGCCAGCCGGCGGTTCTCCTCGCGCCAGGCGCACAGCGCGGCCCAGTCGTCGAAGTCGCTGCCGGTCACGGACCGTCCCTCGGCTGTGCAGGGCCGGTCGTTCAGCCCGACGAGGCCCGCCCGCCGGTGGTCGTTCCAGAACAGGATGCCGATATAGACCGCGAGCGCCAGCGCCAGTCCGGTCAGGACGACGCGGCGGCGTACTGCCACGGGCTCTCAGCCGAGAATGCCGACCGCCTTGCCCGCGCGGGTGAACATGCCGATGATCTGCTGGACCTGCTCGGCCGAGTGTTCGGCGCAGAGCGAGCAGCGCAGCAGCGTCATGTTCGCGGGCGTTGCCGGCGGACGGGCGAGGTTCACGTAGAGCCCTTCATGCAGCAGCGCTTCCCACATGGCGGCGCCGCGCTCCAGATCGGGCATGATCACCGAGATGATCGCGCTCTGCGGCGCGTCGGTGCCGAGCTGGAAGCCCGCGTCCTTGAGGCCCTTGTGCAGCGTGCGCGAATTTTCCCAGAGGTGCGCCCGCTTCTTGCCTGCATGCATCAGCTTGCGCACCGATGTCGCGGCGGTGGCTACGACGCTCGGCGGCAGGCTGGCGGTGAAGACGTAGGGGCGGCAGACCAACCGCATGATCTCGAACTTGGGGTGGTTCGAGACGCAGAAGCCGCCGACCGTGCCGACCGACTTGGAGAAAGTGCCGATGACGAAATCGACCTGGTCGAGGCAGCCCTGATCCTCGGCTACGCCGCGCCCGTTGGGGCCGATGAAGCCCATCGAGTGTGCCTCGTCCACCAGCACCATCGCGCCGTACTTCCTGGCGATCGCGATCATTTCCTTGAGCGGGGCAATGTCGCCCAGCATCGAATAGACGCCTTCGAGCACGACCAGCTTGCCCGCTTCGGCGGGGATGCGGCGCAGGCGGTTTTCCATTGCCACGATGTCGTTGTGCTTGAAGGGCACCACTTCGGCGTCGCCCATCTTGCACCCGTCCCAGATCGAGGCGTGGCTGTCGATGTCGAGGACGATGTAGTCACTCTTGCCGGCGATCGTGGAGATGATGCCGAGGTTGGCCTGATAGCCGGTAGAGAACACCATGGCATGGTCCATGGCGTAGAAGTCGCACAGCGCCTGCTCGACCGCCTTGTGCCCGGCATAGGTGCCGTTGAGCACGCGGCTGCCGGTGGTGCCCGAGCCGAAGTCCTCCAGCGCCTGCTTGCCCGCCTCGATCACGTCGGGATCGAAGGTCATGCCCATGTAGTTGTAGGTGCCCAGCAGGATCGTCTCGCGCCCGTTGCACACCGCGACGGTGGGCGAGAGCACGCGTTCCATGACGAGGTTGAAGGGGTCTTCCACGCCCGAGGCCAGCAGGTTGCGGCGCATTTCGATCAGGGGATCGAACTTGCTGAACAGGTCCACGTGGGCTTCGGTCTCGTTTTCGCTGAGCATGTCGGTCATGGCCGTGTTTCCCTTGCCCGCCTTCAGTCCTGGAGCTTCACGACGGCATCGACGAGCTGCCCGTAGTTTTCGATCTCGGCCTGCTGGTTCATCGAGATGATGATGTCGAATTCGTCCTCGATGGCGGCGACGAAGTCCATCACCGTCAGGCTGTCGAATTCCAGGTCGTCGGTGAAGCGGGTCGCGTCGGTGATCGCCACGCCCTTCTTGTTGAAGGGTTCGATCAGCGCGGCGATGCGGGCCGAAGTCTGTTCGCGATCCATGGTCTTTTCAACTCCGATAGGTACGGACGGCTCTCTGGCCGGGAATTGCGGCGCAAAAGCGGCGGAAGCGTATCATGTCAAGCATGTCGGCACGTTCGGTGGCATGTTCGCGGCCGGACGTGGCATCAGATCAACGCCTTTACCGCCTGCATGAACGGGCCGATCGAAACCGGCTTGGCAAGGTATCCTTCGGCGCCGGCCTCGCGGATCCGTTCCTCGTCGCCCTTGCCGGCATAGGCGGTAACGGCGAGCATGGGAATGGCCCGCAGCACCGGATCGTTCTTGGCCGCCTCGATCAGGTCCAGACCCGAGACATTGGGAAGCTGGATGTCCATGATGACCAGGTTCGGCACGAATTCGCGCGCCCGGTCGAGCGCGTCGAGGCCGTCGGCCACCGGCTCCACCGCGTAGCCCTGGCTCTTGAGCACATCGCAAAAGAGCTTCCGATTGAGGTCGTTGTCCTCGACAACGAGGATTCGCTTTGCCATTCGACGCCCGAGCACCATGTTAGGGTGTGAAACGCTCTATGCCAGGCAAGCGAGACTGACAATTCTTCGAGAGCCCCCATCCCCATCTGCAGATCCCCAGGCTCTGGCCCTGAACGCGCTCGGCTGGGTGCTGGGCGACAGTGACCGGGCCGACCGGTTCCTGTCGCTGACCGGCCTTACCCCCGACGAACTGCGCGTTTCGCTGGGCGAATCGGCCACGCTCGTCGCCGTGATCGATTTCCTTTGCGCGCACGAGCCGGATCTGCTTGCCGCAGCCGATGCCCTTGGCGTCATGCCGAAGGATCTTGCCGACACGCGCGAAAGGCTGGGCGCATGAGCCGGCCGCTGCTGATCACCGACTGCGACGAAGTGCTGCTCTACATGATCTCGCACTTTCGCGACTGGCTTGCCGAGGACGAAGGCATCGTCTTCGACATGACGGGGGGCAACTTCTACAAGTCGATGCGGCACGTCGACACGGGTAAACCGGTTGAGCAGGACGTGATGTGGGCGCTGCTCAACAAGTTCTTCGACGGGCAGATGCACCGACAGACGGCGGTCGAAGGGGCTGCCGCGGCAATCGCGGCGATCCGCGAGCATGCCGATGTCGTCGTTCTCACCAATCTCCTGGATTTTCGGCAGGAGGCCCGCCGCAGGCAACTGGCCGATCACGGCATCGACCTGCCGGTCTTTACCAACCAGGGTCCGAAGGGACCGGCGCTGCAGGCGATTCTCGATGAGTACCGGCCCGGCCGTGCCGTCTTCATCGACGATCTTGCGCACCATCACGGGTCGGTCCTCGAGGTTGCGCCGCAGGTGCGGCGTCTCCATCTTTGCGCCGAACCGCAAATCGCCCCGCACATTCCCTGCGCGCACAAGGCTGGCCACGCCCATGCGCGCATTGACGATTGGGCAAACGCGTTGCCCTGGCTGATCGAGACCCTGACTTGCGAAGAAAAGGACCTGCAAGCGAATGACTGAGATCGATGACCGTATTGCCGCACTCGGCCTGACCTTGCCCGAACCGGCGGCGCCGGTTGCGGCTTATCTTCCGGTCGTCGTCGCGGGCGGGCTCGCGCACGTGTCGGGCCAGCTTCCGTTCGTTGGCGGCAAGCTCGTTACCGGCCGGCTCGGCGAGGATGTCTCGCTGGAGGATGGCGTCGTCGCGGCGCAGGCCTGCGGGGTGATGATCCTGGCCCAGCTCAAGGCCGCGCTGGGCTCGCTCGACCGGGTCGAGCGCGTGGTCAAGCTCGGGGCCTTCGTCAATTCCACCGGGGCCTTCACCGATCAGCCCAAGGTCGCCAACGGCGCATCCGAGCTGATGGTTGCCGTTTTCGGCGAGGCCGGAAAGCATGCCCGCAGCGCCGTCGGCGTGCCGGTGCTGCCGCTCGGCGCCGCTGTCGAAGTGGACGCAGTCGTTGCCGTTCGCCCTGATTGACCGCTGGCTTTCGCCGCCCCCCGATCCGCGCAAGGTCGAATGGGTCGGCGGCCATAGCTATGCCCATCGCGGGCTGCATGGTGCAGGCGTGCCGGAAAACTCGCGCGCGGCCTTTGCCAGGGCCATGGCGGCGGGATGCGGGATCGAGCTCGACGTTCAGCGATCGAGCGACGGCCTGCCGGTGGTCTTCCATGATGGCGTGCTCGACAGGCTGACGGCCGAGACCGGTCCGCTCGATCGGCGCAGTGCCGCGCAACTGGGCGGGATCGCGCTTGCCGGCTCGCGCGAGACGATCCCGACGCTGCGCCAGGTGCTGGCGGACGTCGCGGGCCGCGTGCCGGTACTCATCGAGGTCAAGTCCGAGCGCGATGCGCGCGTGGCGGCGATATGCCTGGCGGTGCGCCGCGTGCTGGAAGGGTACACTGGCCCGCACGCGGTCATGAGTTTCGATCCGCGCGTCGGGCGCTGGTATGCGAAGCATTCGCCGCATACGGTGCGCGGGCTCGTCGTTTCCGAAGGCGAGGACCGGGCACTGCCCGGTGCCGTGCGCCGGCGCCTTGCGCTTTGGCATGCCCGGCCGGACTTCCTCGCCTACGACGTCAGGGACCTGCCCAGCCGCTTTGCCGCCGGGCAGCGCCGCCGGGGCCTGCCCGTCGTGACCTGGACCGTGAAGGACGCCGAGCATCGGCAACGCGCGGCAGACCATGCCGATGCCGGCATTTTCGAAGGTCCCGTCCCGGCAGTCGCGGCAAGAGGAGCAGTCGAGCAGGCGTGAGCGAGGACGCATTCATCGCGAAGATCCACGATTCGGTCGGTGCGCTTCCGGCCGATGAATGGGACGCCCTGACCTCAACCGGCAATCCCTTCGTCAGCCACGCGTTCCTCAAGGCCATGGAGGATTCGGGCAGCGTCGGAGGGCGCAGCGGCTGGACGCCGGTGCCGATCGTGATCGAGGGGCCGGACGGGCGGCTGGCGGCCGCGCTGCCCTCCTACCTCAAGGAGCATTCGCAGGGGGAATACGTCTTCGACCATGCCTGGGCGGACGCTTTCCAGCGTGCCGGCGGGGCCTATTATCCCAAGCTGCAGATTTCGGTGCCGTTCACGCCCGCCACGGGCCCGCGGCTGCTAACTCCCCATCCCGAGCTGGCCTTGCCCCTGCTGCGGGCGGCAGAGACATTATGCCGCGAGCACGGCTTGTCCTCGGCCCATGCGACGTTCATCGAGCCGGAGCAGGTGCCGCTGTTCGAGCAGGCCGGCTGGCTGCTGCGTCAGGACATCCAGTTCCACTGGGAAAATCGCGACTATCCCGGTTTCGACGCGTTCCTGGCGGCGCTTTCCTCGCGCAAGCGCAAGGACTTGCGCAAGGAGCGGGCCCGGGCACAGGAAGGCGTGGAAATCCGGATGCTGCGCGGCAGCGACATCAAACCGGAGCACTGGGATGCCTTCTGGTGGTTCTATCAGGATACCGGCGCCCGCAAGTGGGGCAGGCCCTACCTGACCCGCGAGTCCTTCACGCTGCTGGGCGAAACGATGAGCGACAGCATCCTGCTGGTCATGGCGTTCATGGATGGCGAGCCGGTGGCAGGCGCGCTCAATTTCATCGGTGGCGATGCGCTCTATGGCCGCTACTGGGGCGCGCGCATCGACAAGCCGTTCCTGCACTTCGAACTGTGCTACTATCAGGCGATCGATGCCGCGATCGCGCTCGGTCTCTCGCGTGTCGAGGCGGGGGCGCAGGGCGGGCACAAGCTGGCGCGGGGCTATGAGCCGGTGCGCACGGTCTCTGCGCACTATATCGTCTACGAAGGGTTGCGCGCGGCCATTGCCGATTATCTCGATCAGGAACGGGCCGGGATTGCCCGCGACCAGATCTGGCTTGGCGAGCGGTCGCCGTTCCGCAAGGGCGAGGCCTGAGGCCTCTCGTCCGCAGAGTCAGGCGGCCTTGCGATTCGAGGCGGCCAGCCACTCGCGGGCGCGACGCTGGGCTTCGGAGATTTCGCGCGCGGTCATGTCGTCGGCGACTTCCGAGCGGCAGGTATTGGCTTCCTCGAAGCCCGCGACCGCGGCGAGGTTGAACCACTTGTGCGCCTCGATCAGGTCGCAGGTGGCGCCGTGGCTGCCGGTCGAAAATGCGACGCCGAGGTCGAAATAGGCAGAGCAGTCCCCTTGCGCCGCAGCGGCAAGGCATTCCGCGACAAACATGTCTTCGGCCGTGAAGTCGGCGGCAGTCGCCGGCATTGCGCGGTATTCGTTGTTCCAGGCAGTTCCCATGATCTGTTACCCCCTGTCTTCGAACCGTGTCCTTGGTTTTCCGATGCGGTCACGCTGGGGCAGGTGTGGTCAACAAATGGTTAACGCTCTCCGGAAAACTTTTCGAAACCATGCCGACAACAGGTTGAACCGAAAGCGGGTTCAGGATTTTTGTGGACGGTTGAACATAACGGCTTGTGCCCGGAAATCTGCCGACCTATAGGCCGCCGCAAACCACGGATTGTCGTATGGCTACCGGGAAAATCCGGGGCTGCAGGGCGATGGCAATTCGCGTAGACACGTGCGGAGTTTCTCTGGATGGCAACGGCCCTATCTGACGAAATTGATGTGCTCGCCAAGGCGAAGCGGGCAATTGGCGGCGGTTACGTACCCGCCGGTGACGAACCGTACATGAGCGAAGCGCAGCAGGACTACTTCCGAAAGCTGCTTCAGGCCTGGAAGCGTTCGATCCTCGATGCTGCCGCCGGTACGCTGCAACAGCTTCAGGACGGTCCGATTCGCGAACCGGACCTCAACGACCGTGCCTCCAGCGAAACCGACTGGGGTATCGAACTGCGTACGCGTGATCGCCAGCGCAAGCTCATCGCCAAGATCGATTCGGCGCTGCGCCGCATCGAGGAAGGCGAATACGGCTATTGCGAGGTGACCGGCGAGCCGATCGGCCTCGGTCGTCTCGAGGCGCGTCCGATCGCGACCATGACGGTCGAAGCGCAGGAAGCCCATGAGCGCCGCGAGAAGGTTTCCCGCGACGACTGACGCGAGCGGCCGTTCCGACCCGGATTTGCCTGCGTATTACTGGCCTGTTAAGCATTTGTTTGCCACCACGGTGCTAGGTGCAAGGGGCAGGACGTTTCCACTCGCCCGTTCGCATTTGGCAGGCGTGGATGCGACATGCGCAGGTGCGAACGCCGGACGGAGCTCATGAACGAAGGTGACAATCGGCAGATCGCGCGCGACAGCCTGTTCCTCATGGCTGATCTGCGCGTCGATGGCCTTCAAGACGAATACCGCATCAAGGTCCGCAATCTGTCTCCCGGCGGGATGATGGGCGAAGGATCCGTGCGTGTCGTTCGCGGTACCATCGTTGAGGTGAACATCCGCAATGTCGGCTGGGTCGAAGGCTCGGTGGCCTGGGTTCAGGATACCCGCTTCGGCGTCGCCTTCCGCGACGATATCGATCCCAAGCTGGCCCGCGCTCCGGTCGGGCAGGCAGAGGATCCCTCGCCGCGCTTCACCCGCAATCATCCGGCCTATCAGGCCGGCGGATCGACGCTCCGCAAGATCTGACCCGTTCCTGCGAAAATTTGCATGGCGTGCATTTGCGGCGCTGCGCGAATGGGCTAGTCCCTTGGCCATGCATGCGAAGCGCAAAGTCCTCCAGGTCCTGTCCGTCCTGACCGCGCTTCCGCTCGTCTCGTGCGGCTCGCTCGACAATTCCGCGCTGGATGTTGCCGTCATCGGGACACCCGAGGACCCGTTCCAGAGCGGCATCAGGCTGTCCATGGCGGGCCAGCTTGTTCGCGCGGCGACGGCCGAGGGGCTTGTCGCCTTCGACGAGCAGGGCCGCGTCATTCCGGCGCTGGCCGATCGCTGGATCGTCACCGACGATGGCCAGAGCTATATCTTCCGCCTGCGCGACGGCGATTGGGCCGATGGCGATCCGATCACGGCCGATTCGGCCAGGCGAGCGCTGCAGACGGTGCTCAGGTCGCTCAAGGGAACTGGGCTGGCGCTCGACTTGTCCGGCATCGATGAAATCCGCGTCATGGCCGGACGCGTCATCGAAATCCGCCTGAACCGGCCGATGCCCTATCTGCTGCAGTTGCTCGCCCAGCCCGAACTGGGGCTGTTCCACGACAAGCGCGGCGCGGGGCCGATGGCGCTCGAAAAGGCGGATGCTGTGGCCCGGCTCACCCCGATCGAGCCGTCGACTCTGGGGCTTCCCGCGATAGAGGGCTGGGAACAGCGTACCCGCCAGATCGAGCTTCATGCCCTCGGGGGAGCGGAAGCGGTCGCGAAGTTCAACGATGGCGATGTCGACCTGGTGCTCGGCGGCCGGATTCAGGACTTCATGCTGACGCGGTCGGTGGGCATCCTGCGCGGGACGATCCAGCTCGATCCGGTCGTCGGGCTGTTCGGGCTGCAGGTAATGAACGATCGCGGCTTCCTGGCCGATCCCGCCAATCGCGAGGCGCTGGCCATGGCGATCGACCGCGATGCGCTGATCTCGCCTTTCGGCGTCGGCGGCTGGGCGCCGACCACGCGCATCGTCACCCCCAGTCTCGACGGCGATCTCGGCACGATCGGCGAGCGCTGGGCGGGGCAGTCGCTCGAACAACGGCGGCAGGTCGCTGCGGCGCGCGTGCGCGGCTGGCAGGCCGGCGGGAAAGGGACGGGCGAAGGCGCGAAGGGCCCCGCCAGCGAAAAGGCTGATTCGGCTGATCCGCCCGTCACGGTCCGCCTGCAGGTTTGGTTGCCCGAAGGCGATGGATCGCAAGTGCTGTTCGAGAAGCTGTTGGCGGACTTCGGCACGATCGGCGTCACGCTCGAACGCGCGAAGGACGAGCAGGCGGCCGACCTGACGCTGGTGGACGACGTTGCCCGCTATCCGCGTGCCGCGTGGTTCCTCAATCGCCTGTCCTGCACGGCCCGGCGCGGCCTGTGCTCGCAGGAGGCCGATGACCGGGTGGCCGAAGCGAGCGAGGCACCTACCCCGACCGATCGCGCCGCGCTCCTTACCGAGGCGGAAGCCGAACTGACCACCGCCAATGTCTTCATCCCGTTCGGCACGCCGATCCGCTGGTCGCTGGTGCGCGGCAGCGTCACCGGCTTTGCCGCCAACTCGTGGGACTGGCACCCCTTGATGCCGTTGGCCTGGCTGCCCAAATAGAACGAGGCGACAGACGCCGGCAGCAGTGAGTCAAGGTATTGGTGACAAGTCGGAATTCCGCGCGGCGCATGGATATGGAGTTGCCTCTGGGCAACGATCCGGTGTCGATCCGGCGCCGTGTTGAGGCGATGGAGCGGGTTCTCGAACGCTCGTTTGTCCTGCCGGGAACCAACCAGCAGTTCGGCCTCGATGCGCTTCTGGGGCTGGTGCCCATCGCAGGCGACGTGATCTCCGCGATGCTGGGGCTCTATATCGTGTGGGAAGCGCGCAATCTGGGCATGTCGAAATGGCAGATCGCGCGCATGACCGCCAATGTCGGGTTCGATGCCGTGGTCGGCGCGGTTCCGGTCGCGGGCGATCTGTTCGACTTCGCGTTCCGGTCGAACAGCCGCAACCTCAGGATCATCCGCAAGCACCTCGACAAGCATCACCCCCACACGCGGGTTATCGACGGCTGATCCGTTTGCGCCTAGGTTCGCGCGCATGAAGCGAATGTCCCTTCTTCTCGGCCTGTTGGCGCTCGGAGCCTGCGGCAAGGCGGATACCGATCCGGGTCCGGGCGGCGTCACCGTGGGCGAGGCGCGCGCGCTCGACGAGGCCGCGGCCATGCTGGATGAACGCCGTCCTCCGGCCGAGGCCCTGGCACCGTCGCAGGCACTGGAACCGTCCGCCGATGCAAGCGGGGCGCCGCAGCGGTAGCGGATGGCGCTTCGTCAGTCGAAGTGCACCTTGCCGCGTCCGGCCTTGACCGCGCCGCGCAGCTTCTTTCCCTTGAGCCGCTGCTCCTTGCCGACCCGGTTGAGCCGGCTCTTGGCGCGCTTTTCGGGCAGCTTGTGCGCTTCTTCCAGCAACTGCGCCAAACGCTCCCGCGCATCGGCGCGGTTGGCTTCCTGCGTGCGGAACTTGCGCGCCGTGAAGACGAGTTCCCCGTGCGAGGTCATCCGGCTGCCCGCCAGTTCCTTCAGCCGCGCGAAGACAGGTGGCGCAAGGCGCAGGGCATAGACGTTGAGCCGCAGCTGGACGGCGGTGGCAACCTTGTTGACGTTCTGCCCGCCCGGCCCGGCAGAGGCGATGAAACTTTCGCTGGCAAGGGCCTGGGCGCGGCCGATGATGTCTTCAACCGACGTCATGCATCCGTGAAGCCGAGCGCGGCGAAATCGGCCGGTATCGGGCTCGTGGCAACGATCGGCTCCTTCCCTTCGCGCGGCACGGTGAGCCCGGCGGCGTGGAGCATGGTGCGCGGCGCGCCCTTGCCGGTGCCGTAGACCGGATCGCCCAGCAGCGGCGTGCCGAGCCCCGAGGCAGCGTGCACGCGGATCTGGTGGGTGCGGCCGGTCTCGGGACGGAACTCCACCAGTGTCAGGCCATCGCGGCTGTCGAGCTTGCGCCAGTGCGTTACCGCCGGCTTGCCCTTGCGGGCCGGGATCATTCGCCAGCCGTCCTTCGCGGTGCTCACCTTGGAGAGCGAGAGCGCGATGGTCCCTTCGTCCTCCGCCAGCTCTCCCGCCACGATTCCGAGGTAGCGCTTCTCGACCAGTCGCGCCTCGAAAGCGGCGGCAAAGCGCTTGAGAGCCTTTGGGTTGCGCGCCAGCAACAGGCAGCCCGAGGTGTCGCGATCGAGCCGGTGCACCGGCGCCGGCAGGCGCTGGAAGCCGAGCTTGAGGTTCTCGAGGTGGTCTTCCAGGCACGGCCCGCCCGCACGTGGCCGGTCGAGCGGCAGGCCGCCCGGCTTGTCGATGACGAGGGCTTCGCCGTCTTCGAAGAGGATGTCCAGTTCCATCAGGCCAGCGCCCCCGCGATCCGGCGGCAGGCTTCCGCCAGCTTGGCATCGTCGGCCGCGAAACTGATGCGAAAGCCGTTGCGCCCGCCGAAGGCCGAAGCCGGGACGATGGCCACGCCGTGTTCGAGCAGGTGCAGCGCCAGTGCCTTGTCGTCCTCGAACCGCGCCATCAGCGGCGCGGCATCGACCATGCAGTAGAAGGCGCCGTCGGGCGTCGGCGTGGAGAGGCCGGGGATGGCGTTGATCGCCGAGACCACGAGGTCGCGCCGCACGCGGAAGCGCTCCCGCCATGCGTCGAGGAAATCCTGCGGTCCTTCGAACGCGGCGACGGCGGCGGCCTGGCTGATCGAGCACGGATTGCCCGAGGAATGCGATTGCAGCCGCTCCATCGCCTTGATCAGCCATTCGGGGCCGGCGGCGACGCCGATGCGGAAACCGGTCATCGCATGGCTCTTGGAGACGCCCGAGATGGTGAGGATGCGGTCGGCAAGGTCGGGGCAGAGGTTGGCCAGCGTGGCATGCGGCGCGCCCGTGTAGTTGATCGGCGCGTAGATGTCGTCCGACAGCACCATGATGCGTGGATGGTGGCGCAGCACTTCGCCGATCCCCAGCAGCATGTCCGCCGGATAGCAGGCACCGGTGGGATTGCCGGGGCTGTTGAGCATGACCCACTGGGTGCGCGGCCCGATCTGCGCTTCGAGATCGGCGGCGGTGAAGCGGAAGTTGTCCTTCGCGTGGGTATGCAGCGGGATCACCTTGCCGCCCGCGAAATGGATGATTTCCGGATAGCTCACCCACCAGGGCGAGGGCACGATCACTTCATCGCCTTCGCTCACGGTTGCGAGCATAGCGTGGAAGATTGCCTGCTTGCCCCCGGCGCTGACGGTAACCTGCGAGGCCGGCACTTCGATCCCGAGGTCGCGCGCGAAGTGCAGCGCGGCGGCCTGCTTGAGCCGGGAGGTGCCGCCCACGGGCGTGTACTTCGTCTGGCCCGCATCGAGCGCGGCCTTGGCGGCGGCCACGACTTGCGGCGGCGTATCGAAATCGGGCTCGCCCACCGACAGCGAGATGACGTCGCGGCCTTCCTCGCGCAGCTGGGTGGCGCGGTCGGTCATTGCCGTCGTCTGCGAGGGCGCGATACGGGAAAGGGCAGTGGATATGTGCATCAGGTGAGCAACCGGGCTGGGATCAGGCCGCGCAGGGCATTGCCGATCAGGAAGCCGCCGGCAAGATCCTCGAGGGTGAGTTCGGCTTCGACGGCGCGGCCTTCCTCGATCAGCGAGCGGCGCAGGACGCCGGGGAGAAGGCCGAGATTCGCGGGCGGAGTCAGCAGCCTGCCGTCGCGCTCGACGAACAGGTTGGTGAAAGTGCCTTCGGTCACGAGCCCGTCGTCGCGCAGGAACAGCGCCTCCTGCGCGCCGGCCGCCTTCGCGGCGGCGAGGCCTGCCTCGTAGAACCCGCGGTCGCTGGTCTTGTGCGCAAGCCGCCAGTCGCCGGAATCGACCGGCATGCGCAGCACCGCGACCGTTGCCGGTTCGGGCAGGTCTTCGGGCACGTCCGAGAGCTCGAGAGCATAGGCGCCGCTGCGGGCGACGACGAGACGCAGCTTCGACGGGCGCTCGGCATCGAAGCACAGCGCCTGGATCGCATTGCGCACCGCGTGGCGGTCGAAGCTGAAGCCCAGCGTGGCGGCGCTCGCCTTCATGCGTTCGAGGTGGAATTCGAGCAGCGCGATTCCGTCGTCGGGCGTGAAGCGCATGGTTTCGATCAGATCGAAACTGGCGGGCGAGGCTGCCTCTCCCGATTGCCGCGCTTCCGATTCTCGCACGAAACCCCCTTTGATCAGGCATTCCCGCCACTCGGGAAGTGCTTGTGAATCCGCGACGATGGCCGATCCTACCCCCAGAACGGCTCTGCCGCCGCCATTTCTAGCGTCTGCGTCCCCGCCCGGTGACAGGTGCAGGGTGCGGATTGCCACATTAAACGCAGCATCGCCAGAGGGTTCGATATAGCCGATCGAGCCGCAATAGACGCCGCGCGGCGCGGTTTCGACCGCGGCGATCAGTTCCATCGCCCTGATTTTCGGCGCGCCGGTGATCGAGCCGCAGGGAAACAGGGTGCGCAGCATGTCCACCGCGCCCTTGTCCGGGGACAGGGCGGCATGCACCGAGGACACCATCTGGTGCACGGTGGGATAGGTCTCGATGCTGAACGGCTTGTCCACGTGCACGGAGCCGGCCTCGGCCACGCGCGACAGGTCGTTGCGCATGAGATCGAGGATCATCAGGTTCTCGGCGCGGTCCTTCGCGGAAGTGGCGAGTTCCTCGCGCAGACGCGCATCTTCCACCGGATCGCGGCCACGCGGCCGCGTGCCTTTCATCGGCCGCACCCGCGCCGAACGGCCGCGAAGCGAGAAGAACAGCTCGGGTGAAAAGCTCAGGTGCCAGTGCGCCCCGTCATGGATCATGCCGCCATAGCCGGCCGCCGCGCTGGGCCGGATCGCGGCATAGAGCGCCAGCGGATCGCCGCGCCAGGGGCCTGCCAGCGGGAAGGTCAGGTTGGCCTGATAGATGTCGCCGGCCTTGATGGCGGCACGCAGGGTGTCGAAGGCCTGCGCGTATTCGCCCGTGGAGATCTGGGGTTCCAGCGGGCCGATGGCGGGGCTGCCGGTGCCGGCTTCGGCGGCGAGCCATTGCGGCACCTTCCCGGCGGCGATCCGCTCGCAGTCGGCGAAGGCGCCGAACCAGACAAGCGGGCCGGATGCGCCGGTGCGCGCGGGCAGCAGGCCGGCCAGCCGTGGCTCCAGCGCCAGGCCGGCTTCGTAGGCGATGTATCCGGCAAGGTGATGGCCCTCGCGCGAAAGCGCTTCGATCCGATCCAGCGCGGGCACGACATCTTCCGGGCGCCTGGCGACGACGACCTGCGACGGGTGGCGGTACAGCCGGGCAGGAGCGGGGCCCTGTGTGCGGGCGTCATCGAGGAGGACGAAGGGGTCTGACATGCGTATCGGTTCGAGACCCGCCCCTTAGCGCCATGGAACGCGGCTGGCAAAAACACTCTCGCGCTGCCGGCCCCGCCTCTCTATCAACGTTTGCGGCAGTATCCGAAGACAACGGGACGGGTGGGTGATGAGCGAGATTTACCTGGGGCTGGGCGGCAATGGCGAGAAGCAGGTGCTGCGGCTTGAAAGGGCCAACCGGCACGGGCTGATCGCGGGTGCCACCGGCACCGGCAAGACGGTGACGCTGCAGACCATTGCGGAACAGTTCTCCGCCGCCGGCGTGCCGGTTTTCCTCGCGGACGTGAAGGGGGACCTTTCGGGCATCTCCATGGCGGGAAGCCCGACCTTCAGGAACGCGGACAAGCTGGAGCAGCGGGCCAGGGACATCGGTCTCGATGACTATTCCTATGCCGACAATCCGGCGGTTTTCTGGGACATCTACGGGGAGCAGGGGCATCCCGTGCGCACCACGATCTCGGAGATGGGGCCGCTGCTGCTCGCGCGGCTGCTCGACCTGAACGACACTCAGGAAGGCGTGCTCAACATCGTCTTCCGCTTTGCCGACGAGCAGGGCCTGCTGCTGCTCGATCTCGACGACCTGCAGTCCATGCTCGCCTATGCGGCGGAAAACGCCGCCGATCTTTCGGCGAAATACGGCAACATCACCAAGGCCAGCGTCGGCGCGATCCAGCGCCAGTTGCTCTCCTTCGACAGCCAGGGCGCGGCGCAGTTCTTCGGCGAGCCGGCGCTGGAGATCGAGGATTTCATCACCTGCGACGAACAGGGGCGGGGCTACATCAACGTGCTTGCCGCCGACAAGCTGATGCGCAGCCCCAAGCTCTACGCCACCTTCCTGCTCTGGCTGCTGTCGGAGCTGTTCGAGGTGCTGCCCGAAGTGGGCGATCCGGAAAAGCCCAAGCTCGTGTTCTTCTTCGACGAGGCGCACCTGCTGTTCGACGATGCCCCCAAGGCCTTGCAGGATACGGTCGAGCAGGTCGTGCGTCTGATCCGCTCGAAGGGCGTGGGCGTCTTCTTCGTGACGCAGAACCCGATCGACATTCCCGAGGACATTGCCGGTCAACTCGGCAACCGCGTGCAGCATGCGCTGCGCGCCTTTACGCCTCGCGACAAACGGGCGATCAAGGCGGCGGCCGACACCTTCCGTATCAATCCCGATCTCGACGTCGAGGAGGCGATCACCGAGCTCAAGGTGGGTGAGGCGCTGGTTTCGACGCTCGATGAGGACGGCGCGCCAGGCGTGGTGCAACGCACGCTGATCGCTCCGCCGCGCTCGCGGCTGGGGCCGGTCACGGCCAAGGAGCGCGCGATCATCGGTTCGATCAGCCCGTGCGACGGAAAGTACGATACGCGCATCGACCGCGAGAGCGCGGAGGAAGTGTTGGCGGCCAAGGCCGCCGATGCCGCCGCGACGGCCGAGGAAGTGGCGGAAAAGGGCGAGGAGGAAGTGCGCAAGCGCGAGCGTCTGAACCCCAGCCTTTGGGATAGTCTGGGGGGCAAGGTCGCCAAGGCGGCGGCCAGCGCGGCGGCGGCGAGTGCCGGATCGATTCTCGCGCAGACCATTCAGGGCAAGAAAAGCCGGGCCAATCCCACGGCTTCGGCCGCGAGCGCGGCTGCGGGTACTATCGGCACTACGCTCGGCCGGGCCATCGGAATCCCGGGCCTTGGCCGCTTCGCCCGCAATCTTATCGGGGGGCTGATGCGCTAGGCGGATGGGGCCCCTGCGCCATCTTGTTCTTTTCGCTGTCTTCCTTGCGATATTTCCCGGCATCGGCCGGGCGCAGCAGGTGCCTGCGGCAGATGCCGCACCTTCCGCGGAAATCACTGTCTCGTCCAGTCGGCAGGTTCCGCTGGGGCGTCTGGGCGATGCTGTGCGGCCGCGCGCCTATCGTCTCGATCTGACCGTCGATCCCGCCGCGCCGCGTTTTTTGGGTCACGTCGAGATCGACGTGACGCTGGCAGCCGCGACGGAGACAATCGACCTGCACGGCAGGGGGCTTTCGGTCTCGCGCGTGTTTGCGAAAGCCGGGGGGCGCAGCATCGAGGGGCACTGGCGCGAGAGCGATCCCAGCGGGGTCGCGCGGCTGTCCTTCGACGAGGCCCTGCCAGCAGGCGAGGCAACGCTGGCCTTCGACTACGACGCGGCCTTTGCCGACAGCCCCACGGGCATGTTCCATATCGAAGTCGAGGACGCGTGGTACAGCTGGACCCAGTTCCAGTCGATCGATGCCCGTGCCGCGTTTCCGTGCTTCGACCAGCCCGGTTTCAAGACGCCCTTCACCGTGACGCTGCGTACGCCGCCCGGGCTTGCCGCGATCAGCAATGCCCCCGAGCAGGTGCCCGCGAGGATCGAAGACGGGCTGGCCGTCCACCGTTTCGCGCCTACCCTGCCGCTGCCGACTTACCTCGTCGCCATGATGGTCGGCCCTTTCGCCAGTCTGGAGGGGCAGGCGGCGCCCAATGCGCTCCGGCCGGAACCCTTGCCCGTGCGGATCGATTCCACCCGCCAGAATGCGGGCAAGCTCACCTTTGCGCTCGAAGGCAGCCGGCAGATCGTCGGGCTGCTTGAAGAGTACTTCGGCGAGCCATTTCCCTTTCCCAAGCTCGATCAGGTGACCGCGCCGGTCCTGCCCGGGGCGATGGAAAACGCCGGAGCCGATCTCTACCGCGACGACATTCTCGTTCTCGATGCCAGCTCGCCGGTCATACAGCAGCGCGATTTCGGCACGATCGTCGCCCATGAACTGGGACACCAGTGGTTCGGCGATCTGGTGACGCCGGACTGGTGGGACGATATCTGGCTGAACGAGAGCTTCGCCAACTGGATCGGCTATCGCATCGGAAACGCCTGGCGGCCGGACCTCGGAATCACGGGCGATGCGCTCAATGCCGGCTACCGCGCGATGGAAACCGACGCGTTGCTTGCCGGGCGCCCGGTCCGGCAGGAGATCGACGCGAGCACGCAAGTCGATTCCGCCTTCGATTCGATCACGTACGGCAAGGGCGGGCACGTCGTCGGCATGATTGCCGCCTGGCTGGGCGACGACAAGTTCCGCGAAGGTGTGCGCCGCTACATCGCCGCGCACCGGTTCGGAACCGCGACCAGCGATGATTTCTTCTTGGCACTGGCGGACGTTGCCGGCGATCCCCGGCTGGTGCTGGCGATGCGCAGTTTCGTGGAGGAGCAGGGCGTGCCGCTGCTGGCGATCCGGCAGAGGGGCGAAAAGGTGACGATCACCCAGCTGCGCTACACGACGGCAGGCGTGGCACCGCCGGAATCCTATTGGGTCATCCCCCTGTGCCTGCGTCGCGGAGCCGTGCGCCGGTGCTTTATGATGGACAAGCGGACCGAGACGTTCACGATCGAAGGCGAGGGCGCGGTATTCCCGAACGCGGGCGGAACCGGGTACTACCGCTTCGAGCTTACGGGGCGGCACTGGAACGAGCTGATCGTGGGGGCGAGCAAGCTGCCCGGGGGCGAGGCGCAGGCGCTGGTCGATTCGCTCTGGGCCTCGATCCGGGCGGGACGCGGGACGATCGAAGAAATGGCCAGGCTGGAGCGCAAGCTGATCCGCCATCCCGATCCGCATGCCGCCGATGCACCCGACAAGGCGCTGAGCCGGCTGGTTCGCGAAGGACTGGTCCATGCACAGGGCCGGCGCAGCTTCCGCCGGTTTCGCGAGCAACTCTACGGGCCGCTGCTCAAGCGGTACGGCTTCGATCCGCGTGCCGGGTTCTACGCGCACGAAGCGCCTGCCCGCACGCAGCGCCGGGTGCAGATCGTCGCGGCCATGATCGGCACGGGGCGCGGCCGCGAACTGCGCCGGCAGGTGGGAGAGGCGACCATGGCCTATCTGGCCGGAGACAAGGGTGCTTTGGACCCGGCGTGGTTCGATCACGCATTCGACCTCTACCTGTTCGAGCGCGACGAGGCCGCGGTTCGCGATCTGGTCGAAAAAGCGCTCGAATCGGAGGACCCGGTGTTCCGTCCCGCCGCGCTGGGGGCAGCGGCCCGCAGCGGCGACAAGGCGATGGCGGCCTGGCTGCTCGCACTCGCCGATCCGCGCCTGCGTGAAAGCGAGAAGCGCGATTTCCTGGACGGCATCATGGCGCGCCGGGACACGCGCGAATTCGGGTACGAGTGGGTGGTCGCGCATATCGATCGGCTGCTCGCCAGCAGCGACGGTCAGTTCTTCTCCACACGCCTGCCGCAGGCACTCGGCCATTTCTGCTCGGTCGAATGGGCAGGGCGCATCGCGCGCGACTTCAAGGACAAGCTGGCGGATACGCCCGGTGCGCTGGAACTCGACCGCGCGATCGAGCGCGTGCGCAACTGCGGTCTGCTCGACGACATGATGGGCACGCAGATCGACGCCGAATTCATCAAGCTGCGCTAGGTCACGATGCCTGCACGGGTATCTCCAGCCGCGCGGTCAGCCCTTCCACTTCACCCGTCGCCGAAAGCCGGTTGGTGAGCTTCAGTGCGCCGCCGTGCTGGTCGGCAATCGCGCGTGCCAGGGCGAGGCCCAGGCCGGCGCCGCCGGTTGCCGAATTGCGCGAGGGATCGCCCCGGGTGAACGGGTTCATCATGTCCTCGATCGTATCCGTCGGGATGCCCGGACCGTCGTCGTCGATCAGGACGACGGCGTTCCTCCCTTCGCGTTTCAGCGAGACGCGGGCGCGCTGGCCATAGCGCACGGCATTGCCGATCAGATTGCGCAAGGCCCGCCGCAGCCAGGTCGGCCGCAGTTCGAGCACGATCCGTTCGGTATCGCCCAGTTCCACCGGCTCGCCCATGTCCTCGTATTCCTCGACGACCGATGCGACGAGGGCCGAGAATTCGGTACGTTCGAGCGGGTCTCCCGGCCGGCCGACGCGGGCAAGCGAGAGGATGTCGTCGAGCGTGCGCACGATGTCCTCGATGGTCCCGGCCATGCGCGCCCGCTCGCCTTCGTCCTGTACCGATTCGATGCGGACGCGCAGGGCCGCCAGCGGTGTCTTCAGGTCGTGGCCGATCGCGCCCAGCATCACGTTTTTCTCGTCGAGCATGGCCGCGATGCGGCCTTCCATGGCGTTATGTGCCACGATCAGGCGACGCATATCCTCGGGGCCGGACGGCATGAGCTGGCCATCGGTATCCGCCGTGTTCGCGAAGCGCTCGACGCGCCGCGTCAGCGCCGCCAGCGGCCGGGTGATGCGGCGCAGGATCAGGGCGACGGCGCCCACCAGCACGATGTAGATGAGCAGCGTCTGCAGCACGAGCGGCGTCAGCAGGATGTGCTCGGCCCGCGGCGACCGTACGCGGGCGACCAGCCAGCCTTGCTGGTCCAGCGGGCGCACGCCAACCACCAGCAGGTGGTTGTGCAGCATGTCGTCGATGTCCAGCTTGTTCATCTGGTGGGCCACGGCCCTGCGCAGCGCGTTGTGCCGCGCGACCGGGTCGCCGCCGATCGCACGATGGACTATGACGACTTCCGATTGCGGGAAATTCTGTTCTTCCAGAATGGCTTGCAGGCGACTTTCGGCGCGAGCGTCGCGCGCCTCGCCCTTTTCGACCGGCGACCGGGTGGCGAATTCGAGGGGGAAGGATCGCGGCGGCGGGCTGCCGATCGGTCCTCTCGGCGTGCGCGCGGTTGCGGAGAAGGCGCCGGGCCCGCGCGTGTCGACGATCAGCCGGAACGCGGCGACGTTGAGCATGCCGGCCTCGTAGGCTTCGCGCTGGGCCTTGTAGATGAGGAACGAGCCCAGTCCCTGCACCAGCAACAGTGCCGCTGCCACGGCGAGCAGCATCTGGCCCATCAGGCTGCGGGGTTGCGGGATCTTCATTCGGCTTCGAGCGGAACCCGCTTCACTTCGGTGGCGAGCATGTAGCCGCCGCCCCAGACCGTCTGGATGAGCTGCGGGTTGCGGCTGTCGACCTCGATTTTGCGGCGCAGCCGGCTGACCTGGTTGTCGACCGCGCGGTCGAAGAGATGCGCTTCGCGCCCCTGCACCATGTCGAGCAGGCGGTCGCGGTTGAGGACCTGGCGCGGATGTTCGAGGAAGGCCATGAGCAGCCGGAATTCGACCGAGGAGATGGCCACCACCGCGCCTTCCGGATCGATCAGGCGGCGCTTGAGCGGATCGAGCCGCCAGCCCTCGAACTCGAAGGCCTCGTTCTCGGTCTGCGGGGCTGCGCTGCGCGAAGCGCGGCGCAGCACGCTGCGGATGCGGGCGACCAGCTCGCGCGGTTCGAACGGCTTCACGACATAGTCGTCGGCGCCGATCTCAAGCCCGACGATGCGATCGGTGGCCTCGCCGCGCGCGGTCAGGAAGATGACCGGGATGTCCTGCGTCTCGACGAGGTGGCGGCACAGCGACAGGCCATCCTCGCCGGGCATCATGATGTCGAGAAGGACGAGGTCGAACCTGGTCTCGCGCAGACGGCTGCGGGCCTCCGCTGCGCTCGACGACTGCACCACGTCGAACCCCTGGCGCGAGAGGTATTCGCCCAGGGGTTCGCGCAGTGCGGGTTCGTCATCGACCAGAAGGATTGTCGGTGGCGCAGTGTCGTTCATGCGTTTTCTCTTCAGCGCCCCCGGCAGGTCGGTGCGTGTTGCGGTGTCACTTGGAAGCAGGCTTGTTCGCCTGCCACTGGGCCTTCATCTGCTGGCGTGCGGCACGGCGTTCGTCCTGGGTGACCTTGCCGTCGTTATTGGCGTCCATCATGTCGAAGTGCTTCATCATGGCCGTATCGAATTCAGCCTTGCTGACGGCACCGTCGTTGTTCGTGTCCGCCATCTTGGGCATCATCATGCCGTTGCCACGGCCGCCATGCCGCTTGCCACGCCAGCCGTCGCGGCCGGGGCAGTCGCCGTTGGGCCCGCCCATGCCGGGATTACCCATACCGGGATTACCCATGCCGGGGCCTCCGCCCATGCCCGGGCCGCCCATGCCGGAACCGCGTTGGCCGGTCATGCCGGGGCCACCCATGCCGGGCTTGGCGGCCATGAACTCCTCGCTGGAAATCGAACCGTCGCCATTGGTGTCGAGCTTGGCGAACATTTCCGCACGCCGGGCTTCGTGGCGGGCCTGGCGGTCTGCCTGGTCGAGCTTGCCGTCCTGGTTGACATCCATGCGGGTGAACATGGCATCGGCCGATTGCTGGGCTTCGGCGCGGGTGATCACGCCGTTGCCATCGACGTCCATCCGGGGCTTGGCGGCAGGGCCCTGCGCATAGGCGAGCCCGCCGATCGAAAGTGCTGCGGCCGAAAGGCCGAGGGTCAGTGTCTTGATTGCAGTCTTCATCGTCGTCTCCACTCCGAGAAGGAAAGGGATGAGAGCCGCCGGCCGGGGAAGGGAGGGGGGAATTGCCCGGCGGCTCTCTGGGACCCCTTCTAGTGTTGTCTTGTCGCTCAGGTATGCCGTGAGTGGCGAATATTGTCGCCAATTGTCACAACTGAACATAGCCGTTCATGGTTCCGCAAACTGGATGAACGTCCGTTCAGCGCAGCCTGCCATCAGGCCCTTCGCCCGGGGCGATGACAGGGGTGTGGCGGCATGCGGCCGTGTCGCGTGTCACGGCGTACCGGGCACGCAGAAGGCATTCATCTTGTTGCCGTCGGGGTCGCGGAAATAGGCGGCGTGGAAGCCGTTGGCGCGCGGTCCCGGCGGGCCTTCGCAACTGCCGCCGTTGGCGAGCGCGGCCGCATGGACGCGCCGCACCTGATCCTCGCCCGAGGCCATGAGCGCGAACATCGTGCCGTTGCCCCGGTTCGCGGCCTCGCCGTCGAAGGGATAGGTTATGCCGATGCTGGGGCCACCGTCCGGGAAGCTCCAGCCGATCGCCCGGTCATGGGCAAAGGTGCGCGCGCCGCCGAATTCGGCCATGATGGCATCGTAGAAGCGCGCGCCCCGTTCAAGGTCGTTGGTTCCAAAGGTTACGTGGGCAACCGGCATCGTTCTCTCTTCCCGTGAAGTGCTGTTCACGCATTGAAGCAGGCCGGCATTGCCCAGACAAGCGTCAGCTCATCACGAAGGCGTTGAGCTTGTTGCCGTCGGGATCGCGGAAATAGGCGGCGTAGAAACCTTCGCCGCGCGGTCCCGGCGGACCTTCGCAGGTGCCGCCATTGGCCAGCGCGATTTCGTAGAGCCGCCGGACCTGCGCCTCGTCGCTGGCTTCCAGCGCGACCATCACGCCGTTGCCGACCGTGGCCGGCTTGCCGTCGAACGGCGTGGTCAGGCCGATTCCGGCGCCACCGCCCGGGATGCCCCAGGCAATGAACTGTTCCTCCTCCATCATCCGGCCGACGCCCAGCTCGCCGCAGACGGCATCATAGAATTTTGCCCCGCGTTCGCGGTCGTTGGTTCCCAGTGTTACGTAACCGATCATCGTTCCGTCCTTTCGCGACTCGCGTGAATGGAAGGAACATTACAGGAACAAAGTCAGGCGGGCAAGGGAATGCACTGGGCTTCCAGCCAGGCCCTGGCCTCGCCGTCGAGCTGCGGGCCGATCAGTTCGAGCACGCGGGCGTGATAGGCGTTCCACCAGGCGATTTCAGTCGGCGTGAGCAGGCTTTGATCGACGAGACGGCGTTCGATCGGCACGTGGGTCAGCGTTTCAAAGCCGAAGAACTCCCCTTCCGCGCCTTCGATCTCGCGCGGTTCGACAAGCACGAGGTTCTCGATGCGGATGCCGTATTCGCCGGCCTTGTAATAGCCCGGCTCGTTCGAGAGGAACATGCCGGGCAGCAGTTCCTGATCGGTCCCGCTCTGCGCGCCGGCGGACTTGGCGATGCGCTGCGGCCCTTCGTGGACCGACAGGAAGCTGCCCACGCCGTGCCCGGTGCCGTGGGCATAGTCGAGCCCGGCCTGCCACAGCGCATAGCGGGCCAGCACGTCGAGCTGGCTGCCGGCGGTGCCCTTGGGGAAGACGGCGGTGCCGAGCGCGATATGGCCCTTGAGCACGCGGGTGAAGCGGTCCTTCACTTCGGCCCCCGGCGCGTCCGGCCCGATCCATACGGTGCGGGTGATGTCGGTCGTGCCATCGGGATACTGCCCGCCCGAATCGACCAGATAGACCGAGTTCGGGGCCAGCGTGAGGCTGGTCTCGTCGGTTACGCGGTAGTGGCAGATCGCCGCATTCGGCCCGGCGCCCGAAATCGTGTCGAACGACAGGTCGCGCAAGTCGCCACGGGCCTTGCGGAAGGCTTCGAGGCGGTCGGCGGCGGACATCTCGGTGACTTCGCCCTTGGGGCCTTCCACCGAGAGCCAGTGCAGGAACTGCGAGACGGCGGCGCCATCGCGCTTCTGCGCGTCGCGATGACCCTGCTGCTCGACCGGGTTCTTCACGGCCTTGGGTAGCACGGTGGGGTCGCGTTCCTCGACGACTTCTGCCCCGGACTGGCGCAGCGTCTGGAAAATGGCGGAGACGGCGCGTTCGGGATCGACCGCGACCCGTTTGCCGGCAAGGCATTCCAGCCCGGCGACGAAGCCGGCGCGCGGCAGGATGTGCACGGCATTGCCCAGGTGCTGGCGCAGTTCCGGCGTCACTTTCTCCTCGGCGATGAACAGGTCGGCCGTTCCGTCGGCATGGGCGATCACATAGGACAGCGCGACCGGGGTCCGTTCCACGTCGGTGCCGCGGATGTTGAGCAGCCACGCGATCGAATCGAGCGCGGTGATGACGGTCGCGTCGAGCTTTTTCTGCGCCAGCCATTCGGACACGGCGGCGCGCTTGGCCTCGCTCGTTTCACCGGACAGGTCGTTGGCGTGCACCAGCGCCGGCGCGTCGGACGGCGCGGGCTGGTCTTCCCAGATCGCGTCGATCGGGTTGCTGTCGACCGCGACGAGCTTGCCGCCTTTCGCGGCGATCGCCTTGTCCACGGTCTCCACCCATTTCGCGCCGTGCAGCCAGGCGTCGTAGCCGATCGCGGCGCCCTGGGGGGCGTTGGCCTCCAGCCATTTGGCGACGCTCGTCTGGGGGACGCTTTCGTAGGCATAGAGCCGTCCGTCGACCTGGTCGCGCACCTGCAGAGTATAGCGTCCGTCGACGAAGATCGCGGCTGCCGGTTCGAGCGCCGGGTCGGTCAGCACCACGACCGTGCCGGCAGAGCCGCCGAAGCCGGTCAGCCAGGCGAGGCGCTGGGCATAGCCCCCCACGTACTCGCTCATGTGTTCGTCGGAGATCGGGATCACGAAGCCATCGAGACCACACGTCTTCAGTTCCTTGCGCAGGGCATCGAGGCGGGCTTCATGGGTATTCATCAGCATGTCATGGGTATCCGGCTTGCGGGGGTCATGATGTGAACATAGATGCGAGGGATGGCAGATTCCACCCAGACCCTGATCGGGCCCCCGCAGGCGGCGAAAAAGCCGCATTCCTTCACCCATCACGGCATTACCGTAGCGGACGATTATGCCTGGCTGCGCGATCCGGGCTATCCGACCGTCACCGACAAGGAGGTACTGGCCCATCTCGAGGCGGAGAATCGCTGGTTCGAGGCGCGCATGGCGCCGTATCGGGAACGGATCGACGCCCTGTTCAAGGAAATGCGGGCGCGCATCAAGGAGGCCGACAAGTCTGCGCCGCAGAAGGACGGCGACTGGCTCTACTGGATCGAGTTCGAGGAAGGCGCGGAATACAAGAAGTGGTGGCGCAGGCCCGTCGGCGCGGCCGATGACGGCTCTGCCGACGAGCTGATTCTCGACGAGGTCGCGCTGGCCGAGGGCAAGGACTACTTCCGCCTCGGTGCGATCTCTGTCAGCGGCAGCGGCAAGCTGCTGGCCTATGCCGTGGATGACAATGGCTCGGAGCGCTTCACTGCCCGCGTCAAGAACCTCGAAACCGGCGAAATGCTGCCCGACGAGATTCCCGGCACGCTGTCCAGCCTCGTCTGGGTCGCGGGCGACAAGGGCCTCGTCTATTCGCTGGCCAACGAGCAGTGGCGTACCGACAATGCCCGTCTGCACTGGCTGGGCGAGCCGCTGGAAAAGGATGTCGAACTCTATCACGAGGACGACGACGGCTTCCGCGTTGGCTCCTCGCTCTCTTCGAACGAGAAATGGCTGATCATCGGCGCCAGCGATCACGAGACCAGCGAGGCGCGGCTGGTGCGCGCGGACGACCCGCTGGGCGACCAGATTCTCGTCAAGCCGCGTGCGAAAGGCGTGGAGTACGATGTCGATGAGCGCGATGGCGTGCTCTACATCCATACCAACGACACGCACGAGAACTTCCGCCTCGCCATGGCCCCGCTCGACAATCCGGGCGAATGGACGACGCTGATCGCAGGTTCGGACGACTTCTACCTGACGGGTGTGGACCTGTTTCGCGACTTCTACGTGATCGAGGGGCGCCGTGCCGGGCTCGACCAGATCGAGGTGCGCTACTACGACGATCCGGCCCGCGTGGAGCCGATCGTGTTTCCCGAGGCGAGCTATTCGGCCGGGCTGTCCAACAATCCGGAATGGCACATGGAGAAGCTGCGGCTCTCCTACGAATCGATGGTCATGCCGGCATCGGTGCTCGATTATGACGTGGCCGCCCACACGCTCGAAACGCTCAAGGTCCAGGAGATCCCCTCCGGCTACGACGCTTTGCTCTACGCGACCGAGCGGCTGGAGATCACCGCGCGGGATGGCACCGCGATTCCCGTCTCGATCGTCTATCGCAAGGACCGCACGGGAGCGGGGCCTCTGCACCTTTACGGTTACGGGGCCTACGGCATCTCGATCGATCCGGGCTTCTCGACTGCGCGCCTCAGCCTTGTCGACCGCGGCTTCGCCTATGCCATCGCCCATATCCGTGGCGGCGACGACATGGGCCGCGCCTGGTACAAGGCGGGTAAACTGGAACGGCGGACCAACACGTTCAACGATTTCGTGGACTGCGCGAAGGGCCTGATCGAGCGCGGGTTTACCTCGGCGGGCAAGATCAGCATTTCCGGCGGCTCGGCCGGTGGCGAACTGATGGGTGCGGTCATCAATTCCGACCCCCATCTGTGGGGCGCGGTGGTGGCGCACGTGCCTTTCGTTGACGTTCTGGCGACCATGCTCGACGAGACGCTGCCGCTCACGCCCGGCGAGTGGCCGGAGTGGGGCAACCCGATCGAGGACAAGGAAGCCTTCGCGCTGATCCGCAGCTATTCGCCCTACGATCAGGTCACGGCTCAGGCCTACCCGCCGCTGATGGTCACTGCCGGCCTCAACGATCCGCGCGTGACGTACTGGGAGCCGGCCAAGTGGGTCGCGAAGCTGCGCGAGCTCAAGACCGATTCCAACGAGCTGATCTTCAAGACCAACATGGGTGCGGGCCATGGCGGCAAGTCGGGCCGGTTCGAAAGCCTGAAGGAAACGGCGGAAGAGTTCGCCTTCGTCCTGTGGCAACTGGGTGTGGAGGGGTGACCAGCCGCTTCACTCTCACTTTCACCGCCGGGCCGGAACACATCGACCAGATGGGCCACGTCAACAATGCGGTGTGGGTGCAGTGGATGGAGGCGATCGCGACGGCGCACTGGGAAGCCGTCGCGCCGCCGGAACACCAGGCGGAATATCTCTGGGTCGTGACCCGGCACGAGATCGATTACCGCGGGAACATCCGCGAAGGCGAAAGCGTGACTGCGGAAACCTTCATCCCGGACGGACCGAACGGCGCGCGCTTCGATCGCTGCGTGGAATTCCGCAACGGGCAGGGCAAAGTGATCGTCCGCTCGCGCACGACTTGGGCGATGATCGCGCGCGCGACCGGGCGGGTCATGCGGATACCGGACGAAGTGGCGGCGCGCTTTACCGCAGGTTGACGACGGTATTCTGTGCGCCGGAAACGGTATCGAACGAAAAGGTGTCCTGAACGGTGCGGTTGCGCCCCTGCGACTTGGCTTCGTAGAGCAGTTCGTCGCATCGCGTATAGAGCGTGGCAAAACGCATCGGCGGGGCGCCGGTTACCAGCCCCATGCTGGCGGTAACCGGGCGTTCCAGTCCGGAGATTTCGGCGGCAATGCGCGCCGGGATCGACTGGCGGCGGCGTTCCGCCCGCTCGGCGGCATCGGCGCCGCGCATCAGCAGCAGGAACTCTTCACCGCCCAGGCGCACGGCGATCGTGTCCTCGTCCGGCATCAGCGCCAGCGCGACGGCGCGCAGCACGGCATCGCCCACCGCATGGCCCCGGGTGTCGTTGACGGACTTGAAGTGATCGAGGTCGAGCACGGCCATGGTGTCGTATCCGGTCTTCGCCAGCCGGGCATAGCGTTCCTCGAAACCGCGCCGGTTGTAGAGCCCGGTCAGCGGATCGCGTTCGGCCAGGCTTTCCAGCACCCGTGCCTGGGTCAGCGCGCGGTCGCGTTCGTGCTTGATCGCCATGAAACGGTCCGCGGCGCCCAGCGTGCTCAGCAGGATCTCGAAACTCAGCGACAGGTGCTGTGTGGTCATCAGGCTCATCGGCGCGTCGGCCATGCCCAGCAACGATCCGATTCGCACCAGCGCCATGCCGATCAGCGGCGTCCAGCCGATGATCTGGAACCACACCGTGCGACTGCCGCGGCGGGCTGCCGTCGCCATCGACCAGACCAGCGTCGCGATGAACGGCAGGAAGGCGACATAATAGGCAGGTGCGATGCTGGGTAGCAGCGGACCGCCCGCGAAGAGGTAGTACACCGTCCAGACCGCCATCCAGGGCCCCATCGCGTGCAGCAGCTGCAATTGCGTCCGGTTGAGCATGCCGGGTTCGACGAGGGTCGCGATGAATTGCGAGGCCGCGATGCTTGCCACGCTCAGGCTCGCCGAGGAGAGCACCGATATTTCCATGATCGAGAGCGAGGCGAACCGGTTCACGAGGCCGCTCGCGACGAAGGTCTGAACCAGCATCGCGAAGACGACGAGCGCGTGCCAGAGCGCGAAGGGCTGGCGCAGCACCCGGTAGAACCCGAAGTTCAGCACCAGCGGCATGAGCATCATCCCGCACAGTGCGGCCAGTACCAACTCCGCGTTGCCGACGCTGGTTTCGTCCGGTGGCGGCGCGATGCGCACGTCCGACAGGAGCCCTTCGTGCCGGGCGCCGCTGACCTTCAGGACATAGGCCGCCACGTCTCCTTTCAGGGATGGCAAGGGCATGCGCATCTTCCATCCGGTGGTGGAAAACCGCAGGTCGCCGGGCGTGATCTCGCGCGTCGACACCGTACCGTCGCGGCCGATCGCGGTCAGCGAGAGCCGGTTGAAGCGCGTGAGCCGCGTGGTCAGGACGGAATCCGGGGGCGGCGTCTGGCCGGTCATGTCGATCCGGACAAGGCTGGCCTTCGAGCCGCTGATCTTCCATCGCGTGCCGCTGCAGTCCCACCGGGCGGTGCTGCGCGCGAGGGCCGCCGCATTGACGTCGGGCGGCGCCAGGGCGGTGCAGACCGAACCGGCAGGGAAGCCTTGGGCGGCGGCCGCCGTCGGCGCACCTGCCAGGGCGCTCAACAGCGCCAGCAGACCGATCAGAAAAAGCCTTGTCCCGGAGAGCATGGCCAACCCATGCGCCAAGGCTTTCAATATGACGTTAATGCCGCGCTAAATATGCCTATCGCAGCACGGCTTCGGCAGGGACGAAGTCGTAGCCCAGTTCGCGGGCCACGGCCTCGTAGGTCACCTTCCCCTGATGCACGTTGAGACCCGCGGCGAGATGCGGATCGGCCCTGAGCGCGGCCTTCCAGCCTTCCGCCCCGTCGAAGGCGTCGGCGATCGCCAGGGCATGGGGCAGGGTGACGTTGTTGAGCGCATAGGTGCTGGTACGCGCCACCGCGCCGGGCATGTTGGCGACGCAGTAATGGACGATGCCGTCCACCACGAACGTCGGATCGTCGTGCGTCGTCGGGTGGCTGGTCTCGAAGCAGCCACCCTGATCGATGGCGACGTCGACCAGGACCGCGCCGGTCTTCATCGTGCCCAGCATGTCGCGGGTGACGAGCTGGGGCGCCGCCGCGCCGGGGATCAGTACGGCGCCGATGACGAGGTCGGCCTCGGCCACGCTTTCGGCGAGATTCGCCGTGCTGGAAAAGCGGGTCTTGGCGCGGGCCTCGAAATGGGTGCCGAGCCGTTCCAGCACATCCGGGTTGCGATCGAGAATGGTCACGTCGGCGCCGAGGCCCGCCGCCATCTGCGCGGCGTTGAAGCCGACCACGCCGCCGCCGATGACCGCGACCTTGCCCGGCATCACGCCCGGCACGCCGCCCAGCAGCACGCCGCGTCCGCCATGTGCCTTTTCGAGCGCGGTCGCCCCGGCCTGGATCGACATGCGTCCGGCCACCTGGCTCATGGGCTTGAGGAGCGGCAGTGAACCGCCGGGCCCGGTGACGGTCTCATAGGCGATGGCGGTCACACCGGACCTGATCAGATCGGCGGTCTGTTCCGGGTCGGGGGCGAGGTGCAGGTAGGTGTAGAGGATCTGCCCTTCGCGCAGCATGGCGCGTTCGATCGCCTGCGGTTCCTTGACCTTCACGATCATCTCGCACTCCGCGAACACCTCTGCGGCAGTCGCGATCAGCGTGGCGCCGGCGCGTTCGTAGTCGGCATCGCTGGCGCCGATACCGCGGCCCGCGCCGCTTTCGACGCGGACGTCGTGGCCGTGCCGGACCAGTTCCTGCACGCTCTCGGGGGTGAGGCCGACGCGATATTCGTGGTTCTTGATTTCCCTGACGGTACCGATGCGCATGGTTCGACTCCGGTGGCGAGAATGACCTTGAGGGAAAATACACCCGGACCACCGCAATGTTTCACCGAATTGCCGCTTGACTACGGCTCCTTGTGTAATATTTCCCGATATGTGGCGGTTTTAAGGAAGGATTTCCCATGGATCGGGCTGACCGTGCCTTGCTGGAGGCGTTGCAGGCGGATTCCTCGCGTTCGATTGCCGAACTGGCCGGATGCGTGAATCTTTCGCCCTCGGCCTGCCATCGGCGCATCAAGGCGCTGGAGGAACAGGGGCTGATCCTGGGCTATGCCGCGCGCGTCGATCCACGCAGGTTGGGGCTTGCCGTGGAGGTCTTCGTCGAAATCACGCTCAACAGCCAGAGCCGCGAGGCGATGGACCGCTTCGAACGTGCCGTGTGCGATTTCGATGACATTCTCGAATGCCACCTGATGAGCGGCACGTCCGATTACCTGCTGCGCGTTGCTGCCGCCGATCTCGATCACTACGATCGCATCCACCGCGACTGCCTTGCACGCCTGCCCGGCGTCTCGGCGATGAAGACGAGCTTTTCTCTGCGGCGGATCAAGCGCTTCGCGGGCTATTCGGTTCCGTCCTGACGCGCGGCGCGTACCGGTTGGGTCAGGATGCGATCGTGCGCGGCCCGCAGGTCTCCCGTCTGGTATTGCAGCGAGAGCCGCTCCTTGTCGCGCGCGCGGTAGGTTGCCTCGGCCTTTTCGATGTCCTCGAGCGAAACGCTGAGGCCCTTGAGCGCGTTGCGGGCCAGGACGATCGCCGATTCCATGACTTCGCGCACGACCGATTTCACCGGCGCGTCCTTGAGCCGCAAGAGCCCCCGGCGGTCGAAGACCCGCGCGTGAATCTGCGCCTTGGGAAATGCCGCGCGAACGGCGTGAAGGAAGGGTTCGGTCAGTTGGTCGCCGTCGATGCAGAACACGATCAGCTGGGCTTCGCCGGCCCCCGCCTGCCGCAGCAGGTCGATGCGCGTACCGTCCCCGAAGTAGACCTTGGCGCCGAATCCGCTGGCGACGTCGATCATCTCGATATCGGTATCGATCAGCGTGACCTCGATCTTCGCCGCGATCAGAATCTGGGCCACTGTCTGGCCGAAACGGCCGTAGCCGACGACGAGGGCATTGGCCCCGTCGACCCTGGGGCCTTCGCGTTCTTCGTCTGCCGCCGGCATCTCCCGGATGCGGCGCGTGGCCATCATCAGGAAGGGCGTCGCCACCATCGAGAGCGTGACGATGGCGCCGAACAGGCTCGCGGCCTCGGGGCGGATGAGCCAGGCATCGGCGGCCTGGGCGAAGAGCACGAAGCCGAATTCGCCGCCCTGGCTGAGCAGCAGGCCGAGCGCGAGGGCGCTACGCCAGTTCATCCGGAACAGCAGGCCCAGCGAGAAGATGACGGTTGCCTTCACCGCGATCAGCGCGAGCGCCATGGCCGCGACGAATAGCGGGCGCTCGGCAATGGCCGAAAGGTCCAGCATCATGCCCACCGACATGAAGAACAGGCCGAGCAGGATCGAACGGAATGGTTCGACATCGGCTTCCAGCTCGTGCCGGTAGGGGCTGTCCGCAAGCATGACGCCGGCGATGAAGGCGCCCAGCGCGGTCGAGAGGCCGAGTGCCTGCATCAGCGCGGCGGCGGCGATCACGGTGAACAGGGCGGCGAACACGAACATCTCGCGTTCGCCCAGGTTGCCGATCAACCGGAACAGCGGCCGGATCACGAAGCGGCCCGCGGCGATCAGCCCGGCAATCGCGAACACCGTGATCAGCGCAAGCTGCCAGCCCGGAGGGCCTTCGGGCAGGTGGGGGTTGCGGTTCATCGCGGCGATGATCGTGATCAGCGGAATGATCGAGAGATCCTGTAACAGCAGGATCGCGAAGGATCGCTCGCCGAAGGGCGAGTGCAGGCGTCCTGCGCTTTGCAGCATCGGCAGGACCTGCGCTGTCGAAGACAGGCCAAGCGGCAGGCCGAGTGCCAGCGACGCCTCGATCGTGAAGGGCGTGAAGAAGTAGATCACCGCCGAAACGGCAAGGCCGCACAGGGCCACCTGCGCCAGCCCGAGTCCGAAGATCTCGTGGCGCATGCGCCATAGCCGTCGCGGCGCGAGTTCGAGCCCGACGATGAAGAGCAGCAGCGTGATCCCCAGTTCGGCAATGCCGATCTTGCCTTCGGGATCGCCGATCAGGTCGAGCGCATAGGGGCCGAGGACTGCGCCCGCGAGCAGATAGCCCAGCGTGGCGCCGAGGCCGAGACGGCGGAACAACAGGACGAAGACAAGCGCCGTTCCCAGCAGCAGGAATCCGTCCTGCAGCGGGAAGGCCTGGGCATGTTGTTCCATTGAAGCCGGTTTCCGGATGCGTGAGGGGGTAAGACGCGCCGTAACTTAGGCGTCCGCGCCCGGCTCTCCAAGCCTTGAGGCGGGATTTTGATCGGCGGCCCGCAGCAGGGCCGGATCGCTGTTTCAGCGGGGCAGGATTCCCTGGCACACGAACCGCAGCACCTTGCCGTCCTGCGAGTCCCAGTGAATCTTTTCAACGCGAGGCGTCGCATAGGTCTGGCCGCCTATCGCCACACCGGCCGGGGTGACCGCGCTCCACTCGTACGTCAGTTTCAGGCCGCCCTGGCAGTTCACGCTGCGCCGGGCATAGATGGCCGTGCCTTTGGGGTAGGTACCTTCCTTGCGCAACAAGACCCCGACCTGCCGGAACTGTCTGCCCAGGCCGCCCGGACCGACGCTGGCCGCATCGACACGCACGCTGCGTCCGATGGCGCGTTCGACGTCCGGAGAGAAGATCCGGTACCACTGGCCGGTCTGCAGGGTAAGGGGCGCCGTTTCGGCCGCGGCGGGCACGGCCACGAGGGCGGCGAGCAGCAGGGCGCGCTTCACAGCGGGTTTCCGTTCTCGTCGCGGTAGATGTCGCGCCGGCCCACGTGGTTTGCGGGGCCGACGAAGCCGTCGTTCTCCATGCGCTCCACCCACTTGGCGGCGGTGTTGTATCCCACGCCCATCTGGCGCTGCAGCCAGGATACCGAGACTTTCTGGTTCTCGAACACGAGCTGGCAGACCTGCCGGTACTTGCGTTCATCCGGGTTGTCCGAAGCCGTCGCGTCGAGGTCGTCGAAGCCGAAGCTGCCTTCCTCGGGCTCCTCGGTGACAGCATCGATATATTCGGGCTTGCCCTGCGTGCGCCAGTAATCGGCGACGTGCTCGACTTCCTCGTCCGAGACGAAGGGGCCGTGGACGCGCTTTATCGGATCGGTGTTGGGCTTGTAGAGCATGTCGCCCTTGCCCAGCAGTTGCTCGGCGCCCTGCTCGCCCAGGATCGTGCGGCTGTCGATGCGGCTGGTGACGGCGAAGGAGATACGCGTGGGCAGGTTGGCCTTGATGACGCCGGTGATGACGTCGACCGAGGGGCGCTGGGTCGCCATGATCAGGTGGATGCCCGCCGCACGGCTCTTCTGCGAGAGGCGCTGGATCAGCACTTCGATTTCCTTGCCGACGGTGACCATGAGGTCGGCCAGCTCGTCGACGATAAGCACGATCTGCGGCAGTGCCTCGTAGTCGAGCTGGCGGTCCTCGTAGAGTTCCTCGCCGGTTTCGGGATCGAAGCCGATCTGGATGCGGCGGCCCAGCGGCTTGCCCTTCGCGGCCGCGGCGCGGACCTTGTCGTTGAAGCTGGCCAGATTGCGCACCGAGATCTCGCTCATCATGCGATAGCGGCGCTCCATTTCCTCGACCGCCCACTTGAGCGCGCGCACGGCCTTGGGCGGCTCTGTGACCACCGGCGAGAGCAGATGCGGAATGTCGTCGTAGCTCTTGAGTTCGAGCACCTTGGGATCGACCAGGATCAGGCGGCACTGCGCCGGCGTCATGCGGTAGAGCAGCGAGAGCAGGATGCAGTTGAGGCCGACCGACTTGCCCGAGCCCGTGGTACCCGCGACGAGCAGGTGAGGCATCGTCGCAAGATCGGCGACCACGGGTTCGCCGGCGATGTCCTTGCCCAGGATGATCGGCAGCATGCCCTTGTGGTGGGCGAAGTTTTCCGACGCGACCATTTCCTTGAACGAGACCATCTGGCGGTCCGCGTTCGGAAGCTCGATGCCCATCACCGTGCGGCCCGGGATCGAGGAGACGCGCGCCGAGATCGCGCTCATGTTGCGGGCGATGTCGTCGGCAAGGCCGATCACGCGGCTGGCCTTGATGCCGGGTGCGGGCTCCAGTTCGTACATCGTGACGACCGGCCCGGTGCGCACTGCGGTGATCTCGCCCTTGACGTTGAAGTCGTCGAGCACGGTTTCGAGCAGGCGCGCGTTGCGCTCGAGGCTCAGCTTGTCGATCTTCTTCTGCGCATTGGCGGGCGGATCGGCGAGCAGGTCGAGGCTCGGCAGTTCGTACTGGTCGAACAGGTCCTTCTGGCGGCTGCCGGAACCCAGTATCGCGGGTGCGGGAGAGGACTTGGGATCGACGATCTCGGGTGCCTTGCGCGGCTTGTCCGCGATCGGGGCGGTGGCTTCGGCGCGCGGGGCGGGTTCGGGGCTGGGCTTGTCCTTCGCCGGCCTGAGCGGCAGATCGCTGCGCGAAGGCATGGCGCGCGGAAAGCGTCCGATGCGGCCGGGCAGCGTGAGCAGCCGGCCCCAGTCGAGCGCGAAAACCCGGCCCGCGAGCGCGACGCCGATGCTCAGGCAGACAAGCGCAATGGCGAGCGTGATCCAGCCGGCGAGGTTCGGCGGAGCGAGGTCGGAAAGCGCGTGGATGGCCTTGGCGCCAAGCAAGCCGGAAAGGCCGCCCATCGAGGCGGGCAGGCTGCCGCCGGGTTCGGTGAACCACAGCGAGAGGACCGTCGCGATCAGCATCATCGCGAGCGCCAGCATGCCAAGCGGCCGCCACCAGCGCTGGTTCGTATGCTCGACCTCGCTGTCGTCTTCTTCCACCAGCAGCCAGAGCTTGCGGGCGAAGACCCAGAGCATCGGCACCAGCAGCGCGGAGACCGGCCCGAACAGGGTAAGCGCGCCATCGGCCACGAGCGCGCCGGCGGGCCCCATCCAGTTGTGCACTTCGCCGCCGGCGGCGGTGGAGAACGAGGGGTCGGTCTGTTCGTAGGTCAGGAGGGCTATGGCAAGGAAGGCCATGGCCGCGAAGAGCACCACGGCCCCCGACAGTTCGGTTGCGCGGCGCAGCGACCGCTTGAGGACGGTGCGCCAGTCGGGCTTCGCGATGCGGCGCCCGGACGCCATGGGCCTTGTCGCCATAGGAATTCCCCTGATTGCGGCTGCGGATAATGCGCCGAGCCGGGACTCCGCGTCAAGAATGAAGCGGGAACATGGCTGTGGGCCTTTCTGCAAGCCCTTGAATTGCAGCCCATTTGCTGGCGCCCATGCAGCGCGCGCGTTGCGCGGTCATGCCCCCCAGCGCGATCACTGGTACGCGTGAACGGATCGCCAGCAACCGAAAACGGACCGGTCCCAGCGTGCCCGCGCCGGGGTGCGAACGCGTTGCGAAGACGGGTGAGATCAGCACGGCATCGGCGCGCGCGTGGTGCGCTTTGGCCAGTTCGTGCAGCGAGTGGACCGTCGCTAGCCGCAACATGGCCGGGCCGCGCGCCAGTCTGTCCGGAGCGCCATAGGCGCCGCCGGCGTTCCAGCGCCGGGCTTCGCGCGCGGAGCCGGACAGCACGACGCAATGACCATGGCGCCGCGCCGTGCGGGCCAGTCGCGCGAAACGGGCGCGCCGTGCCTTGTCGTCCAGGTGGTAGTGGCGGAAGATCAGCCCGGACCCGCGCGGCAATCGGGCGAGTATGCGCTCCAGCGCTGCGTCGTTGCGCGCATCGCTTACGAGCCAGATGTCGGGAAGAGGCGGCTGGCGGTTCGGCACGCAATCGCTATAGCAGCGCCTCATGGATCAACCAGACCTTACCCCGCTTCAGGCTGTTCGCGCACGGATCGCCCGCGCCGCCACGATCGCCGGTCGCAAGGCCACGGACGTGGAACTCATCGCCATTTCGAAGACGCATCCGCCCGAGCGGATCATGCCGCTGATCGAGGAAGGCCAGCGCGTCTTCGGCGAAAATCGCGTTCAGGAAGCACAAGGCAAGTGGCCGGCGCTGGTCGAGGCGCATGCCGACGTGAAACTGCATCTGGTCGGCCAGCTGCAGTCGAACAAGGCCGAGGACGCGGTTCGCCTGTTCGACTGCATTCACTCGCTCGACCGCCCCTCGCTGGTCTCGGCGCTGGGCAAGGCGATGGACAAGGCAGGCAGGCAGGTGCCGTGCTTCGTGCAGGTCAATATCGGCGAGGAAGAACAGAAGGGCGGCTGCGCGATCGCGGACGTGCCCGCGCTGCTTGCCTCGGCGCGCGAGGCGCAGATCCCGGTCATCGGCCTGATGTGCGTCCCGCCGGCCGGGATCGAGTCCGCGCCGTTCTTCGCGCTGCTCGCGAAGATCGCCGCCGACAACGGGCTCGACCAGCTCAGCATGGGCATGAGCGACGATTTCGAGACTGCGGTCATGCTCGGCGCGACGCACGTGCGCGTGGGGTCCGCACTGTTCGGGGCGCGGGACTAGGCCTTACTTCGGCGTTTTCAGCTCGTTGCCCGAAAGGGTGACGACGTGAAGCAGGTTTGTCGACCCCGGCACGCCGAACGGAACGCCGGCGAGCGTCACCAGCCGGGACCCGGCAGCGCCGAAGCCATGGCGCAGCGCCATGCGCTTGCCCTTGGCGATCATCTCCTCGAAGCTGCCGATGTCCTTGGTCAGCACCGTGTGCGCGCCCCACAGCAGGGCGCCACGGCGAGCGGTCTTGATCGACGGGGTGAGCACCAGCATCGGCGCGGCGGGCCGTTCGCGGGCCACGCGCCGGGCCGAACTGCCAGAGCCGGTGAAGATGATGATGCCCTCGATCGGCAGGGTATCGGCAATCGTCGCGCAGGAGGCCGACAGCGCATCGGCGGTCGTGGCATCGGGCGGCGTCTCGGCGATATGGATGCGCTCATGGTAGGTCGAATCGCTTTCGACCTGGGTGGCGATGCGGTCCATGATCGTTACCGCTTCGACCGGCCACTGGCCCGCAGCCGTTTCCGCCGAGAGCATTACTGCATCGGCGCCGTCGTAGACGGCATTGGCAACGTCCGAGACTTCGGCGCGCGTCGGCGTGGGGCTGGTGATCATCGATTCGAGCATCTGCGTCGCGACGACCACCGGCTTGCCGCAGGCACGGGTCTTTTCGATGATGTGCTTCTGGATCGGCGGGACTTCCTCGGGCAGCAGCTCGACGCCGAGGTCGCCGCGCGCGACCATGATGCCGTCGGACAGCTCGATGATCTCATCGAGGCTCTGCACTGCGGCGGGTTTTTCGATCTTGGCCATGAGCGCGCCGTATCCGCCCATCAGCCGCCGCGCTTCCGCCACGTCCTCGGGCCGCTGGACGAAGGACAGGCCGATCCAGTCCGCCCCTTCCGAGATCGCGAAGGACAAGTCGCGCCGGTCCTTTTCGGTCAGCGCGGGCACGGGAATGATGGCATCGGGCACGTTGACGCCCTTGCGGTCGGAAATCGTACCGCCCACTTCGGCAGTGCACAGGATCTTGTCCTTTTCCGGCCGGATCACCACGAAGCGCAGCTTGCCGTCGTCGATCAGCAGGCGCTGGCCCTTCTCGAGAATGCCGAACAGTTCGGAATGGGGCAGGCAGACACGGTTCTCGTCGCCGGGCGTGGGGTCGCTGTCGAGCGTGAAGTGGGCGCCGTGGCGGATGAAGGCCTTGCCATCCTTGAAGGTGCCGACGCGCAGCTTGGGGCCTTGCAGGTCGCACAGGATCGCCACCGGGCGCATCAGGTCCTTTTCGACCGCGCGGATATTGGCGATGGTCTCGCGGTGGGTTTCGTGGTCCCCGTGGCTCATGTTGACACGGAAGGCGTCGGCGCCGGACTTGAGCAGCTTGGCGATGGTTTCCCGGTCGCGGCTGGCGGGACCGAGCGTGGCGAGTATCTTGACCTTGCGCGCGCGCTTGATTCCGCGGTGATGGGGCGAGCGACGATTTGAGGGATGGACCACGTTTTAGCATGCCTTTTTGGGAGACAGGGGCCCATATGGCAAAGCAATGCTTACAAACCAAGGACGATTGGCAGGGAAATGACTGACAGCGATACGATAGACACGTTGGACGATGCCGTGGCCGCAGCCGCTTTCCGCCGCTTGGTGCGCCATCTGCAGAAACGCCACGATGCCCAGAACATCGAGCTGATGGGGCTGGCCGGTTTCTGCCGCAATTGTCTGGCGGACTGGATACGCGATGCCGGCTTCGAGGGCGACAAGATGGAAGCCCGTGCGGTCATCCACGGCATGCCCTTCGCCGAATGGAAGGACAAGTATCAGAGCGAGGCGACCCCGGAGCAGATGGAGCGGATGGAGGAGAGCCTGAAGAAGAACGGCGGCGAGCACTGATCCACGGCGCTGTGGGCGCCCGTTTGCCGAGGGCTGGGCGGCCTTGCCTGACAGGCGCTTAGGGTAACGCTTTCGCCTGCCTGTTCCCGGTTGCGGGACAAAGGGCGACGTGCCGATCGCCGCCCTCCACATCGGGCGCCGTCCCCAGGCGCCCGCCCCATGTGCCCGGTTCAGGCGGAAGCCGCCTTCAGGCGGCCTTCCGGCGTGCGATACGGCGGCGGCCGACGATGGTCGCGGCCGCGGCGCCGAACAGGATGAGCATGGGCGGCGCGGGCACGTCGGTGCCGCCCGTGCTGGACGAGGTCGAGGAACTCGATGACGAGCTGGACGAAGACGACGAGCTCGACGAGGAGGAACTGCTGCCGCCCGAACTGGTCGACGTCGAGGAACCCGAGGAGGAAGAGCTCGACGAAGAGGACGAGCCGCTGCTGCTGGAGCCGCCCGAAGTCGTTCCGCCCGACGAACTGGACGACGAGCTCGACGAAGACGATGAGCTCGACGAGGAACTGGACGACGACGAACTGGACGTGCTGCTGCCGCCCGAACTGGTAGAGGTCGTGGAGGTCACGCCCCCGGTGGAAGTCGAGGTCGATCCACCCGAGGTGGAGGTCGAGCCGCCCGAAGTCGAGGTCGAAGTCGAACCGCCGCTGGTGGTCGAACTGATCACGACGTTACCGCCGCTCGAACCGCCGCCGAAGAAACCGCCGAAGAAACCGCCGCCGAAGCCGCCGATCGGGCCGCCGCCGATAACCACCGGCGTGCCGCCGCCGCCCGAAATGACCTGCGGCGGGGCGGGCGGGATGTACGGCGGGGGAAGCGGAACCATCGCCATCTGCGGCTGCTCGCAGCAGGTGCGCTTGATGATCTTGCGCACACGCTTGGTCTGGCGCGGCTTCGCCTTCTTGATGATGCGCTTCACCGGCTTGGCGGTCTTCGCCATCTTGAGCTTGTGGTACTCAGTGGTCGCCGATTGCGTTTCCGCCACGTGGACGGCGCCGCCACCAATGATGGCGCAGCCTGCCGCGCAGGCAGACAATTTTGCGAGGGCCATCCGAACCGACATAAGTAATGCTCTCTTTGTTTCCGTCTGGAAATTCCGGCCCCGTGGGAAGGGTCCGGGCATTCCATCTGACAGAAACAACGCAGAGTCCGGTTAACGGGACAACGGCGTTAACCCTGATTTGTCCGTCCCGATGTGAGAAATCGGGTTAACTGACAGCCCTTACCGGCTGGCTGTACCAAAACGGGACCGCTTTGAGGTTGTTCGTGAACCCCGGCGGCCCGGTTCCGCCATTGTCAGGCTTGTTCGTCCGGCTTTTTCGAATCGAACAGATCGCCGTCCGATGCCATCGGCGATCCGGTAGGGGGCGACAGCCCGAGGTGCTTCCAGCCCCGTTCGTTGAGGCACCGTCCGCGTGCGGTGCGGGCCACGAGGCCCAGCTGGATCAGGTAGGGTTCGATCACTTCCTCGATGGTGTCGCGCGGTTCGGACAGCCCCGCCGCGAGGGTTTCGACGCCGACCGGGCCGCCTTTGTAGATGTCGGCGATCATTCGCAGGTAGCGGCGGTCCTGCGCATCGAGGCCGATTGAATCGACTTCCAGGCGGGTGAGTGAATCGTCGGCAATCTCCCGCGTGATCACGTCGCTGCCGCGGACATGGGCGAAGTCGCGCACGCGCCGCATCAGCCGCCCCGCAACACGCGGGGTGCCGCGCGAACGGCGGGCGATCTCGGTCGCGCCATCCTTGTCGATGCCGATGCCCAGCAGGTTCGCGCCGCGCGTGACGACATGTTCCAGCTCGGGCACCGTGTAGAACTGCAGTCGCACCGGAATGCCGAAGCGGTCGCGCAACGGCGTCTGCAGCAGGCCCTGCCGGGTGGTCGCCCCGATCAGGGTGAAGGGCGGCAGGTCGATCCGTACCGAACGCGCCGAAGGGCCTTCGCCGATGATGAGGTCGAGCGCGCGGTCCTCCATCGCCGGGTAGAGCACTTCCTCGACAACGGGATTGAGGCGATGGATCTCGTCGATGAACAGCACGTCGCCATGTTCGAGATTGGTGAGCAGCGCGGCCAGATCGCCGGCCTTGGCGATTACCGGGCCCGAAGTGGCGCGAAAGCCCACGCCCAGCTCGCGCGCGACGATCTGCGCCAGTGTCGTCTTGCCAAGGCCCGGAGGCCCGAAGAACAGTACGTGGTCCATCGCCTCGCGCCGTGACTTGGCGGATTCGATGAACACCTGCAGGTTGTCCTTGGCGCCCGCCTGCCCGACGAATTCGGAGAGTGTCTTGGGACGCAGCGCCGCATCGGCGTCTTCGGCCTGGCGCGAGGAGGAGAGGATGGGGTTGTCGGTCACGGGATGAGGACGTAGCCCTGCTGCTGGAGCTGCGCAAAGGCGTTCATCGCGGAAAGCGACAGCTTCACGCCGGGCAAAAGGTCGCTCTTGGCAATGCCGTTGGCTTCAGCGCTCTGCCCGCACAGATAGATGGTGACGCCGTGGGCCAGCAGCTGTTCGACCAGTGGCGCGCTGGCATTGGCGTTGTCGGGATCATGCCGGGCATAGGTGGCCGCGTTGGTCAGGTTCCATGTCGCCTTGCCGTGAACGACAAGCACGACGTGGATGTTCTCTTCCGGCACGCCGGCCGCCACGTTCATGTTGATGAAACGCGCCACCGAATTGAATGTGCGAACGACCTCGTCCGGTCCGGCGCCGTTCTTGGCGTCGAAGATAACCTTTAACTGCGTGTCGGCCGGGATCGGCAGATCGCTGTCGATTTTCGCCACCTTGCCATAGTCGGTGAAGACCGGGCCGGCGGTGAAGGCGGGCATGTCCTGTGCCAGTGCCGGTGTTCCCGACAGGATGGTTGCCGCGAGAATGGCCTTGGTGATGGTGCGCATCGTTTCTTGCTCCCTGCTATCCGGCTGCCTTCTTGAGCGCCACGCGCACAAGGTCGTTCAAGCCTGCATCCTCGCCCAGTTCGTCGATTGCATGGGCGACGGCGGCGCTGGCGATCGCGGGTTTGAAGCCGAGGTTCTGGAGGGCAGAGACGGCGTCGGCGCTTGCCTTGCCCGGAGCGGCTGCCGGAGCGCTTCCCGGTGTGGCCGGCACGGTTGCCATGCCGCCGGCCTTGTCCTTCAATTCGTTGACGATGCGCCCTGCGAGCTTGGGCCCCACGCCGTTTGCACGCGCGACCATGGCCGCATCGCCGCCGGCGCAGGCACGCTGCAGTTCCTCGGTCGTGAGCGCCGAGAGGATGGCGAGCGCCACCTTGGAGCCGACGCCCTGCACGGCCGTGAGCAGCCGAAACCAGTCGCGCTCGGCGCCGCTGGCAAAGCCGATCAGGCGCACGTCGTTTTCGGACACCTGCATTTCGGTGAAGATCGTTGCCCGGTCTCCACGCACGCCCATCGTATCCAACGTGCGGGCCGAACAGTGGACGAGGTAGCCGACGCCCGAAACATCGATTACCGCCCAATCGGCGCCGAAATCGTCGAGAGTGCCGGTCAGCTTTGCGATCATGGTTTGTTCTATGGCACAGGCGGGAGTCGGGCAAAAGGGGCCAAACGCGCCTCGTCCACTGGCGTGAGCCCGAGCGAAAGTGACAGCGATGCTTGCGGCCTCTAGTATGTTGCCATGCACGGGGTTTCGCCGAAACGGGTTCGTGAGCGCCTGACGAGGGGTTGGATCGCGGCCGTCGTTGCGGCTGTGTTGGCCGGGCTGATCCTGCGCGTCGCCGGCTTTTCGCTTTACGACATCGGTTATTCGGACGAGCTGATGCAGTATCTGGAGCAGGCCAACCGGCTTGTTACCGGACATGGCATAGTGCCCTGGGAAAGCCGGGAGGGCTTGCGCAATGCCCTGATCCCGCAGCTCCTCGTTCCCGCTGCAGCACTTGGCCATTGGCTGGCGCCCGGCACGCTGCTGCATGTCGGGCTGGTGCGGGCCTGGTTTCTGGCGCTTACCCTGATCGCGCTTCCCGGGGCATGGAAGCTGGGCGTGCTTCATTCGCGGGCAGCGGGGCTGGTCGCGCTCACGGTCGTGGCGGTCTGGTGGGAGAGCGTGCTGTTCAGCGAGTTCATGCTCTCCGAAAGCCTTGGCGCGGCGCTGATGCTCGGGGGGGCGGCACTGTTGCTCGATTCGAGGTCATCCCGGCGGCGCTTGGCTATTGCCGGTCTGTTGATCGGTTTCGCCGTGCTGGTGCGGTTGCAATATGCGGTGTTCGCCGGGGTTCTGGTGATCGCCGCCTTGCGCCTCGATTGGCAGCGCTGGGGGCCGGTCGTCCTTGGCGGGCTGTGCGCGCTGGCATTGGGGGCGCTGAGCGATCTGGCCGGCGGACTGGTCCCGTTCTCGTGGGCCGTGGTGACGGTGAAGATGAACCTTGGCGATGGCATTGCTGCGCGTTTCGGCACTTTGCCGGCGGATGCCTACCTGCAGATGCTTGTCCGCCACTTGTTCCCCTTTGCCCTGCCGATTGGTCTGGGCGCGCTCTTTGCCGGTGCGCGCTATCGGCCGCTGTTGCTGGCGGCTCTGGCCAACCTGCTGGTGCACAGCCTGATCGCGCACAAGGAATACCGTTTCGTCTGGCTGACCGTTCTGAGCCTGCTGGTCCTGGCGGCGTTGGCGTCGGTGCGGATCGCGGAATATTATGCGGCGCGCCGGGGTTCGGCGGGCCCGCTAACGCTTCCTGCAGTGCTGGTCATATGCGGTGCCTGGGCGATGGCATCCGCGTGGTCGTCGCATGTGACGGGCGGTGCGGGCGCCTATCGTGGCGGCGGGGCGGTCGCGCAGATGGCAGACAGCGCCGCGCGTGATCCGGCGATTTGCGGCGTGGCCGTGCCGTTCGAATACAAGAGCCACGTGGTGACAGCGCTTCTGGCGAATCCGAAGCCGCTGGCGCTCATTCCCGAAGGCGTGATGGACGGTAAGGCATCGCTGCCGTTCGGGGTCGTGACATCCGCCAATGCCCTGCTGCTGCGGCGCGATGCGCAAGTGCCGGCGGGATACCACCGGATCGCCTGTGCAGAGGGTCGCGACTTCCCTTGTCTCTTCGAGCGAGAGGGGCAGTGCCGGCCTGATCCGCGGTACAGCTATCAGCAGATGATCGCCCGCGCCGGGCTCTAGGCGGTCAGCGGTGACTGCCCAGCATGTTGGCGTGGGTGATTGCCACGGCCAGCGCGTCTGAAGCATCCTCGCCGGCCAGTTTCACGCCGGGCAGCAGGACCTTGAGCATGGCCTGGATCTGCTTCTTGTCGGCGCCGCCGGTGCCGACCAGCGCTTTCTTGACGACCTTGGTCGGATATTCCGCCACGGGCAGGCCGGCCCGGGCGATGCTGAGCATGGCGACGCCGCGTGCCTGGCCGAGCTTGAGCGTCGACTGCGGGTTCACGTTGACGAAGACTTCCTCCACCGCGCCGGCGTCGGGACGGTGGTGGAGGATCACGTCGGTCAGCGCCGCGTCGAGTTCGACCAGTCGCTCGGCCATGCACGCCTTGGCATCGGTGCGGATCTGCCCGTTGGCCACATGGCTGAGGCGGCTGCCGCTCTTGGCGACCACGCCCCAGCCGGTGCAGGTGAGGCCGGGGTCGAGGCCGATGATGATCATGGGCCGGGCTTAGCCCAGCTTCTCCATGACCTCGTCCGAGATCTCGTAGTTGCCCCAGACGGTCTGCACGTCGTCGTCGTCGTCGAGCGTGTCGACCAGCTTGAGCAGGGTGCTGGCGGTGCCTTCGTCGACATCGACCTTCAGGCTCGGGCGCCAGGCCAGCTTCACGCCTTCGGCCTCGCCCAGCACCTTTTCGAGTTCGCTTGCCACTTCGTGCAGGTTCTCGACCTGGGTCCAGATCGCGTGGCTCTCGTCGTCGCTTTCGACGTCGTCGGCGCCGGCCTCGATCGCGGCTTCGAGGACTTTCTCCTCATCGCCCGCGCTGCCGGGGTACTCGATCAGGCCAAGGCGTTCGAAGCCGTGGCTCACCGCGCCCGACGAACCGAGGTTGCCGCCGTTCTTGGCAAAGGCAGTGCGCACGTTGGTGGCGGTGCGGTTGCGGTTGTCGGTCAGCGCCTCGACGATGATGGCCACGCCGCCCGGGCCATAGCCCTCGTAGCGCACTTCCTCGTAGTTCTCGGAATCGCCCTTGGTCGCCTTGTCGATGGCGCGCTGGATGTTGTCCTTGGGCATCGACTGCGCCTTGGCGGCGTTGACCGCGGCGCGCAGGCGCGGGTTCATGTCCGGATCGGGCATGCCCATCTTGGCCGCGACGGTGATTTCGCGCGAGAGCTTGCTGAACTGTGCCGAGCGCTTTTTGTCCTGCGCACCCTTGCGGTGCATGATGTTCTTGAATTTGGAATGGCCTGCCATGGGGTCCGCTCGTTGTCTGCCCGCCGCCTGTACAGTGCCGGTGAGCAGCAATGCCGGGGCGAGTCCGTTGGAAATAGGGTCGCGCGCCCTTACAACACGGACCGGGCCGAGGGCAACCGCCCCGGGCCTAGACGACGACGGCGGTGCCCGAGCAGCTCACCATCAGCATCGAGCCGCCCTGGCCGAGCACTTCGTAGTCGAGGTCGACGCCGATCACGGCATTGGCGCCGCGCCTGGCGGCCTCGGCTTCCACTTCGGCCAGTGCTTCCTCGCGGGCGCGCTGGAGCACCTGTTCGTACTTGCCCGAACGGCCGCCGACGATGTCGGTGATCGAGGCGAACAGGTCGCGGAAGATATTGGCGCCGACGATCACCTCTCCGGTGACGATGCCCTTGTATTCGCGGACCGGGCGGCCTTCGACGCCTGGGGTGGTGGTGACGATCATGGCAGGCTCTCCTCGTTTCCGGCCCGGTTTCTAGCGCAAGCCGGAAGCGAGGTCACCCGCAGCGCGATCAGTCGATGCCGAGCGCTGCCTTGTAGGTGTCGAGAATCATGTCCATTTCGCGGCGGTCGTCGGGCTTCATCTTCCGCAGGCGCACGATCTGGCGCATGATCTTGACGTCATAGCCGACCGCCTTGGCCTCGTTGTAGACGTCGCGGATGTCGTCCGAGATGCCCTTCTTCTCTTCCTCAAGGCGCTCCACGCGCTCGATGAGAAGGCGCAGGCGATCGTCGGTGGTTTCGGCCATGGGGTATGTGCTCCGGTCGGAAGGTGGTGAATCGGTTGGCGGCGCTGATAGCCGGGGGCGGGGATTCGGGCAAAGCCGCAGCTGTGGAAAGTGCGGCAAGCCGGAAGGGACCGTGCGGGTATTTCACGAAGTTTGCCCACTCGGGCTGTGGCGAGTTTTCAGGAAATCCTTGTTCTGCAATGCGTTGTCCGCGCGCGAACTTCACATCGGTGAAGTTGCGGCGGCGCATGGGGATCAACGGTTCAAGGAGCGCGGCCGGAGGAAAGCCGCACGCAGTGTGACAGGTGCGCCGCGCGTAGGAAAACCCGTTCCTCAGCCTTTCGCGATGCCGGCCGCGTCCGCGGGGGTATCGACGGGTTCGTCCCGGTCCTTGCGCTCCGAATAGCGGTCCACCAGTTGCGCGGTGTGCGGGCGCAGCAGGACGGTGAGGCGCACCAGCTCCTCCATGACATCGACGATCCGGTCATAGTAGCTCGACGGTTTCATCCGTCCGGCATCGTCGAATTCCTCATAGGCCCTGGCGACCGAGGACTGGTTGGGGATGGTGAACATGCGCATCCAGCGGCCGAGCTGGCGCAGCGTGTTGACCGTGTTGAAGCTCTGCGAGCCGGCCGAGACCTGCATCACCGCCAGCGTGCGTCCCTGCGTCGGGCGCAGCCCCTTGTAGGCCAGCGGCAGGTGATCGATCTGCATCTTCATGATGCCGGTGATCTGGCCGTGCCGCTCGGGGCTGCACCAGACCTGCCCCTCGGACCAGAGCGAATGTTCGCGCAGCTCGTGGACGGCGGGATGATCGTCGCCCGCAACCTGATCGGGCAGGGGCAGGTCGCAAGGGTCGAAAATGCGGGTTTCGCAGCCGAAGAGCTGCAGCAGGCGTGCGGCCTCTTCGACCGCCAGCCGCGAATAGGACCGCTCCCGAAGCGAACCGTAGAGCAGCAGGATGCGCGGCGGCGGGTCGCTTTCGCCCAGGCCCAGCGCCGGGCGGCGATGGACATATTCGGGCCGCAGGGCCGGCAGGTGATCGGGGTCGGCAAGGGCGCGCAGGCGGGACATCGACGGGCTTTCGTTCGGCAGAGGGGCGTCAGGCCGCGGGGAAGCTGGCGCGGGTGCGATTGGCAAAGGCGACCAGCGAGAGCATGACCGGCACTTCCACCAGCACGCCCACCACGGTGGCCAGCGCCGCGCCGCTCGAAAGGCCGAACAGGCCGATGGCGACCGCAACGGCCAGTTCGAAGAAATTGGAGGTGCCGATCAGCGCGCAGGGCGCGGCGATATTGTGCGGAACCTTCCACGCCTTTGCCGCGGCATAGGCCACGGCGAAGATGCCGTAGGACTGGATCACGATCGGAATCGCGATCAGCACGATCAGCAGCGGGTTCGACACGATGGTGCCTGCCTGAAAGGCGAAGAGCAGCACCACCGTCGCCAGCAGGCCGATGATCGACCACGGCTTGAGCCGGGCGGTGAAGGCATCGACCGAGGTTTCATCGCCGCCGTGGCGGGCGATCACGCGCCGCCGGGTGAAGGCCCCCGCCACCAGCGGGATCACGACATAGAGCGCGACCGACAGCAGCAGCGTTTCCCACGGCACGACGATGTCGGTCACGCCGAGCAGCAGCGCGACGATGGGCGCGAAGGCGACGATCATCACCAGATCGTTCACCGAAACCTGCACCAGCGTATAGGCCGGATCGCCCCGGGTCAGCTGCGACCAGACGAAGACCATCGCGGTGCAGGGAGCGGCGCCCAGCAGGATCAGCCCGGCGATGTACTGATCGGCCTCGCCCGGCGCCATGAAGCCGGCATAGAGATGGCCGAAGAACAGCACCGCCAGCGCGGCCATGGTGAAGGGCTTGACCAGCCAGTTCACCACCAGGGTGATGACCAGCCCCTTGGGCCTGCGGCCGATGTCGCGCACGCTGGCGAAATCGACGCCCACCATCATCGGGTAGATCATCGCCCAGATCAGCACCGCCACGACCAGATTGACCGAGGCATATTCGAGGCTCGCCAGCACGCCGACCGAACCGGGCGCGGCCAGGCCGAGCGCGATCCCGGCAAGGATCGCCAGCAGCACCCAGAGCGAGAGATAGCGCTCGAACACGCCCAGCGGCGAGGCGGCATGGCCGGATGCGGCCGATTGCTGCGACATGGTGTTTCCTGCCTTTTCTGCGTCAGCCGATACGCTGGCCAGCGGCATCGACCACCGCCTCGCCATCTTCCTTGGCGAAGGCGCCGCGCTGCTCGGCCGGGATCAGGTCGAGCACTTCCTCGGACGGGCGGCACAGCTTCACGCCCAGCGGCGAGACGACCAGCGGCCGGTTGATCAGGATCGGATGCGCCATCATCGCATCGATCAGCTGCGCGTCGGTCAGCGCGGGATCGTCCAGCCCGAGTTCGGCGTAAGGCGTACCCTTTTCGCGCAGGAGCGCGCGCGGGGTGATCCTCGCTCGCGCGATCAGGCTTTCGAGCTGGGCGCGCGCGGGCGGCGTCTTGAGATATTCGATCACGTGCGGTTCGATCCCGGCGTTGCGGATCATGGCGAGCGCGTTGCGCGAGGTGCCGCATTCGGGATTGTGATAGATGACGATGTCGGTGCTCATTCCCAGTCCTTCACCTTGGCGCGCGCCCTTTCGCGGTGCGGAAAATCGTTTCAGGGCCTGCAGGCCGTGATTTCGAGGATGTCCGCGCAGACGAGCGGATCGCCCTGGCAGCAATCCTCCATCAGGAAGGCCAGAAGGCGGCGCATCCCGCCAAAGTCGGCGCGATAGCGGATGACGCGGCTCTCGCGCTCAGACGTGGCCAGCCCAGCGCGTTCGAGATTGGCGAGGTGGTGCGACAGGGTCGAAGGCGGAACGGAGAGCTTCTGCGCGATCTCGCCCGCCATCAGCCCATCCGCGCCGGCTTGCACGAGCATGCGGAAGACCGACAGCCGCGTGTCGTGCGCCAATGCCTGCAGCGCGCCGACTGCCCAGTCCTGAGGTGATGCCGTCATGCCTGCCCCTTTCGTGAGGACACCTGCATAGCTGCGGCCTTCTGGCTGTCAATCCATAATTCGAGAAATATCGAAATATAAGCCGGGAGCGAACGTCGGGGAGTGTCATCCACCCGGCCCGTCATCCCGGTGAAGGCTGGATTGCTGACGGCAGCCTGCTTTGACATTTGAATCTTGAAATGCGGCCATGGCTGCTTGCGGTGAGGGTGAGCCAGGGTCTCGATGGCAGAAATGTCGGGGAGAGCGGACGTCAGGCCAGATCAATGTACGCCTCTCGTGTAGTCGCCTTTCGACCCTCGCCAAAAAGGGCCTGAACCTCTCGCAGGAATGCCCGCAATTCCTCGTCGACGTTTCCAGCGTGATGAACGACTATTCGGAAGGGCGGTTCGACTTCATTGATGTCGCCTCCAAAAACACTGTCATCAAGTGCATCCAGATTGTGCCCGTGCCATGAGGGAGCCCCCAAGTTGGCCAGAAGGGCATTGTAGAAGTCAGCGGGCTGCTGCCATCCTATTGCGTCGAGGTCTATCTCCAACATGCGAGCAGTTTAGCAGCGGCCTCTATGTCTGGTAAGTCGGTGTATCCGGTCAGTCCGCTATCAGCGGCAAACTCGAAATGGTGGACAGATGGCCCATCCGGAGCGCGCCCGGCTTTCTAGAACCACATCCTGATCCCGGCCACGAGGCTGGTCCGGCTTGTGCTGTCGCCCGCGGCCCTTGCGTAGTCCGCGCTGCCGCCCGCGCGCCATTCGTGTTCCACGCCGATGTAAGGCGCGAACTCGCGGGCGATCTCGTAGCGCAGGCGCAGGCCCAGTTCGGCCTTGTCGAGGCCTGAGCCCACGCCCAGTTCGGGAATGTCCTGCGCGGAGAGAGTGACTTCGGCACGCGGCTGCAGGATCAGGCGCTGCGTCACGCGCTGGTCCAGCTCCGCCTCGATCCGGGCGGTGACGTCGCCCTTGTTCGAGACGAAGGCGGCGGCGTCGATTTCGAAGCGGTAGGGGGCGAGGCCCTGTATGCCGATGACCGCGTGGGTCCGGTCGGGCCCGGCGAAATCGTGCCGGACGCCGGCCTGCAGGTCGAACCACGGTCCGATCGCATGGCTCCATAGCGCCTGCCCTTCGGCCTGTTCGGGCTTCCCGCCGAAGGCGCCTTCGCCCTCGCTCTTGATCCAGAGCTTGTCGACGTCGCCGCCGTACCAGCCCTGCGCGTCCCACAGGTAGCCATCGGTGCCCTTGTGCGCGCGGTATTCGAGGCGGTCCACCATCGCTTTCGAGAGCATCATGGCGCCCATTCCGCGGGCCAGCGCCGCGCGGGAGGCCTTCATCGCATCGGCGCCCCAGATCGCGTCCGCCGCGCGCGCGGGGCCGCTGCCGGCTTCGGGCGGCGGCGCGGTCTCGCTCGACGGTGCGGATGTTCCGGCGGCCGGCATCGGCATCGTCATCGTGTGGGGCATGGCGTGGCCGGCGTGGGGATCGCTGGCCGGCGTTGCGGTTTCGTGGTGGTGTGGCTGGTCCTCCGCCTGTGCCCCGGGCGCCGATGCCGGTTCGGCCATCGGCATGTCGTGCCCGGTGTGCTGGGCCCATGCGGGCTGCGCCAGCACGAGAGCGGGAAGGGCGAGCAGGATCTTCATGCCGCGTCCTCCGCCGGGGGCACCACGGTGACGATCTGGAACATCCCCGCGTGCATGTGGTAGAGCAGGTGGCAGTGAAAGGCCCAGTCGCCCGGTTCGTTTGCGGTGAGGTCGAACTGCGCGCTGCCGCCGGGCTGGACGATCACCGTGTGCTTGCGCGGCCGGTGCGTTCCCCCGGCCCCGTTCACCAGTTCGAAGAAGTGCCCGTGCAGGTGGATCGGGTGGGCCATCATGGTGTCGTTGACGAGCCGCACGCGGACCCGCTCGTTGTTGGCGAAACGGATCGGCTCGTCGCTTACCGCCGAGAATTTCTTCCCGTCGAACGACCACATGTAGCGCTCCATGTTGCCCGTCAGGTGCAGTTCGAGCAGGCGCGAGGGCACGCGGGTGTCGGGATTGGGCTCCAGCGCGACGAGCTTGCGGTAGTCGAGCGTGCGGTGGGCGACCTTGTCGAGGCCGATGCCCGGATCGCCCATGCGGTCCACCGGGCTCATCGAGACCATGTCGATGCCCGGCCCGACGCTTACGTCGGGCGGGAGCAGAGACGTGTCGCGCATGGACATGCCGGACATGTCCATGCCGCCGCCCTCATCCATCTTCATGGCGCCTTCGGACGGGGAGTCCATGGCCATGCCGTCGTGGTCCATTGCACCGTGGTTCATGCCCCCATGGTTCATGCCCCCATGGTTCATGCCCATGTCGGCCATCGTCAGCAGCGGCGGATCGCGCAGCGGTGGCACGGTCGCCCGCGCGCCGGGGTGCGAGGCGAGCGTGGCCAGCGCCATGCCCGAGCGATCCATCGCCTCGGCCACGATGCTGTAGGCGGGGCTCTGGCCGGGCTCGACGATCACGTCGTAGGTTTCGGCCACGCCGATCTGGAATTCGTCGACCTCGACCGGCCGCACGTTCTGCCCGTCCGCCGCGACCACCGTCATCGGCAGGCCCGGAATGCGCAGGTTGAAGAACGTCATCGCCGATCCGTTGATGATGCGCAGGCGTATCCGCTCGCCGGGCTGGAACAGGTATTCCATGCCCTCCAGCGGCCCGCGCCCGTTGGCGAGATAGGTATAGGTGGAGCCGGTGACGTCCGAGATGTCGGTGGGCATCATCCGCATCCGCGCCCACATCCGCCGCTGCGCGCCGGTCAGCGGGTAGCGGTCGGTCCAGGTTGGGACCTGGTAGTTGAAGTAGTGCTCGCCCTTCTTGAGCTTCTCGAAGATCGTGTGCGGATGCATCGGCGTGAACTCGCTGAGCAGCAGCACGTAGTCGCGATCGGCCGCGACCGGATCGGTGCCGGCAGGATCGATCACCAGGGGGCCGTAGTGGCCGGTCTGCTCCTGCAGCCCCGAATGGCTGTGCCACCAGTAGGTGCCCGCCTGCCGGACCGGGAAGGTCGCGGTGAAATGGCCGCCGGCCGGGATGCCGGGGAAACTCACGCCGGGCACGCCGTCCATCTGGAAGGGCACCAGCAGCCCGTGCCAGTGGATAGAGGTTTCGGCATCGAGCGTATTGCGGATGTTGAGCGTCGCGGTCTGGCCTTCGCGAAGCCGCACCAGCGGCCCCGGCACGGTTCCGTTGACGGCGGTGGCGTGGCCGCGCCGGCCCTGCACGATGCTGGGGCCCCGTCCGATGGTCAGGTCGATCACGGCGCCGCCGACCTCGTCGAAGCCGGGGCGTATGGCGCTGTCGTGCAGGCTTGCGCCCTGCGCCCAGCGGGGCACGGCGAAGGCCGTTCCCGCAAGGGCCAATCCGCCGAGAATGCCGCGCCTGTCCAGTTCCACGATTCACCTGCTTGAAACGATCCTGCTACTGCGTGCATAATATACCCCTATAGGGTATTTCAAGGAGCAATCATGAGCGAGGAATCGCGCAAGGCGACGGTGAACCGGCTGCGCCGGATCGAGGGGCAGGTGCGCGGGCTGGCGCAGATGGTCGAGGACCAGCGCTACTGCATCGACATCCTGCACCAGATCCAGGCGGTGAAATCGGCGCTCGGCAAGGTCGAGAGCGCGGTTCTCAAGGACCATGCCGCCTGCTGCGTGGCCGAGGCGATCCATTCGGGCGACGCGGCTGAGCAACGCCAGAAGTTCAGCGAACTGGTCGAGCTGTTCGAGAAGGTGAAGCGCTGAGCTACCGCGGAGGCGGGGACTTCCGATAACGAAAAACCCCGCCCCGCGCGAGGCGGGACGGGGCTTTTCAGACCGTCAGGCTGGAGCGGCTTACGCGGCCAGCTTGCGCAGCACGTACTGCAGGATGCCGCCGTTCATGAAGTACTCGACTTCGTTGGCGGTATCGATGCGGCACAGTGCGGTGAAGGTGAACGTCGAGCCGTCACCCTTGGTCACTTCGACTTCGACATCCTGACGCGGCTTGAGATCGGCCACGCCCTTGATGGTGAAGGCGCAATCGCCGTCGAGGCCCAGGCTCTGGCGGGTATCGCCGTCCTTGAACTGCAGCGGCAGCACGCCCATGCCGACGAGGTTCGAGCGGTGGATGCGCTCGAAGCTTTCTACGATCACGGCGCGAACGCCCAGCAGGTTGGTGCCCTTGGCCGCCCAGTCACGGCTGGAGCCGGTGCCGTATTCCTTGCCGGCCACGACCACCAGCGGGGTGCCCTGTTCCTTGTACTTCACCGCCACGTCGTAGACCGGCATGGTCTCGCCGCCGAAGCTGGAGAAGCCGCCTTCGGTGCCGGGGACCATCTCGTTCTTGATGCGGATGTTGGCGAAGGTGCCGCGCATCATCACTTCGTGGTGGCCACGGCGCGAGCCGTAGGAGTTGAAGTCCGCCTTGGCGACCTGATGCTCCATCAGCCACTGGCCCGCCGGGCTGTCGGCCTTGATCGAGCCGGCCGGGCTGATGTGGTCGGTGGTGACCGAATCGCCCAGGATCAGCAGCGGCTTGGCCTCGATGATGTCGGACACCGGAGCCGGGGTCATTTCCATGCCGTCGAAGTAGGGCGGATTGGCGACGTAGGTCGAACCGGCGCGCCACTGGTAGGTGTCGGAGCCGACGACGTTGATTGCCTGCCAGTGCTCGTCGCCCTTGTAGACGTCGGCATAGCGGGCCTGGAACATCGCGCGGTCGACGCAGGCGTTCATGGTCGAGGACACTTCCTCGTTGGTCGGCCAGATGTCCTTGAGGAACACGTCCTGGCCGTCCTTGCTCTTGCCGATCGGGGTGGTGGTGAAGTCTTCCACCACGGTGCCCTTCAGCGCGTAGGCGACGACCAGCGGCGGCGATGCCAGGAAGTTGGCGCGCACGTCGGGCGAGACGCGGCCTTCGAAGTTGCGGTTGCCCGAGATGACCGCCGAGGCGACCAGGTCGTTCTCGTTGATCGCCTTCGACAGCGGCTCCGCGAGCGGGCCCGAGTTGCCGATGCAGGTGGTGCAGCCGTAGCCGACGAGGTTGAAGCCGACGTTGTCGAGGTGCGACTGAAGGCCGGCCTTCTCGAGGTAGTCGGTGACGACCTGCGAGCCCGGTGCCAGCGAGGTCTTGACCCAGGGCTTGGGCTTGAGGCCGAATTCGTCGGCCTTCTTGGCGACGAGACCGGCAGCGACCAGAACCGAGGGGTTCGAGGTGTTGGTGCACGAGGTGATCGCGGCGATCATCACGTCACCGTCGGTCAGCTCGTAGTCGGCGCCGGCAACCGGAACCGACTTGATCTCGCGCTTGTAGAGATCGGCCATGTCCTTGTTGAACACGTCGTCGACCTGGGTGAGGACGACCTTGTCCTGCGGGCGCTTGGGGCCGGCGAGCGAGGGAACGACGGTCGAGAGGTCGAGTTCGAGCGTGGAGGAGAACACCGGCTCGGGGTTCGACGGGTCCATCCAGAAGCCCTGCTCCTTGGCATAGGCTTCGACCAGCGCGATCTGGTCTTCCTCGCGGCCGGTGAGGCGCAGGTAGTCGAGCGTCTTGTCGTCGATGCCGAAGAAGCCGCAGGTGGCGCCGTATTCCGGAGCCATGTTGGCGAGCGTCGCGCGGTCGGCAAGGCTCAGCGTGGCAAGGCCCTCGCCGTAGTATTCGACGAACTTGCCGACCACGCCGTGCTTGCGCAGCAGGTTGGTGCAGGTCAGCACGAGGTCGGTGGCGGTGACGCCTTCCACGAGCTTGCCGGTGAACTTGAAGCCGACGACTTCGGGGATCAGCATCGAGACCGGCTGGCCGAGCATCGCGGCTTCCGCCTCGATGCCGCCGACGCCCCAGCCCAGCACACCCAGGCCATTGACCATGGTGGTGTGGCTGTCGGTGCCGACGCAGGTGTCGGGATAGGCGACCAGTTCACCGTTCTGGTCCTTGTCGGTCCACACGGTCTGGGCGATGTTTTCGAGGTTCACCTGGTGGCAGATGCCGGTGCCCGGGGGGACCGCGTAGAAGTTGGCGAGCGACTTGGAACCCCACTTGAGGAAGTCGTAGCGCTCCATGTTGCGCTGGTACTCGATCTCCATGTTGTGCTGGAAAGCGACCGGCGTGCCGAACTCGTCGACCATGACCGAGTGGTCGATCACGAGGTTCACGGGAACCTGCGGGTTGATCTTGCTGGTATCGCCGCCCAGCGCCTTGATGCCGTCACGCATGGCGGCAAGGTCGACGACGCAGGGAACGCCGGTGAAGTCCTGCAGCAGCACGCGGGCCGGGCGGTACTGGATTTCCGCGCCGGTGACGGGGTTCTTCTGCCAGTCGGCAACCGCCTGCACGTGGTCGGTGGAAACGGTGAAACCGCCGTCCTCGAAGCGGAGCATGTTCTCGAGCAGCACCTTCATCGAGAAGGGCAGGCGCGAAACGTCGCCGATCTTTTCAGCCGCTTTCTTGAACGAGTAGTAGGCGACGGTCTTGCCGCCGACCGTCATGGTGCTGCGGGTGCCGAGCGTATCCTGTCCGACCTGAGTCATGGTGGGCAATTTCCCCTTCTTTGTGGAGCTTGCCACCCTGCCCGGCGGTCCTTGGCGATGCCTGGCCGTGCTGCAGTGCGACAAGCGGATTCGTCGGCCCCGCCGATGCGCGCTAAGGGGCCTCAGGTCAAGGGGGCGCGGGCCTAGACCATGGTCTGGGGGCGGGGCATTCGTGTTGCGATCCAGCATCCGATCACGATCAGGGCGGCCCCGGCGACGGTCGCGGGCTCGACATGTTCGCCGAACATCAGCCACCCGAACAGCGCCGCCCAGAGGAAGCCGGTGTACTCGATCGGCACCAGCACCTGCGCCTCGGCGCGGGCATAGCCCCAGGACAGGAACAGCAGCGCGGCGGTGGCAAAAACCGCTCCGCCCAGGATCAGGCGCAGGCTCTCCGGGTCGGGCCAGAGGGCGAACCACGGTGAAAAAACAAGGAAAATCAGGGATACGATGCCGCTCTGGAACAGTGCGATCTCGACCGGGCCGGCTAGGAGCGCCTGCTTGCGCTGGAACACCAGGTTGGCCGCGTAGAACATCGCCGAGCACAGGATCGCGACCGTGCCCTTGATCGTCTCGAGCGAGAAAGTGCCCGTCCCGAAACGCCCGGCGCCAATCACCAGCACGCCGACGACGCCCAGGACCGAGGCGGCGATTGCCTGCGGACGAATTTTTTCACCAAGCATCACCGCCGCGAAATAAAGTGCCACGATCGGCGCGATGAACGAAATCGCGATTCCTTCGGCCAGCGGGACTCGCACGAGGCCATAGAAGAACAGCACCGCCATCATTGCCGTGATGGCCGAGCGCTGGGCATGGACGGCCAGGACCGCGCGGCTGGGCAGCGGGCGTCCGGCGGCCAGCCACAGCGGAATCGTGATGAGCGTGCCGAAGACATTGCGCAGCAGCAGCGCGCTGAAAACGCCGACCGCGATCGACGCACCCTTGAGCATCGCGTCCATGGCACTGAATGTCGCGATTCCGGCGATCACGGACAGCATGGGCAGGTAACCCGCTGGAGATTCGGAGGAAGACGCGCGCATTACGGCTCTGCGCATCGCCCCATGCGCATTTATGCGCAAGCAATTCATCGCAGCGACAGCACGAATCGTTGATGAGGGGCGGAGAAGGGGGCTAATTGGCGCGGCGACCACGGAACATCGCCGTTCGCGATGCGTTCCCAGTGGCAGACAGTGTGGCAGGTTTTCTAGAATGACGAGCTTCAAGCGTTTCGGTCCCGGCCTCGTGTCGGCGTTCACCGCCCTGAGCCTGACGGCGCAGCCGGTGCTGGCGCAGACGATCCGGACCGAGATGCCGGAGAATATCCTGCCGCCGTCGATCGAGCCGACGCCGCAACTGCAGCCCCGGCCCGAGCCACGGCAGGCGCCGTCCGCGGTCGCGACGCAGGCGCCGGCGGCAGGGACGGTTCCCGCCGTCTCGCAGCCGGTGGTCCAGCCGCTGTTCCTTGCCGAGCCGGTCATGTCCTGGTCGCTGGTCGATGCGCAGGCGCTGCTTTCCACCATCGAGCAGATCGGCACCGAAGGCCTTCTTCCCGCCGACTATCAGCCCGACGCGCTCAGAGCCGCGATCGCCGCCGGTGAGGGCGATGCGCTCGACACGCAGGCGAGCCGGGTCTTCGCCTGGCTGATCGAGGACCTGCGCGACGGGCGCACGCCGATGAGCGCGCGGGTACAGTGGTTCGCGGTCGATCCCGATCAGGACACGATGCCGACCGCGCAGATCATGGCGCAGGCGCTCTCCGATCACGACGTGCCCGGCGTGGTCGACAAGCTCGCGCCGACCGTGCCCGACTATGCCGCGCTCAAGGACGCGCTGGCCGAAACCCCGGTGGACGACGAGGCGCGCCGCGCGCTCATCCGCGTCAACATGGACCGCTGGCGCTGGCTCGCCCGCGATCTGGGCGACGTCTACCTGCTGACCAACGTGCCCGAATACCAGCTGCGCCTGACGGTGAAGAACAAGATCATCCGCACCTATCGCACGGTCGTCGGCAAGCCGGGCCGGACGGCCACGCCGCAACTGGCCGAAAAGGTCACCGGTGTGGTCTTCAATCCGACCTGGACGGTGCCGCAGTCGATCGTGAAGGGCGAGGGGCTCGGCGCCAAGGTGCTCGCCAATCCGAACTGGGCGCGGGCGCGTGGCTACAAGGCCACGCGGGGGGCGGACGGCACGATCTACGTCGTCCAGCAGCCGGGCCCCGGCAACTCGCTGGGGCTGATGAAGATCGACATGCCCAACCCGCACGCGATCTACCTGCACGACACACCGTCGAAGCAGTACTTCGATCACTCGGTGCGCGCCTACAGCCACGGCTGTATTCGCACCGAGCGTGCGGTCGAACTGGGCATGACCATGGCGATCCTGGGCGCGCAGATGCCGGCCGAGGAAGCCGCCGACATTTCCCGGTCGGGCAAGTACACCAAGGTCGAGATGACCCGGTCCTTCCCGGTCTACCTCACCTATTTCACCCTGGCGCGCTCGATCGACGGGCAGCTCGAACAGTTCGACGACCTCTACGGCCGCGACGCGCCGGTGCTCGAAAGCTTCACCCAGCCGCGCGAACTCAAGACCACGCAGCGCGCCAGCGACGAAGAGATCATCCGGCTCGACAATCCGCTCTGAGGGTGGACTAAGCGGACGTAGCCTTGTCCTCCCTGTACCGGGGAGGACAAGAGGCCGGTAATGTCTGTGCGTCCCGATAGGTGAGCTTTTCATTAAGATTTTGGAAAATATAGATTTATTAAATTCAGCGGTCAGGCTATTCATTAGCGCTAAAGGCCTCAATCCTGACGATATGTTGGGGCGGGGAGATTGTCTGGCCCGAGACGATAACCCGAAGCGCGGCTGTAGATGGTGCACCGTCGGATGCCGGTTCAACGGCGTCGCTGATTGCGAAGGCTGCCCATCGCTTGGTGCAAGCGACAGTTGCTAAACCGGCTGAATCTACAGGCACGAACTCGCGGGCTTGAGCATCAAACCAGAATTTTGGGCCATTTGAGGCGCTCCAATTCGCGTTCGAAAGATCGTTCGCATGGGCGCATCTGTCGAACACCGCCTCAAAATATGCTTCTTTTGCGGTATCCCAGTAGGGTTTGGTGACGAGGCCGACGAAAAAAGAGATCAAGATCGTTCCAACAGCGGCGGTGAATTTTCGAGATGGTTTGTATGCCATCAGCCCCAGCCTCCCGATTGAATTGGCCGACGATAGATGCGCTGACGTTTGCCTGTGTCAACGTCCGCTGCCTGCACGGCTGCGGGGGGCACGCCGCCTTTGGGCACTACGCCGGCAACGCATCGGCGATTGCCGGGGCCGGGGGCTTGCGCGCGATCCGGGGGAGGCCCACGTTGAGGCCTGCCCCCCCCGATCAATCCAGAGGACCCGCCATGACCGACAAATCCGCAAGCCGCATCGAAGAAGCGACGTCGCGGGTCATCGAGCTCGAGGCGGAGCTGGAGGCTGCGGGCAGCGCCACGACGGAAGAGACTGCGCTGGCCAGGGCCAGGGAGACCCTGCATTCCTGGGTCGACAGCGTCACGGCGGTTGTCGCCACGCCGGGCGTGGGGCGCGTCGTGCTGATGCACGAAAACGGCACCGAATCGCGCATCGCCTCGCCCGACCTGCCGTTCAAGCTGGCGGTGCCGGTGAACTTCACCAGGCGCGAGGGGTAACGCCCCATTTGAAAGTCCGCCGGGTGAAACCGGACGTCACGTCGGACCGATCCGCTCAGAACTGCCGGATCACGTGGAGGAATTCCTCGCCGTAGGTATCCAGCTTGCGCGCGCCGACGCCGCCGATTTCGCCCAGTGCGGCCAGCGAGGAGGGGCGTGCCTGCGCCATTTCGCGCAAGGTGGAATCGTGGAAAATGACGTAGGGCGGCACGCCCGCGTCCTTCGCCAGATCACGGCGCAACTCGCGCAGGGCGTCGAACAGCGGGTCGCCGACCGGGTTGGCGCCGCCGTCCGCATTGCCCCGGCGACGGCGTTCCTTCTTGGGCGGGCGCACGATCATCATGCTGGCCTCGCCCTTCAGGATCGTGCGGGCATCGCCGCCCAGCGCCAGCCCGCCATGGTCGGTGGGCACGAGGCTGCCACGCGCCTGCAGCGCGCGCGATACGGCCTTGAGCAGGGGCTTTTCCTCATCGCGCAGGATGCCGAAGACCGAGAGCTGGTCGTGCCCGCGCTGCAGCACCCGGTCATCGCTCACGCCCGCGAGCACTTTTTCCAGATGGCCGAGGCCATAGCTCTGCCCGGTGCGGTAGACTGCCGAGAGCAGCTTCTGCGCGATCGTGGTGGCATCGATCACGTCTGCCGGTTCGAGGCAGTTGTCGCAATTGCCGCACCTGGCGGGCGGCTCCTCGCCGAAGTGGCGTAGCAGCACGGCGCGGCGGCACTCGGCGGTCTCGACCAGCCCTGCCAGCGATTCGAGGCGCTGGCGTTCGCTCTGCTGGCGGTGCTCCTCGACTTCGGAGAGGCGCTGGCGGGCGCGGGCGAAATCGTCGGCGCCCCAGAACATCACCGCCACCGAAGGATCGCCGTCGCGCCCGGCGCGGCCGGTTTCCTGGTAGTAGGCCTCGATCGACTTGGGGATGCCGGCGTGGGCGACGAAGCGCACGTCGGGTTTGTCGATGCCCATGCCGAAGGCGACGGTGGCGACCATCACCATGTCCTCGCTGGCGACGAAGGCGGCCTGGTTGCGCGCGCGCACGTCCGGCGAGAGTCCGGCGTGGTAGGGCAGCACGCGCCGGCCGGTGGCCGAGGCGAGTTTTTCGGCCAGCTGCTCGACGCGCGCGCGGGTGGGCGCATAGACGATGCCGGGGCCGGGGTTCTCGTCGAGCACGGCCTTGATCTGGTGCATCGCGCTTTCGCGCGGGCGGATGGCGTAGCGGATGTTGGGGCGGTCGAACCCGGCGACGATCAGCCCGTCCTCGGCAATGCCGAGCTGGGCGAGGATGTCGGTGCGGGTGTGGTGATCGGCCGTCGCGGTCAGCGCGAGGCGCGGGACGTGCGGGAAGGCATCGAGCAGCGGCCTCAGCAGGCGGTAGTCGGGCCGGAAATCGTGGCCCCATTCCGAAACGCAGTGCGCCTCGTCGATGGCGAACAGGGCGATCCGCGCGCGGCTGAGGAGTTCGCGGAAATGCGGCTGGCTGGCGCGCTCGGGCGCGACGTAGAGCAGGTCCAGCTCACCGGCGCGGAAGCGGTCCATGGTCTCGCCGCGGTTCTCGTCGGCACTGGTCAGCGTGGCGGCGCGGATGCCGTTGGCAGTCGCCGAGCGCAACTGGTCATGCATCAGCGCGATCAGCGGCGAGACGACCACGCAAGTGCCGGGCAGCAGCACGGCGGGAAGCTGGTAGGTCAGCGACTTGCCCGCGCCGGTGGGCATGACCGCCAGCGTCGACTGCCCGTGGAGCACGCGCTCGACCACCCGGTCCTGCACGCCGCGAAAGCCGGGAAAGCCGAAGACATCGTGCAGCGCCTGTGAGACGGCTTCGGGCGAGGGCGGCTCGGCCGGAGTCTGGTCGATGTCGGGCGCGTATGCATCGAGCATGTCCGCGTCCGGTTCGCCGTAGAAAGTCGTCTCGAAAGGCCAGTCGTCGTCGTTCACGGGCGCGTTATGGCAGAGCCCGGGAGTGCAGGCAAAGCCCCGGGCGCCGTGAAACTTCGTTCATCCGCAACAAGTGTACGGATGCGGCGGGATTTTCAGCTGAAGACATCGCTGAGCTGTCCATCGGTGCCGCCGTCCCTGATCGTCACTGTTTCCAGGTAGATCGAGGCCAGAAGCCCGCTGATCAGCACGCCGAACACCCATCCGCTGAAGATCGAAAGGAGCCATCCCAGCGGGCTGGCAGTCATGGCGCTGGCCATGCCCATCATGCTTCCGCCGAGCACGGCACCCAGCACGCCGAAGGCCACCACGTAGACGACGACGAGCACGACCAGCAGCGTGACGAAGATCATCATCCGCGATCCCCTGGTCAGCTCGCGGCTGCGGCCGAAGCTGGCGAAGACACCCAGGTTCTCGCCGACGAGGGCTGGCATGGCGACGCTCCACATCGTCATCAGGATCAGGCCCGGCACGATCAGCGCAATCCAGCCGATGACGACGCCGAGGTACCAGAGCAGGGTCAGGCCGATCATCGGCACGAGCTTCGCCAGCCCTTCGCTGACGCAGTCCGCCAGCGAGGTCGGCTTTCCGCTGCTGGATTCGAGGAGGCCGTGCAGCGATCCGGTGAAGGTGAAGGCGCCGAGCGCCAGCGACAAGACTATCGAGCCCCAGTACCAGCCGGACGAGAATATCGCCAGGGCAGCCAGCGGATCGCCGCTCGTCTGCGTGCTGGTCAACGTGCCCATCATAAGCCGCTGGGTGAAGAACTGCACCCCGACGTTACCGATCTGGACCAGCAGCACGAACAGCCCGACGCTCGGCAAAGTCGAGACGATCAGGTTGAACGTGCGCGATAAGGTCCTGCCAATATTGAAGGATTCCATGGCCCCACCTTCATTTCAGAGGAAGGGACAGGGTACTGCCTCTGTTCGCGATTGCCAGCTTTAATCGAGATTGGGCCGCAACCAGCGTTCCGCCGTCTGCAAGTCCACTCCGCGCCTTCCGGCATAGTCTTCGAGCTGGTCGCGGCCGATGCGGGCGACGCCGAAGTACTGGCTTTCCGGGTGCGCGAAGTAGAACCCCGAGACCGCCGCGGTCGGTAGCATGGCCTGGCTTTCGGTGAGCGTGATCCCGGCATTGTCCGTGGCCTTGAGCAGGTCGAACAGGATCGGCTTCAAGGAGTGGTCGGGGCAGGCCGGATAGCCGGGAGCGGGGCGGATGCCGCGGTATTCCTCGCGGATCAGCGCTTCGTTGGTGAACTGCTCGTCCGGCGCATAGCCCCACAGCGTGGTGCGCACATGGGCGTGCAGGCGCTCGGCAAAGGCTTCGGCAAAGCGGTCAGCGAGGGCTTTCAGCAGGATGTCCGAATAGTCATCGTGCGCTGCCTTGAAGCGTTCGAGGTGGGGTTCGATGCCGTGGATGCCGACCGCGAAGCCGCCCAGCCAGTCGTTCTCGCTGTCGATGAAGTCCGACAGGCAGAAGTTGGCGCGGCCGCGCGACTTCTTGAACTGCTGGCGCAGGAAGGGCAGGCGCGTCCCGTCTTCGAGCAGGATGTCGTCGCCCTCGCGGTGGGCGGGCCAGAAGGCGCAGACGCCCTTGGCCGTCAGCCACTTTTCGGAGACGATCTTTTCCAGCATGGCCTTGGCATCGGCGAAGAGGCTGCGGGCGCTTTCGCCCACGATGTCGTCGTCGAGGATCTTCGGATAGGTGCCCGCCAGTTCCCATGCGCGGAAGAAGGGCGTCCAGTCGAAAGTCTCGATGAGGTCCGAGAGGTCCCAGTCCTCGAAGACGTGGAGCCCGGGATGCGCGGGCGTGGGGGCCTTGTCGGCGAAGTCGGGCGCGTAGGCATTGGCGCGCGCTTCGGTGAGCGGGAGCAGGTCCGACTGGCCCTTGCCCTCACGGGCGATGCGCACCTTCTCGTAGTCGATCGCGACTGACTGCTTGAAGCCTTGGGCCTGCGTTTCGGAGAGAAGCTGCGAGGCGACGCCGACCGCGCGGCTGGCGTCGAGCACGTGGATCACCGGCCCTTCGTAGGCCGGATCGATACGCAGCGCGGTGTGGACCTTTGACGTCGTGGCGCCGCCGATCAGCAGTGGGATCTTCATCTCGGCGCGCTGCATTTCCTCGGCCACGGTCACCATCTCGTCGAGCGAGGGGGTGATGAGGCCCGAGAGGCCGATGATGTCGATGTCTTCCTTTTGCGCGGTCTCGAGGATCGTCGCCCAGGGAACCATCACGCCCATGTCGATCACTTCGTAGCCGTTGCACTGCAGGACGACGCCGACGATGTTCTTGCCGATGTCGTGGACGTCGCCCTTGACGGTGGCCATGATGATGCGGCCCTTGGCCTTGGCGCCGGCTTCCTTCTCCGCCTCGATGAAGGGGATGAGGTGGGCGACGGCCTTCTTCATCACGCGCGCCGATTTCACGACCTGCGGCAGGAACATCTTGCCGCTGCCGAACAGGTCGCCGACGACGTTCATGCCGTCCATCAGCGGGCCTTCGATCACTTCGATCGGGCGGCCGCCGCGCTCGGTGATCTGCTGGCGGGCTTCCTCGGTATCATCGACGATGTGGGCGTCCATGCCCTTCACCAGTGCGTGCTCGATGCGCTTGATGACGTCCCAGCCGCGCCATTCCTCGGCGGCCTTTTCCTCGGCGACGGACTTGCCCTTGAAGCTTTCGGCCAGTTCGATGAGGCGCTCGGTCGCATCGGGGCGGCGCATCAGGATCACGTCCTCGCAGGCCTCGCGCAGCGCCGGGTCGATCTGGTCGTAGACGTCGAGCTGGCCGGCGTTGACGATCGCCATGTCGAGCCCGGCGGGGATCGCGTAGTAGAGGAACACCGAGTGCATCGCCCGGCGCACCGTCTCGTTGCCGCGGAAGGAGAACGAGAGGTTGGAGAGGCCGCCCGAGAAATGCACGTGCGGGCAGGCTTCGCGGATTTCCTTCACCGCCTCGATGAAGTCGAGCGCGTAGCGGTCATGCTCCTCGATGCCGGTGGCGATGGCGAAGACGTTGGGGTCGAAGATGATGTCCTCGGGCGGGAAGCCGATGCCGGTCAGCAGCTTGTAGGCGCGCTTGCAGATCTCGATCTTGCGCTCCTTGGTATCCGCCTGCCCGGTCTCGTCGAAGGCCATGACGACCACGGCCGCGCCATAGGCCATGCACTTGCGCGCATGTTCGAGGAACTGTTCCTCGCCTTCCTTCATCGAGATCGAATTGACGATGGGCTTGCCCGAAACGCATTTCAGGCCCGCCTCGATCACGTCCCACTTCGAGGAGTCGATCATGATCGGCACGCGGGCGATGTCGGGCTCGGCGGCGATCAGCTTGAGGTAGGTGGTCATCGCCTCGACCGCATCGAGCAGGCCTTCGTCCATGTTGACGTCGATCACCTGCGCGCCGTTCTCCACCTGCTGGCGCGCGACTTCGATGGCGGTGGGATAGTCGCCGGCCATGATCAGCTTCTTGAAGCGGGCCGATCCGGTGACGTTGGTGCGTTCGCCGATATTGACGAAGCGGGCTGAGGAAGGTGTCGCGGTCATGATTTTTCTCGTTGGATCAGATTTTTGCTGCATCTGTCCATCCAACTCCGCTCAGGCTGAGCTTGTCGAAGGATGGGGCTTCGACAAGCTCAGCCTGAGCGGGATTGAGGGAGCAGTTCAAGCGAGGGCGAGCTGGCTGCCAGAGGGCAGGCCAGCACGAAGTCGTCGTAAGTCTTGCCGCCGACGTCGAAGCGGCGGGTGCCGATCGTCTCGAAGCCGTGCTTGCGGTAGTAGGCGAGGGCGCGGTGGTTGTCGTCCTTCACGCCGAGCAGCAGGCGGGAATGGCCCGATGATGCCGCCTTGACGGCGTCCATCAGGCCCCGGGCAATGCCGCTGCCCTGAAAGCGCGAGAACAGGTAGATGCGCTTGAGTTCAATGTCGCCCGCCTCTGCCTGTTCCAGCTCGGGCCTGCACAGCAGCGCATAGCCGACCGGCGCTCCGCCCGGCTCGACTTCGGCGATCCACGCCTGCGCGCCCTTGGCGAAATAGGCGCGGTAGGCATCGGTTGAATGCTGGCGTGCGCAATGCGCGACGATCCCCGCCCCGTCGACCACGCCGGCGAAGCTTTCGAGGAACGTCGCGGCACCCACGAGGGTGAGCGCCTCGACATCGTCAGGCCCCACAGGCCGGATGTGCCAGTCGGCACCCGCCATGTCAGGCCGCCAGGGTGAAGGGCTCGAGGCCCGCCAGACGCGTCACCGGCTCCAGCACCGGCACCTTGCGCGGCGGCACGCCCGCGACGGCCCTGGCCATGGCGGCGATGTGCGCGGGGGTGGAGCCGCAGCAGCCGCCCAGCACGTTGACCTGCCCGGCGATGGCCCATTCCTTGACGAATCCGGCGGTGGTGTCGGGCATTTCGTCATAGGCGCCCAGTTCGTTGGGCAGGCCGGCGTTGGGGTAGATCATGATCAGCGTGTCGGCGATTTCGGACAGCGCCTTCACATGCGGGCGAAGCTGGGTCGCGCCGAACGAGCAGTTGAGGCCTACGGTCACCGGCTTGGCGTGGCGCACGGCGTGCCAGAAGGCTTCCACCGTATGGCCCGAGAGGTTGCGACCGGAAAGGTCGGTCAGCGTCATCGACAGCATGATTGGCACTTCGCGGCCGAGTTCGGCTTCGAGCTGCTTGACCGCCATGATCCCGGCCTTGGCATTGAGCGTGTCGAACACCGTCTCGATCAGGATGAAGTCCGCGCCGCCTTCGACGAGGGCGGCGGCCTGTTCCTTGTAGACATCGACCAGCGTGTCCCAGTCGATCTCGCGGTAGCCCGGATCGTTGACGTCGGGGCTGAGCGAGAGCGTCTTGTTGGTCGGGCCGATGGCGCCGGCGACGAAGCGGGGCCTGATTATCCCGTTTTTGGCGTCCTTCGCCTGGTATTCGTCGGCCATGCGCCGCGCGAGCTTGGCCGAGGCGATATTGATTTCGCGCACGAGGTGCTCGGCGCCGTAGTCGGCCTGGCTGATGCGGTTGGCGCTGAACGTGTTGGTCTCGGCGATGTCGGCCCCGGCCTCGAAATAGGCGCGGTGGATCGCCTCGGGCACTTCGGGCTTGGTCAGCGCGAGGATGTCGTTGTTGCCCTTCTGGTCGTGCGAAAGACCCAGATCACCGGCATAGTCCTCTTCGGAGAGCTTCCAGTTCTGGATTTCGGTGCCGAAGGCGCCGTCGGTGATGAGGATGCGCTTGGCAGCCTCGGCGAGGAACGTTTCGCGGGCGCTCATGCGGCAATCTCCCCAATGACCGGTTTCGGACGAAGGCCCAGCAACTGGCAGATCGCGTAAGTCTGCTCGGCCTTGTTCAATGTATAGAAGTGAAAGTCGCGCACGCCACCGTCGTAGAGGCGCTTGCACAGGTCGGCGGCGGCAACCGCGGCGACCAGCGCGCGCGGGCCGGGGCGCTCGTCGAGCCCCTCGAACATGGATTCGAGCCAGCCGGGGATTTCGGTGTTGCCCGACATGCGGCGGATCGCGGCAAAGCTCGTCACGGGCATGATGCCAGGCAGGATCGGTGCGGTGATGCCCGCGGCCAGCGCCTTGTCGAGGAAACGGAAATAGGCGTCGGTCGAAAAGAAGAACTGCGTGATCGCCCGGCTGGCGCCGGCATCGATCTTGCGCTTGAGATTGTCGAGGTCGGCCTGGGCGCTCAGGGCCTCGGGATGGACCTCGGGATAGGCGGCGACCGAGATGTCGAAGTCGTGCCGCGCCTTGAGGCCCTCGACGAGGTCAGCCGCGCAGGTATAGCCTTCAGGGTGCGGAACGAACTTTCCGCCATCGGCCGGCGGCGGGTCGCCGCGCAGGGCGACAATGTGGCGCACGCCCGCTTCCCAGTACTGGTCGGCGATCTCGTCGATCTCGCCCCTGCTCGCGCCGACGCAGGTCAGGTGGGCGGCGGGCACCAGATCGGTCTCGCGCACCAGACGCGAAACGGTGGCATGCGTGCGCTCGCGCGTCGATCCGCCCGCGCCGTAGGTTACCGAGACGAAGCCGGGCGCCAGCGGGGCGAGCTGGGTGATCGCGTCCCACAACTGGGCTTCCATCTTCTCCGTCTTGGGCGGGAAGAATTCGAAGGAGACGGATATGTCGCCCGGCAGCTCCCCGAAAAGGGGGCGTTCGGCCGGTCTTTGGGCGGCAGTCATTCGGCAGGTGTCTTTCGTCTTGGGGTTTTCTTGTCGGTGCCGGCCGGCGCCGTGGCGCAATCGCGGCGGGCCGTCCAGATCTTCACGGTGAGCGGATCGCCGGGCAGCGCCACCGGGGTGTCCGGAACGAGCCCGGCCTCGCCCAGCAGCGCGATCATCTGTTCGTCGGAAAAGCCCAGGCGGGCGTGGGCATGGCGTTCGCGCAGTTCCTCGCGGGCGTGCGCGGCAAGGTCGACCACGGCGATGCGGCCGGAAGGGCGCAGCACGCGCGCGGCTTCGGCCAGCACCGCCCCGGGGTCCTGCGCATAGTGCAGCACCTGATGGAACAGCACGGTATCGAATGTCCCGGCGTCGAAGGGCAGGTCGGTGAAGTCGCCCTGGATGAGGTTCACCTTGTCCGCCGGCAGTGCCTGCAGCCGCGCGCGGGCGATGCGCAGCATTTCCGGGCTCTTGTCGAGCGCGGTTACCTGCGCGGCGCGCGCGGCCAGCAGTTCGGCCATGCGCCCGGTCCCGGTGCCGATGTCGAGAAGCGCGCCCAGCCCGCGCCCGTCGAGCGCCGCGAGCAGGGCGGCTTCCACCGGCTCGTCGGCACCATGCAGCAGGCGCAGGGTGTCCCATTCCTCGGCGTGGCGGGCGAAGTAGGCCTGGGCGCTCGCCTCGCGGCCGGCGCGAATCGCGGCGAGGTGCCGGCGGTCTTCGGCGCAGCGTGCCGCGAACGTGCCGTCTTCCTGTTCGGCGACCGCCAGCAGGCGCGCGGCGGCGGCTCCCAGGGGCGGGCTGCCCTGTTCGTTCACCGCGCTGCGCAGGAAGACCCAGCTGCCTTCCTTGCGGCGTTCGGCAAGGCCGGCGTCGCACAGGATGCGGATGTGGCGCGATACGCGCGGCTGGCTCTGGCCGAGCACTTGCGCCAGCTCGCCCACGGCCAGTTCCATGTGCGCGAGCAGGCGCATGATGCGCAGCCGCGTCGGTTCCGAAAGCGCTCTCAGGAGGGGGTCGATCCGCATGCCAGATCATATAAAGATATCTTTATATGTGTGCAACCCCAAGGATTTCAGCGGGTTTGCACCTCTCCACTTCCTATTTGCGTTGCACCATTGTCTCGTCTAAAGAATGGCGCTGCAGGCTTGCCTGCAAGCGTTGGCCTATGGGCCAAACAATGCAAGGGGATTCGCATGAAGAAGATTGCTTTCGCCGCGTTCGCGTCGGCTGCTGCTCTGTCGCTCGCCGCTTGCGGTGAGACTCCGACCGACACCGCTACCGAGTCGGTTGAGACCGCTCCGGAAGAGATGATGACCGGTGACGCCACCGACATGCCGACCGAGGCTCCGTCCGAGGCGATGTAATCGGCGCAGGGGGCTGGTGCCTGCCTTACCGGCACACCGGCCCCCGCCGCTTTCCATTCCGTCCGGTTTCGGGCAAATGGAGAGTCCGTCGAAAGGCGGACGAAAGCCCTCCCCACCGGGAGGGTTTTTTGTTTGTGCAGCACGGTTGCACGACAGCCCGTCCCGCAAGGGGCGGGTTTTTAATTGCAAGGACCCATGCCGGCGGGCATCAAACCGTCCATGCCCGATACGCTGAAGATCGCCCTTGCACAGCTCAACCAGTCGGTGGGCGATATTGCCGGCAATGCGAAGGGCATGCTGGCGGCGCGCGAGAAGGCGCGGGGCAGCGATCTCATCGTCTTTCCCGAACTGCATCTGATCGGCTACCCGCCCGAGGACCTGATCCTCAAGCCCTCGCTGATAGAACGCGCCGCGGCCGAGCTGCAGAAGCTGGCCGAGGCCAGTGCATCCGACGGTCCGGCGATGCTGGTCGGCTCCGCCTTCGTGCTCGATGGTGCGCTGCACAACGGCGTGGCGCTGCTCGATCAGGGCCGGGTGGCTGCCGTGCGGCTCAAGCACGAGCTGCCCAACTACGGCACGTTCGACGAGATGCGCCTGTTCCAGCCGGGGCCCTTGCCTGAGCCGGTAATCGTGCGTGGCACGATGATCGGCGTGCCGATCTGCGAGGACATCTGGCAGCCGGAAGTCTGCCGCCACCTCGCCGATTTCGGGGCAGAGATGTTCATCTGCATCAACGGCAGCCCCTACGAGATCAACAAGGACGCGCTGCGCATCGAAGGCGTGGCCAAGCGCCGCGCTGTCGATACCGGGCTGCCGCTCGCCTACCTCAACCGTGTCGGCGGGCAGGACGAACTGGTGTTCGACGGCGCCAGCTTCGTGGTCAATGGCGATGGCGGCCTCGCGGTTCAGCTCAGGGACTGGGAAGAGCAGGTCGTCGAGACCGGCTGGACCAAGACCGCGCAGGGCTGGCGCTGCGATCGCGGGGAGGTGGAAACGCTCGCCGTCCATCCCGAGGACATCTACTGCGCGATGGTTCTGAGCCTGCGCGACTACGTCAACCGCAACGGCTTCCCCGGCGTCGTGCTCGGCCTTTCGGGCGGGATCGATTCGGCAACCTGCGCGGCCATCGCCGTCGATGCCCTGGGGGCCGACCGGGTCTGGGGCGTGATGATGCCCTCGCGCTTCACCAGCCAGGAAAGCCTGGACGATGCCGCCGCCTGTGCCCGGGCACTGGGCATCCGCTATACAGAGATGCCGATCGGCGATGCGGTGGACAGCCTCGATGCCATGCTGGGCGAGGCCTTTGAGGGCACCCGTCGCGATCTGGCCGAGGAAAACCTGCAGTCGCGCATTCGCGGCACCGCGCTGATGGCCCTGTCCAATAAGTTCGGGCCGATGCTGATGACCACCGGCAACAAGAGCGAGATGAGCGTGGGCTATGCGACCATCTATGGCGACATGGCGGGCGGCTACAACCCGCTGAAGGATGCCTACAAGATGACCGTCTTCGCCATCGCCCGCTGGCGCAACCGGCACGTGCCGCGCATCGGCCTGGGGCCCGCGCGCGCGGTGATTCCCGAGAACGTGCTGACCAAGCCGCCCACCGCGGAACTGCGCCAGGGCCAGCGCGACGATGATAGCCTGCCGCCCTACGACGTGCTCGATCCGATCCTCCTCGGCCTCGTCGAGCACGACAAGAGCGTCGAGCAGGTTGTTGCCGAGGGTTTCGAGCGCGAAACCGTCCAGCGCATCGAACGCCTGCTCCATCTTGCCGAATACAAGCGCCGCCAGGCCCCGCCGGGCGTGAAGCTGACGGCGCGCAATTTCGGCCGCGACCGCCGCTACCCGATCACCCACGCCTTTCGCAGCGGGTGACCGCGGGCGCGGGGGAGGGCACCCGCGGCTTCCGAACCCTTTGACGCCGCTCTTCCGGCGCCGTAATCGCGCGGACCATGACCGTTACCCGTTTCGCCCCGTCGCCCACCGGGCACCTGCATGTCGGCAATATCCGCACGGCGCTGCACAACTGGCTGCTGGCCAAGCAGGCGGGCGGGCGCTTCCTGCTGCGGATCGACGATACCGACGCGGCGCGCTCGAAGGAGGAATACGTCGAGGCGATTCGCGCCGACCTCGCATGGCTGGGCCTCCATCCCGAGGGCGAAGAGCGGCAGTCGGCGCGCTTCGGTCTTTATGAAGGCGCCTTCGAACGGCTGAAGGCGCAGGGGCGGGTCTATCCGTGCTGGGAAACCCCGCAGGAACTCGAACTCAGGCGCAAGGTCCTGCTGGGGCGCGGCCTGCCGCCGATCTACGACCGCGCCGCGCTGTCGCTGAGCGAAGAGGACAAGGCAGCAAGGCTGGCGGCGGGCGAAATGCCGCACTGGCGTTTCCTGCTCGACCGCGCAGCGCCGATCGAATGGGAAGACGGTATTCGCGGGCCCCAGCATTTCGATCCGGCGATGATGTCGGACCCGGTGGTCCGCCGCGCCGACGGGTCCTGGCTCTATATGCTGCCCTCGGCGATCGACGACATCGACATGGGCGTGACCGACATCCTGCGCGGCGAGGACCACGTGTCCAACACGGCGGCGCAAGTGCAGATGTTCACCGCGCTGGGGGTTTCCCCGCCGCGCTTCGCGCACGAGGCCCTGCTGGTCGGTACCGAGGGCAAGCTGTCGAAGCGCCTGGGGTCGCTGGGCGCCATGCATTTCCGCGAATCGGGCATCGAGCCGCAGGCACTGGTGGCGCTGCTCGGGCGGCTGGGCACGTCCGATCCGGTCGACGCGGCGCTGGGTCTGGAGGAACTGGCCGCATCGTTCGACCTGTCGCGTTTCGGTCGTGCGCCCGCGCGCTTCGACGAGGCGGAGCTGGAGCGGGTCAATGCCGCGGTCGTCCACGCGCTGCCCTACGAGGCGGCGGCGGCCCGTCTGCCCGAGGGCATGGACGCGGCGGCGTGGGAGACGGTGCGGCCCAACCTGACCCACGTGCACGAGGCCGCGGACTGGTGGCGGGTGGTGACCGGGCCGGTGGAAGCCCCTGCCTTCCCGGACGAGGACCGCACCTATCTTGCGCAGGCGGCCGAGGCGCTTTCGGCGCTGGACTGGGATGCCGGAAACGAGAGCGGCGCGTGGAAGGCGCTGACCGGGGTTCTCAAGGATGCGACGGGGCGCAAGGGCAAGGCGTTGTTCCTGCCGCTTCGCCAGGCACTGACCGGTATGGACCATGGCCCGGACATGGGCGCCTTGCTGCCGCTGATCGGCCGCGACGCGGCAGTGGCGAGGCTGCGGGCGGTTAGCTGAGACTTTGCGGCTTGCCTGCCCGCCGGCCGGATACGGTGGGCGCGCCTAGAAGCGCGCCCTGATGCCTCCCAACACCATGCGCGGGGCGCCGGGGCGCGCGCCTGCGGGCGAAAAGGCCACGTTGTAGGTCTTGTCGAACAGGTTGTTGACGGTGCCGAACAGCGAAATGGGGCCGTATACGTCCCACTCGGCGGCAAGGTCGACGAGTGCGCGCCCGTCGATTTTCTGCGAGGCGGGTATCGTGCCCGTCCCGGCCACTGCCCGGGCCTTGCTGACCAGGTTGACGGATGCGGAGAGCCGGACCTTTTCGAGATCGACGCCCGCGTTCAGCGTCAGCTGGTGTTTGGGCAGGTAAGGTAGCAGGTCACCCTTCTCCACCGTTCCCCACGGCTCGTAGTCGCTCTCGAAGGACGTGCGGAATTCGGCGTCGGTCAATGTGTAGACGACAGAGACCGGCACGGCGAAGCCTTGTGCCGCGATGCTACCGAAAGTGTAGCCGCCGGTCAGTTCGAGCCCCTTCACATGGGCTGCGCCGCCATCGAACTGATCGCCGATCGTGCAATTGCCACCGGTGGAATTGGTGCAGGTGCCCACGAGGTTCGCATAGTCGTTGAAAAAGCCGATCGCCTCGAGATGCCAGGCGTTCCGGGCAAGCTTGAACCCCGCTTCATAGTTCCACGAGGTTTCCGCGTCTGTGGTCGAGCCTGGGCCCGGGCTGGCAAAGCCCCGGTGCGCGCCCGCGATGAAACGCATGCCGGGCGAGAATTCCCAGGCGGCGGCGACCCCCGGTATCCAGACGTCGACGTTCGTTGTCCTGATCGACGTGGGAGAAACGCGTTCCGGATCGGAGCCCGACCAGTCGGTCCGTTTCAGGTCGATCGTTTCGTAACGCAGGCCGGGCGTAAGGGTGATCGTGCCCAGCGTGATCGTGTCCTGGATGAAAAAGGCCCACGCTTCCGCTTCGCCGAGGCGGTTTGAATTGCTTCCCGGAGCACCGGCTGAAGTGAGGATCATCCGGCCATCGGCCATCTGGTAGACGTCGTCCTGCTGGAAGCGGTCTTCCTCGTCCTCGTGGTAGCGGGCGGAGAGTTGCAGCTCGTGGCTGGCGCTGCCGGTTGCAAAGCGGGCTTCGAAGAGGCCCTGCACGCCCGTTGCCTGATACCGGCGGTTGTTGTTCCGCACGCGCAGGCCGTTCGTCCTGCCCGTATAGCCAGGCGCGCCGACCAGATCGGCCATCTGCGTGGCATATGTAACGGGATCGGCGACGACGCTGCTTATCGAGTTCCAGCCGGTGTCGGCCGTGTTGCGGACATCGTTGAGCTTGTACCAGGCGCGCTTGGTGTCGTTGCGATAGGCGACGACGGTGAAGCCCAGCGCGTCGGAGGGGCGGAACCGGTAGGTCAGCTGGTAGGTCTGGTGGTCCGCATTCATCTCGTCGCGCTGGCTGGCGTTGTAGCGCCGGTACGGCGTGGCCCGAAAATCGTCGAGCGTGAGCCCCAGATAGGTTTCGGCGCTGGTCTCGTCGTAGCCTTCGAACTTGAATTCCAAGGCGTGCCGGCCATCGGTGCTGCGCAGGCCGAGCTTGGCCACGACGTCGGTGATCTCGAAGCCGGTGTCGCCTCCGGCATCGATGTGCTTGAAACCGCCCGAGTGCTCGTAAAGGCCCTCGATCAGGCCACCCGCCTCAAGGCCGTCCGAAAGCGGGACCCAGCCGCCCGCCCAGCCATGGCCTCGGCGCGCCGCGTACGATCCCGCGAGAAGTTCGCCGAAGCCGGAGGTTTCGTCGGGAATCGGTGTGGAGATGAGGTTCAGCGCCCCGCCGACCGTCATCGGGCCGTACTTGATGGCTGCCGGCCCCTTGGAAACCTCGACCGCGGACATGCGGGAGATCTGCGGGAAATAGTATGCCGAAGGCGCGGCATAGGGCGCCGGTGCTATCAGCACGCCGTCTTCCATCAGCGCGATCCGCGCCGACCGGTCGGTGCCCGAGCCGCGAATGCCGATATTCGGCCTGAGCCCGAAGCCGTCTTCCTCCTGAAGGTTCACGCCCGGAATCTGGCGCAGGAGGCGATTGGGATCGGTGTAGGAAAACTCGGCAAGATCTTCGGAATCAAGGAACTGGACCGAGCCGCCGACTTCGAGGGCCTGTGGCTTGGAAGCACTGACAAGGATGGCCTCGTTGGCCGGCGCGGCGTCTTCCATGCCCGTGTCCGACGCAAGGGCGCCGCTGCTCCATGCCATGACGGATACGAGAAGGCTGGAAAGCGCAGTGCTCCTGCGCAGTTGAACTTTCATCTGCAGACGATCCCCCCCTGAGTCGTTTTGCGAACGCTAATACGAACGATTCGCAATAAAGCAACTCCGGAACGACACATTGATCCAGATCAAAGTCGTGCCGACGGGAGACAAGCGGGTGAAGTTACGTCCCGCCGGCGTCGTTGACGCGCGTCAACGACGCCGGCGGCGGCAGGCCTATAGATCTCTTTCCACCGAGGGTGCGAACCTCGCGCGGGATGCATGGGGGCTTCCCGTGCGGGGTTCGCTGCTTTCCTGTACCGGGCGTATCGCGTGCGGTGCCGCAGCACCCGGGCGTCACTCCATGAACCAGCCGTGGCTCGCGATCAGCGACTGGCCGGTGAGCGCGTTGGTCTGGAACGCGGCGAAGAACAGCGCGACCTGGGCGATGTCTTCCACCGTGGTGAATTCGGCATCGACCGTCTGGCCGAGCATGACCTTGCTGATCACTTCCTCTTCGGGAATGCCCAGTTCCTTGGACTGTTCCGGGATCTGCTTGTCGACCAGCGGGGTGCGCACGAAGCCGGGGCAGATCACGTTGGTGCGCACGCCCCTGGGCCCGGCTTCCTTGGCGATCACGCGCGACAGGCCGAGCAGCCCGTGCTTGGCGGTGACGTAGGCGCTCTTGAGCTTGCTCGCTTCCTTCGAGTGGACCGAGCCCATGAAGATGATCGAGCCCGAGCCCTGCTTGTACATGTGCGGGATGCAGGCTTTCGATGTCAGGAAGGCGCCGTCGAGGTGGATGGCGAGCATCTTCTTCCAGTCGGCAAAGGCGAAATCCTCGATCGGGTTGACGATCTGGATGCCCGCGTTGGAAACCAGCACGTCGACCGTGCCCCAGGCATCGACCACGGATTGCACGCCCGCCTCGACCTGTTCCTCGCTGGTCACGTCCATGGCGATGGCCATGGCCTCGGTCCCGAACCTGGCCTTGATGTCGTCCGCCGCCTTCTGCGCCGAGTCCATGTTGATGTCGGCAATGGCCACCTTGCCGCCTTCCGAGGCGTAGGTATGGGCAATGGCATTGCCGATGCCGCTGGCCGCGCCGGTGACGATGCAGACCTTGTCCTTCAATTTCATGCGTGCTCTCCGTTGGATACGGTCAGCGGCTTTTCCAGTCTGTCGCCGGCCAGGTCAAATGTCATGATTTCGTCGGGTTCGAGCGAACGGCCCGTCCACTCGGGATGGGCGAGCGAATAGAGCGCGTCGGCGCGGCCGGCGGCCCAGTGTTCCTCGACGGTCATCCGCGAGAATTCGTAGTCCTTGGAATTGGTCTCGTAGCCGCGCGTGCGGTTGATGAGGTGCATGACGGCGACCGCGCCTTCCGGGTGGTGGTCGAGCAGCGCGGCCATGTCCGGGTCGTCGCGGAATTCATCGGGCAGCTTGTGCGCCAGCCGGCGCGCCGCGGCGCGCATCTTCTGCATCTGCCGGGGCGTGTCGGTGCCCAGACGCGTGCGGCTGGAATAGCGGATGTCCTTCACGCGCTGGTCGATGTCGGCCATCGTGCGCGGCACGCTCCCGCGCGAGGAGAACAGGTCGACCTGGAACACGGTCATCTCGCAAGGCGTGCGATTGTCGAGCACGTACTGCAGCGGCGTGTTGGAGACGAGGCCGCCGTCCCAGTACCACTCGCCGTCGATCTCGACCGGCGGGAAGCCCGGCGGCAAGGCGCCGCTGGCCATCACGTGTTCGGGCCCGATCCTGCGCTGGGTGTTGTCGAAATAGGCGAAGTTGCCGTTCAGCACGTTGACCGCGCCCACGCTGAACCGCGTCTTGCCGTGGTTGATGCGGTCGAAATCGACCAGTTCGAGCAGCGTGGCGCGCAGCGGCGTGGTGTCGTAGAAGCTCAGCCGCCCGATCTCGGCGGGCCATTCGGGCATCGGCATCGGCACGCGCGGGTGGAAGAAGCCGGGCAGGCCGAAAGTGGCGGCGTAGAGCGCGGAAACCTCGTTGAAGGCGCGGCGGGCAAAGCCGATCGGCTCGTCGAGGCGGTAGAGCAGCTCGGAAGACGTGTGTTCCCAGAACCGCCGCAGCGCGCCGACCCTGTCGCCGGGGGCATTGCCCGCGATGATCGCCGCGTTGATCGCGCCGATCGAAATTCCCGCCACCCAGTCCGGATGGACGTCACGGCCGCCAAGGGCTTCGCACACGCCCGCCTGATAGGCTCCCAAGGCGCCGCCGCCCTGCAGGACGAGGACGCATTGCGGATCGGTATGACGGGCGGAATCGGGAGCTTTCATGGGCGAGATCCTGCGCAGTGAGGGGGGGCGGAGCACTGGCATGCTGCATTGCAACGAATGACGCCTGCGTAAGTTCCCTTCAACCCTTCTCTGCGCCGACCTGCGCGTCAGGCGGCCACTTCGTCGCCCGTCAGTTCGCTGGTGGCTTCCAGCAGCTTGCGTTCGAGCGTCTTGAGCCGGCTGGTCGAGGTCAGCTTCTCGCCCAGCAGGTCGGTGACATAGAACGTGTCCGCCGCCCGCTCGCCATAAGTGGCGATATGCGCGGAGTGGACCATCAGTCGCGATTCGAACAGCACATAGGCAAGCCGGTTGAGCAGCGCCGGACGGTCGCGGGCATTGACTTCGACCACGGTGAACCGGTTCGAGGCCTTGTTGTCGAACAGCACGCGCGGGCGCACCTCGAAGGCATCGGCCCGTGGGCGCGCGTCGGGCTTGGCGACGAGCTGGGGCAGGATCTGGATGCGGTTGGCGAGGGCGTTTTCGATCGAGGTGCGCAGCCGCTCGAGCTGGGTGGCTTCCTGGAACGGGCGGCCCAGCGGGTCCTGTACCAGGAAATTGTCGACCGCACGGCCGGTGCGCGTGGTGTGGATGCGCGCATCAATGATGTTGCCGCCGGCAAGGTGGATGCCGCCCGCGATGCGGTAGAACAGGCCCGGATGGTCCGACGCGATCACGGTGGCGAGCGTCGCCCCGCGTGCCGGGTAGTATTCGGTGGCGATCGAGAGCGGCGTGTTCTCGGCGGTCTCGAGCTGGGCGAGGTTCTTGGCGATGATCTCCTCGGGCTCCGCGATCCAGTAGGCATCGACGAACTTGTCGCCGACCTGCCCGATCAGGGCATCGTTGCCCGGTGCCAGCGCGGCCACGGCGGCCTTCTTCGCCGCCACCCGCTTCTCGCGCCCGAATTCGGCATGGCCCAGGCGCAGGCGTTCTTCCGAGGCGGAATAGAGCTCGCCGATGAGCTGGCGCTTCCAGGAATTCCAGGTGCCCGGTCCCACCGCGCGGATATCGACGATGGTCAGCAGCGTGAGCTGGCGCAGGCGGTCCAGCGATTGCACGACCTCGACGAAATCGCTGATCGTCTTGCCGTCGGCGAGGTCGCGCTTGAAGGCGGTGGCCGCGAGCAGCAGGTGCTGGCGTACCAGCCAGGACACGAGTTCGGTCTCCTCCTCGTCGAGGCCGAAGCGCGGGCACAGCTTGAGCGCGATTTCGGCGCCCAGCACCGAATGGTCGCCGCCGCGCCCCTTGGCGATGTCGTGCAGCAGCACCGAGGCATAGAGCGCGCGGCGCGAGCGGACCTTGTGGACGATGTCGTGCGCCAGCGGGTGATCCTGCCCGAGTTCGCCCTTCTCGATCTTCGAAAGCAGGCCGATCGCGCGGATCGTGTGCTCGTCCACCGTGTAGTGGTGGTACATGTCGAACTGCATCTGCGCGTTGACGCGGCCGAATTCGGTCACGAAGCGGCCGAACACGCCCGCCTCGTTGAACCAGCGCAGCACCATCTCGGGATTGTTGCGGCTGGTGAGCAGGTCCATGAACAGCTCGTTCGCCCGCTTGTCGCGGCGCACCTTGTCCTTGATCAGCCCGGCGTCGCGCGAAATCAGGCGCATCGTCTCAGGATGGATCTCGTAGCCCTCGCGGTCGGCCAGGACGAAGATCTCGATCATGCGCACCGGGTCCTGGGCGAACCAGTCTTCGGACGGCGCCTGGATGCGGCCGCCGAAGACCTTGTAGCCCTTCACCGTGCGCGTCTTGGCGCGGAAACCCGCCAGCAGGCCGCGCGGCTGCTTCTTGGCGAACTGCTCGTCGAGCTGGGCGAGGAACACGGCGGTGAGGTTGCCCACTACCTTCGCCTGCAGGAAGAACATCTGCATGAACCGCTCGACCGCGCTCTTGCCCGGCCGGTCCGCGAAGTTCATCCGCATGGCGACTTCGCGCTGCAGGTCGAAGGTCAGCCGGTCCTCGGCGCGACGGGTGATCGTGTGCAGGTGGCAGCGCACCGCCCAGAAGAAGTTCTCGGCGCGGCGGAAGGCGAGGTATTCCTTGCGGGTCAGCAGCCCGGCGCCGACCAGTTCGCTCGGGTCGCGCACCTGATGGATGTACTTGCCGATCCAGTAGAGCGTGTGGAGGTCGCGCAGCGAGCCCTTGCCCTCCTTCACGTTGGGTTCGACGACGTAGCGGCTGTCGCCCATGCGCTTGTGCCGTTCCTCGCGCTCGGCCAGCTTCTCGACCACGAACTGGCGCTCGGTGCCGGAGACGACGTCCTTCCAGAAGCGCTGGCGCGCTTCCTCGTAGAGCCCCTGGTCGCCCCAGACATAGCGCCCTTCGAGCATGGCGGTGCGGATCGTCAGGTCGGACTTCGACATGCGCACCATGTCGTCGAGCGAGCGGCTCGAGTGGCCAACCTTGAGGCCCAGGTCCCACATGAAATAGAGCATCCCCTCGATCACCTGCTCGCACCAGGGCGTGTTCTTGATCGGGGTGAGAAAGGCGATGTCGACGTCCGAGTGCGGGGCCATCTCCCCGCGACCGTAGCCGCCCACCGCCATCACCGTCAGCCGCTCGCCCTTCGAGCGGTTACTGATCGGATAGACGTGCTGGACGACGTGATCGTGAATCACGCGGATGAGCTGGTCGGTCAGGAATGCCTGCGCTTCGGCCACTTCGTGCCCGGCGGAGGGCTTTTCGACGAGACGCCGGGCTATTTCGACGCGGCCATGGTCGAGCGCGTCGCGCAGCGCCTCGACGATGGCCTGGCGGCCCTTGGCGGCGCCCCGGTCCGCGACCAGCGCCTCGATGCGTTCGACGAGGTCGCGCCGGTCGATCACGGTGCGGGGCGAGGGAATGCGGATCACGCTGCTCATGGGTCGCGGCTTCTAACCCCTGGGGGTGGCTATTGAAAGGCGCTGGAGGCGATCATTGCGATCGCCCGTCTCGCGCGCGTTCATGGATTATGCAGGAAGGCTGTGAAAACGCGGCTACCATCATCGGGCGGGCTATGCCAGAAGGCGCCGGTAACCGAGCCGTCAGGCCCTCCGCCGGGCTCCAACGATACAGCCAGCGAGGTCGAAACTTGTCTCTGATTACTCTGGCCGCGGCCGCAGCCGCCCAAGTGCACGAGCCGATTTACTGGGAGCGGCTGGGTCTCACGAACTACCTGTTCCGGATCGGCAGTTTCGAGCTGCGCTGGTATTCGCTGGCCTATCTGGCCGGCATCGTGCTCGGCTACTGGCACCTCACCCGCATGATCAAAGCGCCCGGCGCGCCGCTGGCGCAGCGCCATGCCGACGACCTGTTCTTCTACTGCACGCTGGGAATCATCCTGGGCGGCAGGATCGGCTATGCGACCTTCTATACCGGCGGCAACTCGAACGTTCCCAGCATGTGGCTGCATCCGGTCGAGCTGCTGCAGCTGTGGCACGGCGGCATGAGCTTCCACGGCGGGCTGATCGGCGTGCTGCTCGCGCTTGCCTGGGTTTCCTGGCGCGGCGGCCTCAATTTCCTGCGCGTGGCGGACTATATCTCGGTCTGCGTGCCTTTCGGCATGATGTTCGGACGACTTGCGAACTTCGTGAACGGCGAGCTGTGGGGCCGCGTGGTCACCGATCCCGACCTGCCCTGGGCAATGGTCTTCCCCGATGCCGGGCCGCTGCCGCGCCATCCCAGCCAGCTCTACGAAGCGGGGCTGGAGGGGCTGGTGATGATCGTCATTATGCTGCTGCTGTTCTGGAAGACGCGCGCGCGGTTCCGCCCCGGCCTGCTGGTGGGAGTCTTCACCGTCGGCATCGGTTGCGCCCGCTTCATCGTCGAGTTCTTCCGCGAACCCGACGCCCAGCTCGAGGCATTCGCCCGCGAAACCGGCCTGTCGATGGGCCAGTGGCTGACGATTCCGCTGATCGTGCTCGGCCTGCTGCTCGTGGCCCGCGCTCTGGCGAAGCCCGCCCTTGCGAGCGGTCGCGGCTCTCCGGCCGCTTCCGCCGCCTGATGGCGGGCGGTGCGGAACCGCTGGCGGCGATTTTCCGGCGGTTGATCGCTAGTTACGGCCCGATCACCCTGCTGCATTACATGGGCGAATCGAACGCCCGGTACTATGCGGACAAGGACCCGCTCGGCAGCGCGGGCGATTTCATCACCGCGCCGGAAATCAGCCAGATGTTCGGCGAGCTGGTCGGCCTGTGGCTGGCCGACATCTGGATTCGCGCCGGGCGGGACGAGCGTGCGCACTACGTCGAACTCGGCCCCGGTCGCGGCACGCTGGCGCGCGATGCGCTCCGCGTCATGAAGCGTTTCGGGCTGGAGCCGCAAGTGCACTTCGTTGAAGGATCGGCCGCGCTCCGGGACATCCAGCTCGCCGGGGTGCCGCAGGCGCACTGGCATCACGATCTTGCCAGCCTGCCGGAGGACGGCCCGCTGCTGGTGGTCGCCAACGAGTTCCTCGACGCGCTGCCGGTACGCCAGCTGGTGAAGACGCCGCAAGGCTGGCGCGAGCGCATGGTCGATTACCGGGATGGCCGCTTCCTCCCCGTTGCCGGCGACAAGCCGATGGATGCGGCGGTACCCGAGGCCATGCGCAAGGCCGAGGACGGTACGCTGATCGAGACGTGCCCGGGTGCGTCGACCGCCGTGAGCGAGATCGCCGCGCGCCTCGTCGATCAGGGCGGGGCGGCGCTGTTCATCGACTACGGCCATGACCGCAGCCGCACCGGCTCCACGCTGCAGGCGCTCAAGGCGCATGCCAAGGTCGATCCCTTCGAACTTCCCGGCGAGGCGGATCTCACCTGCCATGTCGATTTCGCGGCCATGGCCGATGCCGCGCTGCCTTGCGGCGCACGGCATCTCGGTACGGTCACGCAGCGGGACTTCCTGCGCGGACTGGGCATAGAGGAGCGTGCCGGGAAACTGGCCGCGTCCGCACCGCAGCATGCCGCGGCGATTCAGGCCGGCAAGGACCGCCTGATAGCGGAGGAGCAGATGGGGACTCTGTTCAAGGTGATGGGGCTGGCATCGCCCGACTGGCCGGACGGAGCCGGCTTCTGATGGCGCAGCGGCAATGAGCCCCGATCAGCTGACCGAATACCTCCACCGCCAGATTCCCCTGTCGGCGGCGATGGAAGCGACGGCGGTTTCCGCCACGACGCAATCCGTGGTCCTGTCCGCGCCGCTGGCGCCGAACATCAATCACAAGAGCACCGTGTTCGGCGGCAGCGCCTCGGCGCTCGCGATACTGGCGGCATGGGCCGTCGTACATCTGCGCCTGCGCGATGCGGGCCTGTCGTGCGAAGTGGTCATCCAGTCCAACCGGATGGACTATGACAAGCCCATCACCGGGACCTTTGCAGCGACATCCTCCTTCGCCGACGAGGCCGACTGGGCCGGATTCCTGAAGCCGCTTCAGCGGCGCGGGCGTGCCCGCATCGAGGTTCGATCGATACTCACCTGCGGAGGCGAGGAAGCCGGCAGATTGACGGGCCGGTTCGTCGCCTTCCTGCGGGAAGGCTCCTAGTCGCCCACCTGCACGGTGCGTTCGTCCTGCGGGACCTCGCGTACCGGCACGGCGGCGATCCACTGCTGCAGGGCCTCGTTGTCGATCATCCCGCGCACCCGGTCGGTGCCCTCTTTGAAGGTGGAAAAGCCGTCGCCACCCTCGGCGAGGAAGTTGACCACGGTCACGCGGTAGGTCGCGGCGGGGTCGACCGGCTCGCCGTTCAGCGTCAGCGAGACGAGCCGGCTGCCCGCGGGGCGATGCAGGTCGAAGGCGAACATGAGCCCTGCCGAGGGAGACAGCGCCTGCCGCGCACCGTCGTCGTCCAGCCCCTCCTCGATCACCGCGTAGAGCTGCGAGCCGGTCAGCGTCATCGTCACCAGGTCGTTGTTGAACGGCTGGACCGCGTAGATCTGGCCGAAGGTCACGGTGCCGTCGGGCGCGGGATCGAGCGGGGCGCGGATGCCGAAGGGATTGGTGAAGGCGATCTGCGCGCCGGCCTTGCGGCTGGCGGCGAGCTGCGAATCGGCGATAAGGTTACCCAGCGCGCCGCCCATGTTGCTTTCGCTCGAAGGCTTGGCGGCGGGGCCCGCCAGCTTGCCGACCGGGCGAGCGATCAGGTCCTTTGCATCGTGGACATAGGCGGCGACATACTTGCTCACGTCCTTGCGCGGCGAGAACTGCGGATAGAGCTTTGTGTTGGGCACGTCGCCGCGACCGCTCGAATAGCCGACCGACTGCACGATCACGTTGTGCGCCTTCTTGGCGATCACGCGGTGCCGCGCCGGGTCGATGGTCAGCGTGATGTCGGTCACCAGCTTGCCGTAGACACCGGCGCTCGTGAGCAGGATCGGCGTATCGGCGTCGCTCCGGCCATAATGGCATACGTATTGCCAGTGCGTATGGCCCGAGACCACGAGGTCGACGCCGGGCTTGAGCTTGTCGAGGATCGGCTTGATGCCGCCAACGAGGTCGTCGCAGCCGTTCGGATCGCCCGGCCTGGTTATGCCGCCCTGATGGATCAGCACGACGACCGCATCCGCGCCCTCGGCCTTGAGACGGGGAACCTCGCGGTTGATCGCCTCGGCCTCGTCGCCGAACGTCAGGCCCTTCACTTCGTCGGGCGAGACCAGCGTCGGCACGTCCCTGAGCGACAGGCCGATGAAGCCGACCGTCACCTTGCTCGCGCCGCTGCCGAAACTCTTGAGGCCGGTTGCCGGGAACAGCGTGCCACCGTCCGCCTTGTAGGTGCTGGCCGAAAGGTACTTGTACCTGGCGCCCTGGAACTGTTCGAGCTGGCAGGGCTGCAGGCGCGTGTTCTTCTCGCACCCGCCGTTCTGCAGGCGCTGCAGTTCCTTCCAGCCGCGGTCGAATTCGTGGTTGCCCACCGCGTTGAAGTCCAGCCCGATGCGGTTCATCACGCCGACCGCCGGCTCGTCGAGGTGGAGCGAGGAGGCAAGCTGCGAGGCGCTGGTGAGGTCGCCGGCGGCCACCACCACGTGGTTGCGATGCTTGGCCTTGATCGTGTCGACCGCCGAGGCCAGCCAGGCCGCGCCGCCCGAGGGAACCGGGATCGTGCCGCCCTTGCCGTCGGGCGCGGCGACGGCGGCCTTGGGCGGTTCGAGCGCGCCGTGGAAATCGTTGAGGGCGATGATGCCGACCTCGACAGGATGCACCGCCGGGGCGGAGGCACTGCGCATGCCTTGCGGCGCGGCGCAGGCGGCAAGCAGGGAGACGGCAACGAGGGGGGCGGAGCGAGTCAGGGTCTTGAAATTCATGGGGCGGCTCTATCGCATCGGATCATGACGCTCCAGCGACCAAATTGCGCACGGGCCGTTGCTGTTTCTATGGTGCGCCGTCTTCCAGCGCATGCATCGCTGCGTCGCTGAGCCCGAAATGGTGACCGACTTCATGGATCACGACATGGGTCACGAGGTCTTCCAGCATGACCTCGGTTTCGCACCACTCGGCCAGCAGCGGCTGGCGGTAGAGCGTGATGCGCGGCGGCAGTTCGCCCGCGACCCAGACCGACCCCTTGTCCATCGGGCGGCCGTGGTAGAGCCCGGTCAGCTCGAAGGGATCGCTCAGGCCCACGGCGGCAAGCGTTTCGGCATCGGCGAATTCCTCGACGCGCACCACGATGCCGTCGAGATGGTCCGCGAAGGGCGCCGGAATGCGCGCGAAGGCGGCGTGGGCAAGCGCCTCGAAGTCGGCGGCGCTGGGGGAGGAACCGAAGCGGCGAATCATGGAGGCCATCCTGCCACCGCTGCCGGCTTGTGCGAACTGCAAATGGGATGGCGTGTCATTGCGCGGCGTGAAGGTGCCGCACGATCGCGGCACGGTTGCTGCGATCGGCCTCGAACCGCGCCAGCGCGCCGTCGTTGGCGAGGATCGCGGCCATGATCCGGTGCCGCCCGGCCTTCCAGCTTTCGATGTCGTGGGCGAGCGCGTGGACCGTTGGGCTGGGGTAGGAGGCGGCATAGTGCAGCGTGACGCGGGTGAGCATCTCGAACAGCGGGCGGCGGACCATCTGGAACAGCAGTTCCTGGAACTCGATCTCGAACGTGCCCAGCGCGGCGTCTGAATCGTAGGCTTCCAGCCGCTGTTGAAGCGCCTGCAACTGCGCCCGCAGATCCGCGTCGGTGCAGCCGGCGGCCGCCGCGACCAGTTCGTTGAAGAGGAGCGAGGTCATGTCCAGCGCTTCCTCGTAGGTCGTCGGATGAACCCGGAAATAGGCATCGAGCGCGCGTTCGAGCGCGGCATCGTCGGGACGGGCGCCGTAGTAGCCGCCGCCCGGACCGCGCCGCACTTCCAGCAGGCCTTCGTGTTCGAGCACGCGCGCGGCCTGCTGCAGCGTGACGATGCCGACTTCGAGGCTGCGTGCCAGATCGTGCAGCGAGCCGATCAGCGTGCCGGGTGCCTGTGCGAAGATGCGTTCGCGCAGCACTTGCGCGGTGGCCGCGACAAGGTTGGTGCCGCGCTTGCGGGGGACGGTCATGTTGGCAGACATGGGTCAATACTATGCATATAATGTGATTTTCAGGGCCGATTTCATGACGGAATCCGGCAATTCAACTCCGTTGACCGGGATTATAGGCGCACATAACCTCCATGCCAAGAACGGTGCAAGCAAGCGCCAAGCACTTGGGACAGGAGCGTTTATGGGTTTTCCCAATCCGGATCGATCGGTGCTGCCGGAGCACGCGCTGGTGATCGGCGCGGCCGCCGAGACAGGCGGCGGCGGAGACGTTTTCGCCCACATCTATCCCGCCACCGGCGAAGTGACGCGCGAGTTCAGGCTCGCCAATGCCGGGGACGTCGACCGCGCCGTGGCCGCCGCGAATGCCGCGCAGCCCGCATGGCGCGCGATGCCGGGTGACAAGCGCCGCGATCTCATGTTCCGCCTTGCCGCCCTGATCGAGGAGAAGGCGGCGGAAATGACGCCGCTGCTGACGGCGGAGAACGGCTCGATCATCATCGCCGGTCCGCACATGAGCGCCGATGCCGCGCAGAAGTTCCGCTATTTCGGCGGCTGGGCGGACAAGATCGACGGGCGCACCGTCCAGACCTGGGGCGGCCCCGCGCACGACTACGTGAGCTACGAACCCTACGGTACCGTGGGCATTATCGTGCCATGGAACGGCCCGCTCTTCGCTGCGACCATGGTCATGGCTCCGGCGCTGGCCGCGGGTAACTGCGTGGTGCTCAAGGCGCCGGAGAACGCGCCCTATACGCTGATGAAGCTGATGGAGATCATTCGTCTCGCGGGCTTCCCGCCGGGCGTCGTCAATCTTGTGACGGGCGGGCCGGACGTGGGCGCGGCGATGGTTTCGCACCCCGGTATCGGCAAGATCGAATTCATCGGGTCGGGCAATACCGCGAAGAAGATCCTCGCCAGCGCAGCGGAAACGCTCAAGCCCGTGGGGCTGGAACTGGGCGGCAAGTCGGCCGTGGTCGTTTTCGCCGATGCCGATCTGCAGGCCGCCGCCAAGCGCGGTCTTTCTGGCGCGGTGAGCGCCAACGGACAGGGCTGCGTCAACGGCACGCGGCTGCTGGTGGAACGCGCGATCTACGAACCCTACCTGCAGATGCTGCAGGCCATGGCCGGGCATGTGAAAGTGGGCGATCCGCTGGCCATGGACACCTTCATGGGCCCGGTCATTTCCGAGGCCGCGCTGGATCGCATCCAGGGCATGGTCGCAGGCGGCGTGTCCGAAGGCGGGCGGCTGGTCTGCGGCGGCGAGCGGCTGGGCGGGGATCATGCCTCGGGCTACTTCCTGCCGATCACGCTGCTGGCCGATGTCTCGCCCGAAAGCAGGATCGCGCGCAACGAGGTGTTCGGTCCGGTGCTGGTCGTCACCCCGTTCGACAGCGAGGAGGAAGCCGTCGCGCTGGCCAACGACAGCGACTACGGCCTTGGCGCCTATGTCCACACCACCAACCTCTCCCGCGCGCACCGCGTCGCCAACCGGATGATGGCCGGGCAGGTGCAGGTGAACGGATCGGGCGAGGCGATGACGCCCTGCGTGCCCTTCGGCGGGATGAAGCATTCGGGCCACGGCCGCCTCGGCGGGATCGAGGGGCTGCGCGAATTCCAGCAGGTGCGCAACGTCTGGGTCAACCTGCAGGACTGAGGGGGAAGCTGCCATGACCATGCTCGACCCCAAGGACCGCATTGCCACGGGCCTTGCCACCGAAGCCGAATCGACCGGGCGCGCGGCGAAACAGCCCGCGACGTTGCTGGAGGAATCGTGGCGCGATTTCATCTGGGCCGAGGTCTGGACTCGTCCCGGCCTGCCACGCCGCGCGCGCTACCTCGTCGCCATGGCGACGGCAGCGACCTGCAACCTGGAAGACAGCCAGATCGACGACTTCGTACGCGGCGCTCTGGTCAACGAGGAACTGACGCTGGCGGAGCTGCGCGAGGCCGCGCTGCATCTGTCGGTCTATTCGGGCTGGGGCAACGGCGGCCGTCTCGACCGGGCCGTCTCGCGCGTGGCCGATGAACTGGACCTCCCGCCTGCCGAGGTTCCCGCGATCTGCCCCGAACCATGGGACCCGCAAGTGCGCAACGATCGCGGCCATGCCGAATTCGACAAGGTCATGACCTTCCCGCCGGGGCCGCCCAGGACGCCCTATCTGGAAGGCATCAACAACTTCGTCTTCGGCGAGATGTGGTGCCGACGCACGCTGGACGAGGCATCGCGCCGCTGGATCACGCTGGTCGGCGTCTGCGAATCCGGGGCCGAAATCCCGATCCGCAGCCACATCCACGCGGCCATCGCGAGCGGCAACTGCAAGCCGGACGAGATGCTGGAATTCGTGCTGCAATACGGCACCCACGCCGGCTGGCCCAAGGCCTCGCGCATGCAGGCCGTGGTCCTGGAAATGATCGACAAGGTGGCCAAGGGCCTGCCCTGGCACGCCAAGTGAGGATACGCGAATGAACACCGATATGACCGGCAAGGTCGCCCTGATCACCGGCGCTGCCTCGGGCCTCGGGCGTGCCACCGCGCTCAAGTTTGCCAAGGCGGGGGCCGATCTCTGCATCCTCGACGTGAATGCCGAAGGTCTTGAGGAGACGGTGGCGATGCTGGCCGACAGCGGCCGCAACATCGCCCACGAAACGGTCGACCTGTCCGATCCCGAGGCCTGCACCAAGGTGGTGGTCGATACAGCGGCCCGCTTCGGGCGGCTCGATGCGCTGTGCAACGTTGCCGGGCTGATCTATCTTGCCAACACGCCGCAGATGCCGCTCGGCCAGTACCAGCGCACCATCGACGTCAATCTGTCCGCGCCGTTCCACCTCTCGCAGGCGGCGATCCCGCACCTGCTCAGGAACGATGGCGCGATCGTCAACGTCGCCTCGTCCGCCGCGCATATCGGTGAGGCCTATGCCGCTGCCTATTGCGCCAGCAAGTGGGGCATTCTGGGCATGACCAAGGCCATGGCGATGGAATTCCAGAAGGCGCCGATCCGCATCAACGCGGTGGCGCCAGGCGGCATGATCACCAATATCGCCGCCAACTTCGTCCCGCCCGAGGGCTGCGATTTCGAGCTGCTCAAGCGCTACTCCGGCATGCGCGGCACCGTGGAGGTGGACGACGTGGCGGACATGATCCTGATGCTGGCCTCGCCGGCGGGGCGCGGTTTCCACGGCGCCTGCATAGACATAGACGCCGGCATCACCGCCGGTTGAGGGAGAGCCCACAATGACATTCACACTCGATCAGTTCCGCCTCGACGGCAAGGTAGCGGTCGTCACCGGCGCGGGCGGGCGCGGCAATTCGATCGGCCGCGCCTATGCGATGGGGCTGGCGAACGCCGGGGCTTCGGTCGTCGTCGCCGATCTCAACGCCGGGGGCGCCCAGGCGGTTGCCGACGAGATCATCGCGGCAGGCGGCAAGGCCGTGGCCGTGCAGGTCGACGTATCCGACGAGGCCTCGACGCTGGCCATGGGTGCGGCGGCGAAGGAGGCCTTCGGCGGTGTCGACATCCTCGTCAACAATGCCGCGCTGATGGTCGACATCAGCTACGACAATTGCGAGACGATCAGCCTCGATGCCTGGAACAAGGCGTTCTCGGTCAATCTCAACGGCGCGCTGCTCTGCGCGCGCGCGGTGATCCCCTCGATGCGCGAGCGCGGCGGCGGGCGGATCATCAACCAGACCAGCGGCGGCGCCTTCCCGGCCACCGGCCTCTACGGCATTTCCAAGCTGGCGCTGGTGGGGCTGACGACGGTGCTGGCCAAGCAGTTCGGCAAGGAAAACATCACCTGCAACGCCATCGCACCGGGCAATGTCACGTCCGATGCGGGCAAGCTGCTGGTGCCCGACGATTCGCCCTTCATCCAGTTCCTGCAGGCCACCTGCGCCACCCGTCCACGCGGCGAGCCGGACGAACTGGTTGGAACGCTGCTGCTGCTGTGCTCGGAAGCCGGGCAGTGGATCACCGGCCAGACCATCCATATCGATGGCGGCTGGGTGATGCGGCCCTGACCGGGGCGTCCCTGCTCAAAGACTGGGCGGCAGTATCGGAAACGCGCGGATGCCGCCGGCGTTTTCGATCGCCGCCTTCATATCCTCTCGCCCGCGCAGGATGTTCAGCGTTTCGGCGTAAGGCGTCGGCGGCACGCCCTCCGGCAGCGGCGCGTAGTCGCTGAGCTGCAGCAGCGCGTCGGCGCGCTGCTCGGGATTGTCGAGCCGCCGAATCATCTCGGCCGCGGCCTCGTCGGTCCGGTTCATGCACATCAGCAGGTCGTTGTAGGCTTCGGGGTGGTCGCCTACATGCGCGCGCATGTAGGCAAGGTCCGCCTCGGCCTGCTTCGTCTTTCCGAGCTGGGCGGCGGCGCACCCGCGCGCCAGACGGTATTCCATGATCCCGTAAGGGGAGGCGTGGAGACTGCCCTCGTCGAGTTCGGCGAGCGTGCGGAGCGCATCCTTGCCATGGCCGAAGCGCACCTGGAAATGGGCGAGGTTGACGCGCTGGCTTACGCGGTCGTGGTTGATGTCGCCGCTCGCTACCCCCTCGCGGAAGGCCGCTACCGCATCGTCGTAGCGTCCTGCCAGCGCATAGGCCCGACCCAGCGCGTCCCACCACCAGTTTTCGCCGGCGAGCACGGGTGCCTTGGGTTCTTCCGAGTCTACCCGCGGCGGGGCGCTGTTGACGAGCATGTCGATCGCCTGTTGCGGCCGGCCCATGTGCATCAGTTCGGTCGCAAGGTAGGTGGTCAGGCGCAGCCGGTCGACGTCGCGGAGCCTGGCGACGCTGAGCTGGCGGCTGAGTGCGCTGACGTAGCGTTCCGAGGCGCGCGCCCAGTCGTAGTTCAGGGGCAACATGGCCCACAGCTTCGGATCGACGCTGATCTTGCGCAGGACATCGGTCGAGGTGATGCCGTCGACCTGCCGTGCGGCTTCCTGCATCCGACCCTCGCCGGCGAGTCGGGCGGCGTAGCTCTCGCGGTACCAGTCGACCGCGAAATCGCCCAGCGCGGGGTGGAAGTCGGGGGCCGTTACCGCATCGAGCAGGCGCGTGTGCAGGGCGTCCTCGGCCTTCAGCCGCCGGTTCAGGATCCCGAGCCAGCGCAGGTCGATGGCAGAGGACGCGGCCGGTGCCGTGCGGAGCATGCGCTCAAGCGTGATAAGCGCCTCTTCGCTGCGGCCGAGATCGAGAGCGATGCCCAGGCGCAGGTTCCACAAGGGCGCGAAATCGGGAGCTGTGTCGAGCCCCTTGTCGACGACCGCGAGCGCCCCCGCGTTGTCGCGCAGCGAGGCCTTGCAATAGCCGAACATGAAATAGGACGCGCCCTGCTGTCTCGGCGCGAGTGCGGTGAAGGCGGGCGTCGCGAAAGCCGGTTCGAGATGTTCGACGACGCCCTGGCAGTTGCCCTTGTTGAGCGCCTCCGCAGCCAGCTCGATCGCTGGCGGCATGGAAGGCTGCGTCTGCGCACTGGCCGCCGCCGGCGCTGCCGCCAGCAGCAGGGCTGGCAGGAAGCGGCGGCGTTTCATCGGCCGGTCCCGGGGGCGTACGGCGTCAAACGTCGAGATTGGCCACGTTGAGCGCGTTTTCCTGGATGAAATCGCGGCGCGGTTCGACGATGTCGCCCATCAGGCGGGTGAAGATCTCGTCGGTCACGTCGGCGTCCTCCACCTTGACCTGGAGCAGCGCGCGGTTTTCCGGGTCCAGCGTGGTTTCCCAGAGCTGTTCGGCGTTCATTTCGCCGAGGCCCTTGTAGCGCTGGATCGAAAGGCCCTTGCGGCCTGCCGCCAGCACCTTTTCGAGCAACTGGCTCGGCCGGGTGATCGAATCGGCATCGGCGGTGGGGCGCTGCGCTTCGGCTTCGTCCTCGACGGTATCCGAGGCTTCGCCTTCGGTTGCGGAGCCGGCGCGCACGAGCCGGGCAATGCCCTGATAGACGTCGGCGTGCTCGGCCGCGAGACGGGCCAGCTTGCGTGCCTCGGCGCTGGTGAGGAAAGTGGCCTCGATCTTGTGGTGATCGGTGACGCCGCGCCACAGCCGCTCGACCTCGATATTGCCGTCCTCGGTCAGGCGGGCGGTCCACTTGGCTTCGCTGTCGGCGCGGTCGAGCCATTGCGCGGTCCTGTCGAGCGCGGCGCTGCGGGCTTCGACGGACAGGTCCGGTTCCAGCGCGCCGGCCAGCGCCAGCGCCTCGATGATGGTCGGATCGAAGCGGCGCGGGACGAAGGCCATGAGGTTGCGCATGCGGATCGCGTGTTCGACCAGCGATTCCAGATCGGGACCGCTGCGCGCGCCGCCGACGGTTTCAAGCACGCGCCCGTTCAGGCCCGCTTCGACCAGATAGCGGTCCAGCGCGGCCTGGTCCTTGAGGTAGACCTCGCTGCGGCCCTTGGCGACCTTGAACAGCGGCGGCTGGGCGATGAACAAGTGCCCGGCGCGAATGATGTCCGGCATCTGGCGGTGGAAGAACGTCAGCAGCAGGGTGCGGATGTGCGCGCCGTCGACGTCGGCGTCGGTCATGATGACGATCTTGTGGTAGCGCAGCTTTTCCAGGTTGAAGTCGTCGCGGATGCCCGTGCCCATGGCCTGGATCAGCGTGCCGACTTCCTTCGAGGAAATGATGCGGTCGAAACGCGCGCGCTCGACGTTGAGGATCTTGCCCTTGAGCGGCAGGATCGCCTGATAGTGCCGGTCGCGCCCCTGCTTGGCCGAACCGCCTGCCGAATCACCCTCGACCAGGAAGAGTTCGCACTTGCTGGGATCGCGTTCCTGGCAGTCGGCCAGCTTGCCGGGCAGGCTGGCGATGTCCATCACGCCCTTGCGGCGGGTCAGTTCGCGGGCGCGCTTGGCGGCCTCGCGCGCGGCGGCGGCGTCGATCACCTTCTGGATGATGGTCTTGGCGATGGCCGGGTTCTCTTCCAGCCAGTCGGTCATCTTGTCGCTCATCAGCGATTCGAGCGGCTGGCGCACTTCGGAGCTGACCAGCTTGTCCTTGGTCTGGCTGGAGAACTTGGGGTCCGGCAGCTTGACCGAGACGATCGCGGTAAGCCCCTCGCGCATGTCGTCGCCCGAAAGCGAGACCTTTTCCTTCTTGAGCAGCCCCGAACGCTCGGCATAGCCGTTGAGCGTGCGGGTCAGCGCGGCGCGGAAGGCGGCGAGGTGGGTGCCACCGTCGCGCTGCGGGATGTTGTTGGTGAAGCACAGGACGTTTTCGTAGTACGAATCGTTCCATTCGAGCGCGACGTCGATGCCGATGCCGTCCTTCTCGGCCGAGATCGCGATCGGCTCTTGCATCAGCGCCTGCTTGTTGCGGTCGAGGAACTGCACGAAGGCCGCGATGCCGCCTTCGTAGTAGAGATCGTGCTCGGCCACTTCTTCATGCCGCTTGTCGCGCAGCAGGATGCGCACGCCCGAATTGAGGAACGCGAGTTCGCGGTAGCGGTGCTCCAGCTTGTCGAAATCGAATTCGGTGACGTTCTTGAACGTCTCGTGGCTGGCCTGGAAGGTGACGCGGGTGCCTTTCTTGAAGCCGTTGTCGTCGGGGTTCTGCTCCACCCTGGGAGCATCGCCCTTCACGATCAGCGGCGCTACGGCATCACCGTGCTCGAAGCGCATCCAGTGTTCCTTGCCCTCGCGCCAGATGACGAGTTCGAGCCATTCGGAAAGCGCGTTGACCACCGAGACGCCCACGCCGTGCAGGCCGCCCGAGACCTTGTAGGCATTGTCGTCGCTGGTGTTCTCGAACTTGCCGCCCGCGTGGAGCTGGGTCATGATGACCTCGGCCGCCGAGACGCCTTCTTCCTTGTGCATGTCGACCGGGATACCGCGGCCGTTGTCTTCCACCGAGACGGAACCGTCGGGGTTGAGTTCGATCAGCACGAGGTCGCAATGGCCTGCGAGCGCCTCGTCGATGGCGTTGTCCGAAACCTCGAAGACCATGTGGTGCAGGCCCGAACCGTCATCGGTATCGCCGATATACATGCCGGGGCGTTTGCGCACGGCGTCGAGTCCCTTGAGGACCTTGATCGAATCTGCGCCGTAGGTGTTCTGGTTCTTGCCGTTTTCGGGATTTGTAGCCATGCCCAGCATATAGGGTTTGCGCCCGCCAAACCCAAGCAAAACCGGCATCGGGGAGGGGCTTTTCCACAGAGGAGGCCGTTGTGTCCCGCCAACGGCAATCGGCAGTTGCCTTCGCCAGCCGATGTGCTTCAATCCGCAGCGGTTTCAGGGTCGCTAAATTCATGGAGACGGGCATGCACAAGAGTTTGATCGGATTGGCTTCGGGGGCACTGGTCCTGGCCGGAATGGCGCAGGCAGCTCCCAGCGCGCCGATGCCGAAACTGCGGGCGGACCAGCAGGCGTTCTTCGGCCTCTACAAGGAACTGATCGAGACCAATACGACCGTGTCCAGCGGAAGCTGCACCGATGCGGCGGCGAAGATGGCGGCGCGGCTCAAGGCGGCGGGAATGCGCGATGATCAGATCATTCCCTTCGCGACGCCCGAGCATCCCAAGGACGGCGGGCTCGTTGCGATCTATCCCGGCAGCGATGCGAGCGCGAAGCCGATGCTGCTGCTGGCGCATATCGACGTGGTCGAGGCCAAGCGTTCGGACTGGGAGCGCGATCCCTTCACGCTGGTGGAAGAGGACGGGTACTACTACGCCCGCGGCGCGGTGGACGACAAGGCGATGGCCTCGATCTGGACCGATACGCTGGTCCGCTTCGCCAAGGCCGGATACAAGCCCAAGCGCACGATCAAGCTGGCGCTGACCTGCGGCGAGGAAACCAGCGGCGCGTTCAACGGGGCCGAGTGGCTGGCGCAGAACAAGCGCGACCTGATCGATGCCGAATTCGCGCTCAACGAAGGCGGCGGCGGCAGGACCGACGGCATGGGACACTTGCTCGTCCAGACACTGCAGGTGGGCGAAAAGGCCTATCAGGACTTCACCCTGACCGCGACCAACCCCGGCGGGCACAGCTCGCAGCCGGTGCCGGACAATGCGATCTACGAACTCTCGGCGGCGCTGCTGAAGATCGGCGCCTACGATTTCCCGGTCCAGTTCACCGACACCACCCGAGCCTTTTTCACGAAGGCGGGCAAGATGCGCGGGGGTGAGACGGGCGCGGCGATGCAGGCGCTCGTGGCCAATCCGGACGACAAGGCTGCGCTGGCGATCGTCGACAAGGACAAGATGCTGCATTCGATGCTGCGCACGACCTGCGTCGCCACGCTGGTCGATGCCGGCCACGCGCTCAACGCCTTGCCGCAGCATGCCGAGGCGAACGTCAATTGCCGCATGTTCCCGGGCCGCACCGCCGAGGAAACGCAGGCGGCGTTGGCCAGCGCCATCGATGATCCGCGCATTACCATCGCGCCGCGCGTGAAGGACAAGCCAATCGCTTCCCCGCCGCCGCTCGACCCCAGAATCACCGGTCCGGTGGAGAAGCTCGGGGCGAAGTATTTCCCCGGCGTGCCGGTGATCCCCTCCATGTCCACCGGGGCGACCGACGGCGTCTATATCGGCGCGGTCGGGATTCCCGTCTACGGCGTGCCCAGCGTCTGGACCGACCCCGATGGCAACGGCACGCACGGCCTTAACGAACGCGTCGAGGCGCGGGCGCTCTATACCGCGCGCGACTATCTCTATGATCTGGTGAAGGCGCTGGCCGGCTGAAGCGGCTGGGCCGATTGGGCCTTGGCGTCATCCGGAGTGCGTCAAAAACATGGCGGAGCGGGCATGGGAAAAAGGGACTTTCTCACATGCCCGCTCCGCGTTCCCGAAAGTCGTTCCTGCATCTCTGCAGGACAACCTTCGGGAAGGTCACCTCGTGAATCTTGTATATTCCCCCCAGGAGTGCATCCCTGAGCGTAACGCGTAAGCTCGATGGTGCATCCGCGGCGCACGATATGTGTCACGTGAAAAAACACAAGGGTAATAAAATTACGCCGGGCAATAAATTGTCTCAGGTTGTATAGAATATCTTCCTGAAGGACGTCCGCCATGCGTCCGTTGTTATCGCATCAGGAAGGTGAAAGTCGATTCATCTTTATGCTTCGCGGCCTGTTTATCCTGCTTCCGGAAATCGATTTTCGACCGTGCATGCTGGAATTTGCCCAATTGTCTAGAGCCTTGCGCAAACGGAAAGGGCGGCCCTGCGGGCCACCCTTCTTGCTTGTGCTCGGTTTCCCCCCCGGGGGTGCTTCTTCAGACCAGGGTGATGGCGAACGCCATGGCGAAAGCGCCAAGGGCCGCAGCGAAACCGACCGACTTTTCAACGAGGGTCATAGTTCGATCTCCAATTCCAGACAGGGGCGAATCATCCCTTACCTTGATTAATATAACCTAGGTTAGTATTTTTGCAAGAGGGAAAATGAAGGTCTCTCGTCGAACCCGTTACCTGTGGCCGGGAAAAGCAAAAGGGCGGCCTTGCGGGCCGCCCTCTCGTTTCGCGCGCTACCATTATGCAGCGCGGCGCTTCGGCTGCCGATCAGGCGAGCGTGAGCGCGAATGCCAGCGCGCTGGCGCCAAGCGCAGCGGCCAGGCCGAACGTGCGTTCGACGAAGGTCATGGGATAACTCCTGCAAACATTGTTTTGTTTTGTCTCACCCCTCGCGAATCTCTTCGCTCGGGCGGCGGAGGCGAAATAGGTATTTGCGTAATTATCACAAATTCAAAAGTAACAATATTGCTTGCATTTTTCGCAATCGCTACTTGCGACGGTTGCATCGGTGCCGCGGGCGGGTCCAGCTATCTGGACACCCGGCGCACACGCTATTAGGGGCCTGCCATGAGCATCCAGACTTCTGAATCCATATTGATCGTCGATTTCGGCAGCCAGGTAACCCAGTTGATCGCGCGCCGCGTTCGCGAGGCGGGCGTCTATTCCGAAATCGCCCCGTTCAACGCCGCCGAAGAAGCGTTCGAGCGCATGAAGCCGGCCGGCGTGATTCTCTCCGGCTCGCCTGCGTCGGTACTGGACGACAACGGCCCGCGCATTCCCGAGGTCATTCTCGACAGCGGCTTGCCCATGCTCGGCATCTGTTATGGCCAGCAGTCGCTGATGCACCAGATGGGCGGCGAGGTCCTGCTCGGCGATGCGGGCGAGTTCGGACGTGCCTTCATTGAGATCGCGGACGGCTGCGCCTTGTTCGACGGCCTGTGGAACGTGGGCGAGAAGCATCAGGTCTGGATGAGCCACGGCGACAAGGTGACCAGGCTCGCTCCCGGTTTTCGTCCGGTCGCCTCCAGCCCCGGCGCGCCTTTCGCGGTGATCGCCAACGACGAGAAGCGCATCTACGCGATGCAGTTCCACCCCGAGGTGGTGCACACGCCCGACGGCGGCAAGTTGCTCAAGAACTTCGTGCGCCACGTCTGCGGTCTTGCCGGCGACTGGACCATGGCCGAGTTCCGCAAGACCAAGATCGCCGAGATCCGCGAGCAGGTGGGCGACAAGCGCGTGATCTGCGGCCTTTCGGGCGGCGTCGATTCGGCGGTGGCCGCCGTGCTGATCCACGAGGCGATCGGCGACCAGCTCACCTGCGTCTTTGTCGACCACGGGCTGATGCGCATGGGTGAGGCGGACCAGGTCGTCTCGCTGTTCCGCGGCCACTACAATATCCCGCTGGTCCACGTCGATGCCTCGACGCTGTTCCTCAACGGGCTCGAGGGCGTTACCGACCCCGAGAAGAAGCGCAAGTTCATCGGCAAGACCTTCATCGACGTCTTCGAGGACGAGGCGAAGAAGATCGGCGGCGCCGAGTTCCTCGCGCAGGGCACGCTCTATCCCGACGTGATCGAATCGGTCTCCTTCACCGGCGGTCCCTCGGTGACGATCAAGAGCCACCACAACGTCGGCGGCCTGCCCGAGCGCATGGACATGAAGCTGGTCGAGCCGCTGCGCGAGCTGTTCAAGGACGAAGTGCGCGAGCTGGGCCGCGAGCTGGGCCTGCCCGACATCTTCGTCGGCCGCCATCCGTTCCCGGGGCCGGGCCTTGCCATCCGCATCCCCGGCGAAGTGTCGCGCGAGCGCTGCGACATCCTGCGCAAGGCCGACGCGATCTACCTCGAGGAAATCCGCAATGCCGGTCTCTACGATGCGATCTGGCAGGCCTTCGCGGTGCTGCTGCCGGTCAAGACCGTCGGCGTGATGGGCGACGGGCGCACCTACGACAGCGTCTGCGGCCTGCGCGCGGTGACGTCCACCGACGGCATGACCGCCGACATCTATCCTTTCGATGCCGCCTTCCTCAGCCGCGTCGCGACGCGGATCATCAACGAGGTCAAGGGCATCAACCGCGTGGTTTACGACTATACGTCGAAGCCGCCGGGCACGATCGAGTGGGAGTGACTTTGGTTACGCCAGAGTGATCCAAAGGTACGCCATACTACGATGAAAAGAGACAGTCGTCTCCCGGTAGTATTCGATGCCAATCGGTGGGCAATCTTCCCGTCTGACGTACAAATTGACGGTATTGCGTCCTTTCGTGTCAGTTGAATTTTCCCGGCGCCCGCAGTGGTAACGCCGGCCCTGATGGTCTCGCCATCAAGGAGGAGGCCGTCCGGTTATTCGCTGACAGGCCGGCGAAGGCTAAACTCTGAGAGTTCAGGCGCAGCCGCGGATGCAGAATTCCATTCCGCCATGGCAGCAGATCTGAACTGGCGCATCGTATTTCGGGCGGCATGGTGCACCGAATGTTGAAGGTGTTGCAGATCGCTGAGAGGGTGGAGACGAGTTGTGGTTAGTCTGACAGCACTGATCGGATGCGCGCAAGTTAAATTGTCCGACGTTTTTGACCTACGATAGTTGAGGGGGTATAAGCGGCCCATCACGACGAGAACGCGGGAGAAAAGACGTGGGCAGGCAAGAAACGGCGCTCATGGTGCTAGGCGAGATCAAGACTGGCGCGATTGACCCCGCCCGTTTCGAACCAGACGGGATCTGGTGGTCCAATGCCGGCTTTTCGCTGTCGATTGCCGAGTTCAACGGTTTGCTGGGCCTGCTGCACGAGCAGACCGAGGCCGGGATTGCTGTCACGCCCGGCCGCGTTCTGGAGGTGGACGACACGGTGGTGATCGAGGCCACGTCGCACGCCATGCTGCGTAATGGCACGCGCTACGACAATCGCTATGCTTTCCTGTTCCGCTTTGAAGACGAGGTGCTGAGCGAAGTGCGCGAGTACAGCGACACCGCCCATGTATTCCAGACCTTCGATCTGCAGACCTGACGCATCGTGCCCGTTTCTTACAGGCGGGGACGCGCAGGCATCGATCAGGGTTGTGCCGAGGCCTGGTCCGGTTCGCTGGCTGCACCGCCCAGGCCGATCAACTGGGACAGGCGCGGCACCGCCGAGGCCGCTTCGCTATCTGCCATCGTGACCTGATCCTCTTGCTTGAGAGGTCCGTGCCCGAATTGCACCGCCAAGAGTGCCAGAGTGACGACAAGCGAAAGCGAGATGGCTCCGGTTGCCGCCGAAGGCGGCGGTCCGGCACCGCGCAAGTTGCGCAGCAGTCGAGGCGCATCGTGTTCGTGCGGCAAAGGCCGGGTAATTCCCCAATACACAGCCCAGGCCCTGAGCGCGGCAAGCATCCGTGCGTAGAGAATGGCAGCGATGATGCAGCACATCATGGGGCGCTTGCTCCTGTTCAGGCCATCGGCCGGATCGACACCTCGCGTCGCTCCGGCAGGGGCAGGACGAAGGTAGCCTTGCCCTGTTCGTCGGCGGTCAGCATTTCTCCGGTCTGCTCCACGCGATACTGCCCGCCGGGGCGGAGACGCGCAAGGCCGAGCCTGGCTTCGGTGGGCCCTTCGCCCGGCACCAGTACGAGGTCGAGGGCGTGGCCATCGGAAACGGCGCGAGTGACGATCACGTCGGGATAGGTCGCCTTGGCCAGCAGCGGGCCGGTGCGCCAGGCTTCGGGCAGGCCGGTATTGATCATGTCACGCATGGTATTGGCGCGTGTCCAGCTGATCGCGTCGGCAACGCCGTCGCCGTACATGGTCCCGATCGACTTGCGGGTAGCCGCGATGATCGGTTCGTCCCCCATCTCGAGCGCGGCCCACATGGTCATTGTCAGGGGGTTCAATTCTGGCCACTGATCGTAGGAGAAGTTCGCCGGCTTGCGCGTATCCCAGCCCAACGGCAGCAGGCGGAAATCGAGCTCGCCGTTCTCGTTCACCTTGATGAAGTCGCGCTTGAGGATCGCCCACAGACGCTCGGCCTCTTCCGGGGCGTACGGGGTGAGGAAACGAATGCCCCAGGTCTCGCCGAACAGGCCGGAAAGGCTGGGGACGGTGAAACCGAAGGTGGACGAGGTGCAGACCCGGATGCGGCCGTCGGGCAGGAGCATCTCGTCGCGCATCGTCTGGTTGAAGCGATCACCGATTTCCTCGACCATGTGCGTTCCGTGACGGGCGTCGTGAAGGGCGAGCGCGGTGCGGCCGACGAGGTTGCACATCGAGTAGATCCAGCGCGGCTCACAAGGGAACCAGCCATAGTCGTAGCGCTTGAAGTTCTTCACCACCTCGCGCAGCATCGTCTCGTGGTTGTAGGGGGCGGCGGTGTTCTCGTCCCAGCGGAAGGTCAGCGAGCCCGGCTCGCGGAAAGGCGAAGTGCCGCTCGCAGTCTCGAACAGGCCGAGCGAGACGCCGAGGAATCCGCTCAGCATGATGTTGTCGATCTCGACCGGGTTCTTGGAGACCTTGAGGTTGCCCCACAGGCTTTCCCAGTACCAGTAGTTCCAGGTCTTGCGGTCGACGTGCTTGCGGATCAGGTTTTCCTGCGCGGTGTTGAGGTAGCCATGAAAGGCCGGGAGCTGGGTGTACTGACCGAAGGCGAGGTTCCAGCTCATCGTGCAGATCTGGTAGCGCAGTGCCCCGTCTTGCCAGGTGTCGTTGAAGGCAAAGCCCTTCCACTCGTCCACCGGCTGCAGCGCGAGGTCGAGCATGCGGCGAAACTCGCCGATTTGTCCCGGAGCCATTTCGGGCGATGCGGCGATGGGCGCCTCGCGCATGACCGGCTGGGTGGTGGCGATGGCCGCGTTATGGGCTTTCGCGCGGCGGCGGGCGGCATTGAACTTGGCTCGGCGGCTGAGCGCAAAACCGGCATGAAGGCCGATGAACACCAGCGGGACAGCGTATTCCATCACGGCAAGGCCGGGCGATCCCTTGATCCACACAGCCGAGAGCAGGGCCGTGCCGATCAGGACACCCGGCGGCCCGACCACGACGCCGCGGGCCCACCAGATGAACATGATCACGGCAAAGGCGGCCACCGAAAGCAGGCCCAGTACGACGCCGCCGATCCCCCCGGCAAAGAAGAACCCGCCGCCCGGTAGCACGAGGCCAAGCCCGAAAGCTTTCCATTGTGCGCTCATTCCCAGGATCACAGGCAGCATTCCGGCCAGGAACCAGACGGCCTGCAGCGCATAGAAACGCATCAGGATGCCGCTGGTGATTGGCCCGTGCATGCGGCGGATGTCCGGTATCGGCGGAATGGACGAAACGATTGCCCCAGCAGGTGAAGGGGGCGCTTGCCGCGCCTTGTCGTCCAGCACGGTTGCCATTTCAGCAGTCTCCCAATGTGCGGCTTCGAGTCTTTGATCGAATGATTTCGTTCGACGATAGGCCATCTGCGCCATCTGCGCAAAAAAAATGGGCTGGGCCCGGCGGAAAATCCGCCCGGCCCAGCCCGTCGAGAGGTTGGGTGATCAGTAGCGCCAGCTGACCTGCACGCCGTAAGTGCGCGGCATGCCGGTGAAGCGCGAGATGGAGGCCAGGTTGTCCTGGACGTTGGTCCAGTAGAAGGTGTTCGTCGCATTCCGGATGTAGCCGCCAACGCGCAGCTTGCCGTCGTTGAGCCGAACACCCGCGCGCAGGTCGAGCAGGGCGTATTCCTTGATCTTGTACCGCGTGTCCGCGGTCACATAATCGGTGTTGGAATTGCTGAGCGCGCTGGTCGTCTGGCTGTTGTAGGTGACCGAAGCCCCGAGATAAGCCTCGGCGTTGCTGCCCACCGCGAAATCGTATTCGGCATCGCCGATTGCGGTCAGCGACGGGGCATAGGGGAAGTCCTGCCCGGCGAAATTGCGTTCCACGCCCAGCGCATCGAAACCGGTATATTCCTTGATCTTGGTGTCGATGTAGGTGCCGCCGAAGCTGAGGGTCAGGCCTTCGATCGGGCGCACGTCGAGCTGGGCCTCGACGCCGGCGACCGAACTCTTCGGAATCTGGACGAGCGCATCGAGCGTGACGAAGACCGGGTCCGGCTTACGGCCGCGAAGCTGCTTGTTCTTGTAGTCGTAGTAGAAGGCGGCGGCCGAGATGTTCACCGCGCCGTTGGCGAAGGGCGCCTTGAAGCCGACCTCATAGGCGGTCACCGATTCCTGCTTCACCGGGGTGTAGCCGCTGTAGCTGGCGACTGATGCGGTGGGGAAGCTGCCCGACTTGTAGCCGCGCGAGACGCGCGTATAGATCAGCGCGTCACTGGCAGTCTTGTAGTTCAGGCCGACATTCCATGAGACGTTGTCCTCGTTGAGCTGGTCGAACAGGGCCGGACGATACTGCTCGGGGAAGTTCGGCGTGAAGGTAAGGCACTCGCCTGGCTGGACGTCGGTGCCGAAGATGGCGTTCCACCAGATCGCGGTGCCGCCGCCGAAGTCGTTGGTGCAACCCTCGAAGCTGCGCTTGCTCTTGGTATAGCGCGCACCGGCCACCAGACTGAGGCTGTCGGTCAGGCTGATCTCGGTATTGCCGAAGACGGCATAGTTTTTCACGTCCTGCTTGGAATAGTTGAACGTCAGCTGGCCGCGTGGTGCGTCGGGTATGAAATAAAGCGGGTTGGACGAGGGGCCCTGGCTGAAGTTGTAGAACAGCCGGTCGAACGTCTTGGAGCTGTCGTAGTTTCCACCCACGATGAAGTTGCCCCAGGAATAATTGCCTGAGAGGCGCAATTCCTGGGAGAAGGTCTTGATGTAACCGGTCGTGTTGGTGTCGACGGTGGCATAGATCGAGCCGTCGAAGTCCTGCACGGAATCGGTCTTGTAGTTGGAATATGCCGTGATCGAGGTAAGCGTCAACGTGTCCGAGAGATCCAGATCCACGCGCCCGCTCAGCTGGTAGAAACGGTCATCACGGCGCAGTTTGCGGTTGTTCTCGCCGCGTACGCTGTAGTCGCGCGCGCTGAAATCCTCGGTGGCGCTGTAGATGCTGTAGTCGCTGAAGATGCCGTAGCTCCAGTCGGCCGCGCGAGCATTGTTCGGCGCGGGAGGATAGGCGCGGAACGCCTCGGCATCGGGGCTTGAACAGGTGGAGGCGGTGTTCGTCCCGCATGAATCCATCACCAACTGGGCGGCTTGCGTGTCGCTCTTGTCCTTCCAACCGTTGGCGTTGAGCATCACGCGGAAATTGCCGTCGGGATTGATCTCAAGCTGGAAGCGGCCCTGGAGCTTGTTCTGCTGGCCCAGCGTATCGTCGCGGGTGTAGCTGTACTGCCAGTCGTCCGACTGGATGGTACGCGCAGACAGGCGGGCGTTTACACCCTTCATGATCGGTCCGCTGACATAGCCCTGCGCGTCGATCGTGTTGAAGCGCCCGTAGCTGAGGTCGAGGCCGGCATCGAAATAGTCGGTCGGCTTGTTGACGATGTAGTTGATCGCGCCGCCCGTGGTGTTCTGGCCGAAAAGCGTGCCCTGCGGGCCCTTGAGGACTTCGACGCGCTGGATGTCGAACGCAATGCCGCGGGTCGTGGCGCTGAAGGGGAGGGCGACTTCGTCGGTATAGACCGCGACGGTCGGTGCGGCCGAAAGCGTCGTTTCGTAGAAGCCGATACCGCGCAAGGTATAGACCGGGGTGTTGAAGGGCGAAGGCTGGACCGTGAGGCCGGGAACGATCTTGCCGAGGTCGGTCGGGGAATCGATGCCCTTCATGGTCATGTCCTCGCCCGACTGGACGGAAATCGACAGGCCGACGTCGTTGATCGATTGTTCGCGCTTGTTGGCCGTGACGATGATTTCGTTGGTCTCGGCGGTGCCGAGTGCCCTGCCGTCCTGTTCGTCGGCAGCGAACGCCGGGGCCGCCACGCCCAGCGCCATCGCGGATGCGCAGGTGCCCAACAGGAAACTGCGATAACTCATGATAATCCTCCCCTCATGGGCGAACCGGACGCAAAGACGCCCAATCCGGTTTCTCCATTCTCGAAAGGTGCCGCTGACGCGCGGCATCCCCTCACCACTAGCCGTGCGCCTTTGTGCGCACCTTGGTCGTTCTCCGACGATCTGGATATATACTCGCTTCAAATGATCGGTCAATAATGTTCGACGATTTAGTGGGATGAGTTTGTCCGTTGACCCTGATTGCACGTCGCCGCATAGACGGGATTCGCCGTCAGCCCAGAAGAGGGGCCGCGGCTGAAACGGATTGCGAACAGGAATGCCAAGGCTAGAGAACATGAGTGAGATGGCACAGGAAGCAGAGCGCCGTAGCGCGAGCGACAGGGTCGCCGATGCGATTCTCCAGGACATCCGCATGGGGCGGCTGGTGCCCGGCCAACACTTGCTCGAGCCGGAGCTGACGGCACGCCTCGGCATCAGTCGCGGTTCGCTGAGAGAGGCGCTCAAGCATCTTGCCGCGGACGGCATCGTGTCACTCAGCCGCTTTCGCGGCGCCTACATCGCGGCGCTCGATCGCAAGTCCGTGCTCGACCTGCTCGACGTGCTGGAGCCCCTGGCTCGCCTGGCCGCGCGGCTGGCTGCCGCGGCCTCGCCTGATCGGGCGCAATGCGAGCCGTTGCTCGAATCGGCGGCTCGGCTTGCAGAGCTGCAGGCCAGCGGCAAGCGCGGGGAATACCTGACCGAACGTCGCCGTTTCTACGACATGCTGGTCGATCTCGGAGGCAACAGCGAACTGGCGCGGGTCATCCCGCTTTCGCGTACCGATCTGTTCCGCACCCAGGTCGAGTCTCGACAGACCGACAGCCAGCGCCATCGCCACGCCATGGGCTATACCCGCATCGCTACTGCCGTTGCCGAGCACGACAGCGCCGAGGCCGACAAGGCGGTGGCCGGTCATTTCGCCGGCACCCGCGAGACGATGGCGGAACTTGCCGACGAGGTGTTTCCCGCCAGCTGAGCGCTCACATCTTGAGCAGAGCGCCGCCATCGACGGCGAGGCCGTGCCCGGTGATGAACGAGGCTTCGTCGCTGGCGAGGAACAGGAAGGCATTGGCGATGTCCTCGGGCATGGCCATGCGATTGACCACGCCCATGGTGTCGTAGGTTTCGCGCAAGGTGGGATCCGCCGCGATGAGCGGCGCGGTAATGCCGGTCAGAACAGCGCCGGGCAGAATGTAGTTCGCCGTGATGCCATGCGCACCGAGTTCGATGGCGACCGACTTGGTGAGGCCCGCCACCGCGTGCTTGCTGGCCGTGTAGGCGGTCAGGCTGGGATAGGGGCGCTCAGCCATGATCGAGGCGGTGTTGATGATCCGGCCCCAGCCGCGCGCCTTCATCACGGCGGCTGTGGCGCGACAGAGCTTGAACATTGCCGTTAGGTTGATTGCGATCGCGCGGTCCCAGGTCGCGTCGTCGGTGTCTTCCAGCAGGCGATAGTCGCAGATGCCTGCATTGTTTGCGAGAATGTCGATCGCTCCGAAGCGCTCGATGCAGCGATTGGCGATCCGCGCCGCTGCATCGGGCTGGGCGAGGTCGACCTGAAGCGAATCGAAGCGCGCACCGTCCGTTCCGGGCGCAGGGGCAGGCGCCCGGTCGACGGCCAGAACCGATGCTCCCTCGGCCAGAAATCGCGAGGCGACACCGGCTCCAATGCCACTGGCGGCACCCGTGACAATCGCCACTTTTCCTTCGATCCGGCCCATCTCACTCTCCTCTGCTTTTCGTTGCAAAACGGAAATCGTCTCACTGTTGAGTAATTTGGCTAGACGAAATCGTCGGACACTTCTAGGATGATTGCAGAGATGAGCGCTCGATGACAGCGTGTTCGCCTTGCCCTCAAGGGGGCAAATGCGGTCCAAAAGGGAGAGTATCATGACTGCGTACGACGGTTTCGGTGGCAATCAGCCGGTGAAGTTCATCCGCAACGAGATGGAAGACATCGGGATGCTGACCGCGCTCGACGAACTCTTGAACCACCAGATCGTCGATACGCACGCCACGGTGTCGAGTTCGGAGCAGAGCTGGACCGAGAAGATCTGGAGCGCGATTGTTCGCAAGGACGGAACCCTTGCCATCGATTTCGGCCTGGGCCGTTATCACAACCGCGGCGTGCTCGATGGCTGGGCTGCGGTCTCGCGCGGTTCCGAGCAGTGGACTGTGCGCGCCAACCGCGAGCTGCGCGACGATCCCTCGATCACCCAGGTGGGGCCGCTGCGCTACGAGATCCTCGAGCCGCTGCGCAAGGTGCGCTATGTGTGCGAGAAGAACGACGCGCAGCCCATCGCCTACGACATCGTCTTTACCGCCGAGATGCCGCCGTTCTTCGAAAATCGCCACAAGCAGCGCGAGAAGGACGGCTTCCGCGTCGGCTCGGACGTCATCCGCTACCACCAGATCGGCGTGCCCTCGGGCTGGGTCGAGATCGAGGGCGAGCGGATCGAGATCAAGCCCGAGGAATGGACCGAATACCGCGACCACAGCTGGGGCACCCGCCTCGACGTGGGCGCACACAACGCCGACGTGAAGCCCACTTCGGACTTCGGTGACGTACGCTTCGGCGAGGGCGAGTTCATCCTGGTGTGGAGCCCGTTCATGCTGGTGAAGCCGAACGGCGAAAAGTACGCCTACCACTTCTATTTCCAGTCCAAGCAGGGCCGCATCTTCTATTCGTCCGGCTATCTCAACCACGACGACGGGCGGCAGGAAGCCGTGGCGCGCGTGCGCCCGGAACTGCGTTACGATGACGTGACCCGGCGTCTGCTTGGCGGGCAGGTGCATTTCGACATGCTGCAGGGCGGCACGCATACCGTGAACGTGGAAGTCATGGGTACGTCGGGCGTGCACCTCGGGCCGGGGCTCTACCTCGGTTTCGACGGGCGCAAGCACGGCTCCTGGCATGGCCCGCTCACGATCGAGGGCGAGAAGTTCGAGAACACCCTGGATCGCGGGACGCTCGAGCGTATCCGCCAGCTTCGCGATTGCCCGATCCGCGTCACCGAAGGCGATGCGGTGGGCTATGGCATCATGGAAACCATCATCCACGGCGAGCATCCCGAACTGGGCCTGACCGCCGCCAACTCGCTGGTCTGAGGGCGTCATGGCACGCGACACCCGGCAACTGGCCGAAGGCCTGCGCAGCTGGCTGGATAGGGGGGAGGGCGTGACCGGCGTCAAGGTCCTCTCCGCTGGCCACTCCAACGAAACCTACCTCGTCGAAGGCCTGAACGAAATCCTCCGCATGCCGCCTTCGGAAGAAGGGCTGCTGCCGCCCTATGACATGGTGCGCCAGCATCAGGTCATGTCGGCGGTGGAGCAGCATTCGGCCGTGCCGATGCCGCCGATGCTGGAGCTGTGCACCGATCCGGCCGTGCTCGGCGATCCGTTCTTCCTGATGGGGGCGGTGCAGGGCGAGGCGTTCGAATACGCCGTGCCGGAGTGGCTTGCCGCCGACCCCGTCGAAGGGGCTGACGCGGTGTGTCGCCAGTGGTTCGACGCCGTCGCCGCGCTCCACACGATGGACCCGGCGCTGATGCCGCCTGGCGGGCGCAGCGTGTCAGAGGAAATCGCCTACTGGCTGAAGGTGGCGCGCGAGGCGGAGGCCATGCCGGCGCTGATCAGGGTGCTGGAAGACCTCGACGCCAGTCCGCCGCGCACGACCGGGGCGGCCACCCCGGTCCACGGCGACCCCAAGCACGGCAACTGCATGTGGGACAAGGGCCGGCTGACAGTCCTGCTCGATTGGGAAATGGCCCAGATCAGCGAGCCGATGCTCGACCTGGGCTATATCCTCATGTTTCACGGCCAGGGCGAGGCGTCGCTGGCGGATGCCGGGTTCGACTTGCCCGGCTGGTGGTCATGGGATCGCATGGTCGCCGAATGGGAGCAGCGCACCGGGCGTACCGCGGTGGACGTGATGCGCTATGCGGTGCTGGGCCAGGCCAAGGTTTCGGCCATCATCTCGGTGGGCGCACACCTGTTCCGCACCGGACGCATCAAGGACCCGCGCTTCGAAGGCTTCGCCATGGTGCTGCCCGCGTATGTCGGGCTTCTGGAAAACCGGGCTATGGCCGCCTGATCGCCAGCAATCGCGAGGACCTGCGCAAGCGGCGGGCACTTGGATCGTCGGGACGGAAAACGACAAGCTAATCATTTTCGTCGAACGATATTGATCAACAAATGCTTGCGACCCGGCCCGGTTCTGGTAGACTGCAACGAGAAGAACAAAGCCCCGACCGGGCTGATCGATGGAGAGGGACCGGTTCCCATGCTTGATTACGTGCGCCTGCTGGAAGCGAACAACGCGATCCAGTCCATCGGCGATGACACCTACTGGCTCTGCGTCACGCGCACGGTGCAGGAATCCAAGCTGTTTCCGGTGCCCTCGTACATGCTGATGTCGTACCTGTGCTGCTACTACCGCTATCCCGAACTCCTCCGGAAGATCGAGAGCACGGTGAGCGCCGAGGAACTGGGCGATCGCAGCCGCGCGATCGGTGGCAAGCTGGGCAGTCTGCCGGGCTGGGGTCTGCCCACCTTCTACCTGATCGGCCGCGAGATCCTAATCAATTTCGGCATGCTGACCCCTGCCGACAACGCCGAGGACGTGGCCTATGTCATGGACTTCTGGCGCCGCTTCAAGCTCGCCCAGCAGCGCGAGGACGGCCATCTCAACGCGCGGGAATTCGGCCAGCGGGTGCAACTGCTGCCGCAACGGCGCATCCAGCGCTTCCACGCGGACCTGCTGCGCTGCAAGACGGGCGATCCGCTCCATGGTGCGGCACAGGCGTTCCTCGCGGCGGTGTCGCAATACGGCTTTCTCGTCTCGTGCGAGAGCCGCTGCACGCTCAACAATTCCGGCCCCTACAAGCTGGGCGAGGATCGCGAGATGATCGTGCGCGAGTTCACCGATCTTTCGCGCGGGGACTATCCCTGGCTCGACGGGATCGGCGACGTGATCCCGTACAACAACCTGACCGTCACGATGGAGGCGACGGGCTGCCATTTCTACCTGATGGACGACTGGGGCAGCTTCGAATCCAAGCCGGAATTCACCGCGGAGGCGCTGACCGGCGTTGGCCTCTACACCTCCGATGCGCTGAGCGATGGCTTCGAGCCGGTTGGAATGGGCTCGGTGGAAGAGCTGACCGCGACTTTCGAGGACCTGACTGAAAAGGTGCGCACGGCCACGGTCGAGCTGTGGAAGAAAATGGCGGGCTGGACGCGTGACCAGATGATGGACGCCGGAGCGATCGTGTATTTCTCGCTGATCAAGGACCTGGCGCACCTCGCCGGTGTCTACGAGGCGGACGACTGGATGAAGATCGATCCGCGCGCGGATCGCTTCCGCAACCTGTTCAACGACCAGTTCGGCCGCGATTTCCTGGGCGAGATGGTGGGGCTGGTCAGCCTGCCGAGCCAGCAGCTGCACGAATACGCGATGATGCGGCACACCAACCAGCCCCGGCGCTATCTCTCGCACATTCCCTACTCCGTGCTTGACGGTGCGCCGCAGGCCGAGCGGCTGGAGCCGATCGGCGAGGGCGTGCTGCACTTTGCCGAGAAGCAGGGGACCTATCGCACTACGCGCGGCATGCTGGAGCTTGCCGAATACAACCGGTGCGCCGCCGAAATGGCGCCGCTGCAGATGGAGCCGGGCATGCGGTTCCTGTGCGACACCGCGATCAAGTGGGCGCCGCCCGGCGATGCCGCGGTGGAGCGCATCACACGGGATGAATGGCGAAACAGCGAGGTTCTGCGCGATGCGCCCGTGAACCTGACGCGCGAAGAAATCGAACGGCGGAGGCGCTAAGTGACGGGGAAGAACGAACTCACCGATATTGAGCAGTTGCTCGCCGAATTCGAAGCATCGGATCTTGCCGAACTGCAGGTTCGGCACGGCGACTTCGAAATTTATCTATCCAAGGATTCCAATGCTGCAGGGCTTGGCGGTGGTTCCGCGGCCCAGCCTGCCGCGCGGATCACCGGGACGGCTTCGCCCGTCATTCCCGCGCAGCCTGCCGAAAACTCGGCCAGGGCATCTGCGCCGGCACCGGCGGCCAGCGATATTCCCGATGGCGCCGTTCTGGTGAAGGCACCCTACCTTGGCACCTTCTACCGCGCGCCAAAGCCCGGTGCACCGTCCTTCGTCGAAGTGGGGCAGGCGGTTTCCGAGGAGACCGAACTGTGCCTTGTCGAGGTGATGAAGCTGTTCACCGCCGTGCGGGCCGGGGTCAGCGGCACGATCCACGCCGTGCTGGCGGATGACGGTGCGATGGTCGCCGCCGACCAGCCGCTCTTCGTCGTGGTTCCGGCCTGACCATGGGCATCAAACGCGTATTCGTCGCCAACCGGGGTGAGATTGGCCTTCGCATCGTGCGGGCAGCCCACGCGCTCGACATCGAAGCGGTTATCGGTGTGTCGGACGCGGACAAGGCGGGGCTTGGCGCGCGCGAGGCGGACCGGGCCGTGGTGCTGGGGCCGGGACCTGCAGCCAAGAGCTACCTTGATGCCAGGCTGGTGGTGCAGGCCGCGCTTTCCAGCGGGTGCGACGCCTTGCACCCGGGGTACGGCTTCCTGTCCGAGCGGGCCGAGCTTGCGCGCCTCTGCGCCGATCACGGGATTGCCTTCGTCGGCCCTGATGCGGACGTCATCGACGCCCTGGGCGACAAGCTCAGGGCGCGCGAGATGGCGCGCAACGCCGGCGTGCCGCTGGTGCCCGGCACCGACGAGATCGCCAGCGCCGCCGATGCGGTGAAGGCCGCGGATGAGATCGGCTACCCGGTCCTGCTCAAGGCCTCCGCTGGGGGTGGCGGCCGCGGCATGGTGATCGCGCGCAATGCCGCCGAAGCCGAAGCGGGCTTTGCCAAGGCCAGTGCCGAGGCGCTGGCGGCCTTTGGCGACGGCACCCTGTTCATGGAGCGCTTCGTGCCCGAGGCGCGCCATGTCGAGGTCCAGCTGATGGGCGATGGCGAGGGCGGCGTGCTGCACTTCGGTGAGCGCGATTGCTCGGTCCAGCGCCGCTACCAGAAGCTGGTGGAGGAAGCGCCCTGCGCGGCCATGCCCGATCACTTGCGGGCAAAACTGCACAAGTCGGCCTGCGATCTGGCCGCCAGCGTGAACTACCGCAACGCCGGAACCGCCGAGTTCCTGTTCGACGTCCAGCGCGAGGAGTTCTACTTCATCGAGGTCAACGCGCGCATCCAGGTCGAGCATCCGGTCAGCGAGATGATCTCGGGCGCGGATCTCGTGCAGGAGCAGCTTCGCATCGCCGGCGGCGGCAAGCCCAGCTTCACGCAGGACCAGATCGGCCTGTCCGGCCACGCCATCGAGATCCGCATCAACGCCGAGGACTGGACGCGGGACTTCATGCCGGTGCCGGGCACCGTCTCACGCTGGAAGGTGCCCGAAGGTCCAGGCGTGCGGCTCGACAGTCACATCCACGAAGGCGCGGTGATCCCGCCTTATTATGACAGCATGGTGGGCAAGCTTATCGTGCACGGCGCGAACCGCGCCGAGGCGGTCTCGCGCCTGCAGGACGCAATCGCGGGCTTCGAAGTGGAAGGCGTGCCCACCACGCTGCCGTTGCACGCGAAGATTGTCAGCCATCCCGATTTCATCGCCAATCGCATTCATACGCGCTGGCTCGAACAGACCGTCCTTGCGGACGGTGCGGAGTAGACCCATGGCCCATATCAAGTTCCTCGACGAAACCATGCGCGACGGCCAGCAGAGCCTGTGGGGCATGAAGATGCAGGCCGGCATGGCCCTGCCAGTGACGCCGATCATCGACCAGACCGGCTACGAGACGATCTCGCTCGCCGGCTCGTCGCTTCACGAGGTGCTGATCCGCAAGTGCAAGGAAGATCCCTGGGCCGGGCTCGACATGCTGGTGAAGTCCATGCCCGAGACGCCGCTGCGCGCGGGCTGCCGGTCGAATGGCTCGGTGACGTTCGGCTTCACGCCCGATGCGCTGATGGACCTGTGGGTTGAACGCCTGTGCGTGCACGGCATCCGCAGCTTCTGGCTCTACGATGTGCTCTTCAACATCGACAAGATGCATCGCCTGGCGAAGATCGCGAAGAGCCACGGCTGCAAGGTGGCGGGCACGATGCTGTTCACGCTCTCGCCGGTTCACACCGACGAATACTATGCCGACAAGGCCGACAAGCTCTCTGCGCTGCCCGAGGTGGACAGCCTGCTGCTCTACGATACCGGCGGCGTGCTCGACCGCGAGCGGATTTCGAAGCTGGTGCCTGCCATCGTCGCCAAGTCGCGCGGAAAGCCCATCGAGATGCACGCCAACAACATGCTCGGCCAGTCGGCGAAGAGCTACATGGACGCGATCGAGTTCGGCGTGACGGTGCTGCACACCGCAGTGCGCCCCATGGCCAATGGCCCCTCCATCCCGTCGATCGAGATCATGACGAAAAACGTCGAGATGATGGGCCATACGCACAACATCGACGTGAGCAAGCTGAAGCCCGTGGCCGATCATTTCGAGCGGGTAGGCAAGGCGGCCGGCTACCTCGTCAACCAACACTTCGAGTACGATGTCACCGCGCTGCGTCACCAGATTCCGGGCGGCATGATGGGGACCCTGAAGACGCAGCTGAAGGAGCAGAACATGGAGGAGAAGCTCCCCGAGGTTCTGGCCGAGGTCGCGCAGGTGCGGCGCGAGCTAGGTTATCCCGGCATGGCGACGCCGTTCGCGCAGCTGGTGGGTACTCTGGCGGTGCTCAACATCGTGACCGGCAAGCGCTATTCGGTCGTGCCCGACGAGGTGATCCAGTACGCGGCGGGCTTCTACGGCGAGCCGGTTGCGCCGATCGATGCCGACGTGATGGACCGGATCATGGACAAGCCGCGCGCGAAGGAAATCATCAGCCATCCGCCCGAGCAGCCGGACGTTGCCGAACTGCGCCGCCGCCACGGCACGGGCGAGGACGACGACGAGCTGATCCTGCGCGCGCTCGTGCCCGCTTCGGACATCGAGCAGATGCGCAAGTCCGGTCCGCCGGCGCGCGATTACCCGACTTTGTCCTCGCCGGAACTGGAGCAGGTTTCGCGCCTGATGAAGGTGGCACATACGCCGTTCGTGCAGCTGCGCTCCGAACAGCTCGACCTGACGATGCGACGCTGAGCGCCGCGCTGACGAGGAGGGCTAGGCGATGCGGATGATCGACTTCTTCGACCGGGGTGTGCGGATTGCCGGTGACCGGCCCTGCCTTGTCACCGATACCGAGACCCTGACCTACCGCGAAGTGGACGCGCAAGTCCGGGCGATCGCCAACATGCTGATCGCCGACGGCTTCGCGCCGGGCGCGCATGCGGCGGTGCTGAGCGGCAATTCGGCCATCGCCTTCGAGGCGGTGCTGGGCATCCTGCGCGCGGACGGGGTCTGGGCCATGGCCAACCACCGTGCCGGGCTTTCCGAGAACGCCTACCTGTTCGATCTCCTCGACATCGACACTGTATTCGTTTCGCAGGAAGTGGCGGACCGGGTGGCGCCGCTGCGCGCGCAGTGCCCGCGCATCCGGCGTTTCATCGCGCTCGATGGTGAGATCGAGGGTTGCGACTATGCGCTTTCGGACCTGGCGATGGACACGGGGCCTGTGCCCCAGCGGCGCGAAGGACGCGATGACGAACTGGCTTTCCTGGCCAATACCGGCGGGACGACCGGTCGCTCCAAGGGTGTGATGCTGAGCAACGGCAACTGGCAGGCTCTGGTGTCCAGCCTCGTGGCTTCCATGCCGATGAAAACCGCGCCGGTGAACTGCGTGGCGGCCCCCATGACCCACGCGGCAGGCCCGCTGGCGCTGGCCAGCATGGCGCTGGGCGGGACGGTCGTGGTCTTGCCCCGCTTCGAGCCGGGCGCGGTGCTGGAGGCGATCGAGCGCCACCGGGTGACCTACATGTTCCTGCCGCCCACCGCGATCTACATGCTGCTTGACCATCCCGGGGCCGGGAATTTCGACCTCTCCAGCCTGGAGTATGTCTCCTACGCCGGCGCGCCGATGGCGCTGGAGCGGCTCAAGCAGGCGATCCGCGTGCTGGGCCCGGTCATGAACGCCAGTTTCGGGCAGACGGAATCGCCGATGTGCGTCACCGCGATGCCGCCGCACGAGCACCTGAACGCAGACGGGGAACTGGCGCATCCGGGCAGTTGCGGGCGTCCCAACCTGCTGTCCATCGTCGAGATCATGGACGACGAGGGCAATATCCTCGGGCCCGGCGAGCGTGGCGAGATCGTGGTGCGCGGGCCGCTGGTCATGCAGGGCTACTACAAGAATCCGGAGGCGACCGAGGAAGTCTCGCGCTTCGGCTGGCACCACACCGGGGATATCGGCGTGCGCGACGAACACGGCTGGTTCTATGTCGTCGACCGCAAGAAGGACATGATCATCTCTGGCGGCTTCAACGTCTATCCGGCCGAAGTGGAGGATGCGCTGCTGGCCCATCCCGACATTGCACAGTGTGCCGTGATCGGCGTACCGCACGACAAGTGGGGCGAGGAAGTGATCGCTTTCGTCGAAATGCACGCCGGGAGCGAACTCGACGAGGCGGCGGTCTGTACGTTCATGCGCGAACGGGTCGGTCCGGTTAAGACGCCCAAGCGCATCAGCGTGGTTGCGGCGCTGCCACGGACAAACGCCGGGAAGATCAGCCGGGCCGAGTTGCGCAAGCCCTTCTGGGAAGGCCGGGAGGCGGCGATATGAGCGGGCATGCCTATCTCGTGGGCGTGGGCATGACGCCCTTTGGGCGCCATCTCGATCGCACGCACAGCGATCTGGCGCAGGAGGCCGTGAGGCTGGCGCTTGGCGATGCGGGCATCGGTGCCGGGGAAATCGACAGCACGGTCTATGCCACGGTGGTGCAGGGCTTCTTCGCGGGCGAGATGTCGATCCCCAGCCAGTTTGCGCTGCGCCCGCTTGGCATTTCGGGCGTTCGCACCCTGACGGTGGAAGCGGCTTGCGCCAGTTCGACCATCGGCCTGCATCAGGCCGTGCAGCAGGTTCTTGCCGGGGCCAGCGACGTGGCTCTCGTCGTTGGTGTGGAGAAGCTGTTCAGCCGCGATCGCGACAAGAAGTTCGCCGTGTTCCAGCAGCCGCTCGATATCGCCGTCGCGCAGGAGTACGTCAGGGCAACGCGCAGCCTTGTCGAGCCTGCCCCTGAAGGCTTTGACCAGCCCGGCCCCAATGCCCTGATGGATGCCTATGCCGCGCAGGCGCGACTGCACATGAAGACCTATGGCACAACGCGTGCCCAGATCGCGGCGGTCGCGTCCAAGAACCACATGCATTCCGTGCACAACCCGCTTTCACAATATCGTGAGCCGATGACGGTGGAAGAGATCCTTGCCGCGCCCAACGTGTCCTGGCCGCTGACGGTGCCGATGTGCGCGCCGATCAGCGATGGTGGCAGTGCCGCCGTCGTCGTGTCGGAGGGCGTGGCGAGACGCATCGGCCTCGCGCGCGCGGTCAGGATCAGGGCCTGCGATTCCCTGACCGGACAGGACCGCGCGCCGGACGACTATGCCAACCACGTGACGCGCCTGGTCGCGCGCAAGGTGTTCGACCGTGCCGGACTTGGTCCGCAAGATTGCCAGCTTGCCGAAGTGCACGATGCCAGTTCGATCGGCGAGATGCTGCAGGTGGAAGCCATGGGCCTGTGCCCTCCAGGCGGTGCGGGGCCGGCTGCGGAAGCCGGGGAGCTGTCCCTGGGCGGGCGCATCCCCGTCAACGTGTCTGGCGGCCTGGTGTCCAAGGGGCACCCGCTGGGCGCGACGGGGCTCGGTCAGATCCATGAACTCGTCACCCAGCTTCGCGGAGAGGCCGGCGCACGTCAGGTGAACGGCGCACGCATTGCCGTCGCCGAGAATTCCGGCGGGTTCTATGGAGTCGAGGACGGCATGTCTGCCGTGACCGTGCTGGAAAAGGCGTGATAGCATCGGTCCCGCTGACGGCGCTTTATGCCGCCGCCGCGGGATTGAGCCTCTTCGAATGGCGCCGTGCGGGCCAGCACGGGCGCAGTTACCTCGACAATGCCGAGGCACACGCCGCACATGTCGTGATGAACGGTGCCATGGCTGTGATGGTGGCGCCATTCTATGGCACTGTCGCTGAACGCATCCTGTTCTGGGTGCTTGCCCTCGGCACGATCATGCTTCTTGGGCGCATGGCGTTTTCGACCTGGCGGCGCGACAATCGGGCGGCCGGAAGCGCAGCCTACCACGCGCTGACGATGGCGGCGATGGTCTATGCCATCATCCTCATGCCGGCAGGTCTCATGGCGCTGCGCGATGGGCTGGTCATCTGCGGCGATGGCGCTGGCGGGGTCATCTCCAAGCCATGGCCGGTTACCGCGCTGGGCGGGGTGTTCACGCTCGATGCGCTGGCGACGGCAGGGGGTGTCCTGTTCTTTCCGGCGCGCGTGCTGGCCGCGGATTCCGGGGTGCCTGCCGGATCAATCGGGGTCTCGCGCATAGTTTCGCTACGCCTCGCCGCCATTCCCCATGTCATCATGGACATGGGGATGGCGGCCATGCTGCTCTGATCAGAACAGAGTTTGCATGCGCTCGTGCGCAAGGCGGTCTGTCATGTCGAGGCGCAGCGGGGTGACGGAGACCTCGTTGTCGAGCGCGGCCTGCAGGTCGTTGCCCGGTTCGTTGCCGCCTTCGGGGAAGTTGATCTTGATCCACCAGTAAGGAACGTGGCGCTCGTCGACGCGGCCCACCGGGCGGAAGGCGCCTTCCGGCCGCTGGCCCAGCGTGGTCACGCGGATGCGGCTCACGTCCTCGGGCGGACAGTTGGGGAAGTTGACGTTTACGAACTGTCCGGGCGCCCACTCCATGTCGAGCAGCGGGCCGAGCACTTCAGGCGCATACCTGGCCGCGGTCGGCCAGTGGATCGTGCTTTTGTAGCGGATGATCTGGCTCAGCGCGATTGCCGGAATTCCCAGGACCGCGCCTTCCATGGCGGCCGAGCAGGTGCCCGAATAGGTCACGTCCTCGCCCAGGTTCGGGCCGCGGTTGATGCCCGAGAGAATGATGTCCGGACGCTTGCCGGGGATCAGTTCGTGGATGCCTAGCAGCGCGCAGTCGGTGGGTGTGCCGCGCACGGCCCAATGCCGTTCGTCGCGCTGGCGGATGCGGATCGGGTGGTTGATCGACATCGAATGCCCTGCGCCCGAACGTTCTTCGTCGGGCGCGACGACCCAGACATCGTCGGTGAACATGCGCGCCACCTTTTCAAGCAGGACGATCCCGTCGCCGTCGATGCCATCGTCATTGGTGATGAGAATACGTTTGCCCATGACTCGGTAGCCTTCCTTCCCAGCAGAATTTTGTGATTTCTCGCTTGAAGGGAATTGCATTATCGGTCAATATCGTCAAACGATTTTGATGAAGCTTGTTGCTGAGGGTGGTTGTGCAGGGCGGTGACAAACCAGGCCAATGGAGCGCCGGCGATTTGCTGAGCGCGGCGGTGTAAAAACCAGCCATTGGATAAGGTTGTTCCTTTTGGAGCGGCCAGGGATGTTTGCCGTGGAGGT
>NZ_JANZXA010000040.1 GCF_025153475.1 Novosphingobium mangrovisedimenti
CTGTCGCGCGACATTCAGGTTGAGAAAGCGCGACAAACAAGATGAGAATGCTGCGTTCCGGGATTGGCGAAGGGCGTAGCCCGTAGCCGATCCCGGAACGCAGGAGGCGCCTTTTGAAGGGTGCCTGTGATGGTCGTGGTGGCCGCTATGCATTGGGTTTTCCCGGGGAGGAGGACCTGGCGTGTGGCGGGCCGACACATCAACGATCATCAGGTGAGACTTTTCATGACCCACAGACGTAACGATCCCGTGGCCCTGGCGGCGGCCAAGGCCGGTTTCAGCCCGGCGACGGGCTATCGGGTGCTGCAGGATGCGCGCCTGCCTTCCCAGCGGCAGGCGCCGCGCGGCCGACGGCGCCCCGATCCGCTATCGGGCATTTTCGAGGAGGTTGTCGTGCCGATGCTGGAGGCCGCTCCCGGTCTTCGTCCTGTCGCGATCTTCGAGGAACTGCGCCGCCGGCACCCGGATACCGAGTTCGGCTCACGACGAACCCTGGAGAGGCGTATTCGCGACTGGCGCGCTCTGAACGGCCAGGAGCGGGAAGTCATCTTCAGGCAGGTTCATGAGCCGGGGCGGCTCGGCATGTCGGATTTTACGTGCATGAACGATCTGGAGATCGCCATCGCCGGGGCGCCCTTGGACCACTTGCTCTATCACTTCCGCCTGCCTTGCGGCGGCTTTGAACATGGGCACGTCATTTTGGGCGGCGAGAGTTTCGTCGCCCTGGCCGAAGGGCTGCAGAATGCGCTCTGGTCTGCTGGCGGAGCGCCCAGGCTCCACCGCACCGACAGCCTGTCGGCCGCCTTCCGCAATCTGGACGCCGATGCGAAGGCCGACCTGACCAGGCGCTATGACGCCCTATGCGCCCATTATGGAATGGAGCCGACGCGCAACAACACAGGCATCGCCCACGAGAACGGTGCGATCGAGAGCGCCCACGGCCATATCAAGGCTGCAGTGAAGGACGCGCTGTTACTGCGCGGGACCACGGACTTCACCGACCTTGCCGATTATCGCCGCTTCATCGACGAAGTCGTGACCGCAAGGAACCGGCGCCATGGTCCCGGCATCGATGCCGAACGCAAGGCGCTGCGATCCCTCCCAAACATGCGGACAACCGATTACGAGGAAGTCCTCGTGACGGTGACGTCCTCGGGCGGCTTCACCCTGCGCAAGGTGTTCTACACGGTCCCCTCGCGCCTGATTGGGCATCGCCTGCGGGTACGCCTTTACGACGACCGTCTCGATGTCTTCATCGGCGGCACGAGGCTCATGACCCTGCAGCGCGGCCGCGCCGGTGTGAACGGTAAGCACGGCCACGTCGTCGATTATCGCCATGTCATTCATTCCCTGCGCCGCAAGCCGATGGCGCTGCGGGGATTGGTCTATCGTGACAGCCTGTTCCCCCGCGCGCCCTACCGCCTCATGTTCGAGCACTTGCTGGAAGCTGTGGGCGAGAAAGAAGCCTGCCGGATCATGGTCGAGCTTCTGGCCATGGCCCACGAGCGCGCCTGTGAGGCCGAGCTCGCCCATATCCTGGAGGAGGACCTGGCAATCCGCAGGATCCCATGCCTGTCGGCACTACGGGCCCGCTTCAGCCCCGACCCCGCCACTTTGCCCGAAGTCGTGGTCGAGATGGTCTCGCTCTCGATCTACGACGGGTTGATCGAACAGGGAGAAGCGGCATGAGCACGGCTCCCATGATCGACGCACAGCGCCTGGGCCTGATGCTGGGTGAACTGCGCCTGCCAACCATCAAGCATATCTGGGGGGATTTTGCGGCCCAGGCGGACAAGGAAGGATGGCCCGCGAGCCGCTTCCTTGCAGCTCTCGCCGAACACGAACTCGCCGAACGCGATCGCCGCCGGATCGGGCGTCATCTTGCCGAAGCCCACCTGCCGGCGGGCAAGACACTGGACTGCTTCGCCTTCGAGGCTGTGCCGATGATCTCCAAGGCCCAGGTCATGGCCCTGTGCGCCGGCGATGGCTGGCTCGATCAGGGTTCCAATCTCATCCTGTTCGGCCCGCCAGGCGGCGGTAAAAGCCATCTGGCGGCGGCGATCGGCCTGGCATTGGTGGAAAATGGCTGGCGAACGCTGTTCACCCGCACCTCCGACCTCGTCCAGCGTCTGCAGGTCGCTCGCCGCGAACTAACGCTGGAATCCGCCATCGCCAAGCTCGACAAGTATCATCTGCTCATTCTCGACGACTTCGCCTACGTCTCGCGCGATCAGGCGGAAACCTCCGTCCTCTTCGAATTGATCAGCGCCCGATACGAACGCAGATCCCTGCTCATCACCGCCAACCAACCCTTCGGTGAGTGGAACCGCGTCTTCCCGGACCCGGCAATGACGCTCGCTGCAGTCGACAGGCTCGTGCATCACGCCACGATCTTCGAGATGAACGTCGAAAGCTATCGTCGGCGCACGGCTCAGGCCCGCCGCACCGGGGCTGGACGTCCTGCCGCCTACACCACACCCAAAGTCCTCGAGACCATCCGCGACAATCAGGATGAGAACGAGGACCTTGCCAGCGACAATTAAAATCGGCACTGAATGACGCGCCGCGACAATCACATTCTCATCCTGATTGACGCGCAATCCTCATCCTGTTTGTCGCGCTACA
>NZ_JANZXA010000041.1 GCF_025153475.1 Novosphingobium mangrovisedimenti
TGTCAACGGCGGTCGGATTCCAGGCCAGCATGGCGGAGTAAAAGCAGGCCATTGAGGATGAGCTCGGATGATATGCAAAGGGCCCCGATCGGGGCCCTTTGCATATTTGCCGTTTTGCGTCGGGTCAGTCGGTGGAGGTGGCCTGGTTTTGCTCCGCCGCGGTAGCGCGGCGGCGGTGGGCGGACTGCTTGAGCCGGTAGCTATCGCCGTTCATGGTGAGGATGCTGACGTGGTGGGTGAGCCGATCGAGCAGCGCTCCGGTGAGCCGCTCGGACCCCAGAACCTGTGTCCAGTCCTCGAACGGCAGGTTGGAGGTGACGATCGTCGATCCCCGCTCGTAGCGCTGCGAGAAGGTTTCGAACAGGAGCTCTGCCCCCGTGGGCGAGAGCGGAACGTAGCCGAGTTCGTCAACGATCAGCAGCTTCACGGCGGCAAGATCGCGCTGCATCTTGAGCAGCCGCTTTTCGTCGCGGGCTTCCATCAACTGGTTCACCAGCGCCGCGGCGGTGGTGAACGCGACGGTGAAGCCCTTCTGGCAGGCCGCCAGGCCCAGGGCGAGTGCGGCGTGGGTTTTGCCCGTCCCGCTGTTGCCCAGCGCAATGATGTTTTCCCGCCGCAGGATGTACTCGCAGCGCGCCAGCTCCAGGACGAGCATCTTGTTGAGGCTGGGGATGGCCGTGAAGTCGAAGGTGTCGAGGCTCTTCACCGCCGGGAACCGGGCGGCGCGGATCCGGCGCTCGACCGTGCGGCGTTCCCGGTCGATCAGCTCCAGTTCGATGAGGCGCAGAAGGTAGCGGGTATGATCGACGCCATCGCGTGCGCATTCCCGGGCCAGCTTCTCATACTCGCGCAGCACCGTGGGCAGTTTGAGCTGCTTGAGGTGATGCGCCAGCAGGATCTGCGGCGTGCCCGCCGTCGTGCCGGCCGGCATCTTGTCGTCCGCTGCCCTGGTCATGCCACCAGCTCCGGCAGCAGAGTGGCATAGTCGGCGGCGCGCGTCGTCTTTACCTCCATTTTCGGCAGGTGCGGATAGGCGGCCAGATCGAGCCGGGCGGGCCGGCGCTCTATGCGCGCCAGCGCGATCTGCTTGACCGCGTCGAAGCCGATGGCACCGATGTGGATCGCCTCGTTCACCGCGAAGGTGACCACCTCCATCGGTATCGCCTCCAGAAGACGCAGCACCTGGATGAACTCGCGTTTGCCCTTGTTGCCCATCCGCACCTCCAGGAGGTGACGCAAATGCTGGAAGACATCCGGCAAGTCCCAGCCCTGCAGCGCGGCGGCCTGGTCGAGGGCTCCCGGTTTGGTCTCGATCAGCGCCAGGTAATGGAGCGGGTTCGCCACGAACATGGCTTCGCCATAGCAGCGTGGGTGACGGGCGATCTCCTCGCCGCCGCACAGAATGACGACCTGATCGACGAAGCCCTTCACCACCACGTCCTGGAAGCCGTAGCAGGTCGGAACCGAGTAGTCGTTGGTCCGGTAGCGCACCAATGCCGTCGACGATACGCGGGCGGCCCGCGTCTCGCACGGCTCGAACGTCCCGGCCGGCACAGGACGCATCGCTGCCAGATCGGCCACGAGCCGCTCGCCGATCGTCTGGCTGTGCCGTCCGGCCCGCTCTTCCTGACGGGCGCGGCAGCGGCGTTCCAGTTCCGCGTTGAAGTCGTCGTAGCTCGCTGCATGCGGGATCGGCACCATGAAGTGTGTCCGGGCATGCTTGACCAGCCCTTCGACCTTTCCCTTGTCGTTGCCCTTCCCGGGACGACCGAAGCGATCAGTGAACAGGTAGTGGCTGACCAGTCCGGTGAAGGCCTGGGTGCGCTCGCGCTTGCCGTCGCCACAGATCTTCGCAACCGCGATCCTGGTGTTGTCGTACAGGATCGAGCACGGCACGCCGCCGAAGAAGGCACATGCCGAAACGTGCCCGTCGAGGAAGGCCTCGGTCGTCTCCGCCGGATACGCCTTCACGAAGCAGGCATCTGATTGCGGCAGGTCCATGCAGAAGAAATGCACCTTCTGCCGCACCCCGCCGATCACGCCCACCGCCTCGCCAAAATCCACCTGCGCGTGGCCCGGCGGGTGCGCCAGCGGCACGAACGTCTCGCGCCCGCGCGCCCGGCATTGCCGGACATAATCCTTCACCACCGTGTAGCCGCCGCCATAGCCATGCTCGTCGCGCAGGCGCTCGAATATCCGCTTGGCCGTGTGCCGCTGCTTCATCGGCGCTATCCGGTCCTCAGCCAGGATCCGGTCAATCACCGGCAGCAACGGCCCCAGCTTCGGCTTCGCCACCGCCTTCGTGCGCGTGTAGCCCGGCGGCAGCGAAAACCGGCACATCTTGGCAATCGTATCACGGCTCAGGCCAAAGACCTTCGCCGCCTCACGCTGGCTGTTCCCTTCCACAAACACAAAACGGCGAACCGCTGCGTAGACCTCCACGGCAAACATCCCTGGCCGCTCCAAAAGGAACAACCTTATCCAATGGCTGGTTTTTACACCGCCGCGCTCAGCAAATCGCCGGCGCTCCATTGGCCTGGTTTGTCACCGCCCTGCACA
>NZ_JANZXA010000042.1 GCF_025153475.1 Novosphingobium mangrovisedimenti
TGTTGATTTCCGCTGAGAGTTGACCCGGGATTTTCATCGAGAAGTGACCCGGGTGGATGTGTGTTTCCCGCGATGCGGGGGTTGGGTCAAGCGGGTGATTTTTCCTTTTTGGTTTTGGGTGCGGCGGAGCTGGCCCGGAACCGGAAGCTGTCGTTTCCAGTCTCCAGGATGTGGCAGTGGTGGGTGAGCCGGTCGAGCAGGGCGGTGGTCATCTTGGCATCGCCGAACACACCCGCCCATTCGCTGAAGCTGAGGTTGGTGGTGATGATCACGCTGGTCTGCTCGTAGAGCTTGGAGAGCAGGTGGAACAGCAAGGCTCCGCCTGACGGACTGAACGGCAGGTAGCCCAGCTCATCGAGGATGACGAGGTCGAGGCGCAGCAGGCGCTCGGCAAGCTGGCCAGCCTTGTTCATGGCCTTTTCCTGTTCGAGCATGTTGACCAGGTCGACGGTAGAGAAGAACCGGGCCTTCCTGCGGTGGTGTTCGACGGCCTGGATGCCGAGCGCGGTGGCGATGTGGGTCTTGCCCGTGCCGGGGCCACCGATCAGCACGACGTTGTCAGCACCGTCGATGAACTCGCCACGGTGCAGCTGGCGGACCAGGGCCTCGTTCACCTCGCTGGATGCGAAGTCGAACCCGGCCAGGTCCTTGTAGGCCGGGAACCGGGCCGCCTTGATCTGGTAGGCGATGGACCGGACCTCGCGCTCTGCCATCTCGGCCTTGAGCAGCTGGGAGAGGATCGGCACGGCGGCATCGAAGGCCGGGGCACCCTGGGCGATGAGATCGCTCACCGCCTGGGCCATCCCGTACATCTTGAGGCCGCGCAGCATGACCTCGACGGCAGCGCTGGCGGGATCATGACGCATGGCGCAGCCCCCGCAGGTTATCATAGCGGCCAACGTCGGCGAGCGGCTCCTGGGCAAGGCGCAGGGCTTGCGGCGCGTCGATAGGTGATGCTGGCGGCGCCTTGCCGTCGGTCAGCCGGTGCAGGATGTTGAGCACGTGGGTCTTGGTCGGAACACCGGCCTCCAGCGCCAGCTCGACGGCGCACAGCACCGCCTGTTCGTCATGGTGCAGCACCAGCGACAGGATCTCGACCATCTCCCGGTCGCCACCCGGGCGCTTGAGCAGGTACCCCTGCAACTGGCGGAACGCCTCGGGCATCTCGGTGAACGGCGCGCCGTTGCGCAAGGCACCGGGCTTGCGCTGGATCACCGCCAGATAGTGCCGCCAGTCGTAGACGATCCGCCCCGGCAGATGATGCGAGCGGGCGATGATCCGGCCATGCTCGCACAGGATCCGACCCTCGGCGGCGATGACGATCCGGTCCGGGTAGATCCGCAAGGACACGGGCCGGTTGGCAAAGGAGGCTGGCACCGAGTACCGGTTGCGCTCGAAGTTTACCAGGCAGGTCGGCGATACCCGCTTGGTGTGTTCGACGAAGCCATCGAAGGTCCGCCCCAGCGGCATCAGGCTGGCGAGTTCCGCGGCATGCACATCGGCGATGGTGCCGGGCAACGCGCCATGTGCGATCTGCCCCCATTGCGCGATACAACGTTCCTCAAGCCATGCGTTCAGGGCATCCAGATCGGGGAAGCTGGGCATCGGCTGCCAGAGCCGGCGACGGGCATCCTGGACGTTCTTCTCGACCTGCCCCTTCTCCCATCCCGATGCCGGGTTACAGAACTCGGGCTCGAACAGGTAATGGCTGGCCAGAGCCGCGAACCGGGCGTTGACCTGCCGCGCCTTGCCACTGCCGATCCGATCCACCGCGGTCTTCATGTTGTCGAAGATCCCGCGCTGCGGCACTCCGCCCAGCACCCGGAAGGCCTGCGTCAGCGCATCGAACAGCATCTCATGGGTCTGGAGCAGATAGGCCCTGACGATGAACGCCCGGCTGTGCGACAGCTTGGTGTGCGCCACCTGCAGCTTGGTCTGCTTGCCGGCAATGATCGCCCAGTCCTCGCTCCAGTCGAACTGGAACGCTTCGCCAGGCTGGAACACCAGCGGCACGAAGGTCCCGCGCCCGCTGGTCTGGGCATCACGCTGGCGGTCGGCCTTCCAGTTGCGGGCAAAGGCCGCAACACGGCCGTAGGAGCCATCAAAGCCCAGGGCGACGAGATCGGCGTGCATCTGCTTGACCGTGCGCCGCTGCTTGCGCGAGCGGCCAGCTTCGATCCGCAACCAACCCGCCAGCTTCTCGGCAAACGGGTCCAGCTTGCTTGGCCGGTCGGGCACCTTGAACCTGGGCTCAACCGCACCGCTGCGAAGATACTTGCGGATGGTGTTGCGCGACAGGCCAGTCCGTCGCTCAATCTCCCGGATCGGCATCCCATTACGGAAATGCCAGCGCCGGATTACGCTCAATAACGCCATGTCGATCACTCCAATGTCCCCCGACGCAACAGCCAGGGGAAAGGTCAGAACATGGGTCACTTCTCAGCGGAAATTTATGCCTCTCCCGGGTCAACTCTCAGCGGAAATCAACA
>NZ_JANZXA010000043.1 GCF_025153475.1 Novosphingobium mangrovisedimenti
TACAGTGCGCCTCGTCCCGGATGATCCGGGAGGCGTATGTTGGAATGCAAAAGAGAAAGGAGGAATTGAACGAATGCCTTGCCCTCTGCTGTGAGGGGGCATGAGCCCAAGCGGCGGTGACCTGCTGTCAACTGGCAGGGTGACGTAGCCCGCAGGTAAAGGGGATTGAGGCGAAGCCGTTACGCCAAGATGGTCCCCGAGGCTGTAGCGCTGGAAGGTTGAGGAACACGAACCGGTTAATCCGCATCCGAGGGCTGAAATGTCGCCTTCGCCTACACGGCTTAACAGGCGGAATGCTGATGATGGCGCCGGACACGTATGTCGGCGACATCCGATTGCGGGCGTACATGTAGGTCGCCCGCATGGAGCCATGGAGAGAACGCAGTCAGGCCATGGCATCGGTATCGACTTGCGGGACGCAAGGACAAGGACTGCGACCGGCAGCCTCCCCAGCGCGTGAAAGTCCAGCATATGAACGAGGGAAGGCATGATGGAATGCCAAGGGAGTTGGCCCCGATGTCCATCATGCTGGCGGAGTTCCCGTAGTAGTCCGCGGCAGGGAAAGCCTGTCACATGGCGAAGGGGGACAGTTCAATCTGCTTGAAGTGCAAACTACCTGACCAAACGAGGTGAAGACCTTTGATAATCAGCGAAATGCAGCACAAGCTCGCGACATGGGCCGAGAGCGATCCGAACCGCAGGTTCGACCGCCTATTCAGGCTCATTGCTGACAGGGCGTGGCTTGCCGAGGCAGCCCGGATCGTGCTGGCGTCTAGCGGCGCCAATACGCCGGGTATCGACGGAATGGACAAGCAACGGATGCAGGCCGGACTGGCAGATCATCTGGCCAGCCTGCGAACGGACTTGCTGACGGGGAATTACGTCCCGCAGCCGGTCAGGCGAATCTATATCCTGAAAGCCAATGGCAAGAAACGTCCACTGGGTATCCCGACCCTGAAAGACCGCATCGTCCAACGTGCGATGCTGATGGCCATGGAGCCGATCTGGGAAAGCGACTTCCATCGCCTCTCCTACGGCTTCAGGCCGGAACGCAGCGTGCATCACGCTGTCCGGACCGTGAAGATACAGTTGCAGGATAGTGGCGCCGGAACGCGGGGCCGCTGGATCATCGAAGGTGATCTGGCGAGCTACTTCGACACGGTCCACCACCGGCTTCTTCTTCGCTGCGTCCGGCGGCGTATCCGGGATGATCGGTTCGTCGATCTGCTCTGGCGGTTCCTGAAAGCAGGCCACATTGACCGTGGCCTGTTCGTCGCCTCAAGTGAAGGTGTTCCGCAAGGCGGCGTGTTGTCGCCGCTCCTGTCCAACATCATGCTCCATGAGTTTGATGCGTGGCTGGAGGCGAAATACCTGAGCGACAAGGCGCGAAAGGATCGCTGGGCATGGAACTTCGGTATCCAGCAGGGCCGCCCCATCACGGTTCGCGAGAACCGGCAATGGAAACCTGCTGTCGCCTACTGCCGTTACGCCGACGACTTCGTCGTCATCGTCAAGGGCACCAAGGCACATGCCGAGGCCATCCGCGAGGAATGCCGGGCCTTTCTGGAAGGCGACCTGAAGCTGACGCTGAATATGGACAAGACCCATATCACGCACGTCGACGACGGGTTCGTGTTCCTCGGGCACCGGATTATCCGCAGGCGGGGATCGAGCGGACGCATGTCCGTGGTCTCGACGATACCCAAGGAGAAAGCCAAGACCTTCGCTCGCCGATTGGTCGAGGCCCTCTCCGGCAATCATGAGATTGCCACGGTGGACATGATCGACAGCCTGAACCGCCAACTGGCGGGTTGGGCCGCATTCTACAAGTTCACCGACTTCACGGCACGCATATTCCGGCGCATCGACACGGTCGTGTTCTGGAAAATGGCGCACTGGTTGGCGCGGAAATACCGGTCCCGTATCAAGCCCTTGATGCGCAAATGGTACCGCGTGCCGGAAATCGGCCACTCAAAGACGTGGCTGATTTACGGACGAAACAATCAGGGCAATGCCGTCGGCAAGGCACTACGACGACTGGTCACCAGCCAGAAGTTGCAGTTCCGGTGGCGGAACCCGGAGCGAAATCCCTACATCTTCCGGGACGAACTCCGAAACACCGTCACTTCTCGCTATCATGATGTCGCCATGGCCTTGGGCCACGGTTGAATAGAGAGCCGTATGCGCTGAAAGGTGCACGTACGGTTCGGGGAGGGGAAGCGCTCATGCGCTTCCTACTCCACT
>NZ_JANZXA010000044.1 GCF_025153475.1 Novosphingobium mangrovisedimenti
TCACGCGGATCAGGTCCGGCAGTTGCTCGACTTCGACGATCCGCCGCGTCCGGTCGGGCACGCTGTAGTAGTTGCCACCGACCGCCACGAGCCCGTCGTGGCTGACCCGCCGTTCGAGCTTCTGCCCACCCGCTGGGAGAAGCCGGTCACCAACTTCCTGCTGAACCTGCGCGGCCGGGAGAAGGTCGAGGTCGTGACCACCGACATGTGGAAGCCCTACCGCAAGGCGGTGAAGATCGCGATGCCGCAGGCCGTCCTCGTGGTCGATAAGTGGCACGTCATGCGGATGGCGAACGACGCCATGGAGACCGCGCGCCGGGTCTACCAGGGCGGGCAAGGCATCTCGAAGGAAACCCGCAAACAGTTGAAGAAGGGCTGGTCGATCTTCCTCAAACGCCCGTACCAACTCAGCCCGAAGCAGCTGCTCGACCTCGACGGATGGCTCAAGAACACGCCTGAACTGGCTGGAGCATACGAGTGCAAAGAGCAGTTCATGGACATCTGGAAAGCCCGAACAGCCACCAACGCGCTGGCCCGGCTCAACCACTGGCGCGACAACATCCCGCCCCACCTGTACCGCCTGTTCAAGCCTGTCGTCACAGCTACCACGAACTGGGAAGCGGAAATCATGGCCTACTTCACTACTGGCCGCCAGTGGACCAATGCGGCCACGGAAGCGCGCAACCGCGTGGTTAAGATGACCAACCGCATCGGCGCCGGATACAGTTTCAACGCAATTCGCGCTCGCGCTCTGTTCGGAAAGCGGCCCGGTAGGGTCGCCAAAGAGAAGAAGGACGCGCAGGCGGAGCCTGCACCTGCTTCCCCTCGCTACCTTGAATGCGTCTCCTGCAAGGCCCTCGTTCCCCGTGGCGACCACTGGAAGTACGACGAATACTACGTCGATGGGCACGTCTTCGAAGTCGCTGCGCTCTGTGCCGACTGTGCCCGTTTCAACACGGAAGAGTGGTTCGGTGCAGAAGGTCATTCTACACCGAAATCCGAATAGCCGGAAATGCCGACACCCGCTCGCGCAGGAACTCCATGTAAGGAGCGATCTTGCTCGGCCGGCCCGTCGTGCGCGGACCGTAGACCGGAACCTCGACGCCCCGCTCGATGTATTTGCGCACGGTCTTGGGATCGCGCCCCGTTCGGCGCGCGATCGCGGTCACCGACAGTCCCTGCCGGTGCAACTCCAGTATCATCATGGCTTCTCCAAGTCGGATCATCAGCGCCGCCTCCCACGAGGAGACTTTCTCGCGCCGATTTTGGCGTTGCCAATGAGCCGGGGTTAACCCCGGCTCATTGGCAATCAGGTCCAACAATCAGGGAATTTTCAAAGCCCACTTTTGCGGAGAATTACACGCCCACTGACATCGTGAGGAGAACCTGCGGGTCCGCCGCCGCAACGGTCGCAAGCGTGCCCTGGGCACCAGGGCACCGATGGTGCTGCCGGATGGGCCGAACCAGCGATGGAGCCTGGACTTCGTCTCGGACACCTTCGCCTGCAGCCGGCGCTTCCGCATCCTGTGCGTGGTCGACGACTACACGCGCGAGTGCCTGGCGATCCATGTCCAACGCAAGTTGAAGAGCGATGACGTGCTGGCGGTGCTCACTGAGCTGTTCCAGCGGCACGGTCCGCCCGATCACATCCGCTCGGACAACGTCCTAGGTCGGGAAGCAGCGGCGGAAAACAGCCAGAAGGTCTCGTTGCGCCGATCACGATCAGCGCTGATGTGGTTCTGATCCAGATGGCTTCCATCGTCAAGGAAAGCGCTCTCGGCCATAGCAAACACAGGATCCAGCGGCCGCGTTGGTCGTGGTCCTCACCGTCCTTAAAATGAGATGCGCGTGCCGGATGGAAGGCCCGAACATTATCTACAGGGTCGCCGAAGCGCCCTCACGGCTGCACAGAGAGGGGTCCTTCCATCTGGTGTCCGCCCGTTCGACGAACGGACGGTACTCGGTTCCCGTCTTGATGACGGCGTGCGCGACACGCGCCATCTTGGCGGTGAGTGCGGTCATCGCCTTGCGGCGTCGATCAGGGTCGTTGCCATGCCCGGCGACATAGCGCCCTAGGCTCAGGACTCATTGCGGCAGCCAGAAGATGACGGTGGCGGCGATGCAGATGGCTGAGAAGAAGGTGTGGGCGCAGCGGTCATAGCGGGTGTGGATGCGGCGCCAGTCCTTGAGTTTGCCG
>NZ_JANZXA010000045.1 GCF_025153475.1 Novosphingobium mangrovisedimenti
CCGCACCCAAAACCAAAAAGGAAAAATCACCCGCTTGACCCAACCCCCGCATCGCGGGAAACACACATCCACCCGGGTCACTTCTCGATGAAAATCCCGGGTCAACTCTCAGCGGAAATCAACAGCAACGGACCGGTCGTCGCCAGCGACCGTTTGCCTATTGAGCGCACGGCACCGCACATCATGGATCGCGCAGCTGTGACGATCCCTCTGCAAACCGGGATCAAGGTCATCGATGCGCTCATTCCGATAGGGCGCGGCCAGCGCGAGTTGATTCTCGGCGACCGCCAGACCGGCAAGACCGCCATCGCTATCGACACTATCCTCAACCAGCGCGACCAGAACGTGCTGTGCGTCTATTGTGCGATTGGCCAGCGCGCGTCCGCCGTCGCCAAAGCGGTAGCGACCCTGCGTGAAGCGGGCGCGCTCGACTACACTGTCGTTGTCGTCACCGAAGGCAATGACCCGCCCGGTCTCGCCTTTATCGCCCCATATGCCGCGACCAGTATCGCAGAGCATTTCATGGAGCAGGGCCGCGATGTTCTCATCGTTTATGACGATCTCACGCAACATGCGCGCGCCTATCGCGAATTGTCCCTTCTGTTGCGGCGCCCGCCCGGCCGCGAGGCCTTTCCCGGCGACATCTTCTACATTCACGCACGATTGCTCGAACGAGCAACCCATTTGCGCGAAGAACTCGGAGGCGGGTCGATCACCGCCCTGCCCATCATTGAAACCGAAGCACAGAACATCTCCGCCTACATTCCGACCAATCTCATTTCGATCACCGATGGGCAGATATATCTCTCGCCGTCGCTGTTCGAATTGGGCATCCTGCCCGCTGTCGACGTCGGCAAATCGGTTTCGCGCGTCGGCGGCAAGGCACAGCGTTCCGCCTACCGCGCCGTCGCAGGCGATCTCAAGCTTGCCTATGCGCAGTTCGAGGAACTCGAGACCTTTGCCCGCTTTGGTGCCCGATTGGATGAAGCCACCCGCAAGACGATCGAACATGGACAGCGTATCCGCGCGTGCCTGCAGCAGGGGGAAGGCGCGCCAGTGCCGGTGCCGGCGCAAATCGCTGTCTTGCTTGCGGCAACCGCCAAGCTCTTCGATACCGTCGCGCTCGAGCAGATGCCCGATGCCGAGCTCGCCGTCCAGAAGGCGGCCGTGCACATACCCGCTCAAGTGCGCGAACGATTTGAAAGCGCCGGCAAGCTCAGCGACGAGGATCGCTCGACTATCGTTGAAATTGCCAGAGCGGCCGTCGCGCCTTTCCAAGCCGCGCCGAAGGCCCAGATTACCGCAGGATCGCCCGGCACCCTAGAACTGCAGAACACTTCATCGCGGCCTGTGGCAGGCGGACGAGAACGATCATGAGCGATACCATCGAGAGCCTGCGGCGAAAAATCAACAATGCCAGCGATCTCCAATCCGTCGTCCGGACAATGAAAGCCTTGGCCGCGTCGAACATTGGCCAATATGAAAGATCGGTCCATGCGCTGGCCGACTATAATCGAACCGTGGAATTGGGATTGGGCGCCTGGTTTCGGGAAAACCGGGTAGCGTCCCCGATAGCGGAGAGAAATGAAACCGATCAGGCCGATGCGGTTGGCGCTGTCGTATTCGGATCTGACCAAGGACTGGTCGGGAGGTTTAACGATATTGTCGCCGATCATGCGATCAAGACACTTGATGCTCTGACTGGCAAAGCTCAGGTCTGGGCTATAGGCGAGCGTGTTCATGCTCGTCTCGCGGATGCGGGCCTACCGCCGGTTGGCCTTCTTGCTGTTCCCAATTCTGTCCAGGGTATCACTGCCTTTGTCGCACAGCTTCTGTTTGAAAGCGAAGGGCTTCAGGCTGACTCTGCGCAAACCAGCCTTTGGGTGTTCCATAACCGGCCCATGGCCGGAGCCCTATTCGAACCGGTTGGTCAGCGTTTGCTGCCACTCGACGCCCAGTGGCAAGACGATGTCGCAAGTATGCGCTGGCCAACAGGAAACTTGCTGTTGATTTCCGCTGAGAGTTGACCCGGGAGAGGCATAAATTTCCGCTGAGAAGTGACCCATGTTCTGACCTTTCCCCTGGCTGTTGCGTCGGGGGACATTGGAGTGATCGACATGGCGTTAT
>NZ_JANZXA010000046.1 GCF_025153475.1 Novosphingobium mangrovisedimenti
CGATAACCTTCATCGTGTGCGAAGATGGCAGGCGCGCCCTTTCTTTGCGGCACCACAACCGGCACGATTTCGTCGTCGAACATTCCATTCGCCCAGGCGGCCGCGGCCCGCTGGTGGCTGCGCACGGCATAGGCATCTGCCTGTTCCCGGCTGATGTCATAATCCCTGGCAAGATTTTCGGCCGTTTCGATCATGCCGGAAATAACACCAAAACGCTCCGTCGGCTGAGACATAAGGCGTCCGCGCGTCAACCTGTCGTGAAGGGTGATATTGCCGGAACGCTTGCCCCCGCGAAGGTCGGTTGAATAATGTTCGACGTTGGACATTGATTCGACCCCGCCGGCGACAACAACGTCGGACATCCCCGTCTGCACCATCATCGCGGCGTTGACGATCGCCTGCAGCCCCGAACCGCAGCGCCGGTCGAGCTGATAGCCGGGGACTTCAAGCGGCAGGTCGGCAGCCAGCCATGACCAGTGGCCGATGGCCGGCGCCTCGCCGTTGCCATATCCCTGACTGAACACGACATCGTCAACCCGGGCGGGATCGATCTTCGTGCGCTCGATCAGGGCCTTGAGGATGACTGCGCCAAGCTCGCCTGCAGTCATCGGCGAAAGAGAGCCGCCAAACTTGCCCACCGCAGTGCGGATCGGCATGACAATGGCTGCGCGACGAAGGGTCATTTCGGGTCTCCACTCGCTATGTTGCCCACAATACCTGCGTCGATCAGGCGGGCGATTTCGGCGGCAGGCAGCGAGAGCAGATCCGCCAGGACTTCTTCGGTATGCTGGCCATTGTACGGCGCGGGACAAGGCTCCCGACGGTGCATTTGAGGAACGGTGGCGAATGTGCCCGCGGCGGGATAGTCGAAGCCGCTGGGATTTGGCACCGTCCCGAAAATCGGATTGTTCGCTACCAGCGCTGGATCGTGAACCGCATCAAGCATCCTGCGATAGGGCGAAAAGACGATTCCCCCCGCATCGAAGGCAGTGGACAGATCGGCGTAATCACGCGAACGGATTGCCCGTTCAAACAAGGGATAGAGCATGTCACGCAAGGTATATCGGAGGCCGTCATCCTGTTCGAAAGAAACACCGCGCTCTTGTTCGATGGCCGCAACATCTTCGGAAAGGCCCAGCGCTACCAGCAAATTGGCCCACTGGCGATGCGTGGCAACGACAATCATTGTCCGCACCCCGTCGCGCGTGGTGAAGTCGCGACCGAACAAGCCATAAACTGCATTGCCAAGGCGCGGACGATCCCGGCCCGTATAGAGCATTTCTGCAAGTCCACCGAGGTTGGCGACCGTGCCGATCGCCACGTCTGACAACGGCAGCCGGATCTCGCATCCTTCGCCACTTGTGCTTCGCCACTGCATCGCGGCAAGCATGGCGAATGCTCCGTATGCGCCGGAAATGAGATCCCACGCGGGCAGGACATGATTGACCGGATCGGGGCCGGTTCCAGTCAGCATAGGGTATCCCACGGCATTGTTTATGGTGTAATCGAGCGCGGGCGAGCCATCGGCCCACCCCATTATCCGCAAGGTGACAAGATCCGGACACCCCTGCGCGAGGAGGGCATGGGACAGGAAACCATCCGCCGGAAAATTGGTGATGAGCTGGCCGGTTGCCCTCACCAGTTCCTGCACTATTTCACGCCCCTCAGGCCTGCGAAGATCAACCGCGACTGACTTTTTTGCACGATTGAGATTCTCCCAATAGAGCGAGTCGTTCGCCTCCGTCACAGGCCAGCGCCGGTAATCGGGGCCGCCGCCAGTCTGGTCGACACGTATCACCTGTGCGCCAAATTGCGCGCAATAAAGGCCCGCCGTGGGAGAGGCGACGAATGACGATGCCTCAATGATCGATAGGCCATCGAGAAAACTATACATGGCGTTTGATCCGGCCCGCAGGCGAATTGGCCACGCGCCAGGGCGGGGCGGAATGAAACCCCTGGCCGCCCATGGTGCAGCCTGCGGATGAAGTGCAACCCACGAAGGTCAATTCGCCGCCGCAAATTCGCGCAGCATGTGCTTAGCGATCTGGAGTTGCAGGATCTGGGTCGTGCCTTCATA
>NZ_JANZXA010000047.1 GCF_025153475.1 Novosphingobium mangrovisedimenti
GTGCCCGCGGTGCCGAGGCGGGCCGTGCCGCCCCGGGCATCGCCGCCGCTGCCGGTCTGCGTGATGTCGATGTCCTGCGCCAGGGCGCCGGCCGAGATGGTCAGGTTGCCGCTGGCGATCGTGGCTGTGCCGCCCGTGGCGTCGAATGCCGCGAGGCCGCCGGTTCCCGCACCACTCGTGCCGCCGAGTATGGCCGTGCCGCCGATGCCGGTGGCCAGCACATCGAGATCGCTGCCGAACGTGAAGGTCCCGCCGCTCATGGCGAGGGTGGCGGTGCCGCCCGTGCCGTTGCCGCCGTCCGAACCGTTGCCGCTGGGGCCGCCCGTGCCCGAGGCCGTGACGAGCGTGGCGCCGGCAGTGGAGACCTGGCCGCTGACGAGCTGCAAGGTCGCCGTACCGCCCTGTGCGTCGGCGGCGAAGCCGGTGTCGACGGTGGGGGAGGTGGGTGTGAAGAAGGTCTCGAAGTTGCCGATGGCTGCGGCACTGACGGTCAGCGTGCCCGTACCGGTGGGCGAGCCGACATTGAGGATGCCGCCGTTCGAGACGGTCGCGGAGGCCGTACCGCCCCGGGCCTGCCCGGCGAGGACGAGGGCGCCGAAGCCTTCCGCCTCGGCCAGCACGTCGAGCTGTCCGGCCGTCAGGCTGCCGCCCGAGATATCGAGGCTGGTGGTCCCGCCCTGCAGGCTGGACGTGACATCGGGATCGCCGGTTACGTCGCCGAGTGAAACATGTGCGCTGGCGGTAACCTTGACGCTGGCGTCGGTCACCAGGGCGCCGCCGCCTGAAATCGACAGGTTGGCACGGCCTGCCGTGGCGAGACTGGTGGCATCGCCATTGAGGTTGCCATAGGCATCGGCATTGAGTTCGAGGCCGCCGGTCAGGTTGAGCGCGACGCCGTTGATGTCGAGGCTGACGCCGTTCACGCTGTCGCCGGTGGCTATGCCGCCGACCGCCGCGCTGGGTGAACCGTAACTGTCGCCCGCCGTCGCGATAGCCGAGGCGTAGAGATAATCCCAGTTCTGATCGGCACCGCGCAACGAGATAAGCACGGAGCCGCCGATGCCGTCGCCGAACAGCGTATCGCTGTAGGCGCCAGTGCCATCGGCAGAGAGGAACAGCGAGCTGAAATCGAAGGTGCCGCCGGTGTCGGTGAGCGAAATTACACCGCCGGTTCCCGTGCCGCCGGCAAGAAATCCGTCATAGCCGTAACCGTCCGCATAGAAACTGGTGAAGCCGGTGGAAGCGTAGGTCGCGCCGCCGCTGACGGCGAGATCAATCGCGCCGCCCGTGCCATCGCCGCCGATGCCGGCCAGGCCGCCATAGCCGCCATAGCCGGTCGTGTCCGCGATGGTGGACTGGACGTCGATCGTCGCGCCCTGGCTGGCGTCGAGCGAAATCGAGCCACCCAGGCCGGCACCGCCCAGCGTGTCGCCGCTGCCGCCGTATCCGCCGGCGTAGAGGTTGAGGCCGTTGGAAGTGATGCTGCCTTGCGCGGCGGAGATCGCGATGGTGCCGCCGATGCCGTC
>NZ_JANZXA010000048.1 GCF_025153475.1 Novosphingobium mangrovisedimenti
TTCGCCAGTTAATAGTTTGCGCAACGTTGTTGCCATTGCTACAGGCATCGTGGTGTCACGCTCGTCGTTTGGTATGGCTTCATTCAGCTCCGGTTCCCAACGATCAAGGCGAGTTACATGATCCCCCATGTTGTGCAAAAAAGCGGTTAGCTCCTTCGGTCCTCCGATCGTTGTCAGAAGTAAGTTGGCCGCAGTGTTATCACTCATGGTTATGGCAGCACTGCATAATTCTCTTACTGTCATGCCATCCGTAAGATGCTTTTCTGTGACTGGTGAGTACTCAACCAAGTCATTCTGAGAATAGTGTATGCGGCGACCGAGTTGCTCTTGCCCGGCGTCAATACGGGATAATACCGCGCCACATAGCAGAACTTTAAAAGTGCTCATCATTGGAAAACGTTCTTCGGGGCGAAAACTCTCAAGGATCTTACCGCTGTTGAGATCCAGTTCGATGTAACCCACTCGTGCACCCAACTGATCTTCAGCATCTTTTACTTTCACCAGCGTTTCTGGGTGAGCAAAAACAGGAAGGCAAAATGCCGCAAAAAAGGGAATAAGGGCGACACGGAAATGTTGAATACTCATACTCTTCCTTTTTCAATATTATTGAAGCATTTATCAGGGTTATTGTCTCATGAGCGGATACATATTTGAATGTATTTAGAAAAATAAACAAATAGGGGTTCCGCGCACATTTCCCCGAAAAGTGCCACCTGACGTCTAAGAAACCATTATTATCATGACATTAACCTATAAAAATAGGCGTATCACGAGGCCCTTTCGTCTCGCGCGTTTCGGTGATGACGGTGAAAACCTCTGACACATGCAGCTCCCGGAGACGGTCACAGCTTGTCTGTAAGCGGATGCCGGGAGCAGACAAGCCCGTCAGGGCGCGTCAGCGGGTGTTGGCGGGTGTCGGGGCTGGCTTAACTATGCGGCATCAGAGCAGATTGTACTGAGAGTGCACCATATGCGGTGTGAAATACCGCACAGATGCGTAAGGAGAAAATACCGCATCAGGCGCCATTCGCCATTCAGGCTGCGCAACTGTTGGGAAGGGCGATCGGTGCGGGCCTCTTCGCTATTACGCCAGCTGGCGAAAGGGGGATGTGCTGCAAGGCGATTAAGTTGGGTAACGCCAGGGTTTTCCCAGTCACGACGTTGTAAAACGACGGCCAGTGAATTCGAGCTCGGTACCCGGGGATCCTCTAGAGATTCCCAAGCTTTCAGAGCAGGTGGACCTTCTTGTACAGCACCTTGGACGGCCCGCCGACCAGGCCGACGCTGTCGAGGAAACTCATGAGCTTCGAACCCGACGTGCGGATCTTGTCGTGGTGGTGCTTGTTGGTGCGCGCGACCTCGAGTGCGCGCTCCTTGTCGAGACCGGCGTTCACGTACACGTCGGGGTGAATCATGCTCTTCATGACGAAGTAGACGGTTGCGGCGGTGCTGACGCGCTCGAAGGCGCGGCGGGGACGGGAAGCGCCCTGCTGGCGGCGTGTGACCTCTTCA
>NZ_JANZXA010000004.1 GCF_025153475.1 Novosphingobium mangrovisedimenti
GGAGACATCGTCATCCTCGACAACCTCTCCAGTCACAAGAAGCCCGCTGTCCGGGCCAGAGGAGCACGGCTCCTGTTCCTGCCGCCCTACAGCCCCGATCTCAATCCGATCGAGCAGGTCTTTGCCAAGCTCAAGCATCTCCTGCGAAAGGCCGCAGAACGATCCGTCGAAGCAACATGGCGACGTATCGGCTCCCTGCTCGATGACTTCCCGCCCAATGAATGCGCAAACTACCTCAGAAACTCAGGATATGCATCAACGTAATGTCATCAGAGTCTAAATTGGGTCGATCCACTCGCCCTGAGGTGGCGGCACATCACCTTCATCGCGATAGTGGTTCTGCAGGTAGAGGTGGATATTGACTCGGGCTGCAATTGCTTGAGGCCCAGTTGAAATCCCGCCTGGTAAGCCTTGAGCGGTCTTCTCAATAAGACCTGTACCCCACACCATGGGACGAGATTCCCATTCTAAAAGTCGAGTAACTCGAGTTGCTGCGTCTTTAAATGACCAGCCTTCTTCTTTTGATCGGGCGATAATCCAGTTTGATTTAGTTGGAAAATCTATTCGTGGCAGTGGTTTGCTGCCGCCTCCATCATAACGCCGGGGTTTGGTGCTCGCCCAGTCGCCGTAGAATATTTGGTAGTTGCCGAATATCTTGGCTAATTCATTAAAGACACCTCGTGCGGCGATATTCTTACTGGATGAAAAGTCATCAAAATCAGAGAATACGTTTGGAAAATTCGATCCAGACACAACGAATTTCGCCAATTCATTGGTATCAACTAGGCGTCGAATGTATGAGGAAATATCTTCAATAAGTTCTATGCTGTTGTCTGCGTATCCGTAGTCGAAAATGGTAAGAATATCGTCTTGAGGATTTTCAGTTATATAATGCAGAACGCTATCAAACAGAAAGAGTTGTGCTGGCTCTAGGCGGAACACATAGCCACGGCCCAGCGCCTTCGCGCGTGCGATCTGATGGGCAATGCCGGTACTGGAAACGCCTTGAAGCTGGATTGTAGGAATGTAGTTTGAGTGTCCTGCAATCAGGTCCATCCACTTTTCTGCGCCGTGATCTCCATCCAGAAGTGACCAAAAATACTCTCTTGAGGGTAAGTCGGACTTGCTTTGGAAGTGCCGATCAATGTCGGCAATTAATGGGATTCCTTGCAGGCTCTTTTCTACGATTTTATGTGTATTGTTAAACTCTATTGAGTTCAGCCATGGGGCTAATAGAACGACAGGAAGCATGCTCTGTTTTTCCAACAGAGGCAGCATTTCCATTGCCTTCATCTCTGCACGACGGATGCAGAGAGTAGGGTAATATCGGTTGGTAAATTCGGACATTCTCAAAAACCAAATCGAAAGCCGACTGCTAAGCGTGAGGCTTTGAACGCTTTGGCAATCTCTTCAACGGTGTCTTGTCGGGGGGGGGTGTCAAATGTCGAGTTATGCCATTCCAAAACTAAATTCCATGGCAGTAATATGGCTGCGGCTAGTTTATTTGCCTGAGCTTCTTGGCGGTTGGATAGCCGTGAACGATATAGAATGTTGTCAGTTATTCCATCAGCATCAATCTGATCTCTATGCAGTAGATAATGAGAGATCTCGTGACATACGGTAAAACGTTGCCTTACAGGCAAGTCCGTATTGTTCACTTCGATTTGGAATTGCCCACCTGATAACTTTATTAGGCCAGAAATCTCGGATTGTAGGGTTTTGCTGATAACAGATATCCCAAGGGCCCTTGCAATTTCTCCGACTTTGACGGGAAATTGGCCAAGCAGATGCCAAAACTTTTCAAGGTCTGCAGGGTTGCATTGTTGCCATAGACTCAAAGCTGGGTCGGCTTCAGGAATGTCCACAGGCATCAGTCCGTTTCACCTTCGTCTGTGGGCTCACCCTCGGCCAAGTTTTCGTCGAGGGTAGATGGGGGCTTTGATGTCATTATTAGCGGCAATAGAAGAACGATTTCTTTGCGTATACGTTCTTTCATCCAAGGTCTAAAATGGCCATCTTCTCGCTGAAATTCACTATCTATATGGTTGAGGGCGGTTCCGTTTTTCTCAAATGCTGATTTTATCTCATTTATAGCTTGGACTTCGGCAAATTTACCAGCATCTTTTTTAAGATTTCGAAATCCGATCGCCCCCAATATCCCTAGGGCAATGGCACAAACTGAAAATATTACTGTAACCGTAGTCAGTAGTACTATTACAATAGTGTTATAATCGACTCTGGGAGGCTGCCCCGGCGGTGCTGAGTGTATGAGGCCATGAATTGCTTTGAACGCAATTATAGCGAGAGAAAGAGTGGCGATGACAGCCAGCGTGCGGTTGAATATCTTCCAGAACTCTTTCATTTTGACGAGATAGCCTGCGTCAGATCTAGGCGCAATGTGCGCTCGAAAGTACTTACTTTAAAAGTTTGCAATCGGAGGCTGTGCGGCGGATTTTGAGGGAGTCAAAAGATGACTCGAAACAGGCATTAGTATCGCGGTTAAGGGAGGTCGCTTTACGGTGCCACAAGGCGCCACGCCGACAGGATTACGGTGACAGTTTACTTAACTCCCAAATTCACCCCATCCGCTCAATCAATGCCAACGCGGCTTCAGGGTCTGCATCCACCATGCTCAGCAGGGTGCGCGCAGGAGCATCGGGGACTCGGCGGTGCTGCTCCCAGTCACGAATAGTCGCGACGGGCACGCGCAGCTTGGCCGCAAAGTTGATCTGGCTAAGCTTCGTCTTGGCACGGATGGCCTTTACGTCCGGGCCAGCGGCGACACGGCCTTTGCTCTTGTCGCCTTCGGCATAGGCGATGGCGTCCGTCAGGCCGCCTGCGATTTTTTCGAATGCGTTGCTCATAATCCTCGGTCCTTTGACCATCGGGCCGGCCTGCTGCCAGCGCCGTATTCAATCTGCGCCCAGACTTTCCCTTAGTTTCGCAGTTAGCGAGCGGAGCGCGTTGCGCTCGCCTTGCGTGAGGTTGGCTTTTTCGCCTTTGCCGAACACCGTCAGCAGAAATACGGGAATGTCTCCGCCGCCGAAATACCACACGATCCGGTAGCCGCCCGACTTGCCCTTGCCGCGACCGGCAAGGCGTGCCTTGCGGACGCCGCCGGTGCCTTGCATCACGTCTCCGCCTTCGGGATCGGATGCCACCAGATCAACTGCAGCCTGCCTTTCCTCCTCGGCCATTCCGGCGTCCTTGACGGCGCGCAGATAGCTTTCGGTCTCGATGACGGTCTGCATGTTGGGGTTTGTACGGCATTGCCGTATAATATTCAAGGTGGCGGGGCGCTGTTTTAGGTTGTCAGGCAGCCGGTGCTGCAAGCCACTACGCGGACAGTAAGGGGAGCGCGAGGGCGATGGCCCTCGCACCTTTCCTTCCTCCCTTCCTGAAACGTCATGCTGTGGGGCCTGTGCCCCTCCACCATCCTTCCTTCGACAAGCTCAGGATGAGCGGAGATGGTCCCCCTCCCCGGGGCGGGGAGGATCTGGTTCAATCCTCTCTGTAGTTGTCCTCTTCCTCATCGTCGTCCGGGGCGGGGAGGGCGCGGGGGCGGTGTTGGTCGGCTTCGTTGCTTTTCTGGTAGGCTTCCCAGAGGCGGCGGGTTCTCTCGCTCATCGTGGCCTGGTGGCGCTGGCGCATCTTGTCGATCTGGGCGTCGATGCTGGCGAGGATTTCCTCCGAGCTCTGGTTGCGCTCGGCCTGTTGTTCCTCTTCCCATTGCTTGCGCCATTCCTTCTTGAGCCGCTGGAGGCTGGACTGGGTGGCGGCGTCGAGGTTGTGGAGGCTGTCGGCGGCGAAGCGGTGGGGTGCCCGGTTGCGCAGGAGGAACATCAGCAGGGCATCGTTGAACACGCGGCGGGTGCCGACGCGTTTGCCGTAGGAGTAGACCGGCACCTCTATCCCGTAGAGCGCGCGTTCCATGGCGACGTCCTCCAGCCGCTGGACGCCGAGCGCGAGCGCGGCCTCCCAGGCCTTGCGGAAGCTTTGACCCTTGGGGTGGCGGCGCAGGAGGTAGGCGCCTTCGGGTGTCATGTTTACGGCATGGGCGGCGGCGCGCACGGAGCCGGTGTCGGCCAGCGCCTCTATGAAGCCGCGCTGGCGTTCGGGCGTCCAGCCGTCGTGGCGTTCGCATTTGCGCGGGACGGGGGTGAAGCGGGGCAGGCTTTTGGTGCGAGGATGATCGGGGCGGGGTGTTCTGTCGATCATCGGGCGACTCCGGTCTGCGGCAGGGGGGCACGATTGTGACCGATCCGGCCGGTTGTAGGACAGCGCCTTTGCGGGCCGGTCGCGATGACATTGTTGTAATCGGGGGTGCCGCAAATGGTTAACATGAGCTATCATGGCCGTATCCGGTAGCGGGGTGGACGGCCGACATGACGCAGCATCGACGAGGACCCGCACGGGATGACTGCTGACGTCGCGGCGGCCGGTGCCGCTTCGGCTCGGGACAGTGCCTCGGGCCAGAGTGCTTCGCAGCCACGCCCCTCGCTCTATTTCGCCGGGCTCGACGTGCTGCGCGCGGTGGCGGTGGCGAGCGTGCTCTACACGCACTATTTCGCGGAGCGGTACTGGCTGCTGGGCGTGCACTGGGGCGGGCTGGGGGTTCAGTGCTTCTTCGTGCTGAGCGGCTTTCTCATCACGCGGATCATCCTGGGCGAGCACGACAGGCAGGAGTTCCGCTATGGCCGGTTCCTGCTGCGGCGCTTCGCGCGGCTTTATCCGTGCCTGCTGGCCTTTCTCCTCGTGGCGCTTGCGGCGACGCCGGGGCGGGACCACGGCCATTTCTTCTGGCATGCCGCCTACCTGAGCAATGTCCTGTTCGTGCTGCAGGGCAACTGGGACGGGATGTACAGCCATCTGTGGTCGCTGGCGGTGGAGCAGCAGTTCTACCTGGTATGGCCGGCCGTGATCCTTGCCGTGCCGCGGCGGTTCCTGCCGGCCTTGTTGGTGGCCGTGATCCTTGCCGCGCCGGCGTTCCGGTTGATCTGGCTGGCGGCGGGGATGGCGGACTTCGGGGTCTGGGTCCTGCCGCCGGCGGTGCTGGATTCGCTGGGCGTTGGCGGGCTGCTGGCGGTCGCGATGCGGGCCGGCGTGCGGACCGGGGTGATCTTCGGCGTGTTCCTGGCGACCGGCCTGATGTTCTGGTTCGTGCCTTTCTCGCTCGTGCTGGGGCCCGTCGATGTATGGCCGACGGCGATGAGCTTCCTGTTCGGCTGCCTTGTCGTGCTGGCGCTGTCGCTGGGGCGGAACGAGCGTCTCGTGGCCTCGCCGCTCGTCCTGCCGCTGATCTACGTCGGGCAGATTTCCTACGGCATCTATATGTACCACCTGATGGTGCAGGACCTGCTCGGCCCGCTTCTCCAGCCGCGTCTGGGGGTGTTCGGGGCCCTGGCGGACCGCATGGTCTGGGCGGGTGTGAGCTTCGTGCTGGCCGCGCTTTCGTACCATGTGCTGGAGGTGCCGGTGCGGTCGTGGATATTGCGGCGCGCGGGCGAAGGGCTGTCCCCCGCGAGCGTGCAGCGCCAGCGGGCGCGGCCCTCGCTGGAGCTGATCGTCGCGCGCATTCGCGGGCAGTGATCGCGGCAAGGTGGTGCGCCCCGGGCGCGTTTTGCGCTCTGCAGGGTGGAGCATTTGCCGCGTCAGCATACCAACTAACGGAAATTGCTCGATTGTGGACCAAACCGCAGTGACATTTTTGTAATCAAGGGGGTGCATCACATAGTTAACCTGCGCTATTACCGCATCGATGCGATGGTGGTGTGGACATCTATCATGAAACGGCGTCAGCCAGAGCGGGCGGACCATGTCTGCTGACGATGAAGCTCTGCGCGCCCGGCCGGGTGAGGCTGCCGGGGGTGACGACCAGTATGGACGGCTGCTGCGGGCCTTCTCCCGGCTGACGGCCAAGCAGCACGAAGTGCTGCGCTACGTCTCCGAAAACCGCACCAGCAAGGAGATCGCCTGGGAACTGGGCATCTCCGAAAGCGCGGTGAACCAGCGGATCGAGGCAGTGCGCGGCCGCACCGGGTCTCCGCCCCGCGCGGAGCTGGCACGCGCTTACCGGCAGTACCTGCAGGACCTGGAAGAGGCCTGTAAGCCGGTACCAGATAAGATTCCTCAGGTTCCGGACCGCCTGCCGATCGCACAACCTCAGCCTCAGGACGGGCCGGCCGAGCAGCTTGCCCTTGCCGACGCGGTGCATTTCACGCTGACACCGCCGTGGCAGGGGGAGGTCATCGGCCGGGTCGGCCCGGAGGTGCTCGACGGCCCGCATGCCGGTCTCAGCCGCACCGCCGCCATGGTCGTCATCGCCGGGGGGATGCTCCTCGTCGCGATGGTCGGTCTGGGCGTCGTTGATGCGCTGAGCAAGCTGTTCTGACCGGCGGCGGAACGTGCCTCCAGCCATGCACGAGACAGGCGCATCGCTCGGGCCGGTGCGGCAGATGGAGGGTCCTTATGTCCATGACGATCACGGCCGCTGCGGCCAGAATTTCCCGCCAGCTTCCCGAAGCCGAGCTGTCGCTCGATTCCGCGCTGCTGGCCTCGACGCGCCTGATGGAATCGATGCTGCTCGCCCGTGGGGCCGAGGGGGTGCAGGTCTATGCCGCGCAGAACGCGCTGATGCGCCTGGCCAAGACGCAGCGCTCGCTGATCGAGACGCAGAACGACATGATCCGCGTCCACCGCGACCTGCTCGATGCCGGGCGCGAGGTGAAGGCGATTGGCGACGATGCCGGGAACTGCCCGGACCAGTCTGTGGGTCTGCTCGTCGAGGTGGAGCCGGCACGTCAGCAGGCCTGAGCCGGTTCCGCTGCCGCCCGGTGCCGCGATGGCATGGTGCGAACCATGCTTGAGTGGCTCTGGGCGGCACGGCCCTTCCTGCAATACGGCTATGCCGCGCTTCTTCTTCTTGCCGCCCTGTCATGGGGCGCCGCGCCCGAGCGTATTCTGGCGTTCGTGCTCGGGGCGATGCTGGCGGTCGACCAGCTCTATCATTTCGTGGTTGGCGGCTCGATCCTCTGGCGCCACGCCGATGTCGGTCACATGGTCATCGACTGCGTGGTCTTCGCCACCGTGCTGCCGGTCGCGCTACGTGCCAACCGGGTCTACCCGTTGTGGATAGGAGGCGCCCAGATCATCGCGCTGATGGCGCACGTCTACCGGTTCTCTCTCACGGAGATCGACCGGACGGCGTACGACATGATGGCGGTCATGCCGTCGTACATCCAGCTTACGGCGATGACGGCAGGGCTGGCATTTCACATGTGGCGGCGGAACAGGCTGGGCAGCTATCCGTCCTGGCGCGACTCCTATACCCCTATGCCGGCGACCGTTCCGAAGTCGTTGCGCGGCGGCTGATCCGGCACTTCGGCTCGATCCGCACGATCTGGTCCGCATCGATCGAGGCGCTCGACGAGGCGCTGGCGCAGGCGGAGGAATGCCCGGCGGAGGTCGGCGCGCTGATCGTCGCGGCCCGCCAGCTTGCCGAGGCCGCCGCGCGCGAGGCGCTGATCGGGCAGCCGATAGACACCCGCGCCCCGGAATTCCGTTACTACCTCGTCCGGCGGCTGGGCATGCGCCGCGAAGAATGCCTGATGATCCTGTTCTTCACCGGGGAGGGGCTGTTCCTTGCCGAGGACTTCTACGACGGCGGCCAGCGCGCCGAAGTGACCATTCCCCTGCGCCAGACCGTCCGCCGCGCTCTCGACCTCGATGCACGGCGACTCGTGGTTGCGCACAATCATCCGTCCGGTTCGGCCGAGCCGAGCGAGGCGGACATCGCCGCGACGGCGCAGTTGCGCCGGGTGGTGGAAGCGCTCGAAGTCGGGCTCGACGATCATTGCATCGTTGCCGGCAATGTCATCGCCAGCATGCGGTCGATGGGCTTGATCTGAAGGCCGGGCGCGGCCTGTACCGGATGGGTACACCGGTTTCCCCGCAGTTGCACAATCGAATGTTTGACATAGTCGGCCCGACACGAAACTGTCGGATGCGCAGTCTACGCCGCGTGTCGCGGTGCAATGGAGATCGACGCTTGAGCCAGATTGTCACGGTTCCTACCCAGCCCTTCGAAGGACAGGCGCCCGGTACTTCCGGATTGCGCAAGAAGGTGAAGGTTTTTCAGCAGCCCAACTATGCCGAGAACTTTATCCAGTCCGTTTTCGATGTGGTTTCGCCCGAGCCGGGCGCGGTGCTGGTGATCGGCGGCGACGGGCGCTTCCACAACCGCACCGTAATCCAGCAGGCGATCCGCATGGCGGCGGCCAATGGCTACGGCAAGGTGCTGGTCGGGCAGGGCGGTATCCTGTCGACCCCGGCGGCAAGCAACGTGATCCGCAAGTACAAGGCCAGCGGCGGGCTGATCCTGTCGGCCAGCCATAATCCCGGTGGGCCCGACGAGGACTTCGGCATCAAGTACAACATCGCCAACGGCGGTCCCGCGCCCGAGGGCGTGACCGGCGCCGTGCTGGACCGTACGAAGGAAATCGACCGCTGGCTGACGGTGGAGGCGGACGACATCGACCTCGACACGCCCGGCGATGTCACCGTCGGCGGGATGACCGTCTCGGTGATCGATCCGGTTGCCGACTATGCCGACCTGATGGAAGAGCTGTTCGATTTCGACGCGATCCGCGCGGCGGTGCAGGGCGGCCTGACCATGCGCTTCGATGCGATGAGCGCGGTGACCGGCCCCTATGCCACCGAAATCCTCGAAAACCGGCTGGGCTTTGCCAAAGGGACCGTGGTCAATGGTACGCCGCTGGAGGATTTCGGCGGTCATCATCCCGATCCCAACCTGATCCACGCCAAGGATCTCTACGACCTGATGATGGGCGAGGGTGCCCCCGATCTTGGTGCGGCCTCGGACGGGGACGGGGATCGCAACCTCATCATCGGGCGCGGGCGCTTCATCACCCCGTCGGATTCGCTCGCCATGCTGGCCGCCAACATCGAATGCGCGCCGGCCTACAAGGGACGCCTGACCGGGATTGCCCGCTCGATGCCGACCAGCGCCGCCGCCGACCGCGTGGCCGAAGCGCTGGGCGTGCCGTGCTTCGAGACGCCTACGGGCTGGAAGTTCTTCGGCAACCTGCTCGATGCCGGCAAGGTCACGATCTGCGGCGAGGAAAGCGCGGGAACGGGCTCCGACCACGTGCGCGAGAAGGATGGCCTGTGGGCCGTGCTGCTGTGGCTCAACATCCTCGCCGTGCGCAAGATCAGCGTCGATGCGCTGGCGCGCGAGCACTGGGCGCGCTTTGGTCGCAACTACTACGCGCGGCACGACTATGAAGGCATCGAAAAGACCGGCGCCGACGCGTTGATGGATGGCCTCAAGGCCCGGCTCGACACGCTGCCGGGCAAGGCTTTCGGCGCGCTCGTCGTCGCGGTGGCGGACAGCTTTTCGTATACCGACCCGGTGGACGGCTCGGTCAGCGCGAACCAGGGCATCCGCGTCTTGTTCGAAGGTGGCAGCCGCGTGGTCTTCCGCCTTTCGGGCACCGGGACGCAGGGGGCGACGCTGCGCGTCTATCTGGAAAACTACACCGGCCCCGACGGTGATCTCGATGCCGAAACCGGCGACATGCTGGCCCCGCAGATCGCGGCGGCGGAGGCGATCGCGGGGATCGTGCAGCACACCGGGCGGACGGCGCCGGACGTGATTACCTGAGGCCCGCGCGCCTCTGCGTCTAGCCCAGCCTTTCGAGCAGGGCGAACGTGCTTCCGGCCGGCAGGCCGGCATCGCCTGTCGATCGGAGGGGAAGCCCCCGGCGCTTCACGTAAGCCTCCAGGGCTTCCCTCAGGGCCTTGAGTTCACCGGTGAGCCCGGCGCAGCGGGGCGCGCTGAATTCGCCGAGGAAGGCTTCCGCGGTTTCGAGCGCGCGGTCTTCCGCCTGGCGCTTCATGGCCTGCGCCTTGTCGGTCGGCACCAGCAGCATGGCGCGCTTGTGGTGCGGGTTCGGCATCTTTTCGAGAATGTCGGCATCGACCAGTTCATTCACGATGCGCTGGATCACCTGGCGTGGATGCCCCAGATCTCGCCCGATCTGGGGAACCGTCGGTGGCACCGGGGCCTCGAACACCGCGAAGAGCACCAGCTTCTGCAATGTCGACATGCCGGAGGCTTCGGACAGTTCTCCGAACAGATCCTCGAAGCAGTTCTGCAGGCGCAGGATCTCGTCGATCATCGCCAGGAATACGTTAGACCTGATGTTTCCACTCATGGCGATCAGCTATCCCAGACAAGGTGGAGCGTGTCGACGCCCAGGATGTGGCTGCACAGGAACGTGGCCGGCCGTTCGGGATCGAGCCGGAACCTTGGCATGCGGGCCAGCAGTTCCTCGTAGAGCGTCTGCAGTTCGAGCCGCGCCAGGTGCGCGCCGAGGCAGCGGTGCGGGCCGGCGTTGAAGGCGATGTGCGACTTATTGTCCCGTTCGAGGTCGTAGATGCCCGGATCGGCGTAGGCGGCAGGATCGAGGCTCGCGCCGGGCAGGTAGAGCATCACCCGTTCGTTGGCCTTCATTTGCAGTCCCCCGAATTCCAGGTCCCGCGCGACCCGGCGAACCGGGACAACGAAGCTGTAGAGCCGCAGCATTTCCTCGGCGGCCTTTGGGATGAGGCCGGGGTCCGCACGCAGCCGGTCCTGGAGTTCGAGGTCCTGCGCGAGGTGCCTTACGGCATAGCCCATCGCGTTCATCACCGTGTCGAGTCCGGCGATGAACAGCAGCACGCCGTAGTTCTCCATGTCCTCGAGCGTTATCGGCTTGCCGTCGATCTCGACTTTCCAGAGCATGCTCAGGATGTCGTCGCGCGGGTTGTCGCGCCGATCGAGGATTTCGTCGCGCATGATGGCGGCGACTTTTATCAGGCGCTGCATCGCGGCGGCGCCGGCGTCGGCGTCCGCTCCCTGCGCGGCGAGATTCTCCTTAACCAGCGCGCGGTACTGCGGCATCATGTCCAGCGGGAGGCCCAGCATCTTCAGGAAGATCTGGACCGGCAGCGGTTCGGCCACGGCGGACATGAACTCGCAGCGCCCCTGATCGACGATCGGATCGATCAGGTCGACGGCCAGTTCGCGGATCTTGTCCTTCAGGCTGGAAACGGTCCGGGGAGAGAAGACGGTCTGGAGCGGTTGGCGGTATCTTTCGTGGAGCGGCGGATCGAGCAGGATCGGATAGGGAATCGGAACGTGGGGTGATCCCTTCGGCATCATCGCCAGCATCGCCATCATCTGATCGTGCGGCATCATCTCGCTGGAAAACGAGGAAGAGTCGCGCGCGCCATCGAAGGCGGCGTCCCGACCCAGGAATATCCAGTGTCCGCCGTTGCGCGGCGTCCAGAAGACCGGCGGTGCCTGCCTGGCCAGTTCCAGCACGCGCTGGTGGGGGTCTTCCAGCAGGCCGGGGTCGTGGAACATGTCGAAATCGAAGACGGCAGCCTCGGGTACGTGGTTCGGCACGGGTGCCAGAAGGGAGAGAGAGGCTGCATTCATGCGCTTGTTTCCCGGGTTCTGCAGAGTGAATAGAAAAGTTCCAATATGGAACATTATGTTCCATATTGGCCAGGCGGCGTCAAGTCGACATGCCGGCCGAGATAGGGTGCCTTCCTCTCCTCCCGCAGAGGTTGCTCCTGCTCTGCCCACATATTGGATATTATTTATTTCAATATCAGGGTAAAAATGCCCGTATTCGCGAAATTAAGGGAATCATTGTATACATGTATGGCAAGATAGTCCTTGCGCTGCGCCGCCTGCCGTTCCATCACGCGCCCGAGAGAGGAACTGCGCGGAACGGGCCAAGAACCATGAGCAAGAAAATCCACCTGATCAGCTTCGAGATTCATTCGCCGATCAATCACACGGTGCTGAGCTGGGCCGCGCCCGGCGACAACCGGCTCGATGCCATGGCGGATCTGAAGAAGTGGCAGGATCTCGCGCGCACGCTGGAGCGCGGCAAGTTCGACGGGCTGTTCTTCGCCGATACTCCCGGCGTGTTCGACCGCTACCGCGACAGCCACGAGGATGCCGTGAAGTACGGCGTGTGCTGGCCGAGCCACGATCCGGTCGTGCTGCTTTCCGCGCTTGCCGCCTCGACCACGCATCTGGGGCTGGCGGCGACGATGTCGACCACCTCGTACAAGCCGTGGTCGATCGTGCGCCAGCTTTCCACCGTGGACTACCTGTCGGGCGGGCGCGTGGGCTGGAACATCGTGACCGGCCACTTGCGGGGCGAACACCGCGCCATCGGCTACCGCGAGGTGATGGAGCACGACCGCCGCTACGACGCGGCCGACGAATTCATGGAGGTCTGCTACCAGTTGTGGGATTCGATCGGGGAAGGCGCGATCCTCGCCGACCGCGAGAGCGGCGTCTATGCCGATCCCTCCAAGGTGAAGTTCGTCAATTATCACGGCGAGTTCTTCGATTGCGAGACGGTCGGCCCGGTGCTGCCGAGCGCGCAGGGGCGGCCGGTGCTGTTTCAGGCAGGCACGTCCGGCCGGGGGCTGAAGTTCGGCATCGAGCACGGCGATGTCGTGTTCTCGATCCAGCCCAACCTGCCCGGCATGAAGCGCTACATGGGGCAGCTGCAGGCCGCCGCCGCCGAGATCGGCAAGCCCGAGCCCGGCGTCGTCTTCGGGGTGCAGCCGATCCTGGGCGGTACCGAGGAAGAAGCGCAGAAGCGGCTCGATGAGCTGATAGAACGCATGCCGCTCGAAGCCTGCCTCGCCCGTCTGTCGGGGACGATGGGCGTCGATTTCAGCGGCATCGACCTCGACAAGCCGATGCAGGAACAGCAGACCAATGCCTCGCAGGGGCTGATGAAGGCCTTTACCTCGGTACTGGGCGACCGGCCCTTCACCTTGCGTGAGGTGGCGATCAAGTGGGGCCTCTCGGTCGGCATGCCGCAGCTTGTCGGCACGCCCGAGCAGGTGGCGGACCAGCTCGAGCACATCTGGCGCGAAACCGGCTGCCACGGCTACAACATGACGCCCAACGTCATGCCCAGCTCGATCGAGGAATTCGTCGACGAAGTCGTGCCGATCCTCCAGAAGCGCGGCATCTACCGCACCGAATATGAAGGCAGGACCTTCCGCGAGAACCTGGAACTGTCCTGACCGTGGGAGACATTTCGCGGCGCGCGCACAACATTGCCGAGATGCGCGATCTGGCGCGCCGCCGGTTGCCGCGCGCGATCTGGGAGTTCATCGAGCGCGGCACCGAGGACGACCTGCTGATACACCGCAACGTCGAGGCGCTGCAAAGGGTGCAGCTCCTGCCGCGCACCCTGCGAGACGTGTCCGATCGCTCGGCCGGGATCGAGCTGTTCGGTCGCAGACAGCCGCTCCCGCTGGTCATCGCGCCGACCGGGGTCTCCGACCTGCTCTGGCATCGCGGCGAGCGCGCGATTGCCTTAGCCGCGGCCTCTGCTGGCATACCCTTTACCCAGACCACCAGTTCGACCACCAGCTTTGCCGACATCGCCCGGTGTGCCACGGCCGGGCACTGGATGCAGATGTACCTGTGGGAACGCCGCGACCTGTCCTGGCGCGTCGTCGAGAATGCCGCGGAGAACGGCGCAGAAGTGCTGGTGCTGACGGTCGACACGCCGATGTGGCCGCTGCGCGAGTTCAACAAGCGCGCGGGGATGGGCAACCCGGTGCGGATAAACCGCACGCTGGTGTCGGACTTCATCAAGCGCCCCTCGTGGTTCGCTTCGGTGATCGCGCGCTACTACCTGCAGGGCGGCTTGCCGCAGTTCGCCAACTATCCGCCCGAGGTGGGCGGCAAGCTCACTGGCTCCGTCAGCCGTGTCGCCAATTCGGCGTCGGTCTGCTGGAAGGACGTGGACGAACTGCGCAAGCGCTGGTCGGGCAGGCTCGTGATCAAGGGCGTGCTCTGTGCGGAAGACGCGCGCATCGCGCTCGACCATGGCGTCGACGGGATTGCCGTGTCCAACCACGGCGGGCGCAACTTCGATTCCTCGCCGCCCGCGATCGACGTTCTGGCATCGGTCGTCGATGCGGTGGCAGACCGCGCCACCGTGCTGTTCGACAGTGGCGTACGGCGCGGGGCGGATGTGGTGAAGGCACTGGCCGTGGGCGCGAAGGCGGTGCTGATCGGCCGCGCCACACTCTATGGCTGCGCGGCCGGCGGCCAGGCCGGCGCGCGCCACGCCATCGACCTGCTTGCGGGCGAGATCGACGTCGCCATGGCCATGGTCGGCGTGACGCGGCTCGACGAACTGGATCGCAGCTATCTCCTTCCGGGAACTATCCGCACCTGACTTTCGCCCATGGCCTCCCGCGCAAACGAGACGGGAGAGTTCGATGTACCGGGTGATCCACCTCATCAAGCGCAAGCCGCACCTCACGCACGAGGCGATCCGCGTCGGGATTAGGCAGGCGCCCGGCGATGCAGGCTTGCACAGTGCAGCCGTCGCCGCCAAGCAGCCGCGATGCGCATTGCTCTTTTCGAACCTGAAATCGCCGGAAACGTCGGCGGCATTCTGCGGCTGGGTGCCTGCATGGGCACGGCGGTCGATCTCATCGAGCCGATGGGCTTTGCCTGGGACGACAAACGCGTCCGCCGTGCGGCCATGGACTACATCGATCATGTCACGATCGCGCGCCATGCCGGTTTTGACGCTTTCCGCTCGACCATCGGCGCGCGAAGGCTGGTGCTGTTCACGACCAAGGCCACGCAATCGGTGTACGACTTCGCGTTCGAGGCCGACGATGTGCTGCTGTTCGGAAAGGAAAGCGCCGGGGTTCCGGCTGCCGTCGCCGAAGTCTGCGATGCCGGGGTCCGCATTCCGCTGCGCCCGGAAGTGCGCTCGTTGAACCTGGCCACGGCAGCGGCGCTCGCGCTTGGCGAGGCCTTGCGGCAGACGGGCGGCTTGCCGGGGTGACGGCGTGCCGGGCGCCGGCCCGCGCTTATTCCTTGCGCGCGTGATCCAGCGTCTCGATCCGTGTCGCGTTGTCCGGCTTGTCCAGCAGTTCCGCCAGAGGCGCGTCGAGGCGGCGGCGCCAGTTGGGGTGTTCGGTGATCGTGCCAGGAAGGTTGGGCTGTTCGCGCTCGGCAAGCAAATCTTCCAGCGGCGCGATGGCGAGTTGCGAGGCGGAGCGGCCGATGTGGCGAAGGGCGGCATCCACCACCGGCTCGGGATCGTCGGGCGCCGGGCGCGGGCGGGTGTTGTGGGTAAGCGTGGCCCAGAGGCGGCCGCGATCTTCCTCGCGGCGCCCGGCTTCCTCTTCGGGCGTGGTGCCGGCAGGGAAGCGGCCCAGTTTTTCCGCCCATTCGAGATCGCGTCCGGTCCACCAGCCGGCGACGGTCGTCGTATCGTGGGTGCCGGTCATGGCGACGCTGACGGGCGCGTAGTCCTGTCCGCCGATGAAGCCCTTGTCCGCCGCGCGTTCGAACCAGAGCACGCGCATGCCGAGCATCTTAGCGGCGGCGACCGGGGCGGCGAAGCCCATCGGCATGGTTCCGAGATCTTCGGCGACGATCAGCGCGTGGGCACGATGCGCTTCCAGCGCGACGAGGCGGATCATGTCCTTGAAGGGATAGGTCAGATAGGCACCCGCGCTGGCGTCCTCGCCCGCGGGAACCAGCCATAGCCGGGCAAGGCCGAAGGCATGGTCGATGCGCAGCCCGCCGGCACGGTCGAGCGCGGAACGCAGGGTGGCGATCCAAGGCGCATACCCGGCGCGCCCGAGGCCCTGCGGGGAGAAGCCGGTGAGCATCCAGTTCTGCCCGTGCGGGCCGAGCGGATCGGGCGGGGCGCCGATGGTGAGGCCCTGCAGCATGGCATCGCGCATCGACCAGCTATCGGCGCCGCCGGTGTGAACGCCCACGGCCAGATCGGCGAGAAGGCCGATGGCCATGCCTGCCCTGGTCGCGTCGGCCTGAACCCTGGTCATGCCTTCGCGGGCGAGCCATTGGGCGAAGAGGTGAAAGTCCGTCTCGTTGCGGTTTTCGGCGGCGAACTTTGCCACGGCGGGGCCGTCCGGATCGTGATAGGCGGCGGGCCAGTCCTGCCATCCGTCCGCGCCCCGGGCCCGGAAATGGACGTCGAGCGCATCGAACAGCGCCTGTCGCTGCAGGCTTTCGCCGTGCGGGGCGTTGTCCCGCACGATCCGTGCGCGCGTGGCATCGTCGAGGCCGGCGAATGTCTTGCGCAGGTCGGCCAGGCGCCGGGGCAGGGCGCCTTTCCAGTCGATCAGGGGGCCGCCCGTTCGTTCGGGGAGTGGAGGAAGTCCCAGCAGTTCCGGCGCGCCCATGGCGGTGTTGAGGTAGAGGCGGCTGGAGGGCGAATAGGGTGAGAAACCCTGTCCGTTGCCGGGAAACAGCGCGTGAACCGGGTTGATCGCCAGCACGTCCGCCCCGCGCGCGGCGAAAAGCTGCACCGCCTCGTCGAGTTCGCCGAAGTTGCCGAAGGGATGGCTGGCGGCGCCGCGCAGGGCAGGGATCTGGACGGCCGGGCCCCAGAGCTTGCCCGACGCGAAATCGTGGACCGTGGGGCAGCTTTTCGGGGCGACGGCCAGGGTCAATTCGTGGCCTGCCAGCGAAAGCTGGTAGTAGCCCGGCTCGTCGACCGGGGGCAGCATCCAGTTTTCGACCGGCAGCGCCGTGCTCAGCCCGTGTTCATCGGTCAGCTCGGCGCGGGCGATGCTGGCGGGAAGGGGAGTGGGCTGGCCTGCTTCGGTGACGATCATCGCCGGCGGCTGGCGGCTCTCCGCTTCCAGCCGCTCCAGGCTGCGCGCAATGTCCCGCTCGCTTTCGGCCGGATAGCCCAGCGCGGTTGCAATCGCCGCGAGAGAGGCGTCGGTGACGGTCTGGTGTGTTCCGTTGACGTCCCACCACCTGCGGGCAATGCCGATTGCCTCCGCGAGCGTGTACAGTTGCTCTATGCCTGCCTCCACCGACTGCGCAGGCCTGGTCTCACCCCGAGCAAGCCGCTGCCCAGCTTAGCGTTCCCATAGCATCGCGACAATCGCCGACGGCCGGTCCTGCACGGCCGGTTGCCCAGGTTCCAATCTAGGGACTTGCGTGCGGGACAAGGGCAGTCGACGATGCCGTCAAACTGTCTGGGAGAGATACATGCCAAAGATCGACATCGCAGTGACCGGCGGCGAAATCGGGATCGCCTATGAACTGCTGGGCAAGGAGGGCGATCCGCCGATCGTGCTCACGCCGGGCGGGCGGTTCACCATGGACGTGCCGGGCCTTCGTGAAATGGCGGAGGCATTCGTGAAGACGGGCAAGCGCGTGCTGATCTACGACCGTCCCAATTGCGGGCTGTCCGATGCCTGCCTGCTGGGCGATAGCGAATCCGAGATGCAGGCAGAGGCGCTGACCGGGCTGATCCGCAAGCTGGACCTCGGCCCCACGGTCATCGCCGGCGGTTCGGGGGGCAGCCGCGTTTCCCTGCTGGCGGCGGCGCGCGATCCGGAGATCTGCTCGCATCTGGCGATCTGGTGGATCTCGGGCGATCCCATCGGCCTGATGCAGCTGGCCACCTACTATTGCGGCGAAGCGGGCACGCTGGCCAGCGTCGGCGGCATGGAAGCGGTGATGAAGGCCACGAGCTGGGCCGAGAACTTCGGCAAGAGCGAACAGGCGCGCGAATACATCCGGGGCTACGATCCCGACAAGTTCATCGCGGTGATGCAGAAGTGGGCGGCAGCCTACGTGCCGTCGCCGATCACGCCGGTGCCGGGCATGGCTCCGCGCGACTTTGCGCGGCTGACGATGCCCACGCTGGTGTTCCGCAGCGGCAAGAGCGACCTGTCGCATACGCGCGCCACGTCGGAATGGGTGCATCGTCTGGTGCCGCACTCTGTCATGCTCGATCCGCCGTGGAACGACGACGAGTGGAACTACCGGTCGGGCCAGACGATGGAAGGCAGCGAGGGGCACACGCTGTTCCGTTCGTGGCCGAAGCTGGCACCGATGATTCTCGAATTCATCGGGGGATGACAAGGCAGGCGCCGGTGACGGCACCCTTTCCACACTGACAAGACGCTTGTCTATGGAAGAGATCGCCAGTGCGGCTTTGCTCCGCGATGCGACAAAAGAGCCGATTATGCGTCGGCATTATATGTAACTTACTGAATTTAAATGTGATAATTTTTAGTTCCGGGCCGCGTCCGGGCAGATGGGCATGTCGCGTATGCCAACACTTCTGCCGGGCATATTCTTGACGCATGTGCAGATTTAGAGGCAATTCTCTTTCCGTTGCATTCGAGGTGTCGCCAAGGCACCCGCGGGAGGATGGCGATTGGCCGAAGATTTCCGGCCGGCATAGGGCGGGGCAACCTTGCCCGTTCGGACAACCTCCCCACGCATTGCGATGATTGGCAGGCGCCGGCGTGCCGGCTTCTGCGCCAAAACGGGAGGGAATTGGCGTGAAACGACTTAGCAGCAGAAGTGCGATTCTGGCGGCCACGGCGATGGGCGCCGTTCTGACGACGCCGGCCATGGCGCAGGATTCGGGCAGCGATGCCCTGGACAGCGGCGCCATTATCGTGACCGCGCGCCGCACGGAGGAACGCCTGCAGGACGTTCCGATCTCGATCTCGGTCTATAGCCAGGCCGATATTTCCAAGCGCAACATCGTCAATTCGGCGGACCTTGCGACTTATACGCCCTCGCTTTCGGTGAATTCCAAGTTCGGTCCGGAGAAGGCGTCGTTCTCGATCCGCGGCTTCGTGCAGGATCTGGGCACGGTGCCTTCGGTCGGCGTTTATTTCGCGGATACCGTCGCCCCGCGCAGCGGCGGCGCGACGACCTCGGGCGAAGGCGCCGGTGTCGGCAGCCTGTTCGACCTGCAGAACGTGCAGGTGCTCAAAGGGCCGCAGGGCACGCTGTTCGGCCGCAACACCACCGGCGGCGCGGTCCTGCTGGTGCCCAACAAGCCGACGGACATGCTCGAAGGCTATGTCGAAGGGTCCTACGGCAACTTCGACATGCGCCGTTTCCAGGCCGTGGTGAACGTGCCGCTGGCCGATACCTTCAAGGTGCGCCTCGGCGTCGACCGGATGAAGCGCGACGGGTACATCCACAACCTCACCGACATCGGGCCCAGCCGGTTCAACGACACCGACTATGTCGCCGCGCGCCTGAGCGTGCTGGCCGAACTGACGCCCGATCTCGAGAACTACACCATTGCCACCTACACCCGTTCCGACACCAACGGCACGGTCCCCAAGGTGATCGCCTACAACCCCAATTCGGGCTTCGGCGGCTTCGCGGCGCTGCAGATCGCGGGCGAGGCTTCCGTCGGCGGCGGCTGGTGGGATGTTTCCAACACGCATCCCAACCCGAAGAACAAGTTCACCACCTGGCAGATCATCAACACCACCACCTGGCAGGCATCGGATAACCTGACGGTCAAGAACATCGTCAGCTATGGCCAGTTCCAGGAGATCGCCCGGCAGACGCTGGAAGGCGAATACTACGCGATCCCCGACGGGGTCAGCCCCTATGGCACGATCAACCCGTTCATCTCGCTGATCCACCTCGGCAATTTTCCGAAGTTCAAGAATGCCGACGAAGAGACGATCACCGAGGAACTGCAGCTCCAGGGGCGCACCAGCGATGGCAAGCTGACCTGGCAGGCGGGCGGCTATTTCGAGCAGGCCAACCCGATGGGCTACAACGTCCAGTTCACGCCGTTCCTGCTCAACTGCGTCGATCCCTACCAGTTCCAGTGCTACGGGATCAGCCCGACGTCATCGAGCATCTCCACCCCCTGGCAGAAGCGCTGGTACAAGAGCCGCGCGCTCTATGCGCAGGGCACCTACAACTTCACCGACCAGCTCGCGGTCACGGCCGGCGCCCGCTACACATGGGACAGCCAGAGCTACGAGTACGACGGCGTCGGCATCTTCTTCGAAACGCCCTTCGTGCCCTCGTGGTACTGTAACAACCCGCTGATCAACGGCCTGATCGTCGATGGCGTGAACACCGGCCTGAAGAAACCGATCGCGCCCTACGACTTCAGGCAGTGCTATGCCAAGGACACGGCCAAGTCGGACAAGCCGACCTGGACGATCGACCTCGAATACAAGCCGACCAACGACATTCTGCTCTTCGCGAAGTGGACGCGCGGCTATCGTGCAGGCGGCGTGAACCCCACTTACGTTCCCTTCAACATGTGGGGACCGGAAAAGGTGGATACCTATGAACTGGGTACCAAGACGTCGTTCTACAGCGGCTCGCTGAAGGGCTATTTCAACGTTACCGGCTTCTACAACGACTTCCGCGACCAGCAGATCCAGGCGACGCTGGTGGCCAAGCAGGGCGCGCCGCTGCTGGGCGGCACCGCGATCATCAACGCGGGCAAGTCGCGGATCTGGGGTATCGAGGTCGATGCCTCGGTGACCGTTGCCGACATCCTCAAGATCGATGCCGGCTACACCTACCTCAATACCAAGCTGCAGGAGCTTTCGGGCATTCCCGATCCCGAGCCGGTTCCGTGGGAGCCGGGCGCGAGTTCCTGGGCCTATGTCGTGCCGACCGCGGTCGTGGGCGGCCCGCTCAGTCTTTCGCCCAGGCATCGCCTGACGCTGACGGGGACGGTGAATGTTCCGGTTCCCGAAAGTGTGGGCAAGCTCTCGGTAGGGGCGACGTTCGTCTATACCGCGAAGCAGTACGCCTCGCGCGCGGACGACACGGCATGGGCCAATTACCAGAATCCGCCTGCCGGTACCGTGTCGACCGACTGGATCGTCTTCGCCGGCGTTATGCCGCCCCGCAATCCGGGGCTGATGCCGTCGACCAAGCTGCTCAATCTCAATGCCAACTGGGATTCGATCTTCGGCAGCCCGATCGACGCCTCGTTCTTCATGACCAACGTCACCAACGAGAAGTTCCCGGTGAACGTCGTCAACGGGTTCAATTCGTTCGGTCTCGAATCGCAGCTCGTCAACGAACCGCGCATGTACGGCGTGCGCCTGAAAGTGCGGTTCGGCGCCTGAACCGTTCCCTTCGGGGTCGTGCGGTGGCGGCCTCCTTCGGGAGGCCGCCGTTTGCGGCCTGCACAGGGTGTAAACAGGTTATCCACAAGCTGTGCACAGGCTTGCCTGCCGGTTCGTTCACAGACTAAGTCCGCGGCATGGATCTCGACCGCTACCTCGCCCGCATCGGGCTCGATGCCCGTCCCGCCATGGATGCAGCCGGTCTGGCCCGGCTGCAATCGGCGCAACGCATGACGATCGGTTTCGAGAACCTCGACATCCCGCTCGGCCGCGGCATCCGCATCGACAGCGAAAGCGTGTTCGACAAGCTCGTGCTGCGAGGGCGGGGCGGATACTGTTTCGAGCAGAACCGGCTCTACAGCGATGCGCTGTCGGCGCTGGGCGTGGCCAATCGCCCGCTGCTGGCGCGGGTGCGGCTGGCCGTGCCCGAAGGCGTGACGCCGCCGCGTACCCATGTCTGTCTGCTGGCGGAGGTGGCAGGTACCCTGCTGCTCGCCGATGCCGGCTTCGGCGGCAGCAATGTCCCGCCGCTGCTGCTCGAGGACGGGGCCGAGGCAGGGACGGCCGACGGCGCCCGCCACCGCCTGCGCCGTATCGGCGAGAGCGGCACGACGGGCGGGCAATGGCTGCTCGAACGGGCAGGGCCGCCCGAGGCCACGGACGGTCGGGCCGCGCCGCACGCGGACTGGCAGGCCCAGTACACCTTCGATTTATCGGACGTGGCGCCCGACGATCTCGAACAGGCCAACCACTGGACCGCGACCCGTCCGGACACGCGCTTCACTTCGCTGCACATTGCCAGCATTCCGCAACCGGAGGGCTTCGCCTCGATGGTGGACCGGGAACTGACCGTGCACCACGCGGGCGGAACCGACCGCCGCATGATCGCGGACAGCGCGGACTACGCCCGCACGCTGCGCGACGTGTTCCGCATTGCGCTGGAGGAGAAGGAAGTGACAGGTTTGGCGCTGTTTGCCTGAGAGGGATGGAACAGATGCCGTATCTGCCGCCTGCCGGTGCTGAACAGATTGTCGTTCGACTGGCGGATTGTGGCCTCGATCACGCAGCCCTGACCGAACGGCGGATGTCGGACGCCAAATCTGGAATGTTCGGCCGCATCTTCATGTCGCTGACAGCGCAGGAAGATGACCTGTTCAGCGAAGGCTTAACGTTCGGATTCGTCGGCAACGAGGAAATGGCAGGGCCGAGGCCCTGACTTCAAACCTCGCGCAGGCGCGGCATCAGTTCCACGAAGTTGCAGGGCCGGTTGCGGCTGTCGAGCTGTTCGGCAAGGATGCCGTCCCAGCCGTCCTTCACCGCGCCGTTGGAGCCGGGCAGGGCGAAGATATAGGTCCCGCGCGAAACCACGGCCATGGCGCGGCTCTGTACGGTCGAGGTGCCTATGGTCTTGTAGGAGAGCCAGCGGAACAGTTCGCCAAAGCCCGGGATTTCCTTTTCCTTGACCCGGTCGAGCGCCTCGGGGGTCACGTCGCGGCCGGTGAGGCCGGTGCCACCGGTGGAAATGATGGCGTCGACGCTCTTGTCATCGATCCAGTTGTTGAAGCGGTCGGCGATGCGGGCGGCATCGTCCTTTTCGATCGCGCGATAGGCCAGCTTGTGCCCCGCGTCCTTGATCCGCTGCGCCAGAATGTCGCCCGAAGTGTCCTCGTCCGGGCCGCGGGTGTCGGAAATGGTCAGCAGGGCGATGTTGATGGGCTTGAAGGTACGCTCTGTATCAATGGCCACGCAATATCGCTCCGTTCGCCGCCATGCGCACTCCCTGCGATCCCGAAAGGCCGGGGAACGTGGGCCACATGTCCTGTGCCAGCGCCATGCGGCTTTCCGATGGGCCGCCGGCCTGACGCTCGTACATCCAGTAATTGCGCAGGACAATGTTCACGTAGCCGCGCGTTTCCCAGTAGGGCAGCGATTCCATCCACAGCAGCGGATCGCCCTGGTCCTTCACTTCGGTGTTCCAGCGCGTGACGGGCGAGAGGCCGGCGTTGTAGGCGGCCATGACCTTGGGCAGCAGGCCCTGCGTGCCCCTGGCATCCTTCAGCATTTCGAGGTGCTGCTGGCCGAAGGCGAGATTGACCTCGGGCTTGTTGAGGTCGCTGGCCGAACCCGAGACGCCGATGTCGGCGGCATGGTCCTTCGCAGCGGAGGGCATGATCTGCATCAGTCCGCGCGCACCGGCGGGGCTGACGACGCCGGCGCGGAACAACGATTCCTGCAGCGTGTGCGCATAGACAAGCGCCGGATCGACCTTCCAGCCGCCCACCGGCGTCCACTTCGGCGTCGGGAAACGCGTCGCGGGTTCGGGCTTGCCGCCGTAGGGTGCGTTGTAGGCCATCCACAGCTGGGTGGAGGGCAGGCCGAGGTCGCGGGCCAGACGGGTCAGCGGCTCGTACTGCGAGGCGTCGCCGATACGGGCCTGATGGCGCAGCACCTCGTCGGCAAGGCTGTCTTCGCCGATCTCGGCAAGTTCGACGGCGGTGCGGACATTGGGGTTGGAGCGCAGGCGCTGCCAGTCCGACTGGGTAAAGTCGGCCTCGGCATGCTGTTCGGGCAGCGTTATGCCGAGCTGTTCGGCTGCGAGCATGCCATAAAGCGTCTCGTCGCGCCGGGCGGCATCGCGCAGCACTTTCGCGGCCTTGTCGGGGCGGCGCTGCCGGACGTAGGCCCGGCTCTGCCAGTATTGCGCGGCGCTGACCAGTTCGGCGTTCCCGGACGTGCGTTCGACCTTGCCGAAGGCATCGGCGGCGCCGTCGTAATCGCCCAGGCGCCATGCTGCGAGCCCTGCGGTCCACCAGGCTTCGCCGACCCATGGGCCGCTGCCGAGCGCGGCCATCTGCGCCATCTGGTAGGCTGAGGCGTCCTGGTTCTCTATGTAGAAGCTCCAAGCCACGCGCTGGCGCCATTCGGCCCGGCTGGCGTCGCTGAGACCCGCATCGATGCCGTCGAGCAGGACGCGCGCGCCCATCGGATCGTCGTTCTTGATGCGGTCGAGAATGCCTGCCGAGATCGTGTCCGGCATCGTGCCATCGTTGATCGAGGCCGGGCGCACGCGCTTGGGCATCGAGGGCAGGCGCGCGAACTGCTGCTCGCTGGGCAGGTTGGGCACGCTGTCGGCACCGCGCTTGAGCGCCAGGCGGCTGATGCGGTCGGCGCCGGGCAGCTCCGTGCCCTGGGACAGCCAGTCCTGCAGGTCGGGCAAGGCGATCCGGGGCGATCCGGCGGCGAGGTAGTATTCGGCGCGCGCCTGCTGATGCAGCGGGCCATCGGGACGGTCTGCCAGCATCTTCTGCACCGTCGTCCAGTCCTTGGAATCGATCGCGTCGAAGATCTGCTTGTAGTAGGTGCGGTCGTCCTGGCTCAGCAGCGAGGGCACGGCGGTTCGATCCGCGCGCGTGCGGAAGTAGTCTACCGCCGCGCTGTTGGCGAAAGCCGGCGTCGCTGCCGCCATTGCCACGGCGGCAAGGCCGAGGCCCGCAAACCATCCTGACCTGATCTTCATGTTCCAGTCATGTCCCCGCATCGCGCGATACCTTTGCCCGTTCCCGCGCCAGTCCCGGCGTGGACGCAACCTGTCGTTCAGGCTGCGGTCCACTCGAGCCAGGCTTTCCAGAGGACCGGCTTTGCGCGCGGTTGTCGCATCAGCGCAGGCAGGCCCCAGGAGGCAAGCATGGGTACCGTTCGTTCATGTTGGTTAAATTTTCGTAAAACGGCAGGGCGTTGCGGCAATTCGTGGCCGAGAAGCGGCAGGATGTTGCCGCCGAGCACAAGCAGCCGCTCCGGGGCCACCAGTGAGACATGATGCGTCAGAACTTGCCCTATTCCGCGCTCTGCCAGCGCGTTCCAGTCGGCTGCCGGAGTGTGACGCGGCAGGGCGCTGGCAAGGTACACGTCCTCGCGCCGCATGCCGAAGGCGCCGAGCATGGCATCGAGCAGCTTGCCCTGAGGGCCGGACAGCAGGACATCGCGATCGTCTGCCTCCGGTTCCTCGACCACGACCATGAGCCTTGCCCCCTTGGCGCCGCTCGGCGCGATGCGGGCACTCATGCCGCCGTCGTCCAGCAGCGGTTCGCCCAGCCACCAGGGGTGAAAGGCGGCGAGATCCTGCGGCAGCACCGCGGGGTCGATCTGTGTCGGGGGCGGCGGCGCGGCTTCGGCCGCTGCGCGGGCGGCCCGCCGTTCGATCGCGGCGCGCTGCTCCGCGCGTGCGTCCTGTCCTTCGAGTTCCGGCGTGGCCAGCCATTCGCGCGGTTCGTCAAGAAAGTCGCAATCGACGCCCGCCTCTCGCCACCAGTCGAGCGCGCCTGTAATATCGGCCAGAAAATCGGGATTTGCCGGATGATCCATCAGAGCGGGTCTTGACCTGCCGCGTGCAAGCAATCAAGGCACGTTGGGAATTTAATCGGGCGGCTAAAGGGTCCGATCAACAGGTTTCGGGGGATACCCATGATTGAACGCGAAGAGATGCCTTATGACGTCGTCATCGTCGGTGGCGGGCCCGCCGGCCTGTCAACGGCGATCCGGCTCAAGCAGGTGGACCCTGAACTGCAGGTCTGCGTACTGGAAAAGGGCTCGGAAATCGGCGCGCACATCCTTTCGGGCGCGACCGTCGATCCCAAGGCACTAGACGAGCTGCTGCCGACCTGGCGCGAGGACGGCTGCCCGCTGGCCGAGACCCCGGTGACCGACAACTGGCACTGGCACCTTACCAAGGGCGGCAAGTTCTCGATCCCGCACATCATCCAGCCGCCTTTCATGTCGAACCACGGCAACTACACCGGCTCGTTGGGCAACCTGTGCCGCTGGCTGGGTGAAAAGGCCGAGGAACTGGAAGTCGAGATCTTCCCCGGCTTCCCCGCCGCCGAAGTGCTCTATGACGACAACGGCGCGGTGATCGGTGTGCAGACCGGGGACATGGGCGTCGATCGCGAGGGCAATCCCAAGGGCGATTTCCAGCCGGGCATGAACCTGCTGGGCAAGTATACCGTGTTCTGCGAGGGCGCGCGCGGCCACCTGACCAAGCGGCTCAAGGCCAAGTACGACCTCGAGGCCGATTGCCAGCCGCAGATCTACGGCCTGGGCATCAAGGAACTGTGGGACATCGATCCCGACAAGCACGTTCCCGGCCGCGTGATCCACACGCAGGGCTGGCCGCTCAGCGAGAACGACGCCTGGGGTGGCGGCTTCCTCTATCATCAGGCCGGCGGTCAGGTCGCGCTCGGTTTCGTGACCGCGCTCGATTACAAGAACCCCTACATCTACCCGTTCGAGGAATTCCAGCGCTGGAAGCAGCACCCGCAAATCCGCGCGATCCTCGAAGGCGGCAAGCGCGTCGCCTATGGCGCGCGCGCGATCAACGAGGGTGGCTGGCAGTCGGTGCCGCAGTTGGCTTTCCCGGGCGGCGTGCTGGCGGGCTGCTCGGCCGGTTTCGTCAACGTTCCGCGCATCAAGGGCACGCACACCGCGATGAAGAGCGGCATGCTCGCCGCCGAATCGATTGCCGCGGCGATCAAGGCGGGCCGCGAGCAGGATGCGCTGATGGAATACGACGCGGCGGTGCGTGAAAGCTGGATCGCCAAGGAACTGAAGCTCGTGCAGAACGCAGAGCCGATGGTTGCCAAGTGGGGCGGCGAACTGGGCACGATCCTCGCGGGGACCGACATGTGGCTGCGCACGCTGTTTGGTTTCGGCCTTGCCAAGCCGATGAAGCATCACACCGATGCCTCGTGCCTGGAGCGCGCCGATCTCTACAAGCCGATAGACTATCCCAAGCCCGACGGCGAGATCAGCTTCGACCGCCTGACCAGCGTCTCCTACTCGTTCACCAACCACGAGGAAGAGCAGCCCTGCCACCTGCGGCTGAAGGATCCGACGGTTCCCACCGAGATCAACCTGCCGGTCTATGCCGGGCCTGAAGCACGCTATTGCCCGGCGGGCGTCTACGAATTCGTCGATCCGGACGGCAGCGGCATGCGCCTGCAGATCAACGCGCAGAACTGCGTCCACTGCAAGACCTGCGACATCAAGGACCCGACCCAGAACATCGAATGGGTCACGCCCGAAGGCGGCGGCGGCCCGAACTATCCGAATATGTAATCCTCCCCGTCCCGGGGAGGGGGACCATGCGAAGCATGGTGGAGGGGCACAGTCGGTTTACGCGCCCTCGAAAGACAACGCAGGCGGTTTGCGTGACGCTGGCCGCCTGCTAGCCTCCCGCCCATGATTACGGGTCCCCGCCGCACTCTCAAGCACGCGCGGAAGTTGCGCAGCGAGATGTCGCTGCCCGAGGTCATGCTCTGGCGCGAACTGCGCAAGCGTCCGGGCGGGTTGAAGTTCCGCCGCCAGCATCCGGCGGGGACTTTTATTCTCGATTTCTATTGCGCCGCAGCCGGTCTCGCGATCGAGGTTGACGGCATGGCGCACGACTCTATCCGGGCTGCCGAGGCGGATGCTGCAAGGTCGCGGTTCCTGCGCTCACAAGGTGTCGCGACCTTGAGGGTTCCGGCAAAGGTGGTTCTTGAGGACGTGAACGTGGCGGTTTTGCGCATTGTCGAGGTTTGTGAGGGGCGCTTGCAGAGAGGCGGGGAGGTGCGGCTTGTGCCCCTCCACCATCCTGCGGATGGTCCCCCTCCCCCGGCGGGGGAGGATGCATGAACGAAACCGCCTATGCCAAGATCAACCTTGCGCTGCATGTCCGCAGGCGGCGCGAGGACGGCTATCACGATCTGGAAACGCTCTTCGCCTTTGTCGATGGCGGCGACAGGCTATCAGCCACGTCTGCCGGGCAGGACAGCCTGACGACCCACGGCGAATTTGCCGGGAAGATCGACGATCCCTTCGGCAACATCGTCGCCAAGGCGCTTTCCGCCCTGCCGCACGGGGAGGGCTGGGCGGTCACGTTGGAAAAGCGCCTGCCGGTGGCGGCGGGGCTGGGCGGCGGGTCCGCCGATGCCGGGGCGGTGTTCCGCATGGTGGAGGGCAGCCATGGCCTGCCCGATGACTGGCACGCCCGTGCGGCATCGCTTGGTGCCGATGTTCCGGCCTGCGTCCTGTCGCGCCCTTGCGTCGGCACGGGGACCGGCACCGAACTGGAAGAAGTTGCCGAGAACGATCTGGCGGGATGCCCGGTCCTGCTGGTGAACCCGCGCGCGCCAGTGCCGACGGGGCCGGTGTTCAAGGCATGGGACCAGCTCGATCGCGGGCCGATGCCCAAGGGCACCTTGCGGGAAATTGCGCTGCAAGGGCGCAACGATCTCGAAGCGCCCGCCATCGCCATCTGTCCGGTGATTGCCGATGTGCTGACCGCACTGCGCGAGACGGGCCCGTTCCTCGCCCGCATGTCCGGTTCGGGCGCGACCTGCTTTGCGCTCTACGACAGTGAGGCTGCTCTGAAGGCGGCAGCGGAAAAAATCGCATCCGCGCATCCCGGCTGGTGGCAAATGGCGGGAAAGCTGCGATAATCCCGCCCATGCAGTCCCCCGAGATTACCGAAGCCTATCGCATCGTCGGCGCCCCGCGTTTCGGCGGCATCCTTGTCGTGGCCGATCATGCCTCCAACCGCGTTCCCGATGACATCGCTCTCGACATCGCGCCGGAATTGATGGACGAGCACATTGCCATCGACATCGGCGTGGGCGGCATTGCCGAACGCATGGCGGAGCGGCAGGGCACGGCGGCGCTGCTCGGCAATGTCAGCCGCCTCGTCTGCGATACCAACCGCACCGAACAGGACCCGGCTGCGATTCCCGAGGCCAGCGATGGCCATGCGATCCCCGGCAATCTTGGCATAGACCGCGAGGCGAGGCTCGCGCGCTTCCATCGGCCGTTCCACGACAAGCTGACAGATCTGCTCGAAAGCACCCCGCCCGCGTTGACGCTGATCCTGCACAGCTACACCCCGTGCCTTGCCAGCAAGCCCGAGGAAAAGCGCCCCTGGCACTGCGGCCTGCTCTACGACGAGGACGATCGCGGCGCGCGTCTGGCGCAGCCGCTGCTGGAAGCCGAAGGGCTGATCGTGGGCGACCAGCTTCCCTATTCGGGCAAGGTCTATAACGCGGCGATAGAACGCCATGTCGAAAGCGAAGGGCGTCCCTATCTCTACATAGAGATCCGGCAGGACCTCATCGCTGATGACGCCGGACAAGCCGAATGGGCCGTGCGTCTTGCGCGGATCTGCAATAAAGTTGCGCTGGAAATGGGCGCCTGAGGCCACTTTTTGCTTCGATTGAGGCCCCTTGTGGAGTAGGGGCGCGAGCAAGACCCCGCGCATTTCAGCGCGCAAACCGATCGGAGTTTCCCGCATGCCCGCCTATCGTTCCCGCACTTCCACCCACGGCCGCAACATGGCCGGTGCGCGCGGTCTGTGGCGCGCGACGGGCATGAAGGACGCCGACTTCGGCAAGCCGATCATCGCCGTGGTCAATTCCTTCACCCAGTTCGTGCCCGGCCACGTCCACCTCAAGGACCTCGGCCAGCTCGTCGCCAGCGAGATCGAGGCGGCGGGCGGCGTCGCCAAGGAATTCAACACCATCGCGGTCGATGACGGCATCGCCATGGGCCATGATGGCATGCTCTATTCGCTGCCGAGCCGCGACCTGATCGCCGACAGCGTCGAGTACATGGTCAACGCGCACTGCGCCGATGCCATGGTCTGCATCTCCAACTGCGACAAGATCACGCCGGGCATGCTGATGGCCGCGCTGCGCATCAACATTCCGGTGGTCTTCGTCTCGGGCGGGCCGATGGAAGCAGGTAAGGTGATCCTCAAAGGCAAGGAGCACGCGCTCGACCTCGTCGACGCCATGGTTGCCGCCGCCGACGAGAGCTACACCGACGAGGAAGTGAAGAGCATCGAGCGCTCGGCTTGCCCGACTTGCGGCTCGTGCTCGGGCATGTTCACCGCCAATTCGATGAACTGCCTCACCGAGGCGCTGGGCCTGTCGCTGCCAGGCAATGGCTCGATGCTGGCGACGCATGGCGACCGCGAGGTCCTGTTCCGCGAGGCCGGGCGTCTCGTCGTCGACTTGTGCCAGCGCTATTACGAGCAGGACGACGAAAGCGTCCTGCCGCGCGCCATTGCTGGTTTCGGCGCCTTCGAGAACGCGATGAGCCTCGATATCGCCATGGGCGGATCGACCAACACCGTGCTCCACCTGCTCGCCGCCGCCAACGAGGCGGGCGTGGACTTCACCATGCAGGACATCGATCGGCTGAGCCGCAAGGTGCCCTGCCTGTCCAAGGTCGCCCCCGCCAAGGCCGACGTGCACATGGAAGACGTCCACCGTGCGGGCGGCATCATGGCGATCCTGGGCGAACTGGACCGTGCCGGCCTGCTGCACAGCGACCTGCCGACCGTTCACGCCAAGACGTTGGCCGATGCGCTCAACCGCTGGGACATCGCGCGCACCAACGACGCCTCGGTGCAGGAATTCTTCAAGGCCGCGCCGGGCGGCGTGCCGACGCAGACCGCTTTCAGCCAGTCGCGCCGCTGGGACGAACTCGATCTCGACCGCGAGAACGGTGTCATCCGCAACAAGGAGCATGCCTTCAGCCAGGACGGCGGTCTCGCGGTGCTCTATGGCAACATCGCGCGCGACGGCTGCATCGTGAAGACGGCCGGCGTGGACGATTCCATCCTGAAGTTCACCGGCACAGCGCGCGTCTATGAAAGCCAGGACGCGGCAGTCGCAGGCATTCTGGGCGGGCAGGTTCAGGCCAACGACGTCGTCGTGATCCGCTACGAAGGGCCGCGCGGCGGGCCGGGCATGCAGGAAATGCTCTATCCCACCAGCTATCTGAAATCGAAGGGGCTGGGCAAAGCCTGCGCGCTGCTGACCGACGGGCGTTTTTCGGGCGGCACCTCGGGCCTGTCCATCGGTCACGTCTCGCCCGAGGCGGCCGAGGGCGGCGAGATCGGCCTTGTCGAGAACGGCGACACGATCGAGATCGACATCCCGAACCGCACCATCAACCTCATGGTCTCCGACGAGGGCCTCGCCGAACGGCGCATCGCTCAGGAAGCGCGCGGGGACAAGGCATGGTCCCCGGTCCACCCGCGCCAGCGCAAAGTCTCGGCCGCGCTGCAGGCCTATGCCGCGATGACCACCAGCGCCGCTAGGGGCGCCGTGCGCGACGTTACGCAGCTCAAGCGCGGGTAAGGGCGTTGCGCGGCGTCCGTCCTTCGACAGGCTCAGGACGAGCGGGGTTTGAAAAGCCCCGTCCGCTCATGCTGAGCTTGTCAAAGCATGTTGGTGCCGCGTTGGTCCTCTTTCTCGCCGCCTGTTCCTCCAGCAGCGAACCGCCGCCGGTCGCCGCCGGGGACGAGCACATTGCCTGCGCGGTGGGCGGATCTGCGGAATTGGCTGAAGTCTGCTCGGTCGAACGGTCCGAAAAGGACGGCAAGCTCACGCTGGTCGTCCACCATCCCGATGGCGCCTTCCGCCGTTTCGACGTCAAGACCGACGGCACCGGCCTTGTGGTGTCGGACGGCGCCGAGGAAGCCCGCATGACGCTGGTGGACGGCAAGCTCGACGTTACGGTCGGGCCCGATCGCTATGTGTTCCCTGTCACGACGAAGGCCGCAGATGCCGAAAGCTGACCAGATCCTCACCGTCACGCAGATGCGCGAGGCAGAGCAGGCGCTGATCGATGCGGGTTCCAGCGTCGATGCGCTGATGCAGATCGCCGGGCGCGGCGCGGCGGACTGGGTCTGGCGCATGGCCGCGCACCGCAAGGTGACGGTGCTGTGCGGTCCGGGCAACAACGGTGGCGATGGCTATGTCATTGCCGAAACGATCCGCGAGCGGGGCGGGCAGGTGTCTGTCGTGGCGGCGACCGAGCCGAAGACCGATGCGGCGCGGAACGCCCGCGCGCTCTACGGCGGCGAGGTGCTGGCTCCCGGCGCGGAGGTGAGCGGAGACGTGCTGGTCGATTGCCTCTTCGGCAGCGGGTTGACGCGGCCGCTCTCTCAGGACCTGTTCGACCTCCTGACCGGCCTTGCCGCGCACCATCACCACTGCGTGGCGGTCGACCTGCCGAGCGGTGTGCAGTCGGACAGCGGCATGCTGCTCAATGAAGGCTTGCCGCAGTATGACCTGACGATTGCGCTGGGGGCGTGGAAGTTCGCGCATTACCTGATGCCGGCATCGGCCATTGTCGGCGCGCTCCGGTTGGTTCCGATCGGTGTGGCGCCAGTCGAGGGCGCGGCCACGGTGCTTGGTGCCCCGCGGATCGCGGCGCCTGATGCCGATGCGCATAAGTACCGGCGCGGGCTGCTGGCCGTCGTCGGTGGTCGCATGCCCGGGGCCGCCCTGCTGGCCGCAAGGGCCGCGCAAGGGGGCGGGGCAGGGTACGTCAAGCTCTTCGCCGACAGCCATGACAATGCGCCTGCCGATCTCGTGGTCGAAACCGGGCCGCTTTCCGAAGTGCTGACCGATGACCGCAACAGCGCCGTTCTGGTCGGCCCCGGCCTCGGCCGCGATGGTGAGGCGCGCGAGCGGCTGGCGGTGGCGCTGGCCGATCCGGTGGCGGCGGTCGTAGATGCCGATGCGCTGGTGCTGCTGACCCCGCGCGCGCTGGCCGAGCGCGCCGCGCCGACCATCGCCACGCCGCACGAAGGCGAACTCGCCGCACTGGAGCGGGCCTTCGAACTCGATGGCGCAGGCAGCCGCCCCGAACGCGCGCTGGCACTGGCGCGGGCGAGCGGCATGATCGTTGTCGCCAAGGGCCCCGATACCGTGATTGCCGCGCCTGACGGCCGTCTTGCCTGCGCCCCGCGCGCGACCTCATGGCTTTCCACCGCCGGGACCGGCGATGTTCTGGCGGGCGTGATCGCCAGTCGCGTGTCGAACGGGATTCCCGCTTTCGAGGCGGCCTGCGAGGGCGTCTGGCTGCATGGCGAGGCGGCGCGGCTGTGCGGCGCAGCCTTCACCGCCGGGCAACTGGCGGCGAAAGTGCCCGAGGCGCTCGCCGCATACCTGTAAATTTCAGCCCGCTCGTGCTGAGCTTGTCGAAGCACGTTCGGTGCGCCACATACCGCCCTTCCGACAGGCTCAGGGCGAGCGGATTTTTAATACCATGAGTGAAACCGAAGAAATCCTGCGCATCGCCTCCAAGGGCGACGGCGTCACGGCCTCCGGCCGCTTTGCCTGGGGCGCGGCGCCGGGCGATCTGCTGCGCGAGGACGGCACCCTCGAATGGGGTCCGCACCATGTCGAGCCGGCGTGCCGTCATTTCGGCCGCTGCGGGGGATGCCAGTTGCAGCAGCTCGACGAGGAGAGCCTGACGGCCTTCGTCGAGGCGCGCGTGGCCAATGCCTCGGCCTCGCAGGAACTGGGCGCCGAGCACATCGCGCCGCCGCACCTCTCGCCGCCCGGCACGCGTCGCCGCGCCAGCCTGCGGGCAGAAAGTTCGGGCGGGCGGATCGTCATCGGCTTTCGCGAGGCGAAATCGCACCGGCTTGTCGAGCTGGAGGAATGTCCCGTCCTCGCGCCCGAACTCACCGCGCTGCTCGGTCCCTTGCGCAAGCTGCTCATCACCATGGGCAAGGCTGCTCCCGCGAAGAAGGGTGGTAAGGGAAGGCCCGGCAAGCATCAGCAACAGCGCATGGCGGCCGACATCGAGATGACGCTTGTCGAACAGGGCGTCGATCTCGGCGTGAAGGGCCTGACCGCCGAAGGTCTCGCCGCGACCGAGGCGATGCTGGCCTTTGCGCAGGAACACGGCCTTGCCCGCCTTACCATGGACGGCGGCTATGGCTTCGAGACCGTGTGGGAGCCCGTGCCGGTAACGGTGAAACTGGGAGAGGTCTCGGTGCCGTTCCCGCCGGGTTCCTTCCTGCAGGCCACGCTCGACGGCGAGCAGGCGCTGGTAGGGGCCGCGCGCGAATGGCTGGAAGGCGTGCCCACCGTGGCGGACCTGTTTTCCGGCCTTGGCACTTTCGCGTTCGCGCTGGCGGGGCCCGGCACCAAAGTGCTCGCTGCCGAGGCTGCGCGCGATGTCCATCTGGCCTGCAAGTCGGCCGCCGAGCGGGCGCAGATGCAGGTCTTTGCCATGCACCGCGACTTGTTTCGCAATCCGCTGCAGGCAGACGAACTCTCCAAGTTCGCCGCCGTCGTTCTCGATCCGCCCCGCGCCGGCGCGCGCGAGCAGGTGGAGTGCATCGCGGATTCGGACGTCGAGCGCGTGGTCTATGTCTCGTGCAATCCGTCGAGCTGGTCGCGCGATGCGGCGCGGCTGGTGGAGGCGGGCTTCCGGCTGGCGGAGCTGCGGCCGGTGGGCCAGTTCCGCTGGTCGACGCATGTGGAACTCGCCAGCCTCTTCGTGAGGGGCCAGTGAGCGTCGCCTTCCGCCGCGAGGGCGATGACGAGCATCTCGAGCCCAAGTTCGAGATCCCGATCCCGCCCGGGCCCAACCTTGTTACGGCGCGTGGCAAGGCGCTGATCGACGCCAGGGTTATTGAAATGGAAGCCCGGGTCGCAGCGGACCTCGATGAAACCGCGCTAAAGGCGGCCAAGCGCGACCTGCGTTACTGGCAAACCCGGCAGGTGACGGCTGAAGTCCAGCCCGTGCCCGATGGCAGCGTGGTCGCCTTCGGAACCCGCGTCACGTTCCTGCTCAACGGCAAGGAACGCGTGCTGGGGCTGGTCGGCGATGACGAGGCCGATCCGGCGGCAGGGCTGGTTTCTTTCTCGGCACCGCTCGCCCGCGCGCTGATGGGGGCGGAAGAGGGCGAGTTGCTGCCCTTCAACGGCCGCGAGGATGCGATCGAGGTGCTGGCGGTGGATGCGCTTTAGACGGGCGCTCATACAACGCTTGCTTTCCCAAGCATGTTCGCAAGCCTGACTATGGCGAACTTTTTGGGGTATTCAGCGGACTTCCCTGGAATAGGTCTGCGTCTGTCCGCACAGTGATCGAGATGGTGGAAGATGACAGAGGGCATTGAAACACTGAGCGAGCGGGAAAGGGAGACTCTGCGTCTTCTCCTTGGCGGTCACGATGCGAAGTCGATAGCCCGCGAACTGGGATTGTCGGTTCACACGATCAACGAACGTCTCCGCGAGGCCCGCAAAAAACTAGGGGTTTCCAGTAGCCGTGAGGCCGCACGGCGCCTGGCGGAAAGCGAACGGGCCACCCCCCATTTTCTGGGGGACAAGGTTTTGGGGGATGCGGGTGCCGCTCCCCGCGATGAAAGACATGGGCAGTCCGAAAAGCGCCAGACGGTGGGTTACCGCCTCGTCTGGCTCGGTGGAGGAATGCTTATCATGTCACTTATCATTGCCGCTGCTGTGCTCTCATCGACGTTGGCGGGAAGCGCCAGCAAGCAGGCGCCATTGCCTGAGCAGGGTCCGGTTGCCGAAAGTGTCGATGGCAGTGCTGACGCTGTCGTCGTGCAATCGGCACGTGCATGGGTCAGTTTGCTGGACGAGCAACACTGGAGTGAAGCCTGGCATCAGGCGGGAACAGCTTTCCGATCCAAGATAACCGACGAACAATGGGTTTCGATCATTTCAACGGTCCGGAACCCGCTTGGGGCCACGTCCTGGCGCACGGTTCAGAGTGTCTTGAAGACCAACGCCGTTCCGAACGCGCCCAAGGGCGAATATCGGATCATCAAGTTTCAGACGGACTTTGCTCAAAAGAACGGGGCAATCGAAACTGTTGTCCTGTTCAAGGAGGGCGCGGATTGGAAAGTGGACGGGTATTTCATCCGCTGATCTTCCGGATCTGGCGGAGCGGGGTGGCTGTCAGGCCCCGCCCGCCTTGTCCATCAGGTCCATGAAGTCGCGCGCGGCGTTGCGGTCGTCTTCGTTGTCGAAGGCGACGTCGAGATCGGGCGCGCCGCCGAACATGTACATAAGCGTCCACAGCGCGAAGCGGCGGCCCTTGTCCTTTTCCATGCCGAAATCGACGCGCATTTTCTCGACGCCCGCTTCCAGCGCGCCGGGTGCGATGGCGGCGGGATCGTCGGTGCCGAAGTAGCGGCGCAGCTGGTCGTCGAAGTCCATTTGAAGCCTATACCAAGATTCGTTGTTCGAGGTGTCAGTATTCGACATTCGTCATTGCGAGTTGCCGAAGACAGCGAGGCAATCCAGCGCCGCGTAAGCCGCGCTGGATTGCTTTGCCTACGGCTCGCAATGACGAATGGGGATGAGGCAATGCCTTGCTGGCTACCGGCTCAGAACATCGCCAGAGCCGCGCGGGCGACCAGGAACATCAGGCAGAAGCTGGACAGTGCGAAGACGCCGAAGCGCAGGTTCACCTTGTTGATCGTCGCCTGAATGATTGAGTGGATCACCCGCAGACCGAAATAGGCCCATCCGACCTGCGCATTGAGCCCGTCGCCCTGACCGATGATGGCGAGCACGATGGCGACTGCATAGAATACCGTAGGTGCTTCATGCAGGTGGTTGTAGTTGTGGGCTTTCCACTGGACCTGCGCGGGCAGGATATTGTCGAGCGACATGCTCGGATCGTCGACCAGTTCCTCGGGATCGATCTTTGTCGCGCCAAGGGCGGGGATACGCGTTCCAAAGAGCCAGAACCACATGACCATGGTCCACGCCGCCAGCGCGACCACCGGTTGCAGGATTGCCATTCCGACCATTTCTCGTTCCCCTCAGTTGTGCTTGCAGCGTCGACCGGGCGATCGGGCTTGTCAATCGGTCCCGGTCAGAACCGCGGCGAAAGCGGCGGCGTCGACATTGCCGCCTGTCAGCACCACGGCGGTGCGCGGCGCGAGGTCCACCTTGCCGGCAAGGACCGCCGCCAGCGCCGCCGCGCCGCCCGGTTCGACGACGAGGCGCAGTTTCTCGAAGGCGAGGCGCTGCGCCGCCCGCACTTCCGCCGGCGTGACGACAAGGCCGAAGGGGCAGCGTTCGCGCAGGATCTCGAAGTTGATCGGGCGCGTTGCCTGGGTCTGCAGGGAATCGCAGGGCGTGGGCGGCGCATCGGCGGAGACGTGCTGGATCGTACCCTCGGCCAGGCTGCGGCACACGTCGTCCCAGCCTTCAGGCTCGACCGGCACGACCGCCGCGTCGGGGCAGGCCAGCGCCAGTCCCGCAGTCAGCCCGCCGCCGCCGCAGGGATTGACGATCAGGTCCGGCTGGCCATCCATCTGTCGCGCCAGCTCGATGCCGATGCTGCCCTGTCCCTCGATCACCCAGGGGTCGGCATAGGCGTGAACCAGGGTGGCCCCGCGCTCCGAGCACACCCGCTCTGCCACTTCGTCGCGGTCCTTGCCGCCGGGCCGGTCGTAGAGAATGATCTCGGCACCCAGCGCGCGGGTGTTTGCGAGCTTCACCGCAGGTGCATCGTTGGGCATGACGATGGTCGCCGCGATGCCGAGTTCGCGGGCGGCCCAGGCGACGCCCTGCGCGTGGTTGCCGCTCGATACGCCGACGACGCCGCGCGCGCGTTCCGCGTCCGAAAGCGCGGTCAGGCGATGCCAGCCGCCGCGAATCTTGAAGGCGCCGATCGGCTGCAGGCATTCGGCCTTGCACCACACGGTCCGCCCTTCGACGTCGAGCGGGAGCAGCGGCGTGGGTGGCAGGATTTCGGCGATCTTGCGGGCAGCGAGGGCCACGCCTTCGGCAGTCGGGGAACGAGTCATGCGAAGCGCAATAGCGTCAGCGGGTTAGACGCACCACCTGATAGTAGCCCAGAGGACCGCGCAGCACTTCCGCGCGCAGGCCGTGGGCATGGGCGAGCCGTTCCGCGACTTGCGGCAGGTCGCGCCGGGGCGAGACGTGGAAGCGGCCGAGCCAGCCGTCCAGCATCCGGCGCAGCAGGTCGGGCATGCCGTCGCAGTCGCCGAAGTCCACCACGTGCAGCGAGCCACCCGGCGCCAGCGCGGCGGCGGCGCGGGTGAGGCAGGCCTGCCATCCGGGGATCATCGAGAGCGCATAGGAGAGCACAACGCGGTCGAAGCCTTCGCGTCCGAACAGCGCCGATGCATCGAAATCGGTTGCATCGCCCAGTGCCAGCCGGCCTTCGGTGCCGAGCCGCTTGCGCGCGTTCTTGAGCATCTCAGAAGAGATGTCGAGCCCGTGGCAGTGCACGCCAGGCCAGGCCTTGCGGATCAGCTCTAGATTGCGCCCGGTGCCGCAGCCCAGTTCGAGTACGGCCATGCCAGGGTGGCAGTCCAGCTCACGGATCAGACGGTCGCGGCCGAACAGGTAGTACTTGCGGGTGAAGTCGTAGATGTGGCGCTGGCCGCGATAGACCTTGTCCATCAGCGCGGCATGATCGGGCGTGGGCACGCTCGCCATCGGGTCAGTCCTTCAGGACGTAGAGGTGGACACCGCCGTAGATCGACGAACGGTCGGCCAACGTCGCGGCCTGCGATTCCGCCTCGCGGTAGTCCCACTTGTCGAGGATCGCATCGGGCACGCGGCCCGGCAGCAGCGAGGGTTCGGCGGCGGTGCGGAACAGCACGCGCGCGCCGGGGCGGGCGGTACGGGTGATCTGGCTCCACAGCTCGGTGAGCTGCTCGTCGGTCATCCAGTCCTGCGCGTCGAGCAGGATGTAGCGGTCGAGCGAGGCTTCGCCGCTTTCGGCCAGGACGTGGACGAAATTGGCATGGCGCAGGTCGAGCCGGTCGAGCCGGTCGCGTACCAGCGGCAGGTTGGCGGCCTGCAGGTAGGGCGGCAGCGGGGCTTCCTCGGTCTTGCCATAGGCGCGCCCGAAGGCCTGCCAGGCGAAGTAGTTGTCGTTGACCGGGAAGTGGCAGGCCAGCTTTTCGAGGCGGGCGCGCAGCACGTCGGCCATGCGCTGCTCGCCAGCCAGCGCGTCGTACTGCGCGGGGGGAATGCCGAGGCCGAACAGCGAGGCGGGGTGGTTGGTCAGCCAGCGCACCAGCTTGCGCTCGAAGATCGGGGCGAAGCGCTCGTCGAACACGCGGCGCTGGTCTTCCAGCGACCCGGCGCCGAGGATTTCGCTCGGGTCGATCTTGTAGAGGCGGGCCAGCTTGTGGGCTACGCCGATGAAGTTGCCGAGCAGCCCGTGGCGGTAGATGCCCTTGGTGAAGGCCTTGATCCGGCGGCGGCCGACGAGATCGCGGCCTTCCCAGTAGCGGCGCGTTTCCTCGTCGAGGTGCGGGGCAAGCCGCTCGCGGTAGGTCGCGAGGTTCTCCGGATGATCGGCCTCGGCGATGAAGCGGCGCAGATCGGCATAGTCGGTGAGGTGCCGGATCGCGGTGTGCTTCAGATTGTTGAGCGCGATATGCGCGGTGTTGAGGTCGACCACGGTGATCCCGGCGGGATCGGCGGTGAGATAGGAGAGGGCATTGCAGCCGCCGCTGGCGATGGTGATGATGCGGCTGTCCGGCCGGATCTGCAGCGCTTCCATGTCGGCAACCGGGTCTTCCCAGATCTGCGCATAGACGAGGCCCTTGAAGGCGAGCGCGAAAGCCTTGTCGAGCAGGCGCGCCGCGCGCGGGCTTTCATGGCGGACGACGGCGCCTTCGATGAGTTTGGAGCCGGCCTGGTTGGGTGCAGTCTTGGACATGTGGCGGTGATCCCCCGCGCCTGAAACAGTTTCCCGCACTTGCGGCGCAGGCATGACCGGGTGATGACGCCGCGATGTCAGATTATGACAGTTTGCGTGCCGGTTGAGTTGTCACACAGGCGTTCTATATGCGCGTGTTCGTATATGGCCTCCCGAAGGAGATGGATTGGTGAGCAAGGTTCTGGTGATCGGCGCAGGTGGCGTCGGCTCGGTCGCGGTTCACAAGATGGCGATGAACCCCGAAATCTTTTCGGATATCCATCTGGCCAGCCGCACGGTTTCCAAGTGCGATGCGATCGCCGCATCGGTGAAGGAACGCACCGGCGTATCGATCAGCACTTACGCGATCGATGCCGATGACGTGGAGGCGACCAGCGCGCTGATTCGGTCGATCGGGCCGAAGCTGGTGGTCAACCTGGCGCTGCCCTATCAGGATCTGGCGATCATGGATGCCTGCCTGGCGACCGGCGTGAACTATCTCGACACCGCCAACTACGAACCGCGCGACGTCGCCAAGTTCGAGTATTCCTGGCAGTGGGCCTATCAGGAGCGGTTCAAGGAAGCAGGCCTGATGGCGCTGCTGGGTTCGGGCTTCGACCCGGGCGTGACCAGCGTCTTCGCGATGTGGCTGAAGAAGCACAAGCTCAAGACCATCCGCAAGCTCGACATCCTCGACTGCAACGGCGGCGACCACGGCCAGCATTTCGCGACCAACTTCAACCCGGAAATCAACATTCGCGAAGTCACCGCGCCGGCGCGCCATTGGGAAAACGGCGCGTTCGTCGAGACTCCGGCGATGAGCACCAAGGTCTCGTTCGACTTCGAGGGCGTCGGCCCCAAGAACATGTACATGATGTACCACGAGGAGCTGGAAAGCCTCGCCAGGTTCCTGCCCGAACTGGAGCGCGGCCGTTTCTGGATGACTTTCGGCGATGCCTATATCCAGCACCTGACCGTGCTGCAGAACGTGGGCATGACCCGCATCGATCCGGTCATGTACAACGGCGTCGAGATCATCCCGCTGCAGTTCCTGAAAGCCGTGCTGCCCGAGCCCGCCTCGCTCGGAGCGACGACCAAGGGCAAGACCAACATCGGCGACATCGCCACCGGCGAAGCGCTCGACGGTTCGGGCGAGAAGACGTTCTACATCAAGAACATCTGCGACCACGAGGAAGCCTTTGCCGAAACCGGCAACCAGGCGGTGAGCTACACCACCGGCGTTCCGGCGATGATCGGCGCGGCCATGGTGCTCACCGGCAAGTGGAGCGGCCCAAATGGTGAGGGCGGCGTGTTCAACATGGAGCAGATGGACCCCGATCCGTTCATGGACATGCTCAATACGCAAGGGTTGCCGTGGACGGTCGAGGAACTGAGCGAACCGCTGCCGTTCTGATTGGCGCCGCGTGGGTCAGCCCGTCTGGCGGATGATCCTTTGCGCGAGGCCTGGTGCCCAGCGGTGTATCCGGCGCAGCCAGCGGACTTTGCCGACATCGACAATGGCGCGGCGCTGCGCGATCCCGGCGAGGATTTCGCGTGCAGCTCGTTCGGGCGAAAGTTTCGCGCCGCCGCGCTCACGCGTCATGGGCGTGTCGACCAGTGGCAGGAAGGCTTGCAACACCTTGACCGGTGTATGGGAAAGCTGCGCGCGCAGCGATAGCGAGAGACTGTCGAGTCCGGCCTTGGTGGCGCAATAGACTGCCGAATCCACTTTTGGCACGATGGCGAGTCCGGAATTGACGTTCAGCACGAAGGGATCGCGGGCCTCCAGCAGGTCCGGCAGAAACAGCGCGATAAGTTCGGCAGGCGCCGTCAGGTTCACCGCGATCTCGCGAGCGATGGACGCAAAATCGAAGTCAGGGGCGGTGAAATGCGGCGTGCATTGGATCGCAGCGCAATTGATCAGGCCATGAAGCGGGCCGGAGGACACTTGTTCCCGCACGGCGACCGGACCGTTTCGTGTGTCGAGGTCCGCCTCGATGAAGGCGATGTCGGGCCACTCTGCCAGCAGCGCCTCGCTGCGTTCCGAGTGGCGACCGACTACGGTCAGCCGGTTGCCGGTGGCGAGGAGTTGCACGAGTTCACGGCCAATGCCGGACGTGCCCCCGGTGATCACGATGCGGTTGCGCTTGTCTTCCATAGCCCGCTGATGGAAGGGGAAGAGCGGTCTGTAATTAACCCGGGTTAAGCGATGATGCTCGATGAGATCGTGTCCGGCAAGGGCACGGAAATCGTCTGCCTGACAGGCGAACATGTCTTCCTGCAGGGAGACGTGGATCGCTGGGTCTATTTCGTCGAGAAAGGGCTCCTGAAGGCGTTTTACCTCGATCCCGACGGGCGTGAACATATCAAGTCGCTTCTGGTTCCGGGGGCGGCAATCGGCAGTCTGGTGGCGCTAACCGGCGGTGGACGGTGCAGTTTCGGGTTGCGGGCGATTGCGGACAGCCGGCTGCGCGCTGTTCCTTATGCCGCGCTGAAAGAGGTCGCAGACCATGATCTTGGCACGGCCCGGCAAGTTATGGCGGTGTTGACGGAGCTGGCGATGCGCAAGGAAAAGCGCGAGTACGAATTGCTCTGCCTTAGCGCCGAAGAGCGCTACGAGCGGTTTCTCGATGAAGTGGCGCCGCGCGCGCCGGGGCTGAGTCAGATGGACATTGCCGCCTATCTCGGTATCACCCCTCCCGCCCTCAGCCGGATCAGGCGGCGGCGTGGCATGACCTCCAGACGCGGAAGTGATTGACGGAAATGGAAACCAGAGCCGGCGATCCGGGCGCCTTTGCCAATTTCGACCTGTCGCGCGTCGACAGTCCCGCCTTTGTGGTCGATGCCGCGAAGCTGCGCGACAACCTGCGTATCCTGCAGGACATCGGCGAGCGGTCCGGCGCCAAAGTGCTGGCCGCGCTCAAGGCGTTCTCGATGTGGTCGACCGCGCCCATCATCGGCGAATACCTCGACGGCGTGTGCACTTCGGGCCTGTGGGAAGCGCGGCTGGCCGGCGAGTTCTACGACGGTGAAATCGCGACCTATTGCGCGGCCTACAAGCCCGATGAACTCGACGAGATCCTGCGCCTGTCGGACCACGTGATCTTCAATTCGCCGCAGCAGATCGAGCGCTGCTGGGCGATCATCGAGGCGGCCCGCGCGCGCGGCGAGGATTTCGACATCGGCCTGCGCCTCAACCCGCTGCAGCCCGAGGGCGAGGTGCCCAAGTACGATCCCAGCGCCCCGCATTCGCGGCTGGGCTTTCCCATCGACCAGCTGACCGAAGAGCATGTCGAGCTGGTCGACGGGTTCCATGTCCACAACTTGTGCGAGCAGGACTTCGAGCCGCTCCGGCGCACCTGGGACAAGGTGTTCGACTACCTCGAACCCTGGTTCGGCCAGTTCAAGTGGATCAACCTGGGCGGCGGCCACCACATTACCCGCGCCGATTACCAGCGCGAGGAACTGGTGGAGTTCCTGCGCGACGTGGCCGACGACACCGGGGCCGAGGTCTATATCGAACCGGGCGAGGCCGTGGCGCTCGATGCCGGCATTCTGGTGGGCACCGTGCTCGATCTTGGCTGGAACGGCATGCCGGTCGCCGTGGTCGACATCTCGGCCACCTGCCACATGCCCGACGTGATCGAAGCTCCCTATCGCCCCGCCATGCTGGGTGAATTGCCGATCGAGGACGACCGGATGGTGGACGAGGGGCAGGGCGGGGCCGTGCGGCTTGGCGGGCCTTCGTGCCTCGCGGGGGACGTGATCGGCGACTACCGTTTTCCCGAACCGGTCCAGCCGGGCCAGCGCTTCGCCTTCCTCGACCAGGCGCATTACTCGATGGTCAAGACCACGACCTTCAACGGCGTGCCACTGCCGTCGATCTGGCTGTGGGACTCGGAAACCGACTCGCTCGAATGCATCCGCCGCTTCGACTACGAGGACTTCCGCGACCGACTGAGCTGAGGGGGCGCGCTGGCGGCACTTCGCACCGTCCGTCTCATCGCTGCCCCGGCCGGTCCTGAGCCATGGCGAATCGCCGGGAGCGTTTCCGCTTGCTCATGCGTTGAGGGTTTGTCGGCGCGCGGCACGTTCGTGTCTGGCAGGATGTTCACCCTCATGGGAGGAGGCCGTGGAACACGCTGGTTTTACAAGAGAACTGCGCCATTCACGGGACGCTGAAGGCCGTCTGTGGCAGGTCTGTGACATTTTTGTGAACCGGTCCGATTTTCACTTGCGATTCATGAACGCTATCCTATATCCGCCCCCTCGCTGCCCCATGGGGACTTCCAAACCGCAAGGCAGCTTCGTCTCTGTGTTGTCTTGGCCGCATGGCCTATTGGGGGTCCCTTGAGTTGCACCAGTATCCTGACGCACCGGCTGTAGCGCGCGCCCTGGCGCCCGACGAACCCGTTATCCTCAATCGCCCGCACGCTGCCGCGCGCGCTGCCCGTTTCTTCGCCACGAAGTTTCCGGGCAAGTCGCTCTATGCCGTGAAGGCGAATCCCTCGCCCGATCTCGTGCAGATCCTGTGGGACAACGGCATCACCCACTATGACGTCGCCTCGATCAACGAGGTGCGCATGGTGCGCGGTGTCCTGCCGCAGGCGACCTTGTGTTTCATGCACCCGGTCAAGACCGCGAGCGCGATCCGCGAGGCCTATTTCCAGCACGGCGTGCGCACCTTCAGCCTGGATACCCAGGAAGAGGCAGACAAGATCGTTGCGGCCACCACTGACGCCGAGGGCAACCCGGCGAAGGACCTGCGCCTCTGCGTGCGTCTACGCGTATCGTCCGAATATTCGGAACTGAGCCTCGCCTCCAAGTTCGGCGTCGATCTGGCCGATGCCGGGGCGCTGCTGCAGTCGACCCGTCAGGTTGCCGACTGGCTGGGCGTGTGCTTCCACGTCGGTTCGCAGGCGATGACGCCGTTCGCCTATGTCCAGGCGCTCGAACGCGCGCGTGCGGCGATTGCCGACGCGGGCGTGGTTATCGACATGATCGACGTCGGCGGGGGCTTTCCCTCCTGCTATCCCGGCATGGAACCGCCGCCGCTCGAAGATTACTTCGCGATCATCCACCGCCACTTCGAGGCGCTGCCGATTGCCTACAACGCCGAGCTGTGGTGCGAACCCGGTCGTGCGCTGGCGGCTGAGTACAACTCGCTGATCGTCAAGGTCGAGAAGCGCCGCGGCGACGAGCTCTACATCAACGATGGCGCCTATGGCGCGCTCTACGATGCGGCCCACGTGGCATGGCGTTTCCCGGTGCGGCACATCGCGCGCGAGGAAACCAACGACAACGCCGCCATCGACGTTGCCGACCTGCAGGCCTTTTCGTTCTATGGGCCGACCTGCGACGATGCCGACTTCATGGAGGGGCCCTTCATGCTGCCGGCGGAAATCAAGGCTGGCGACTGGATCGAGGTGGGCATGCTCGGCGCCTATGGCGCGGCCATGAAGACCGCGTTCAACGGCTTCGGCGGTGCACAAGTCGTCGTTGTGACCGACGAGCCGATGGCCAGCCTCTACACCGGCCGGCCGGACCCTCGCGTGTCGGACAACGTCGTCTCGCTGCGCTGACAGGGTATCGGCGATCAGGATCAGGAAGCCCCCGGATCGGAGACGGTCCGGGGGTTTTCTTTTTTTAACGTGCGCCGACCCGGGTGGGCCGACTAGTCTTGCGCTTCTGACGCCCACGGAGGGGATGGATGTTGCAAGTCATGCTGCTGGCGGGGGCCTTGCTTCCTGCGTGTACACCGATCGACGGCGCCGACACCGTATTTGCGGACAAGTCGGTCGAATGGATCGTGATAGGCGAGTCTCACGGCACGAAGGAAACACCTGAGGTATTTGCCGACCTGCTCTGCCTTGCCGCGGTGCAGGGACGAAAGCCGGGCGTGGCTCTGGAAATGCCCGAGACGATGGCTGCGGATCTTGATGCCTATCTTGCCTCGGACGGCGGTCCGGGCGCGCGAAAGGCGCTGCTCGCACACGATTTCTGGCAGGGTCCGGTAAAGGATGGCCGGTCCAGCGCGGCGATGATCGACCTGCTGGAAACGCTGCGCAAGCAGATGCAGGCTGGCCGGATCGCGGCCGTGGTTCCCATCCAGCCCTCGGGGCGGGCCCTGCGTTCCGCTGAATATGAGCGCGCAATGGCCAAGAATGTCGAGAAGGCCCGGACGGGCAAAGGGGCTGATCTCACGCTGGTGCTCGTCGGAAATTTCCATGCGCGCCTTGCGTCTGGAGGCGCGCGCGGGCCGGGCTACCTGCCGATGGCCGGCTTCCTCCCGCAAGGCGCGACGCGCAGTTTCAACGCAACCGGCAATGGCGGGGCGGAGTGGAATTGCGTGCTGCTCTCGGGCGCAAAGGAGGGGGCGGAGCCGAAGTGCGGTATGCACGACTGGGGGCCTGCCCGCACGAAACGCCCTCGCGGCATCGTTTTCGCCACGTCCGACAGGGCCGGATATACCGGGTGGCTGAATATGGGGCTGATGACGACCGCTTCACCGCCTGCGGTACCCTTTCGCGAAGAGACCGAAGGTCGCTGAACTTCAGGGTCGACACGCTGCATGCAGTCCGGCGGACCTGGATGCAGCGTGTCGACGTTTGACGGCTATCCGTTGGCGAACAGGTCCTTGAAGCGGTGCGGTTGGCAGCGCAGGAACTGCGGGGCCGCGTGCACCTGTGCGCCAAGCGCCGCGGCGGCATGCCATGGCCAGCGCGGGTCGTAGAGCACGGTGCGGGCCAGTGCGATCATGTCGGCATCGCCGGTGCCCAAGATCGCCTCGGCCTGCTCGGGTTCGGTGATGAGGCCCACGGCAATGACCGGGACCGAGACGGCCTCTTTCACGCGGCGGGCGAGGGGAACCTGATAGTTCGGTCCGATCGGGATGGCCTGCGCCGGGTGCAGGCCGCCGCTTGAGACGTGCATGGCGGAAACACCGCGTGCTTCCAGCGCCTTTGAAAAGGCGATGGTCTCTTCGATGTCCCATCCGCCTTCGACCCAGTCGGTGCCCGAAACGCGGACCGTCACCGGCTTTTCGGCGGGGAAGGCGGCGCGCACGGCGTCGAAGACTTCGAGCGGGAAGCGCATGCGGTTTTCCAGGCTGCCGCCGTATTCGTCGGTGCGGTGGTTGGAGAGCGGCGAGAGGAACTGGTGCAGCAGGTAGCCGTGCGCCGCGTGGATCTGGATCGCATCGATCCCGAGCCGCGCGGACCGGCGGGCGGCTTCGGCAAAGGCATCGCGAATGCGGGCGAGGCCGGCGCCGTCCAGTGCCTCGGGGGCGTTTTCGTGGGGCTGGAAGGGAATGTCGGAGGCTGAGACCGTCTGCCAGCCATTGGGCGCATCGGGGGCGATCTGCCCGCCGCCGTCCCAGGGGCGGGCGGTGCTCGCCTTGCGTCCGGCATGGGCAAGCTGGATGGCGATCGGTATGTCCGACCAGCGACGCACGGTCTGGAGCACCTTGGCCATGGCCTGCTCGGTCTCGTCGCCCCACAGGCCGACATCGGCGTAGGAGATGCGCCCTTCCGGCGTGACCGCGGTCGCTTCGATGGTGAGGATACCCGCGCCCGAGAGCGCGAGATTGCCCAGATGAATGGCGTGCCAGTCCGTCATCCGGCCATCCTCGGCCGAATACTGGCACATCGGGGCGATGACGATGCGGTTGGACAGGGTGAGATTACCGATGGTGATCGGCTCGAACAGCTTGGCCATGCATTTGTCCTTGTATCTCGCCATGCGCGATCGGGGGGAGAAAGGGAGGGGAGACCGCGCCGGCCCGGGACACGTGGTGTCCGCATCCCCAAAAGAAAAGGGCCTCTTGCCGAAAGACAGGAGGCCCCATGAAAAGAATATCTTGGCGCGATGAAAGGCCGTGTCAGGCGGCCAGCTTCATCTCCATGCGTTCCCAGATCTCGACGAGGGCGCCGGTCAGTTCGCGCATCATTTCCTCGGTATGGGCCGGGCCGGGCGTGAAGCGCAGGCGCTCGGTGCCGCGCGGCACGGTCGGGAAATTGATCGGCTGCACGTAGGCGCCGTATTCGGCGAGCAGGATGTCGCTGATCGCCTTGGCCTTGACCGGATCGCCGACCATCAGCGGCACGATGTGCGTGGTCGAATTCATCACCGGGAGCCCCGCGTCGCGGAACATCTGCTTGAGCATGGCGGCCGAGCGCTGCTGGCCCTCACGCTCTTCGTTCGAGCTCTTGAGGTGCTTGACCGAGGCCAGCACGCCCGCGACCAGAACCGGCGAAAGCGAGGTGGTGAAGATGAAGCCCGGCGCATAGGAGCGGATGCAGTCGATCACCTTCTGGTCGGCCGCAATGTAGCCGCCCATGACGCCGAAGGCCTTGCCCAGCGTGCCCTCGATGATGTCGATGCGGTGCGCTGCCTCGTCACGGTCGGTAATGCCGCCGCCGCGCGGGCCGTACATGCCGACCGCATGGACTTCGTCGATGTAGGTGAGGGCGTTGTACTTGTCCGCCAGATCGCAGATCGCGTGGATCGGGGCGATGTCGCCATCCATCGAATAGACCGACTCGAAGGCGATCAGCTTGGGCGTTTCGGGATCGGTCGCGGCCAGCAGTTCCTCGAGGTGCTCGAGGTCGTTGTGGCGGAAGACCTTCTTCTCGCAGCCCGAATTGCGGATGCCGGCGATCATGCTGGCGTGGTTGAGTTCGTCCGAGAAGATCACGCAGCCCGGCAGCAGCTTGGCCAGCGTGGAGAGCGTGGCGTCGTTCGAGACATAGCCCGAGGTGAACAGCAGCGCGCCTTCCTTGCCAAGCAGGTCGGCCAGCTCGCTTTCCAGCTCGATGTGGTAGTGCGTGTTGCCGCCGATGTTGCGGGTGCCGCCCGAACCGGCGCCGACGTCGTGCAGCGCCTCTTCCATGGCCTCGATTACCTTGGGGTGCTGGCCCATGGCGAGGTAGTCGTTCGAGCACCACACGGTGATCGGCTTGGGGCCGTTGTGGCCGGCAAAGCAGCGGGCGTTCGGATAGGCACCCTTGTTGCGCAGGATGTCGATGAAGACGCGATAGCGGCCTTCGGAATGGAGGCGTTCGATCGCCTGGTCGAAGATATGTTCGTAGTTCACGAAGCGTCTATCCTGCGTTGTCCTGGCCGGCCGCGCTGTGCGGGCTAGCGATACACAATATATAATTTCGTCCGGCCATTACATGATGGAATCGTTCATGACCAGCCGCTAGTCCCGCGCGCGGGACACGAAAAACCACTTTTCCGTATGACTTGCCGGTGCCGGGTCGCCTCCGGTGACGACGGTCATATGGGGCGCGTCCTGGCGCAGGGCATTGATCGTCATCAACCACTCTTTCGATTCGGTGCGGTAGTCGGGCACGTCCGCGCGTGCGGCCAGCTTGGCGGGCGGGCGCAGGCTGCGCAGGCTTTCGTCGACGAGTGCCGCCGGTCCCGCGAAGAGGAATTCGCGGCCGTTGCCCAGCCGGACATAGACCATCTTCGCGTCCGGACCGAGGCCGTCGGCGGGAATGACCACGACGCCCGGGGCCAGCGCATGCGGCGCGCTGGCCGTTGGTTGCTGCGACCTGTCGGCGCCGTCCTGCCCCTCCACCCGGCCACCGTTGCGCAGCGGACCATCCTGCAGGATCACCACATGCCCGGCGTCGGCCAGCGCCCTGTTCACACGCTTCTGCGCGGAACTGCTGAAATTCTCGACGTCCAGGTCCCGGGCGACTTCAGGACTTGTTCCGGCGTCGATCACGATCGGTTTTTCGCCGGGGACGATCAACTGGTAGCTGTGGATCGCGTAAGGCGTCGGGCGCAGGCCCCAGCCGGCGACGAGCCTGTCGCGCATGACCGAGCGGTACCCGATCAGTTCCACGCGCACCTTGGTCGGCAAGGGCCCCTCGATGGAACCGGCCAGTTCACGCAACTGCGCCATGGTAACGGGCTTGGCCTGCGTCTGGCCGTGCCCCGGATCGATCAGGTACCAGTAGAAGGGAACGCCGACGACGACGAGCAGGGCCAGCAGCCAGTAGTTCAGCCGACGCGTCAAAACCTTTCGACCCTCTGCAGTCCGTAGCGCTCCAGCATTGCTCCGTGCGCTTCCGGTACATCTTCCGATCCCGTGAATAGCGCGCGGTCCGGCACTTTGCGAGCCCATTCCTGTCCCGATGTGAGGCGGGCGATCTGCCGGGCGATGCCCTGCGCGCCGTGCACGAAGCGCACATCGGGGCCGAAGGCATGCGACAGTTCCGCCTCCAGCAGCGGAAAGTGCGTGCATGCCAGCACGACCGTGTCGATCCGTTCGCCGCCGGGCATGGCGCGCAGAGCCCGGGCTGCGCCTTCGATGGCGGCGGGGTCGACAGGCTCGCCGCGCATCTTGGCTTCAGCGGCCTCGACCAGGCCGGGGGCGGCGTGGCGCAGCAACACCTTGCCCGAGGCGAATTCCTCCTCGAGCCGGTCGACATAGGCCTGGCGGATCGTCGCTTCGGTGCCGAGCAGGCCGATCACGCCGCTCTTCGTCATGGCCGCGGCGGGCTTGATCGCGGGCACGGTGCCGACGATCGGCACTTCGAGCACGTCGCGTACCATGCCCAGCGCGATCGTCGAGGCCGTGTTGCAGGCGATGCACACCAGGCGCGGATGGAAGCGTTCGGTCATGCGGCCGAGCAGGCCGGCAACGCGCGCGGCGATCTGCGCCTCGCTCTTGGAACCGTAGGGCAGGCCGGCGGTATCGGCGGCGTAGATCACCGGCGCATCGGGAAGCAGCTTGCGCACTTCCTCCAGCACGGTCAGCCCGCCCACGCCGGAGTCGAACAGCAGGATCGGCGCGGCAGGATCAGCCTGGGTGCCGACCTGGGCCGCCGGTGCCGATTGCGGCGCGCTGAGCGTTTCGGATGTCATTCTAGGCTTAATTTCCCTGAACCTTGCGTCCTGTTAACCGCCGCGACCTGCAAAGAGCAACGTACAATCCTGCAAGGTGCCTTCTGCTCACGGCAACAAGCGGCTAAGGCAGCGGCCATGGATTGGATTCTTGCCTTGGTGCTGGGCTACGCGCTCGGATCGGTGCCTTTCGGGCTTCTCATCACCCGTCTCGCCGGAGCGGGAGACCTGCGCAGCATCGGTTCGGGCAACATCGGCGCGACCAACGTGCTGCGCACCGGCCGCAAGGGCCTTGCCGCCGCGACGCTGTTGCTGGACCTGCTCAAGGGGCTCGTCGCGGTGCTTGTCGTCGCGCACTTCTGGCCGCAATGGACGGGCCTTGCCGCGCTGGCGGTTTTCGTCGGGCACTGCTTTCCGGTCTGGCTTTCGTTCAGGGGCGGCAAGGGCGTGGCGACCACCGCTGGCGTGGCGTTCGGCCTCGCCTGGCCGGTGGGGCTGGCCTATGCCGTGACATGGCTCGGCCTGCTGGCGACGGTGCGGATTTCCTCCGTGGCGGGAATGAGCGCCGCCGTGGTCGCGCCGATCGCCGCGCTGGCGCTGGGGCACCGGGACGCGGCGCTGGTGCTGGCGGTGATTGCCGCCATCGTGCTGTTCCAGCACCGCGAGAACATCGCCCGTCTTCGCGCGGGCACCGAACCCAGGGTCGGGAGCGGCAAGAAGGCATGAGCGCGGGGGTGGCGTTGTCGCAGGACGAAGCCTTCGCCCGTATCCGCCTGCTGCGTTCGCCCAACGTCGGCCCGGTAACCTACGCACAGCTGCTGACCCGTTTCGGGAATGCGCGCGCCGCGATCGAGGCCTTGCCCGGCATCGCCGGACGCACGGGAAGGGCGTACGCGGCTGCCTCCGAACAGCGTATCCACGACGAGGTCGCGGCGGTGCGCAACGCCGCCGCGCGTTATCTGTTTCACGATTCGCCCGATTATCCGCCGCTGCTGGCCGGGATCGAAGGCGCGCCGCCGATCCTGACGGTGCGCGGCGATCCCGGCCGGGCGATGCGGCCCTGCGTGGCCGTGGTGGGCGCGCGCAATGCTTCCGCCGGGGCGGTGAAGATGGCGCGCGATTTCGCGCACGGGCTTGCCGAGGCCGGCTTCACCATCGTTTCGGGGCTGGCGCGGGGGATCGACGGCGCGGCGCACGAAGGTGCGCTGGCGGGGGCGGACGGCGCGACGATCGGCGTGATCGCCAGCGGCATCGACGTGACCTATCCGCCCGAACATGCCGCCTTGCAGGAGCGCATCGCCGAAGAGGGCCTGCTGGTGGCGGAGCAGCCGCCCGGCACCGAACCGCTGGCCCGGCATTTCCCCGTGCGCAACCGCATCATCGCGGGGCTCGCGGCGGGAACGCTGGTGGTCGAGGCGGCGCCCAGATCGGGCTCGCTGATCACCGCGCGGCTGGCGGGCGAGACAGGGCGCGAGGTCATGGCTATTCCCGGCTCCCCGCTCGATGCCCGCTCGCATGGTTGCAACCAGCTGATCCGGGATGGCGCGGTGCTGGTGCAGACGCCGCAGGACGTGATCGAGCTGCTCTCCGGCTTCGACGGCATGCCCCGCTCCATCTTTCGCGATGCGCCGCCGGATTGGGCGGGCGAGGCGGAGCAGGAGGCGCCCGCCGGGATCGTCGATCTGCTCACGACCGCGCCGGTTGCCGTCGATGAACTGATCCGCCAGTCCGGGGCAAGCGCCGCCGGTGTGCAGCTTGCCCTGCTGGAACTGGAAATCGCCGGGCGCCTGCTGCGCCACGCCGGAGGAAGAGTAAGCCTGACGTGACCGATCCTGTCGAAACCGGGACCGCGCCGGCCGATGGCGCGGTGCAATCACCGCTGCGCGCCGTCCTTCGCCTCGAGGGTGCCGCGATCCTGATGCTCTCGCTGCTGCTCTACCATCAGGCCGGGGCTGGCTGGCTGATGTTCATGGCGCTGTTCCTTGTCCCCGATCTTTCGTTCCTGGGTTATCTCGCCGGTCCCCGCATCGGCGCGGTGGCCTACAACGGCGCGCACAGCCTGACCGGGCCGCTGGTTCTGGCCGCGCTGGCCCGGACGACGGGCCATGCCGAGGCCGTGCCCTACGCCGTGATCTGGGCAGCGCACGTCGGGTTCGACCGGATGCTGGGCTACGGGCTCAAGTATGGGCGGGGATTTGGCTACACCCACCTTGGCAGGATCGGCCGTGCCGCCAAGATGTGAAATCGCAGGGCCGTAGTCATGGCGACGTCAAATTGGAGTGCTTGACGAACCGCCCATTCGCTTCCCACCCTATGCGTACACACATACGCGTACGCGCACACGTAAGGGCGCCGCGTAGGGGATATAACGAAAGTCTGAAATGCAGCTCGTCATCGTCGAATCTCCGGCCAAGGCCAAAACCATCGAGAAATACCTGGGCAAGGACTACAAGGTCCTCGCCAGCTACGGCCACGTCCGCGACCTGCCGCCCAAGGACGGCTCGGTCCGGCCGGACGAAGACTTCGAGATGGACTGGCAGCTCTATGGCGACAAGCAGAAGCAGGTCCGCGCGATCACCGATGCCGCCAAGGCTTCCGACCGCCTGATTCTCGCGACTGACCCTGATCGCGAGGGCGAGGCGATTTCGTGGCACGTGCTCGAACTGCTCAAGAAGCGCCGTGCGGTTCCCAAGGACGTGCAGCGGGTCACCTTCAACGCCATCACCAAGGACACCGTCACCAAGGCGATGACGCAGCCGCGCGAGCTCGATCAGGACCTGATCGACGCTTACCTTGCCCGCCGCGCGCTCGATTACCTGTTCGGCTTCACGCTCTCGCCGGTGCTCTGGCGCAAGCTGCCGGGCGCGAAGTCCGCTGGCCGCGTGCAGTCGGTGGCGCTGCGTCTGATCGTCGACCGCGAACGTGAGATCGAGGCGTTCAAGCCGCAGGAATACTGGTCCGTCGCCGCGCTCATGGCGCACGACGGCACCGATTTCACTGCCAAGCTGGTCACGTTCGAGGGTGAGAAGCTCGACCGTCTGAGCCTGGGCGACGAAGGCATAGCCATGCGCGCCAAGGCGGCGGTCGAATCCGGCGCCTTCAAGGTCGAGAATGTCGAGACCAAGCCGCACCGCCGCAATCCGCAGCCGCCGTTCACCACCTCGACGCTGCAGCAGGAGGCCGCGCGCAAGCTCGGTTTCTCGGCCAGCCAGACCATGCGCGTGGCGCAGACGCTCTACGAGGCGGGCGCGATCACCTACATGCGTACCGACGGCGTGCAGATGGACCCCAGCGCCATTTCCGCTTGCCGCAAGGCGATCGCGGACCGCTATGACGGCCACTACCTGCCCGACCAGCCGCGCCAGTATTCGACCAAGGCGAAGAATGCGCAGGAAGCGCACGAGGCGATCCGGCCTACCGACTTTTCCAGGGACCGCTACGGTTCGGGCGACGAGGCGCGCCTCTACGACCTGATCTTCAAGCGCGCGATGGCGAGCCAGATGGCCTCGGCCTCGCTCGAACGCACCACCGTGACCTTGCGCGACGGCACCGGCCGCAACGAGCTGCGCGCCACCGGCCAGGTCGTGAAGTTCCCCGGCTTCCTCGCCGTCTACGAGGAAGGGCAGGACAACAAGTCCGACGATGACGACAGCGGCCTGCTGCCCTTCATGAAGTCGGGCGACATGCCGGCCAAGAAGGACGTGACGGCAGAGCAGCACTTCACCCAGCCGCCGCCGCGCTATTCCGAGGCAAGCCTCGTCAAGCGGCTGGAGGAACTGGGCATCGGCCGGCCTTCCACGTACGCCGCGACGATCCAGGTCCTGAAGGACCGCAGCTATGTGCGGACCGAAAAGAACCGGTTCTTCGCCGAGGAATCGGGCCGTCTTCTCACCGCGTTTCTGGAACGCTTCTTCGAACGCTACGTCGCCTACGACTTCACCGCCGGGATGGAGGAGGAACTCGACGACGTTTCGGGCGGCCGCCACGAATGGAAGGCGCTGCTCGAGGAGTTCTGGCGCGACTTCAAGCCCAAGTCCGACGAGGTCATGGAGAAGAAGCCCTCGGAAGTGACCGAGGTGCTCGACGAGTTCCTGTCCGACTATCTCTTCCCGCCCAAGGAGGACGGTTCTGATCCGCGCGTGTGTCCCAAGTGCGGGCAGGGTCGCCTGAGCCTGCGCGGCGGTCGTTATGGCGCCTTCGTCGCCTGCTCGAACTATCCCGAGTGCAAGTTCACCCGCAAGTTCGCGCAGCCCGGCGGCAATGGCGAGCAGGCCGACGATCAGGAACTGGGTAAGGACCCCGAGACCGGGCAGGAAATCACCCGGCGCGTCGGTCGTTTCGGTCCCTACATCCAGCTCGGCGAGGGCAAGGAGGCCAAGCGCGCCTCGATTCCCAAGGACATCGACGAGCTGACGCTGGACTGGGCGCTCAAGCTGCTCAGCCTCCCGCGCGAGGTCGGCAAGCACCCCGAGACGGGCAAGGAAATCGTAGCGAACATAGGGCGTTACGGGCCGTACCTGCTGCATGACGGCAAGTATGCCAAGCTGCGTTCGACCACCGATGTCTTCGAGACCGGCATGAACGCCGCCGTCTCGCTACTGGCGGAGGCAGCGCAGAATGGCGGTCGCGGCGCGCGGACCAAGGCCGAGCCGATCAAGGTTCTGGGCAAGCATCCGACCAGCGAAGGCGAGATGAAGGTCATGGCCGGCCGCTATGGCCCCTACGTCACCGACGGCAGCACCAACGCCACCCTCCCGCGCGACCAGAAGCCCGAGGACCTCACCGAGGAACAGGCGATCGCCCTGATCGACGCCAAGGCCGCCAAGGGCCCGGCCAAGGGCAAGAAGAAGGCCGCGCCCAAGAAGAAGGCTCCGGCGAAGAAAGCTGCGACGAAGAAGACCACGGCAAAGAAGGCACCTGCGAAGCAGAAGGCCGAGGCATCACCCGATCAGGGTGACGATGTGCCTTGGTAGGGGCAGGCCTGATCGCCCTCGCTGCCGCAGTGGCCTTCGGCGGCGTGAATCCGCCGGAAATGAACGCGCGTGCGCTGGGTCAGGTGGTTTCCGCGAACAGTGGTGTCCTTGGCACCGACGTGTCCATTCAGGTCGAAGTTCTGGTTACGCCTGATGGCAAGCCGGTTTCCTGCAGGGTGGTTCACGGCGATGCGTCCGACAAGGTCAAGAGGGCCGGCTGCGAGGCTTTCCTCATGGCTGTGCCGATGAAGCCCGCGAAGCTCGATGACACGCCTACGTACGGCGTGATGTCCTCGGGCATTTCCCTGGCGAGCTCGAGCGCTTTCAGGAAAAAGATGAAGTCGGACTTCTGGTACAACGTGGAACTGGAGGTTGCGGGGCTACCGAAAGACCTTGCGAAAGATCCGACCGTCAGCATCCGGACGGCCATTGGCGCGGACGGGGCGCTGCTGCGCTGTGTCGGGGAACCCGAGCGCGCGGCGCTGGTCGGGGCGGCCTGCGCCGAGCTTGGCCGGAATGCGCCGCTTCCCGTGATAACGGATGCCTCGGGTGAACCTGTCCCCTATGTCCGCAGCTACAATGTCCGGTTCAATGTCAGGAATGAGGCGAGCAAGTGAGCAACAAGATCGCCAAGCACAAGCAACCCTGGAAGCCCGAGGAACTGCAGAAGCTCCAGATGCTTTCGGGCAAGGGCAAGGGGCTGAAGGAAATCGCCAAGGCCCTCAATCGCACCGAGGAATCGACCAAGGACGCCGCGCGGCAGCACGGCTTCTCGATTGCCAAGGCGCGCTGAGGGTCAGTCTTTCAGGCGGTAGAGCCCGAACTTGCGGGTGCCGAGCGTGACGCCGGCATAGCGCTCGTATCCGCGCGTCAGCGCCTGGTGCATCAGCGCTCTGGTCGCGAGGTTGGGCAGGTTCGGTCTTCCGCTCTCCGCCATCACCACGACACCGGGGTGCGAGGCCATGATGCGGCGCACTTCGGCGACCGGATCGGTGCCAAGCGCGCCGGCCTCGTTCATCGCGTCGAGATGGCTGGGGAAGGCGAAACGGGTGGGGATGCAGGCCTCGCTGGTGCGGTAGAGCGCGGTGTCGCCTTCGTAGATGTAGAGACAGCGGCCATGCAGTTCGGCCCGGACGAGCGCCGTGGCATCGGCGAATTCGGCGGCAGTGCCGCGCTCGCGAACCTGAAAGGCCGGGGCGAGTGCAGCGCCGATCGCGCCGAGGCCGAGCAGCAGCCGGCCGTACCACCGTCCGCCGGGGCGCGCGTGACCGAGCGCGGGCGCGGCCAGGACCGAGAGCGGGACGAGCAACGGCCCCAGATAGTGATCGTACCATGGCGGCACCATCAGGAAGCCGCCCAGCGAGAACAGCGCCCAGACGCGCAAGGGGCGCAGGGCCAGCGGCGCGTTTCCTCCGCTCAGCCCGATCCGGCGCGGGGCGAGCAGGATCGCCAGGGCAAAGGGCATCATCGCCAGCGTTTCCTTGGAGATCTGGGCCCCGGCGTCCGCCCAGTCGTTGCGGCGTCCGAAGATCGAGAGGAAGTTGGCCTGCACGAAGGCTTCGGCATGGCCTGCCAGTGCGTATCCGGCCAGTACCGCGAAGGTGGGCGCGAGCGCCATGCCGATCCAGAGCAGCGAGGTCCCGACGAGGCGTTCCGGCCTCCACCCGTCCGCGAGCGCGCGGGCGAGCAGCAGCAGGCCCAGTCCGATCCCTTCGAACATGGCGGTGTACTTGATCTGCATCGCCAGTCCAAGCAGCAGCATCGCGCCGCAGCCGTTCGCCGTCAGCCGCTCGTCGCCTGCGCGCAGGCTGGCGTGCACGACGGCAAGCGCGGCGAGCGCGACGGGCAGGTTGTAGAACACCGGAGACTGGCCGAGCGCGACGTTGAAGGTCGGCTGGTAGAGCAGGTAGGCCAGCCCGGCGAGCATGGCCCCGCGTTCCGGCGCGATCATCCGGGCCATGCGCGCGATCACCATCGCGGTCGCCACCGAACAGACGATCCCCGCCGTCTGGTAGGCGAGCACCGGATCGAAGGGCAACGCGAACATGCCGCGATAGATCAGGAACAGGCCATAGGGCTTGCGGTCCCACAGATCGACATAGGGCAGGGCGCCTTCGGCCATGCGCTGGCCCACCAGCAGGTAGAACTGCTCGTCGACCTGGACCGCCGGCTTGCCGATCATGATCAGCCGGACCAGCAGGGCTATGGCGAGGTAGGCGGCGGGCAGGGCGATCGCCGAGGTCAGGGCCCGCTGGCCCTGCCGGCGCGGTATGCGGGCGACGAGGCGCCCGGCTGCAGCTATCATCTATTCACTTCCCGGTTTGCCCGAGGCGGGGTGCCCGGGAGGTGTTGCGACCCGCCGGTGCGCAATGTGGCGCCGGTGTTACGAAGGGATGACGCCGGCGTGCCTCGCTTTCCGCAGTGACGTGTCATTCGACAGCCGCGCGCGCCCGCTTCCGCAGGCGCTTGCGCAGGCGCGCCGCGATGCTTATCTGGGCGACATGGCTATCCGCGAAATCCTTGAAGTACCCGATCCGCGCCTCAAGCAGGTCTCCACGCCCGTCGAGAAGTTCGACGACGAACTGAAGACCCTCGTCGAGGACATGTTCGAGACGATGTACGAAGCTCCGGGCATCGGCCTTGCCGCCATCCAGGTGGGCGTGCCGCTGCGCGTGCTGGTGATCGACCTCCAGCCCGAGGACCCGGATGCCGAACCCGAAGTCTGCACCGCGCACGGCGGGCACGAGCACACGCACCAGCCGCTCAAGAAGGAACCGCGGATCTTCATCAATCCCGAGATCCTCGATCCTTCCGAAGAGCACACGGTCTATCAGGAAGGCTGCCTCTCGGTCCCCGAGATCTACGCCGACGTCGAACGCCCCTCGCGCATCCGCGCGCGCTGGCACGATCTCGACGGCAATGTCCACGAAGAGGACATGGATGGGTTGATGGCCACGTGCCTGCAGCACGAGATGGACCACCTCGAAGGCATCCTCTTCATCGACCACCTCTCGCGCCTCAAGCGCCAGATGGCGCTCAAGAAGCTGGACAAGCTGCGCAAGGCGGCGTGAGCCGGGGATAAATCCCGCACAGGACTGGCGTTCCCTAAACGTTCCGGTTAAGTTGCCGGGATGGAAATCGCTGTCGCTGCCATAATCGCACTTGTCATCGGTCTCGGTCTGGGCTGGTTTTTCGGCTCGCGCCCGGCTGCCCAATGGCGCCAACAGGCCGAAACCCGCGAGCGTGAGGCGCGCGAGCAGGCTGCCAGGCACGATGGCGAACTGCGCGAACTCGATGCGAAGTACTTGCGCACGTTCGCCGATCTGGAGGCCGCGCGCGAACGCGCCAGCCGCGCCGATGCGCTGGCCGAGGCGCTCGATCAGGCGCGGCGCGAGCATGCCGGCGAACTGGACCGGCTCCGCGCGGCATCGACGCAGGCGATGGAAACCCTGCGGTCAGAACATGGCACGACGCTCGACCGCACGCGGGGCGAACTGACGCAGGTGTTGGAACGCACGCGCGCCGAGCATGCCCAGCTTGTCGATACGCTGCGGCGCGAGCAGCGTGAACTGGCCTCCGAACTGGCGACCCTGCGCGAGAAATCGGCGAATTTCGACGAGCAGAAGCGCCTGCTTCTCGAGGCGCAGGAGGCGCTGCGCAAGGAATTCGAGAATGCCGGGGCCAAAGTGCTTGAAGGCGCGCAGGAGGCCTTCCTGCGCCGCGCCGGCGCGCGCTTCGAGGAGAGCGAGAAGGCCAATGCCGAACGCATCCGCCTGCTGCTCAACCCGGTGGGCGAACGGCTGAAAAGCTACGAGGAGCAGGTGGCCGCGCTGGAGGCCAAGCGCGTCGATTCTTTCGGGCAGCTCACCGGCCTGATCCAGTCGATGCGCGAGGGGCAGGAGAAAGTGCGCGAGGAAGCGCAGCGGCTCGGCAATTCGCTGCGCAATGCCCCCAAGGCGCGCGGGCGCTGGGGCGAGCAGCAGCTCAAGAACCTGCTGGAACAGTGCGGCTTGTCCGAACATACCGATTTCGTCACCGAACATTCGATCGAGACCGAGGACGGGCGCCTGCGCCCCGACGCCATCGTCAACATCCCCGGCCAGAAGAAGCTGGTGATCGACGCCAAGGTCTCGCTCAATGCCTATCAGGAAGCCTTCGAGGCGCAGGACGACGCCTCTCGCGAGGCGGCGCTGCGTCAGCACGTCGCCTCGATGCGCAATCACGTCCAGACGCTGGGGGCCAAGAGCTACCAGAGCCAGTTCGAGGATGCGCCGGACTATGTCGTGATGTTCGTGCCGGGCGAACACTTCGTTGCCGCCGCGCTCGAACAGGACCCGGAGCTGTGGGACTTCGCCTTCCGCAACCGCGTGCTGCTGGCGACGCCCACCAACCTCGTCGCCATTGCCCGCACCGTGGCGCAAGTCTGGCGTCAGGACGGCCTTGCCCGCGAGGCGCGCGAGATCGGCCGCATGGGTGGTGAACTCTACGACCGCCTTGCCGTCGCCGCCGAGCATATGAAGCGCGTGGGCGCGGGGCTGGAGACGGCGGTCAACAACTACAACAAGTTCGTCGGCAGCTTCGAGCGCAACGTGCTCAGTTCCGGCCGTCGCCTGAAGGACAAGCACATCGAGATCGGCAAGCGCGAGATCGAGGACGTGCCGCGCATCGAATCCGCGCCGCGCTATGGCGCCGATGCGTTAGCCGAGAGCGATGACAGTGCGGCGTCCGGGGCCAAATCGCTGCCCGAAGCTGCGGAATAGCGGTTCTAGCCGCCCTTGCGGCTGTTCCTGCGGTTTTCGATGCGCACGAGTTCGGCGGTATGACCGCTCGACTGCAGGGTCATGCGATCGCCATCGACGCTGAGGCGCGGGGTGGCGACGAGCAGGGCGCCGACGGCGCGTTCCTCGTTCCAGTCGGGCATGGCACAGGCCGTTTCGGTCTGGGCGAAGGGACCGGCGACAAGCCGCTTTTCATTGATGCGCCAGGGACCGCCGAGGCGGTTGCAGCCGACCAGCACGCCGATCTTGCCATCGTCGAATGTCAGTTCGGCGTCCGCGGACTTCGGCTGCTGCCCGTCGATCCGTTCGAAACGCCAGCTGGTCTGGGCAAGGTGCGAACGATCGCCACGTTCCGAGCAGCCCGCGACCAGTGCGGGGACCGAAAGGAGGAGGAGGGCGAGTCGTCGCATAACCTCCTTATGTTGCCATGCAACATATTAGAGTCTGATGAATGAAACGGTCAGGGGCGGTGAAGGTGCGCCAGTGCCTCGTAGGCCAGCACCGCGCCGGCCACGGCGGCATTGAGGCTGTCCGCCCGGCCGAGCATCGGGATCGTCACGCGCAGGTCGCAGGCGTCCTCGTAAGCGGCCGGGAGGCCCTGCGATTCGTTGCCCACCATCAGGAAGCAGGGCGCTGCATAGGGCGCCTTGCGGTAGTCGGTGGGATCGCGCAGCGAGGCAGCGACGAGCTGGCCTTCGCCTTCCCGCAGCCAGGGCAGGAATTCCTCCCAGCGCGCGGTGGCCAGCTTCTGCGTGAAGATCGCGCCCATGCTCGCCCGCACGGCCTCGACCGAGAAGGGATCGGCGCAATCGTCGAGCAGGATAAGCCCGCCCGCGCCCACGGCATCGCCGGTGCGCAGCATGGTGCCCAGATTGCCGGGATCGCGCAGCGCCTGCGCCACCAGCCAGATCGGCGCGGCGGCGCGGTCTATGGTGGAAAGCCGCGTGTCGAACTCGGCGAAGACGCCGGCGACGGCCTGCGGATTGTCCTTTCCGGTAACCTTGGCGAGGATGTCCACATCCATCTCGACGATCTCGCCGCCCGCCTTGTCCACCGCCTGTTCGAGCGCGTCGAGCAGCGGATGCGGCTCGCGCCCGGTGGCCATGACCAGGATTTCGGGCACCTTGCCGCACTCGCGAGCATCGGTCAGCAGCCGCAGCCCCTCGGCAAGGAAGCGCTTCTCCCGCTTGCGGTGCTTCTTCTCCCGCAGCGAGCGCAGGAACTTGACCAGCGGGTTGGAGAAGCCGGTAATGGTTCGGCGGGGCGTCACGCTCTTCAGCCTCGCGTCTTCATTCTTCCCCGAAGCCGTCGCGTACCAGTGTCGATAGCGCGGCCAGCGCGTTTTCCGCGCCGTTGCCGGAGCAACCGATTTCGATGGTATCGCCCTTGGCGGCCCCCAGCATCATCAGCCCGAGGATGGAGTTGCCCGAAGCCGAGGCCCCGTCCTTGGAGACGATGACCGTAACGCCCGGCGGCAGTTCGGCGACATTGTTGACGAATTTGGCGCTGGCCCGCGCGTGAAGCCCGCGCTTGTTGACGATCAGCACCGCTTCACGGCATTCGATCATGCATCCTGTCCCAGGTATTCACTTGCTATCGTTATGTAATTGCGTCCTGCATCGCGGGCGGCCGCGGCCGCATCGCGCACCGACATGCACTCGCGCGCCTTGGCGAGGCGAATCAGCATCGGCAGGTTGATGCCGGCGATCACTTCAACCTTGCCCGCCTGCATCAGCGAGATCGCGAGGTTGGACGGGGTGCCGCCGAACAGGTCGGTGAGGATGATGACGCCCGCGCCGCTATCCACCCGGGTAATGGCTTCCGCGATTTCGCTGCGGCGGCGTTCCATATCGTCGTTGGGGCCGATGCACACGGTTTCCACGTCTGGCTGATCGCCGACGACGTGCTCCATCGCGTGTACAAATTCCTCGGCAAGATTGCCGTGAGTGACCAGGATCATACCGATCATGTTGGGAGTGCGCTCCGAAATTCCTGCGATTGCACCCGGAGTTTGATTTCATCTTTCACGCCGCAGACCCCCTTCCAGAAGATCGGCTGCTCGCGAGCCCAGGTTGCGGTGCAGCAATGTGGGCGAAAAACCGGCCTCGCGCAAGGCCGCTGCGATCTGTTCGGCGGTGAATACCGAACGGTGTCTTCCTCCGGTACAACCGAAGGCGATGTGCACATAGGCCTTGCCCTGCGCCCGATAGCGCGGAAGCAGCAGCAGGATCAGGTCGCGAATCCGCGAAAACGCCTCTTCGAAGGCCGGGTCCTTGCGGATGTATTCGCCGACCGCGGGGTCCTGCCCGGTCTGCGGGCGCAAGTCGGTGTCCCAGTGCGGATTGTCGAGGAAGCGCATGTCGAAGACCAGGTCGGCGAGCGGCGGCATCCCGCGCGAGAAGCCGAAGCTGGAGACGGTAACCGTCATTTCCTCGCTGGCCGTGGATGCGAAGCGTTCGCGAATCACGCGCTGCAGGTCGTTGGAGGTGAACTCGCTCGTGTCGATCAGCATGTCCGCCCAGCGCCGGAGAGGGGCGAGCAATTCCCGCTCGGCACGGATTCCGGTGGAAACCGGCGCGTCTGCGGCGAGCGCGTGGCGACGGCGGGTCTCGTTGTAGCGGCGTTCGAGTTCCTTGCTCGCGCAGTCGAGGAACAGTGTGTTGAGCAGGATGTCGCCGCGCCCTTCCAGTGCCTTGACCTGGGCGATGATGCGGGCGGGATCGAAGCCGCGCGTACGCGAGTCGAAACCGATCGCCAGCGGTGTGCGGCTGCCCGAGCCGGCCGCCGGCGCGGATTCGATGAGGCCGTCGAGCAGGCGGATCGGGAAGTTGTCGACGATCTCCCAGCCGAGATCTTCCAGCACGCGCAGGGCGGTCGTCTTCCCGGCTCCCAGCATCCCGGTCACCAGGAGAACGCGCTGCTTTTCCGCTTCCCCGTCCGTGCTTTCTGAATCGTCCTGCATCGCTGCCTGTTTGCTCTTGCCGGCTGCGAAAGGAAAGGGGCGTATTTCAGAACTGTAAGCCGTAGTGCCGCAAGGCCAATTCCGCCTTGATCGCGGGAGGATCGGCTTGCGGCCAGATCCGCACCAGCGGCAGGGCTATCCCTTCGATCTCGATGATCCGGGCTTCCTCGATGTAGCGCGGGGCTTCCGGATCGAGGGCTATGGCCAGCGCGACCGGCACTGCCTCGCGGCAGGGGAAGGGCAACAGGCCGAGGTTGCGGACTTCGAGCAGGCCGCGCGTGCGGGGGTGCGGGCGGGCGATCAGGCGGCCGCCCTCGGCCGAGACCTGCAGGCTGTCGTCGCCGACCAGTTCGCCGCCGCGGTCGATCAGTGCGAGCGCCAGGCTGGACTTGCCCGAGCCCGATGGCCCCTCGATCAGGATGCCCCGGCCGCCGATGGCGATGCAGCCTGCCTGCCGCGCGACGGGTGCGTTCGCCGCCATCATTCGTCGTCCCACGTCGGCAACGAGATGACGAGGCGGGCGCCCGGCGCGCCATCGGTCCGGTCGGTCGCCACCAGCTTGCCGAAGTGCGCCTCGATGATGGTGCGGGCGATCGCCAGGCCCAGTCCGGAATGCTTGCCGAACTCCTCGCGAGAGGGGCGCAGCGAGTGGAACCGCTCGAAGATGCGTTCGCGCGCGGAGGCGGGGATGCCGGGGCCGCGGTCGGACACGGCGATCTTCACCCGGCCCTCGACGCTGGAGAGCGTGATTTCGATCGGGCTTCCCACGGGCGAGAAGGACACGGCATTGTCGAGCAGGTTCTGCAGCACGCGTTCGAGCCGCGCCGGATCGCCGGGCACGACCAGCGGGTCGGAGCCCTCGCGCACGATGGCGACGGGACTGCTGCCGTTGACGCCGCGCTGGTCCCGCTCCGCGACGAGGGCCTGCACCAGCCTCAGCATGTCGACCGGCTCGAACGTCGTGCGGCTGAGCTGGGCGTCGATCCTGCTGGCGTCGGCGATCTCGGTGACGAGAAAGTCGATGCGGCGCACGTCGTCCTGCGCGACGCCGATGAGCTGGCGGCGAAGGTCCGGTTCCTTCACGCGATCGAGGCTTTCGAGCGCGCTGCGCAGCGAGGTTAGCGGGTTCTTCAATTCGTGCGCGACATCGGCGGCAAAGCTTTCGACCGCGTCGATGCGCTGGCGCAGCGCGCCGCTCATGTCCGATATGGCGCGGGCGAGCAGGCCGATCTCGTCGCGCCGGTCGGGCAGGCGCGGGACGACGACGCTGCGGTCACGCCCGAGGCGCACGCGCACCGCCGCCCGCACCAGCTTGCGCAACGGCTCGACGATCGTGCGTGCGAGGAACAGCGACAGCAGGATCGAGACGCCCAGCGCGCCGCCGACGATGAAGGCGAGCGTCTGGCGCGCCATGCGCACGTTTTCCGTGATGTCGCGGGCATTGCGGGTGACGAGCAGGGCGGAACCGTCGGTGCCCACCGGGGTGGCGGCGATGATGACCGGGGTCTGGTCGGGCGCGGTCTTGTGGCTGACGAGCGTCTTGCCCTGCCTGAGCGCCGAGGCCAGTTCCGGCCATGCCGAGGCCTGGCGGTCGGCCGGATCGTGGTAGGCGGGGATCGCCGGCGCGCCGAGCAGGAAGTCCATGCCCCGGTCGAGCATGCGGGCGGCGTCCTGATACCAGGGTTCGGTGGCCGGATCGATGAGGCTGTAGGAGGGTGGGCCCAGTTCGAAGCTGTCGGCGACGAGCCTGCCGTCTCCCGCGAACAGGCGCAGCCGCAGGTCCTGCTCCGCGCTGATCCGCGACATCAGCTTCAGGCGGTGCGCGCCGCTTTCGTCGGCGAGCGCGGCGGCGGTTATGTCGGCTTCGGAGCGGGCGAGGCGGTAGCGCTCGGCGAGCAGTTCGCGCCGGTAGCTGTCGATGTAGAACAGGCTGCCGGCCAGCAGGGCGAGGGCGATGATGTTGACGGCGAGGATGCGCGCGGTCAGCGAGATGCGCCAGGGCAGGCCCAGCCTGCTTGCCAGCGCACTGCGATGTCCGCGCGGCGCGGCAGGCTGGATCTTGTCAGCCATCGGCGAAGGAATAGCCGGCGCCGTAGAGCGTGTCGATCGCGCCGAATTCGGGATCGACCGCGCGGAACTTGCGGCGCAGGCGCTTGATGTGGCTGTCGATCGTACGATCGTCGACGTAGACGTCCTCGCTGTAGGCGGCATCCATGAGCTGGTTGCGGCTCTTCACCACGCCCGGGCGCAGCGCCATGGCTTCCAGGATCAGGAACTCGGTGACGGTCAGCGAAACCGGCTTGCCGTCCCAGGTCACCTGATGGCGGGCGGGATCGAGGTGCAGGCGGCCGCGCACGACGGGATCGGGCAGGTCCTGCGGGCCGGTATCCTCGGGCGCGGCGCGGGCCAGTTCGCTGCGGCGCAGGATTGCGCGGATGCGCGCGACGAGCAGTCTCTGACTGAACGGCTTGGTGATGTAGTCGTCCGCACCCATGGCCAGGCCCAGCGCTTCGTCGGGCTCCTCGTCCCTGGACGTCAGGAAGATCACCGGCAGGCTCGACTTCTCGCGCAGCGCCTTGAGCAGGTGCAGCCCGTCCATGCGCGGCATCTTGATGTCGAAGATGGCAAGGTCGGGCGGGTTCTCGAGCAGCGCGCGCAGCGCCGTTTCGCCATCGGCGTAGAGGCGCGTGGCGAAGCCTTCGGCCTGTAGTCCGATCGACAGTGTGGTCAGGATATTGCGGTCATCGTCGACCAGGGCGATCGTCTGCTGGCGCGGCGTGACGGCGTCGCTGGCCTCGGGCATCGAGGCTGGAGGCGTCGGGGTATCGGCCATAAACGATCCGCCATTTCCTTTGCGGTTGGAAACGTGTGGTGCCTAGCGGTTGGCGTTGCGGCTGACAATCAGTCCCAAATCGGGATCAAATGTTTTCTGTTTGCGTGCGCGGCGGTTCCATTTGTTGTCGATTTGACGGAAAAGGGCGCGTCGATTATGCGCGACCCGATTCTTGCATGAGAATTGTTGATGCGTGCCTGGGGCGGCGATCCCGGCGTGCAGTCCTTTGGAGGAGAAAACATTGACCGCTTCCCTTAGCTATCCGCTCGAGAGCCAGGGCATAAATACGTCGGCACAGATCTATGCCAACCTCGGTACCGCGCCGCTGGTCGAGCAGGCTGTCAGTAACGGGGAGGGGATGCTTTCGGCCGATGGTCCTTTCGTCGTGGCCACCGGCAAGCACACCGGGCGTTCGGCTAAGGACAAGTTTATCGTCAAGGACGCCGAGACCGAAGATTCGGTGTGGTGGGGCAAGACCAACGTCCCGATGACGCCGGAGCACTTCGCCGCGCTCAAGGAAGATTTCCTTGCCGCAGTCGCCGCGAAGGACAAGCTCTACGTCGCGGACCTGTTCGGCGGTTCGCAGCCCGAGCACCGCGTCAATGTTCGCGTGATCAACGAACTCGCCTGGCACAACCTGTTCATCCGCACCCTGCTGGTGCGTCCCGATGAAGAGGAACTGGCCGGTTTCGAGCCCGAATACACGATCATCGACCTGCCCAGCTTCCGCGCCGATCCGCTGCGCCACGGCTGCCGCAGCGAAACGATCATCGCGGTCAACTATTCCGAGAAGCTCGTCCTGATCGGCGGCACCGCCTATGCCGGCGAGATGAAGAAGTCGGTCTTCGGCATTCTCAACTACCTGCTGCCGCCCAAGGGCGTGATGCCGATGCACTGCTCGGCCAACATCGGCTCGGATGGCGACACCGCCGTGTTCTTCGGCCTGTCGGGTACCGGCAAGACCACGCTTTCGGCCGATGCCAGCCGCACCCTCATCGGTGACGATGAGCATGGCTGGTCGGACACCGCCGTGTTCAACTTCGAAGGCGGCTGCTACGCCAAGGTGATCCGCCTGTCGGAAGAGGCAGAGCCGGAAATCTACGCCACCACCCGCCGTTTCGGCACGGTGCTGGAAAACGTCGTCATCGATCCGGAAACCCGCCAGATCGACCTCGACGACAATACGCTGGCCGAGAACAGCCGCGGTTCCTACCCGATCGACTTCATCCCGAACTCGTCGAAGCACAACCTCGGTCCGGTTCCGCATAACATCATCTTCCTGACGGCCGACGCTTACGGCGTGCTGCCTCCGATTGCCCGCCTGACGCCGGAACAGGCGATGTATCACTTCCTCTCGGGCTACACCGCGCGCGTCGCGGGCACCGAGATCGGCGTGACCGAGCCGGAAGCCACCTTCTCGACCTGCTTCGGTGCGCCGTTCATGCCGCGTAACCCGACCGTCTACGGCAACCTGCTCAAGGAGCGGATCGCCAAGGGCGGCGTGAAGTGCTGGCTGGTCAACACCGGCTGGTCGGGCGGCAAGGCCACCATGGAAGGCATCAAGCGCATGCCGATCAAGGCCACCCGCGCGCTGCTCAACGCCGCGCTCGATGGCAGCCTCAACGAAGCCGAGTTCAAGGAAGATCCGAACTTCGGCTTCGAGGTTCCGGTGGCCGTGGAAGGCGTCGACACCAAGCTGCTCGACCCGCGCGGCGCCTGGGCCGATCCGGTCGAGTACGACAAGACCGCGCAGACGCTGGTCAAGGCCTTCATCGAGAACTTCGAGCAGTTCGAGGCTCACGTTGACGAGGCCGTGCGCAAGGCGGCGCCCGTCGCCGCCTGACGGTCTGCCAATCACATCATGCAGGGGCTCCGGGACTTCGGTTCCGGGGCCCTTGTTTTGTCATGAAATGGGTGCATTGATGGCGGTCCCCCAAATAGGAGAACCGCACATGGGACTTTTCGACGGCATCCTCAGCCAGGTCAGCGAACACGCGGACGTCGGCAATCTGGCGAGCCAGCTTGGTATCGATCCGGCCATGGCGGAAAAGGCGATTGCCGCACTTGGCGTGGCGCATCAGGCGCCGGGCGACACGGCCCAGCTCGCCGCCGGGAAGACCGGGCTTGATCTTGGCATGATCCAGCAGATCATCGCGGCCATCGGCGGCGAGGGATCGCTGTCCGAGTTCGCCGGCGCGATTGCTTCCGATCCTTCGAAGATCACCGCCCTGCTGGACAGGGACGGCGATGGCAGCGCCATCGACGACCTGACCGACATGGCCAAGGGCTTCTTCGGGAAGAGCTAGGACCCCGCCATGCCCGCCGCCCCTGAAGGAAGGGGCGGCGAGGTGACGGGGCTCAGGCCCTGGCGCCCTTGATGTAGGCGGAGATATTGTCCGCCAGCACGTCGAGCGGAACATTGCCGCCGTCCACTACGGCCTGGTCGAAGTCGCGCAGGTCGTAGGCAGCGCCCAGTTCCGCGATCGCGCGTTCGCGCTGGCGGTTGATCTGGTTGTGGCCCATCTTGTAGCCACAGGCCTGTCCTGCCCACGAGCAGTAGCGGTCGACTTCGTTGACCACTTCCTCGCGCTTGTTGCCGTTCTTCTCCATGAAGAAGCGAACGCCTTCCTCGCGGCTCCAGCCGCGCGCGTGAAGGCCGGTGTCGACGACCATGCGGCAGGCCCTGAAGGCGATCGACTGCAGGTAGCCGAGGCGGCCGACAGGATCGTCGTCGTAGGCGCCCAGTTCGTCGCCGAGCTGCTCGCCATAGAGCGCCCAGCCTTCCGAATAGGCATTGAATGCCAGGATCGAACGGATCAGCGGCAGGCGATTGGCATATTCGCCCTGCCAGACGTGGCCGGGGATCGCTTCGTGATGGACTAGCGTGGGCAGGTCGTACTTGCGGTGCAGGTCGGTCGTGCGCAGGTTGATCCACATCTTGCCGGGGATCGTCCCGTCCTTCGAGCCCGCGCCGCCATACGCGGTGGGCGCGCCCGGTTCTTCGGCTAGCGGCAGGCGGCGTACCTCGACATTGCCCGGAACCAGCGTGCGGAAGGCGCGCGGCATCTGCGCGCGGATCCAGTCGATGCGTTTCTGGATGAAGGCGAGGATTTCCTTGCGGCCGGGATCGCCCTCGGGGAACATGAAGCGCTTGTCCGTGCCCAGCGCCGTCATGCGCGCGCCGACGCTGCCCTGCGTATAACCCAGGCTCTTCAGGATCGGGTCCATGCGCCCGTGCAGTTCGGCAAGCTGTTCGAGCCCGAGCTGGTGAATTTCATCGGCGGGCATCGGCGTGGTCGTACTGGCACGCAGGGCCCAGGCGTAGAATTCGCTGCCGTGCGGGCGCTCGCGCATGCCCGGATCGCCCGTCGCAAGGCCGCGCTGGCGCTGGAGTTCTGCAAGCTGGCGTTCGAGGGCGGGCACGATTTCCCCGGAAACGACCTGCCTGGCCTCTTTCGCCCAGTCGCCGGGAATATCCGCGGTGCGGCTGACCAGCGCACCGACCATGCCGCCGCCCTCGTTGCGGGCATCGGCGATAGTGCTGGTCATCTGGGCGATGGCCCGGTCGAGCAGGAAGTCGGGCGGGATCAGGCCCATTGCGGCGGCACTGCGCATCCGTTCCAGCTCGCCGTCGAGCTGGTCGTCCATCTGGCCCAGGCGCGCGATATAGGCATCCGCGTCCCCGGCGTCGTGGACCGGGTGGTCGGCGGCGAGGAAGCGCGGCGTATCGATGTAGGCGCCGACGTTCTGGATGACGACATAAGGCGTGTTGCGCCAGCCGCCCACGGCGACGTCGCCATAGGGCTGCGCAAAGCCGTCGAGCGCGGTCGCGTAGGCGCTCTTCACGACGGCGTAGCTGGTGCGGGTGGCGTGATCGAAGTCTGACGTGTCGATCGTTTCGATTCGGGCGAGGTCCTGCCGCAGCACCGAGGCGAGGGCATCACGGCCGGTCTGCGAGCGGTCTTCCATGCGGAAACGCAGCGCGGCGTGGGCGCTGGTGTCGACGCCCAGACCGGTCGCGCCTTCGGGCGAGTGATCGAGCAGGTGCCAGGCGATCTCGTCCAGCAAGGCTGCGCCGGCGGGTGCGGTCGCTGGGGTCGATACCGCGCCGGCAGGCGCCGTCAGCGGACGGACCAGGCCGCCCAGGGCGGCTGTGGCGGTGCCTGCGGCGAGGAGGTGGATGACATTGCGCCGGGAGAGGGGGCGGCGCGGATCGATGGTTTGCGTGTGGGGGGTGTCTTGCATGGCGTGGGACGATGGCGGGACGGATCGGCCAAGTCAAACCGGCTCGCACGCTTCGCCGGACTGCGCTAGGAGCGATGCATGGATATTGCGCTTTCGCTGCTGGAGCTGACCACCGTCGCCCTCGTTCTGGGCGCCATTTTCCTTTTGCGGCGTGGCGGTTACCGCAAGCAGGCAGTGCTTATGCTGGTGCTCGCGCTGGTCATGGTGATCAACATTCTGATCTGGACCCTGCCGACGCCCGAAGGCAGGTCGCTGTCAAGCGAAGCGCAAAAGGCACAGGCGCAATAGCGGCGGTCGCAAGGGAGCGGCGCACCCGGAACCGGCCCGGTTCAGCGCGGCTGAACCGGGCGGCAAGGCATCACTTGATCGGGCAATCCGGCGCGAGGCGCATGTCGAGGTAGTTGTCGACCGAGCGCATCAGGTCTTCGGTTTCGTGCTCGAAGAAGTGGTTGGCGCGCGGGATCTCGTCGTGGTGGATGGTGATGTGCTTTTGCGTGCGCAGCTTGTCGACCAGCTTCTGCACCGCGCTCGGCGTCACCACCGTGTCCGCCGTGCCCTGGACGATGATGCCCGAGGCGGGGCAGGGGGCCAGGAAGCTGAAGTCGTACATGTTCGCCGGCGGCGCGACCGAGATGAAGCCGCGGATTTCCGGACGGCGCATGAGCAGCTGCATGCCGATCAGCGCACCGAACGAATAGCCTGCGATCCACGTGGTCTGCGCCTCGGGGTGGATCGACTGCACCCAGTCGAGCGCGGCTGCGGCATCGGAAAGCTCGCCTATGCCGTTGTCGAAGCTGCCCTGGCTGCGGCCGACGCCGCGGAAATTGAAGCGCAGGACGGCAAAACCCCGGTTCACGAAGGTCTTGTACATGTGTTGCGTGATACGGTCGTTCATCGTGCCGCCCGCCTGCGGGTGCGGGTGGAGGATCATGGCCACGGGCGCACGCGGGCGCGGAGCGGGCTGGAACCGGCCTTCGAGGCGACCTTCGGGACCGGGAAAAATCACTGCTGGCATTGTCTGTTTCTGGCCTGACCTGTTGAAACTCCCGCTCGTTGGCGACGAAATGTCTCGTCAGCCATCTGCGGGAGTGGAAAAAGGGAGGTTCGCTATATAGAAATCTTTGCCCCGAAAACAACTTTGCTAGCGATGTTCCAGAAATCGAACCCTGTGCCGATCTATCTCGATTATGCCGCGACTACGCCGTTGCTGCCTCAAGCGCGCGATGCCTGGCTGCACGGCGCGGCGATCTGGGCGAACCCGTCCAGTCCGCACGCACCCGGCAGGGCTGCCCGCGCGGCATTGGAAGAGGCCCGCGCGCGGGTGAAGTCCGCGCTGGGCTGGGAGGGGGAAGTCGTTTTCACCTCGGGTGCGAGCGAGGCGCTGGCGTTGGCGATAGGACGGAGCAAGGCGCCGCTGGAGGCGGTGTCGGCCGTCGAGCATGACGCCGTGCTGCGTCTGGCCGGAGACGCGCCCCGTCTGGCGGTGGACGCCTGCGGCAGAGTGAACCCGGACAGTGCGGCGCTGGCGGGGCTTGTCGTCGTGCAGCAGGTCAACAGCGAAACCGGCGTGTTGCAGGATCTGGCTGCCATTGCCGAAGCCGTGCGCGGCGCGGGCGGCGTGCTCCTGGCCGATTGCGCGCAAGGGGCGGGTAAGCGCGCCTTGCCCGATGCCGACCTGATCGCGCTGTCGGCGCACAAGTTCGGCGGTCCCATCGGGGTCGGCGCCTTGCTGGTGCGCGACTGGAACCTGCTTCACCCCACCGGAGGACAGGAACGCGGCTACCGCGCGGGAACCGAGAACCTGCCGGGCGTGCTGGCCATGGCGGCCGCGCTCGAAGCCGGTTCGGAATGGACGAGTGAGGCAAAGCGGCTTCGAGAGATACTGGAATCCGCTATCACGCAAGCGGGGGGCGAAGTCGTGGCGGTGGAGGCGGCGCGGTCCGAGACGGTCGGCAGCTACCGGATGCAGGGCAAGTCGGCCAATGCCCAGTTGATCCGTTTCGATGCCATGGGCATTGCGGTTTCGGCCGGAAGCGCTTGTTCCTCCGGCTCGCTCAAGACCAGCCATGTGCTCAAGGCCATGGACTATCCGCACCCGTCCGAAGTGATCCGGGTCTCGATGGGCAGGGAGACAACCGAGGCGGAAATCGACCGATTCATTGCGGCCTGGAAGACCATCGCAGGGGTTGGGGTGAAGGCATGATCTATCTCGATTATCAGGCGACCACGCCGCTCGCCCCCGAAGCGCGCGATGCCATGCTGCCCTGGTTGGGCGGGGCTGACACGCAGGGCTTTGCCAATCCGCATAGCCCGCACCGTCCGGGGCGGGCGGCCGCCGCTGCGGTGGAAGTGGCGCGCGAACAGGTTGCGTCGCTGCTGCCGCCGGGGGGCAAGGTGATTTTCACTTCGGGCGCGACAGAGGCGATCAATCTGGCGATGGCCGGCAGCGGTGCACGCCGCTTTGCCGTCTCTGCGATCGAGCATGCCGCAGTGCTGGACACGGCGCGCGCGCTCGATCCCTTGGCCCATGTCATTCCGGTCGACAGCGAGGGGCTGGTCGATCCGCTGGTCTCCATTCCCGGGGAAACCGGCCTTGTCGCCGTCATGCAGGTGAACAACGAGATCGGGACGATCCAGCCGGTCGAGGAACTGGCCGAGCGCGCCCATGCCGCGGGCGCGCTGTTCCTGTGCGATGCGGTCCAGGGCGCAGGCAAACTTGCCCCGCCGGGCAATGCAGACATGATCGCGGTCTCGGCGCACAAGATGTACGGCCCCAAGGGTATCGGTGCGCTGTGGCTGCGTGACGGGCTCGACCTCAAGCCGCTGATCCATGGTGGCGGGCAGGAGCAGGGGCTGCGCTCGGGCACGCTGAGCCCCGCGCTCTGCGCAGGATTCGGCGCGGCGGCGCAGTTGGCGAAAGCGCGCATGGATGCCGATGCCGCGCTGGTCGAGGACTTGTGGCGGCGCGCGCGGGCCGTCCTGTCGCGCTGGACGCTCAACGGATCGGCGACGCGGCGCTGGCACGGCAACCTCAATGTCCGCCTTGTGGGGCTCGACGTGGCCCGGCTCATGTCGGACTTGCGTGACATCGCCTTTTCGGCAGGATCGGCCTGCGCCAGCGGATCGGGAAGGCCCAGCCACGTGCTGCGGGCGCTGGGTCTTTCGGACAAGGAGGCCAAAACCTCTATCCGTCTGGGATTCGGGCGATATAGTGATGCCGGGGAATTGGAGGATGCCTGCGCTAGAATAGATGCCGCGGCGGCGGCGCAGGGAGTCTGAATTTGCTGAATGTGCTTTTTGTAACTGCGGAAGGGAGCAAGGTGACGGCACAGGCCGAGCCGGGCGCTCGTCTGCTTGAAGTTGCCCAGGGTGCGGGCATGCCGCTCGAGGGGACGTGCGAGGGCCAGATGGCCTGCTCGACGTGCCACGTCATCGTTGCGCCCGACTGGTTCGACAAGTTGCCGCCTGCTTCCATGGAAGAAGAGGACATGCTCGATCTGGCCGCCGACGTGACGCGGACCAGCCGCCTGTCGTGCCAGATCGAACTGACCGAGGCGCTCGACGGCATCGAGGTGCAAATCCCGGGCGTGTCGCGCGACATGCAGATCGGCTGACTTACGGGAAAGACAACGGCGGAAAACCCCGCTCCCGGGGTTCCCGCCGCGGCAATCCCGTTGCTAGGGCTGTCCGGCCATGGTGAGCACGACCGACGACGAATCCGACCCCTTTGACGCCATCGTAGACGCGCCTTTCGACGCTGCGCTGTCCGAGCGCTACCTCGTCTATGCCTTGTCCACGATTACAGCGCGTTCGCTGCCGGACTTGAGAGATGGTCTCAAGCCGGTGCACCGCCGTCTGCTCTGGGCGATGCGACAGCTCAAGCTCGATCCGGCGAGCGCCTACAAGAAGTCCGCCCGCGTCGTCGGCGACGTGATCGGTAAGTACCACCCGCATGGCGATGCCTCGGTCTATGACGCGATGGTGCGCCTCGCGCAGGACTTCTCGCTGCGCTATCCGCTAGTGCAGGGGCAGGGCAACTTCGGCAATATCGATGGCGATAACGCCGCCGCCTACCGCTACACCGAAGCGCGCCTGACCAAGACCGCGATCCAGCTCATGGCCGGGCTGGATGAAGGCACGGTCGATTTCATCCCCACCTACAACGGGGAAGAGCAGGAACCGGAAATCTTCCCCGGCCTGTTCCCGAACCTGCTCGCCAATGGTGCCACCGGCATTGCCGTGGGCATGGCGACCTCGATTCCCAGCCACAACGTCGCCGAGATCATCGACGCCACGCTGCTGCTGATCGACAATCCCCATGCCGAGCACGCCCAGCTCATGGAAGTGTTCCACGGCCCCGATTTTGCGACGGGCGGCCTCGTGGTGGACAGCCCCGAAGTGATTTCCCATGCCTACGAGACCGGCAAGGGCGCCTTCCGCATGCGGGCCCGCTTCTCCACGGGGCGCGACGAAGCGGGGAACTGGGAAGAGACCGGAATAGAAAAACTGGGCGGCGGCCAGTGGCAGCTCGTCGTTTCCGAAATTCCCTACATGCTCGCCAAGGGCAAGCTGATCGAGCAGATCGCCCAGCTCATTGGCGACAAGAAGCTGCCGATCCTGGAAGACGTGCGCGACGAGAGCGACGAGCACATCCGTCTCGTGCTTGTTCCCAAGAGCCGCAATGTCGATCCGGAGCTGCTGAAGGAAAGCCTCTATCGGCTGACCGACCTAGAAAGCCGGTTCAGTCTCAATCTCAACGTGCTGGATTCGCACCGGACTCCGGGCGTGATGGGGCTCAAGCTGCTGCTGCAGGAATGGGTCTACAGCCAGATCGACATCCTGCTGCGCCGCACGCGCCACCGGCTCGACAAGATCGCCTCGCGGCTGGAACTGGTCGAAGGCTATATCATCGCCTACCTCAACCTCGACCGGCTGATCGAGATCATCCGCACCGAGGACGAGCCCAAGCCGGTGATGATGGCCGAATTCAACCTCACCGACCGTCAGGCCGAAGCGATCCTCAACATGCGGCTGCGCTCGCTGCGCAAGCTTGAGGAAATGGAACTTCGCCAGGAGCGCGAGGACCTGCTGAAGGAACAGGACGAGCTGCAGAAGCTGCTCGACAGCCCGGCCCGCCAGCGCACCCGTCTCAAGCGCGACCTGACCACGCTGCGCAAGGACTACGCCGAGACCACCGAGCTTGGCCGCCGCCGCACAACGATTGCGCAGGCACAGCCGACCGTCGAATTCTCGATGGACGCGATGATCGAGAAGGAGCCGGTGACGGTGATCCTCTCGCAGCGCGGCTGGATACGCGCGGCCAAGGGGCACGTGCCGCTCGATGGCGATTTCAAGTTCAAGGAAGGCGATGGCCCGGCCTTCGCCTTCCATGCGCAGACGACCGACAAGATCCTGATCGCGCTCGACAATGGCCGCTTCTACACGCTGGGAGCGGACAAGCTGCCCGGCGCGCGGGGCTTCGGCGAGCCGATCCGCACCATGGTCGACATCGATTCCGATGCGCATATCGTTGCTGCCATGCCGCACAAGCCCAAGACGCAGTTGCTGCTGGCCTCCAACGTCGGGCGCGGCTTTGCCGTGGAGACCGACGAGATCCTGGCCGAGACGCGCAAGGGCAAGGCGGTGATGTCCACCAAGCCCGGCGTGCGCCTGATGGTCGTGCGCGAGATCCCGCCCGAGCACGACCACGTCGCCGTCGTGGGCGAGAACCGCAAGCTGGTGATCTTCAGTCTTGAGGAACTGCCTGTGCTCGCCAAGGGGCAGGGCGTCACCCTGCAGCGCTATCGCGACGGCGGCATGTCCGACGTCACGACGCTCAAGCTGGAGGACGGCCTCTCATGGACCATGGGCGGCGACACGGGCCGCACGCGGACAGAGAAGGAAATGGTCATGTGGAAGGTCGCGCGCGGCGCGGCCGGCCGCCTGCCGCCGAACGGCTTCCCGCGGGACAACAAGTTCTGAGGTCCCGAGAATCCGTATCATCCGCTCGTCCTGAGCTTGTCGAAGGACGTTGGCGCAGCCTGGGATCAGCACCCTTCGACAAGCTCAGAGTGAGCGGAGGTGGTCTAAACCTCTTCCATCGGCTGCGGGTGGTGCGGCACGAGGATCAGTGTCCTGCCTTCCACCCGCCAGCTCGCGAGGCGCGAGAGCAGGTTCATGCCGATGACATTGGTCTCGCCCAGTCCCGGCGCCACCACCGCATCGAGCCCGCGCGCGACGATATTGCCCATGCGCAGCTCGTCGATGATTGCAAGGCGGGCCTGAATGGCGCCGTTGGCGGTGCGCATCGTCACCGATCGGTTGAGCCGATGGGCCTGAACCGCGGCGCTATTGGCGGTATCGGGCGAAATGGCGGTCAGCGTCGCGCCCGTATCAATGAGAAAGTCTCGCTCGACACCGTTGACTGCCGCGCGGATCCAGAAGTGCCCGTCGGGCTGCATCGGCACGCGCGTTTCGTTGCCGGCGACGCTCTGGCGCGGCAGGCCGAGCTGCGGCAGGGCGAAGTCGGTGCCCGTGGTGAAGCGCGTCACTTGCGCGATTGTCAGCAGCAGTGCCGCGATCAGGCCGAGATTGCCCAGCCCGCGTAGAAATCCGCCAAGATAGGGCGCACTGCGCCGCATCATGCCGCCCAGCACGCTCACGAAGATCGCCGCCATGGCCAGCACCAGAAGCGGGTGATCGGCGAGGTAGGACGTGATTTCGGAAAGGTCCATGCGCGGCTCATAGCATGGGGTAGCTTGACGGTGGCTGACTGACGATCAGGAAGACGCCTGCAGTGTCTACGTCTGGTGCGGGGCCGGCTGGAGGATCAGCTTGTCGCCCTCGACCCGCCAACTGGCAAGGCGGGAGAGCAGGTTCATGCCGATCACGTTCAGATCGCTTTCGGTGTCGGGTGCGATGGCGATGGTCAGGCCGTTTGCTTCGATCCCGCCGAAATGCAGCGAGTTGGCAGTGGCCTTGCGGGCGACGATGGGGCCGTTCGCGGTGTCGAGTACCATCCCTTCGTCGTCCTGATCGGGCACAAGGCCGGCACGCGCGGCCACCTTCTGCGATACACCGGTGTAGGTCGCGCCGGTATCAACGAGGAATTCTACTGAAACTCCGTTCAACTCGCCGACCACCCAGAAATGTCCGTCGACGCGTTTCGAGATCACCGTCTCGTCGCCCTCGACCGAGGCCGGGCGCGTCCGGTCCAGCCACAAGGCGGCTTCGGAGCGGGTGTTGTGCCCGGCGATCTGGGCCACGGTCAGCAACAGGGCCGCGGCAAGGCCGAGATAGGCCGTGTTGCGCAGGCCATGACCGAGCTGGGGGCGCGTGGCGGAGACCATGCCGGCGGCTATCGCCAGCAGGATCGCGGCGATGGTCAGCGCCAGCAGCGGCTGTTCGAACAGGAAGCTGCCCAGTTCGCCAAGGTTCACGCCGAGCGGCTTTCCAGTTCCGCGTCGAGCAGCGCTTCCACGCGGGCCTCATCGGGAAAGCCCTCGGCGATCCAGCGGTCTTCCACGCGGTGCAGGATGCGCGCCACTTCGGGGCCCGCGCCGACGCCGCGCGCGACGATGCGGCCGCCCTTGAGCGGAAAGACCGGAATGTCCCACCCCTCTAGCGGCGCGATGTCGGCGCCGGCGATCAACATGCGGTCGAGCGCGCTGTCGATGCCGAGGCGATAGGCGAGGGCGTGGGGATCACCCGGCTCTCCATCGCGGGCCGCTGCCGCTGCCAGCCGCTTCTTCTGTGCGCCGGAAAGGCGGAAGCGCGAGGCGACCTGTTCGGCGAGCGGCACTTGCGCGGGCAGCAGCGCGGCGAGGCGGCGCAGGGCATCCGGGCACGCGCCTTGCGCCTGTTCGCAGGCGACGAGGTCGGCCAGCGCCTGCGGATCGGCCTCGGGCAGGATCACTTCGAGCACGCCGAGTTCAGCCATGCGCCGCACGGTCGGGGCCGGATCGGGCAGGCCGAGCAGGTTCATCGTCTCCATGCCGACCCGCTCGCGCGAAAGCCCCTTGAGCGTGGCGGCTAGATCGGAGCAGGCACTTTCCGCTTCCGTATCAGCGGGTTGCGATCCGAACCTGGCCTGAAAACGGAAGTAGCGCAGGATGCGCAGGTGATCCTCGCGGATGCGCTGGCGGGCATCGCCGATGAAGCGCACGTGCCGTCCCGCAAGGTCGGCCTTGCCGCCGAAATAGTCGAAGATCTGGCCGCTTTTGGGATCGGCATAGAGCGCGTTGATAGTGAAATCGCGCCGGGCGGCATCCTCCTGCCAGTCGTTGGCGAAGGCGATCGTGGCGCGGCGTCCGTCGGTGCTGACGTCATGGCGCAAGGTGGTGATCTCTACCGGACCGCCCGGCAGAACGGCCGTAACGGTGCCGTGATCGATCCCGGTCGGCACGTTGCGGATGCCCGCTTCCTTGAGGCGCGCGATCACCTCATCGGGCAGCAGGACCGTCGCCATGTCGATGTCCTTCACAGGCAGGCCCAGCCGCGTGTCGCGCACCGCGCCGCCGACGAAGCGCGCGTTGCCTTCGCCGAGCGCGGCGACCAGTTCGGCGATGTCCTCCCGGTGCATCCAGGGTGCGTCGAGCCGTTCAGTCATGCCAGTTCAGCCTGCCGGAAAGGTTGTGAAGGATCGCCCCGGTCACGCCCCAGATCACGTGATCCTGCCGGCTGTCGGTCCAGGTGATCTCGACGAAGCTGTGCCTGCGGCCCTCCCAGTCGATCGTGCGCGTGACCTGGTTGGCCGGATCGAGCACGAAATCGACCGGAGCCTCGAACCACTGGGCGACTTCGGCGGGGTTGGGGCGGATTTCCAGATCGGGCGGGACCACGCCGACGACCGGGGTGATCTCGTAGCCGCTGCCCGTGCGATAGCGGTCGCTGGTGCCGACCACACGGACTTGCCCGGGATCGACGCCGAGTTCCTCGTTGGCCTCGCGCAAGGCGGCCTCGACAGGGGTCTCGCCCGGATCGATGCGGCCGCCGGGAAAGGCAATCTGGCCCGGGTGGGCGCGCATGGTGGAGGGGCGGTGCAGCAACAGCATGCCCGGCCTTTCGCGTTCGGTGATGGCGATCAGCACGGCGGCGGGGGTGAAGCTCTCGATCTCGTGGATGCGCGGGTCGATCCACAAGGCGGGCGGGGCCTTGGCATGGCCGGCCTCGAACCGGCGGGTGACGTCGTCGAACAGCGTGGTCATGCCGGCCGCAGCGAAAAGCAGGTGCCGCGGCTCGTTACCGACAAGTCGCCGCCGGCCAGTGCGATCTCGGCAAGCTGGCCGTAGGTGCTGCGGTTGAGCCGGGCCTCGGTGCCGCCGCGCACGCCGAGGTACAGCGCGGGCGTATCGGGATCGCCCTCGGCGCGGATCGGGTGCTCTGCATCGGCGATGACGAGATCGTCGGTGTTGAGGCGAAAGGCGAGGGCGCCGTCTTCTTGCTTGACGTCGATGGCGATGAAGGCGGCATCGTCGACGTCGATCGACAGCTTCTGCGAGGGCGTGACCAGCCAGTGCTGTCCGTCCTCATCGCGCATCAGCAGCGAGGCGAAGGCGCGCACCATCGCCGCGCGCTTGATCTCACCGCCCTGATGGAACCAGCGGCCATCGGCGGCAATGCGCATCTCGCTGTCGCCGACAGCCTCTGGCGACCATTGCGACACCGGCGGCAGCTTGCGCGCCGCGACCAGCTCGGCCACTTCGCCAAGCGAGAGGGCGGCAAGTTCCGGGGGCGGTTCGTAAGGCATGGTTTCGCGATGCCAGATAGGCACGCCCACGCCAAGGTCCGCTGTGGCGGTTTATCCCCGCCAGGGGCCGAGCATGCCCTTTTCGGGAAGGACCGCCGGGTTCTCGCAGCGCACCAGCAGGCGGGCCGGATCGAACGGGCCGGGCAGGTCCCAGCCTGCGGTATGCTCGTTGGTGAAGCCCCAGAAGCGGCCGTAGTAATCGGCATCGCCGATCATCACCTGCGGCAGCGGCGCGCGCGAGTCGACGCCCGAAAGGCTTGCCGACATCAGCGCCTGGCCGAAGCCTTCTCCCTGCCGGTCGGGCACGACCGCGACGGGGCCGACCATGATCAGCGGATGGGCGCGGCCGTCCGGATCGGTCAGCGCCACCGGCCAGCACTGGATCGTGCCCACCAGCATTTCCGCCGCATCGAGCGCCGCGAAGCTGAGCGCGGGCAGGTAGTCCACGCCCTCGCGCACCTTGTAGGCCGTGCGTGTCCGTCGCTCGGGTTCGAACGCGCGGTCGAGTAGCTGCTCGACGAGAGCGGGATCGACATTGTCGAGCGGGATGATCGTGGCGGTATCGGGCGATGTCTGTGACATGGCGCGCGCGGATAGGATCGGCGCGCGCTTTTGTCGATTCAATTCGCAGTTTCGCCTGCAGGAACCAGCCTGAGCAGGTGCCCGCTATCGGGCGCCGGGCCGTCTTCGAGCAGCCAGATCGCGCCGTCCGGCCCCTGCTCGATCTCGCGAATGCGGTTGCCCAGCGGATAGCGCGCTTCCTCAACGCCCTTCTCGCCATCGATGCTGACGCGCACGAGGCCGGGAACGGCGAAAGAGGCGATCAGCGCCTGTCCCTTCCATGCCGGGAACAGGTCGCCGGTGTAGAAGATGAAATCGCCCGGCGCGATCACCGGGTTCCACGAGATGGCAGGAGCAGCAAGGTCGGGCCGGGTCGAATGGCGCGGGATCGGGGTGCCGTTGTAGTGATCGCCGTCCGACACCAGAGGCCAGCCATAGTTGAGCCCCGGCTTCACGAGGTTGAGCTCGTCGCCGCCCGCCGGGCCGTGCTCCAGATCCCACAGCCGCCCTTGCGGATCGAAGGCCAGGCCCAGCACGTTGCGGTGCCCGTAGGACCAGATCTGGTTCGTCGGGGCGGGCTTGTCGGCAAAGGGATTGCCGGGTGCGGGCGTGCCGTCGGGCAGGAGGCGTACGATCGTGCCGAGATTGTTGGACAGGTCCTGCGCGGGCTGCTGCTTCTGCCGCTCGCCCGAACTCACGAACAGGTATTGCCCGTCGGGCGAGAAGGCGAGGCGGTGCGAATAGTGGCCGCGCCCGGTGACCTTGAGGCTCTGCCGCCAGATCACCTTGAGGTCCTCCAGCTTGCAGGCGGGCTGAGCGGTGCAGACAAGGTTGGCCTTGCCCACCGCGGCACCGCGCGTGTTCCCGGCGCCCGCTTCGGCCCAGCTCAGGTAGACCACGCGCGTGTCGAGCGTCGCGCTCGTCTGGCCGGGTGCGAAGATGAAATCGCCGAGTCCGCCTTGCCCGCCATAGTCGACATCGGGAACGCCCGAGACCATGCCCATGCGGCCATCGGGCGTGCGCAGGCGGATATAGCCCTTCTTCTCGGTGACGAAGAGCGTGCCGGTGCCCTCGTCGAAGGCCATGGCCCAGGGCTCGTCGAACCCGGCCACGCTTTCGACCGTAAAGGATGGCTCGCCCGATGCGGCCTCGGCCGCCTTTTCCCCGGTCGCGGCATGGCCGCAACTTGCGAGGAGCAGGCCGAGGGTCGATACGAGGGGGAGGAGGGATCGCACGGTCATGCCAGTTTCAACGCTCGCTGCTCAATCCGGCGCCTTGCGCGCGGATGGTTTGGTGATCGGTGTGGATGAAGCGGGCCGCGGGCCGCTCGCCGGTCCGGTTGTGGCGGGAGCGGTGCTGCTGTGCAAGCCCCGGCCGGCGGGCCTCGACGATTCCAAGAAGCTCTCCAAGCTGCGCCGCGCGCGGCTGGAGGAAACGATCAAGCGCCGCTGCACCTGGGCCGTCGGCGTGGTCGAAGTGGAAGAGATCGACCGCCTCAACATCTTCGGCGCGACGATGCTGGCGATGACGCGCGCGGTCCTGTCGCTGTGCGAACAGCTTGGTGAGGAACCGGCGCATGTGCTCGTGGACGGCAATCTCACGCCGCAGGGGCGCACGGCCGAATGGCGCTGGAATGCGCGCCCGATCGTCGGCGGCGATGCGCTGGAACCGTGCATTTCGGCCGCCTCGATCATCGCCAAGGAGCACCGCGACCGGCTGATGCGCGCTCTGGCCGAGGCGCATCCGCACTACGGGTGGGAGCGCAATGCCGGGTACGGCACCGCCGAACATCTGGAGGCCTTGCGCCGCCACGGGCCGACCCCGCATCATCGGCGCAGCTTCGCCCCGGTCGCGCAACTGGAAATGCCGCTCTAGAGACGGGCGGCAACGGGGAAGGGGAGACGGGATGGCGAAAGGGTTTACCGCGAAGGACGTGACCTCGCAGGCGGGCAAGTGCTTTCTGGTGACGGGCGCCAATACGGGCCTCGGTTTCGAAGCGGCGAAGAAGCTGGCCGAAAGCGGCGCGCGCGTGCTGCTCGCCTGCCGCAGCGAGGACAAGGCGCGCCACGCCATCGAACGTATCCGCATGGCGGTGCCGGGCGCGAACCTGGCCTTCGTCCATCTCGATCAGGCGGACATCGGCTCGGTCCACGAATGCGCGCGCAAGGTGATCGCGGAAGAGCCGCGCCTCGATGTGCTGGTGAACAATGCCGGCGTCATGTTCCCGCCGCTCCAGCGCACGGCGCAGGGGCACGAGCTGCAGTTCGGCGTCAATCACCTGGCGCCTTTCGCGCTGACCGGGCTGCTGCTGCCCAAGCTGTCCGAAACGCCCGGCGCGCGCGTGGTCATTACCTCCAGCCTTGCGCACAAGGGCGGCAGGATCGACTGGGACGATCTCGACGCGCACGAGCGCTACAGCCGCACGCAGCGCTATTCGGACAGCAAGCTGATGAACCTGCTGCACCTGTTCGAGCTGGACCGGCGGCTGAAGGCGGCGGGCTTGCCGGTCAGCGCAATGGCGTGCCACCCCGGCTTCGCCAGGACCGACCTCGACCGGCACAGCGGCGTGTTCCGCATTTTCTTCCCGCTGGCCGGCGTGATCTTCAACAACGCCGCACAGGGCGCTTGGGCGACCTTGCAGGCCGCGACGGCCGAAGATGCCGTTCCCGGAGAGTTCTATGGCCCGCAACGCATGGGCGGCTCCTCGGGCCCGACGGCCATCGCCAAGCGAACCGCGGCCGCCCGCGATGCGGAGGCGGCTGCGCGGCTATGGACGCTCTCGGAGGAAGCAACCGGCGTGCGGTATCCGCTGTAGGGGCCGGCGTTTCCTTCTTGTCCTCCCCGGCACGGGGAGGGGGACCATGCGTAGCATGGTGGAGGGGATTCGCCTCTTCACGCGAGGCCTCGTCTGAAGGAGAGTCCCCTCCACCACGCCGCTACGCGTCGCGGTCCCCCTCCCCGTTCCGGGGAGGACAGGGAGGACGGCCTACCTGCCGAAGGCCTGATCGCGCATCGTCGAGATGAACGACTTGCCGAAAGCCTCGGTTTCGTCGGGCGTCGGATGGTGCGAGGAGTCGTGCGGGATCGCTGCCAGCCATTCCTTCTCGGTGTTGACCCTGGGGTAGGGCACGTCTGGAACCTCCACGCCGAGGAAGTCGCACAAGGGTCCCCATCCGGCGCCGACCGGGAGGACCAGCAGCCGCTCTGCCGGCAGTGTCGCGATGATCTCGGCGTTCCGGTCGGCGAAGAACTGGGTCATGAAGGCGCGGTCGTGGATGCGGTCTCCGAAATCGCGGGTCACGGTGCCGCGGATGAAGGTGCCGACCGGCTCGACATCGAGGCTGGCGAGGTGGCCGGGGCTGAAGATCGTCTCGCTCACGGAATCGAACCACGAATCCGGATTGCGCGTGGTCAGGATGACCTTGGCTTCGGGGAAGTGATCGGTCAGTTCGCGCCAGAAGTTGCAGGCGGGGTTGTCGGTGGTGGCCGCGTAGCCATCGAAAATCGCGTCCCAGTCCGGCTTTCCGGCCACGACGTCGAGCCACAGCGGAAGGTTGCGGCGCGCGCCCGCGAGCAGTTCCGACATGTGGTAGCAGGGGCCGAACCCGAGATGTTCGAGTGCCAGCTTGAGCGACATCGTTCCCGTGCGTCCTAGACCAGCACCGATGACCTTGAGCGTCACTGCATTCCCCCTGATGGCTGGTTCTGCAGGCAGGCTAGACCAGTCCGCCGGGGCTGGGGAGCACTATTTTTTGGCGGTGAGTCCGACCGGTCACGCCCCAAGATGTTGAGTCGCAGCTTGGCGCAGAGACTCGATATCTTGTGTCGGATTCGTTTTGTTCCGCTGTGCTTCCAGCCGAATCGCAAGGATTCCCAGCGAGTCGCGACTTGACGCGGAGTCCACAAAGACTCACCATGGGGCCAATCCACAGATTTTCAGAACACCTTCAGCGGAGCATTCATGGGTCAGGTACTCGTCAAGGAACGGATTCGCGCGCGGGCGCCGGCTCCCACGCCGAAGGAGCTGCTGCCGCTCGGCCAGATCATTCCGGGCGACTGCATCGAAGCGATGCGGAGCATCCCCGATGCCTCGGTCGACATGGTCTTTGCCGATCCGCCCTACAACCTGCAGCTCGGCGGCGATCTTTCGCGTCCCGACGGCAGCCATGTCGATGCCGTGACCGATGACTGGGACAAGTTTTCCAGCTTCGCCACTTACGACCAGTTCACCCGCGACTGGCTGCGCGAGGCGCGCCGCGTGCTGAAGCCCGAAGGCTCGATCTGGGTGATCGGATCGTACCACAACATCTTCCGCGTCGGCGCGATCATGCAGGACATGGGGTTCTGGATCCTCAACGACATCGTCTGGCGCAAGGCGAACCCGATGCCCAACTTCAAGGGCACGCGCTTCACCAATGCGCACGAGACGCTGATCTGGGCCTCGATGGGTGAGAAGTCGAAGTACACCTTCAACTACCGCGCGATGAAGACGCTCAACGACGAGTTGCAGATGCGCTCGGACTGGGTGCTGCCGATCTGCAACGGGCAGGAACGGCTCAAGAAGGGCGGCCACAAGGTCCACCCGACGCAGAAGCCCGAAGCGCTGCTCTACCGCGTGATGCTGGCGACGACCAACAAGGGTGACGTCGTGCTCGACCCGTTCTTCGGCACCGGCACCACCGGCGCGGTCGCCAAGCGCCTCGGCCGCGACTGGATCGGCTGCGAGCGTGAGGGGAATTACCGCGAAGCGGCCATGGAACGCATCGAGATGGCGCTGCCGCTCGACGAATCCGCGCTCAAGACCATGCAGTCGAAGCGCACCGCGCCCAAGGTCGCCTTCGGCACGCTGGTCGAAACCGGCTGGATTGCGCCGGGCACGAAGCTGACCGCCAAGAAGGGTCGCTTCACGGCCACCGTGCGGGCGGACGGGTCGCTGGAATCGGGCGATGCCAATGGCTCGATCCACGGCGTGGGTGCCAAGCTGCAGGGGGCGCCGTCGTGCAACGGCTGGACTTTCTGGAACCTTGAACACGAAGGCGAGGTCAAGCCGATCGACGCGATCCGCCAGCTCTATCTGCTCGCGACGGAGCCCTGATCGGGAGAAGAGGAATTTTTGAACGTGCGCGGCCGGAGGGGACTTGGCCGCGTTGATGCAGGTTCAATTGGGGGAGTGTGCAAAGACGCAGAGAAGATGTCTTTATCGGAACGCCGGGTTGCGCCGCCACGCCCTTCCTCTGATGTAGGGCGGCGCGATCGTGGGGCGGTCCGTGTATAATCTTCTCTGCGTCTTTGCGCCTTGGCGGGAACGCTCCTAAGGGGCGTTGCATCTTCCGCCCGAACGGAAAGACACCATGACCCGATCGCTCTACATCCGCCCCATCGCCCTGTCCGAAAGCCCGCAAAGCGAGGAGGGCGAAGCCGTTCGCCTTGGCGGTGCCATGGTCTGGGCGAGCCGTTTCGCGCTCATCGTGCGGGATAACGGCAAGGTCCAGTCGCGTGAGCGCCATGCGGCCGCCGATATGCCTGACGCGATGGCGGCGCTGCCCGCCGATCTCGGGGCGCAGGCCGAACGGCAGTGGGCGAATTTCGCCAGGACTCATGCACCGCTCCATCTGGAACTGAAGGGCGGCGGCGCGCGCACGATCCGGCTAGAGCAGCCGCAGGTCATGGGCATTCTCAACATGACGCCGGACAGTTTCTCGGACGGGGGCGATTTCCTCGATGATCCGCAGGTGGCAGCCGACCATGCTTCCGCCATGCTCGAGGCGGGCGCGGCGATGATCGACGTGGGCGGCGAATCCACCCGGCCCGGTGCCGGCGCGGTGTGGGAAGGCGACGAACTCAAGCGCGTGGTGCCGATGGTTGAACGGCTCGCGTCGATGGGGGCGGCGATCAGTGTCGACACCCGCAGGCCCGCCGTCATGGAAGCTACTCTTCAGGCCGGCGCCCATGTCATCAATGACGTTTCGGCCCTGCGCTACGACCCGCGCAGCCTCGAACTGGCGGCCGCTTCCGGGGCGCCGGTTGTGCTGATGCACGCGCCCGGAAAGGCGGACGACCTGCATTCGAACGGCAATTACGCCGATGTCGTGCTCGACGTGTTCGACTGGCTTGCGGCGCGGCGCGACGAGGTGATCGCGGCTGGCGTCGAGCCCGACAGGATCGTGCTCGATCCCGGCATCGGCTTCGGCAAGTCGGTGGCGGAAAACCTGGCGTTGATGAACGGGCTGCCGCTGTTCCACGCGCTTGGCCAGCCGCTGCTGGTGGGCGTCAGCCGCAAGCGCATGATCGGCGCGCTGTCCTGCGAGGCGCAACCGCACGAGCGGCTGGGCGGCTCGATCACGCTCGCGGTCAAGGCGATGGACGCCGGCGCGCACATCCTGCGCGTTCACGACGTGCCCGAGACGGTGCAGGCTGCTCGTGTCTGGCGCGGCCTGCGCGATGCGGCGCTGACCGATTTTTCGCAGCTCGCCGGATAACCCTAGAGGCTGCATTCGCGGTCGCTGACGAACACCGTGCCGCTGATGTTCCATGCGGTGTCGGAAAGCAGGAAGCCGATCTGGCCGGCGAATTCCTCTGCGCTGGCGAAGCGGCCGAGCGGCGTGCTCTCCTGTGCGAGCTTCTCCAACGCGGCTTTCGCGGCTGGCGCGTCAACCGCGAAAGGCGCGTTGGAGTGTCGGGCGCAAACGGTCGCTGCACCCTTGCGCGTCTGTGGCTGCAACCGCCATCGGCCTCCGTTCAGGAGACTTCCACCCGCAGCCGCTCGATCCGTGTGGTCTTCAGTTTCCAGCCGTCACCCCTGTTCTCGTAGGTTTCGTGGTAACGGCCCCAGCCGGTCAGTCGTTCGAAGGGGCCGCCCGGAGGAAGGAAGAAGCGGTCGGTGAAGCACCAGATACCGCGGGCGCGGCTCCCGCTTCCGACGGCGATGTCGGGATCGTTGCCCTGATGGACCGTGACGATCCTGGAGCCGACGGGATCGGCGCTGTCCAGCCAGGAGTCGCGGCCCTTCATTGCCACGTTCATTGCCGGCATGTGGTCGATCCCCGTCACCGGATCGGTGCAGCAGCCCATGTAGTCGAGCACGCAATCCTCGGCCAGGATCGAGCGCACCAGCGTGGCGTCGCCATTGTCCACGCCGCGCCAGTAGCGGGCTTTCAGCTGCTTGATGTCCTCGATCGCGGCAAGCCGCTCGCATGTGTCCATTGTCGCTCTCTCTCCCTTGAGGAGAAAAAGTCTGGGCGGCTCAGGCGGCGTTGTCGATGCCCAGTTCGCTGAGCTTGCGGTAGAGCGTCGAGCGGCCGATGCCGAGGCGCCGTGCCACTTCGGTCATGCGGCCGCGATAGAGGCCGATGGCGAGGCGGATGACGTCGGCTTCGATGTCCTCCAGCGGTCGCAGGTTGCCGTCGGGCGTATAGAGCATGACGCCGGAGCTTTCCTGCCTCGGGTTGCCCGCGATGATCGAGGGGCCCGTGCCGAGGATATTGAGAAGCTGCGGGAAATCTTCCGAAGTCAGGGCATCGCCGTCGCAGAACACGGCGGCGCGGAACAGCACCGCCTGCAGCTGGCGCACGTTGCCCGGCCAGTCGTAGGCCGCCAGTAGCGAGAGCGCGCCGTCGGTGATGCCCAGTTCGCGCAGGCCGGGCTGTTCGCCGATGCGGGCGAGGAAGAAGCGGGTGAGGGCGGGGATGTCTCCGGTCCGCTCGCGCAGGGGCGGCAGGAGGACTTTGGTGGCCGAAAGCGCCTCGTACAGTTCGGGAAGGAAGTGGCTTTCGGAGACCATGTCCTCCAGCGGCAGGTTGCTGGCCGCGATCATGCGCACGTCGACGCGGAACGAGTAGGGCGCGCCGATCGGGCGGACGTCGCCCTTGGTGATCGATTCGAGCAGGCGTTCCTGCACCGAGACCGGCAGCCGGTCGATCTCGTCGAGCGCGAGCGTCGCGCCGTCGCAATGCTGGAGCGCGCCGATCTGCCGGTCGAAGGCACCGGGGAAGGCACCCTTTTCGTGGCCGAACAGCACCGATTCGATCGAATTGGCGGGCAGGCCGCCGACATTGATGATCCGCAGCGGCAATTTCGCACGCGGGCTCGCGGCGTGCATCGCGCGGATCAGCATTTCCTTGCCGGTACCGCTTTCACCCTCGATCAGGACGGGGTTGTGTCCGCGCGCCGCCTTGGCGGCCACTGCCAGCGCCTTGCGGAAGTTGGGCGAGGCCCCGATCATCGATTCGAAATCGGGGTTCGAGGGCATCTTCTCGGTCAGCGGCGCGAGCTCGTTCTGCGGTGCTTCGCGCGTAGTGGCCGAGCGCAGCGCATGCATGAGCCGGTCGGGCGCGACCGGCTTGACGAGGTAATCGGTGGCCCCGGCGCGCATCGCCTCGACCGCGAGCAGCGGCGAGGTGCTGGTGGTGAGCATCAGGATGGGAAGCGCCGGGCGGCGCGACTTGAGTTCCGAAATCAGCGAGCAGGCGTCCTCGCCGGGTACCCACTGGTCCAGGATGATCGCCGAAAGCTGCATGCCCTGGCGGGTGCCCAGCGTGGCAATCGCGGTTTCGGTGTCGCGCACGATAATGGTCCGCCAGCCCTCGCGCGCCGCCAGCGCGGAGATCAGGCGGCTTTGCGCGGGCTCATCGTCGATGAGCATGAGGAGGCGTTGGTCCATGTCCGCCATTGTACTGCTGCTGCTCTCGGTCTCTTGGAAACGGGTCCGCAGAGATACGACAGATGGGTAAAGACGGGATTAAGGCAGAAATTCCGTGTGACTGCGCCAATGGCGAATGAATTCGGATTGGACGTACTTCGGCCTGCAAGAGCGGCTTCGCACTTGAGCGGGCAGTCCTGCCCGGCTAGAGCAGGCCATCGAGTGACACTCAAAGGGGATTAGGGTTCATGACTTCGGGCAATGACATCAAGACGGCGCAGGCGACCTACAACAGCTTCATCAAGGCCGCGACCTGGGGCACGGGTATCTGCATCGTGATCGTTGCGGTCGTTGTTGGCCTGATTTCTTCCTGATCGGGATTTCGTGATTTGATGGCGCCGCAGGGTCAACGGATCGCGGTCCTCAAGGAACGCGCTTCGGGAGAGACACGCGTTTCGGCTACGCCCGAGACAGTGAGGAAGCTGGTCGCGCTGGGCGCGTCGGTCGCGGTTGAAAGCGGCGCCGGCGTGGCCGCCAGCCTGTCCGACGAGGATTACCGCACCGCCGGGGCCGAAACGGGCACCGCGGAGGCGGTGCTGGCCGGGGCGGACATCGTCCTGGGCGTACAGGGCCCCGATCCGGCGCTGCTGGCCGGCACGAAGCCGGGCGCATGGGTCGTCGCCACGCTCGATCCTTTCGGGCAGCGCGCACGGGTGGATGCCTATGCCGCTGCCGGGCTGGAAGCGCTGGCCATGGAATTCATGCCGCGCATCACGCGCGCGCAGTCGATGGATGTCCTCTCCAGCCAGTCGAACCTTGCTGGCTACAAGGCGGTGATTGCCGCGGCCGATGTCTACGGCCGGGCCTTCCCGATGATGATGACGGCGGCCGGCACGGTCAGCGCGGCCAAGTGCTTCGTGATGGGCGTGGGCGTCGCCGGGCTGCAGGCCATTGCCACCGCGCGCCGCCTGGGAGCGCAAGTCTCGGCGACCGACGTGCGCTCCGCCACCAGGGAGCAGATCCTTTCGCTGGGCGCCAAGCCGATTTTTGTCGAGAACGTCGCGGGGATCGAAGGCGAAGGCTCGGGCGGCTATGCCACCGAGATGAGCGAGGAGTACCAGAAGGCGCAGGCCGAACTGGTTTCCAGCCACATCGCCAAGCAGGACATCGTCGTGACCACCGCGCTGATCCCGGGCCGCGCCGCGCCGCGCCTGATCACCGACGCGCAGATCGCGACGATGAAGCCCGGCAGCGTGATCTTCGACCTCGCTGCGCCGCAGGGCGGCAATGTCGAAGGCAGTGTGGCCGATCAGGTCGTCGAGAAGCACGGCGTGAAGATCATCGGCTTTTCGAACACGCCCGCGCACCTGCCGGCGGATGCCTCGGCGCTCTATGCGCGCAACCTGTTCAACTTCCTCTCGGCCTTCTGGGATAGCGAGCAGGGCAAGCCGGTGCTCGATGAAGAGATCGGCGATGCGGTGCGGCTGACCCAGGGCGGCAAGGTGGTGAACGCGAGGCTGCTGGGGTGATTTTGGGCGCCCTCAATCCTCCCCGGCACGGGGAGGGGGACCGCGCGAAGCGTGGTGGAGGGGAGTCTCGGTTTACACCGCGCCCCGTCGTGGTGCGTGCCCGTGAACTGCGCAAGGTCATGAGCAAGCCGGAGTTTGCACTGTGGCAGCAACTTCGTCAGCGTCCGGGCGGTCTCAAATTCCGCCGTCAGCATCCTATTGGTCCGTACATCGTCGATTTCTGCTGCCTGAGTGCGGGGCTTGTTGTGGAAATCGATGGCATCGCCCATGACATGGGCGATCGTCCCGCGCGTGACGAGCAACGCGTTCGGTTTATCAAGGAAAACGGGTTCAGGGTTTTGAGGGTGTCGGCAAGGCGTGTTCTGGCCGATGTCGAAGGCACTGCCGCGGCTATCGTTGCGCGGGCCGAGAGTCCCCTCCACCGTCCTGCGGACGGTCCCCCTCCCCGTACCGGGGAGGACAAGTAGTGGACTTTGTTTCGATCCTGTCGATCTTCGTGCTGGCCTGCTTCGTGGGCTATTACGTCGTCTGGTCGGTGACCCCGGCGCTGCATACGCCGCTGATGGCGGTGACAAATGCGATTTCCTCGGTGATCGTGGTGGGGGCGCTGATTGCCAGTGCAGCGGCCGGTTCGCCGAGCGCCAAGTGGCTGGGCCTCGGCGCGGTGGTGCTGGCGAGCGTCAACATCTTCGGCGGCTTCGCCGTCACCGAGCGCATGCTGGCGATGTACAAGAAGAAGGACAAGGGTGCGCCCAAGGGAGGGAGCAAGTGATGGAAGCCCACGCGGTCAATCCCTGGGTCGCCGTCGCCTACCTCGTCGCCGGCGTCTGCTTCATTCTCGCGCTGCGCGGGCTGTCCTCGCCGGCGACCAGCCGGGCGGGCAACCGCTACGGCATGTTCGGCATGGCGATTGCCGTGGCGACGACGCTGGTGACGCACGAGATCGCCAGCCTTCCCGAGATCGGAGCGGCCATTGTCCTTGGTGGCGGGATCGGTTTCGTGATTGCCCGCCGCATCCAGATGACGGCCATGCCGCAGCTCGTCGCCGCGTTCCACTCGCTGGTGGGCCTTGCCGCGGTGCTGGTGGCGGTCGCGGCGTTTCTCAATCCCGATGCGTTCGGCATCCTCGGCGATGATGGCAATATCCTGACCGTCAGCCGGGTCGAGATGGCACTGGGCGCGGCAATCGGCGCCATCACCTTCTCGGGTTCGGTGATCGCTTTCGCCAAGCTCAACGGCAACATGTCGGGCGCACCGATCCTGCTGCCTGCGCGGCATCTGATCAACCTGGGTACGCTCGTCGTGATCCTTGCCCTGACAGCCATGTTCACCGTGGCGGCCAGTGCTGGGCCGGGCGAAAATCCGCTGTTCTGGGCGGTCGTGGCGCTCAGCTTCGCGATCGGTTTCCTGCTCATCATTCCGATCGGCGGCGCGGACATGCCGGTCGTCGTCTCGATGCTCAATTCCTATTCGGGCTGGGCGGCGGCGGCGATGGGCTTCACGCTGCACAACACGGCGATGATCATCACCGGCGCGCTGGTCGGCTCGTCGGGCGCGATCCTCAGCTACATCATGTGCAAGGCGATGAACCGCAGCTTCATCTCGGTCATCGCGGGCGGTTTCGGTGCCGATGCAGGCGGCGCGGGCGAGGGCGGGGCCAAGGAACAACGCCCGTGGAAGCGCGGCTCGGCCGAGGACGCGGCGTTCCTGATGAAGGAAGCCGAGAACGTCATCATCATCCCGGGCTACGGCATGGCCGTGGCGCAGGCACAGCATGCCCTTCGCGAAATGACCGACCTGCTCAAGGAACACGGCGTCAATGTGAAGTTCGCGATCCACCCGGTCGCGGGGCGCATGCCGGGGCACATGAACGTGCTGCTCGCCGAAGCCAGCGTGCCCTACGACGAAGTCTTCGAACTGGAAGACATCAACAGTGAGTTCGCACAGGCCGATGTCGCCTTCATCATCGGCGCCAACGACGTGGTGAACCCTGCGGCCAAGACCGACAAGTCCTCCCCGATCTACGGCATGCCCGTGTTCGACGTGGACAAGGCCAAGACCATCTTCTTCATCAAACGCTCGATGGGCGGGCAGGGCTATGCCGGGGTCGACAACGACGTGTTCTACATGGACCAGACCATGATGCTCCTCGCCGACGCCAAGAAGATGGTCGAGGAAATCAACAAGTCGCTGACCGACTGAAGCCGGGCTCGCCGCACGCAGGAACGAAAACGCAATGAAATGGCTGATCCGGCTTGCCGTGCTGGCGGGCGCCCTGTTCCTCGTCTGGCGCTTCGCCGTGCCCGCCTATGCGGGGGAACGGCTGCGCAGTGCCATGATCGATGCCGGCGTGCAGGAAAACGTCGCAGGCTGCATTTCGGGGCGCATGACCCGCCAGCTTTCCACGCTGCAGCTTCTCAGGCTCCGGGAGCTGGAAGGAGACAAGCGTACCCTGCGCGACTGGGTCGAGGCTGTCGAGCGGATGGACGACCGTGATCTGGTGATGGTGGCCACCGCTTCGGCAGCCTTGTGTTCCACCGGCCTTGGCCGCTAGGGAGCGGCGTTCGCCAAACCTCGACGCGGGAAGACGTTAGCTTGACCCTGGCACCCTACGCCTCAGATCCGACCCGTTCGCGCGGGCGCGAATATGCACTGGAGAACGCCGTCGCACGCGGTCCGCGCAGTGCCTATCAGCGCGACCGCGACCGGATTATCCATTCGGTGTCCTTCCGCCGCCTGCGCTACAAGACGCAGGTCTTCGTCGCGCCCGATGGCGATCATTACCGCGTGCGCCTGACTCACAGCCTGGAAGTCGCGCAGATCGCCCGCGTCGTGGCCCGCATCCTGGGGCTGGACGAGGACCTGACCGAGGCGCTGGCACTGGCGCACGACATCGGCCATCCGCCCTTCGGCCATGCCGGCGAAGAGGCGCTCGACGGCGCGCTGCACAATGCCGGCGGCTTCGATCACAATGCCCATTGCCTGCGCACGCTGATGCGGCTCGACAGCCCCTATTGCGAGCACGACGGTCTCAACCTCACCTGGGAAACGCTCGAAGGGCTCGCCAAGCACAATGGCCCGGTTGCGGAACCGAACTGGGCGCTGGCGGAACTCGATGCCGCCTATGGGCTGGAACTGGACACCCATGCCTCACTGGAGGCGCAAGTCGCGGCGCTTTCCGACGACATCGCCTATGACAACCACGACATCGACGACGGCCTGCGCGCCGGGTTCCTCGATCTCGACGAACTGCTCGCGCATCCCTTCGTCATGGAACGCTGGGGCGAGGTCGAGCGCCGCTATCCCGATGCCCCGCGCGATCGCCAGCTTGCCGAGCTGATCCGCAGTCAGATCGGCGTGATGGTCAACGATCTCGTCGCGCAGACGAAGGCCAATCTTGTCGGCGTGGGCAGCGTGGAGGAGGTGCGCGCCGCGGGCCTCCCGCTCGTCGCCTTCTCGCCTGAAATGGCCGAGGCGGAGCGCACCTTCAAACGCTTCATGTACGAAAAGCTCTATTACCATCCCGAGCAGATCGAAACCGCCCGCCGCGCCCGCGCCGTGCTGGCCGAACTCTATTCGGCCTATTCGCAGGAACCGGTACTGATGGAAGAGAGCTGGATCGACACCCTGCCGCGTTTTGAGCCCGAGCGCAGCCGCCATATCGCGGACTATATCGCGGGCATGACGGACCGTTTCGCGATCACCTGCCACGCGGAGATCTTCGGTCACACGCCCAGTCGGCTCACCAATGTCTGAGTGCTGCGGCTAGCATGACCTCGCGGCAGCTTCGCATTTGCCTCGTGGGCGCAACGGGGATGGTGGGCGGCACGCTGATTGCCGAGGCTGTCGGGCGAACGGACGTGCGCCTTGTCGGGGTGGCCCGGCGCGAGGCGCACTTGCCGCCCGGCGCGCGCATGGAAATGCTGGTGGGCGAGCCGATCGACTGGCCGAACCTTATCGCCGCCGCCCGCGCCGACGTGCTGGTCTGTGCGCTGGGCACGACGATCAAGGCGGCGGGAAGCCAGGAGGCCTTCCGTGCGGTCGACCACGATCTGGTTCGCTTCTGCGCAGAAGCGGCTCGTGCGGCTGGGATCGAGCACATGATCGTCGTCTCATCGACAGGGGCCGCGCGCGCCAGCCGCAATTTCTACCTTTCGGTGAAGGGGGAGACCGAGGATGCGTTGGGCAAGCTCGGCTTTCGCCGCCTCGACATCCTGCGTCCCGGTCTCCTGCGCGGTCACCGCGAGGAACGGCGCACGCTCGAAGCCGCGGCGCAGATCATGGCGCCATTGGCAGACTGGGTGTTCCTGCACGGCAAGTATCGTCGCTACCGCTCTGTTTCGGCCCGAAAGCTGGCGCAAGCGATCCTGGCGCTGGCCTATGAGAAGGCGGGCGGGCGCTTCGTGCACGATTACGATGCGATGCGCCGCGTGCTGCGTCGCTCTGGGGATTAATTCCGCAGTGCAGCACGCGGGACGTTGACTCGTGCTCGCGCGTCAATCAAGGCTTGTCCATCGCTGACACGCGCGGGAGAGACCAACCGATTCGGCCAGCCCCGCAAGGCTGACGAAACGGAAGGCGCCGAAGGAGCAACCGCCCCGGAATCTCTCAGGCAAAAGGACCGCGTGGGTCGATAGCGAGACTCTGGAAAGTGCCTTGTCCAGCCGGACGAGGCCGCCGACGGTGTAACTTGGCCTGTCCCGTGCGGGATGACGCCAGGGAAGCTCTCAGGTTTCCGTGACAGAGGGGGCACCGGAACGGTGTGCCATGCTTTGTGCGGAGTCATGTCTTGAGCGATTACCCCATTAACGACGACGAACCGGTCGAGGATCTTGCGCCCCAGCTGCTGCCGCTCGATGCCTGGCATCGCGGGAAGGGCGGGCGCATGGTTGAGTTCGCCGGCTACATGATGCCCGTCCAGTACGACGTAGAGGGTGGGGGCATCATGGCCGAACACCTCTGGACGCGTGAGCATGCCGGGCTGTTCGATGTCAGCCACATGGGGCAGATCTACATCTCGGGCGAGGGCGTGGAACCTGCCCTTGAAGCTGCGCTTCCCATCGACCTTTCGACGCTCAAGCTCGGCTCGGTGCGCTATTCGCTGCTGCTCGACGAAGAGGGCGGCATTCTCGACGACCTCATGGTCACGCGTTGGGGCACTGGCTTCTACCTCGTCGTTAATGGCGCGACCAAGTGGGATGACATCGGCACCCTGCGCGAATTGCTGCCGGACGAGGTTACGCTCAACCATCTCGATGAGACCGCGCTGCTGGCGCTGCAGGGCCCCAAGGCTTTCGCCGCTCTGGAACGCCATGTCGAAGGCGAAACGCCGCTTTCGGTGCTGACCTTCATGAAGGGCGCCGCCTTCAAGCTAGGCGGCATCGATGCCTGGATCAGCCGTTCGGGCTACACCGGCGAGGACGGTTTCGAGATTTCCATTCCGGGCGAATCCGCTGCGCAGATCGCGGACCTGCTTTGCGGCGAACCCGAAGTGAAGCCCATCGGCCTCGGCGCGCGCGACTCGCTGCGCCTGGAAGCGGGCCTGCCGCTCTACGGCCACGACATGACGCCCGAGCAGGGGCCGGTCGATGCCGGGCTCGCATTCGGCATCAACAAGCGCCGCCGCACCGAAGGCGGCTTTCCGGGCGCCGATCGCGTCCTGCGCGACTTTGCCGAGGGCACGGCCCGCCGCCGCGTCGGTCTCACGCTCGAAGGCCGCATGGCTGCGCGCGAAGGCGCCAAGGTCGTTTCCGGCGATAAGGAGATCGGTGTCGTGACCTCGGGCGGCTTCTCGCCTTCGCTGCAGCACCCGATCGCCATGGCCTATGTCGATACCGCCCATGCCGCCGACGGTACCGCGCTTGAACTCGAGGTGCGCGGCAAGCGCCTTCCCGCGAAGGTCGTGCCGATGCCTTTCGTCCCCCATCGCTATCATCGCTGAGGAGCAGCACCCATGACCCGCTACTTTACCGAAGACCATGAGTGGATCGATGTCGAAGGCGACCTCGGCACTGTCGGGATTACCGACTACGCGCAGGGCCAGCTGGGCGACATCACCTTCGTCGAACTGCCCGAAAAGGGCGCGGCCGTGACCAAGGGCGATTCCGTTTCGGTGGTCGATTCCGTGAAGGCTGCTTCGGACATCTACACCCCGGCATCGGGCACGATCACCGAAGTGAACGAGACGCTCGCCGACGAACCCGAGCTGGTGAATACCGACGCCGAAGTGGGTGGCTGGCTGTATCGCATGACGCTGTCGGACGCCGCCGAGCTGGGCAGCCTGATGGATGAGACGGCCTACAAGGCATACGTCGAAAGCCTTTGACCTTCAGTCCTCCCCGGCACGGGGAGGGGGACCGCCGCCGAAGGCGGTGGTGTAGGGGACTCCCGGCCTACGGCAAGGTCGCTTGAGAACGCCAATCCCCACCACCACCCTGCGGGTGGTCCCCCTCCCCGGACCGGGGAGGACACGAGTTTGCAACGGAGCTTCTGCCTGATGCGCTACCTGCCACTGACCCCCGCCGATCGCACCGAGATGCTTGCCCGCGTCGGTGCGGACAGCGTCGATGACCTGTTCGTTGACGTCCCTGAAGAGGCGCGCCTTTCCGGTCCGATTGAAGGCCTGCCGATGCACGCCAGCGAAATGGCCGTCGAACGGCACATGACCGCGCTGGCGGCCAAGAACCTCAGCGCCGGTTCGGCGCCGTTCTTCCTGGGGGCAGGGGCCTATCGCCATCACGTGCCGGCCTCGGTCGATCACCTGATCCAGCGCGGCGAGTTCCTGACAGCCTACACGCCTTATCAGCCCGAAATCGCGCAGGGCACGCTGCAGGTGCTCTTCGAGTTCCAGACGCAGGTCGCGCGCCTGTTCGGGACCGACATCGCCAATGCCTCGATGTACGACGGTTCGACCGCGTGCTGGGAAGCGATCCTGATGGCCGCGCGCGTCACCCGCAAGGGCAAGGCGGTGCTCTCGGGCGGTCTGCACCCGCACTACGGCGAAGTGGTGCGCACCATGGCCCGCTTCACCAGGGACGAGATCGTCTCGCTCGGTACCGAACTGGCGGCTGAACCCGACGATGCAGCGGTGATCGGCGCCATCGACGATGCGACGTCCTGTGTCGTCGTCCAGTATCCCGACGTACTGGGCCGTATTCCTGATCTGGCGGCCATTGCCGAGGCTGCCCACGCCAGGGGCGCCTTGCTGGTCGCGGTCGTCACCGAGCCGGTGGCGCTGGGCCTGATCGAGGCGCCGGGCGCTCTGGGCGCGGACATCGTCGTCGGCGAAGGCCAGTCGCTGGGCGTCGGCCTGCAGTTCGGCGGCCCCTATCTCGGCCTGTTCGGTTGCCGCGAGAAGTTCGTGCGCCAGATGCCGGGGCGCCTTTGCGGCGAGACCGTCGATGCCGAGGGCAAGCGCGGCTTCGTGCTCACGCTGTCCACGCGCGAGCAGCACATCCGCCGCGAGAAGGCGACGAGCAACATCTGCACCAATTCCGGGCTTTGCGCGCTGGCCTTCAGCATCCACCTGACGCTTCTGGGCGGCGAGGGGCTGGCCCAGCTTGCCGCGCTCAACCATGCCCGCGCACGGGCGGCGTTCGAGCGGCTGACCCGCATTCCCGGCGTCGAACTGCTCAATTCGGTCTATTTCAACGAGGCGACGCTGATCCTGCCGCGCGATGCGCGCGAAGTCGTGCAGGAACTGGCCGGCCGCAAGGTGCTCGGCGGCGTTTCGCTCGGCCGCCTGTTCCCGGTAGCGGACGGGCTCGGCAAGGGGCTGCTGGTCGCGGTCACCGAGACGACCACCGACGAGGACATCGAGACCTTCGCCACTGAACTTGAATCTCTTCTGGTGGGAGTGCCGGCATGAACGCAGTCAACGCAGCGGGCTGGCGCCCTTCGATGGGCGGTGTGGGCGAAGCAGGCGGGGTTCCGCCGACGTCGAGCGGCGATTACGGCCTCATGCTCGAGGAGCCGCTGAGCTTCGAACTTGGCGCAGAGGGCAAGTGCGGCGTCGATTTCGACGCAGCCGATCGCGCTCCGGCGGCAGGTCTTTCCAAATTCCTGCGCAAGGCGCCGCCGGCACTGCCGGGGCTCACCGAGCCCGAGGCCGTGCGCCACTACACGCGCCTTTCGCGCCAGAACTATGCGATCGATCTCGGCCCGTTCCCGCTCGGGTCCTGCACGATGAAGCACAACCCGCGCCTCAATGAATCGATGGCGCGGCTGCCCGGCTTTGCCGACGTCCACCCGCTGCAGCCGCAGACGAGCGTCGAAGGCGCGCTGGAGGTGATCGAGCAGCTGGCCGACTGGTTGATCACGCTCACCGGCATGGCCTCGGTGGCGATGAGCCCGAAGGCCGGCGCCCATGGCGAGCTGTGCGGGTTGCTGTGCATCCGCGCCGCGCTCGATGCGCGGGGCGAGGAACGCGACGTGGTGCTGGTGCCCGAAAGCGCTCACGGGACGAACCCGGCGACCGCCGCCTTCGCGGGCTTCAAGGTCCAGTCGATCCCGGCGACGCCCGAGGGCCGCGTCGATCTGGAAGCGCTCAAGGCGAAGCTGGGCCCCAACGTGGCCGGGGTGATGATTACCAACCCCAACACCTGCGGCCTGTTCGAGCCCGACCTGAAGCGCATCGCCGATGCTGTGCATGCGGCGGGCGGCTACGTCTATTGCGACGGCGCCAACTTCAACGCCATCGTCGGCAAGGTGCGTCCTGGCGACCTCGGCGTCGATGCCATGCACATCAACCTGCACAAGACCTTCTCCACCCCGCACGGCGGTGGCGGTCCCGGTGCGGGGCCGGTGGTGCTGTCCGAAGCGCTGGCGCCTTTCGCGCCGCTGCCCTTCGTGACGCGCGGCGCCGACGGCACGATCCACCTCGTCGAGGAAGAGAACCGGGGCGAGGGCCATGCGCAGGCGTTCGGCCGCATGGTCGCCTTCCATGGCCAGATGGGCATGTTCACCCGCGCGCTGACCTACATCCTCAGCCACGGCGCCGATGGCTTGCGTCAGGTCGCGGAGGATGCGGTGCTCAATGCCAACTACGTGCTGCGCACCTGCGAGGACGTGCTTCCCGCGCCCTTCGCCAAGAGCGGCCCGTGCATGCACGAGGCGCTGTTCAGTGACGCGGGCCTTGCCGATGGCATCTCCACGCTGGACATCGCCAAGGGCCTGATCGACGAGGGCTTCCACCCGATGACGGTCTATTTCCCGCTGGTGGTGAAAGGCGCGATGCTGGTCGAGCCGACCGAGACCGAAAGCAAGGCCGGGCTCGATCGCTTCATTGCATCCTTGCGCAGTCTGGCCGAGCGCGCCAAGGCGGGCGACCAGAGCCTGCATTCGGCCCCGCATTTCGCGCCGCGCCGCAGGCTTGACGAAACGCTGGCCGCACGCAAGCCTGTGCTGGTCTGGAAGGGCGACGCCGGGGAACCGGCGGCGTCCTGACCGGGGGGCAGTGGGGGGACGAAGAGGATGAGACCGGGGGCACGTCAGTGACGCGCTTGTTCGAGCGCATTACCAGCCTGTTTGCGCTGTGGACGGTGCTTGGCGTCGGTCTCGCCTGGTTCCGGCCGGAGGTGTTCCTGTGGGTCGCCGATGGCCGGTTCAAGCCCTTCGGCCAGCCGCTGATCAGCGTCATGCTGGGGGTCATCATGCTCGGCATGGGTATTACCCTGAGCTTCGATGATTTCCGGCGCGTGCTGGCATTGCCGCGTCAGGTCGTGACGGGCGTGGTCCTTCAGTTCACGATCATGCCGCTCGCCGGTTTCGCGATAGCCTGGGGATTCGGGCTTCAGGCGGGGTTGGCGGTCGGCCTGATTCTCGTCGCCTGTTGCCCGGGGGGAACGGCGTCGAACGTCATCAGCTATCTCGCCAGGGCCGACGTCGCATTGTCGGTCACGATGACGATGGCCTCGACGCTGGTCGCCATTGCGCTGACGCCGGTGCTGACGGGCTGGCTTGCGGGCGTCTTCATCGAAATCGACCGCTGGAACCTGTTTCGCCAGATGGTTGCCGTCGTGCTCGTGCCGGTCGTCACCGGCGTGCTGATGAACCGCTACCTCCCCCGCGCGACGCGCAAGGTGACCGTCGTGTCACCGTTCGTCTCGGTGGTCTTCGTGGTGCTGATCGTCGCCGGCATCATCGCCAGGTCGAAGCCGCTGATCGAGGCGCATGCAGGTGTGTTGCTGCTGGCGGTCTTTGCACTGCATGCCACCGGTTTCGGTCTCGGCTATGTGGTCAGCCGGCTTCTGCGTCTGCGCGAAGCCGCGGCGCGCACGATCAGCGTCGAGGTGGGCATGCAGAACAGCGGCCTTGGCGCCAGCCTTGCATCGAGCCCTGCTTTCGCGCGTCAGTTTCCCGATGTCATGCAAGCCGCGCTGGCGCCGGTTCCGGCCGCGATCTCCGCTGTCATGCACGTGCTGATCGGAAGTGTGCTCGCTTCGGTATGGAACCGCTCGCCGGGCACGGCCTCAGATGAGCCGGTACCCGCGCTCTAGCTCAGGTGGCCTTGTCGACGGTATTCGCCGCGGATTCGAGATCCTGGCCGACACCGCGAACCGTGTTGCATGCCGCGCTGCCGATCACCAGGCCACCTGCGGCGAGAATAAGGACGAATTTCCGGACCATCGTTTGTTTCCTCAGTCGATGGGCCTGTCATAATCCAGCCTTGGCGTGATGGGAAGCCGGGCGGAGCACAATTGGTGAACGCTGCCCGGCTTCTCGACAGCTCAGTTGATGGCGTCGTCGCCGGCCTGGCCTACCGATTCGATGTCCTGCCCGACGCCCTTCACGGTGTTGCAGGCGGCGGCGGAAAAGACGATTCCGCATGCGGCGAGGGCGAGCATCAGTTTCCGGACCATGTCGTGCGTTCCTTCTTCGTTGCGCGCCGGTATCCCCGGCGCGTTCGTCTGAAAGCAACTCATGGTCGCGGCGCGGGTTCCCCCGGCGTTTCGGCGGGCGTGTCGCATGCCATCTCTTCCATCGCCGAGACATCCATTGCCGATGTCGGAGAAATCCGCCGCGACAGGTAACGTTCGCGCCAGGTGATGATCAGGCCGGCGGCGATGATCAGCGGCGCGCCGAATGCCGTCGTGGAGGGCGGGAAGCTGTCCCAGATGAGCCAGCCGTAGAGCGTGGCCCAGATCAGCGAACTGTAGTCCATCACCACCACGCTCGCGACCTGCCCGTAGCGCAGCGCCGCGGTGATCAGGAACTGCGCGAGTGTCCCGGTGAGGGCGATCGCGCCCAGCACGATCCATTCGGTCATGCCGTGGGGGCGGGCATAGATCGGCAGCAACACCGCCGTCAGCAGCGTGCCGTAGAAGGCGAACCAGAACACGCAGGAAATCGGCGCATCGGTTCGGGCGAGGTCGCGTATCTGGAAGCTGACGGTCGCGACGATGATCCCCGCGCCGAGACCCGAGGCGATACCGAGCGGAGCCACCGGCTCGCTGCCGGGCTGCGCGATGATGAGAACGCCGGCGAAGCCCAGGGCAACGGCGGTCCAGCGCCAGACGCCCACCTTGTCACGCAGGACGAGTGCGGTGATGACGACCGCGAAGAGGGGAGAGGTGAAGCCCAGCGTCGTTGCCTCGGGCAGGGGCAGCAGAGTTGCCGCGCCGACGTTGCAGCATAGCCCGGCGGTGCCGGTCGTGGCACGCATGGCATGGCTTCCCATGCGCCTGGTCGCCAGCAGCCCGACATTCCCGGTGGCGACCAGCCAGGCGAAGATCAGCGGAACACTCAGGGCCTGTCGCCAGAAGATCAGTTCGGGGACCGAGACACCGCGCTCGCTCGCGACCTTGATCAGCATGAACATCGTGGAGAGCATGACCATCGCCGCGATACGCAACGAAATCGCAAGGAGCGGGCGGTCCTGTGAGGAACGGGTCTGGGCAGTCACAGCGAGGGCTTTAACTCTCGCACGCGTGCAGGCAAGGGGCAGGCATGGAGTTCTCGAACCGAGTTATGGCGATAGCAGGGGCCGTTGCGGCATTCGTAGCGGTGCTGGCATGGCTGCTGGACCGCAGGCGGATGCGGCGGCGCGATCTGGACCGCGTGGGCTTCATGCCCTGGACGGGGATATTCTTCTGGGCGCTCATGGCTGCGATCCTGCTGATCGGCCTGTCCGGTCGTGCATGGCTGGGAGGCTGATCGGGGCGGGATTGCGTGCGGGGAATGTGCAACTTACTTGAACAAGTGGATCGATTTTATCCGGCTGGGCAGGCGTGACGCTCCGTGGGAATGGGACGGGGAACCTCTCTCTCCTGCTTCCCTCGGAGATTCTTGAATGAAACGTTTTTATGTATCGGCGCTCACCGCCGTTTCGATCATCGCATCGGCACCGCTGTTCGCGCAGCAGGCCGACACCAGCCCTGCTTCGGTCCAGGCCGGCGACTACGCGCTCGACAGTTCGCACACGCTGGTGCGCTTTACCGTCGATCACTTCGGGATCAGCGAGTTCTTCGGCACGTTCCCCGGCGCCAGCGGCACACTGTCGCTCGATCCGAAGAATATCGCTTCGGCCAAGCTCGACGTATCGGTGCCGGTGGCCAGTGTCTCCACCACCAACAAGACGCTCGACGAGGAACTCGCCAGCGCCGACTGGTTCGATGCGGCGACTTATCCGACCATGCGCTTCGTTTCGACGAAAGTGGTGAAGACGGGTGATCGGACCGCCGACGTCTTCGGAAACCTGACCATGCACGGCGTGACGCATCCGGTCGTGCTCAAGGCCACGTTCAAGGCCGGCGCGGTCAATCCGATGAACAAGACCTACACGCTGGGCTTCAACGCGACCGGCGTCGTCAAGCGTACCGCATTCGGCGTGAGCAAGTATGCGCCGCTCGTCAGCGACGAAACGACGATTGCGATCACCGCGGCCTTCGAAAAGCAGGCTGACTGATGTGACGGCCGCGCGGCGTTCGAAAACGGCGCGCGGCCTTCCCCTCCGAAAATGTCAGAGGCAGGCTTCGAGGTAAGCCTGGTCGAAGCCGAACTGGCGCGCCTTTTCCAGCGTGTAGGGGCGCAGGCCCGAGGCGCGGAATTCGCCGAGGATCTTGCCGTCGTCGGTCTCGTCCAGATACTCGAACTTGAACAGTTCCTGGGTGACGATGACGTCGCCTTCCATGCCGATCACTTCGGTGATGTTGGTGGTGCGGCGCGAACCGTCGCGAAGGCGCTTGACCTGAACGATCAGGTCCACGCTTTCCGCGATCTGGCGGCTGATGGCTTCCTTCGGGATCTTGATGTCGCCCATCAGGATCATGTTTTCCATACGGCCCAGGCACTCGCGCGGGCTGTTGGCGTGGAGCGTACACATCGAGCCGTCGTGGCCGGTGTTCATGGCAGCGAGCAGGTCGAAACATTCCGCGCCACGAATTTCGCCCAGGATGATGCGGTCGGGACGCATACGCAGGGCGTTCTTGACGAGGTCGCCGATGGTGATCGCGCCTTGGCCCTCGAGGTTCGGCGGGCGGGTTTCGAGCGGCAGCCAGTGCGGCTGCTGCAGGCGAAGTTCGGCCGCGTCCTCGATGGTCAGCACGCGCTCGCCCGGGTCGATCATCTTCGACAGGGCATTGAGCATCGTCGTCTTGCCCGAGCCGGTACCGCCCGAGATGACCACGTTCATGCGGCAGGCGCCGGCGATCTTGAGCGCGGTGGCCATCTTCTCGTTCATCGAGCCGAAGTCCTTGAGCATGTCGATCGTGATCGGCTTCTCGGAGAACTTACGAATCGAGATCGCGGTGCCGCGCAGCGAAAGCGGCGGCACGATCACGTTGACGCGGCTGCCGTCCTTGAGGCGGGCGTCGGCGAGCGGCGTGGTCTGGTCGACGCGGCGGCCGACCTGGTTGACGATGCGCTGGGCGATCTGGAACAGGTGCTGCTCGTCGCGGAAACGGATGCCGGCGAGCTGCAGCTTGCCCTTCTTTTCGATGTAGGTCTGGTTCGGCCCGTTGACCATGATGTCCGACACGTCGGGGTCGTTGAGCAGTTCTTCCAGCGGGCCGAAGCCGAGCAGTTCGTCGATCAGGACCTTTTCCAGCGCGAACTGTTCGCGGCGGTTGAAGGTGATCTTGAGCTCGGCCAGCACTTCCATGATGATCGGGCGGAATTCCTCGGACAGCTCGTCCTTGGTCAGCGTCGCCGCGGCTTCGGGGTCGACGCGCTCGAGCAGGCGCGGCAGGACCTGTTCCTTGATCTTGTGGATCGAGGCCTCGAAGCCGTTGTGCTCGGCCTGGCCGTCGTTCACCGAATTGGCGCGATCCGCCAGCCGGGCCATGGCATCGTCGCGCATGGGCTGTTGCGGTGCGCTCGGTTCCGCGCCGGGCAGGGGCGGGAACTGATCGCCGCCGGGTACCGGCACGGAGCCCGGCATGTTCGCGGATGATGGTATCGTCTTGTCCTGCGGGCCACCCTTGATAGGCTTGGCCACGCCGAATGCGGGGCGGGCTCCCTGGCCCATGCCACCAATTCCGTTTCGCCGCCCGAATGCGCTCATAAGACTTTCAACCCTTTTCGTCGCTCGAAGGTGGTTCGAACAAGACCCGATGCGAGTGGACCCGAGCATTAAGGTTGAAACTTTGATAACTTCCTAATGGCCCGGAAGGATGATCGTGTTCGGGCGCAACGGGTGCAGGGGAAGGGAAGGACGGTGGCCGGGAACGCGGGAACCTGCTGGCTTTGCTCCAGATTGCTCGGCCGCCGGATCGAGTGGCACCACCGGGTCCCAAAAAGCCGGGGCGGCCGGGAAACGGTGCCGCTGCACCCGATCTGCCACCGGACGATTCACGCCACGTTTACCAACGCCGAGTTGGCACGCATGCCCGAAGGCGTCGAAGCGCTTCTGGAATCGGAGGAGCTCCGCCGCTTCGTGCGCTGGGTCTCGGGCAAGCATCCTGACTTCCATGCAAGGACCGCGAGGCGGCGCTAGTGGCCCGTCCATCGATCGTGGGTGTCACAGGCTCATTCATCCCGCCAGCGTGACGAACCGGGACGCGAAGCCGGACAGGCACGGCGCTGTCATGGACTACGGTCGTGAGTACTTCGGCTGCCGGTCGTCAGGTTTGCTGCTGAGCGGAGATAGGCCTGAAGTATCTGCGCGACTTTCCAACAGAAAGCATCGGATAGGGGGTGATTGGCAATCCATATAGGAAAAATGACCAGCCTTATCCGCATGAGACCATCCAAAACAGTATTGAATTTAGATCAAGGTGATAATTTCAATTTTTTAACCGCGTTAAATTTGTGTAATTATGACTCAATTAATCATAATATTATTACAAGGAGTTTGAATTTATTTAAATGCATTCCATCGGGTTTGGATTGCTGTTTTTTGAGGTATGGAATGGGCGGATTTGGGTTGTTTAGGCACTTTTCGCCCAAGTTCGCTTTTTGGTGGATTGTCATCCCAAATATTGGTGCAATTGCAATGTGGCCAATAGGTGGGCCATCCATGGCTGTTCCAATTGCTATTTGCGGTACAATAGCTCTGCTCATGTGCCAGTTCGACAATCGGACGGCCAGAAGGATTGGTATAGTTACATGTTTTGCGCTCAGCGTGATGATGTATGTCGCCGTGTCCTTCAACCTTGAGCCCCTCAAGGTCGTATCGTCGATGCAGTACGTAACGGACATCGATATTTCCCGTTCGCCTGAATATGTCATGGCTTGCGTTATCATCCTGACGGCCTTGTTCCTGGCTTTGCGTTACGCGCCGAACACGCCGAAGCTTTTGACCAGAGAACAACGCATCATGGCTGTCGTGGCGATCGTCCTGCTTATCGACGTGGACTGGGTCGTTACGGCGGGTGCGCGTGGGACATACAAGATGAGCGCACCCGCTGGCACGCCTATCGACTCTGCCGTCCTTCAAAATCATATCGCGCCAAAATCGACGTCGGCCCGAAACCTGATCGTAATCCTGGTGGAATCGCTTGGCGTTCCAAACAATGCGCACGATCGTGCGCTGTTCGATCGGGCCTGGGGTAAGCGGCGCTGGGCTTCCAGGTACGAATATTCGAGCGGAACGAGCGCGTATTTTGGATCGACCACGAACGGCGAACTTCGCGAACTGTGCGGGGTGTGGGCGGATTACGACCGCTATGATTTCGACAAGGCCAACTGTCTTCCCAAGAAATTTCGCAATGCTGGTTTCCATACGACCGCCATTCACGCCTACCAGGGCGACTTCTTTGATCGTCAGACATGGTATCCCAAGCTTGGCTTCCAGGATCGTTTGTTCGAACCGCAGTTGCGGGCGCGCCGGATCGGCCGTTGTGGCGGTGTATTCGCAGGGGCATGCGATGCCGATATTCCCGCGTTGATCGGCAAGCGGTTGCGCAATTCGCCTTATCCGCGTAATTTCGTTTACTGGGTCACGCTCAACACGCATCTGCCCGTCGGAGCAGACGAGGGGCTGCGTACGGAGCATTGCCAGTTGTCCGATGCGGAATGGAACGAAGCCTTCCCGATGCTTTGCCGGGAATACATGCTTCAGCAACGCCTGGCCGATGCCCTCGAAAGGGAGATCATGCGGGCCGACTTTCCGGAAGCGGACATCCTGATCGTGGGCGATCACATGCCGCCATTCTTCCCGCGGGCAATGCGCGAACGGTTCGATACCGAGAATGTCCCCTGGATCATGCTGCGCAGCCGCGCGGCCATGCGGCGTTCCGGATCGACAGGAGCGGACCCGGCAGCTGATTTAGCTGCGGGATAAATCGAACAGAGATTTCTGCTTGTTCGCGATGCTCAAAGAAAAAGGCCGCGCGTAAAACGCGCGGCCTTTTCAATTTCGGCAAATGAAATCGGAAAAAGCCGATCAGCCTTCGACGTGCTCCGCGAGCACGGTGAGGCCGGCATCGCCCACTTCCGCGAAACCACCGGTGATGGTGATTTCCTCAGGAGCGCCATTCTCGGTCTTGTAGATCTTCAGCGCGCCGTCGGCGATCGTCGACATGAAGGGCGCGTGGCCGGCGAGCACGCCGAACTCGCCTTCCGTACCGGGGACGACCACCATGTGGACATCCTCGGACCGAACGAGCTTCGCCGGCGTGACGAGTTCGAAGTGCAGAGCCATTGCTTAGGCGTCCTCGGCCAGCTTCTTGGCCTTCTCGACCGCCTCGTCGATGCCGCCGACCATGTAGAAGGCGTCTTCCGGCAGGTGGTCGTATTCGCCCTCGACGACAGCCTTGAACGACTTCACGGTGTCTTCGAGCTGGACGAACTTGCCCGGGATGTTGGTGAAGACCTCGGCAACGTGGAACGGCTGCGAGAGGAACTTCTGGATCTTGCGGGCGCGGGCGACGGTCATCTTATCCTCTTCGGAAAGCTCGTCCATGCCGAGAATGGCGATGATGTCCTGCAGCGACTTGTACTTCTGCAGGGTCTCCTGGACCTTACGGGCCGTCTCGTAGTGCTCGGCACCGACGACGCGCGGCTCAAGGACGCGCGAGGTGGAGTCGAGCGGGTCGACCGCCGGGTAGATGCCTAGCTCGGAGATGGCGCGGTTCAGCGTGGTCGTCGCGTCGAGGTGGGCGAACGAGGTAGCCGGGGCAGGGTCGGTAAGGTCGTCGGCCGGAACGTAGATGGCCTGGACCGAGGTGATCGAGCCCTTGGTGGTCGAGGTGATGCGTTCCTGCAGCGCGCCCATGTCGGTCGACAGGGTCGGCTGATAGCCCACGGCAGAAGGAATACGGCCGAGAAGGGCCGACACTTCGGCGCCCGCCTGGGTGAAGCGGAAGATGTTGTCGACGAAGAACAGAACGTCCTGGCCTTCCTGGTCGCGGAAGTACTCGGCCATGGTCAGACCCGAGAGAGCAACGCGGGCGCGGGCACCCGGGGGCTCGTTCATCTGGCCGTAAACGAGGGCCACTTTCGAGCCTTCCGACGTGGCGACGCCGTTTTCGTCCTTGGCGATAACGCCGGCATCGAGGAATTCGTGGTAAAGGTCGTTACCTTCGCGGGTACGTTCACCGACGCCCGCGAACACGGACACGCCGCCGTGGCCCTTCGCAATGTTGTTGATCAGCTCCTGGATCAGCACGGTCTTGCCCACGCCAGCGCCGCCGAACAGGCCGATCTTGCCGCCCTTGGCGTAGGGAGCGAGAAGGTCGATGACCTTGATGCCGGTGACGAGGATCGCCGCTTCGGTCGACTGCTCGATGAACTCGGGCGCCTTGGCGTGGATCGGAGCGTACATGTCCGAGCCGATCGGGCCCAGTTCGTCGATCGAGTCGCCGACGACGTTCATGATGCGGCCGAGCGTCTTGGGGCCGACCGGCACCGAGATCTGCGCGCCGGTGTTGACGACGCTCTGACCGCGGGTCAGGCCGTCGGTGCCGTCCATGGCGATGGCGCGGACGGTGTTTTCACCGAGGTGCTGCGCGACTTCGAGAACCAGCTTCTGGCCGTTGTTCTCGGTCTCGAGGGCGGTGAGGATGGCGGGCAGTTCGCCTTCGAAGGTCACGTCGACGACAGCGCCGATGACCTGGCTGATCTTGCCGGTAGTGGTCTGGTTGAGCACGGGTGCGGTGGCCATTTTGGTTTCCTTGCCTGCGATGTCTTAGAGCGCTTCCGCGCCCGCGGTTTCAGATGTTGCTACAGCGCTTCCGCGCCAGCAATAATTTCGACGAGTTCGGTGGTGATCGCGGCCTGACGGCTGCGGTTGTACTGGATGGTGAGCTTGTTGATCAGGTCACCCGCGTTGCGCGTCGCGTTGTCCATGGCGGTCATCGACGCACCTTGTTCGGACGCGGCGTTCTCCAGCAGCGCGCCGAAGATCTGGGTCTTCAGGTAGCGCGGCAGCAGTGCTGCGAGGATCTCTTCCTCTTCCGGCTCGTATTCGGTGACCGCTTCGGAATCGGCGGCGACACCGCCGGTCGGGGCGGGAACCGGGATGATCTGCTGGCAGGTCGGTTCCTGCACCAGCGCCGAACGGAACTTCGAGTAGAACAGGTGCGCAATGTCGAACTTGCCGTCCTCGTACATGGCGACGAGTTCGTCGGCGATCTTCTCGGCTTCGTTGAAGCCGGGATCACGCACGTCGGACGTGTCGAACATGTGGGCGATCTGCTTGGGGTATTCGCGCTTGATCACCGCGCGGCCCTTGCGGCCGACGAGGTAGAACAGCACGGTCTTGCCCTGCGCTTCCAGCTCCTTCGCCTTGAGGCGTGCGGCCTTGACGATGTTGGAGTTGAACGCGCCGCACAGACCCTTGTCCGAGTTGGCGACGACCAGCAGGTGAACCTGATCGCTGCCGGTTCCGGCGAGCAGCTTGGGGCTGTTCTCGGAAACGGTGATCTTGCTGGCCAGCGAGCCCATCACCTCGGCGAGACGCGCGGCGTAGGGACGCGCCGATTCGGCGGCGGCCTGCGCCTTGCGCAGCTTGGCCGCGGCGACCATCTGCTTGGCCTTGGTGATCTTCTGGGTCGATTTGACCGAGTTGATGCGGCCTTTGAGTTCCTTGAGCGATGCCACTCGTTTCTCTCCGTTTCACCGCCCCGGCCATGGGGCCGGAACGGTGGGGATCAGGTCAGTCTCAGGCGAACTGCTTGGCGAAAGCCTGCAGGGCAGCCTTGGTCTTGTCCGCGACTTCGCCTTCGAACTTCTGCGTGCTGCGGATCTCGCCGAGAACGTCGGCGTGCTGCGAACGCATGAAGCTGAGCATCTCGGCTTCGTACTCGGTAACCTTGTCGACCGCGATCGAGTCGAGGAAGCCGTTGGTGCCGGCGTAGATCGAAACGACCTGCTCTTCGAACGGCAGCGGCGAGAACTGGGGCTGCTTGAGCAGCTCGGTCAGGCGCGCACCGCGGTTGAGCAGCTTCTGGGTCGAAGCGTCGAGGTCCGAACCGAACTGCGCGAAGGCCGCCATTTCGCGGTACTGCGCAAGCTCCAGCTTGATCGAGCCAGCGACCTTCTTCATCGCCTTGGTCTGGGCCGAACCGCCGACGCGGCTGACCGACAGACCGACGTTGATGGCCGGACGCACGCCCTGGTAGAACAGGCCGGTTTCAAGGAAGATCTGGCCGTCGGTGATCGAGATCACGTTGGTCGGAATGTAGGCCGAGACGTCGCCCGCCTGGGTTTCGATGATCGGCAGAGCCGTCAGCGAGCCCGAGCCCATCTCGTCGTTCATCTTCGCGGCGCGCTCGAGCAGGCGGCTGTGGAGATAGAACACGTCGCCCGGGTAAGCTTCACGGCCCGGCGGGCGGCGAAGCAGCAGCGACATCTGACGGTAGGCGACGGCCTGCTTGGAAAGGTCGTCGTAGACGATCACGGCGTGCATGCCGTTGTCGCGGAAGAATTCACCCATCGCGGCGCCGGTGTAGGGCGCGAGGTACTGCAGCGGGGCGGGCTCCGAAGCGGTCGCGGCGATGATGATGGAGTATTCCATCGCGCCGTTTTCTTCGAGCTGACGCACGATCTGCGCGACGGTCGAGCGTTTCTGGCCGACGGCGACGTAGATGCAGTAGAGCTTCTTGCCTTCGTCGTCGCTCGAGTTCGGGCCCTTCTGGTTGATGAAGGTGTCGATGGCGACGGCGGTCTTGCCGGTCTGGCGGTCACCGATGATCAGCTCGCGCTGGCCGCGGCCGACGGGCACGAGCGCGTCGATGGCCTTGAGGCCGGTCTGCACGGGCTCGTGCACCGACTTGCGCGGGATGATGCCGGGCGCCTTGGCTTCGACGCGGGCGCGCTTGTCGGCGACGATCGGGCCCTTGCCGTCGATCGGGTTGCCGAGAGCGTCGACCACGCGGCCGAGCAGGCCCTTGCCGACGGGAACGTCGACGATGGTGCCGGTGCGCTTGACGCTGTCGCCTTCCTTGATCTCGGCGTCCGAGCCGAAGATCACGACGCCGACGTTGTCGGCTTCGAGGTTGAGGGCCATGCCCTGAACGCCATTGGCGAATTCGACCATTTCACCGGCCTGGACGTTGTCGAGGCCGTGGATGCGGGCGATGCCGTCACCCACCGAAAGCACGGAGCCGACTTCCGAGACCTGTGCTTCGGAGCCGAAGCTGGCAATCTGGTCCTTGATGACCTTCGAGATTTCTGCGGCGCGGATATCCATTGTTTTGCCTTTCTTCAGCCCTTCATGGCCTGGGCGAGCGAATTGAGACGAGTGCGGATCGAGCTGTCGATACGTTTCGAACCGATGGTGACGACAAGGCCGCCAAGCAGTTCGGGATCGACGCTCGTCTTGATCTTGACGTTGCGGCCTTCGCGCACTTCCAGCTTCTGGCGCAGCTGTTCGACCTGCTCGTCGGTCAGCGCGTGGGCGGAAGTGACTTCGGCGGTCGCTTCACCGCGCTGGGCGGCAGCAATGGCCGCGAAGGCGCGGATGATGTCGGGCAGGGCGGACAGGCGGCGGTTGGCGGCCAGTACACCCAGGAAGTTCTTCGTCAGCGGCGAAAGGGCCAGCACGTCGGCCACAGCTTCCACGGCCTTGCCGGCTGCGTCGCGGCTGACTTGCGGGTTGCGAATCAGAGCGGCGAAGTCGACGCTCTCCTTTACGGCTTCACCGATCTTCTCGAGGTCGCTTTCGACCGCCGAGACGGTGCCGTTTTCACTTGCAAGATCGAATAGCGCCGAAGCGTAGCGCCCTTGCAAGCTAGCCTTGATACCGCCGGAATTCTCCACGCGTGTCCTATCCTTACATCGGGTGGGCTGAGGCACTATGGGGCGCAACACAACAGCGTGCCCCCCGGCCCGCAGACGGGGCGCGCATAGCGACGATATTGTTGCGATGCAAGGCAGTGCTTGACGCCTTCCGACAAAGGTCGCGTGTGCGGTTTGAAAGCAACAGCCGGGATGCGGGCTTTACCGGGAAGCGTAATACCTTCGGACAGCACCGAAAAGGAACTGTCCGTGACCTATAGAATCGCCGGCCTGCCGCGTGAGGCCTTCGAACATTATTTTGCCCTGAATTCTCGGGAGCTGGAGGGTGCAGGCGCCAGGCGCGTGATCGCGGATGCCGACCGCGGCTTTCCGTGCCGGGTCAGTCTGGAGGATGCGCGGCAGGGAGAGAGCCTGATCCTGCTCAATTTCACCAGCCACGATGTCCCCAATCCCTTCCGTACCGCGTATGCGATATATGTCCGCGAGCAGGCGGTGCAGCCCCGGCCGTGGATAGATAGGTTGCCGCCGGTCCTTGCCGGGCGTTCGCTTTCCTTGCGTGGCTTCGATGTGCAGGGAATGTTGATCGACGCACGGCTGACGGCGCCGGGCGAAGCGGAAGAGGGCATTTTCGACCTCTTCGGCAATGCCCGGATTTCTTGCATTCACGCGCACAATGCCGCCTATGGCTGTTTCGCCGCGCGGATCGAGCGCGATGGAGACGGGATGTGGAACTGATGTACGAGTCAGTCGACGACGAGCGGGCCTGGCAGGCTGTGCTCGCGCGCGACCGTGCCTTCGACGGGCGTTTCGTCACCGGCGTGCTCACCACGGGGATCTACTGCCGGCCGTCCTGTTCGGCGCGCCATCCGCGACGCGAGAACGTGCGATTCTTCGAAGCGCCGGAAGCGGCGGAGGCAGAGGGCCTGCGTCCATGTATGCGCTGCCGGCCCAACGAGGCGGCCCGGGACGAGGAAGCGGTGTCGCGGGCGCTCGAATTGTTGGCCGACGCGGAGGAAATGCCGCCGCTGGCGCAGCTGGCCGGGCAAGTGGGCTACAGCCCGACGCATTTCCAGCGTGTGTTCAAGCGGGCCGTGGGGCTGTCGCCGGCCCAATATGCCCGGGCACGCCGGGTCGCGCGAGCGGGCGATGCGCTGAGTGCGGGGGCGAGCGTGACAGAGGCCATCTACGAGGCCGGCTTCGGCGCGTCCTCGCGATTCTACGAGGCAAGCGAAGGGAGAATGGGCATGGCGCCTTCTGCGTGGCGCGATGGCGGTCGCGGCGTGACGATCCACTGGGCAGTGGTGCCGACCACGCTCGGCCAGATGCTGGTGGCGGCGACCGACAAGGGCGTTTGCCGCCTGTCCTTCGCGGAAGGGCGTGACGAACTGGCCGGGCGTTTCCCGCATGCCGAGCTTGTCGAGGACGGCGGGGCATTCGCTGCGCTTCTTGAGCAGGTCGTCTCCGCGGTCGAACAGCCTGGTGACAGCCGGGCGATCCCGCTCGACGTCCAGGGCACGGCCTTTCAGGAAGCAGTCTGGCGCGAACTCCAGCGAATCCCGCCGGGAGAGACGCGCACCTACGCGCAGATCGCCGCCGCCATCGGCAGGCCCGGCGCCGTGCGGGCGGCAGGATCGGCCAACGGCGCCAACAATGTCGCGGTGCTGATTCCGTGCCATCGGGTGATCCGGTCGGACGGGTCGGTCGGCGGTTATGCCTATGGCGAGGCGATCAAGCGCGAACTGCTCCGGCGCGAAGAGGCTCAGACGAAAGAGTAGGGGTCGATGTCGATGTTCACGCGCACGCCGCGCGGGAACTCCAGCGGCTCCAGCCATTCGCGCAGCGTCTTCTGCAGTTCGGCCGAGCGCCGTGCGTTTATCAGCAGGCGGAAGCGGTGGCGGCCGCGCAGCAGCGCAAGCGGCGCCGGGGCAGGGCCGAGCACGAGCATGTCGGGAAGGTTGGGCGCGGTGCCGCCGATGGCCCGCGCGGCGGAGAGCGCCTCTGCCTGGTCTTCCGAACTGACGATGATCGCCGCCCAGCGCCCGAACGGCGGCGCGCCGGCATCGCGGCGGGATTCGGTTTCCGCCGCGTAGAAGGCGTCGCGGTCGCCATTGGCCAGAGCGGAGATGACGGCGGCTTCGGGATGGCGGGTCTGGATCAGCACTTCGCCCGGCTTCTCGCCGCGCCCGGCGCGCCCCGCGACCTGCGCGATCTGCTGATAGGTGCGTTCGGCCGCGCGCAGGTCGCCGCCTTCCAGCCCGAGATCGGCATCGACCACGCCCACCAGCGTCAGTTCAGGAAAGTGATAGCCCTTGGTCACGAGCTGCGTGCCGATGATGACGTCGATCGCGCCGGCTTCGGCCTTGGCGACGAATTCGCCGATGGCCTCCGGGTTGTTCATCGTGTCCGAGGTGACGAGCGCCGTGCGTGCTTCGGGCAGCACTTCGGCCACTTCGTCGGCGATGCGCTCGACGCCGGGGCCGCAGGCGACGAGGCAATCGGCGGTGCCGCATTCGGGGCAGGCATCGGGCACCGGCACTTCGTGGCCGCAGTGATGGCACGCCAACCGCCTGGAAAACCGGTGCTCCACCAGCCATGCGGTGCAGTTCGGGCACTGGAAGCGATAGCCGCAATGGCGGCACAGCGTCAGCGGGGCATAGCCGCGCCGGTTGAGGAACAGCAGCGATTGCTCGCCGCGTGCAAGGCGTTCCTTCATCTCCGCGACCAGCCGCGGGGCGAGCCAGTGGCCGCGTTCGGGCGGTTCCTTGCGCAAGTCGAGGATCTCGATGTCGGGCAGCATGGCGCCGCCGAAGCGGTCGGGCAGCTCGATCTTGCGATAGACGCCGGCCTCGGCGAGCTGCATCGATTCGAGCGCCGGGGTGGCGCTGGCGAGCACGACCGGAATGCGCTCGAACTTCGCGCGGATCACGGCCACGTCGCGCGCGTTGTAGCGCACCCCGTCGTCCTGCTTGAACGAGATTTCGTGCGCCTCGTCGACGACGATCAGGCCGAGGCGGGCGTAAGGCAGGAACAGCGCCGAGCGCGCGCCAACGACGACTTGCGCTTCGCCCTGGACAATCGCCCGCCAGGCGCGCCGCCGCTCGCTCGACTTGAGCGAGGAGTGCCACAGGATCGGCGGCACCCCGAAGCGCTGCTCGAAGCGGCGCAGGAAGTTCTCGGTCAGCGCGATCTCGGGCAGGAGGACGAGCACCTGCTTGCCCAGCCGCAGCGCTTCGGCGACGGCTTCGAAATAGCACTCGGTCTTGCCCGAGCCGGTTACGCCATCGAGCAGGAAGGGGGCGAAGGCATGCTCGCGCACGGCTGCCACGAAAGTATCTGCCGCTGCCTGTTGGGCCTCGCTGAGCTGCGGCACGGCGAAATCGGGCCGGGCAGGGGGATAGGGGCGGTCGAGATCGACCGTCACTGGCTCCAGCACGCCCGCGCCGACCATGCCGCGCAGCACGCCTTCTGAAACCGAGGCCAGCTCCGCCAGTTCGCGGATCGAGGCCTGTTCGCCCTGCAGCGCATCGAGCGCGGCGGCGCGCTGCGGCGTCATGCGCGTGGGCTCGACGCCGGTCAGGCGGTATTCGGTGGTCGTGCCTCCACCGCGCAGCGCGGCCATGCTGCCCAGCGCCATGCGCGCGACCGAGGAAAGCGAGGCGCAGTAATAGTCGGAGGTCCATTCGATCAGCCGCCGCAACTGCTCTGGCAGGGGTGGGACGGGGAGTACTTCGAGCAGCGGTCGCAGCTTCGATTCCGGCACGTCCTGCGCGTTCAGGCGTTCGGGTTCCCAGACAATGCCGAGCACCTGCCGCGGGCCCAGCGGAGCAATGACGACCGAACCGTATTCGATCGCCATTCCCTCGGGCACGCGGTAGTCGAGAACGCCGAGCGCGGCATTGAAGACGAGGAGTCGGACGCGTTTCATCTGCGCTGCATATAGGCACTGCCCGGCGCTTGCGTGAAGGCGATGCGGGCGGCGAGCTGGGGATTGGCGGGTTTGGCCCGAGACGTGGCGCGGCGTTCATCGTTCAAAATGAAGCCAGCCGGTTGTTGCGCTTGCGGCACCGCAAGTTCGCTGCCTACAACCCAACCCCGAACAGGGTCGCTCCTCCGTAATTCTGCGCCAAGCCGTTTCGACGACGGACAGGCGGACTCTGCCCTCGGTTTGATGGAGTAAGCATGATGAAGTTGAGGATCGCACGCGCAGGTCTGGCGTTGACGTTGTTGGCAATGGCCGGTGCTCCGGCATTTGCGGATGCATCTTCAGAGCCCGAAGCGAAGGCGGAATCGGCTTCGAAGCCATCATTTGTCGCGGCGGATTTCGACGTTCCGACACTGGTCGAGGCAGAGGGTTTCAAGATCGTGCCGCTCGGGCCCGATTTGGCCAGGATCGACTTCGATGCCTACATGTCGTCGATCGAGCACTTGCAGAAGACCTTCAGCCGCAGCCCCTCGTGGCCGCACGAGGGTATCTCGGATGCCGATGCCATGCTGGATATGCAGACCGAGCAGGCCCGGTTCAGCAAGCGCACGTCGTTTGCCTATGCGGTCCTCACGCCGGACGGCCTGCGTGAGCGTGGCTGCGTCTATGTCTATCCCAGTACCGTCGACGGTTACGATGCCGTGGTCAGGATGTGGGTGACCAAGGCCGAGTACGACGCGGGTTTCGAAGCCGCACTCTACAACTGGGTCACCGAATGGATCGAGGCCGATTGGCCGTTCGAAAACGTCGCCTATCCCGGACGTTCAGTAGATTGGCAGACCTGGGACGCTCTCGTTGCCCAGAACAAGGCGCGGGACGCCCAATAAACGACTGAAAGCCTGATTGCGGCTTGAGCCGCCATGGGGGGGCACGCGCCCCGCATTTGTCACGCGGCCTAGCCGCGCAGGGCGCGCTTGCCTATAGGGCTCCCAAGAATCGCCATTCAGGATCGCATCATGAAGTTCTTCGCTGACACCGCTGAAATCGCCGACATCAAGGAGCTGGCCGAGACCGGTCTGCTCGACGGCGTCACCACCAACCCCTCGCTGATTCACAAGTCCGGCCGTGACTTCATGGAAGTCACCAAGGAAATTTGCGGCATCGTCGATGGCCCGGTCAGCGCCGAAGTCGTCGCGCTCGACCACGAAGGCATGATGCGCGAGGCCGAAGTGCTGCGCAAGATCGCCGACAACGTGTGCATCAAGGTGCCGCTGACGATCGAGGGTCTCAAGACCTGCAAGAAGCTGACCGGCGACGGCACCATGGTGAACGTCACCCTGTGCTTCTCGCCCAATCAGGCGCTGCTGGCGGCCAAGGCCGGCGCGACCTTCGTTTCGCCCTTCGTCGGCCGCCACGACGACAACGGCTTCGACGGCATGGACCTGATCCGCGACATTCGCCTGATCTACGACAACTATGCCTTCGAGACCGAGATCCTCGTCGCCTCTATCCGTCACGGCATGCACGTGCTCGAAGCCGCCCGGATCGGTGCCGACGTGATGACCGCGCCGCCGGCCGTCATCAAGGGGCTGGTCAAGCACGTGCTGACGGACAAGGGCCTCGAAGGCTTCCTTGCCGACTGGGCCAAGACCGGGCAGAGCATTTGAACGAAACCGCGCTGACGACGGTGCCGCGTCCCGTGAAGGGGTGCGGCGCGCTTGTCGAAGCGCACTTGCAGGCGCTAGCCTAGGCCGACATGTCCGACGAATCTCCAGCAGACCGCTTCAAGTCCGTTCTCGCAGGCGCCAGCCGCGCCATTGCCCACGAGAAGGAGATTGAAGTCAACTGGACGGCCGACGCCCCCAGCGCGTCGGGCGGCACGTTCCGCGTGCCCATGCCGGGCCGCAGCCTGCCGCGCGGGGCCGCGATGCAGGCGCGCGGATATGCGGATAGCTTCGCGCTGCGCCTGCGCCACCACGACGATGCCCTGCACATGCGACAGGCTCCTTCGGAACCGTCGGCGCGGGCCTGCTACGACGCCGTCGAGACCGTGCGCTACGAAGCGCTGGGCGCGAATGCCTATCCGGGCATGCGCGAGAACCTCGATGCGGCGACGATGGCGCGCATGGGATCGGACCCGATCGTCCGCGCCGAGACGCCCGATGCCGTGCCCGTCCAGTCCGCGCTGGCGCTGTTGCTGCGCGAGAAGCTGACCGGCCAGCCGATCCCCGAGACGGCGCGCGCCGGTGTCGACATGGTCCGCTTGTGGATCGAGGACAAGGCGGCAGCCGATTTCGAGGCGCTGGCGCATTCGATCGAGGACCAGAAGGCCTTCCAGACGCTGTCGCTGGACATGCTCCAGCACCTCGAACTCACGCGTCCCGAGGACGTGCAGCAGCAGCCGGACGAATCCGACGACATGGACGGCGACGAGGAGACCGAGGAAGAGCAGGAAGGCGACGAGTCCGGGCAGGAACAGCAGCCCACGGAAATGGCCGCCGAACCCACGCAGGGCGAGGAACAGGGCGACAACGAGGCCGAGGGCGAAGCCTCCGACGACATGGAGGAAGGTCAGGAAGGCGACGAGGGCGAAGAGGGCATGATGCCGGTGCGCCCGAACCGTCCCTGGACCGATATTCCGGACAGTTTCGACTACCAGATCTTCACCGAGGCGTTCGACGAGGTCGTCGGTGCGTCCGAGCTGTGCGACGAGGAAGAGCTGACGCGGCTGCGCGCCTACCTCGATGCCCAGCTCAAGGGGTTGCAGGGCGTGGTCACGCGGCTGGCCAACCGCCTGCAGCGCCGGCTGATGGCGCAGCAGAACCGCTCCTGGGACTTCGATCAGGAAGAAGGCCTGCTCGATGCCGCGCGGCTCGCGCGTGTGGTCGTCTCGCCAGGGCAGTCGCTGTCCTACAAGGTGGAGCGCGACGTCGAGTTCAAGGACACCGTGGTGACCTTGCTGCTCGATAATTCCGGCTCGATGCGCGGGCGCCCGATCTCGATCGCGGCGATCAGCGCGGACGTGCTGGCCCGCACGCTCGAACGCTGCGGCGTCAAGGTCGAGATCCTCGGCTTCACGACGCGCGCCTGGAAGGGCGGCATGAGCCGCGAGGCCTGGCTTTCCAGCGGGAAGCCCCAGAATCCCGGCCGCCTCAACGACTTGCGTCACATCGTCTACAAGCAGGCCGACGAGCCCTGGCGCCGCGCGCGCAAGAACCTCGGTCTGATGATGCGCGAGGGGCTGCTCAAGGAAAACATCGACGGCGAGGCGCTGATGTGGGCGCATAGCCGCCTGCTGGCACGGCCGGAAGACCGGCGCATCCTGATGGTCATTTCGGACGGCGCGCCGGTCGACGATTCGACGCTATCGGTTAATTCGGCCGGGTATCTCGAAGCGCACTTGCGCAAGGTGATCCAATGGATCGAGGCCAAGAGCCCCGTGCAGCTCGTTGCCATCGGTATCGGCCACGACGTGACGCGCTATTACCGCCGTGCCGTGACGATCATGGATGCCGAGCAACTCGGCGGTACGATGATCGAGCAACTGGCAGGACTCTTCGAGGAAGAGCCGAAATGACCCCGGCTCCGGGCCCGGTTGGAGAGGCGTGAGTCACGGCCTGCTCTGGGTACCGTTCACGCTTGCGGCCGCGTTCGCGCAGGTCCTGCGCAATGCCGCCCAGTCGCGGCTGACAGGGCGGATCGGCACCGTCGGCGGGACGCAGGTGCGCTTCGTCTACGGGCTGCCTTTCGCGGCGATCCTGCTGGCGATCTACCTTGCCGTCACGTCCCAGCAGCTTCCGGCCATCCCGGCCGAGACGCTGGCTTGGGCGGTTGTCGGTTCGGTGACGCAGATCGTGGCGACGGCCCTGATGCTGGTGGTCATGACCAAGCGCGACTTCGGCGTGGCCTATGCATACATCAAGACCGAGCCAGTGACGGTGGCACTGCTCGGGCTCGTGCTGATCGGCGACCGGCTGTCCTGGCTGGGCTGGGTGGCGGTCGTCATCGTGACGATCGGCGTCGTGCTCGCCTCGCTGCGAGTCGGAGACAAGGCCGCCAAGCTCACCGAGTGGAAACCGCTCGTTGTCGGCGTCGCCAGCGGCGCGCTTTTCGGCCTTTCCGCGATCTGTTTCCGCGCCTCGATCGACCTTGTGCCACAGGGCGGCTTCATGCTGCGCAGCCTGACGATGCTGGTGGTGTCGCTGGCGATCCAGTCGGCCACGCTGGCCATATGGTTCGTGACGAAGGACGCCTCGGGCTTCTTCGGCTCGCTGCGCGAATGGCGGTTGAGCGTGGTGGCGGGCGCGCTCGGCGCGATCGCGTCGGCAGGGTGGTTCATTTCATTCTCGCTGACGCTGGCTGCCAACGTGCGCACGCTGGCGCTGATCGAAATGCCGGTGGTGGCCGTGCTCTCGCGCTATGTCTCCGGCCGATGGCTCACGGCGCGCGAATGGGTGGGCTTCGTGCTCATCACCGTGGGCGTGGCCCTGCTGATGTTGGCGCACGCCGCTTGACTGGAACCGCGCGCCGCCTAATGCCGCGTGCCCATGACTGATGCGCAATCGCTTACGCTGTTCAACAGCCTTACTCGCCAGCTCGAGCCGTTCCAGCCCGTTCACGAAGGCGAGGCGCGCGTTTATACCTGCGGGCCGACGGTCTACAATTACCCGCATATCGGCAACATGCGCGCTTACGTCTTCGCGGACGTGCTCGGGCGCACGCTGAGCCACAAGGGCTACAAGCTCACCCACGTCATCAACATCACCGATGTCGGCCACCTCACCGACGATGCCGACGCGGGCGAGGACAAGATGGAGAAGATGGCGCGCCAGCAGCACCAGTCCATCTGGGACATCGCGAAGCACTACACCGAGGCCTACTGGGCGGACATCAGGGCGCTCAACATCCGCCAGCCGGCCAAGTGGTCGATCGCCACCGACTACGTGCCGCAGATGATCGAGTTCGCGAAGTCGATCGCGGACAAGCACTGCTACGAACTCGACTCCGGTCTTTACTTCGACGTCTCGACCGTCGCGGACTATGGCCGTCTCGCGCGCGCCGTGACCGAAGAAGGCGAAGGGCGCATCGAAGCGGTCGAGGGCAAGCGCAACGGTGCCGACTTCGCGATATGGCGCAAGACCCCGCCAGGCGAGAAGCGGCAGATGGAATGGGATTCGCCTTGGGGCAAGGGCGCGCCGGGCTGGCACCTCGAATGCTCGGTGATGTCGGGCGACCTGCTCGGCTTCCCGTTCGACATCCACACCGGCGGCATCGACCACCGAGAGATCCACCACCCCAACGAGATCGCGCAGAACCAGGCGTTCTGCTGCACCAATGGCCTGGACGTGCCCGCCAATTCGGGCGCGCGGGTGTGGATGCACAACAACTTCCTGGTCGAGCGTTCGGGCAAGATGAGCAAGTCCTCGGGCGAGTTCCTGCGGCTGCAACTGCTGATCGACAAGGGCTACCATCCGCTGGCCTACCGGATGATGTGCCTGCAGGCGCATTACCGCAGCGAGCTGGAATTCAGCTGGGAAGGGCTGGGCGCCGCGCTCACCCGCCTCAAGCGCATGATCATGGCCGCCGAGCGCCTCAAGGACGTGGCGCCGGGCGCCGCAAGCCATCCCAAGCTGGCGCCGATGATCGAGACATTCGAAAAGGCGATCGGAGAGGATCTCAACACGCCCGTGGCGCTGACCGCGCTGGAAGACGTGCTGTCGGCCAAGAAGGTCGATCCCGCCGCCAAGCGCGCCGTGGTCGAATCGATGGACGAAGTGCTGGGGCTTGGCCTGTTCCAGATCGCCCGCGGCGACCTGCGTCTGCGTCCCAAGGCCGCCGAGATCACCGAATCCGAGATCGAGGACGTGATCGCGCGCCGCAAGCAGGCGCGCGCGGACAAGGACTTCGCGACGTCCGATGTGCTGCGCGATGAATTGGCGGCGCGCGGCGTGGAGGTGATGGACGGCGATCCGCTTGGTTGGGAATGGAAGCTGGGATGAAGCTCTGGCGTCTCGTCCGCGCGGGCCATGTGGCGCTCGACGGGGCGGGAACGCTGGAGCATGGAGGGCGCTATTCGCCGCCCGGCGTGCCGGTCGTCAATTTCGCGTCGGAGGCCGGGCTGGCGGTACTGATCGCGCAGCGCTACCTGCCGCGCGACCTTTCGGGCATTGCCGAGGACTACGTGCTGGGCTGGACGCAGATCGACGCCGTGCCCGAACGTCTTCCCCCGGCCATGGGCGAGGATGCGATTCCGGGCTTCGTCGGCGAATGGCTGGAAAACCGGCGCTCGCTGCTGATGGCCCTGCCGTCGCGCGTGCTGCCCGAGGCCGATGTGGTCATGATGAATCCCCGTCATCCGGATGCGGCACACGTTCCGCCGCTTACCACGCGGCCGTTCAGTTTTGCCCAGTGCCTGCACACGCCGCCCATGCTCGGGCGCTACGCCGGCCAGCAGTGAATATACATCGACGATGCTGGCAATTTTATCAGGCAGATAACTTTTCCTAGAAGACTATTTGCCATCGGGGGGAGCCGGGGTACCTGTTGCTCCGACAGAATTCGAAGATGGGAGGATCGACATGGCGGAATCGGGCAAGCACAAGGCATCGGATCTATTCGTCCAGTGTCTTGAGGCAGAGGGTGTTGAGTACGTTTTTGGCGTGCCGGGCGAAGAAAATCTGGATTTTCTCGATTCGCTTTCTCGGTCGGACAAGATCAAACTGATTCTCACCCGGCACGAACAGGGCGCGGGCTTCATGGCCGCCACTTACGGGCGTCACACCGGGAAGACGGGCGTGTGCCTTTCGACGCTCGGCCCCGGTGCCACCAACCTCGTGACGGCAGCGGCCTATGCGACGCTTGGCGGTATGCCGATGCTGATGATCACCGGCCAGAAGCCGATCAAGAAGTCCAAGCAGGGCCGCTTCCAGATCCTCGATGTCGTCGCGATGATGAATCCCATCACCAAGTATGCGCATCAGATGACGTCGGCCGACAACATTCCCAGCCGCGTGCGCGAGGCCTTCCGCATTGCCGAGGAGGAAAAGCCCGGCGGCACGCATGTCGAACTCCCCGAGGACATCGCCGACGAATATACCGATTCGCTCCCGATCGCCCGCTCCATCGTCCGTCGCCCGGCCGCGGATGTGAAGTCGATCGTCCAGGCCTGCGAGGCGCTTGAGAAGGCCAGGCGTCCGCTGCTCGTCATCGGCGCCGGCGCGAACCGCAAGATGACCAGCAAGATGCTGGGCGAGTTCGTCGAGAAGACCGGCATTCCCTTCGTGACCACGCAGCTGGGCAAGGGGGTGATCGACGAGCGGCATCCGCGCTTCCTCGGCTGCGCGGCGCTTTCGGCCGGCGATTTCGTCCATCGCGCGATCGAGGACTCGGACTGCATCGTCAACATCGGTCACGACGTGATCGAGAAGCCGCCGTTCTTCATGCACAACGACGGTTCGCGTGACGACCGGCGGGTGATCCACGTTTCGACCAAGACCGCCGAAGTCGATCCGGTCTACTTCCCGCACGTCGAGGTGATCGGCGACATCGCCAACGCGGTGTGGCAGATCAAGGAAGCGATCACGCCGTCGCCCGAATGGAACTTCGAGGTCATGCTGGGCTTCCGCAAGGCGGAACTCGAGCACACGGCGGGTCTTGCCGCGGACGAGCGCTTCCCGATCTTCCCGCCGCATCTCGTCGACCAGGTGCGCAGTGCACTTCCCGACGATGCGATCATCTGTCTCGACAACGGCGTCTACAAGATCTGGTTCGCGCGCGGCTATTGCGCCTGCAAGCCCAACACCGTGCTGCTCGACAACGCGCTGGCCACGATGGGTGCCGGGCTGCCATCGGCCATGGCGAGCGCGATGGTCTATCCCGACCGCAAGGTCTTTGCGATCTGCGGCGACGGCGGCTTCATGATGAACAGCCAGGAGCTGGAAACCGCGGTGCGCCTAGGCCTCAATCTCACGGTGCTGATCCTGAACGACAGCGCCTACGGCATGATTCGCTGGAAGCAGGCGAACATGGGTTTCGAGGACTTCGGGCTGACTTATTCGAACCCCGATTTCGTACAGTACGCGCAAAGCTACGGCGCCAACGGCTACCGCGTGGAGAGCGCCGCGCATCTTCGCGAACTGCTGGCGCAGTGCCGCGATACGCCCGGCGTCCACGTCATCGATTGCCCGGTCGACTATTCGGAGAACGACCGGATCCTCAATATCGAGATCAAGGAACTGTCCAGGGCGCTCTAGGCGTCTTCGAGAAGGAGGAATTCGGCCTCGATCGTCCTGCGCGGTCGGGGCCCGTTCGCGTGTTCGGCGGAGACGATCGCGGCATCCGCCACGATCTGGCCGGGTATCGAGAACTCATGGTCGGGTAGGGCGGCTGCATAGGCCTCGGCCTGTGTCATCGAGTCCTTGCCTTCGAACGCCACGACGATCGAATGGCGCGCGCCGCTGAACGTCGCGCTCGACCATGGGCGTTCGCTGTGGCGCAGGAAATCGGCCTGCGGCCCGGCAAGGTCCAGCACCTGCGACAGCAGGCGTAGCCAGGGGCCGCGAGCGCGCCTGTGGTCCTCTTCGCGCACCGTGGGGTGCAGGGCATGTGCGTCATTGTGCATGGCTGCTCTCCTGCTGTCCGGTCAGGTAGTCGTTCATGAATCGCTCGATGCGTGCGGCAGTGCGCGTGCGGGGGATTCGCCCGTTGCGCAGGTCGGTCACGAAGCGAGGGTCGTGCGCGGCGAGTCGGCCGAACTTGGTGCAGGGCATGTCCGTCTGGCGCAGGAAGCGCTCGATCTGGCGCAGGAGCATCTGTGCAGGTCCTCCGTGGTATTTCGGTTTATGTTCCTAATATGTTCCAGTCGAAATCCTACTTGTCTAGGAAATTTCTTTCGACTACGGATTACATTATGGAAAACACCGATGTCCGGCAGAAACTGCTCGAACTGGCTGGCGACCGGCGGGTCAGTCTGGCCGCGCTTTCGCGCATGATCGGCAAGAATGCGAGTTATCTCCAGCAATTCGTGCGCAAGGGAAGCCCGCGCAAGCTCGAAGAGGAAGACCGCGGCATGCTGGCGCGTTTCTTCGGTGTCGACGAGGTCGAACTGGGAAGATCAAAGGAAAATTCCTTCGGTGGTGCCGATGTTTCCTTCACGCCGGAATGGCTGGACGTTCCGCGTGTGACGGTTGGCGCGTCCGCCGGATCGGGGGCTTCGTCGGAAGGTGAGGACGTGTGCGGTACGATCCGCTTCGCGGCACGCTGGCTGCGCAGTATGGGGCTGCAGGCCGAAATGCTCTCTGCCATTGCCGTGAAGGGCGATTCGATGGAGCCCACCTTGCGCGACGGGGACGAAATCCTGGTCGACCGCACGCCCGGCCCCTTGCGCGACGGCATTCACGTCGTGCGCCTTGAGGACAACCTGCTGGTCAAGCGGATCGATGCCGGCCGTCCGGGGCTGGTCGTTCTGCTCAGCGACAATTCCGCCTATCGCCCCGTCGAGTGCCGTGCCGAGGATGTGCAGGTGATCGGGCGAGTCGTGTGGAAGGGTGGGCGCATCTGAGAGCGGCCGCCGGAAAAGGCCGGGACGCACCGCAGCGGTTGCATTCGCGCCGCCCGGCCGCCATTTCTCGAACCATGAATCAGCAAGCCCAGCCGATGAAGGTCGGCATCATCCCCGTCACGCCGCTTCAGCAGAACTGCTCGCTGCTATGGTGCACAAGGACCATGCGCGGCGCTCTGGTGGATCCCGGCGGCGACCTGCCGAAGCTCAGGCAGGCGCTCCAGCAGACCGGGGTGACGCTGGAGAAGATTCTCGTCACGCACGGGCATCTCGATCATTGCGGGCAGGCGGGCGTGCTGGCCAAGGAAATGGGCGTGCCGATCGAGGGGCCGCAGGAGGAAGACCGCTTCTGGATCGCGCAGCTCGACGACGACGGTCCGCGCTGGAACATGGAAGCGCATACTTTCGAGCCCGACCGCTGGCTGGAGGATGGCGACAAGGTCGCGGTCGGCGAACTCGAGATCGACGTCCTGCATTGCCCCGGACACACCCCGGGCCATGTCGTCTTCTACCACGCGCCCAGCCGCTTCGCGATTGTCGGGGACGTGTTGTTCCAGGGCGGGATCGGACGCTGGGATTTTCCGCGCGGCAATCTGGAAGACCTCGTCAATTCGATTACCGGGAAGCTGTGGCCGCTGGGCGATGATGTGACATTCGTTCCGGGGCACGGCCCGGTGAGCACTTTCGGAGACGAGCGCCGCACGAATCCTTTCGTCAGCGATGCGGCGCTCGCACGCGGCCTGCCGGCCTAGAACCGTCCGAGCGCGATCAGGACCGCCATTGCCGAGAGCCCGACCAGGGTCAGCGCGGTAACGAGAAAGCCCACCGCGCGGAACGGGTTGGGCCCTGCGTTGTCCATGCCGAAAGCATGGCTCACGCGTGCGAGCATGTAGACCGAGCCGACGACCGCAAGCCATGTTCCGCCCTTGCCGGTCATTTCGATCGCGGCGACGAGGATCAGCACGAAAGGGGTGTTCTCGACGAAATTGGCCTGCGCGCGCATGCGCTGCATGAGCATCGGGTTGCCACCGTCTCCGTGCAGGATCTTGGCGTTGTAGCGCAGCTTGCCGGCGCGAAAGGCCAACCAGACGTTGATGACGGCGGCCGCGGCGGCAAGGCTCAAGGTCGTCTGCAGAATCATGGAATTGATCTCCCCTTTGATGCTGGCGTACATGAGGCAGGGAGGAACGGGTTGCAACTCGTGAGAATTCGGGTATAGGCGCGCCTTCGCAAGCCGCCGTGTCCGCAACGGTCATCGGCGGCATTTTTGACAAGAACGCATGTCCAGGAACAGGTGCCGAAATGGCTGTCCCTAAGAGAAAAACGACCCCGTCCCGCCGGGGTATGCGCCGCAGCCATGATGCCCTCAAGGCTGAAGCGTTCCACGAGTGCCCGAACTGTGGCGAGCTCAAGCGCCCGCACAACCTCTGCAACGCTTGCGGCCACTACAACGGTCGTGAGATCGTCGCGGTCGAAATCTAAGACGCCAAAAGTCTTCAGAGTTTCGAGTTTCGGAGATAGCCCATGAGTTTGCCGCGTATCGCCGTTGACGCGATGGGCGGTGACGAGGGCGTGCGCGTCATGATCGAGGGCGCCGCGCTTGCGCGCCGTCGGCATGACCGTTTCAAGTTCCTGCTGGTCGGGGACGAGACGCGGATCAAGGCCGCGCTCGAAAAGCACCCCAACCTGCGGGCAAGCTCCGAAATCCTGCATACCGATGATGTCATCAGCGGCGAGGACAAGCCGAGCCAGGCTCTGCGGCGTGCCAAGGGCACGTCGATGGGGCGGGCAATCGCTGCTGTGAAAAGCGGCGATGCCGGCGCGGCTGTCAGCGCAGGCAATACCGGCGCGCTCATGGCGATCGCCAAGCTGACGCTGCGCACGATGCCCGGCATCGATCGCCCCGCTCTGGCCGCCTTGCTGCCGACGCTGGGCGACAACGATGTCATCATGCTCGACCTCGGCGCCAATACCGAGTGCGACAGTCGCAACCTCGTGCAGTTCGCGATCATGGGTTCGGCCTATGCGCGCGTGGCCACGGGGCGCGATCAGCCGCGTGTGCGGCTGCTCAACATCGGTACCGAGGAAATCAAGGGCACCGATCTGCTGCGCGATGCCGCTGCCACGCTCAAGGAGGCGGCGGGCGACCTGTCGATTTCCTTCGACGGCTTCACCGAAGCCGACAAGATGTGCCAGGGCAACGTCGATGTCGTCGTGACCGACGGCTTTTCCGGCAATATCGCGCTCAAGGCGGTCGAGGGAACGGCACGATTCGTCGGCGACCTGCTGCGCCGCAGCTTTTCCAGTTCGCTGCGCTCCAAGATCGGCTTTCTGATCTCGCGTCCCGCCACCGAACTGCTCAAGCATCATCTCGACCCCAACAACCACAATGGTGCGGTGTTTCTGGGGCTCAATGGCATAGTCGTGAAAAGCCATGGCGGCGCCAACGCCGCAGGTGTGGCCAATGCCGTGGCGGTTACCGCGCGGCTCCTGGAGGAAAACGTGACCGAGCGCATTACTGCCGACCTCGCCCGGGTGGGCGGGGAAACCTGGCGCATGCCGCGCACACAGGAAGAGCGGGCCTGATGCTGCATTCGGTTCTGATCGGTACCGGTTCGGCGCTTCCGCGCCGCGCAGTCAGCAATGCCGAACTCGCGGAGCGTGTCGATACCAGCGACGAGTGGATCGTCGAGCGCACCGGCATTTCCAACCGCCACATCGCCGCGCCTGACGAGACGACGTCCAGCCTTGCCACGGATGCGGCGAAGAAGGCGGTCGAGGCGGCCGGGATAGAGGCGGAATCGATCGATCTGATCGTCCTTGCCACTGCCACGCCCGACCAGACCTTTCCGGCCACCGCGACCATCGTCCAGAACAACCTGGGCTGCCGGGGCGGGATTGCCTTCGATGTCGCCGCCGTGTGCTCGGGCTTCCTCTATGCACTGGGCGTTGCCGATTCGATGTTGCGCACGGGCGCGGCCAAGCGTGCCCTGGTGATCGGTTCGGAAACCTTCAGCCGAATCCTCGACTGGGAAGATCGCACGACCTGCGTCCTGTTCGGCGATGGCGCCGGCGCTGTCGTGCTCGAGGCACGCGAGGAAACCGGCGAGAAGCCGCGCGGCATCCTTGCCACCCGGCTGCATGCCGACGGTGCGCACAACCATCTGCTCTTCGTGGACGGCGGGCCTTCGACCACGGGGACGGTCGGCAAGGTTCGCATGAAGGGGCGCGAGGTGTTTCGTCACGCCGTCGTGAACCTGGCTGAAGTTCTTAAGGAAGTTCTTGAAGAATCAGGACTTACTACTGCGGATATTGATTGGCTGGTCCCGCATCAGGCCAATGCGCGTATCCTCGATGCAACGGCCAAGAAGCTGGGACTACCCGCCGAGAAGGTCGTGATGACGGTAGGACAGCACGCCAATACCTCCGCAGCATCGGTGCCGCTGGCGCTCGATCAGGCCGTTCGCGACGGCCGGATTGTCGAAGGCGACCTTGTCATGCTCGAGGCGATGGGTGGCGGCTTTACCTGGGGGGCAAGCCTGATTCGCATGTGAACTGTCCCCGGATGGTTCAATTGCAAGTTATATTATGCATAGCATTGCTTTCTGCGCGCTTTTTCATATTATGATCCCAGGGGTCGGCGCACAGAGGGGAAGCGGGCTTGATGCGCTCCACAGATACATTGACACGGGCGGAGATCGCCGAGGCTATCCATAGAAAGCTGGGTCTTTCCAGGGCGGAGTCGCTGGCTATGGTGGAGGAGATCCTCCAGCATATGTCGACGGCTCTCAGCGATGGAGAGAACGTCAAGATTTCGGGATTCGGGACTTTTCTGTTGCGGGACAAGGGGGAGCGGGTCGGCCGCAATCCCAAGACCGGCGTGGAGGTTCCGATAACCCCGCGTCGCGTCATGACGTTCCGTGCCAGCCAGATGCTCAAGGATCGCATCACCGGAACCTGAATGCCGGAGGCACGATGAACGGATCGCGCAAAGCTGTCGTGTTCCATGACGGGAAGGATCCCGGGGCGCTTCGTACGATTGGCGAAGTGGCCCGGGCGCTCGGCATACGCCAGCATGTCCTGCGATACTGGGAAGAGCAGTTTCCTGCCTTGCAGCCGGTCAAGCGCAGTGGCGGGCGCCGGTACTATCGGCCGGAGGACGTTGCCCTGATCGCGGAGATCGACCGGCTTCTGCACCGGGAAGGCTATACGCTGCGGGGGGCCTGCAAGGCGCTCTCGGAACGATCGACGGGGCCGCACGGGGCGTCCGGCGCGGATGAACCTGGGTCCGGCGTCGGTGGCATCGCGGACGACGATGTCCGCCGCCAGCTTCTGGATATTCGAAAGCAACTGGCAGAGGCGCTCGCTGCGGCCTGACCCGGTTAGGTCGACCGGGCTCAGTCGACCGGGCTGGGGCCGAGTGCGGGGTCGAGGTCCCGCGGGCGCACCAGATGCGTCAGCCGTCCGCAATTGTCCTCGATGTTGGCCCAGTCATCGATGTCGAGTTCGAGTACGGCATAGGCCGCTGTCGGGAACTTTTCCTCCACGATGTCGCGAAGAGGGCTGCTGCCGTCGTCGGGCACGAGATCGAAGATCAGGTCTTCCAGCCCCGGGTTGTGCCCGACGAGGATGATCGAGGGCGGATCTCCGTCCTGATCGCGAAGGACCTCCATGAGCGTCGCGGAATTGGCAAGGTATATGCGCCGGTCCCAGGTGATCGGCGGCGTTTCGCGCGCGGCTTCGCAAGCCAGTTCGAGTGTCTGCGTGACGCGGACCGCTGGAGAGGCGAGCACGCGTTTCCAGCCGACCGCATGTTCGCGGATATGCTTGCCCATGACGGCCGCGCCTTTCCGCCCGCGCGCGTTCAGCGGACGGTCGAAGTCACGCAGGCGCGCGTCGTTCCAGTCCGATTTCGCGTGGCGGAAAATTCCCAGGGTCTTCATGCAGGCATGCAGCTTTCGATGCTTTGGTTCGGGAGGAGCAGTCAGAGAAATCGCGGGACGTCTTCGCCTTCTTGCATGGTTTCACCTGAAGCATGGCCGGACACGCGATGTAAAGCCTCCTCCAGCGAAATCCGCCGAATCGGCGTGCCTGCGGGAAAGGCGCTGAGCAGGCGGGAGGGGAATGCCGAGGACAGGACAACGAAATGTCCGTGGTCGTCGCGGCTGCGGATCAGGCGCCCGAAGGCCTGCGCGAGCCGGGCGCGAATGATCGAATCGTCGTATGCCGAGCCTCCGCCCGCGAGCCGTCTGGCGCGGTGCAGGATCGAAGGGCGCGGCCAGGGTACCTGTTCCATCACCACCAGTCGCAGCGAATGGCCGGGCACGTCGACGCCATCGCGCAGGGCATCGGTGCCGAGCAGCGAGGCAGCGGGGTCGTCGCGGAAAATGTCGACCAGCGTGCCGGTGTCGATCGGATCGACATGCTGCGCGTAGAGGGGCAGTCCTGCGCGGGCGAGACGGTCGGCGATGCGGCCATGGACGGCGCGCAGCCGCCGGATCGCCGTGAACAGTCCAAGCGCGCCGCCGCCCGATGCCTCGATCAGCCGGGCATAGGCGGCAGCCAGCGCGGGTATGTCGCCGCGCGGCACGTCGGTGACGATCAGGACTTCGGCCTGATTGGCATAGTCGAACGGACTCTCCTGTGCAGAGAGGCGAGGCGCGACCCCGATGTGCCCTGTGCCCGAACGCGCGATGGCCTTGTCCCAGTCCTCCCCATCGCGCAGCGTGGCCGAGGTCATGATCACACCGTGCGCGGGTTCGAGCACGACCTTGGCGAAAGGCTTCATCGGGTCCAGCCAGTGGCGGTGGATTCCGATGTCGAATTCACGCGCTTCGGAACGTTCTACGGCCAGCCAGTCCACGAACTCGGGATCGGCCGGCCCGCCGAGCCGTTCGAGCAGGGCTTCCCAGGCGGAGAGCAGGTCGATGCGCCACGAAAGCGAATGGCGCGCGCCTTCGATACGTGCCCGTCCGGGGCCGTCGAGCCAGTCGGGCGGATCCTCGATCAGTGCTTCCAGTCTTACGCCGAGGCGGATCAGTGGCTGCCGCAGGTCGGACAGGGCCGCGCGTGCGCCTTGCGCGATCTCGACGAAGGCCCCGTCGAGCCCGGCTGCTTCGGTTTCCAACCCGTAGCCTGCTTCCTGACCGCCGCTTTCGTCGCGCGCATAGACCGTGGCGCGTACGGCCGCGAGCAGCTCCTCGATCGGCCCCCACGGAGAGCCTTCCGCGATGCGCTGCATCCAGCCGTCGCCCGGCAGGGCCTCGGCCGCAGTGCGGGCGGCGGTGATGGCCTTGCTGCCGGCCTCGTCGTAGCTGACGATGTCGGCCAGGCGCGCGGACAGGCCCCGCCGCCGCCCGCGCGAGGCCTTCTCGGGGCCGATGACCCACCGGCGCAGCTCGATCGTTTCGGTGCCCGTGAGCGCGGCGGCAAAGGTCGAATCGGCGGCATCGAAGACATGGTGTCCTTCGTCGAACACGATGCGCGTCGGTCGCGCCGCAGCGTCGCGCCCGCGCGCGGCATTGACCATGACGAGGGCGTGGTTGGCGATCACCAGATCGGCGCCCGCGCTGGCACGCGACGCGCGCTCGATGAAGCATTTGCGGTAGTGCGGGCAGCCGGCATAGACGCACTCGCCGCGCCGGTCGGTCAGCGAGGTGATCCCGCGCTGGCGGAACAGCGTGCCGAGCCAGCCGGGCAGGTCGCCGCCGATCATATCGCCATCGCGCGAATACGCGGCCCAGCGCGCCACGAGCTGCGCCAGGATCGCGGCCCGTCCGGCAAAGCCGCCCTGCAGCGCGTCTTCCAGATTGAGCAGGCACAGGTAGTTCTCGCGCCCCTTGCGCACCACGACCGGCCGGCTGCCGTCGGCACGCCGTTCCGGCCAGGCGCGCCGGCTTTCCTGCCGGAGCTGGCGCTGCAGCGCCTTGGTGTAGGTCGAGACCCAGACGGTGCCGCCGGCAAGGTCGCTCCATAGCGAGGCGGGGGCAAGATAGCCCAGTGTCTTGCCGATGCCGGTGCCCGCCTGGGCCAGCAGGACGCGCGGTTGCCCGGAGGTTTCGCGCGGTTCGAAGGCATAGGCGGCGTCGGCGGCATAGGCGCGCTGGCCGGAGCGCTGTTCGGCGCCGGCCCCGGTCAGGTGTTCGAGCCGGCCGAGCACGTCGGTTTCGCCCAGCACGACCTGCCGTGGCTGGGCGTGCTCGGGCGTTTCCTCCCATTCGGGCAGGCGCGAGAACAGCCAGCGTTCGGCGCGCTGCGGCTTGGCGATGCGCCCGGTCAGCAGCGTCGCCCAGGGCCAGCGCATGCGGACGAGCGATTGCAGCGCGGTCCAGGCGCCTTCGCGCTCCTGCCATTCGGCGGATTCGCAGGTGTCGAGAAGGACGCCCGCGGCCTGTTGCAGCAAGTGCGGCACGTCCGCATCGCCGCCCGGCTCGTCCAGGTCGAGCGCATGGGCAAGGCCCTTTGGGGTGGGCACCACGAAACGGGCAGGGTGCACGAAGGAGAAGAGTTCGAGCAGGTCGAGCCCTGAAAGGTCGGGATAGCCCAGTCGGGTCGCGACCAGCGGCGCATTGAGGATCAGCAGCGGGGTATCGGCCGCCGCCATGACTGCCTCGCCCTTGGAGATGGTGCGTGTCGCGTCCCTTTCACGCAGCCAGCAGCCGCCATGGCTGGCGTGGAGGGCGGAGAGGGGCAGGGCGGCCATGAACCCGTCTTAGGGGGCGGCGGGTGTCTTTGGAACGTCGCAGCCGCGCTCACTCACCGGAAAATACGCGTTGATACAAATTCAGGCCTTGCTTTAGATTGTTCTAGATATATCTTAGAGCCATCATGAAACACAGGAATACTGAAATGAGAAACAGGATGTTCAACCGCGGACAGGGCCGTCATGGCTGTGGCAATGACGATGGCATGGCGTGTGACGAGGTCCGGTCGATGCGAAATGGCCGGGGTGGCCATGGCCATGGCGTTCGCAGCCCGTTTGGCGGTGGCTGGGGCGGCTTTGGCGACGATTTCCCGGGCAGGCGCGGTGGCGGCCGAGGCATGGGGCATGGCGGCGGTCGTGGACCGGGCATGCGCGGTGGACGCCGCAAGCGCCTGTTCGACCAGAGCGAGTTGCAGACCCTTCTGCTGGCCCTCATCGTCGAGGCGCCGCGCCATGGCTATGATTTGATCCGCGAGATCGAAACGCTTTCCGGTGGCGACTACGCGCCGAGCCCGGGCGTCGTCTATCCGGCGCTGACCTACATGGAGGAATCGGGCCTGATCGCGGTCGTTGCCGGCGAAAGCGCGCGCAAGTCCTACGAGGCGACCGAGGAAGGCCGCAAGCAGGCGGAAGTCGATGCCGAGCAGGCGGTCGCGCTCAAGGCACGACTGTCGGCGCTGGCCGAACAGCGCGACAAGGTCGATCCGGCTCCGGTGCGCCGGGCCATGCAGGCGCTCAAGACCTCGGTTTTCGATCGCCTTTCGCGCGACGGAGCCGATCGAGAGCTGGTCCTGCAGATTGCAGATGCGATCGACGAAGCGACACGCAAAATCGAAAGGATCGAGTCGTGAACACGATCGCATCCAAGGTGAAGACCGCGAACGGCGGGAAGTATGTCCGGCAGCTGTGCAAGCACTGGAGCCACAAGCTGCAGACCGAGGTCGAGGGTGATAGCGGCAAGGTCGTCTTCCCCAATGCCGTCGCCACGATGGACGTGGATGACGAGGGCATAGCCATTGCGATCACCGGCGAAGACCGCGCCGAACTGGAACAGCTGACGGACGTCGTCGCGCGTCACCTTGACCGCTTCGCCTTCCGCGAGGCGCCGCTCGGCTACGACTGGACCTGGCGCGAGGCCGCCTGATCGACCTCAGGAACCAAAGACCGAAGGCTCGAGCGGCATGCCCTGCGCCGCCATGCCTTCGGTCAGGTTCCTGATCGTGGGCTGGGCGTCCGGGCTTGCGGCGCTGGCATGCAGCGCGGCGAGTTCCTCCTGCAGCGACTGGCCGGGAGCGTTTGTTCCGTTGCGCGTGCGTGCCGGACATCGCCGCTGAAATCGACGAGACCGACATTGTGCAGGACGAAAGCCTGTGCCTCGGCCTCGGCTGTTATTGCCGGCTGCGCGAGCGTGGCCGCGCACAGCGGCGCCAGATACATGGCAATACAGCGGCGCGAGGTCGGCATGATCTATTCCCCTTCACGGCGCGCAATATGCTGCCCCTTGCCGCACGCACACCCCTCTGCGGCCGGGAGCCGCCGAAGGTCAGCCGGCCTTGTTCACCAGCAGGGGTTCCTTGAAGGTGTGGGTCACGTAAGGGAACGGGATCTCGATTTCCGCATCGTCGAGCGCGCGCTTGATCGCCTTGATCACGTCGCCCTTGGTCATGCGCAGGTCGCGCTGCAGGGAATCGGACCACCATTGAACGAGGAAATCGACCGAGCTTGAATTGAACTCCTGCGCGACGACCAGCACGGGCTTGTCCTTGCTGACGTGTTCGATGCTCTCCAGCGTATCGGTGATGATCTTTTCGGCCTGCTCCAGATCGGTGTCGTAGGAAACGCCGACGATGACCTCGTTGCGGCGCAGGGCCGCGTCGGTGATGATCTTCACCGGGTTCTTGAACAGCATGGAATTGGGCACGACGGTAAGCTCGTTCGAGAGTTGCCGGATGTGCGTTTCGCGCAGGGTGATCTGTTCGACCCGTCCCAGGATGCCGTTGCATTCGATCACGTCATCGATGTCCATCTTGTCGCGCAGCATGATCAGCACGCCGGCCAGGAAGTTCTCGAAGATGTCCTGAAAGGCGAAGCCGATGGCCAGCGCGCCGATGCCGAGGCCGGCGAAGGCACTGCCGGGCGTGAAGCTCGGAACGGCGACTGTCAGCGCGATGATGACCCCGCCGACCCAGATGCCCAGACGCACCAGGGTCTCCAGCAATTGCCTCAGGTCTCTGCGGATCTGCGCGTGCCGGGTAATCCGGTTCGTGATCTTCGTCGCAAAGCGGGTAACGACGAAAGTGACGAGCAGGATGGCAAGTGCGATGATCAGGGACGGGACGGCATGCACGAAGCTTTCGCTCATGCTTTGCAGCTGGTTTTGCAGGGTGGTGATATAATCCAATGAAAACGGGTCCTTTTGTTGCATTCATTTCCTAACTGACATCGAGGGGGAATGTTTCCAAGCAGCTTCGCACTTGCGAAACACGCACAATTCGCCAATGAGCGCGGCCATGACTGACAATGCCCTGATCGAAGCCGCCTGTGTGTCCAAGGCCTGGCCCTTCCAGGAGGCCCAGAAGCTGCTGAAGCGGTACCCGAACGGGAAACCGGGCGGCGAACCTGTGCTGTTCGAGACCGGCTATGGGCCCTCGGGCCTGCCGCACATCGGTACCTTTCAGGAAGTCCTGCGCACGACGCTGGTGCGCCGGGCCTACGAGACGCTGACCGGCGGTGCGCCGACGCGCCTCGTCGCGTTTTCCGATGACATGGACGGCCTGCGCAAGGTGCCCGACAACATTCCCAACGCGGACCTGCTCAGCGCCAACCTCGGCAAGCCCCTGACGCGGATACCGGACCCGTTCGGAAAGTTCGAAAGCTTCGCGCACCACAACAACGCCATGCTGCGTGAATTCCTCGATCGCTTCGGTTTCGAATACGAGTTCGTCTCGGCGAGCGACCGCTACAATTCGGGAGGCTTCAATGCTGCGCTGACCGAAGTGCTGGCGCATTACGATGCCATCATGGGCGTTATGCTGCCCACGCTGCGCGAAGAGCGGCGCAAGACCTATTCGCCGGTACTGCCGGTGTCGCCGACGAGCGGCGTCGTCCTGCAGGTTCCCGTCGAGGTGCTCGATCCCGCCACCGGCATGATCCGGTTTACCGATAGCGACGGCACGGTCGTCGAGCAGTCGGTCTTCGGCGGACAGGCCAAGCTGCAGTGGAAGGTCGACTGGGCGATGCGCTGGTATGCGCTCGGCGTCGACTACGAGATGTGCGGCAAGGACCTGACCGATTCGGTCACCCAGTCGGGCAAGATCGTGAACATACTGGGTGGCCGGAAGCCCGAAGGGCTGATCTACGAACTGTTCCTCGACGAGAACGGCGAGAAGATTTCCAAGTCCAAGGGCAACGGCCTTACCATCGACCAGTGGCTGACCTACGGTACGGAGGAGTCGCTTGGCTTCTACCTGTTCCGCGAGCCCAAGAGCGCCAAGCAGCTCCATGTCGGGGTGATCCCCAAGGCGGTCGACGAGTACTGGCAGTTCCGCGGCAACCTCGCGGGCCAGCCGCTCGAGAAGCAGCTCGGCAATCCGGTCTGGCACCTGCTGCGCGTGAACGGTTCGGGAGAAGGCGCGGGCGATACGCTTCCGGTCACGTTCTCGCTGCTGCTCAACCTTGTCGGCGTGCTGGGGGCGGATGCGACGGCGGAGCAGGTCTGGTCCTATCTTGGCAACTATGTGGCCGAGGCGACGCCCGAAGCGCATCCGGAGCTGGGCGAACTGGTGCGCGCGGCGCTGGCCACCAATCGCGATTTCATCGCGCCCACGCTGGTGCGCCGTGCGCCGACCGCGAATGAAGCCGCGGCGCTGAAGGCGCTCGACGCGGAACTGGCCAAGGCGGGGCCCCACACAAGTGCCGAGGAGCTGCAGAACACGGTCTACGAGATCGGCAAGGATGAAGCCTACGGGTTCGGGAACCTGCGCGACTGGTTCAAGGCGCTCTACGAGACGCTGCTCGGTTCGTCGCAGGGGCCGCGCATGGGCAGCTTCATCGCGCTCTACGGCGTGCCGGAAACGCGCAAGCTGATCGCTGAGGCTCTCGCGGCCTGACGGCGCGCTACTGCCAGCTGCGGACCCTGTACCACTTGGTCACGACGTATTTCACGCCGCGCACGACAGGGCGCGCGGCGTGCATCGTCCAGGGATTGGGCGTGCCGTCGGGCAGAGCGTTGTTCCAGAGCAGCAGGCATCCGGTGAGCGGCGGAACGCTGAGATGGACGCGGGTGAACTCGGTCGCGCCGCCTTCGTCCACGCAGTTCAGGTAGATCATCGCGGTCCAGCTGCGCTGTCCGCCGCAGCGCCGCTCGTGCTGCCAGTAACCTGCATTGGTGTCGAACCAGTCGCAGTGTTCGCGGAAGTACTGGCCGCAGCGGTAGCGCTGTCCCTGTGCGGACTCTCCGCAGGCCGGCGGGATGCCGGTAAGCGCGGCGAGGCGGTCTTCGAGCGTGCGTACCGTGGTATCGTGCACGTCGATGTCGCCGGAGTAGCTGGTGCGATAGTCGGGCCAATGCTCTTCATCGATGAGGCCGGACGGACAGGCCACGGCATCGATCTGGCCCACCAGCCGGGCGCATTCCTCGGCGCCGAGGAAGCCGTCGACGGCATAGACTTCGGCCCTGTCTTCCGGAAAGCGTTGCACCGCAGGATTGTCGGCCAGCCGCTCGCGCACGGCCGCGCCGATCCTGGCAAGCATCTTGCGATCCGGATGGGAAACGCCTGTCATCGAAACGACAGACTACGCACGTTGGCGGCGGGATCAATCGCCTCTGTAAAAAAGCAGTCGCGCCGGTGTCGTCGTCAGGAAAAAGCCCCCGGGGCCTGCGTGAGGTTCGGGGGCTCTTTCGTATTCTCGTGCTTACCAGAAGAAGTCGTAGATCACGTCGACCACTTCACCGGTGTAGATATTCACCAGAAGCACGTCGTCGTAGTAACGGACCCAGCGGTAAGGACCGTAGACTGGCGGCAGGCGGTAGTACCACGGATCGGTGATCCAGTAGCGGCTGCCATAGAACAGCGATCCCAGCGTGATGCCGATGCCGACACGGCGATACCTGTAGCCGTAATAGGGCGTGTAGTAGCGGCCGATGCGGTAGGTCGAGCGGTTGCGGGCACGATAGCTGCGCCAGTCGTAGCGGTTGTTGCGCCGCCACGAACGGTTGTCCCACCGCCGGACGTTGCGATTATCCAGGCGATTGTCGCGCCGGTCGTAGCGGTTGTCGCGCCTGTCATCGCGGCGGTCGGTGCGCTGGTCACGGCGGTCGTTCTGCCAGGCGTTGCGGTTGTCCCGCCTGTCGTCGCGCCGTTCGGTACGCTGGTCGCGACGGTTGTCCTGCCAGGCATTGCGGTTATCGCGTTGCTGGGTGCGCTGGTCGCGGTTGACCCTCGTGTTGTACGGTGTCGTGGCGCGATTGCGTGTCTCCGTCTGGACACGTTCCTGCGTGCGAACCTGGTTCTGCGTCGGGATCTGGCGTTGCGTCTGGACCTGGCGCTGCGTCTGGGCCTGGCGCTGCTCGTATCGGGGCTGCGGGTTTTGCGGGTTCCGCGTCGGCCTGGAGTCGCTGCGGGTGCCTTGCGGCCGGCTGGAACGCTCCGAGCGCTGCGTGCGTTGCTCATTGCGCTGTTCGAACCGGGTTTGCTGCGGCGCGGCGCTCGCAATGTCGGGCAGGATCATGCCGACGATGGCGACAGCCATTGTTCCCCAGGCACCGGCCGAAAGCAGTCCTTTCGTCTTCAGTGTTTTTCCGTTGGTCATCTTACCGGCTCCTAACCGGACTTGCCGCAGTAGTGCTGCGGCGCATCCTCAAGATGTTCATTTCATCACGCACATTCAATATTCCGACGGCGATGTCTCAAAGGTGAACCATGAGGTTGCTTCCTGTTAATGACAGGGGTCAACAAAATGAACGGGCCGCCGTTCCTTCGCGGAGCGGCGGCCCGTTCATTTCAACGGCTGGCTGCGAGCGCGCGCTGCGCCCGCAGGCTTTTCGTCAGCGCGTCAGCTTCTTGTAGGCAAGGCGCGTCGGACGGTCGGCCGCATCGCCCATGCGGCGGCGCTTGTCTTCTTCGTAGGCCTCGAAGTTGCCTTCGAACCATTCGACGTGGCTGTCGCCCTCGAAAGCGAGGATGTGCGTGGCCAGACGGTCGAGGAAGAAGCGGTCGTGCGAGATCACCACGGCGCAGCCCGCGAAGTTCTCGATAGCCTCTTCCAGCGCGCCCAGCGTCTCGACGTCGAGGTCGTTGGTCGGTTCGTCGAGCAGCAGCACGTTGCCGCCCTGCTTGAGCATCTTGGCGAGGTGCACGCGGTTGCGTTCACCGCCCGAGAGCTTGCCGACGTTCTTCTGCTGGTCCTGACCCTTGAAGTTGAAGGCGCCGACATAGGCGCGTGTCGACATGTCGTGGCCGTTGACCTTCATGTAATCCAGCCCGTCCGAGATTTCCTCCCAGACGTTGTGCTTGTCGTCCAGATGGTCGCGGTTCTGGTCGACGTAGCCCAGGTGCACTGTCTGGCCGATCTCGATCGTACCGGTGTCGGGCTTTTCCTGTCCGGTGATCATCTTGAACAGCGTGGACTTACCCGCGCCGTTGGGGCCGATCACGCCGACGATGCCGCCCGGCGGCAGGATGAACGAGAGATCCTCGAACAGCAGCTTGTCGCCGAAGGCCTTGGAGATGCCCTTGGCTTCGATGACCTTGCCGCCCAGACGCTCGGGCACCTGGATGACGATTTGCGCCTTGCCGGGGGTACGCTGGTCCTGTGCGTTCTGCAGTTCCTCGAACTTGCGGATACGGGCCTTCGACTTGGTCTGGCGTCCCTTGACGCCGGCTCGGATCCATTCGAGCTCGTCCTTGATCGCCTTCTGGCGGCCGCTTTCCTCGCGCTCTTCCTGCGAAAGGCGCTTGGCCTTCTTCTCCAGGTAGGTCGAGTAGTTGCCCTCGTAGGGGAAGTACTTTCCGCGGTCGAGTTCGAGGATCCAGCCCACCACGTTGTCGAGGAAGTAGCGGTCGTGGGTGATCATCAGCACGGCGCCGTGGTATTCGGCGAGGTGGTTTTCCAGCCAGTCGACGCTTTCGGCATCGAGGTGGTTGGTGGGTTCGTCCAGCAGCAGGATGTCGGGCTTCTGGATCAGCAGGCGGGTAAGCGCGATGCGGCGCTTTTCACCGCCCGAAAGGCTTCCGACTTCCCAGTCGCCCGGCGGGCAGCGCAGCGCTTCCATCGCGACTTCGAGCTGATTGTCGAGCGTCCAGCCGTCGACCGCGTCGATTTCGCCCTGCAGCGTGCCCATTTCCTCCATGAGCGCATCGAAATCGACGTCCTCGGGCGGGTCGCCCATGATCATCGAGATCTCGTTGAAGCGGTCCAGCTTGTCGGCGATGTCGCGCGCGCCGTCCTTGACGTTTTCCAGAACGGTCTTGGTCGGGTCGAGCTGCGGTTCCTGTGGCAGATAGCCGACGGAGATGTTCTCGCCCGGCCAGGCTTCGCCGGTGAAATCGGTGTCGATGCCTGCCATGATCTTCATCAGGGTCGACTTGCCGGCGCCGTTGGGGCCGACGATGCCGATCTTGGCACCCTGGTAGAACTGCAGGGAGATATTCGAAAGTACCGGCTTCTGGGCGCCGGGGAAGGTCTTGGTCATGCCCTTCATGACGAAGGCGTATTGAGCGGCCATCGGGTTCCTCTGGGATCGAGCAATTGCTGGAGATTTGCGCGCCGCTCTACAGGGCAGGGCGGGGATTGCCAAGGGCGCTGGCCCCGTGGCGTTCGGGTTTACGCGAAACGCGCGGAATGTGTTTTCCCGTCGAGGCGCAGCGCTGCCCCGGCATGGGCGAAAATCTGCGCTCTGGGGGCATGAGAGGCCTCGCCGGGATGTGACCTTTCCCCTGCGGCGAATGTTGCGCTGTCTGTCGGTGAGGCGACGCGTCATGCGGGCATTATCTTCGAAAACGGGGGCTGTAGGACAGCGAAATCGGTGTGCGGTGTCCCCATCGGAAGCGTGGACCCTCAGGGTGGCCGGAAAAGATCGCAAATCATGCGGGCAGAGCGGAACCCATCGCGTGACGAGGCGTTCCCGCTGTATCGGGACCTGCCACTTCATCTCGAAGGAGAAACGGCATGCGGACGCTTGCAGCGGGTGCAATTCTGGCGGCGGCGCTGGCTACCGGAGCAGTGGTTTACGCGCAATCGGTTCATCCGCCTGTTTCGACATCGGGCGCGGTTCACGCGGGCACGGTTCAGGACGGTCGGTTTGCCGATCAGATGGGGCCCATGGGGCCCATGGGACGAGGCGGTCGCGGAAGGGGGATGTTCCCACGACACCATTTTGCGATGATGCAGGGCATTCCCGCGCCCTACGATGCGATGACCAACCCCCTGAAGCCGACGCCGGCGACGCTCGAGCGTGGAGCTGCGGTCTATGCCCAGAACTGCGAAATGTGTCACGGCAAGCAAGGGCTGGGCGACGGGCCGGCGGCCGCCGGCCTTACGCCGGCTCCGGCCGATCTGGCCTGGCTGTCGAACATGCCGATCGGGCAGTGGGACGGCTTCATCTACTGGACCGTGGCCGAGGGCGGCGCACCGTTCGGGTCGGCGATGCCGGCCTACAAGAACAGTCTCTCGAAGGACCAGATCTGGGCGGTGACCACCTACGTCGAGGCGCATTTGCCGTCAGAGCCCAAATAGGTCCGTAACGCATTGAACAGCCGGACGAAGCTGCGCGGTCGCCATCATTTTCGACCGCGCGGCGATGTGCTTGTGGAGGCCGCGACACTGGCCGATTGGCAACTTCGGCGAAGCACGTTACCCATGTCGCCCATGCTTCGCACCTCCCCCCTTGCGGCGCTCCTTGCAGCGGCCGCCATCGCCCCGTTTTCTTCCACCACCGCCGGCGCAACGCCGACCGAAGGTTCAGGCGTCGCCTGGGACATCGTCGAAGGCCTGACGACCGAGATCGGGCCGCGTATGGCGGGAACCGAGGCGGAAGCCCGCGCGCGGGTCTGGGCCGAGGCCCGGCTCAAGGCTCTGGGCTTCAGCAATGTGAAGATCGAACCCTTCCGCACCCTGGCGTGGCAGCGTGGTCCCGAGAATGCCCAGCTGACCGCGCCGTACCAGCAGCCGTTGGCGATTACCGCGCTCGGCTTTTCGGTGCCCACGCCTGCCGGGGGGCTGAAGGCCGATATGGTCTATTTCCCGACACTGGCCGCTCTCGAGGCCGCGCCGGACGGGTCGCTGAAGGGCAAGGTGGCCTTCGTCGATCACGCCATGCGCCGCACGCAGGACGGTTCGGGCTACGGCCCTTATGGCAACGTGCGGCGCATGGGGCCGAGCATCGCCTCTGCCAAGGGCGCTGCCGCTATCGTCATCCGCTCGGCGGGAACCGACAGCCACCGCATGCCACACACCGGATCGACCGTCTGGCCCAAGGACGTGAAGCCGATCCCGGCGGGGGCGGTTTCCAATCCCGATGCCGACCTGATTGCCCGTATCGCCGGGCGGGGCAAGACCATGAGCATCGACCTCACGCTGATGGGCAAGCCTTTCCCCGATGCACCTTCTGGCAATGTCGTGGCCGAGCTGCCCGGGCGCGATCCCTCGCTGCCGATGATCCTGCTCGCCTGCCATCTCGATTCCTGGGACCTGGGGACCGGCGCGATCGACGATGCTTCGGGCTGCGGCATCGTAACCGCCGCCGCGCTGGCTGCGCAGAAGGACGGCAAGACCCTGCGCACGATCCGCGTGCTGTGGTCGGGCAATGAAGAGATGGGCATGAGGAACGGCGGTGGCGACCACTATGCCTTCCTGCATGGGGGCGAGAAGCACGCCATCGCCATGGAGAGCGATTTCGGCGCGGATCGCGTCTGGCAGCTCAAGATGTCGCTGAACGAGGACAACGCGGCGCTGGGCGAGAAGATCAAGGCCGCGCTCTGGCCGATGGGCGTCGTGTCCTATTCCGGGCGGGCGCATGGCGGCGCCGACGTGGGCAAGATCATCAGGGAGCAGAACCTTGCCGTGATCGATCTGGGTCAGGACGGCATGCACTATTTCGACCTGCATCACACGCCCGACGACACGATGGACAAGGTCGATCCGGTGGCGCTGCAGCAGAACGTCGATGCCTGGACTGCCGTGCTCAAGGTGATCGCGAACGAACCGGGCGACATCGGCAAGGTGGCCGCCGAAGAGGGCGGGGAATAAGTGCGGCCTGCCGCCGGACGCGCGGGGACTGAGGGAAAGACGAAAAGACGGTTCCCCAGCTTCGCGCGGCGGCTCAGCCCGCCGCGGCGATCCGCTCGGCGACCGAGACCAGCCGCTTCGCCTGCTCCAGGTGCAGCAGTTCGGTCATCTTGCCGTCCACGCGGATCGCGCCCTTGCCCTGGTTCTCCGGCTGCTTGAAAGCCTCGATCACGGCGCGGGCCCATGCCAGGTCCGCTTCGCCGGGGCTGAACACCGTGTTGCACGGATCGACCTGTGCGGGGTGGATCAGGCTCTTGCCGTCGAAGCCGAACATCAGGCCCTGCCGGGCCTCGGCCTCGAACACGTCGAGGTCGCGGAATTCGTTGCACACGCCGTCGAGAATGGCGAGGCCGTGCGCGCGTGCGGCGGCGACGGCCATCGAGAGGAACGGCAGGAAAGGGGTACGGCACGGCGTAAGCTGCGCGCGCATTTCCTTGGCGAGATCGTTGGTTCCCATGATCCACAGCGATAGCCGCGAGGACGGGGCCATTGCCGCAATGTCCTTGAGGTTGAACATTGCCTCGCAGGTTTCGATCATCGCCCACAGCTGCATGGACGAGGGCGCCTTTTCGAGCGCTTCCTCGTATCGGCCGATGTCCTGCGTGCAGCCGACCTTGGGAACCAGCACCGCATCTGCCTTCGAGGCGGCAATGGCGGCGATGTCTTCCGCGCCCCATTCGGTGTCGATGCCGTTGGCGCGGATCGCCACTTCGCGATGGCCGAAGCCGCCTTCCTCGACCGCGGCGACGGCGGCCGCGCGGGCCTCGGCCTTCAGTTCGGGGGCGACCGCGTCCTCCAGATCGAGCACGACGATGTCGCAGGGCAACGTGCGCGCCTTGGCGATCGCCTTGGCGTTCGAGGCGGGCAGGTAGAGCGCGCTGCGGCGCGGGCGGTCGGAAGCTGCAGTCATGACGGGGCATCCTTTCGGCTGGGCCGCCCTCTTGCGTTTGGCGTCGCCGCGGCGTCAAGAGGCGGCGCGTGGGGACAGGGCCGGAATTACCCGATGGTGTCGAGAATCCGTTCGCTCTCGCGCCACAGGCGCGCCGCGGCTTCGTCGTCGCGGGCCTGCGGGGCGGGCTCTTCCTCGGCGAGGTCGTGGAAATAGCGCCCGCCGTCGCGGCCCAGTTCGGGCGCAATGGCCATCCACACGATGGTCCGCGCGGGTGATTCGGGCGCGACGCATTCGTTGGCGGCCATGTAGGCCTTCATCGTATCGTCGCCATGGCTGGCGAAGTTCGAGCCCACGCGTCCCGGATGCATCGCCTGCGCAATGATGCCCTTGTCCGCCAGTCGCCGGTCGAGTTCGCGGGTGAACAGCAGGTTGGCGAGCTTGGCCTGGCAATAGGCCACGGCGGGGCCGAAGTTCTCGTCTCCGAACATCATCAGATCGTCCCAGCGCATGCCGGGGCAGCCCATGTGGCCGCTCGAGGAGACGGCGATGACGCGCACGGTTCCTTCAGGGCTTTCCGCGGCGGTCTTTTCGAGCAGCGGCAGCAATTCGCGCGTCAGCAGGAACGGGGCGAGGTGGTTCGCCGCAAAGGTCGCTTCCAGCCCCTCGGACGTGCGGTAGCGCGCATCGCGCACGCCGCCCGCGTTGTTGACCAGCACATCGAGGCGGTCGGTCAGCGAGGCGATTTCGCCGGCAACACGGCGTACGTCCGCCATCTCGGTGAAGTCTCCGCGCAGGAAATCTACCCGTGCGGCGGGGGCCGCAACGGCGCGAATGGCCTCTTCGGCATCGGCGCAACGCTGCGGATCGCGGCCGACGCCGATCACGTGCCAGCCCATGCGGGCGAAGGCTTCGGCGCTGGCCTTGCCGATGCCCGAACTGGCGCCGGTGATTACCACGGCTTGCGTCGAAGCGGTTTGCGGTTGGGTCATGGCTCTATCCTTGCGATGGTGTCAGATGGCCGGCGCGATGCGTTGCGCGTCCGGTTCGAGGCGCGGCGGCTGGTCGCCGCGTCCCGTCATGAAGAAGCAGAGCGCCCCGACGATGGTCAGGGCGGCGGCGATGATCAGGAACATGTCGAAGCGCGCCGTTGCGCCCAGCGTCATGCTCAGCACGATCGAGCCGAAGGCGGTGGCAAGGCCCATCGAGGCGATCAGGAAGCTGTAGATCAGGCTGAAATGCGTCAGGTCGAACGTGCGCGAGGTCAGGTAGGCGCCGATGTCGCCTTCCGCGCCCTGCGCCAGGCCGACAAGCAGCACGGCGGCGGCCAGCAGCCAGCCCTGTTCGGCCGGCGAAGCCAGGATCATGAAACCGATGGCGGGCAGGCCGAGTGCGGCGAGGGCCACGATCTGCGGCGATATGCGGTCGAGCGCGATGCCGCTGAGGAACCGGCCGACGACCACGCCCACCGCGTAGAGCGAAACGATCCAGGTCGCCAGCTGGCTTGCCGCGCCGCTTTCGATCAGCACCAGCTTGAGCTGCGAGGACACGATTACCTGGGGCACGTTGCAGAAGAACATGCCCGCCACGATCAGCAGAAACGAGGGGTGGCGCAGGATCGCGACGAATTCTGCGCGTCCGATCGCGCGTGCCTTGTGCTCCGCCGGTTCGTCGGTCGCACTGCCTGTCCGCGGTCGCCTTCCGACGAGCGTCACCGCGACGATACCGCCGATGGCGGAGAGCAGCGCCAGCAGGCGATAGGCCGCGCGCCATCCCTCGGCCTCGATCACTTCGCCCACCAGCGGGACGACGGCGGCGCCCACCAGCGGCGCGCCGCTCATCAGCACGGACAGTGCCATCCCGCGTGCGAGATCGAAACGCTGGACGATGACGCGGCTGAACACCAGCGTCGTCGTCAGCACGCCGAACAGGTGCTGGACGACGGTGATCGCGAAGAACTCGTAGATGTCGCCGCGCATCAGGCTGAAGGCGAAGAAGGTGAGCGGCACCACCGCGAAACCTGTGCCCGCCGCAATGCGCGCGCCGTAGCGGTCGGTGAACCGGCCCCAGAACGGGACGACGACCATGCTGGCAAGGCCGAGCGTTCCGACCAGCGCGAATTGCGCCTTGTCCCATCCGAACTCGGCGATCAGCGCCGGCGCGAAGAGGTTCGTCATGTAATGGTTGAGCGCCGAGCCCAGGGCGAGACCGAGCATGGCGCCGAGCAGCATGGGCCAATTGACCCTGAATTCGCGGAAATAAGCCACGTTGTGCATCTCTCTCCTGTTGCGCCCGCTGTTGCGGGTCGCGGGTATTGGCATTCGGCTTCAGCGCGGTTCGGCACCTTTCAGAAACAGGCGTATCGCGAAACGCACCCGCCGGTCGATGTCGGTGCGGCCAAGTTCATTGCCTGACAGGATGAACCGAACGGGACCGCTGACAACCATGCTCATGAAGACACTGGCCGCCAGCAGCGGATCGTCGATGGCAAGGCGGCCGGCCGCCGTCTCGCTTTCGAGGATCTCGGCCAGGAAGCGCACCGTGGGCAGGGCGGCGATGTCGTAATAGGTCTGGAAGATGTCCGGGAAGCGGTAGGATTCGGTGTTGATCAGCCGCTGGAGTTTGGCGCCGTCCGGCGTCGAGACGAGATCGATGCGCAGCATGGCGATGTTGACGAGCGTCTCGTCAAGGCTTTCGGCGCGCGTGCCCTCGATGACCTCCTGCGATACCGCACGCCGTTCGGTCCCGCGTCGGACCGAAGCGCGGAACAGCGCGGTCTTGTCCTCGTAGCGGGCATAGACGGTGCGCTTGGTCATGTTCACGTCGGCAGCGATCGCCTCGATCGTGGTCGCTTCGAAACCCTTATCGAGAAAATGGTCGAGCGCCCGCGCGAGCAGCATTTCGTGCCGCGCGCGGGCCTGTTCGCGCGTGGGGCGTCCGGCGCGCACGGGGGAGGCGGGCGCTGTTTGCGCGGTCGAATTTCCGGCGGTGTGATCGAGCATGGCCCGATTGGAACCGATTTCGCTTGCGCTGCCAAGTGAATCAGCAATAATGAAACGCATAAGATGCCATTAATCGAGTCGCCGTGGTCTGTCCAGAGCCAGTGCGTCTCGGAAGAAAAAGGAGAGAAGCCGATGGGTGTCGCAGCCGACAAACTCATGGCCCTGGTGGCCAGTCCCGACCGTTTCACGTTTTCCGCGGACGAACTGCGCGAAACGCAGATCGCCGCGCTCGACGAGCGGTTTCAGGATCGCAGGGACAGGATCAAGCTGCTGTCGCTGCGGGCGCGCGACGCGGGGATCGAGAAGATCGAGCGGATTGCCGACATCGTCCCTGTGCTGTTTCCGCACACGGCCTACAAGTCCTATCCCGAAGGCTATCTCATGGATGAGCGCTGGGACCGCCTGACCAAGTGGCTCGGCACCATTTCGCCCTATCCGATCGAGGGTGTTTCGCTGGAAGGGATCGAGGGCGTCGACGACTGGATCGAGCGTCTGGCCGCGAAGGGCTATTTCATCTCCTGTTCGAGCGGCACCACCGGCAAGTCTGCGATGCTGATAGCCTCGCAGAAGGACATGGACTGGTCGAAGATCGACACGGTCAACGTGTTCTCCTGGGGCTCGGGCGTGAAGCCCGCGCAGGACCGGCTGATCGTGGGCTGCGCGCCCGTGGCCGTGGTGCCCAAGAACGCCACTATCGCGCAGGCGCAGTACGAGGCATTCGCTAATCCCGAATGGCCGCGCTGGACCTATCCGGTGCCGCCGATCACCGTCGGCTCGCTGACTTCGATGGTGGTCATGCGCAAGAAGATCGCCGAGGGCACCGCCCGTCCGGATGAAATCGCGCAGTTCGAGGAAACTTCCGCCATGCGCGCCAAGGCCGTGGCAGACGCGGTGCCTGCCACCGCGCAGTTCATCATCGAGAATCGCGATAAGAAACTGCAGCTTTCGGGCCTGTGGAGCGGGCTGTGGCAGGTCGCCAAGGTAGTGCGCGATGCTGGTTACGGGCGCGAGGACTTCAACCCCGACAATTCGATCTACGTCGGCGGCGGGCTCAAGCGCGCGCAGCTTCCCGACGACTATCAGGAATATGTCTTCGAGACCTTCAACATTCCCGCAGACCGCCACTTCCAGAACTACTCGATGCAGGAACTCAACTCGGGCATGCCCAAGTGCCGCGAGGGCGGCCGCTATCACGTGCCGCCGTGGATCGTGCCGGTGCTGCTGGACAAGTCGGGCGATGCCGCGCTCGATCACACTTCTGGCGAGATGGAAGGCCGGGCGGCGTTCTTCGATCTCTCGCTCGACGGGCGCTGGGGCGGCGTGATTACCGGCGACAAGATCTCGCTCGATTTCAGCCCCTGCAAGTGCGGCAATCACGGTCCTTCGATCCGCGACAACATCGTGCGCTACGCCGATCTCGAAGGGGACGACAAGATCGGTTGCGCCGGCACGATCGACGCATACGTGCGAGGTGTATCATGAGCAACGTGACCGAAGTGCAACCGGCCGAGGATCTCGTCTCGGCCCCGTTCTTCCTGCGTGGCGAAGTGCTCCACGGGTCGGATGTGATCCAGAAGTCGCGAGACCTTGGCGTTACCTTCGCGACGCCGCGCATCCCGTTCGACAGGGCCGTGCCGTCGCGTACCGAAGTGCCGCCGCTGCTCAACGTGCCGCTGGCCGAGATCATCGACTTCCTCGTCGAGACCGGGCAGCGGCTGGTGGCCAGCGACAACGATCACATGCAGGAATGCATCGAGCGGATGTGCCGCACGCATATCCTGCCGCGCGCGGTGGTCGAGAATACCGCGCGCCATGCGGCGGCCTATCTGGACAAGCGCATCCTGATGGCGGAAGTCGGGCAGAACTTTCCCGATCCGCGCGCGCTCGACGAATGGGTGCCCAAGCAGGACTTCACCGGCCGCAAGAGCTTCGTGCGCGCCTTCGCGCCGCGCCTGATCCACGTGCTGCCGGGCAATTCGCCCGGCGTGGCGGTGAAGTCCGTGGCGCAGGGCTCTATGGTCAAGGCCGTGAACCTGTTCAAGATGAGCAGTGCCGACCCCTTCACCATGGTCGCGATCCTGCGCACCATGGCGGACATCGATCCGGAGCATCCCATCGTGAAGTCGATGTCGGCGGTCTACTGGCGCGGCGGCGACGATGCGACCGAGCGCGTGCTCTACCGCCCGCAGTACTTCGACAAGATCGTCGCCTGGGGCGGCGGCGATGCGATCAACAACGTCATCAAGTACCTCGGCCCGGGCTTCCAGCTCGTGTCTTTTGATCCCAAGACCTCGATCTCGATGGTGGGCCGGGAGGCCTTCGTCGATGACGCAACCATCGACCGGGTGGCGGACTTGTGTTCGACCGACGTCATGACGCTCAACCAGGAGGCCTGCGTCGCCAGTCGCTACCAGTTCGTGGAAGGGCCGCAGGAAAACGTCGACCGCTTCTGCGAGCGGCTGCATTTCCACATTGCCCGCCGCGCGGCCGAGAGCGGCGATGTGCGCAAGCTGGACCAGGACATGCGCGAGGCGGTCGAGATGATGATCATGATGGACGACGAGTTCGGCGTCTGGGGTCGCACCGATGGCAAGGGGCTGGTGGTCCGTTCCGACGAGCCGGTCGATTTCCACCCGATCAACAAGACCGCCAATGTCGTGCGGGTCGACAGTCTCGACGATGCGGTGAAGTGGATCAACGTGGCGACGCAGACGGTAGGCTTCTATCCCTTCGACCGCATGGCCGACTATCGTGACCGGCTGGCCGCCGGCGGCGCGCAGCGGATCGTCCATCTGGGCGAGGCAGGGCCGTCCACGATCGGCAATCCGCACGACGCAATGTATCCCCTGCATCGCTTCGTGCACTGGATGGTGCACGAGGACGGTGTGGCACCCGCCTGAATCGTTCTCTTGCGCGCTGGAAACCCATCGCCTGCGCGGAATAGTCTCGCCTGAAAGCATTTTCGCCCGGCTCGCCACTTGCCTGCCTGCGCGGTTGCGCTAGGCATCAAGGCCAATTGAGGTGGCGCGACGCGTTTAGGCGCCGACATACCCGATGGAGGATCAAGAATACCATGGCCGTTGAAATCCTGCTTCCGAAGATCGGCTTCTCGATGCAAGAGGGCCAGGTCGCCGAATGGCTCGCGAACGATGGCGATCAGGTGACCGAAGGCCAGCCGCTGTTCTCGCTTGAGGCCGACAAGTCGACCAACGAAGTCGAGGCACCGGCGTCCGGTACGCTCAAGATCGTCGCGCAGACCGGCGAGACTTACGAGGTCGGCACCATTCTCGGCTACATCGAGTAAAACCGCGCGGTGCAAGCGTCGGGGCCGGCTGGACAAAATGGTCAGGCCGGTCCAGACTGCCGCCATGCGCAAATTGCTTGTCCCGATCGCCGCGCTGATAGCGCTCTCGCTGCCGTCGGCTGCTTTTGCCGAATTGCCGGTCGGCAACAAGGCACCGATGTTCCGTACGTCGGTGGCGCTTGCGGGCAAGACGATGCGCTTCAGCCTGCGCACCAAGCTGCGACAGGGGCCGGTGGTGGTCTACTTCTACCCGAAGGCATTTACCCAGGGCTGTACCCTGGAAGCGCATGCCTTTGCCGAGGCGATCGACGAGTTCACCGCGCTCGGCGCGACGGTCGTTGGGCTTTCGGCGGACGATCTGCCCACGTTGCAGAAGTTCTCTACCGAGGCATGCCGCAACAAGTTCCCGGTCGGCGTGGCCTCGCCGCAGATCATCAAGGGCTACGATGTCGAGCTGGCCCGGCCCGGAACGGCCACCAGCATGACCAAGCGTACCAGCTATGTCATTGCGAAAGACGGCACGATCACAATGGTTCATTCGGACATGGACTATCGCGAGCACGTCAAACTCACGCTGGCTGCGGTGAAGAAGCTGGCCAGGCAGCCCTGACGGCGCGCCTGACGACAATCACGGCCTCTTGAAAGTAACCGGCCAAGCCGGGTAAGGGCGTCGCTTTCCGCACGGAACCCGTTTCGCGCGATCCTTTACAACTGGAGTAATCCTCATGCGTGCCGAAGGGCAGGCCCATATCGACCGTATCGAAAAGGCCCTCGCGCTGGTCCGCAAGTTCCTGGACTGGGATCGCGCGGTTCGCCGCCTCGACGAGCTGAACGCGCGCGTCGAGGACCCTACGCTGTGGGACAAGCCGAAGGAGGCCGAGGCCGTCATGCGCGAGCGGCGGCGGCTGGAAGCCTCGATCGGCGCGGTCAACGAGATCAGCCAGGAAATGACCGACGCCGTCGAGTTCGTCGAACTGGGCGAGATGGAGGACGACGAGGAGACGGTGAACGAAGGCCTGGCGACGCTGGCGACGCTGGCCGAGCGGGCCGACCGCGACAAGATCCAGGCGCTGCTCGCGGGCGAGGCGGACGCCAACGACACCTACCTCGAAGTGCATGCGGGGGCCGGCGGTACCGAAAGCCAGGACTGGGCCGAGATGCTCCAGCGCATGTACACGCGCTGGGCCGAGCGCAAGGGTTACAAGGTCGAGATGGTTGAATACCACGCCGGTGAAGCCGCCGGCATCAAGAGCTGCACGCTGCTGATCAAGGGCGAGAACGCCTATGGCTGGGCGAAGACCGAGAGCGGCGTCCACCGCCTCGTGCGCATCAGCCCCTACGACAGCTCGGCGCGCCGGCACACCAGCTTCTCGTCTGTCTGGGTCTATCCGGTGATCGACGATACCTTCGAGATCGACATCAATCCGGCGGACCTGAAGATCGATACCTATCGCGCTTCGGGTGCGGGCGGGCAGCACGTCAACACCACGGACTCGGCGGTGCGTATCACCCACCAGCCGTCCGGCATCGTGGTGGCCAGCCAGATCGACCGTTCGCAGCACAAGAACCGCGACATCGCGATGGGCATGCTCAAGTCGCGCCTGTTCGAAGAGGAAATGCGCAAGCGCGAGGAAGCCGCCAGCGCCGAGCACGCCAGCAAGAGCGATATCGGCTGGGGCCACCAGATCCGGTCCTACGTGCTGCAGCCCTATCAGCAGGTGAAGGACCTGCGCACCGGCGTCGTCTCGACCGCACCCGACGATGTGCTCGACGGCGAACTCGACCCTTTCATGGCCGCGGCGCTTTCGCAGCGTGTTACCGGCGAGAAGGTCGAGGTCGAGGACGTCGACTGATCCCCGGGTCCCGTTGCCCGTCTGTCGGGAACGGCGCTGTCGCGGATTTTGCCAAGTCGGTTGCAAGGCGCTAATGGGCCGCATGACCCGGCCCCGCCACCTCGTTTCTGTCGCCCTGACGCTACTGCTGTGCGCATGCCAGCAGCGGCCGGCGGATGATGGACGTCCCGAAACCGCGCGGGATTTCCCGGTGGCCGACAGGCCGGTTTCGGAAGCGGGCAAGAACAGTTTTGCCTCCGAGGCCCAGCGCGACAGCGTGAACGAGGCGAACGTGGTGATGGATCTCGCGCGTATCGAACCGGGCATGAGCGTTGCCGACATCGGCGCGGGCGAGGGCTACTACACCGCGCACCTTGCCGCGCGGGTCGGGCCGAAGGGCAGGGTGCTCGCCGAGGAGATCGATGCGGCCCTGACCGAGCAGCTCGGCACGCGCGTCATGCGCGAGGGGCTGGAGAACGTCTCGATCAAGCTCGGCAAGGAGGACGATCCGAGCCTTCCGCCCGACAGCTTCGATCGCATCTTCCTTGTCCACATGTACCATGAGGTGACCGAACCCTACGCCTTCCTGTGGCGGTTGCGTCCCGCGCTTCGCAAGGGCGGCAAGGTCATCGTGGTCGATATCGACCGGCCCACCGATGCGCACGGCACCCCGCCGGCGCTGCTGTTCTGCGAATTCGCCTCGGTGGGCTTTCGCTTGACGGAATTTGTTCGTAAGCCGGAACTGCAAGGGTATTATGCGCAGTTCGAAGCCGCGGGTGTGCGGCCATCGCCTGAGAACATTACGCCCTGCCGTGTGTCGCACGACGCGAAGGCGGATTTACATTGATGGGCAGTGACTGAGCGCAACGCCAGGGGAAAGACGAAAAAGACTATGAGTTTCAAGGGTCTAAAGCCGATTGTCTACGGTGGCCGTGAAGTCTGGCCGCTGGTCGAAGGCGGCAAGGGTGTGGCGGCGACCAACCACGCCAGCTCCGGCGCCTGGGCGGCGGCGGGCGGAATCGGCACCGTCAGTGCCGTCAATGCCGACAGCTACGACGCCGAAGGCAAGATCATTCCCCAGATCTATCATGCGCTTACCCGCAAGGAACGTCACGAGGAACTGATCCGCTACGCCATCGACGGCGCGGTCGAGCAGGTGCGCCGCGCTTACGACATCGCGGGCGGCAAGGGCGCTATCAACATCAACGTGCTGTGGGAAATGGGCGGTGCGCAGCAGGTGCTCGAAGGCGTGCTGGAAAAGACCAAGGGGCTCGTCACCGGTGTGACCTGCGGTGCGGGCATGCCCTACAAGCTGTCCGAGATCGCCGCGCGCTTCAACGTCAACTACCTGCCCATCGTCAGCTCGGGCCGCGCCTTCCGCGCCTTGTGGAAGCGCGCCTATCACAAGGTTTCCGACCTGATGGCGGCGGTGGTCTATGAAGACCCCTGGCTGGCCGGCGGCCATAACGGCCTTTCCAACGCCGAAGACCCGCTGAAGCCGGAAGATCCCTATCCGCGCGTCAAGGCTCTGCGCGATACCATGCGCAAGGAAGGCATTTCCGATTCGGTGCCGATCGTGATGGCCGGCGGCGTGTGGTACCTGCGCGACTGGAACGACTGGATCGACAACCCGGAACTCGGCACGATCGCCTTCCAGTACGGCACGCGCCCGCTGCTGACCCGGGAAAGCCCGATTCCGCAGCAGTGGAAGGACGCGCTGCGCACGCTCGAACCCGGCGATGTCCTGCTGCATCGCTTCTCGCCGACGGGCTTCTATTCCTCGGCCGTGCGCAATCCCTTCCTGCGCAATCTCGAGGCGCGCTCGGAACGGCAGATTCCCTATTCGAAGGTCGAGGCGGGTGAGCATACCGTGCGGCTCGACGTCGGCGTGAAGGGCAAGAATTTCTGGGTAGCGCCCAAGGACCTCGAACGCGCGCGCCTGTGGTCGTCGCAGGGCTTCACCGATGGCCTGCGCACGCCCGACGACACGATCATCTTCGTTTCTCCCGAAGAGCGCGATGCGATCCGGCAGGATCAGGCCGACTGCATGGGCTGCCTCTCGCACTGCGGCTTCTCCTCGTGGAAGGACCACGATGACTACACCACCGGTCGGCTCGCCGATCCGCGCAGCTTCTGCATCCAGAAGACGCTGCAGGACATCGCCCATGGCGGGCCGATCGACGAGAACCTGATGTTCGCCGGTCACGCGGCCTACAAGTTCAAGCAGGACCCGTTCTATTCCAACGGCTACACGCCCACGGTGAAGGAACTGGTCGATCGCATCCTGACGGGCGACTGATCGCCCGCCTAGCCACGCGGTTCAGACGGCCGGCTCGGGATTTTCCGGGCCGGCCGTTTTGCTGTCCGGCGCGTAGCGGGGGTCGGGACCGTGGCGATTGGCGCCCTTCTTGCCGGGAACGATCAGCAAGGTGATGTAAAGCCAGGCGAAGGGCAGGAAGAGCAGCCAGTCGACATAGGACAGCGGCGATTCGATCAGGGCGCGCGTGTCCGAGCCGCCAAGGCGCGCCGCCAGATCGAGGCCGATGCTGCGGACGACGACGAGCCAGAGCAGGACGGTCCATTTCCCGCTTTGCCCGAAATCGTGAAGGCGCCGCGCGGAAAGCGAGAAGAGCGGCACGATCGCCAGCGCAAAGACCGCGAAGCGAAGCCAGGCAAGCGCCTCGCCGGCCAGGAACAGGCGGGCCAGCAGCAACAGCACCACGCATAGTAACTGCGAGGCAACGACGTAGACGATCATCTCGGTGCGCCGGGCACGGCCCGCCGGAGTGAAGGTTCGCCGGATGGCCTGTCCGAAGAGCGGGAGGTCGCCTGTCATGGCGTGATCTCCCGCTGCAACGGCATGGTTGTCAATCGAATTCCCAGGCCCGCTCGCCGTGGCTGGTGATGTCGAGGCCCTCGCGCTCGGCATCCTCGGAAACGCGCATCGGGAAGATCAGCGAGGCCATGACGGCCAGGATGACGGTGCCGATCACCGACCACAGGGCGACGACGCCCACGCCGATCAGCTGCGCGGCTGTCTGCGTGACCGCGTTCATGCCCTCGCTGTAGCCGGTGCCGCCCAGTCCTTGCGCCATGAACAGGCCAAGCATGATCGAACCGAGCATGCCGCCCACGCCATGGACCGCGAAGACATCGAGCGAATCGTCTATGTGCAGCTTCTGCTTCACGAGCTGGATGGCAAGGAAGCATACCACCGCGCCGGTCGCTCCGAACAGGATCGCAGTGCCGGGCGAGATGAAGCCGGCCGCCGGGGTGACGGTCGCAAGCCCCGCGATCGCGCCGGTGGCGAAGCCGATGCCGGTGGGCTTGCCGACCACGATGCGTTCCACCAGCAGCCAGACCATCGCGGCGGTCGCCGCGGCAACGTGCGTGGCGATGATTGCGGCGGCGGCATCGTCGTTCGCCGCCAGCGCGGAACCGCCATTGAAACCGAACCAGCCGACCCAGAGCAGGCCCGCACCGGCCATCGTCAGGGCAGGGCTATGCGGCAGCATCAGCGTTTGCGGGAAGCCCTTGCGCTTGCCCAGCATGATCGCGACGACCAGCGCCGAAACGCCTGCCGTGGTGTGGATGACGATGCCGCCGGCCCAGTCGAGCGTGCCGATCGTCGATGCGAGCCAGCCGCCGCCCCAGATCCAGTGTGCCACGGGCGCATAGACCACCAGGCTCCACAAAGTGCAGAAGGCCACGACCCAGCCGAACCGGGCGCGGTCCACCCAGGCGCCGGCCATGAGCGCGGGCGTGATCGCCGCGAATGTCATCTGGAACAGGACGAAGGCGCTTTCGGGAACGGTGGTGTTCTCGCGCACGTTGCCCAGCGTGATCAGCATCCAGGCATTGCCGCTGCCGATCCAGCCACTGGTGACGTCGCCGAAGCTCACCGTGTAGCCGACCACCACCCATACGACCGAAGCCATCGCGGCGATCGCGCCGCACTGGATCAGCACCGACAGAAAATTCCTGGTGCGAACCAGACCGCCGTAGAACAGCGCGAGGCCCGGCATGGCCATGAGCAGGACCAGCGCGGAGCTGGCGAGCAGCCAGGCCGTGTCGCCGCTGTTGGCGACATCGATCCGTCCGTCCTGTGCGAACGCGGCATCCGGCAATAGCGCGAGAACGGCGGCAAGTGGCAGCAGGCGCTGCTTGGTCATTTGGTGGGCTCCCCCTTCAGGCCGCGCTTTGCGCTGGCGCTGTGTTCCTCGTGCGCACGGCCTTAGAGCAGGAAATCGACCCGAGACAAGGGCTTGCTGAAAGGTGTCCGGATCATCGCGGCAAGGGGCCGCGTCAGTCCAGATCGGGCAGGACCTGGTCGGGCGGTCGGTGGCCATCGACCCAGAAGCGGATGTTGGTGATGATCCGCTCGCCGGCGGCGCCGCGCCCTTCGTATGTGGCGCTGCCCAGATGGGGCATGGCGACCAGTCCGGGCAGGTCGAGCAGGCGCGGATCGACTTGCGGTTCACGGGCGAAGACGTCGAGTCCGGCCCCGGCGATGCGCCCTTCGGAAAGCGCGGCGATCAGCGCTTCTTCATCGATGAGCTGGCCGCGCCCGGTGTTTACGATGCAGGCCGTGGGCTTCATCAGCGAAAGGCGGCGGGTGTCGAACAGGTTCCTGGTGCCGGGCCCGCCCGGGCAGTGCAGTGTCAGGATGTCCGCGTCGGCCGTCAAGGTGTCGAGATCGGGCTCGTAGCGGGCGGAGAACATGTTCTCCAGCGCCGCGGGAACCCGGTGTCGGTTGTGGTAGCGGATTTCCATGCCGAAGGCCCGGGCGCGGTGTGCGACCGCCTGCCCGATGCGGCCCATGCCGACGATGCCCAGCGTCTTGCCCATCAGCGAATGGCCGAGCATCGCGGAGGGCGCCCATCCGGCCCACTTGCCCTCGCGCAGCACTCGCACGTTCTCGCTGAAGCGGCGCGACACAAGGATGATGAGCGCAAGCGTGAGGTCGGCGGTATCGTCTGTGAATACGCCCGGCGTATTGGTGACGATGATCTTTCGCGCGCGTGCCGCTACCACGTCTATGTGCTCGGTGCCTGCGCCGAAGCTGGCGATCAGCCCGAGTCGCTCCCCGGCCTGTGCGATCAGTTCCGCGTCGATCGAGTCGGTCACCGTCGGAACGAGCACGTCGCATTCGCGCATGGCGGCGGCCAGCTCTTCGCGCGTCATCGGCTTGTCGGCCGTGTTGAGCGTGACGTCGAACAGTTCGGACATGCGCGCTTCAACTTCCGGCAGCAGCTTTCGGGTAACCACCACGCGCGGGCGGGGAGGGTGCTGAACAGGAGAGGTGTCGCTTGCCGGTTCCGTCATGTCTTCCGGCTAGGCCGTCCACAGCGTCCCGGTCAAGGAGCCTTGATGCCTTTGCTCGCTGCGCGGTAAGGATCGCAGCATGATCAGTCGCCTTTCCCTGTTGCCCATGCTCGCCCTTTGCGTCCTTGCCGCGCCGGCCGTCGCGGCCGACGACGACAAGGTACCCTACTGGGCGTCGATCGATGCCGATGTTGCCAACATGCGCGTGGGGCCGGGGGGAAGCTACAAGATCGACTGGGTCTATCGGCGCCTGCATCTGCCGGTGAAGATCATCCGCCGCGAAGGGCCATGGCGGCAGATCGAGGACCCGGACGGCGACAAGGGCTGGATGCGCGACCTGCTGCTCTCGCGCCAGCGCACGGCCATCGTGATCGGCAAGGAGCTGATCGAGATGCATGCCGATGGCAACGACTCGTCGGCGATGCTGTGGCGGCTCGAACCCGGCGTGGTGGGGCTTCTGGGCGAATGCGCAGAAGGCTGGTGCACGTTCGACGTGGACGGGCACAAGGGGTTCGTGAACGAAGCGAATCTCTGGGGAGCGGGCGAACCCTGAAGACCGCACATTCGGCTTTCGTCGTCAGGCCGGTTCGGGCCTGCGAGGCAGGATTACCTGAGCCAGGACGATCGCGCTGGCGGCAAAGGCGCCACCGGCGATGAAGGTTGCCCGAGGGCCGATACTCTCCCAAAGGATGCCTGCGAGTGCACTCGCGATCAGCGTTGCAATGCCTAGGGTGAGATTGAACAACCCGAACGCCGATCCCGCCGCTTCTTCCGGTGCATGGTCCGCGACGAGCTTCGACAACAGCCCCTGAGTCATCGCCATGTGCCCGCCCCACAGCGCAATGCCGACAAAAGCCATGGGCACCCCGGTGGTGAAGGCCAGAACCGCGTCCGCCACGACGAGAAGCACGAGCCCGGCCTGAAGCAGCCAGCGGGCCGAATGATCGTCTGCCAGCGCACCGGCGGGATAGGCGCCCAGCGAATAGACCAGGTTCATCGCGACCAGCACCAGTGGTGCCGCCATGATCGGCAGTCCCGCTTGCGTGGCCTTGAGAATCAGGAAGGCCTCGCTGAACCGCGCGAGCGTGAAGATGCCGCCTAGCGCCACGACCTTCCAGAACCGGGCCGGCAGCCGTTTCAGGTCGGCCAGCGCGATCGGCGGACACGATGCGGTGTCCACTGCCTTGCCCGGCTTGTCCGAGACGGCGAAGACGATGATCAGGAAGGCGATGACTGCGGGCAGGGCGGCGATCCAGAACACGCGTCTGATGTCGTCGTGAAAGGCGATCATCAGGCCGATCGCCATGGCCGGGCCAAGGAACGCGCCGGTCGAATCCAGCGCCTGCCGCAGGCCGTAGGCACGCCCTCTGGCTTCGCGCGGCGTGACATCGGCGATCAGGGCATCGCGCGGCGCGCCGCGCATGCCTTTGCCGGAACGGTCGATGAAGCGGGCAAGGAGCACCGTGGCCGCACTGCCCGCCATGGGAAACAGCGGCTTCGACAGCGCTGCCAGTCCATAGCCCAGGAGGATCAGCGGTTTGCGCCGTCCCATGCGGTCCGAGACATAGCCCGAAACCACTTTCGCGATGGCGGCGGTGGCCTCGGCGATACCATCCACCAGCCCCACCATCATCACGCTGGCGCCCAGCGTGACGGTAAGGAATAGGGGAAGCAGCGCGTGGATGATCTCCGAAGAGACATCCATGAACAGGCTTACAAAACCCAGGGCCCAGACAGTGCGGGGAACGGGAGGTGTCGCGCGCGATCTGGCCATGGGCTCAGGACATGCGCCGGAGTCGCTGTGGAGGCAACGGGCTTTCCGCAAACAAAAACCCCCGCCGGGAAGGGCGGGGGTTCTCGTTCGGTAAGGCGTCAGCCGGATCAGATCATCTCGATCGCGACGGCCGTGGCTTCGCCGCCGCCGATGCACAGCGAGGCGACGCCCTTCTTCAGGCCCTTGTCCTTCATGGTGTTGATCAGGGTGACGATGATGCGGGTGCCCGAAGCGCCGATCGGGTGGCCGAGCGCGGTGGCGCCGCCGTGGACGTTGACCTTGTCGTGCGGGATGCCGAGGTCCTTCATCGCGAACATCGCGACGCAGGCGAAGGCTTCGTTCACTTCGAACAGGTCGACGTCGGCGAGGTTCCAGCCGGTCTTTTCCATCAGCTTGGTGATCGCGCCGACCGGGGCGGTGGTGAACTTCGCCGGTTCCTGCGCGTGGGCGGCAACGCCGACCACGGTGGCAATCGGGGCCAGACCCTTGGCTTCGGCGATGCTCTTGCGGGTCAGCACCATGGCGGCCGCGCCGTCCGAGATCGAACTGGAGCTGGCGGCGGTGATGGTGCCGTCCTTGGCAAAGGCCGGGCGCAGGGTGCGGATCTTTTCCGGGTTGCCCTTGGGCGGCTGCTCGTCGGTGTCGACGATCACTTCGCCCTTGCGGGTCTTGACGGTGACGGGAACGATCTCGCCCTTGAAGGCGCCGGTGTCGATCGCCTCGACCGCGCGGCGCAGCGACTCGATCGAATAGTCGTCCTGGTTCTCGCGGGTGAGCTGGTACTCATCCGCGCTGACCTGCGCGAAGGAGCCCATCGAGCCGCCTTCGTAGGCGTCCTCCAAGCCGTCGAGGAACATGTGATCGTAAAGCGTGTCGTGACCGGCGCGGGCGCCGCTGCGGTGCTTTTTCGAGAGGTAGGGCGCGTTGGTCATCGACTCCATGCCGCCGGCGATGACGACGTCGAGCGAACCGGCTGCCAGCGCCTCGGCGCCCATGATGACGGTCTGCATGCCCGAGCCGCAGACCTTGTTCACCGTGGTCGCCTGAACCGACTTGGGCAGGCCGGCCTTGATCGCGGCCTGACGGGCAGGGGCCTGGCCGAGGCCGGCGGGCAGCACGCAGCCCATGTAGATGCGCTCGATGTCTTCGCCGGCGACTCCGGCGCGTTCGACCGCCGCCTTGACCGCGGTGGCGCCGAGATCGGTCGCCGCGACTTCGGCGAGTGCGCCCTGCAGGCCGCCCATAGGGGTGCGGGCGTAGGAAAGAATGACGATCGGATCGGATGCCGAAATCTGGGCCATTAGCGTGCCTTTCGAGCTGGTTTGCATGACAGTTGTCGACCGGATAATGTTGCGATGCACCAAATGCAATGACTGTTAGGGCAGCCGCATAACAGTAGAATGAAACTGCTACTGCGATCGATCGATGCGGATGTCGGTTCTTGCAGAAAGGCCCGAACTGAACTTCGAAACGGGTATTCGAGGCCTTTCGGATGCCAAGATGGGGACGGGAGCGGGTGATTGCCAGACCCGAGTCGTCATCTGTGCGTCCGGTCGTGCCGGACCGGGGGCGGGAGCCGGCCGGGATGCGACAAGGCCCGACGGGTCAAAATTGCCGCATTCCCACCGGTCTCGTGTTGCAATGCAATGAATAAGGGCGGATTAATCGCGGCGGACACCTTGCGATGCCGGGAGGGCTGGCCTAAGAGCGCGCCCACGACCGGACGTGCACCGCTTGGGACAAGTCCGGCAGTCGCATCCGGTATGAAGGCCAGAACCATTGACTGATCTGTCACAATACCTGCCGATCCTGATATTCCTGGTGATCGCCCTGCTGCTCTCGGCGGTGATTGTTTTCCTGCCGATGGGCGTTGCTCACCTGACGGGAACGCACCAGCCCAACGCAGACAAGAACAGCGAGTACGAATGCGGCTTTCCCGCCTTCGAGGATCCGCGCAGCCAGTTCGACGTGCGGTTCTATCTGGTGGCGATCCTGTTTATCGTCTTCGATCTTGAAGCCGCGTTCCTGTTCCCCTGGGCCGTCTCGCTCGACATGACCGGCTGGGCCGGATGGACGACGATGATGGTGTTTCTCGGCGAACTGGCCATCGGCCTTGCCTATGCATGGAAGAAGGGAGCTCTGGACTGGGAATGAGCACTCTCGTGAACTCTGCCGGACAGCCTCTTGCTCAGGGTGGCGCGGTGACGCCGCCCGATCAGGCGTTTTTCAACGATCTCAACCAGGAAGTGTCCGACAAGGGCTTCCTCGTCACCTCGACCGAGGACCTGTTCCAGTGGGCCCGTACTGGCTCGCTGTGGTGGATGACCTTCGGCCTTGCCTGCTGCGCGGTCGAGATGATTCACGTGAACATGCCGCGCTACGACATGGAGCGCTTCGGTGCCGCTCCGCGCGCTTCGCCGCGCCAGTCGGACGTGATGATCGTGGCCGGCACGCTGTGCAACAAGATGGCCCCCGCGCTGCGCAAGGTCTACGACCAGATGTCGGAGCCGAAGTACGTCATTTCGATGGGCTCGTGCGCCAATGGCGGCGGTTACTACCACTACAGCTACTCCGTCGTGCGTGGCTGCGACCGCATCGTGCCGGTGGACATCTATGTGCCCGGCTGCCCTCCGACCGCGGAGGCGCTGCTCTACGGCGTGATGCAGCTCCAGCGGAAGATCCGCCGCGTCGGTACGGTGGAGAGGTAAGACCAGATGGCCGTTCTGCATTCCGCACCGAAGTTTGCGTCCAACGAGGGCGTGGTGGACGCGCTGTCCGCCGCGCTTGGTTCGATGCTGGTGTCCGCCAAGGAGGAGCACGGCGAAGTCGTGCTCACGATCGCGCGCGATCAGATCGAGAACGCGCTGCGCCTGCTGCGCGACGAGCATGAATATCAGGCGCTGATGGAAATGGCCGGGGTGGACTTCCCGTCGCGTCCCGAGCGTTTCGAAGTCGTCTACATGCTGCTCTCGCTGACGAAGAACCATCGCCTGCTGGTGAAGGTCAACGCCGCCGAGAACACGCCGGTGCCCACGGTGACCACGCTGTGGCCCAACGCGGGCTGGCTGGAGCGCGAAGTGTTCGACATGTACGGCGTGATCTTCGCCGGCAATCCGGACCTGCGCCGCATCCTGACCGACTACGGTTTCGAGGGGCATCCCTTCCGCAAGGACTTCCCGCTCACCGGCTATGTCGAGCTGCGCTACTCCGAAGAGGACAAGCGCGTGGTCTACGAGCCGGTCAAGCTCGCGCAGGACCTGCGCCAGTTCGACTTCATGAGCCCCTGGGAGGGCGCGGAATACGTGCTTCCCGGCGATGAGAAGGCGGAGGGAGACAAGGTATGAGCATGCAGCTCGAAGAGTCGCCCACCACCGAGGGCGAAGTCGTCAGCAACTACACGATCAACTTCGGTCCGCAGCATCCGGCCGCGCACGGCGTTCTGCGCATGGTCATGGAGCTGGACGGCGAAGTCATCGAACGCATCGACCCGCACGTCGGCCTGCTCCATCGCGGCACCGAAAAGCTGATCGAGCACAAGACCTACCTTCAGGCGTTGCCGTACTTCGACCGCCTGGACTACTGCTCGCCGCTCGGCATGGAGCACTCCTACGTGCTGGCGGTGGAAAAGCTGCTCAACGTCGAAGTGCCGCTGCGCGCCCAGTACCTGCGCGTGCTCTTCGCCGAGCTGACCCGTATCTGCAACCACATGCTCAACATGGGCTCGCACGTCATGGACGTGGGCGCCATGACCCCGAACTTGTGGCTGTTCGAAATCCGCGAGGACTGTCTCAACTTCTTCGAGCGCGCCTCGGGCGCCCGCATGCATTCGGCCTGGTTCCGTCCCGGCGGCGTGCATCAGGACGTGCCGCTCAAGCTGCTGACCGACATTGCCGACTGGCTCGACACGCGTCTGCCAGAGCTGTTCGAGGACGCGATGAGCCTCGTCGTCGACAACCGCATCTTCAAGCAGCGCAATGTCGACATCGCGCTGGTTTCCAAGGAAGACGCGGTGGCCTGGGGCTTTTCGGGCCCGATGATCCGCGCCGCCGGCATTCCGTGGGACATCCGCAAGAGCCAGCCCTACGACGTCTATGACCGCATGGACTTCGAGATTCCGGTCGGCACCAATTCCGACTGCTATGACCGGTTCATGGTCCGTGTCGAGGAAGTGCGCCAGTCGGCCCGCATCATGAAGCAGTGCCTGGCCGAGATGCCCGAAGGCCCGATCTGCTCGGACGACCGCAAGGTTTCCCCGCCCAAGCGCGGCGAGATGAAGAGCTCGATGGAATCGCTGATCCATCACTTCAAGCTCTACACTGAGGGCTTCCACGTTCCGGCGGGCGAAGTCTACGTCGCGACCGAAAGCCCGAAGGGCGAATTCGGCGTCTATCTGGTCTCGGACGGCTCCAACAAGCCCTACCGCTGCAAGATCCGCCCGACCGCGTTCAGCCACCTCCAGGCCATGGACTTCATGTGCAAGGGCCACATGCTGCCCGACGCGACCGCCATTCTGGGCGCCATCGACGTGGTGTTCGGGGAGTGCGACCGGTGAGCAATCTCGCTACCGCAGAGGCCATGATCGCTGCGTACAACGCGCAGGATGCAGACCTCTACGTGTCGTACATGACCGACGACGCCTGCGAAGCGAACTATCGCGGCGCGGTCGTGCGCGAGGGCAAGGAAGGCACGCGTTCGGGCCTTGCGGCGGCTTTCTCCAGGTGGCCGCAGAACAAGGCGGAGATCGTCTCGCGCGAAGTGACCGACAACTACGTCGTCTTCCGCGAGCACGTGACGCGCGGGCCGGCCAGTGATGGTTCGGACCTCGTGGAGCCGTTCGACGTTCTCGCTGTCTACAGCTTCGAGGGCGGCAAGTGCAGCCGCGTGGAGTTCATCCGGTGAGGCTGACGACGGTAGAGATGATCCGCGTGTGGGCAGCCATGACCGGGCTGTTCCTCGTCGCGCTCTATTTCGGAGTGCTCTCCACCGGATCGCAGCCTTCGCCGATGATCGCGATGCTCGCGGCCGCCATCGGCGGATTTGAGATTTTCTTTTTCGGCCAGGATCAGTGGCTGAAGCGCAGGGGTAAGCATGGCTGACCGCTATATCGAACCCGATACGCCCGAACTGCGGGCACGTTGGGGCAATTTTGCCTGGACCGAAGCCAACGCCGCCAAGGCGAAGGAGATCGTCGCGCGCTATCCGGAAGGGCGCCAGCGCTCGGCCGTGATGCCGCTGCTCGACCTTGCCCAGCGTCAGGTCGGTGCGGAAGAGAATACGCAAGGCTGGCTGCCGATCCCGGTGATGGAATATGTCGCGGCCCAGCTCGACATGCCGATCATCCGCGTGGTCGAGGTCGCGACCTTCTACACGATGTACAACATCGCCCCGATCGGCCGTTTCCACGTGCAGGTCTGCGGTACCACGCCGTGCATGCTGCGCGGGTCGGACGAGATCATGGCCCGCTGCAAGGCGCGCGGCATGAAGACGGGCCACATCACCGAGGACGGCCTGTGGTCGCTCACCGAGGTCGAGTGCATGGGCAACTGCTCCTCGGCACCGATGGTGCAGATCAACGACGACAACTACGAAGACCTGACCGCGGAACGCCTCGACGTCGTGCTCGATGCGCTGGCCAGGGGCGAGACGCCGAAGGCGGGAACCCAGGAGCCGGGCCGTCACACCGTCGAACCCGTCGGCGGGCCGACCACGCTGACGGCGATGGTCACCGAAAATCACGATTACCGGGGGGAGTGGTAAGTCATGGCTCTCGCCGACAAGGATCGCATCTTTACCAATGTCTACGGCTATCAGTCGTGGCACCTGAAGGATGCGCAGGCGCGCGGCGCCTGGGATAATACCAAGGACATTCTCGCCAAGGGCCGTGAGGCGATCATCGAGGAGATGAAGGCCTCGGGCCTGCGCGGGCGCGGCGGTGCGGGCTTCCCCACCGGCCTCAAGTGGTCCTTCATGCCGAAGGAACCGCCGAAGGATCACAACGGCAATCCCAAGCCCAGCTTCCTCGTCATCAATGCCGACGAATCCGAGCCGGGTTCGTGCAAGGACCGCGAGATCATCCGCCACGATCCGCACATCCTGCTCGAAGGCGCGCTGGTTGCCGGTTTCGCGATGGGTGCGCGCGCGGCCTACATCTACATTCGCGGTGAATATATCCGCGAGGCCGAGACGCTCTTCGCCGCGCGCGACGAGGCTTATGCGGCGGGCCTCTTGGGCAAGAACGCCTGCAGTTCGGGCTACGACTTCGATGTCTTCGTCCACCGCGGCGCGGGCGCCTACATCTGTGGTGAAGAAACCGCGATGATCGAGAGCCTTGAAGGCAAGAAGGGCCAGCCCCGCCTCAAGCCGCCGTTCCCGGCCGGCGCGGGCCTCTATGGCTGCCCGACCACGGTCAACAACGTCGAATCCATCGCTGTCGCGCCCACCATCATGCGGCGCGGCGCGGCGTGGTTCTCCAGCTTCGGGCGCGAGAACAACAAGGGTGTGAAGCTCTTCCAGATCAGCGGCCACGTGAACAAGCCGTGCGTCGTCGAAGAGGAAATGGGCATCCCTTTCAGCGAACTGATCGAAAAGCACTGCGGCGGCATTCGCGGCGGCAAGGACAACCTGCTGGCGGTGATCCCCGGCGGTTCCTCGGTTCCGCTCGTTCCGGCCGAGCAGATCTGGGATGCGCCGATGGACTTCGACGGTCTGCGCGCGCTCGGCTCGGGCCTCGGCACCGCGGCCGTGATCGTGATGGACAAGTCCACCGACATCGTGCGCGCCATTGCCCGCCTCTCGCACTTCTACAAGCACGAGAGCTGCGGCCAGTGCACGCCCTGCCGCGAAGGCACGGGCTGGATGTGGCGCGTGATGGAACGCCTGCGCACCGGCGATGCAGCGGTCGAGGAAATCGACATGCTGTTCCAGGTGACCAAGCAGGTCGAAGGCCACACCATCTGCGCTCTGGGTGACGCCGCTGCATGGCCGATCCAGGGCCTGATCCGCCACTTCCGCCCCGAGCTGGAACGGCGCATCGCTGAGGCTGGCAATGTTGCGGAGGCCGCTGAGTAATGCCTAAGGTAACCGTAGACGGCGTTGAACTCGAAGTCCCGGCAGGCGCTACCGTCCTGCAGGCTTGCGAGCTGGCTGGTAAGGAAATCCCGCGCTTCTGCTATCACGAGCGCCTGTCGATTGCCGGCAACTGCCGCATGTGTCTGGTCGAGGTGAAGCCCGGACCGCCCAAACCGCAGGCTTCGTGTGCGCTTCCCGCCGGTGAAGGCCAGGAAATCCGCACCGATTCCGAGATGGTCAAGAAGGCCCGCGAAGGGGTGATGGAGTTCCTCCTCATCAACCACCCGCTCGACTGCCCGATCTGCGATCAGGGCGGCGAATGCGACCTGCAGGACCAGTCGGTGGCTTATGGCCGCGGCGGTTCGCGCTATCATGAGCACAAGCGCGCCGTGACCGAAAAGAACATGGGCCCGCTCATCAAGACGACGATGACGCGCTGCATCCACTGCACCCGCTGCGTGCGCTTCTCGGAAGAGATCGCGGGCGTGGACGAGATCGGCGCGTTCTATCGCGGCGAGACCATGCAGATCTCGACCTATCTGGAACAGGCTGCCAAGCACGAGATGTCGGCCAACGTGATCGACCTCTGCCCGGTCGGCGCGCTGACCTCGCGTCCCTATGCTTTCGAGGCGCGGCCGTGGGAGCTCAAGAAGACGCTCGGCATCGACGTTTCCGACGCCATCGGCGCCAATATCCGCATCGACAGCCGTGGCCGCGAAGTCCTGCGCGTCCTTCCGCGCGTCAACGACGACGTGAACGAGGAGTGGATCAGCGACAAGGCGCGCTACATGGTCGACGGCCTTGTGAAGCGCCGCCTCGACAAGCCCTACCTGCGCCGTGACGGCAAGCTGGTGGCGGCGACCTGGAACGAGGCGTTCGAGGCCATCGCCACGCTCAAGCCAGGCAAGTCGATTGCCGCCGTAGCCGGCGACATGCTCGATTGCGAGACGATGTTCGCGGCGAAGAAGCTGGTCGGCGCACTGGGTTCGGACCTGCTCGAAGGCCGCCAGACCGGCATGGACTACGACACGTCGAGTCTTGCAGCGGTGAACTTCAACTCGACGCTCTCGGGCATCGAGACGGCAGACGCGATCCTAATCGTCGGCAGCAATGTGCGCGTCGAAGCGCCGCTGGTGAATGTCCGCCTGCGCAAGGCGGTGAAGCGCGGCGCCAAGGTCTTCCTGATCGGCCCCAAGTGGGAAACCACGTTCGGCGGCGAGTTCCTGGGCGACGACCTTTCGGTCCTCGGCAATCTGCCCGCGCACGTTTCCGAAGCGCTCAAGGGCGCTACGCGTCCGGCGATCATCGTCGGCGGGGCAGGGCTGGGCCGTGGCGGCCTCGAAGCCTCGCTCGCGCTCGCCAGCGAGTTCAAGCTGGTGCGCGATCTGGAAGACGGCACCAAGTGGAACGGCTTCAACGTGCTCCACATGGCGGCAAGCCGCATGGGTGGCCTGATGCTCGGCTACGCGCAGAAGGGCGGCATTGCCGACCTGGTCGCGGCCAAGCCCAAGGTTCTGCTTTCGCTCGGCGCCGACGAGGTGGACTACACCAGGTTCGCCGACTCGATGATCGTCTACATCGGCCATCACGGCGACAAGGGCGCCCATGCCGCCGACGTCATCCTGCCGGCCTCGGCCTACACCGAGAAGGCAGGCACTTACGTCAACACCGAAGGCCGCGTACAGTGGGCCGACAAGGCCGTGTTCGCACCGGGCGATGCCCGTGAGGACTGGACCATCCTGCGCGCTCTGGCCGATGCCTTCGGCGTCTCGGTGGGCTTCGACAGCTTCGAGGAATTGCGCGCCGCGATGATTTCCGAAGTTCCGGCCCTTGGCATCGAAGGCCTGGCGGACTACGGGAGCGACCTGCCTGCCGGTGGCGGTTCCGCAGCCGGCCAGATCGCCTACCCGGTCAAGGACTTCTACATGACCAACCCCATCGCCCGCGCCAGCGCGACCATGCAGCAATGTTCGGCTGAACTGCTGCACGGCGAGGAGATCGCGGAGGCCGCGGAATGAGCCACTACACCACACTCGTCATTGCGAGGGGCCAAGCCCCGCGGCAATCCAGTGTTGAGTGCGCTGCCCTGGATTGCTTCGCTTCGCTCGCAATGACGAAGGGAGGAAAGGGACAGTGACTGCTTTCTTTCAAACCCTTGGCATGTCCTACGAGTGGGCGTGGTTCGTCGCCACGATCTGCGGCATCCTGCTGATTGCGCTGCCGCTGCTGCTCGGCGTGGCCATGATCATCTATGCCGACCGCAAGATCTGGGCGGCCATGGCGCTGCGCCGGGGTCCGAACGTGGTCGGCCCGTTCGGTCTGCTCCAGTCCTTCGCGGACGGCCTCAAGGTCTTCCTGCAGGAAACCATCGTTCCCTCGGCCGCGAACAAGGGTATCTTCCTGATCGCGCCGGTCGTGACCTTCACGGTCGCGCTGATGGCCTGGGCGGTGATCCCGTTCAATTCGGGCGCGGTGCTGGCGGATATCAACGTCGGCCTGCTCTATGTGCTCGCGATCAGCTCGCTGGGTGTCTACGGCACGATCATGGCGGGCTGGGCTTCGAACTCGAAGTACCCGTTCTTCTCAGCCATGCGCGCCTCGGCGCAGATGATCTCGTACGAGGTCTCGATCGGCTTCATCCTGATCTGCGTGGTCCTGTGGGCCGGCACGTTCAACATGAATGACATCGTCAAGGCGCAGGAAGGGCACGTCCTCGGCATCTTCAACGGCTTCGTGTTCAACCCGCTGCTGTTCCCGATGTGGGTGATGTTCCTCATCTCCTCGCTGGCAGAAACGCAGCGCGCGCCGTTCGACCTTACCGAGGCGGAATCCGAGCTCGTCGCCGGCTATCAGACCGAATATTCGTCGATGGCCTTCGCTGCCTACTGGCTTGGCGAATATGCCAACGTGCTGCTGATGTGCGCGCTCAATGCTACCCTGTTCTGGGGTGGCTGGCTGCCGCCGCTCGACATCCCTGTTCTGTACCTCGTGCCTGGCTTCGTCTGGTTCCTGCTCAAGGTGCTGTTCTTCTTCTTCGTCTTCTCGTGGGTGAAGGCGACTGTCCCGCGCTACCGCTATGACCAGCTGATGCGTCTGGGCTGGAAAGTGTTCCTGCCCGTCTCGCTCGGCTTCGTCGTTGTGGTCTCGGGCTACCTGATGCTTACGAGGTATGCAGTATGAGCGTCGCTCAGCTCGTAAAATCCTTCACGCTCTACGAGTTCGTGAAGGCGCACGCCCTGACCTTGAAGTACTTCTTCAAGCCCAAGGCGACGATCAACTATCCGTTCGAGAAGAACCCGCTGTCGCCCCGCTTCCGCGGCGAGCACGCGCTGCGCCGTTATCCCAACGGCGAGGAACGCTGCATCGCCTGCAAGCTGTGCGAGGCGATCTGCCCGGCGCAGGCGATCACGATCGAGGCGGCGCCGCGTGAGGATGGTTCGCGCCGTACCACGCGCTACGACATCGACATGACGAAGTGCATCTACTGTGGCTTCTGCCAGGAAGCCTGCCCGGTCGATGCGATCGTCGAGGGGCCGAACTTTGAATACGCGACCGAAACGCGCGAAGAGCTGCTCTATGACAAGGCTAAGCTATTGGCGAACGGGGACAAGTGGGAGCGGGCAATCGCCGCGAACCTTGAAGCCGACGCGCCGTATCGCTAGGGGGCGCACGGGGTCATGATTCACGTTATCGCCTTCTATCTCTTCGCGGTCATGACGATCGCGTCCGGCGCCATCACCATCCTGTCGCGCAACCCGGTGCACTCGGTGCTCTGGCTTATCCTGGCGTTCTTCAACGCCGCGGGCCTGATGATCCTGGTCGGCGCCGAGTTCATCGCGATGCTGCTGGTCATCGTCTATGTCGGCGCCGTCGCGGTGCTCTTCCTGTTCGTCGTCATGATGCTCGACATCGACTTCGCCGAACTGCGGGCCGGGTTCGTAAAGAACTTCCCGCTGGGCATGCTGGTGGCGATCGTGCTGCTGGCCGAAATGGTGCTCGGCATCGGTGCCTACAAGACCGGCGCGCTGCAGCTCGGCGCGCCCGACGGTACCGCCGCGCAGCCTGCCGGTACCAGCAACATCGAGGCGATCGGTGCGCTGCTCTACAGCCGCTACCTGTTCCTCTTCGAAGCGGCCGGGCTCATCCTGCTGGTTGCCATGATCGGCGCCATCGTGCTGACCCACCGCCAGCGTGGCGATACGCGCGGCCAGAAGATCAGCAAGCAGATTTCCCGCCGCCCCGATGAGGCGACCGTCAACGTCAAGCCCGAAGTCGGCAAGGGGGTATCGCTGTGATCCTTCGACAAGCTCAGGATGAGCGGACCTTCTCGGAGATGCGCGCATGATAGGTATCGAACACTATGTCGTGGTGAGCTCGATCCTCTTCGTGCTCGGCGTCCTCGGCATCTTCCTCAACCGCAAGAACGTGATCGTGATCCTGATGGCGATCGAACTCATCCTGCTTGCGGTGAACATCAACCTCGTCGCTTTCAGCGCCTTCCTGCACGACCTGACCGGACAGATCTTCGCGATGTTCGTGTTGACGGTGGCGGCCGGCGAGGCCGCAGTGGGGCTTGCAATCCTCGTGATCTACTTCCGTGGCCGCGGCACCATCGCCGTCGACGACGTCAACCGGATGAAGGGATAAGGCCTTGCAGTCCATCCTGCTCATCGTCTTCCTGCCCCTGCTGGCAGCGATCATCGCCGGGCTCGGCAACAAGCAGCTCGGCAATGTTCCGGCCAAGGTCATCACGACCGGCGCGCTGTTCATTGCCTGCGGCCTGTCCTGGCCGATCTTCATTCAGTTCCTGAATGGCACCGCCGAGGCGACTGTCGTTCCGGTGCTGAAGTGGGTCGCCTCCGGCTCGCTGACGTTCGACTGGGCTTTGCGCGTCGACACGCTGACCGCGGTCATGCTCGTCGTCGTCACATCGGTCTCGGCGCTCGTGCACCTCTATTCGTGGGGCTACATGGACGAGGAGCCGGATCAGCCGCGCTTCTTCGCCTACCTCTCGCTGTTCACCTTCGCCATGCTCATGCTGGTGACGGCGGACAACCTGGTGCAGATGTTCTTCGGTTGGGAAGGCGTGGGCCTTGCCTCGTACCTCCTGATCGGCTTCTGGTTCCGCAAGCCGTCGGCCAGCGCCGCCGCGATCAAGGCCTTCGTGGTCAACCGCGTGGGCGACCTCGGCTTCATGCTCGGCATCTTCGGCACGTTCCTGGTGTTCGGCACGGTCTCGATCCCTGAGATCCTTGCCGCGGCGCCGGGCATGGCCGGTTCGACCATCGGCTTCCTCGGCTATCGTTTCGACACGATGACGGTGCTGTGCCTGCTGCTGTTCGTCGGCGCCATGGGCAAGTCGGCGCAGCTCGGCCTGCACACCTGGCTTCCCGACGCGATGGAAGGCCCGACCCCGGTCTCGGCCCTGATCCACGCCGCGACCATGGTTACCGCAGGCGTCTTCATGGTCTGCCGCCTCTCGCCGATGTTCGAGACGAGCCCGACGGCGATGGCCTTCATCACCTTCATCGGTGCCGCCACCTGCTTCTTCGCCGCGACGATCGGCTGCACGCAGTGGGACATCAAGCGCGTGATCGCGTACTCGACCTGCTCGCAGCTCGGCTACATGTTCTTCGCGGCGGGTGTGGGCGCGTTCGGTTCGGCCATGTTCCACCTCTTCACGCACGCCTTCTTCAAGGCGCTGCTGTTCCTCGGTGCCGGCTCGGTCATCCATGCGATGCACCACGAGCAGGACATGCGTTTCTACGGCAACCTGCGTAAGCACATTCCGATTACCTTCTGGGCGATGACTGCCGGCACGCTCGCCATCACCGGCGTCGGCGTGTTCGGCGTGGGCTTCGCGGGCTTCCACTCGAAGGACTCGATCCTCGAGGCGGCTTACGCGAGCGGCACCTCGATGGGCAGCTTCGCCTTCTGGATGGGCATCATCGCGGCGCTGATGACGAGCTTCTATTCCTGGCGTCTCGTGTTCCTGACCTTCTTCGGTCAGGCGCGCTGGGGCGGCTCGGAGCACATCCAGCACGCGGTGCATCACCATCATGAGGATCTGTCGGACGAGGACGGCGATGCGGACCACGTGCACGGCAGCCACGGTCATGACGCACATGGCGACGGTACCGCCGGCTATCACCCGCACGAGAGCCCGTGGGTCATGCTGGTCCCGCTGGTGGTCCTTTCGATGGGCGCCGTCTTCGCCGGTTACATTTTCCAGCACGCCTTCGTGTCCGACGGCATGGGCGAGTTCTGGAAGGGCGCGCTGGTGTTCCACGAGCACCTGATCCACGCGATGCACGGGATTCCCGAGTTGATGAAGTGGATGCCCTTCATCGTCATGAGCATCGGTCTGGTGATCGCCTGGTACGGCTACATCAAGAATACCAGCTTCCCGGCGGCCGTCGCCGAGCAGCTCGGGCCGGTCTACACCTTCGTTTACCGCAAGTGGATGTTCGACGAACTGTACCACTACATGTTCGTGGTCCCCGCTTTCTGGATCGGGAAGGTGTTCTGGAAGGTGCTCGACATCGGCGTCATCGACCGCTTCGGTCCCGACGGCGCCGCCTGGGCCGTGGCCAAGGGTTCGACTTACGCGCAGAGGGTCCAGTCGGGCTATCTGTACAGCTATGCTCTTATCATGCTGCTGGGCCTTGTCGGCGCCATCAGCTGGGTGATCGCGGGATAAGATGATGAGTGGTTTTCCGATCCTCAGCGTGATGATGCTGGTGCCGCTTGCGGCGGGACTGGCATGTCTCTTCCTCGACGCGAAAGCGGCACGCAATCTTGCCCTCGTGGCGACGCTGGTCGACTTCGCGCTGGGCGTGGTGCTCTGGCTGAACTTCGATGTCGGCGGTGCGCAGTGGCAGTTCACCGAACGCATGGAGCTGTTCTCGGGCTTTTCCTATGCGCTCGGCATCGACGGCATTGCCCTGCTGCTGATCGTCCTGACCGTCTTCCTCATGCCGATCTGCATCGGCGCGAGCTGGAAGTCGATCGACAAGCGCGTCGGCGAATACATGGGCGCGTTCCTGATCATGGAAACGCTGATGATCGGCGTGTTCTGCGCGCAGGACATCTTCCTGTTCTACATGTTCTTCGAAGCCGGCCTGATCCCGATGTACCTGATCATCGGCATCTGGGGCGGACAGGACCGTATCTACGCGGCTTACAAGTTTTTCCTCTACACGCTGCTCGGCTCGGTGCTGATGCTGGTGGCGATGCTCTACATGGTCAACGTCGCCGGCACGACCGACGTGCCGACGCTGATGGCCTATGACTTCGATCCCTCGGTCCAGACCTGGCTGTGGCTTGCCTTCTTCGCCAGCTTCGCGGTGAAGATGCCGATGTGGCCGGTCCACACCTGGCTTCCGGCCGCCCACGTTCAGGCGCCGACCGCCGGCTCGGTCATTCTGGCGGGCGTGCTGCTGAAGATGGGTGGTTACGGCTTCATCCGCTTCTCGCTGCCGATGTTCCCCGAAGCCTCGGCCGAGTTCGCGCCGCTGATCTGGGGCCTGTCGATGGCGGCCGTCGTGATCACCTCGCTGATCGCGCTGGTCCAGGAAGACATGAAGAAGCTGATCGCCTATTCCTCGGTCGCCCATATGGGCATCGTGACGATCGGCCTGTTCGCCTTCAACATCCAGGGCCTCGAAGGCTCGATGATGGTCATGCTGAGCCATGGTCTGGTGGCCGGCGCGCTGTTCCTGTGCGTGGGCATAATCTACGACCGCCTGCATACCCGTGAGATCGACCGTTACGGCGGCCTTGCGATCAACATGCCGCGTTACGCACTGTTCTTCCTGCTCTTCACGATGGCCTCGATCGGCCTTCCGGGCACCAGCGGTTTCGTCGGCGAGTTCCTGAGCCTCGCGGGCATCTATGAGGTCTCGACGTGGACCGCGCTAATCTGCGCCACCGGCATCATCCTGGGCGCGGCCTACATGCTCTATCTCTACCGCCGGGTCGCCTTCGGTGACCAGAAGAACGCTGATGCCGCGGCCATGGCCGACCTCGACGCCCGTGAATACCTGATGGTCATTCCGCTGGCGCTCGCGGTGCTGTGGATGGGTGTCTATCCCGAAAGCTTCCTTGCACCGATGCGCTCCGACATCGCCGCGCTGGAGGCCCGGATCGCCCGTGCGGCGCCGGAAGGGGACAGCAAGGTGGCCATGGGGGCCGCCACGAGCAAAGAACAGCCTGCGCACGAAGAAGCTGCGCATGAGGGGGCACACTGATGGACTGGTCGCAGTCGCTGCGCCTGATCGCGCCGGAAGAAACGCTGAGCATCGCAGGCCTCGTCCTGCTCCTCGTGGCCGCCTGGGGCGGTGACAAGGCGAGCCGGCTGATCTCGATTCTCTCCGTAGCCGCACTGGTGGCCGCCAGTGCTCTCGTCGCGCCCGCGCTGTGCAGCGGGGCCATGGGACCGGATACCTCGGCGTTCTTCGGGCAGTTCTATGCCGATGCCTTCGCCAGCTACGCCAAGATCCTGATCTATCTCTCGGCGGCCGTGACGCTGGTGATAGCGCCCGCGTTCTTCGACCGCTTCAACGCGATGCGCGCGGAATTTCCCATTCTGGTGGTTCTGGCCGCGCTCGGCATGGGTATCATGGTCTCCGCCGGCGATCTGCTGACACTCTACATCGGCCTCGAGATGAACTCGCTCGCCGCCTACGTGCTTGCCGCATTCCTGCGCAACGACGGCCGTTCGGCGGAAGCGGGCCTCAAGTACTTCGTGCTGGGCGCGCTGGCCTCGGGCATCCTGCTGTTCGGCATGAGCCTGACTTACGGCTTTGCCGGGACCACCTCGTTCGCCGGCATCAACGCCGCCGTCAGCGGCGGCCTCTCGAACGGCGCGCTGTTCGGCATCGTGTTCATGCTGGCGGGCCTTGCCTTCAAGATCAGCGCCGTGCCGTTCCACATGTGGACGCCCGACGTCTACGAGGGTGCGCCCACCCCGGTGACGACCTTCTTCGCCACCGCGCCCAAGGTCGCCGCGATGGGGCTCACCATGCGTGTCATGCTCGATGCCTTCGGGGATCAGGCCGCGGCGTGGCAGCAGATCGTGCTGTTCGTTTCGCTTGCCTCGATCGTCGTCGGTGCGCTTGGCGCCATCGGCCAGACCAACATCAAGCGACTGATGGCCTATTCGTCGATCAACAACGTCGGCTTCATCCTCGTCGGTCTGGCAGTGGCCACGCCCGAAGGCGCCTCGGCCATGCTGTTCTACCTCGCGATCTACATCGCGATGTCGCTCGGCGGCTTTGCCGCGATCCTCATGCTCAAGGACGAGGATGGCAACTACGTCGAGGAAATCGCCAAGCTCGCTGGGCTTTCACGCACGCGTCCGGCGCTCGCGCTGGGCTTGGCGATGGTGATGTTCAGCCTTGCCGGTATTCCGCCGCTGTTCGGTTTCTGGGGCAAGTTCCTGGTCTTCAAGGCTGCGGTCGACGGCGGCATGATCGCGCTGGCGGCGCTGGGCTTCGCGGCCTCGGTGATCGGCGCGTTCTACTACCTCAAGGTCGTGAAGATCATCTATTTCGACGAACCCGCCGACGTGGTGAAGGGTGAGAGCGACATCTGGCACAAGCTGATCCTCGTGGTCTGCTGTGTGTTCATCTCGCCGCTCGGCTTCCTGCTCACGAAGTGGCTCGGCGGCCTTACCGACACGGCCGTCGCCGCGCTGTTCCACGCGCTTTGATCCGGATCGTCGAAGAGACCGGTTCCACAAACGCGGACTTGGCGGCCCGGCTTTCGGGCAGGGAATACCTGCCCGAGGGCGAGTGGCTTGTCGCTGACCGGCAGACCGCGGGCAGGGGGCGCCTCGGGCGCGTCTGGAACGACGGTGCCGGAAATTTCATGGGCTCTACCGTCGTGCGCCCAGGCCCGGGCGATCCGCCAGCGTCCACGCTCGCGCTCATGGCCGGGCTGGCTGTGCACGAGGCCGTGGCGAAATTCCTGCCCTACAGCGCGCAGCTCTGGCTCAAGTGGCCGAACGACCTGCTGCTCGATGGCGCCAAGGTCGCGGGCATTCTGCTGGAAATGACCGGCGGCGTGGTGATCGTCGGGATCGGCGTGAACCTCGTCGCCGCGCCCGAGGTGCCCGGACGGAAGATTGCCGCGCTGGCCGACTACGCGCCGCCGCCCGGCCGCGATGTCTTCGCCGAGACGCTGGCGGCTGAATTCGCTGTCGAGCGGCAACGCTGGCGCACAGCCGGCCTTGCCCCGCTCCTGCGGCGCTGGCAGAGTGCCGCACATCCCATGGGAACCCGGTTGACCGTGCTCCCTCCGGGAGAGGAAGCGCTTGAAGGCAGCTATGCCGGGCTTTCGGAGGATGGCAATCTCCTGCTCGGCCTGGCGGACGGAACGCTGCGCACGATCCATGCTGGTGACGTCCTGCTCGCAAGTGCCCCGCATTGAGGAAACCGAAGATCCATGCTGCTCGCCATTGACGCCGGCAATACCAATGTCGTTTTCGCCCTGCTCGACGGACGCGCGATCAAGGGGCGCTGGCGCATTGCCACCGATCCTCGCAGAACCGGCGACGAATACGCCGTCTGGCTGATGCAGCTGCTGTCGATACGGGGCGTGGAAGCCAAGGTGATCGACCAGATCATCATCTCCACGGTGGTGCCGCGCGCTCTGCACAACCTGGAGGTCCTGTGCCGGCACTATTTCCATGTCGAGCCGCTGGTGGCCGGGGTAGGCAAGGCGGACTACGCGATCGACATCGACGTCGATGAACCGCGCTCGCTCGGCGCGGACCGCGCGGTCAACGCCATCGCGGCACACGCCAAGCACGGCGGCGATGTCATTGTCGTCGATTTCGGCACGGCGACGACGTTCGATGTGGTCGACTTCCACGGCGCCTACAAGGGCGGCATCATCGCGCCGGGCATCAACCTCTCGCTCGATGCCCTGGTGGGCAACACCGCGAAGTTGCCGCGCATCGCCGTGGAGATTCCCAAGACCACCAGCGTCGTCGGCCGCAATACCGAAGACCAGATGCTGATCGGCGTGTTCTGGGGCTATGTGGCGATGATGGAAGGGCTGATCGCCCGCATCCGTGCCGAAATCGGACGTCCGGCCAAGGTGATCGCGACCGGCGGGCTCGCCGTGCTGTTCGATGAGGCGACCGATATTTTCGACGCGGTCGATGCCGACCTCACGATCGAAGGTCTGGCAATTCTGGCCGAAAGGGCTGCTTCCAAGTGATTCCGGGTAAAGAACTGGTTTTTTGCGCGCTCGGCGGTTCGGGCGAGATCGGCATGAACGTCAATCTCTACGGCTGTCAGGGCAAGTGGCTGATGGTCGACCTGGGCATGACCTTCGGCATGAACGAGTACCCGGGCATCGATCTGGTCTTCGCCGATCTCGAATTCATCGAGAACGAGCGCGAGAACCTGCTGGGCATCGTCCTTACCCATGCGCATGAGGATCATATCGGCGCGGTGCCCTATTTTGCCGAGGATCTCGACGTTCCGATCTATGCTACCCCGTTCACGGCCAGGCTGGTGGCGGCCAAGCTTGAGGAGGCGGGGATTCTCGACGAAGTCGAACTGATCGTGGTAGAGGATCTCGAACAGTTCCAGATCGGCCCTTTCGGCGTGCGCTACGTGCCGCTTGCCCACTCGATCGCCGAGGGCAATGCGCTGGTGATCGAAACGCCCTATGGCCGCATCTTCCACACCGGCGACTGGAAGCTGGACGATGCGCCGCAGATCGGCACGCCCGCCACGGCCGAGGAACTGACCGCCATCGGTGACGAGGGCGTGCTGGCGTTGGTCTGCGATTCCACGAATGTCTTCAACGACAAGGCTTCGGGCTCCGAAGGCGAGGTCTATGAAGGCCTGCTGGCCGAAGTGCAGCGCCACAAGGGCAAGCGCGTCCTGGTGACGACGTTTGCCTCCAATGTCGCCCGCCTGCAGACGCTGGGCGATGTGGCCCGCAAGACCGGGCGCAGGCTTTGCGTGGCGGGCCGTTCGCTGGACCGCATCATCCGCACCGGGCAGGCCTGCGGCTACCTCAGAAACCTGCCCGAACCGATCGACGTGGAAGAGGCGATGGACCTGCCGCGCGACGAAGTGCTGATCGTCGCGACCGGCGGTCAGGGCGAGCCGCGTGCGGCACTGGCGCGAATTTCCGAAGGCAGTCACCCGATCAAGCTGGAAAAGGGCGATGTCGTGTTGTTCTCCAGCCGCCAGATCCCGGGCAACGAGATTTCCATCGGGCGCATCCAGAACCGGCTTGCCGACGCGGGCGTGGAAATCGTGACCGACCGGCAGAGCATGATCCACGTCTCGGGGCACCCGGGGCGTCCCGAACTGGAAGCGCTCTATGGCTGGATCCGCCCGCAAATCCTGATGCCGGTCCACGGCGAGATCCGGCACATGAAGGAACAGGTCCGCCTTGGCCTGTCCTGTGGCATCCCCAGGGCCGTGTTCCAGAAGAACGGCGACCTCGTCCGGCTTGCGCCCGATCACCCGGGCAAGTTCGGCGAAGTGCGGGCAGGGCGCCTCGTGCTCGACGGTGACATCATTGCCCCGTCCGACGGCGAGGCGATGGTGATGCGCCGCCGCATTGCCTATAACGGCGTGGTTTCGGTCGCGGCCGACCGCAAGGGCCACGTCCAGGTCGCCGCCATGGGGCTGCCGCTCGACGAGGACTACGCGGATTTTGTCGAGGAAGCCCGCCGCGACGTCGCCGCTGCGCTGGGCAAGGCGAAGAAGGCCGACCACGAAGTCCGCGTCGAGGCAGCCCGCCTTGCCGCCCGTCGGGCCGCGACGCGCTGGTCGGGCAAGAAGCCGCAGGTCCAGGTCCTGTTGCTGGAGGATTGACGGGCATGCAGATGCAATGGTTCTCGATCCTGGCGATCTACGGTCTGTTCTGGGTGCTGAGCGCCTTCCTCGTCATGCCGTTCGGTTTGCGCACGCCCGACGAATCCGGCGACAAGGTCCAGGAGGGGCATGCCGACAGCGCGCCGGTGAACTTCCGCCCGCGCAAGATCCTGCTGCGGGCGACCCTGCTCGCGGCGGTGCTGTTCGTTGTCTACTACGAGAACTACGTGAACGGGTGGATCACGCTGCATGATCTCAACTTCTTCGGAGACCCGCCGGTGAAGGATCTGGGCTACTGACTGCCCGGCGGCGCGGGGGAATTTCCCTCGGGCCGCCCGCTTCCCTTTCCATCCCGATCTCATTATACAACATAACTGTCGAAAAAATGACAGGAGAGGTTGCGTGGACGTTTCGGGCAAGGTCGTGCTGGTCACTGGTGGTGGCGGCGGGATTGGTGCGGGAATAGCGGAGGCCTTTGCCGAAAAGGGCGCCAAAGTCGCTGTGACGGACATCAGCCTCGATTACGCGCAGGCCGAGGCTACGCGGATCGGCACGGGCGTGATCGCGCTGCAGCAGGATGTCACGTCCCCCGAAAGCTGGGCGCAGGTGAAAACGGCGGTCGAGGAGCGGCTCGGTCCGGTCGATGTCGTGTGCAACAACGCGGGAATCTCCCTTCCGTTCAAGCCGATGGAGGAAGTCTCGCTTGAGGAATTCGACCGGGTGATGGCGGTCAACGTCCGGGGTGTCTTCCTGGGATGCAACACCTTCATCCCGGACATGAAGGCGCGCGGCAGCGGACATATCGTCAACACCTCATCCGTGAACGGGCAGCTGCCGCACCAGACCTTCGCCATCTATTCGGCGAGCAAGTTCGCCGTTTCCGCACTGTCCGAGGCGATCCGCGACGAGCTGGCGCCGTTCGGTGTCGGCGTATCCATCCTCTACCCGGGCCTGACGCGCAGCCGCATGTCGGAAGGGCAGATACCGGGCTTGCCGGAAGAGGCGCGCAAGGCGCTTTCGGCGATGATGATGGAGCCGGTGTGGCTTGGCCGCGCCGTCGTGCGCGCGGTGGAAGGCAACCAGCTCCACATCGTCTCGCACCCGGATCACCTGCCGGCGCTCAAGGTACGGATGGACGCTCTCTACGCGGCCTTCGGCGAGCCGGCCCAGCCGGGCTACGTCGCCGCGCGCATGCCGACAGCCTAGATCACCCCCGCAGGCGTTCGATGCCCTGCGCCAGCGCCACGTAGAGCTTGCCGATATCGGAGGAGAGCAGCGTTACGCCCAGTGCATTGCCGTCGCGGGTGGAGAGAATCTGGCGCAGCACCGCTTCGAAATCGTGGATGTAGCGGCTCACGTGCTCGCGGAAGGCGTCGTCGCGTTCGAAGAGCTGCTGGATGGCCTTGGTTTCGCTGCTGTCCAGCAGACTGACGGCGCGGCGCGTGAAGATGCCGCGGTCGCCACGCAGGTAGGCGGCCCATGCCGTGTCGGATACGTCGGTCGACAGAGCGCCGGCGATGTCGATGGAATTGGAATTGAGCGATTCCGTGAGCAGCGCGACGCGGCGGGTGAAGTCGTTGTCGACCTGTTCCTCGGCGCGTTCGCGGGCTTGGGCGATCCTGTTTTCGAGGTTGCCGACCAGTTCGTCGATCCTGGCGAGCTGGTCGCGCATCTGCACGCCCGCCTCGCGGGTCACGCCGGTCGCGTGGGAGACCGCCTGTTCGAGCTGGCCCGATACTTCGGCGACCTTGCCGCGCATGGCCTTTTCGATGGCTTGGCCGCTTTCGTCGCTCAGGCTCTGCGCGACCGCGGCGATGCGTGCGGCGCTGTCTGTTTCGATGGCCTCGACGGTCTCCACCAGCGTCGTGCGCAGGGCGCCGATCGCGGCGGTGAGCTCGTCGCGGGCCTTGCCGGTCAGGCGCTGGGTGGTTTCGTCGATTTCGGCGAGGGTCGCTTGCAGTCCGGCAAGCTGGGCTGCATGGGTCTCGCCGCCGCTGGCGACGGTCGACTGGGCATCGGCGAGCCTTGTTACCAGCGCTTCGAGACTGGCGCCCGACCGCTCGATGCCCGAGGCAATGTTATCACCGCTCTCGGCTGATTGCTGCAGGAGTGTGAGCAGGGCGGAAACGGCACTTTCGAGGCGGTGCACGCGATCTTCCGAGATCGACAACGCCTCTGGGAGCGCGCTGTGCGTGTTCTTCGCGCTCGCCTGGATCAGTTCGAGCAGGCGGACCGAATCGTCGGTGAGCTTCTCGACATCCCCGTCGGTTGCGGCAAGCGTGGCGCGGGCCGCCGTCAGGCGTTCGGTCAGCGCTTCAAGCCTGCTGGTGAGGTAGGCTTCGGCCTCGCCGCTTTGCGCCGCAATCTCGGTCAGGCGGGCTTCGAATTCGCCCAGTTCCGCCGTAACCGCGCTGGCATGCTCGCTCAGCGCCGTGGCCTGCTGGCGATGGCGTTCGAGCCGTTCGGCGATCGTTCCGTCGAGTTCGCCCAGCATGTGCTCGATGCGGGCAATGGCGTGGCGTTCGTGTTCGACCTGCCGGGCGTTACGCTCTTCGGCCTCGATTGCCAGCCTTTCCCCCCGTTCGGACAGTGCCTCGTCCATGCGCAGCGCCTCGGCGTCCAGCGTGGCGAGGCGTCCGGCAAGCGCGTCGAGTGCGGTCTGCTGGGCCGTGGAGATGCTCTCGGCGGCTGCCGACTGCTCATTGCGCAAGGTCGCCAGCGAGGCCCTGAGGGTATCGACGATACCTTGCTGGTTTTCGGTCAGGCTCGCGGCGGTGGCGGATTGCTCTTCGCGCAGGGCATCCAGCGAGGCGCCGAGTGCATCGACCACGCGCTGCTGGGCCTGGGTGACGACTTCGGCGGCGGAGGATTGCTCGGCGCGCAGGGTTTCGAGCGACGCCTTGAGAGAGTCGACCACACCCCGCTGCGTCTGCGCCAGGTTGTGAGCCGCAGAGGATTGCTCGGTACGCAGCGTTTCCAGCGCGCCCCTGAGGGTATCGACGACGCCCTGCTGGGTCTGTGCCAGATTGTCGGCGGCGGAGGACTGCTCGTCGCGCAACACTTCGAGCGACGCCTTGAGCGCATCGAACACGCCCCGCTGCGCCTCGACGATGCGTGCCGTGGTGGCTTCCTGTTCCGCGTTCAGGGTTTCCAGCGATTCCCGGAGCGCTTCGCCGGCGCGGACTTCCGCATCGCGCAGGGCCCTCGAGACCACGTCGCTCTCGTCGCGCAGCGAACCAAGGCGCGCGCGCAGCGAGGTGAGGCTTTCCGCCTCATGCTGGTCGAGCTGCTTGCGCGTTGAATCGATTTCGTCGGCGAGCGCGGCGGCGCGGGTCCGGATCGCGGCCAGGGCGTCGACTTCGTGCTTGTCGAGCTGGGTGCGGAATTCCTCGCCGCGCTCGGCCAGGGCCGCGAAACGCTCGTCGGCGACGGTATCGAACCGTTCGCTTTCGGCACGGAATTCTGTGAGCGTGACGGCAACGAGGTTACGCAGCGTTTCGACCTGCCGCTCGCTGGCGACGCCAAATTCGTTGAGCTTGTTGAAGCCCTGGATCATGTCTTCGAGCTGGACATGCGCGGTGCGACCGGCATTGGCGATGTTGTTGGTGACGTCCTTCGCCGAGCTTGCGATCACCGGAAGCTGACTGCGCAGCTTTTCCATGTTCTCCAGCGCCGCGGTGCTGACAGTGCTGATCGAATCGACGCGCGCACCGTTGTCGCGCACGAGATCCTGAAGCTGTTGTGCGTTTTTCGACAGGCGCTCGGCGGCAAGGCGCCCCAGCGTTTCCAGATCGCGCGACTGGGCGGCGATGAATTCGCGGGCGAGGCTGAGTTCGCGGTTCACCGTCGTCAGGCGCTGTTCGAGGAGGGCGGACTCGGTCGAAAGCGTGCGCGCGACGTCGCCGAAGCGCTTGCCCTCGCGCGCGCTGTGGCGCAGCGCCAGAAGCCAGACGAGGCCGATCAGCAGCACCGGTACGCACCACTGCATGACGAGCCCCGGCACTTCGGCCAGCGGCACGCCAGCCGTCAGGCCGGGCAGGTTGGCGAAGACGAACAGCGCGCTCCAGCCGGCCACGGCGAGCCCGGCAATGGCCGGGGCGATCCATGCCCGCGAACGCGAGAGGTCCTCGCCTTCTTCGCCGACCGCCCAGGCGTCATCCCAGCTCTCGTGCGACTCGGTGTCGGCGGTTTCGGTACCGGCGCCTGGCGCCTCTGCAGTCAGTGCCGCGGCTTCGTGTTCGCCGTCTGACCCATCGCCTCCATTCGCGCCGAACGCGATGATCCTGTTTTCCCCAGCCATTCCGGCAGAATACCACGTGAGGGTCGGCAATAAACCCCGGATTAACGCTTTACGCAGTATCCTGGGGATATGGCGTATGAAGCAGGTGCACTCGAAGAAACCATTGCGGCGGCGGCAGGCGGCGACAGCAACCTGTTCGCGGAACTGCGGGCGTCCTACATCGAAAGCGTGGGTAAGCAGGTCGACCTGCTCGAACGCTCGCGGTGCGACGGCAATTGGCATCTTGCCGCGATGCGCCTGAAAGGGCTCGCGGCCAGCTTCCATTCGGCGCCGCTGCTGGTGCTTGCGGAGCAGGCGCTGGACACCGCACCGGGCGACCCGGCGGTCGTGCGCCAGTTGAAAGCCTATGTCGCGGAGTTTTCCGCCGTCTGAATTGTTCCTCCCGCTTGGCACTTTGGGCCGGGCAGCCTACATCAGGCGCTGCGGGGCTGGAGGAATGACTTGCGCATAGCACTGTTGGCCATGTCGGAACCTGCTGGTGCGGGGCATCCGTCTCCGCGCGCGTTCCTGAAAGTGGCCGGCGCGAGCCTGGCGCAACACCAGCTTGGACTGGTGCTGGCGCTCGATTGCCAGCGCGTTATCTGCATGGCGCGTGGCACCGCTCCCGAAATCATCGCGCTCCAGCATGCGGCCGAAGATGCCGGGCTGCAGTTCGCGATCGTGACCAGCCCCCGCCAGCTTGCCGGCCTCGTCACCGCGACCGACGAGGTCATCGTCGTGAGCGAGGGGCTGTTCGTCGAGGCCGCGAATGCGGTTCCACTGCTGGAAGGCCGCAGGCCGGTGGTTCTGGTGCAGCCGGTCGAGGGCGCACTGGCGGCGGGGTACGAACGGATCGACATCAATCGTGCGAGCGCCGGCATCATGCGTATTCCGGGCCAGCTCGTGGAGCGGCTGCACGAGTTGCCGGGGGACTGCGATATCGCGTCGGCACTGACGCGCATCGCCCTGCAGTCGGGCGCCGAGATGCGCGAGGTTCCGGCAACGGCGCGCACCGGCGCGGACTGGAGCATGGTTCGGACCGAAAGCGAGGCCTTCGCGCTGGAAAACGACTGGCTGCGTGCGCGCTTTGCCGATGGGCCCACGTCGCCGGGGCGGGCGGCGGCGCGGTTCAGCGTCGTGCATTTCGGATCGTCGCTGCTTCACGCCGGCAATGCCAGCAATGCGCTTTCGGCCGGGGTCCTGGGTATGCTTGTGATCGCCGCCGGTCTGGGCTGGTTCGGCGTTGCATGGGGCGGCTTCCTTTTCGTGGCCCTGGCCTGGGTCTTGGCAGAGGCGAGCCGGCGCCTGCGGTCGGCAGAGCGCCACGCGCTGGGGCAATTGCCGCCGGCGATTCCCCGTGCGGACGTTCTGGTGTGGCTGATCGATACCGCGCTGGGCATACTGATACTGGCCAATACGCCGAGATTTCCGGGGCAGCTTATGCTCTCGTGGCTGTCCGTGCCGGCGATCCTGCTGATGCTGCTGGCGCTGGTGCCGCGTGTTGTCAGGGGGCTGGCCGCCAGCTGGCTCGGCGATCGCATGGTGTTGGCTTTCGTTCTTGCAGTCGCGGCCGCTGCAGGGCAGCTTCTGCCGGCCGTGCAAGTCGTTTCGATGGCCCTGATCGTGTCCGGGTTGCTGTTCCATGTGCGGCTGCGCAACTAGATAATGGCCTAACCCGGATTTAACCAAACGCGGAATATACGAGGCGGATGATCGACAGAACTGTCCATCCGGCAAGCGGAGATAACGTCGAAGCGGTGCTGCGCGAGGAACTCGCGCGGGGTGACGCCATGGCGGAAACCGTGCTGCCGATCCTGCGTCATCTGATCGCGGCCGAGGACAGCTCGGTTTTCAGCGAAGAGATCCTTGCGCGGGTGCGCGGCATGCTTGCCGATCTGGCCGGGGGCATGCTCGATGCCATGGCGAACGCGGCCGGGCCGGATGAAGCTTTCGCGCGCGATGACGGCATCGCGGAGCAGCTGACACGGGCCTTCATGGACAATCCGGCGCTGATTTCCCACCTGCACGCGCTGGCGCTCGAGTGGCAGCTGACCGAACGGATGCAGGCGCGCCTGGCGCTCGATCCGGTGGTCTCGCCGATGCTGCAGGAGCTTATCTCCTCACCGGATGAGGGCACGCAAGGGCTGGCGATGACGTTTCTCGCCGCACAGGCCCGCTGGTGCCAGACCCAGCGCCGGATGACGCTGCCCTTCCGGGACCTGCCCGGAGACTTGCTTCACGGCGTTCTGGCAAGCCTGCGTTCGCTGGGCGAGCAAAGGCCGGATCTGGCGGAACGCACCGGGCGCGCCGAAACCGCGATCCGCGAAGCCTACGACGAGGGGGCGAGCCGGCTCGGGCTGGCCTGGCGGCTCGTCATGACTCTGGGCGACGGCAACCGGTCCGCGCTTTCGCTTACCCATGGCGGTGTCGCGCTGTTCCTGACGGCGCTGGCGCTGGGGTCGGGGCAGGCGCGCGACGTGGTGGTGCTCTCCACCCATGAAGCGCAGCTTGCCCGTCTGGCACTGGCGCTGCGTACCGCCGGACTCGAGCCCTCGGGCATCGAGGAGCAGTTTCTCGCGCTTCATCCCGATGTTACGCTGCCCGAAGGTTTCGACCGCTTGGGAACGGACAGCGCCGCCTCGATCCTGGCATCGGGCCACCAGCAGGCAGGGCACTACGGCGGGTGATGAGCGAGGACGCAAGCATACTGGCCCGCGGGGTAAGCGACGCCGAGGACCGCCTGCTTACGGCGGCCGAGCCGCTTGCCGGGCTGCAACTGCGTTGCGGTGGCGAACTGCCCGGCACGATTGCGGTCCCCGAACTGCTTGAACTCGTCCGCAAGACGCGCCGCTACGGCTTCCGTCTGGCGCGCGCCATCTGCGCCCAGGACGGTGGAGAAAAGGTTACGGCCTGGGTCGAAGTCGAACCGTGCGTTGGCGGCGAGGGGTGCGAAATCCGGGTGCGCAGCTGGCACTCGGCGCCGATTCCTTCGGAAGACGCCGGGGCTGTCGAATACAGGCGAACATTGACCGAGCGCCATCTTGCCGAACTCTCGGTCCAGCTCGATGCCGGGCAGCGCGTGCTGGCGGTGGTTTGCGAAACGCCCGAACTTGCCGAAGTCGCTGCGGCCATGGAGGCGGGGCTGGGCCGGCTCTGGACCGAGTTCCTGCCGCTTGAGGACGTCACGCACCATCAGCCGTTGCACTGGCGCCTGCTCGACGGCGCGCGCGTGCGCGTTGCCGGGTCCGAGCGCAACTGGCGCGTCGCACTGATCCCGCACATGCAGCCCGGGCTCGATCCCGCGGGCTTCGAACTGCTGCTGCTGTCTGACGAACCGGCGCCGCAGCCGCTGCCCGAGCCCGCCGTGCCTGTCGCGCAGACGCGGCGCAGCCTTGTCGGACAGGATCTTGCGCCCGTGCTCAAGCAGCCGATTTCGCGTATCATCGCCAATGCCGAGACGATCCGTACGCGCCTTGCCGGGCCGCTGCCCGATGCCTATTCCGACTATGCCGGAGAGATCGCCAGCGCCGGCAAGCTGCTGCTGGAACTGCTGGAAGACATGGCTGACCTCGAAGTGGTCGAATCCGAAGGCTTCAGCACCGCGCCCGATCGCATAGACCTGTGCGAAGTCGCCCGTCAGGCGGCCGGCATCCTCGGCGTGCGGGCGCGCGAGAAGGGCATCGTCATCGAGCCGCCGCAGCAAGGCGAAAGTCTTCCCGCCATTGCCGAGTTCCGCCGCGTGCTGCAGGTCCTGCTCAACCTGATCGGCAATGCCGTTCGCTATTCACCGGAAAACTCGCGCATCTGGATCAGGCTGGAGGACGTGGGCGATCGTGCCCGGGTGATCGTCGCCGATCAGGGACCGGGGGTCTCGGAGGAACAGCAGGCCCGCATGTTCGAGAAATTCGAGCGTCTGGGGCGCAGCGGTGATGGAGGCACGGGCCTCGGCCTCTATATCTCGCGCAGCCTTGCCCATGCGATGGGCGGTGACCTGACCGTCGACAGCGCGCCGGGGCAGGGTGCACGCTTCACCCTTGAAGTACCGGCCGATCCCGACGTCTGACGTGTCAGCGCCGGCCGTTCCCGCGCCGGGCAAGCCAGATCACGATGCAGCCCACGGCGGCCAGTACGGCGCCGCGCACGGCCCAGGCGCGTTCCGCCAGCATGAAGCTTTCCGCCGGCCACATCACCACGCCGGTTCCCTGCCCGACCCAGAGCAGGCCCATGGCGACGGCGAGTACGCCGAAAATGAAGGCAATGATCCTCAGAAACACCATGGTTGTCGCGCCCCCCAGTTATCCAAAGGCAGGATGATAGTCCGATGCGGCGAGATTGTGGCCATGAATATATGCGGATCGTGGCATCGTTCCGCTTCAGGAAAGGTTCGTGCCGTTACGATCCGGTGCTATGGAGCCCCGGTTGAATAGCGGATGACCCGGCGTTGACGATGGATGATTTGCGAAACCTCCCTTCCACCGAACCGGATGAGGAGGAGTTTGCCCAATCGGATGACGCGTTCGCGCCGGACGAGGGGATCGCGCCGAAGAAACGGCATTCGCGCGCGTGGTATCTTTCTCGGCTCCTCGCGGTGTTGCTGCTGGGTTTCCTTGTGCTCCTGGGATGGCTGGCGGTCACGGCTCCCCTGTCCAAGTCGCTGCAACCGCTTTCGCCGCCGCAGATCACGCTGCTGGCCGCCGACGGCACGCCGATTGCCCGCAACGGCGCTCTGGTCGAGGCGCCGGTCGAGGTCGCCAGGCTGCCCGCGCACGTCAGCCAGGCCTTCCTCGCCATCGAGGACCGGCGGTTCCACGATCACTGGGGCATCGACCCGCGAGGCATGGCACGGGCCTTGTGGACCAACATGACCACCGGCCGCACCGAAGGCGGCAGCACAATCACCCAGCAGCTTGCCAAGTTCACGTTCCTGTCCGCCGACCGAACCCTGGGGCGCAAGGCCCGCGAGGCCCTGATCGCGTTCTGGCTGGAAGCATGGCTGAGCAAGGACGAGATCCTGCAGCGGTACCTCTCGAACGCCTACTTCGGCGACAACACGTATGGCTTGCGGGCGGCCTCGCTCCACTATTTCCATCGCCAGCCCGAGAAGCTGACGCTGGGCCAGAGCGCGATGCTGGCGGGGCTGATGAAGGCCCCCTCCAGCCTTGCGCCGAGCCGCCATTATGACCGGGCCGAAAAGCGCATGCGGGTCGTCCTGCATGCGATGGTCGAGGCCGGTTACCTGAAGCCGGATGAGGTCGCCGCCGTGCGGGCGCCGCGGCTCGACGTGCGCACCAAGACCGACCTGCCGACCGGCACCTATTTCGCGGACTGGGCCCTGCCGCAGGCCCGCGGTCTCAACACGGAAAGCTATTCCCGGCAGACCTACACGACCACGCTCGATGCGCGGCTTCAGGCCGCTGCCCGCAGGGCGATTGCCGGCGCGCCGCTGGGCTCTGCGCAAGTGGCGTTGGTGGCGATGCATCCCAACGGCGAGGTCGTGGCCATGGTGGGCGGCAGGGACTACGCCAAGACGCCCTTCAACCGGGCGACCCAGGCCCATCGCCAGCCCGGATCGACGTTCAAGCTGTTCGTTTATCTGGCCGCGCTCAAGAATGGCTGGAAGCCGACTGACTCGATCGAGAACACGCCGATCGAAACGGGCGGTTACCGGCCGGAAAACGCGGGCAACCGGTATTCTGCCACGATCACGCTCGAAGATGGCTTCGCCCACTCCAGCAATGTCGCGGCGGTGCGCTTGCTCGGCAAGGTGGGAGACAAGGCCGTGATCGGCATGGCCCGTTCGCTGGGCCTGACATCGCCCTTGCCGGAAGGCGATCCCAGCATCGCGCTGGGAACGGCGACTACGACACTGCTCGAACTGACTTCCGCCTATGCCGGTGTGGCCGGCAACCGCTTTCCCGTAGAGCCGACGGCCTTTCCCGCGGGGAAGGAAGGCTGGTTCGACGGTATTCTGGGGCGCAAGCGCAGCCTGTCGGAGAAGAACCACGCCGCCATCGAGAAGATGCTGCGCGCGGCGATCAATCGCGGGACGGGCAGGACGGCCATGCTGCGTGCTCCCAACTTCGGCAAGACCGGCACGAGCCAGGAGAACCGCGATGCGCTCTTCGTCGGTTATGCCCGAGACCTTGTCGTCGGCGTATGGGTCGGCAACGATGACAATTCGCCGCTGAACGGGGTGTCGGGCGGGAGCATCCCAGCCCGCATCTGGCGCGACTTCATGCGCGAAGCCCTGGGTGAACATTCCGCGCCGGCCGCGCATCCCGATCCCGGCGGCCCGGTCCAGCCTCTCGACCTGCCCGACCTTGGCACCATTCCGCTCGGAGAGGTCGGCAACCTGCGTTTCGAGAATGGTCAGGCGATCATCAGCGGGCAGATCAACGGCAATCCCATCGACCTGCGCATAGATAACGATGGCCTGCAGGTCGACGGCAGCAGGATCGTCGATGAAATCTCGCAGGGCGTCCGGCAAGGTCTGGATGAGAAGAAGGTCGGGCAAGGGCAGCAGGCACCGCCGGGGCAGTAATCCTAGATCACGCCCGCTCGTGCGGGCAACCTGCAGGCCCGCGAAAACCGCAGCGATCGACCAGAAATGAAAAAGCCCCCGCTTTCGCGAGGGCCTTTCCATTCATGCGATGACTCGCGTTTGTGTTCAGCGCTTGCCGACCGGCACGTAGTCGCGCTGTGTCGGACCGGTGTAGAGCTGGCGCGGGCGGCCGATCTTCTGGCCGGGATCCGAGATCATTTCGTTCCACTGCGCGACCCAGCCGACGGTGCGGGCGAGGGCGAAGAGCACGGTGAACATCGTGGTCGGGAAGCCAATCGCATTGAGGATGATGCCCGAATAGAAGTCGACGTTCGGGAACAGCTTCTTCTCGATGAAGTAGGGATCATTGAGCGCGATTTCCTCGAGACGCAGCGCGGTCTCGAACAGCGGGTCGTCGACCTTGAGCGCTTCGAACACTTCGCGAACGGTGGTCTGCATGACCGTCGCGCGCGGGTCGTAGTTCTTGTAGACGCGGTGGCCGAAGCCCATCAGGCGGAACGGATCGTTCTTGTCCTTGGCGCGCTCGATGTAGTGCGGGATCTTGTCGGGCGTGCCGATTTCCTTGAGCATGTTGAGCGCGGCTTCGTTCGCGCCGCCATGCGCCGGGCCCCACAGGCAGGCAATGCCGGCCGCGATGCACGCGAAGGGATTGGCGCCCGAGGAACCGGCGAGACGCACGGTCGAGGTCGAGGCATTCTGCTCGTGGTCGGCGTGGAGGATGAAGATGCGGTCCATCGCCCTTTCGACGGCGGGAATCACTTCATATTCCTCGGCTGGAACGCCGAAGGTCATGCGCAGGAAGTTGCCCGTGTAGGACAGGCTGTTGTCCGGGTAGAGGAAGGGCTGACCGACCGCGTACTTGTAGGCCATGGCCGCAATCGTCGGCATCTTGGCGATCAGGCGGTGGCTGGCGATCTTGCGCTGCATCGGATCGGAGATGTCGGTGGAATCGTGGTAGAACGCCGAAAGCGCGCCGACTACGCCGCACATGATCGCCATCGGGTGCGCGTCGCGGCGGAAACCCTGATAGAACGTGCGCAGCTGCTCGTGCAGCATGGTGTGGCGGCTGATGGTGAACTCGAAGGTTTCCAGCTCATCCTTGCTCGGCAGTTCACCATTCAGAAGCAGGTAGCTGACTTCCATGAACGAGGAGTTCTCTGCCAGCTGACCGATCGGGTAGCCGCGGTGGAGCAGCACGCCCTCGTCGCCGTCGATGTAGGTCAACGCACTTTCGCAGCTCGCGGTCGACGTGAAGCCCGGGTCGAACGTGAACATGCCCGTTTGCCCGTAGAGCTTGCGGATGTCGACGACATCCGGACCGACGCTGCCCTTCAGGACAGGGTAGTCGTATTCTGCGCCACCAGCGCTCAGTTTGACCTGATCACCCACAAGTTATTCTCCTTATACCTGCGACCCGGCGGGAACGTCTGCCTGCGCTGCGATGCGCGCAAGGCTCTCTTCCCTACCGAGCAGTACCAATACGTCGAAAATTCCCGGCGAAGTCGTCTGACCCGTCAGGGCTGCCCGCAAGGGTTGTGCGAGCTTGCCGAGACCCAGTTCGAGTTCCTCGGCCATTGCCTTCAGGTTGGCTTCCAGGCCTTCCAGATTCCATTCGGATTCCCCGGACAGGCGCTCGTGAATCGCGGCAAGGCGCCCCCGCGCCTCGTCGGTCAGGAGCCCTTGCGCCTTCTCGGTCATCGCGAGGGGGCGCTTGGCGAACAGGAAGGCGGCACCTTCTGCAAGATCGTTGAGGTCCTTGGCCCGGACCTTGAGCACGGGCATGGCGCGTGTCAGCAGGTCGGGATCAGCATCGCCTTCAAGGCGGTGCATGACCAGACCCGCGAGGCGCGCATCGTCGGCCTCGCGCAGGTAATGTCCGTTGAGATTCTGAAGCTTGGCAAGATCGAAGCGCGACGGCGATTTGCCGACGTCCGCGATGTCGAACCACGTTACCGCCTGGTCGCGGTCGATGATTTCTTCGTCGCCATGGCCCCAGCCCAGGCGCAGCAGGTAATTGAACAGCGCTTCGGGGAGGATGCCGAGCTCGTCGCGATAAGTGTCGACGCCCAGTGCGCCGTGGCGTTTGGACATCTTGGCACCGTCGGCGCCATGGATCAGCGGAACATGGGCATATTCCGGAATGTCCCAGTCCATCCCGCGCAGTATCACGAGCTGGCGGAAGGCGTTGTTGAGGTGATCGTCGCCGCGGATCACGTGGGTCACGCCCATGTCGTTATCGTCGACGACGACGGCGAGCATGTAGGTCGGCGTGCCGTCGCTGCGCAGGATCACGAAATCGTCGATCTCGCTGTTCTGGACCGTCACGGTGCCCTGAACGAGGTCCTCGATGACGGACTCGCCCTCGCGCGGGGCCTTCATGCGTACCACGTAGGGCTTGTCTTCGGGCCAGGTCGAGGGATCGGCATCGCGCCATTCGCTCTCGATACGGAACGGGCGGCGCTCTTCCTGAGCCTTCTGGCGGCGTTCGGCGAGTTCCTCTGTCGTCAGGTAGCAGCGATAGGCGTGCCCGTGCCGGAGAAGTTCGGCTGCGACTTCGGCATGACGCTGCGAGCGCGCGAACTGGAATACCGGCGGCTCGTCGCCTTCGAGACCCAGCCAGGACAGACCGTCGAAGATCGCATCGATCGCTTCCACCGTGGAGCGGACCCGGTCGGTGTCCTCCACACGCAGGAGGTACTTGCCGCCGTGGTGACGGGCGTAGAGCCAGTTGAACAGCGCGGTGCGCGCGCCGCCGATGTGCAGGAAACCGGTCGGCGAGGGGGCAAAGCGCGTTACGACGGGCTTTTTGCCGGTCGATCCGCCCGATGCACTACCGCTTGCCATTGTCCGTACCTTCCTGTCCTATACCGGCCATGGCGAGCCAGGCCGCACCGTCTGAAATTCAGCCTTCGGACGGTTTCCGAAGCGCTGCACTGCAACATCGGCCATGGAACAGCAATCGCCTCTTGTCGAGGGGGTTGGGCCGAATTGAGCGATTTCTTTCGCGTGCCCAGTTCAATCGCGCGCCATGGCTGGCGGTGGCGTTCGGCGGGGGCATTTGCGCATGGTTCGCGCTGCCGTCCGCGCCCTGGTGGCTGGCGTGGTGTGGCCTGTGCCTCGGCGTGGCTGGCGCCGCGATGGCATTGCGTCCCTTAAGTGGGCACTATCCCTATGTTTTTCGTGCGTTCTGGAGTGTTGCTCTGCTGTTGATGGCGGGTTGCCTGACGGTCTGGGCGCGGTCCGCGACCGTGGGGGAGGTGCCCCTTGCGCGGCCTATCGCCGGAACGTTCACGGGCCGCGTGCTGGAACGCGAGGAACAGCCGGCGCACGGGCGCGACCGGCTGTTCCTCGCGATGCGCGAGCCGGGCAGCGACCGGCCGATCAGGATTCGCGTGAATCTGCCCCATGACGTGGACTCGCTCCGGCCCGGCATCGGGGCTGTTATTCGCTTCAAGGCGCGGTTGATGCCGCCGGCGCCGCCGATGCTGCCCGGTGCCTACAATTTCGCGCGTGCGGCCTGGTTTTCGGGCATCGTAGCGACCGGGACGGTGCTGAAGCCTATCGAGATCGTCGAACCGGGACCGGGCGAAGGGGGAATAGCGGTCCTCAGGGCCCGCCTCGCGCGCCATGTGCTGGGGCGAATCGCGCCCGGCGAAGCGGGAATTGCCGCAGCGCTCGCCACGGGCGATCGCGGGGGCATCGCCGAAGAGGATGCGCAGGCCATGCGCGACGCGGGCCTTGCACACTTGCTCTCGATCAGCGGCCTGCATGTGAGCGCCGTGATCGGGGCCGTCTATCTGCTCGCCCTGCGCCTGCTGGCACTGTCTCCCTGGCTGGCCTTGCGCCTGCGCTTGCCGGTCGTCGCGGCAGGGACGGGCGCGCTGGCCGGAATCGGCTATACGTTGCTGACCGGCGCCGAGGTTCCGACCGTGCGTTCCTGCATCGCCGCCCTGCTGGTGCTGGCGGCGCTGGCGCTGGGGCGCGAGGCCTTGTCGTTGCGGATGCTGGCGGTGGCCGCGTTCTGCGTGCTTCTGCTCTGGCCCGAGGCGGTGACGGGACCGAGCTTCCAGATGAGCTTCGCGGCGGTTCTGGCGATCGTCGCGTTGGGGACTTCCGACCCCTTCCGTCGCTTCCTCGGGCCGCGGGAGGAAGGCTTCGCCATGCGCGTGCTGCGGCATCTGGCCATGCTCCTGCTGACGGGGCTGGTGATCGAACTCGCGCTGATGCCGATCGGGCTTTACCACTTCCACCGCGCCGGGGTTTACGGAGCGCTGGCCAATGTGGCGGCGATCCCGTTGACGACTTTCGTGGTCATGCCGCTGATCGCTATTGCGCTCGCGCTGGACCTGCTCGGGGCCGGTGCTCCGGCATGGTGGCTGGCGGGGCATGCGATCGACCTGCTCATGGGGCTGGCTCACTGGATCGCCACGCGGCCCGGGGCCGTTTCGCTGATGCCGGCCATGGGGAACGGGGCCTTCCTGCTTTTCGTGGCCGGTGGACTGTGGCTGGGGTTGTGGAACGGGCCGGTGCGGCTGCTCGGGCTTTTTCCCGCGGCCGTCGGAACGCTCATGCTGGCATTGATGACGCCGCCCGATATGCTGGTGACCGGCGACGGCCGACATGTCGGACTGGTGGGTGACGGCGGCGAGCGCCTGTTCGTTCTGCGGGACAGCCGCAGCGGCTATGTGCGCGACAACTTCAGCGAACTCGCCGGTTTGACGGGGGAAGTCGTGCCCCTGAGGCAATGGCCCGGAGCCCAGTGCAACCGCGACTTCTGCACGGTGCCGGTACGCCGCGATGGGCGCATCTGGAACGTGCTGATCGCTCGGGGACGCGACAGAGTGCCGGAACGGGCTCTGGCGGCAGCGTGCGACAAGGCCGACATCGTGATCGCGGACCGCTGGCTACCGTACAGTTGCCGTCCGAAATGGCTCAAGGCGGACCGGGCCATGCTGAGCCGCACGGGCGGCATGGCCATCGATCTGGCGCAAGGCAGGATTACCACCGTCGCTCAGGGCCAAGGTGCCCATGGCTGGTGGCGACCCGGCACTTAGCGCGGATACGACGCCCCCTGTTCCTCAGTGGTAGCGGCGCAGCAGTCCTGCCAGCTTGCCCTGAACCTCGACTTCGGCGGGCGTATAGATCTGCGGTTCGTAGGCGGCATTGGCCGGGTCGAGCCGGACCATGCCGTTCTCGCGGCGCAGGTACTTGAGCGTCGCTTCCTCGCCATGGACCAGCGCAACCACGATTTCGCCGTCGCGGGCGGTGTTGGTGCGTTTCACCAGGGCGAAGTCGCCGTCGAGAATGCCGGCATCGATCATCGAATCGCCGGATACTTCCAGCGCATAGTGTTCGCCCGAGCCGAGCAGGGCGGCCGGCACCGGCAGCGTCGACTGCCCTTCCAGCGCCTCGATGGGCACGCCGGCGGCAATGCGGCCATGCAGGGGGATTTCGATGACGTCGTTCGCGGGCTCGGGAATGGAGCGCGGCGGCGCGGCCTCGTTGCTGTTGGCGGGGGCAGGCCGGGCCGCGGGCTTGCTGGTCGCGTCCTCGGGCTGGCGCAACACTTCGAGCGCGCGGGCGCGGTTGGGCAGGCGGCGGATGAACCCGCGTTCCTCCAGCGCGGAAATCAGGCGATGGACGCCAGACTTCGACTTGAGGTCCAGCGCTTCCTTCATTTCCTCGAAACTGGGAGAGATGCCGCTTTCTTCAAGCCGGGCCTGAATGAACCGGAGCAATTCGTGCTGCTTGCGCGTCAACATGGTCGCTGCCTCTTCCTTGACGTTCCGCGGGAATGTTCCGCTGGCGAACATTGGGAGAACAATTAAGCAACGAAATTCTCAACGTCAAGCAATACCGCCATTTTCGATCAGGAATACGCGCGCTTCCTCGCCGGGCTCGCCCTGCGGCGCATGGGCCTGTCGGTCGATCAGCACGTTGCTCGCTGCCAGAGCCGACAGGGCGCCGCTGTCCTGGATCGAATGAGGCACGACGCATTGCCCATCCCAGGACCCGCGGACGAATTCACGCCGGCCGCCGTTGGCGCGCATCGGGGCGCCGAGCCTGGTGACGATCGACATCGGCAGGGCATGGCGCGCGCCCAGCAACCTGCGCAGTACCGGCAGGAGGAAATGATAGGCGGTGACGAAGCTCGACACCGGGTTGCCGGGCAGGCCGATCACGATCTGCGTTCCCTCGGGCCGTTCGCGCCGGGCGACCAGGATGGGCTTGCCGGGCTTGATCGCCACGCGCCAGAAATCGAGCGTCGCGCCCCAGGCTTCGAGCGCGGGGCGGACGAGGTCATGCTCGCCCACCGAGGCGCCGCCGCTGGTGACGATGACATCGGCCCGGTGGGCGGCATCGAAGGCCGAGATCAGAGCATCGAGCGTGTCGGGAATAGGCCCTGACCGTTCAGCGGTGACAGGCAGCGTGCGGGCCATGGACAACAGCATCGTGCCATTGCTGGCCGGGATCTGGTGCGGCTCGCAGGTCTCGGGATCGGTGGCGAGTTCGTCGCCGCTGTCGATCACCGTGATGCGTGGCTTGCGGCAGACCGGCATGTGCTTGTGCCCGGCGGCAAGTGCCAGCGCGGCCTGCGCGGGGCCGATCAGCGTGCCCGCCGCGAGCAGTTCGCGCCCTGCCACGAAGTCGAGGCCGCTGCGGCGAATATGCTTGTGCTTCGGCTCCGGTGGCTCGCCCGTAAGCGTTATCCGGCCGTCGTCGCGGGCCAGGTCTTCCTGAAGGATGACGGCTTCCGCGCCGACGGGAAGGACCGCGCCGGTGGAAATCCGGATGGCCTGCCCGCTGGCGACCTCGCCCGGGTAGGGGTGGCCGGCAGCGCTCTCGCCAACGACCGACCACGGGCCGGCCATGTCGTCCCCGGTCACGGCATAGCCATCCATGGCGGAGAGGTCCGCCGCAGGCTGCGTGCGCCGCGCGACGAGACCTTCGGCAAGATAGCGCCCGATCGAGCCTTCTATGTCGACATGCTGCATCGGCAGCGGTTCGACGAGCGCGAGCAGACGTTCCTGCGCCTCTTCCAGCGGCATCGGCGGGACATTGGCCATCAGGCGAGGTCCGCCTTCCAGTGGCCGGACTTGCCGCCGCGCTTCTCGATCAGGCGGACGTCGCCGATGACCATGCCCTTATCGAGCGCCTTGGCCATGTCGTATATCGTCAGCAGGGCGATGGAGGTTGCCGTGATCGCTTCCATTTCCACGCCGGTCTTGCCGGTGAGGGAGGCCGTGGCGGTCGCGCGCACGGCGTTTTCCTCGAAGGTGAAGTCCACGTTCACCGCATCGATTATCAGCGGATGGCACATGGGGATGAGGTCGCCGGTCTTCTTCGCCGCCATGATGCCGGCCACGCGCGCGGTGCCGAGCACGTCTCCCTTCGGGGCATTGCCGGCGCGGATCGCGGCAAGCGCCTCTGCGGACATGACGATGCGGCCGGAAGCGATGGCGAGGCGCTGCGTTTCCGCCTTCGCGCCCACGTCGACCATGCGGGCCGAGCCTTCCGAGTCGATATGCGTCAGCGATTTGGCCATGTCAGCCCTCCAGCAGCGTGCGCGTCGCGGCCTCGACATCGGCCTGCCGCATCAGGCTTTCGCCGACGAGGAACGTGCGCGCGCCGCACCGGGCAAGGCGTTCGAGGTCGGCGTGGGTATTGATGCCGCTTTCGCTGACCAGCAGCGTGCCTTCGGGGGCCAGCGGCGCCAGGCGTTCGGTTGCGCCGACATCGGTGACGAAGCGCTTGAGGTCGCGGTTGTTCACGCCGATCAGGCGAGACCTGAGGCGCGCGGCGCGCTCCATTTCCGCTTCGTTGTGGACTTCGACGAGGCAGTCCATGCCGCGTTCGAGCGCGGCAGCTTCGATTTCCGCCATCAGCGTATCGTCCAGCGCGGCCACGATGATCAGGATCGCATCCGCTCCGATCGCACGGGCTTCCGCGACCTGCCAGGGATCGATCATGAAGTCCTTGCGAATGACCGGCAGCGAGACGGCGGCGCGGGCATCCATCAGGTAGTCCTCGTGCCCCTGGAAATAGGGCGCGTCGGTCAGCACCGAGAGGCAGGCGGCGCCACCGCGTTCATAGGCCACGGCATGCTCCGCGGGACGGAAGTCTGGGCGGATCAGGCCCTTGGACGGACTGGCCTTCTTGATCTCGGCGATCAGGGCGAAGCCGTCGGCGGCTTTCCGGCGCAGGGCGGCCTCGAAGCCGCGGGGAGCGCTCTGGTGCGCGGCGTGGGCATCGAGGTCCCCGATCGTGGCGACGCCCTTGCGTTCTGCCACTTCCTCGCGCTTGGTATCGCAGATTTCGGTGAGTTTGTCGGACATAGCTGCGCCTTATGCGGGACCGGTCGCCAAGTCGAGAGCCATGGCCTCAGGCCCTGGTCGCGTCGATCCAGCAGTTGAGGAGGGCATTGGCCAGGCCCTTGTCGATGGCCTCGGCGGCTTCTTCCACGCCCTGGTGCCAGTTTGCGGCCTCGCCCGCGACGATCAGCGCGCCGGCGGCGTTGAACAGCACGGCCTCGCGATAGGGGCCGGGTTCGCCCTGGAGAAGCGCCCGCAGCGCGGCCGCGTTGTAAGCGGCATCGCCGCCACGGATTGCTTCCACGGGAGACACGGGCAGCCCGGCATCCTGCGGTGTCACCCGGCGCATGGATACCTCGGTTCCCTTCACCTCGGCCAGTTCGTTACCGCCTGCCAGGCTGAGTTCGTCGAGCCCTTCGTCGCCCGAGACGACCATCGAATGATCGGTGCCGAGGCGGGCAAGGGCTTCGGCGTAGATCGGGACGTAGGCGGGGCGGGCAATGCCCACGAGCTGGCGGCGCACGCCTGCCGGATTGGCGAGTGGCCCCATCAGATTGAAGATTGTGCGCCGGCCGATCGCCTTGCGGATCGGCATGATGCGGCCCATCGCTGGATGGTGCTTGGCTGCGAAGAGGAAGCAGATGCCGATGTCGTTCAGCGTCGTTTCGGCGGTTTCGGCGGCACGGTCCAGATTGAGGCCCAGCGCTTCGAGCGTATCGGCAGCGCCGGCCTTGGAGCTGGCGGCACGGTTGCCATGCTTGGCCACGGGCACGTCGCACGCGGCCACGACCAGCGAGACGGCAGTCGAGACATTGAGCGTGTGGTGCCCGTCTCCGCCGGTGCCGCACACGTCGATCGCATTGTCCGGTGCCGAGACGGGGATCATCCGTGCGCGCATGGCTCGCGCCGCGCCGGCGATCTCGCTGGCGGTCTCGCCCCGGTCGGACAGCGCTATGAGGAACGCGGAGATCTTGCTGTCGGGCACTTGCCCGTCGAGGATCGCGCCGAACGCGGTTTCGGCTTCGACTTCCTCAAGCGGGTAGAGCGGATCGGGCAGGGTCATGCGGGCTTCCTCACGCGGAAAGCCGTTCGGGCAGCTTCGCGTCGATGCCGCACAGCTTCAGGAAGTTGGCCAGCATGGCATGGCCGTGCTCGGTGGCGATGCTTTCCGGGTGGAACTGCACGCCGTGGATCGGCAGGCTCTCGTGGCGGAAGCCCATCACGTGGCCGTCGTCCGAGCGGGCGTTGACCTTGAGCACGTCGGGAATGTCCTCGACAATCAGCGAGTGGTAGCGCGTGGCCATGAAGGGCGAGGGCAGGCCTGCGAAGACCCCGGTGTTGTCATGCGTGACCGGCGAGGTCTTGCCGTGCATCAACCCGCCGCGCACGACCTTGCCGCCGAAGTACTGGCCGATCGACTGGTGGCCCAGGCACACGCCGAGCAGGGGCTTGCCGGCATCGGCCGCTGCTCCCACGAGGTCGAGGCTGATGCCCGCTTCGTTGGGCGTGCAGGGGCCGGGCGAAATCAGGAAGCCCTGTGCGCCGCTGGAAATCGCCTGTCCGGCCGAGAGCGCATCGTTGCGCACCACTTCGACCTCGGCACCCAGTTCCATCACGTAATGGACCAGGTTCCAGGTGAAGCTGTCGTAGTTGTCGATGACGAGGATCATGGGTTCGCCTTTGTTTCCCCGCCCATCGCTGTTTTCTCGACGACGATCAAGGGGCCGAGCGGGGGCCCTCCGTCGACGCGGCCGTGTTCCGGGTCCCACAGCGAGGAGACGCTGCCGTCGAGGTACAGGGCGTTGGGGCAGCGAAGATCATCGCGGAAGTAGCGCGCGAGCTTGCCGAAGGAGATCGGCTCGTCGGAAATGACGAAGTGCGCGCGCCCCCTGGCGTCGACGCCCACACCGTTGCGCTGCTTGAGCGATGTGCCATCGCGATCGATTCGGGGATGGAGCTTGCCGTCGATGACCAGCATCGGGCCGGATTGCGTGCCGAAGTCGGGGCGGTTGGTGACTTTCGCGGCGAAATCGCTGCTGCTGCGCACGGCCCAGTGGCCATCCGTATCGCCGTAGAACACGCCGTTGGGCAGCAGGTGGAAATTGCCCGGGCCCTCGTTGCGGTTGAGCTTGTGCAGCCGCTCGCCGTCCTCGACGTAGTAGCCTATCGGTTGTCCGTCCGCATCGAACATGCCCCCGTTCATGGCGAAAGCGACCGGAGGGCTCTTGTCGGGCCGGTTCACGGCAAGCTGCGACAGGCTGCGATAGGGCTCCCCGGCCTTGGAGCCGAGGACCATGTGGATCGTGTGGTGCCCCGGTGTCGCGGTGCAATGGGTGAGGGCGGCGCCTTCGAAGGTAGCGCTTTCACAAGGCGGCGGAGGCGCGGCTTCGGCCTGCTTTTCGGTTTCGCCGGAAGAACAGGCGGCGAGTAACAGGAGGCTGAGCGCGGCGCCCTTGCGGATCACTGCCCGAAGCCCGGCTCTCCGGCCACGCGCACCGCTTCCCGCGCCGCCGCGAACAGGGCGCCGCTCTTGGCCTGGCATTCGCGTTGTTCGTAGTCCGGATCGCTGTCGGCAACGATGCCCGCGCCCGCCTGCACATGGAGCACGCCGTCCTTGAGCACGCCGGTACGCAGGACGATGCACGAATCCACCGACCCGTCCGGGGCGAAGTAGCCGACGCCGCCGGCATAGGCGCCGCGCGTTTCGGGTTCGAGCTCCGCGATGATCTCGCAGGCACGAACTTTCGGCGCACCCGATACGGTGCCGGCGGGAAAGCCCGCGAAAACCGCGTCGATGGCATCGTGCCTGGCCGTGTCGAGCTGGCCGACGACGTTCGAGACGATGTGCATCACGTGGCTGTAGCGCTCGATGGTGTAGCTGTCGGTCACTTCGACAGTGCCCGCGGCCGCCACGCGGCCGACGTCGTTGCGGCCGAGGTCGAGCAACATGAGGTGCTCGGCGCGTTCCTTGGGATCGGCGAGCAGGCTTTCCTCGTTCGCCTTGTCCTCGGCCGGGGTCTTGCCGCGGGGGCGGGTTCCGGCGATCGGGCGGATGGTGACTTCGCCATCGCGCACGCGCACGAGGATTTCCGGGCTCGACCCCACCAGCGCGAAACCGGGCATGTCGAGGAAATAGAGGAAAGGCGAGGGGTTCACGCGGCGCAGGGCGCGGTAGAGCGCCAGCGGCGGCAGCGTGAATTCGCAGGTGAAGCGCTGGGCCAGCACAACCTGGAAGATGTCGCCTGCCTCGATGTAGTCCTTCGCCTTGAGGACCATGGCCTTGTAGTCCTCGGCGGCCATGACCGGAGTGGCCTGCGGTTCGGGCAGATCGGTGAGTACCGGAGCGACCGGCACCGGCGCGGCAAGGCGGCGCAGCGCTTCGTCGATGCGTTCCGATGCGGTTTCGATCGCGTGCTGCGTCGCACCTGCTTCGGGCCAGAGCGGTGCGACGCAGAACAGTTCGTCGCCGAGCCGGTCGAACACGAGGATCAGCGAAGGGCGCACGAACAGCATGTCGGGCACGTCGAGCGCACTTTGCGCCGCGCGCGGGAGCTTTTCGACAAGGCCGATCGTCTCGTAGCCGAAATAGCCAACGAGGCAGGCCAGCGCCTTGGGCAACTCGGCGGGCACGTCGATGCGGCAGGTCTGGACGAGGTTGCGCAGTTCCGAGAGGCTTTCTCCGGGCAGGGCGGTGAAAGCCTCGCGATCGACCTGCCATTTGCGGTTGATCTCGCATGCCGGGCCGCTCGCGCGGAACACCAGGTCGGGGTCGAGGCCGATCAGGCTGTAGCGCCCGCGCGTCTCGCCGCCCTCCACCGATTCGAGCAGGAAATCGCCGCGTCCCTCCTCGAACAGCTTGAGCGCGGCGGCGACCGGTGTTTCGGTATCGGCCACGAGCTTGCGCCACAGCAGCGCGGGCTTGCCTTGGGAGAGGAGTTCAAGCGCCGCCGATTGGTCCGATTCTCTTTGCATGCCGCTGCTGCCTGAAAATCAGTTCGCGCTGCCGGTGCCGGCAAGCTGGTTGCGCACGGCGGAGATTTCCGCCTGATGCTCGGTGACCCCGACATCCTTGCGGATCGCCTTGGCGAGGGCGCTGCCGTAGGACATGCCCAGCTGCTTGCCGAGTTCCTGGCGGGCGCTGGTGATCAGCGCGTCGGATTCAACTTCGCCCGGTTCGATCTTTTCGAGCTGGACGACGAACCAGGCGCGACCCTGCGGGGCGGACTGCACTTTGACCGTGTCCTGCGCCATGTGGAACATCAGCGAAACCGGCGGCGGAACCGCCTTGCCCGAGCGCAGCGCGGCCGCAAGCGTCGGGCGCGACATCGAGACCTGCTCGATCGGAGGCAGGCGCTTGCCGACGCCGGACAGCGCCTTGGCCATCGATTCGCCCTTGTCCATCTTCTTTTGCATCGCGATCGCGGCAGCCTTGGCCGCCTTCGAGCCTTCGTCGAGCTTCCAGGCTTCCTTAACGTCGGCCTCGATTTCCTTCAGAGGGGCCGGCGCGGAAGCGGTGATGTCGGTGACGTCGTAGAGCACGAAGGTCTTGCCGCGCTCCACTTCGGCGACCTGCGGTTCTTCCTGCTCCATCTGGAACGCGGTATCGAGGACCGGTTTGATCACGTCCGGGGCACTCTCGCCCTGTTTCATGTAAACCTGGCCGTCTGCGGTGAGCGGCGCGGTCTTCTTGACCTCGGCGCCGATGCTCTTGGCGACTTCGGTCAGGCTGGAGCCTTCCGCGAACTGATCTTCGATGTTGGCGAGCGTGTCGGTGAAGGCCTTGCGACGCTTTTCCTTGGCGATCTGGGCCGAAATCTCATCCTTCACCTCGGTGAGCGGACGTGCCGGCTTCTTCTGTTCCTCGTCGACGCGGATGACATGCCAGCCCAGCGCGCTCTTTTCCGGCGCTGCCAGCTTGCCCATCGGAGCGGCGAAGACAGCGTCGGCGACGGCGGGCGAGAACTGGCCCGAGAGGTCTTCCTTGCTGAAGTATTCAAGGTTTGCCGCAGTCAGACCCTTTTCCCTGGCGGCGGCTTCAAGCGATTTGCCACCATCGACTTCAGAGACAACCGCCTTGGCGGCAGCTTCGGTGGGCACGATCAGCTGGGTGATCTTGCGCCGGTCCTGGGCGGCATAGACCGCCTTGTTCTCCTCGTAACGCGCGGCGATCTCGGCGTCGGTCGGCGCGGGCGGGGCCTTGATCGTATCCTCGCCGAGCGCGGCATAGCGGATCACGCGGCGTTCCGGACGGATGAACTCGTCGGTATTGTCCTTGTAGAAGGCGGCGAGCTGCTTTTCGGTCGGGTCCTTGTCCGGCGCGAATAGCATCGACGGCAGGATGGCGACCTCACCCGAACGGGTCTCGTTGAGCAGCGAAGCGTAACGCTTGGCCGCATATTCGGGCATCGTGGTGCCGATCTGGGCCGGAGCCGACAGCTGCTGCGCGGTAAGATTGTGCGCGATGTCGTCGCGCAGCGACTTCTCGGAAATGCCCTGCTGCGCCAGTGCCTGGCGGTAGGCCTTCTGGTCGAACTTGCCGTCCACGCCCTGGAAAGCCTGGATCTGGGTGATCTCGCTGTCGATCAGACGGTCGCTGACGGCGATCTTGTTGTCCTTGCCGAACACGTAGAACGCAGTGCGGTCGATCAGGTCGCTCAGTACCTGTTCGACGCCGCCTTGCGCGACCAGCAACTTCATCGTGGCGGTCGGCTGCTGTTGCTTGACGCGATCGAGCGCGCGCGTCGCGCCGAGCGAAAGTTCCGCCGCGTCGACATTGTCGTTGCCGACGGTGGCGACGGAACTGGTAGGGCTGGTGCCGTCCGACCCGCGCATTCCCGCGATGTCGCCGCTCGCGAAAGCGATGGCGATGACGAGCAGGACGGCGAGAGCGATGAAGCCGCCAATCTTGGATGTGAAGAAGGATCTGAAAATAGAGATCATGGACCGTGCCGATCAGCGATTGCCTGGGCGAAACCTGCCGGCTTCGCAGTAAACGGGCGCAGGCTTTAGGGGGCCTTGCGGCATCCTGCAATGCCGACTCGCATGGATGGGGACAAATCCTGGCAAAGCGGATGTCCCGATACGCCGGATCGAGGCGGCTGCGACTTCCCTTCGTATATCCGGTCACGTATCCGTCAGAGCGTTACCGTTGTCCATCGGATGCTGGCGCCGCGGCGATATTGCCGAAATCGATTACCATAGGGATTAATGGCTGATGAATTTTGACAGGCGGGCGGGGCTGGCCTAGCAGCGCCCGCGACAGCGACGAGGCCGATTCCCGAGACGACGAGAATCGGCGGTGTCCGCCCGAATTTGATAAAGGTATGAAATGGCTGGTTTGCCTTACATCGTCGGAAACTGGAAAATGAACGGCACGCGCGCAATGCTCAACGAGGTGCGCGCGATCGACCGGGCAGCAGCACGCTTTCCCAAGGTGCAGGTTGCGGTCGCGCCGCCTGCCACGCTGATCTACCGCACGCGCGATGCCGCGGATATCATCGGCGTGGGCGGACAGGATTGTCACGCTAGGGAAAGCGGCGCTTTCACGGGTGACATCGCGGCTCCGATGCTGAAGGACGCGGGTGCGGACTTCACCATCGTCGGCCATTCCGAGCGTCGTACGCTTCACGGCGAAAGCGATGCGGACGTGCAGGCCAAGGCAGAGGCTGCGTTCGGGGCCGGGCTGGCGGTGATCGTGTGTGTCGGCGAGACCGAGGCGGAGCGCGATGCCGGACGGGCCGAAGCAGTCGTGGCTGCGCAGCTCGAAGGGTCGTGCCCGAAAGTGGAAGGCGCGCCGGAGAAGCTTTCGGTCGCCTACGAGCCGGTCTGGGCGATCGGGACGGGCCGCGTGCCGTCGGTCGAGGACGTCGCGGCAATGCACAAGTCCATTCGCGAGAAGCTCGTTGCCATCTACGGCGAGGGCGGCGCGGACGTGCGCATCCTCTACGGCGGTTCGGTGAAGGCGGACAATGCAGCCGAACTGCTGTCCGTTCCGGAGGTCGGCGGCGCGCTGGTCGGCGGCGCCAGCCTCAATGCCGAGAGCTTTCTTGCCATTGTCGGCGCTGCGGCATCGCTGAGCGCCGACTGATCGGATCTGCTCCGGGAGAAGGGCCGGTCGGCCCTCCCGGTTACTACCCGGGTTGCGCGGCGGCGGTCTTATGCCTATCTGCGCGCCTAACGACGTGGGCATTGTGCCTGCCAGAAGGCTGAGACGAAAATGTTCCTTTTTCTGACCGTGGTTCAGGCGTTGATTGCAGCAGCGCTGGTCGGCGTGATCCTGATGCAGCAGTCGGAAGGCGGCGGTCTCGGAGTCGGCGGCAGCCCGTCGGGACTCATGTCGGCACGCGGTGCGGCCAACTTCCTGACTCGCGCCACGGCGATCCTCGCGGTCCTCTTCGTCGCTCTCAGCATTGTCCTGGCCGCGCTGGCGGTGGACCAGACCACCGGGCGGGACATCGATACGTCCCTGCAGCGCAATACGGCGCCGGCCGATCCGCTTGCGGGTTCGGCCGACAAGGGCGCCGCAGCGGCCGATAATGCGGCTCCCGCTGCACCGGCACCGGCCGACGACCCGCTTTCGGGAGCTGCCAAGCAGTAACCCGCTTCGCGTTTTTATCGTAATCGGATTGCCGTCTGGCGGTGCCAGACGGTGAATCCTTGTGTTTGACCTGTGGATTCAGGCTCTGGGCGCTTGCCCAAGGGCCCCCATGCAATTTAAGGCCCGACTCCCATGGCGCGGCATATATTCATCACCGGCGGCGTGGTCTCCTCGCTGGGCAAGGGTCTCATGGCGGCAAGCCTTGCAGCACTGCTGCAGGCACGCGGCTACAAGGTGCGGATTCGCAAGTTCGATCCCTACCTGAACGTCGATCCGGGCACGATGAGTCCCTATCAGCATGGCGAAGTCTTCGTGACCGACGACGGCGCCGAAACGGACCTCGATCTGGGACACTACGAGCGCTTTACCGGCGTGTCTGCGCGCCAGGCAGATAATATCACCTCGGGCCGCATCTACCGCGACATCATCGCCAAGGAACGGCGCGGCGACTATCTCGGCGCTACCGTGCAGGTGATCCCGCACGTGACCGACGCGATCAAGGACTTCGCGCTGGCCGAGACCGAAGACCTCGATTTCGTCCTGTGCGAAATCGGCGGCACGGTCGGCGACATCGAGGGCCTGCCTTTCGTCGAGGCGATGCGCCAGCTGCGCAACGAGCTTGGCCGCGAGCAGACCTGCTTCGTGCACGTCACGCTCGTGCCCTACATCGCGGCTGCCGGCGAACTGAAGACAAAGCCCACCCAGCACTCGGTGCGCGAACTGACCGGACTGGGCATTCAGCCCGACATCCTGCTGTGCCGCTGCGAACGGCCGCTGCCCGAGGGCGAACGTGCCAAGATCGCGCTGTTCTGCAACGTGCGCCGCGAAGCCGTGATCCCGGCGCTCGATGCGCCCAACATCTACGCGGTTCCGCTGCAGTACCACCACGAAGGACTCGACGCCGAGGTCCTGCACCACTTCGGGATGACCTCGCGCGATCCGGAACTGGCCCGCTGGAACGACATTACCGACCGCTACGAACACCCCGAGGGCGAGGTCACGATCGGCGTCGTGGGCAAGTACGTCGGCCTGCAGGACGCCTACAAGTCGCTCAACGAGGCGCTTGTCCACGGCGGCATGGCCAATCGCGTGAAGGTCAACATCCGCTGGATCGACGCGGAGATTTTCGAGCAGGGCGATTCCGAGATCGCCGCCGCGCTCGAGCCGATGCACGGGATCCTGGTTCCCGGCGGCTTCGGCGAACGCGGCACCGAGGGCAAGATCGCCGCGGTGCGTTTCGCCCGCGAGCGCGGGGTGCCGTTCTTCGGCATTTGCCTCGGCATGCAGATGGCGTGCATCGAGGGTGCGCGCGCGGCCGGAATAGCGGATGCCGGCTCGACCGAATTCGGTCCGACCAAAGAACCGGTCGTGGGCATAATTACCGAGTGGATGAGCAAGGACGGGCTGCAGAAGCGCGCCGAAGGCGGAGACCTTGGCGGCACCATGCGTCTGGGCGCCTACCCCGCGACGCTTTCGGCCAACAGCCATGTCGCCGCGATCTACGGGACCGAGAACATCAGCGAGCGCCACCGCCACCGCTACGAAGTCAACGCGGCCTATCGCGACGCGCTTGAAGGTAATGGCCTGATCTTCTCGGGCATGTCGCCCGACGGCCTGCTGCCCGAGATCGTCGAGCGGCCGGAGCATCCCTGGTTCGTGGGCGTGCAGTTCCATCCGGAGCTGAAGTCCCGCCCGTTCGATCCGCACCCGCTCTTCGCCGGCTTCGTCGCTGCCGCGCTGCGGCAGGCGCGCCTGGTCTGACCCTTTCCATTCGCACATGAAAAAGGACCGGCCTTTTGGACCGGTCCCCTTCGCGTGCCCGTACCGCGCGCCCGAAGACGCGCGGGAATCGGATCAGATCAGTTTCCAGGTGAGCGGAAGGACCACCGAGCTGGTTCCGGCCGGCGGTGCGGGCAGGGTGCCCACGCGCGACATCACGGAAACGGCTTCCTGGTCGAGGGCGCGCGATCCCGAAGAGTCCACCAGTTCGGCGCGTTCGACCTTGCCCGCTGCCGAGATGTAGATCTTGACCTTGGCAGTGCCTTCCTCGCCGCGCATCTGCGCCGTACGGGGATAGGTCTGCTTGGAGGCGACCTTGTTCTTCACGTTGTCGAGCCAGGCATCGGCGAAGCTCGGGCTGGCCGTCAGGGCCAGAGCCGAAAGCGCGGCTGCGATCTTCAGAATCATCTTCATTTTTCGGTCTCCATTTCCGGTTGGACGGCGGATTGAGGCCGCGCGTCCTGTGGGCACATCATTCACGGTCTAGAATTCGCTCCAGTCATCGAGGGCCAGCGCATTGGCACCCGAAACGGCTGCGACCGGGGCGAACTTGCGTTCCTTCTCCATCGGTTCGCTCGACGCCGACGGGCCGCTTTCTATGGTCACGTCGGAGAACTCGACCCGCAGGGCGTCGCCCTCCGCGCCGTCGAGCCTGAAGCTGGACATCTGTGCCATCAGGCGCTGTGTCTCGTGCGAGAGGTTGCGGCTGCCGGCCGAGCTTTCTTCCACCATCGCGGCGTTCTGCTGCGTGAAGGTGTCCATGCCGGCGACCATGGTCGAGATTTCGGTGATGCCTTCGGCCTGCTTTTCGGCGGCGCCGGCGATCTCCTCGACCAGCGTCGAGACCGTTGCGACTTCGCCGACGATCTGGCGCAGGGCATCGCCGCTGCTTTCGACCAGCGAGACGCCGTCGCCCACCTGCTTCGTGCTGCGGTCGATGAGCTTGCGGATGTCGTTGGCGGCATCCGCGGAGCGCTGGGCGAGCGCACGCACTTCGGTGGCGACGACCGCGAAGCCCTTGCCGGCTTCACCGGCGCGGGCAGCTTCGACGCCCGCGTTGAGGGCAAGCAGGTTGGTCTGGAAGGCAATGCCGTCGATGACGTTGATGATCGCGGCCATTTCGCGCGAGGTTGTTTCGATCCCGCGCATGGCATCGACAGCCTCGTGGGCGATCGATTCGACCTTGTTGGCCGTGTCGCGTGCCACGATCAGGCGGGTGCTGGTCTGGCGGGCGTTGTCCGCTGTGACCTGGACCACGTTCGTGAACTCGCTGAGCGTGCGCGAGGTGTCGGCCAGCGAACTGGCCTGCTGTTCGGTACGGCCGGCGAGGTCGGACGTGGCCGCCGCGATCTCGTTGGTGCCCACGCGGATCGAATTGCAGCCGTCGACGAGCTGGCGCATGGTGTCGGAAAGCCGCGCGAGGGCAAGGTTGTAGTCGACGGGAAGACGGGCGAGGGCGCCTTCGCCGGTTTCATCGAGGCGATTGGCCAGGTTGCCGTCGGCCAGCGCCTTGAGGCCATTGCCGATCGCTTCCACGGTGCGCTGAAGGTCCCGGGCGCGTTCCTGTTCCTCGAGCGCGCGCTCCTGATCGGCCTGGGCCAGGCCCTTGAAGCGTTCGAGCGCCTGGGCGAGGCTGCCCAGTTCATCCTGGCGTTCGACGCCGGGAATTTCCACGTTGGTGTCGCCGTCGATCAGGCAGCGCACGGCGCTGTCCAGCCGTTTCACCGGGCGGGCAATCGAGCGCATCATCACGAACAGAAGGATGATCGCGCAAACCAGTCCGCCAAGAGCGGCTGCGATCATGACGTCGCGCGCCTTGCCGTAGATCGCTCCGCCGCGCTTGTCGGCATCGGCCGCGGCCTTGGTGTTCAGGTCGACGAGCGTGAGCAGATGATCTTCGAGCGTGTAGAAGCTGTCGAGCCCGTCGGTGTCGAACTGATCGCGCGCGGCGGCGGGATCGGACTGGGCCAGCTCGAGAATCGAATTGTTCTGCGTGACATAGGCCATCCAGTCGGCGCGGACTTCATCGAGGGCCTTGACCTGCGCCGGTGCGCTGATGTGCTTGCCGTAGTCGGAAAGGACGCCGTCGATCACGGAGCCGGCATTGCGCAGCACCTTGTTCTGACGCTCCCAGGCCGGCGTACCGGCAGCCTTCAGGGTATCGTCCTGATGAATCCGGTATTGCGACGCATAGGCGTGAAGGTCGCCCAGTGCTTGCGAAGCGGGAAGGGCGTTTGTGGTCAGTTCGCTGGTGAGCGCATTCACGTCCGCGATCTGGCGAACGGCGAACACGCCCATGCCCGCCATGATGGCGAGCAGAAGGCTGAAGGCGAAAACCAACCGATGGGCGATCTTCAAACGTTTCATGGCTTGCGGAACTCCTGAGGGTTGCAGGAGCCCGTCTAGCCAGAACGAGTTTGATCGGATTTAAGCGACCGAGGGCAATAGCCCTGAGGGACCCTGATGAAAACGCTTAGGGATTTTTACCAGATCCCATCGATCCTTGGTTTATGGCACGGTAACCTTTACAAGCAGAAGGCGGCCCGGATTGCCGGGCCGCCTTTCATCAAGACTATGATATTGTTGATTTATATAGCCATTCAGGCGGCGGCCGTGCTTTCGTCGGAGCCGTTTTCAACCACGGTCAGCTGGTTGCCGCCGATAGCGATCTTCTTGGGCTTCATCGCCTCGGGCACTTCGCGCACGAGGTCGATTACGAGCAGGCCATCGGCCAGATCGGCGCTATCCACGCGCACGTAATCGGCCAGTTCGAAGCGGCGTTCGAAGCCGCGCTGGGCGATGCCGACGTGAAGATATTCGCCTTCAGCGCTATATTCGGGCTTGTTGCCCTTGACGATCAGCAGGTTGGCTTGCGCGGTAATGTCGATGTCGCCCGGCTTGAAACCGGCAACGGCAAGCGTGATGCGATAGGCATCGTCGCCGCGGCGCTCGATGTTGAAAGGGGGGTACTTGTCGCCCGAGTTCACGCGGCCCTGGTTTTCGATCATGTCGAACAGGCGGTCGAAGCCGACCATGGTGCGGCGATAGGGCGAAAAATCGATACGGTTCATGACAAAAATCCTCCAATGAGCAATCTTCGTAAAAGCGAGGCCCGGATCTCCGGCACCTCATGACAAGCCATCCCCATGGCGGGCCATGACTCGCTACCCTAGATATGATAGCGGCGCACCGTTTCAAGGGTGCCGCAGACAGGCAAGCAAGGAGCCCCGAATGAGCCAGCCCAAGGTCGAAATCTACACGAAGTGGGCCTGCCCCTATTGCGTCGCCGCCAAGGCGCTGCTCGACCGCAAGGGCGTGTCCTATGAAGAGTACGACATCACGATGGGCGGGCCCAGGCGTAAGGAAATGCAGGACCGGGTGCCTGGCGCCCGCACGGTTCCGCAGGTTCTGGTCGACGACACGCCTTACGGCGGTTTCGACGACATCGCCGAACTCGACCGGCAGGGCAGGCTCGACGCCGTTCTCGGGCTGTGATGCGGCTTCATTCGATCGGGGGATTTTGACGCGATGGTGCGTGCCGCACTTCTGCAGATGACGACGGGCATAGACCCGGCGGCCAATGCCGCAACGATCGTCTCGGCCGTGGCGGAAGCCAGGGCGGGGGGCGCAGCTATGATGTTCACGCCGGAGATGAGCGGAATGCTCGACCGCATGCGGTCGCGGGCGAAGGATTCGATCCGGACCGAAGGCGAGGATACCGTGCTGGCCGCCGTGCGCGAGGCCGCGGCCAGGGAAGGGCTGTGGGTTCATCTCGGCTCGCTGGCCATTGAACGCGAGGACGGTCTCTGGGCCAACCGCGCCTTCGTGATCGACGATACCGGCGCGATCCGTGCCCGCTACGACAAGATCCACATGTTCGACGTGGACCTTGCGACGGGCGAATCCTGGCGCGAATCCAACGCCTACGCGGCGGGCGATCGTGTCGTGACGGTGGAAACGCCGGTTGGGCGGCTCGGCCTTGCGATCTGCTACGACATCCGTTTTCCGGTGCTGTTCGAGGCGCTCGGCAATGCTCGGTGCGACGTGATCGCGATTCCCGCTGCCTTCACGGTTCCCACCGGCAAGGCGCACTGGCACCTGATGCAGCGCGCACGCGCGGTCGAGGCGAGCGCCTATGTCCTGTGCCCGGCGCAGGTCGGCAGCCACGAGGACGGGCGCGAGACCTATGGCCATTCGTTGGCCGTGGACCCGTGGGGCGAGGTCCTGCTCGACATGGGCGGGGAGGCGCCGGGGCTGGGTTACGCCGAGATCGATCCGGCGCGCATCGCCGAAGTGCGTGCGCAACTGCCCAGTCTTGCCAACCGGCGCGCGATTGCCACATAGGCAAGTACATGATTGTCTACGATCTGGAATGCCGCGGCGGCTCGCATCGCTTCGAGGGATGGTTCAAGTCCTCGGAGGATTTCGCGCGCCAGAAGGAGATGGGGCTGGTTTCGTGCCCGCATTGCGGTTCCGCCGACGTCGACAAGGCCGTCCAGGCACCGCGTCTCGCGCGCAAGGGCAACCAGTTGCCTGAACCGGCCATGCCTCGCCACGAGCCGCGCATGCCCGCGCAGCCCGCAGTCGCCGAAGCTCCGGCAGCGGCACCGGCCGCTGCTGCGCCGGTCGCCAACGCGCCGCTGCCGCCCGAAGCGGTGGAAATGATGCACAAGCTCGTGAAGATGCAGGCAGAGGCGCTCAAGTCCTCGCGCTACGTCGGAGAATCCTTCGCCGAAGACGCGCGCGCGATGCACTACGGCGAGCAGGAGGTCGAAACGATCCACGGCCATGCCACGCTCGCCGAAGCCGAAGAGCTTCTGGAGGAAGGTATCGCCGTCGTGCCCCTGCCGTTCCCGGCGCTTCCTCCCGATCAGGCGAACTGATCGCCGCCGGCACTTGGCCGATTGCCAAGTCCCGCCGCGCAAGTTAGGACGCCCCCCGAGTGCGCCCGTAGCTCAGCAGGATAGAGCATCAGATTCCTAATCTGGGGGCCACAGGTTCGAATCCTGTCGGGCGCACCATTCGATCTTCGATCGAACCGCTGCACCCTGAGTCGGACGGATGGTTCGAACCATGTTCGAACAGGCGCACCAACACCCAAAATGATGAAGCCGGACCCCGTCGACGAATCGGCGGGGCCGGGCGCGCATTTCAGGCTGGAAGACCCGGCCCGGTTCAGTCGAGCGGCTGCTTGGACGATCCGTCGACCGGGGGCAGGGCCGGAATGACAGTCTTGGGCTGATCGCCGGTAAGGGCCTGGAGGAAGGCCACGATGTCCGACACGTCCTGTGGCGCCAGCGCTTCGCCGAGCTGGCTCTTGGCCATGACGGTCACGGCCTCATCGAGGCTCCAGACCTTGCCCGTGTGGAAGTAGGGCGCGGTAAGAGCGATATTGCGAAGCGTCGGGACCTTGAAGGAATAGCTGTCGGCATCGTCCTTGGTGATGGCGAAGCGGCCAAGGTCGTCGGGCGGCAGCAGATCGGCGGACGGTGCCGAAACGGCGCCGAACTTGGCGTACATGGAACCGCCCATGTTGACGCCGTTGTGGCAGGCCGAACAGCCGTTGTCCATGAAGGCCTGGAGACCGCGCCGCTGCGTTTCGTTCAGCGCCTTGCCGTCTCCTTTGAGGAAGCGATCGAAGGGGGCATTGGGCGTTACCAGCGTGGCTTCGTATGCCGCGATCGCGGCCTGGACGTTCTCCATGCGGATCGGGTCCTGGTCGCCGGGAAAGGCACTGGTGAACATCCCGGCATAACCGGGAATGCTCTTGAGCGTCGGGACGACCTGATCGGCCGCCATGGCCATTTCGACCGGGTTGGTGATCGGCCCGCCGGCCTGCTCGGCCAGGTCCTTGGCGCGCCCGTCCCAGAACTGGGCCATGTTGTAGGCGGCGTTGAGCACGGTCGGCGCGTTGCGGCTGCCGTGCTGCCAGCGATGGCCCAGCGACGTCGGCCGCGCATCCGCGCCGCCTAACCCCATGTTGTGGCATCCCGCGCAGGACTGCGAGTGGCTCGCGGACAGGCGCGGGTCGAAATAGAGCGCCGTGCCGAGTGCAATGATTTCGGGCGTCGACTTGACGCCCGCGATTTTGGCCGGCCCGTCGGGCAGGGGCTCGAACTGTTCGCGTGCGGCCAGGATCAGCGGATCGCTGGTCGCGGCTACTGCATCTTCCTTCTGCTCGGGGCTGGAGGACTGGCAGGCTGCGAGCGAGAGGGCTGCCACGGATACGAGGATAGAAGTGATCTTGGTCATCGTGCTTCCCACTAGTTTGCGGAAAGCCCTAGATTTCTTACCTGACCACTCCCTGACGCCAACGCTCCGGAAGGCTGATAAATGAGGCCTGCACGACCCGCATAAGCGCAACAGCCAAGCTGCCGAGGCGGCGTATCGGCCAGTATTCAACTATGCAGGTTCATGAAGCCGGGGCCTAGGGCGGATCGACATTCAACCCTGACGGCCTGCAAATGGCGCTTTTCCGCGCTTCCGGTGCTCACGTACTAAAAGTACGCTGCGCTCCGGATCCCGTAAAAACACCATTTTCGGCTCGCCATCTTCTGAATGTCGATCCGTCCTAGTCGTCCGACTTGCCGGCAAATCCTGATGCGGGCCACCAGGTAAGGGTGTGCACGTCGTGAGCCGTGGTCCATACGCCGGCGGCGGTATAGCGCAATGCGCCGCTTCCCGCTGCCGCGCCGATGCGTGCCTCGATGGCCTGCGTCGCCCCGTCTATCACGACAAAGGTCTGGTCGTCGGTGGTGCGCAGCCAGACCTTGCCGTCACCCGTATCGATGTCGCCCCACTTCAGGTTGTCGCCAACCTTGATGCGGCCGGTCACCTTGCCGCTGCAGCTATCGATCCGCGCAACCGTGCCGTCGCCCTGTTCCTGAACCCAGACCGCGCCCGAGCCGGCGGCGAGAAAGCCGGGTTCCTTGCCCAGCGGCGTCTTTACGGTCACGGCATTGGTCTCGGGGTCGATGCGTTGCAGCGACTGCTCCGTGGCGCTGACCGCCCAGACCGATCCGTATCCGAAGGCGAGGTACCAGGTGCCCGGATCGACGGTGACCGTTGCGACGACGGTATTGGTGTCGGGATCGATGCGCGAGACGACGCCCTTGTTGTCGCTGGCGACCCAGACCGAGCCGGCACCGGCGACGACATTGAGTTCGCCCTTGGGATTGGCGATCCCGGTGGGGATCGTAGCGGTGATCTTGGCTGTCTCCAGATCGATCCGCTTGAGCGTGCCTTCGCTGCAGTCGGCGGCCCAGAGGGCACCCTGGGTGATGGCCATGGTGCCGCAGGGGCGGGCCATGGGAACTTCGGCCAGCTTGCCTTCGCGCGACCAGCGCTCGATCCGCCCGCGGTTGGTGGCCCAGACGGTTTCTCCGTCGACCGCCAGGAAGTCGGCAAAGCCGGGAACGGTAATGACCTGCTCGCCCTCGGCGTGCGCAGGCGGCGAGATGGCAGCAAGGCCTGCGGTGGCCGTCAGAAACATGCGCTTGAGCTTGTTCATCGTCTTTTCCTTCGGTCTTGCTGCTATCCGGTTGCCGGTTTGGTGCCCTCAGGCGAGCTGCGCGATGTAGGCGCGCCATCCTCCCAGGCTCGTGATGTCCTGTGCGCCCTTGGTGGCGCGGGGCTCGGAGACGAAGCCCTTGACGCTGGTGCCGTCGGCAAGCGTCACCGTTCCGATGGCGAGCGGCGGCGGCACTTCCGCGACGAAGCTGCCGAACTCGGCAACGCCCAGCTCATAGACCTCGACGGGGATCCCGGCGCCGTCTTCGCTGTACACGAGTGCCGGCTTGGGCGGGGTGCTGTCCGCCATGGCGTAGAGCCGGTAAGTGGGGGCGGTATCGAAGGCGCCGACGAACTTCGCGTCGCGCGAGGTGAGCTGCCAATGGAGGGGCATGTCCTTAAGGTGCGCGCCGACGACGGCGAGTTTCACGGTCTGCATTTTTCCCTCCAGGTCGAGTGGTGGTGGCGATGGAAGATCTGCGGCGGAGAGATATGCGTCCGCCGCTTCGAAAAGAGCCTGGTCGGTATCGGCCGGACCTATCAGCGTAATGCCGAAGCCCGTGCCGTTCCCGCGTATCCCGGCCGGTACGGCGAGCGCGGCCATGTCGAGCAGGTTCACGAAGTTGGTGTAGGCGCCCAGGTTGCTGTTGAGCGCGACCGGCGCGGCAAGCATTTCCGCGACGCGGTAGGTCGTGCCCGTCGTGGGGAAGACGAACATGTCGATGCTCGTCCACAGCGTGTCCGCGTAGCGCTTGAGTTCGGCGAGGCGATAGATGCCGTTGAACAGGTCGACCGCGGTCATCGGCAGGCCGGCTTCGACCACCTCGCGAACCGTCTTGTCGATCGCATCGGGGTTGTTCGCAAGGATGTCGGCCATGGCGGCGGTGCGCTCCGCCACCCAGGGGCCGCCATAGAGCAGCAGCGCCGCCTCCTGCAGCGGAGCGTAGTCGATCTCGACCAGCTCGGCCGTCTCGGCGAGCTTTTCCAGCGCGCGATCATAGAGGTATTCGGACTCGATATCGCCGAAGAAGTTGCGTTGGTCGCGGCGCGGAACGCCGATGACCTTCGGCGACAGCGGCCTGTTCGCCAAGGGCTTGGAGAACGGATCGGCGGGGTCGAATGCCGCCAGCACTTCGTCGACCAGGCGGGCGTCGGCCGTGTCGTCGGTGAAGACGGTGATGCAGTCGAGCGTGCGGCAGGCAGGTACGAGGCCGCGCGTGCTCCAACGCCCCTTGCTGGGCTTGAACCCGATCAGGTGGTTGAAGGCAGCGGGGACACGGCCCGAGCCGGCAGTATCGGTTCCCAGCGCAAAGGGCACCAGTCCCGCCGCCACGGCGACGGACGAACCGGAACTCGATCCGCCGCTGACATAGTCCAGATTGTAGGCGTTGCGGGGGATGCCATAAGGGCTGCGCGAGCCGTTCAGGCCGGTAGCGAACTGGTCGAGATTGGTCTTGCCCAGGCACAGGGCGCCCGCAGCCGTCAGGCGCTCGATGACTCCGGCGGAGGCTTCGGGGCGGTAGGCGAAGGCAGGGCAGGCGGCGGTCGTCTCGAAGCACGCGACGTCGATGTTGTCCTTCGCGGCGAAGGGCACGCCGGCCAGCGGCAATGTCTCTCCGGCGGCGATGCGCGCATCGACGGCGCGTGCCGCGGCGAGGAAGTTCTCGCGTGCGGCCCGGCTGATCCAGATCTGCGGCTGGACCGCGTCATAGGCAACGGCGCGGGCCAGGGTTTCCTCGGCCACCGCGACGGCGCTCGTCTCTCCGGCATTGACGGCGGCCGCGATCGCGGCCGCGCTGCGACGGTTCAGGTCCATCATGCAGGCCTCTTGAGCGCCAGCATCGGTGATCCAGGTTGCAAGGGCTTCCCTTCCTGCATGTAGAGGGCGGCGACCGTTCCCGCACCGGGGCTCTCGACCGAAGATTCCATCTTCATGGCCTCGATGACGGCAATCCTGTCGCCCGCTTTCACTTCGTCTCCCGCCGAAACGAGCAGCTTGGAAACAACGCCGCCGTAAGGCGCTTCGACGAGATGGGCGCCGTCCGGGATGTCGATGGCACCGGCCTGGGTGTCCTCGCGTTCTTCGGCCTCGGTAATCCGGTCGAATTCGCCTCGACGCTGCCATTCGGCGCGTTCCTCGTCGAATGCGGTCTGGCGCCGGGCCTCGAATTCCCCGATCGATTCCGCATTATCCGCAAGGAAAGCGCGATAGTCGGCAAGACGGAATTCCGATGGTTCGATACGCAGCGAGCGCCTTCCGCTCGGGAAATCGCGGCGCCACTCGGCAAGCTCCTCGGCGCTCACCGGATAGAAGCGGATCTGGTCGAAGAAGCGCAGCAACCAGGGCCGTCCCTCGATGAAGGCGTCGGTCTGGCGATAGGTGTTCCACACCTGGACGGTGCGGCCGAACAGCTGGTAACCGCCCGGCCCCTCCATGCCGTAGATGCACATGTAGGCGCCACCGATGCCCACGACGTTGGGTGGCGTCCACGTGCGCGCGGGATTGTACTTGGTCGTGACAAGCCGGTGCCGGGGATCGACGGGGGTCGCCACCGGCGCGCCCAGATAGACGTCGCCAAGACCGAGAACGAGATAGTTCGCGTCGAAGATGAGGTTCTCGACGGCCGCGGTGTCGGGAAGGCCGTTGATGCGCCGGATGAACTCGATGTTGTCCGGGCACCAGGGCGCATCGTCGCGTACGGCGCTCATGTACTTCTGGATCGTCTCGATCGTCGCAGGATCGCGCCAGCTGATGGGCAGGTGGACGATGCGGGAGGGGATCGAGAAATCCTCGAGGTCGCCCAGCCGTTCCTCTGCCGCGATCAGCGTGTTCAGCACGGCCTGCTGATCCATCACTTCGCCGTCGAAGTGCACCTGAAGCGAACGGATGCCGGGGACGATGTCGATGATGCCGGGCAACGCGAGGCGTTCCAGCTCGGTCATCAAGGCATGCACGCGGATGCGCAATTCGATGTCGAGCACGATAGGGCCGTATTCGACGAGAATGTTCCGGTCGCCCTGCTGACGATAGACGGTCTGCGGCCGGCCCTGGCTTTCGGGGAGCCTCGCGAGGATGGGCGAGAGCGTCTCCACGGCCCGTGTCGGGCCGGGAATGTAGGGCGTTCCCGTTGCGACCAGTTGCCGCTGGAGCACGTCCGCCGTGGCGGCGTCGTCAATGTTGACCGGCGCGAAGCGGAGCTTGTCGCCGGGGGCGAGCTGGCCGATCTTCCACTGGTCCGCGGCGATCACGACGAAGGGACAGACGAAACCGCCGAGCGAAGGGCCGTCCGGGCCGAGGATGATCGGCATGTCGCCGGTAAAGTCGACCGCGCCGATGGCATAAGCGTTGTCGTGGATGTTGGACGGGTGCAGGCCCGCCTCGCCACCGTCCGTGCGGGCCCAGCGCGGCTTGGGGCCGATAAGGCGGACGCCCGTGCGGTTGCTGTTGTAGTGGACTTGCCACTCGGCGGACACGATCGTGTCGATGTCCTCGTCGGTGAAGAAGTCGGGCGCGCCGTGCGGGCCATAGAGCACGCGCAGCGTCCATTCGGTTGAAATCTCGGGCAGGTCGACCGTGGGCAGGGGCTCGTCGGTTTTTTCGGCGCCCAGATGCAGGGTATCGCCCGCGAGCAGGCGGCGGGCGGCATGACCACCGAACTGGCCCAGCTCGAACGTGCTGCAGCTTCCGAGGTAGGGCGCGATGTCGAGGCCGCCCGCGAACAGCAGGTAGCCGCGAATGCCGCCGCCCGTGGCGCGACCCAAGGCCAGGGTCTGGCCGGCGGCCACGTCGATCGCCACGCCGCGCTGGAGCGGGACGCCATCGAGGGTCGCGCCGAAATCGGCACCCATGAGACAGATGCGCGCCGGAGAGACGAACGAGAGCGTCGGCCCGGTGGCGGTGATTTCCAGCCCCGGAGTTCCTTCCGCATTTCCGAGCAGTCTGTTGCCCAGGCGGAAGGACTGGTCGTCCATCGGGCCCGAAGGAGGAACACCGACGGCCCAGTACCTTTGGCGGCCCGGCCAGTCCTGCACGGTGGTTGCCGTCCCGCCGCTGATCACGCGGACACAGCGGGGATCGTAGGCGATGTCATCCAGTACGCGGGTCGAAACCGTGCCTTCGACGAAGGCGGGTGACTGCACCACCTCGCGCAGCCAGCGCAGGTTCGTCTCGATGCCGTCCACCCGGCTTTGCGCCATGGCCGCCTGTGCGGCCTTCACGGCCTCGGCGCGGTTGGGAGCGTGCACGATCAGCTTTGCCAGCATCGGGTCGTACCAGGCGCTGACCGAACTGCCGGCTTCGCACCAGGTCTCGACGCGGATGTCGGAGGGGAACTCCACGGCGGTCAGCGTGCCGGACGTGGGGCGATAATCGAGCGAAGGGTCCTCGGCGTAGAGACGCATCTGGATCGAATGGCCCTGCGGCATAGACGGCGCCTCGTCGAGGAAGCTGAAGTCGCCGGCCCCGCCGCGCACCATCCATTCCACGAGGTCGAGGCCCATGACCTCCTCGGTCACGCCGTGCTCGACCTGCAGGCGGGTGTTCATCTCCAGGAAGAAGAAGTGCTGCCGGTCTGCGTCGTAGAGGAACTCGACCGTTCCTGCCGAACGGTATTGCGCGGCCTCGCCAAGCCGCACGGCAGCGGCCATAAGCTCGGAGCGGACCGCTTCCGGCAGCAGCGGCGCGGGCGCTTCCTCGACCACCTTCTGGTTGCGGCGCTGAAGCGAACAGTCGCGCTCGCCGAGCGCCACGACGCGGCCCTTGCCATCGCCGAAAAGCTGCACCTCGATGTGCCGGGCCCGTCGGATATAGCTTTCGAGGAAGACCCCGGCATCGCCGAAGTTGCTCAGGCCCTGCCGCGCCACGGCGGCGAAGCCTTCGCGCAGGTCGTCTTCGTTCTCGCAGACGCGCATGCCGATGCCGCCGCCGCCTGCCGTGGCCTTCAGCATCACCGGAAAGCCGATGTCGTGCGCGGCGCTGACGGCTTCGGCTTCGCTGGTGAGGAGTTCGGTTCCCGGAGCCAGCGGAACGTCGTGCGCGGCGGCCAGCGCACGGGCACTGTGTTTGAGGCCGAAGGTGCGGATATTGTCCGTGGTGGGGCCGATGAAGACGATGCCGGAGGCCGCGCAGGCCTCTGCGAAGTCGACGTTCTCGGCCAGGAAGCCGTATCCGGGATGAATGGCGCCGGCGCCGGTGCGGCGGGCAGCCTCCAGGATCGCCTCTACGTTGAGGTAGCTTTCGGACGCGCGCGCGCCGCCGATGCATACGGCCTCGTCAGCCTCCGAGACGTGCATCGAACCTTCGTCCGCTTCCGAATAGACGGCGACGGAGCGCAGGCCCATGTGGCGGAGCGTGCGGATGATGCGGGTGGCGATCGCACCGCGGTTTGCGATCAGGACAGTATCGAAGCTCATGCAGCGACAATCATCCGCACGGGCGTCGGGTTGAAGCCGTTACAGGGATTGTTGATCTGCGGGCAGTTGGAGACGACCACGATGACATCCATTTCGGCATGCAGGTCCACGGAAAGACCCGGTGCGGAGATCCCGTCGACGATGCCGAGCGACCCGTCCTGTTCGACCGGCACGTTCATGAAGAAGTTGATGTTGGAGACGATGTCGCGCTTGCCGCGTCCCTCGGTCAGGTTCGCTTCGAGGAAGTTCTCCACGCAGGCGTGCTGGGCCTTCGTGTGGTGGCCGTAGCGAAGGGTGTTGGACTCGCAGGAGCAGGCGCCCCCGATGGTGTCGTGATAGGCGACCGAGGTTGCCGCGATGGTCATCATCGGCCGGCCTTCGTTCGAGCGCAGGATCGTGCCACTGCGAAGGAACAGGTTGCCCTGCGCGGAGACGGTATCCTGCGCGCTGTAGCGCTCGGCGTCGTCTTCTGCGGAGTAGAGCAGGAAGTCGACGGCCTGATTGCCCTCGAGATCGATGATGCGGAGCGTCTGGCCGGCGGCGATGTGGTGCAGCCAGGGTGCCCGCGCGGGCACGATCTCGTCATGGATCACAGCGCCCGGGAGGTCTGCCAGATGGGGATCGGCGTTCATTGTTGCCTGTCCTTGTTCAGCGACGGAAGTAGTCTTCGACATTCAGGAAGGCGCGGAGGCCTTCCGGCGTAGCGGTGCGGACCGGATCGTCCTCTGGCGTCACCGGGCCGCGCCAGGCGGTGGCGCGCAGCGGCGTGACCGTCCAGTCGGTGCGGGGATCGAGAACGTGCGGGCAGTTGGCGATCACGACGATCACGTCCATCTCCGCGCGCAACACCAAGCTCCGGCCCGGATCGAAAGGGCCGATCAGCGGCACGATCGTGCCGTCGTCCTCGATCCGCGTGCCCTTGAACAGGTTCACGCAGGGGTGCACGTCCCGGCGCCCGAGCCCGTGCTTGGCGGCACCTAGGAGGAAACGGTCGCGGCCATTGGGGTAGGGGCCGCTGTTGCGCCCTTCGCCATACTTGGCGGCGTTGGTATCGGCGTTGGAAGTCCCGCAGAAGCAGTCATGCGTGTCCGCATCGTCTTCCAGGATGCTCAGAAGGACGCGGCCCATGTCCGACAGGAGCAGCTTGCCTTCACCGAGATAGGCGTTCCACTGCACCTTCACGGTGTCCGCGACGTTGAGGCGCTCTGTCGGCATGTCCGCGTTGAAGACGAGGAGCGAGGCGGAGGCATCGCCCTTGAGGTCGACGAGACGCAGGCGCGTGCCTCGTGAAAGCCGCCGCGTGGCATAGCCGCCGGCCGCGATCGTCTCTTCCCACAGAAGGTCCCCGGCGGACACGCCGGGCGGCAGGTCGTCCGCGGCCGGGGGCAGCACCGGCATGCTTTCGGTCACAGTCCCTGCCATGCTGCGGGCATGATCGCGGGCAGCAAGAGGATTCGCCAAAGTCTCGGTCATGCATTGGCTCCGATCGGTTTGGAGTTGTCGCCATCCTGTTTGTAGAGTGGCGGCAGGAGGGAGGTCGTGGTGACGAGCTCCAGTTGTTGCACCCCGCGGATGCGCCGAATGGAATCGCACAGTTCCTTCAGCCGTACTGCGGGTCCCTGCACGAGGAGGACTTCGAGGGACTGGTCATCCTCGAGAAACACGTGCTGGGAAGAGATGACTTCCTTGAGGTAATTGGCCTGCGTCTGGGAAAGCAGGTGCCGCACGCGACCGCGTTCGCCGCGGTACACGAGGGTGACGGTACCGGCGAGCATCTCGTCGGGATGGAAAAGCGATTCATGCTCGACGAGAGCGTGCCGGATCAGTTCCGCGATCAACTGCGAACGCGACGGCAAACCGCGTTCCGACACCATCGTATCAAGCTGTCGGAAGAGTTCTGCCGGGAGGCTCATGCTGAGTCTGGCCAAGCTTGCAGATTCGGAGCTCATGAGCATCCTCTCTCAATTATTACCAAGTTCGTCAATGGTAATACTAACCTGTTCCAGGGCAGCGCGGCTGATTTTTTTCTCGAGAGGCAGGTCGTAGACGGCGGTGGCGCCAAAACGATGGGGCGCGTGCGGATCGTGACGGCGCTTGTCGAGCGCCAGCACACGGGTGCCGAGCGAGAAGGCTTCCCCGATGTCGTGGGTCACCATGATGATCGTGAGCGTGTAGTCCCGCCACAGACGCGTGATGAGCGCGTGCATGTCGGCCCGGATGCCGGGATCGAGCGCGCCGAACGGTTCATCGAGAAGCAGGATGCGCGGGCGTTTCACCAGAGCCTGGGCAATGGCGAGCCTCTGCTGCATGCCGCCGGACATCTGCGCGGGGTAGAGGTGCAGGCTGTCGCCCAGGCCGACAGCGGTCAGCATCTCGATCGCTTCCGCTTCGGCAGCACGGCGGGCCGAGCCGAAGAGGCGGCCCGAAATCGGGGCCTGCGCGCATTCCATGCCGAAGATCGTGTTGCGCAACACGGACAGGTGCGGAAAGACGGAGTAGCGCTGGAATACCACGCCGCGATCGGGGCCGCATTCGGGTATGAGCGGGGTTCCGTCGAGCAGGATTTTTCCGTGCGTCGGCGCTTCCTGCCCGAGAATGAGGCGAAGGAAGGTGCTTTTGCCCGCACCGGAGGGGCCTACGACCGATACGAAGGAGCCGGCATCGATATCGAGGTTGAGATTCTCGATGATGATCCTGTCGCCATATTCGACCCAGACATCGCGAAGGTTAAGGAGAGCGCTCAATGGCTTGCCTCGTGTGCCCAGGGGAACAGCCGCCGGCTCAGGTAGGCCAGCGTCATGTCGATGATGATTGCGAGAATGGCGATCCAGGCGACGTAAGGCAGGATGACGTCCATCGAGAGGTAGCGCCGGACAAGGAAGATGCGGTAGCCGAGGCCGACGTCGGACGCGATCGCCTCTGCCGAGATCAGGAAGACCCAGGCCGGGCCGAGCGCTAGGCGCATCGCGTGGATGAGGCGCGGCATGGCCTGTGGCAGTGCGACCCGGATCATCACCTGCCAGCTGCTTGCGCCCAGTGTCTGCGCCTTGATGATCTGTTCTCTCGGCAGTTCGACGACATGTGCCGCGATATCGCGGATCATGACCGGGGCGATGCCCACCACGATCAGCGCGACCTTGGCCGTTTCACCAAGGCCCAGGGCGATGAACAGAATGGGCAGCAGGGCGATCGGCGGAATGACGGCGATGCCGGTGACCAGCGGTCCCAGGGTCGCGCGGACGGGCGGCAGAACGCCGATCACAAGCCCGACCATGATGGCCATGAGCGTCGAGATCCCGAGACCGATGCCCAGTCGTTGCAGGCTTGCGAACGTGTCCGCCCAGAAGACCAGCTGGCCCGAAAGCTTGTCCGGCTCGAAGATGAGCGCGTACATGCTCTCCGCCATGGTCCCCGGCAGCGGCAGGATCTTGTCCGCCGGATTGGCTGCGTGGCGACTCACTGCCATGACGAGATAGATCACGACCAGAAGCAGGATCGGCAGCGAACCAAGCAACAGACGATCGGTTCGCCGAACTTGACGATTTACCCAGCGCATTTTCGGCACATCACCTTAATGAAGCGGACCCGGAACGATCAGAGCTTGCCGTCGGCCGCGAGCTTCATGAAGCTTTCGTCAAAGCGTAGCGTCACATGCTGGGGGTCTCCGAGCGTCTTGCCGCCCGGGAAGGACATTCCCACCGCATCGGCGGAACGCGCGCCACCGAACAGGCCCTTGGAGTAGCTGAAGTCGCGGACGCGCTTCATGGTGGTGATCAGCGCGGGATCCGATGTCGCGGCCACGGCGGCATTGGGATCGAAGTAGAGATGGGTGGTGGACAGCTGGCCATCGAACTCTGCCGGATCCGCGCCGGCCAGCTTTGCCATGGCCGCGCGGGCTTCCTTGCCCTTGGTATCCTGGCGTTGCATGAGCGCGACGGTTTCGTACCAGATGCCGGCAAGCGCCTTGCCCAGTTTCGGGTTGGCCTTGAGCGTGTCGGTATCGACCACCAGCAGGTCCAGGATTTCCCCGGGGATGTCGGCGGAGCTGAACACCAGGTTCGCGCCGGGCTGGGCTTTCATGGAGGAAAGCTGGGGGTTCCACGTAACCGCGGCCTTGACGTCGGGGCTGGCGAAGGCGCCGACGATGTCCGCGTCCGAGGTGTTGATGGTCTTGACGTCGGTCAGTGCCATGCCGACCGAATTGAGCGCGCGTGCGAGCAGGTAGTGCGATACCGAAAGCTCGACGAGATTGACCTGCTTGCCCTTGATTGCCTTGAGGTCGTTCGTGCCTTTCAGCAGCACGCCGTCATTTCCGTTCGAATAGTCGCCGACGATGATGGCGCTGGTGTCCTTGCCACCGGCGGCGGGGATCGTCAGGGCATCCATGTTGGCGACAGTTACGCCGTCCAGCTTGCCGGCGGTGTACTGATTGACCGATTCGACGTAGTCGTTCACCTGAACGATGTTGATCTTGATGCCGTACTTGTCGGCCCATTTTTTCACGATCCCCGCCTGCTGCGCGTAGGGCCAGGGCATCCACCCGGCATAGATCGACCATCCGATACTGAATTCCTGGCGCGGTTCGGGCGCGTCGCTGGATGGCTTGGAGCAGGACACGGCGAGAAGCGTGCCGGCAATGATTGCGACCTTGGCTGCCTTACGGATGGATAGGATCATGAATCGGTCCCCTTTCGCAGTGCAGCATTGCTGCATTTGCATGCCTTGTCCATCGGAAAATATTACTCATAACTATCTGGGTAATACCAGTGATGGAAGTGAAGGGGAGGCGAGTGAAGCCGGCAAGGGCCGGTTCACCCCCAATTTTCGCGTGGAATTGTGGTGACGCCAACCGACGGTCGGCCTGCTTCGGCGTCGGCGATATCCTGTGTGGCTGCGGAAATGATCCGGTAGCCGCGCCCGGTCGATCGGGGGGGGGCGGCAGCCTAATGTCTTGGCGGAATCGGCGCGGCGGCCTGTCAGTCCGCCAATTCCTTGCTTGCCTGGGTCTTGCGGGACCGCGGCGCGGATTCCCTGGTGTCCGTGCCGTCCTGTTCATGGAGCGGCGGGAGCAGGGCGGTGGTCGTGACCAGCTGCAACTGCTTAACGCCGCGAATGGCGCGCAGCGAGTCGCACAGTTCCTTCAGGCGGATCGCCGGCCCCTGAACCAGAAGCACCTCGAGCGACTGGTCGTCCTCGAGAAAGACATGCTGCGAAGAGATGACTTCCTTCAGATACTCCGCCTGGCTTTCCGCCAGCTGCTGCCGCACGCGGCCGCCCCGGTAGACGAGCGTGATCGTACCGGCGAGCATGTCTTCAGGGCGGGTCATGGCCTCATGTTCCGCGAGGGCGTGGCGGATCAATTCCGCGATCAGCTGCGACCGGGACGGCAGGCCACGTTCTTCGACCATCACGTCCAGCTGACGAAACAGTTCGGCCGGAAGGCTCATGCTGAGACGTGCGAGGCTGCCGGGATCGGTGCTCATGCTGCGGTTCTCTCCACCATCGTTGAATCCTCGGGCCCAGGCCTTCCTTCGCGCGAGGCACAGGCGCATCAGGAAGGCGCCGGATTTGCAGCATTACCGCAAATCGGGATCATGTCCATGTTACATTATTATCATCACCCTTGTCGGTAATATCAACCTCGGGGCGTCAATGCCGGGTTTCGCGCCGCGATCCGCGTCCAGCATTGCGGCGACTGATCGCCACGAAGGCGAGGGGCGTTCACCGAACGGAAAAAGCGGGCGAGGCGACGTCCCGTTATCAATGATTCGGTGGCGAAGTTGCCACTGCCGGCATGGCGCCGACCGTGATTTTGCATACGGTGCGGGCGCAAGCGGGGTTTCGGCTTTTTGCTAAAATGACGGTTTTGCGGGATTTTTTCCGCATTGTGACCAAAATGGGCGGATGTGCAATTAATACTCTTGACGCAATACGTAATATCAATACCGTGTGCCTTATCGCCACAAAGAGCGGTGTCACCAGGAGAGAGGATCTTTGCATTGAGCCGGTTTCCGGCTCGATAGGGGAGATTTTCTATGGATGAACAGCCGGTTAGTAGCGCTGCTCACTCTAATGAAATGCAATCTGTCTCCGGTGACGGCCTTTCCAGCGGCAATCCGGAGCTGGAGACCGGCCTTTCGGCTACGCGCAATACTGAAAGTGCGGCCGGCAAGGACGGGAAGTCTGTTAAGAACACTCTCGTGAACCTGCTGCCGCCTGCGACCGTCGCGGGGGTCATCTTGTTCTGGGCGTTCGGTCCGGAAGCATGGACCGGCAATCCCTGGTCGATCGTCGTTGCGGGCGGCCTTATCACGGCTTTCGTACAGGCGCTGGAATGGGTGGTCGAGCGGCATGCCGGCTGGCGTCTGAACAAGCGCGAATTCGCCACCGACTTCTTCTACGTCATCCTCGGCTACACGGTAATTTCCTGGGTTTCGGAAGCGCTTGCCGAAGCGCCGCTGCGGTCGATCAAGGAGTCGTACGGCATCACCACCGGGTGGGTGACGCAGCTGCCGTTCCTCGTGCAGGTGGCCATGGTGATCTTCCTGATCGAGTTCGGCCAGTACTGGATGCACAGGATCATGCACAACTGGCATCCGTTCTGGCTGACCCACGCCCCGCATCACCACATCACCCAGCTCAATGCGATGAAGGGCTACGTGGGCAATCCCATCGAACTGTTCCTCATCAGCCTCAGCGTGGTGGCCCTGTTCGATTTCGAGCAGACGGCATTGTTCTGCGCTTTCAACGTCCTGGGCGTGGTGTCCACTTACGCGCATGCCAATGTGCGCTCCGACCCGCCGCTGTTCTACTCGTTCTTCTTCACGACGATCCGTCATCACAGTCTGCACCATTCGACGGATTATGAAAGCACCCGCTGCAACTACGCCAATTCGCTGATCGTGATCGATCGCGCACTGGGAACGTATCGCGAGGGTGAAGCGTCCGTCGTCGGCCAGGATGAACGCAAGCGCCTGTCGATCTGGGAACAGTTCATGTTTCCGTTTCAGCCCATGATCGACTGGCTCAAATCCAAACGGCACAACACGGGACATACGGCCAACTGACCTTGCAGTGCAGAGCTGCAACACCATCGGATCGCACGGTTCGACGAACAACAGAAACTTCGAACAACGCGCGCGTAAGCCAAGCACCCGGCAAGCGGTGGGCGGAATGTCGCGCAGGACCTTCAACGAAGCAAATGCTCAAGCTCTGGCGCAGCACGGCCAGGGCACGGGAAACCTTATCCAAAAAAGGGGGGTAGCAAAATGACATACCAGAAAAAGATGAGAGCCGGACTTCTCTGCGCCACGATCTTCACGAACGTCGCACTTGCGATGCCCGCACTGGCGCAGGCCGGGCCGGATGACGGTTACGGGGATGGCGGAGCGATCATCGTTTCGGCGACCCGCCGCGACACCACGCTGATCGAAACGCCGATCAACATCTCCGCGATCGGTTCGGAACAGCTGGCCAACGAACACATCGACGACATGCGCGATCTGGGCGCCTTTACCCCGGGTCTGACTGTCCTCGACAATGGCCCTCGTTCTTCGGGTACGGTCGTCATGCGCGGCCTGTCGGCCGACGACACCGAAGCCGACGGCGGCGACAACAGCAACACCGCGATCGGGATGTATCTCGGCGAAGTGCCGATGTACTACGACTTCAAGCTGATCGACGTCAGCCGCGTCGAAGTGCTGCTTGGCCCGCAAGGCACGCTCTATGGGCTCGGCACGCTTGCCGGCGCCATGCGCTACATGCCCAATCGGCCCGATCCGACGCAGTTCACGGTAGAAGCCAGCGGCCGCGTTTTTGACATGGCCCACTCCGGCGACGTCGGCTACTCCGGTTATGCCACGCTCAACATTCCTCTGGCCGAGAAGATCGCATTCCGCACGACGACCGGCTACTACGACACTCCGGGCTTCATCGACTATCCCTACCTCCTGCAGACGCCGGGCGTCTCGCTGCCGCAGCCCGGCACGCTCGACAATCCGCTGGGGACCGACCAGGACAAGGCCGACAACTTCAAGTCCGCCAAGGACGTGAACTACGACCGCACGTTCACCAGCCGCAACCAGCTCGGCTTCGTCGACGACGACTTCCAGATCTTCGTGACCTATGCCTACCAGAAGACCAAGACCGGAGGCCGTCAGGCCAACGGTGGCGGCGTGGTCGGTGAAGGCAAGTACGAGGCGCCGTGGCGCTATCTGGAGCCCGCGACGCGTGAAGGACAGCTGCTGTCGCTCGAAGCCACCGGTAACGTGGCGGACTTCATGGATGTCGTCTTCGTCTCAGCCTACACCCAGCGCAAGACTTCCTACCGCGGCGACAACACCGACCTGCTGATCGATCTGGACTACGACTACGAGCTGTTCCCGGCCTTCTCGAGCTTCAACCAGTCGCACCAGAAGGAACACGAATACACCAACGAGCTGCGTCTGGTTTCCACGTTCGAGAGCCCGCTCAGCTTCGTGGCCGGTGCGTTCTGGAACCGCATGAACTACCGTTCAGACTACGATGAATACGTGCCCGGCTTCCCTGAATGGGCCAATGAGCCGGAAAACTGGGGCACGGACTTCATTACCGACCACAGCAATCCGGAATACGCCCACGAGTATTCGTCGTACGTGATAAACAAGAACGATGAAAAGGGCCTTTACGGCGAAGCCACCTGGCATTTCACGGACGACATCCAGCTTACCGGTGGTCTGCGCTACTATAAGTACAGTGCCTATGTAGACGGTGGTTCCTTCCTTCCGTTGTACGGTGGGACCTACAGCACGCGATCGGGTTCCACTTCCGACGATGGGCTTGTCTACAAGATCAACGCCTCGTGGAACATTACGCCTGATTTCATGGTCTACGGTACGTACTCAACCGGCTACCGCATCGGCGGCGTGAACCGTGTGGCACCTTGTAGCCAGCCCGTCATTGACAAGTACAATGCTGGGCAGCCTCAAGACGGCCAGACATTGTGCGCGCTACCCCACGAGCTCTTTTACGGTCCGGACAAGGTCAAGAACGCTGAAATCGGCTTTCGCGGGCAGCTGTTCGACAAGAAGTTGTCTTTCAGCCTGTCAGCCTATCATGTCGACTGGAACGGTATCCAGCTTTCTGGCCAGACGGTCTATGGCGCGATGGGTATTACCGTGAACGGCGGTAAGGCAGTCTCGAAAGGTATCGACTTCTCGTTCAACGCCAACCCGTTCCCGGGTTTCAACCTGCGCGGCAACTATTCGTACCTGGATGCTCACCTGACCGAGGATGTGCCCATGTTGCTTTCCGTGGCTGGTGGCGATCTTGTCGACGTCTATTCAGACGGCCGCCTGCCCGGTTCGGCCAAGAATTCCGGTGCATTGGGCGCGACCTACGAATTCCCGGTCGGCCTGAATTCGGTCATGCTGGGCTGGACCTCCACCTACACTGGCGGCATCTATACCCGCGTGGGGCTGCTCGGCGGCGGCGAACGCCTGCCGTCCTACACGATGCATCGCGCCACCGTGACCTACAAGGCCGAGAACTACGAAGTATCGTTGTTCGCGAACAACATCTTCGACAAATACGCGGTCACCGGCGTCGGCAGCGACCTCACCCGCAAGGGGCTCGTCAACGACGGCGTCATCTCGCGCTATTACGCACGTAGCGTTGCCACTCCGCGCGTGATCGGTCTGGAAGCGCGCATCAAGTACTGAAGGCTCTGAGGGTCGCACCCAGTTGCCAACGCTGGAAGGGCGGCATCGCGCAAGCGGTGCCGCCCTTTTGCTTGCTCACCGGTGGCGCAGCGCAACGAGGTGAACGCCTCTTCACGGAAACTTCAGTCCTCTCGTGCATAGGCCTGCTTACCCGATGCACCGAGGTCTCTATGAAGTACCTGATACCGATCGCCTGCGCCGTGCTTCTGAGCGGTTGCGGCGTCGATCCGCGCCAGCAGTACAACCGCGCTAAAGACGCCTACGCGGCGCACGACTATCTGAGCGCCAAGCTCGACCTGGTCGACTTGCTCGAAAAGGACACCGGCAACCGGGATGCCCGTGAGCTGCTGGTGCGCTCGTACCTGGCACTGGGGGATGGCGAGGCTGCTGCGGCGGCGCTCCTGAAGTTGGATCCTGCGCAACGCCCTGCGGACTACAAGGTCATGCTCGGCGAGGCTGCCCTCCTGCGCAGCCGGCCGGATGAAGCACTGGAGGCAGTCGGGCAGGTGAAGGGGGCTGGGGCCGAACGGATCCGGGCGCTGGCCTATCTCGGCAAGGACAACCGCGAAGCTGCTGCCGCCGCTTTCGCCAAGGGCATGATCAGCGGGCAGCGCGATCCGCGCCTGCTGGCGGACTATGCGCGTTTCACGTTGCAGCAGGGCGATGTGAAAAAGGCCAGGTCACTGGTCGACGCCGCGCTTCAGGCCGATCCGAACTCGCTCGATGCCCTGCTGGTGAACGGGAGGACGGCAACCGCCGAAGGGCAGCTGTCCCTGGCGCTGGATTCCTATTCCAGGGCGCTCGACAGCTATCCCGGAAACCTCGCGGCGATCGTTGGCAAGGCGAGCGTGCTGGGCGATCTCGGGCGGACCGATGAAATGGAACAGCTCCTCGACAGCGCGCGCTCTAAGGTGGGGGGCTCCGACGCACTGACCTACCTGCAGGCGCGGGCGGCGGCGGCGCGCAACGACTGGAAGTCGGTCCGCAATATTCTGCAGGCCAATGAAACCTTCGTGCGCGACCGTGACGACGCTTCGATCCTCTACGCCCAGGCACTCGACAGGCTGGGGCAGGAAGAGCAGGCGCGTTCGCGGCTAATGCCGGTTCTCACGCGCAGCCCCAACAATGCCATCGCTCGCCGCCTGCTGGCGACGGTCCAGCTGAAGCTGGGCGATGCCAATGGGGCATTGAAGACGCTCGAGCCGCTGGTCGGTCAACCCTCGGCACTGGCGGAGGACCTGAGGCTCTATGCAAAGGCGGCCAAGGCCGCAGGCCGGCCCGACGCCGACCGGATCGCGCGCGAAGCCCTGTTTCCCACGCCGCAGTCGCTCGCGGCGGAACTGGCGAATGCGGACACCGCGCTCAGGGCCCGGAACTGGGCCAATGCGGTTGTCATCTATGAACGGATTATCGCCGTTACCGATGGCACCAACCCGCTCGTCCTCAACAATCTGGCTTATGCCAAGGGCCAGTTGGGCGACAAGGCGGACGCGCTCAAATATGCCCTTGAGGCATTGAAATATGCGCCGACGAACGCGTCGATCATGGATACTGCCGGCTGGTTGCTGTTCGAAACCGGAACCGACCGCGATCGCGCCGTAAAGTTGTTGCGCGAAGCTGCCGCAAAGGCGCCGGACAACGCGACGATCCGGCAGCACCTAGAGAAGGCGCAAGCGGCCGGCTGAATCAACAAGGGGCCCCGTTAGGAGCCCCTTGCACAGGAAACGATCTGACCTGTGGTTCAGGCAAAGGCGGGGCGCAGCGCCCGGCGCGCGGGGATGAACCGCTTGCGGCCCAGGACCAGGCTCAGGATGCCGAGGCCGAACAGCGCCATCATGCCCGGTTCGGGAACCGAAGTGCCGCCGCTCGAAGTGGAAGTCGAAGTGAGCGTGCCGGTGCCGCTCGCCGAGGTGATGCCGTTTACGCCGGTGATCGACTGATAGCGAACGTAGAAATCGCTGAGGGTCAGCGAGGAAACAGGCTGCGAAAAGCTCAGCGTGAACGAGCCGGTGCCGGTCTCGCCCATGGCAAGGCCGCCGCTGCCACCGCCGGCGCACGAACCCGTCGAAGCGTCCTTGAAGCACACGTCCACGGTGCCGATCCCGTTGGGATAGGTCGAGGAAAGTGTCGTGTAGCTGTAGGCCCCGGTGCTGGTTGCGCTGGCGATGTCCGGATTGGTGTTGAAAGCAAAGCTCGAGATGCGCGAACCGGTAACCGGCGAAGAGCTGGTGTTGGTGACGCTGTAGTCGAAGGTGTAATCGTTGCCCGAAACGCCGGTGAGGACAAACTGCGTCGAACCGGTCAGGCCGCTGATGCTGGTTCCGCTGGAATAGCCATCATAGTTGAGGGTGAAGCTGGTGCCGATGTCACCCGACCCCAACGTGATCTCGTCGGCCAGTGCCGGCGATGCAAAGGCAACGGCTGACAGGGCTGCCAGGCCGATTGCCAGGTTCTTCTTCATGATCATTCCCCGCTCTCCACTTGGAAGTTAGTTGACATCAAACAAAGCAAGGGATGTGCCACGTACGTATTTTCGCATAGTCTGGTGGTTAATACGTTAGCTGGTTGTAAAACAAATCGACGCTTTCGGGCTGATTTCGGCGTTTTGCCGAGGCAGTTTGCGGGCGGTTCTTGCCGTTGCCGGAGCGCGGAGGCAAAGTGCGGGAGCTTTCGGATTCGCGGGATGCCCAGCGGGTTCGGCGGCGCTTTCTCTCCCAATCCTCCCCCGACAATGGAAGTACGCGATGCGGTCTCGAACGCTTTTCCCGATCACACTTGGTGCGGCTCTGCTGGCTTCCGCCGCAGTCCAGGCAAAGACTTATCCCGAGGCCGAGAAGGCGACGCTCGAACTGTCCAGGCAAGCCATTGCCTTGCGGTCCGTGCGAGGCGAGGGGAACGAGACGCCCAAGGTGGCGGAGCTGTTCCGCGATGCGCTGATCGAGGGCGGGTGGGACCCGAAGGACATCGAGATCGTGCCGCATGAGGACACGGCCTACCTCATCGCCACATGGCGCGGCAGCGATCCTTCGCTCGGACCTGTCGTGGTCTCCGCGCACATGGACGTGGTCGAGGCCAAGCCCGAGGACTGGGAGCGGGATCCCTTCACGCCCGTGGTCGAGAACGGCTATCTCTACGGTCGCGGCGCGAGCGATACCAAGTTCGACGCAGTCCTCGCGATGGAGGCGATGATCGAACTGCGCCGGCAGGGCTTCCAGCCGAAGCGTAGCCTCGTGATTGCCCTTTCCGGCGACGAGGAAACGACGATGGACACCTCGAAGCTGATCGCAGAGCGGCTGCGCGATGCGCGCATCGTGCTCAATGTCGATGGCGCTTCGGGCACGCTGTCCGAGGAAACCGGCAAGCCGCTCTACTGGAGCTGGCAGGGCGGCGAAAAGACCTACATCGACTACAAGATCGAGATCACCAACCCGGGCGGCCACAGCTCCATGCCGCGCCCGGACAATGCCATCGTCCAGATGTCGCAAGTGCTCGACCGGATCGGGCACTACAACTTCAAGCCGGAACTCAACGACATCACGCGCGAGTACTGGATAGAGGCGTCGAAGCTTGAACCCGATGCCGAACTGGCCGCCGCGATGAAGGCCTTCGTGGCCGATCCCGACGATGCTGCGGCGCTCAGGGTGCTGCGTGCGAATCCATCCATGGTCGGACGTATCGGCACCACCTGCGTGCCGACGTTGATCTCCGGCGGACATGCCCAGAATGCTCTGCCGCAGAATGTGACGGCCAATATCAACTGTCGCATTTTCCCGGGCCATTCGCGCACCGAGATCATGGCCGAACTGGAAAAGGTGGCGGCGGAACCCGCAGCGACGTTCAGCGACGTAACCGGTGACGATTCGGTGATGGCGCCGGCCTCGCCGATGGACCCCGAGTTCGTGAAGGCCGTGCGCAAGGCGGTGACCGCGGCCTGGGGCCCGGTGCCGATCATTCCCATGCAGTCTTCCGGCGCGTCGGATTCGATGTGGTACCGCGCGCTGGGCGTGCCCAGCTACGGCGCGAGCGCGACGATGCTCAAGGAATCGGACGAGTTCGCCCATGGCCTCAACGAGCGCGAACCGCTGGTCAATATCCGGCCCGGGATCGTCTATTACCTGAGCCTCTACCGCGATCTCGCGGGCAAGTAGACGGCATGCTTCCGAGGGCGCGCCAGGGCTGGCAGCTCAGGCGCGCCTTGCGGCCCTTCATGCTCAGCCGCCAGTCTGGCGGAAACGGGCTGGCGATGGGCATCTGTTCTCCTCTCCTGTAGGCGAAGTGCCGCTTTCTCCCGGGCGTGCTTAGGGCGGGAAGGGCCGGCTGGGCGACACGGCAGGCTAGGACAAACCGACGCAGTATTCTTGCGGGACTGTGGCTGCCGATCGGGGCTTGCTGATTTGACGGGTTTATGACAGCTTCCCGCCCGGCTTGATCGCCATCGTCGGCACCAGTAGCCGGGCCTTGAGGTTCGGTAGGTTATCCGGGGGGTGTTTCTGTCATGCGCAAGGGGCTGTTCCGGACCACTTTGCCTGGTCTCGGCGAGTGTGCGAGAGTTGACATGAGCGCGGGCGACGCCGCGCCCTACCTTGAGCGGGACATGTACGTTCTTCTCGGTTTCGAGCCCCGGTTCGACCAGCTTCCCGTGAAGTCCAGCGCGCAGAATCCCGCAGCCCGGCCGCTCTGGTCGGAATGGCGCTGACGCTCATTTCACCACTTGCAAGGCGAGTCGTTCGGGGCGTGTCGCCTCAGGCTGCCTGACGCGATGTTGCCGTCGTGGCCGCATAGGCCGCGAAGAGATCCTCGAAATGCTCGTTCATGGTGCGTGCTCCGGCCTGCGGGCGCGGGCGGGTGACCGCAACGTCGAGAACCGCGTTGGCGGCTGCTGCAGGATCGCAGGCGGCATAGGTTCGACCCGCGCCGCCCTGGGCGTGATCCACGGCGCCGCCCGCATCGGGCACGATCACCGGTATTCCGCTCGCCCGGGCTTCTGCCGCGACCATGCAGAACGTCTCTGCCTCGCACCCGTGGAGGAGCGCATCGGCACTGGCGAGGATTCGCGCGAAAACGCGGCGATCGCGTTCGGGCGCGAGAAGGCGGATATGCGGGTTGCCCGCGATGTGGCGCAGGATGGTGCGCTGCTCGCGCCCTTCGCCGAGCATGACGAGACCGATCGGCATTTCACGGCTCGCCGCGTTCACGGCATCGACCACCATCGGCCAGCGCTTTTCCGGCGCGAGGCGGCCAATGGCGAGCAGGAGGGTAGCGCTCTCGGCAAGCTCGCAGGCGTCGAGCAGGCGCGCGCGCAGGGCCGGGTCGCGCAGGCTGGGCGAGAAGCATCCCGGTTCGACCCCCATCGGGATCGTTACGGTATTGGCGACGCCACCCTCGCGCAGGCGACGTGAGAGATCGCCGTTGGCGCACACGACGTGATTGAAGCGGCGGCTATTGTTGCGCAGGTGCTCCCAGTACATCGAGAACTGCCGGTCGATCGTCTCGCGCGAGAAGATCGGGCCGAACCAGCGGTAGGCATAGGCCGACAGGGGATCGGCATGCATCACCAGGCTGCGCGGTGCGGCGCCGGGCCATTCGGCGACCAGACTGGCGCTGCGCCAGGGTGAGGTTGCCTCCACGAAGTCGGGCGCCTCGGCATCGAGCACGGCATGTAGGCGTTCGGCCTCGTTGAAGTACCAGTACTTGCGATCGAGCGGAAAGCGGGGGCTGCGGATGAAGACGATGCGTGCGCCGGGGCCACGCTCGACCACGGCATCCTCGTCGCCGGGGGCGACGATCACGATCTCGTGACCGAGTTGCGGGCCGATCCGGAGCTTCTGCTCGACATATGTGCGCACGCCGCCGCCGCGGGGCGAATAGAATGCGCAGACATCGACAATCTTCATCACTTGGTCCTGTCGTGAAGCGGCGCAACGCCGAGACCGTGCTGGTAATTGAGCACGATGGTTATCCGCGTAAGTCCGTTGCCCGCGACGGCGCTCGCCTTGCTTGCCTTTGGCTTGCCCCAGCCCAAGCGGGGATTGCCGGCAAAGCCGATTCCGTCGCGCGTCCAGTTGAACTTGCGGTCTTCATTGCGATCGTGGAGCAGGCTGACGGCGTAGGTTCCCGGTGCGGGCAGGCGGATGCACAGTTCCGGCGTGCCCGTGGCGGGGACCGGTACCTCGACGCGGCGAAACGTCTTGCCCGCGCTGATGAGGATGTTGTCGTCCTCGAGGAAATCCTTGTTGTTGTCCGGATAGACCTCGAGCTTGAGGTTGCCCGTACGGTCCTTGAGACCTTCGACATCGACGAGGAAGGCGGGCCCCTTTTCGCCCGGACGGCATTGCCCCTCGGCCTTGCCGAGGTCGGGCGTGGACGGGATCGTTGCTGCCGCCAGCAGCGGCAGGGCCGCGGTTGCGAAAGGTGCTAGCGTCACCGTGCTCATGCCCGCTTCTCGGGGTTGGTCAGGTCGTTGATGGCGATCACGCTGCCCAGCACGAGGTGCGTGGCAAGGATCAGTCCCGCCATCAGGGTCATGAGCGCGCCGATGTCGCGTTCGTGGCCGAGCATCATCACGGCAATGCCGGCGAAGAGCAGGTCCTTGTTGGGCATCAGCGGCAGGCGCGAGACGAGCAGGCGTAGCGTCGAGAGATACAGCCACCAGGTCAGCGGGACGGCGGGGAGCACGAGGTGCCAGACGACCGCGAGAAGAACGGTCGAAAGGACGATGCGCGCCAGGTGCGTCCTGGTGATCATCATCAGGTCGCTGCGTGTCAGCGTGAATACCCGCTTGCGGAAGATCATCGCTGCCATCGAGATCGCCAGGATGACGCCGAGGGAGAGGGCGAACATGCGCGTGTCGATGCCGAGCCCGGTGTCGCCCAGCATCGGCAGCATGATCACCAGCAGCGCGATGGTAACGGCATTGCCGGTTATGGCGGACAGGATTGCCACGTCCTTCACCGCGCCGAAAGGCGCCGCTTCGAGCGCTACCCGCCGGCGGGCCCAGGTGTAGAAATAGGCTTCGCCAAGGTAGCCGAGCAGCAGCTCGTTGTAGACCTTCTTGCGCAGCAGGGCGACGAACCCGGCCGGCGGGATGCGCCACAGGCGATGGAAGATCAGCCATTCGCTGGCGGGCGTGATCAGGTAGGAGGCGGCGAAGAACAGCCAGAATGCTGCGCTCCTGGGGACCATCGCCAGCAGGCTGGTCACGTTCAGGCCGTCCATCTCGTGGATGACGGCGACAATCACGCCGATCGAGAGAAGGACCGAAAAGATCGCTTTGCGGCCGGGATGGGCGTTGCGATCCTGCGGCGTCAGCTCGATCGCCGGCGGGGCGTCGAGGTTCGGCATGTTGGGGGCCAGTGCGGCAGATGGATCGGACACGAATTTCTCCGGGGCTTCGCAGCTCAGTGCAAACGTTGACGGGTGGTGTGCGGCGACAGGAGGCTGAGATCGCGTCGACGCTCGGTTTCGCGGCGGTGGCTGCGGCTGAGTTCTGTCATCATGTCGAGGTAGCGGCGCGCGGCGCCTTCGACTTCGTAAGTCGCGGCGATGGTGCGCGCCCGTTTGGGATCGGTCTTGAACTGGCGGATGCGCACGAGCCCCTCCGCGAACGCGTTCTCGTCGTCGCGGCGTACCAGAAGGCCCGTGCGGCCCTGATCGAGGAGGCAGGGCATGCTCACGCAGCAGTCGGTGGCGAGCACCGGAAGGCCTGCCGCGAGCGCCTCGACGACGACCCCGGGCAAGCCCTCGTAGTCCGAGCTGAGTACGAATGCATCGGCTTCGGCCAGCAACGGGTCGATGCTCGCGAGATGGCCGGAGAAGTGCACCTGCTCGGCAATGCCGAGACTTCCGGCAAGCTGTTCCAGCGCACCGCGTTCAGGGCCGTCACCCGCGATCGTCAGCGTGTCGTGCGGACGCGCAGCCCGGGCGAAGGCGCGCAGCATGAGCGAAAAGTTCTTCTGTGGCACCAGACGTCCCGCCGCGAGATAATCGGTATTCCAGACCGAACCCGAGGTCCGTTCGATCTTGGCAAGGTGTTGCAGCCGCTTGCGGGTAATGACGGGATTGGCGATCACCGGTACCTGGTCGCCCGATACGCGCGTGGCCTCGCAGATCTCGCGCTGCATCGGTTCCGAGAGGCTGACGAGCCGATCGAACACTTTGCCCTGGACGCGCAGCCAGCTGGCATAGCCGCGCCGCATGATCGGGGACATGTCAGGACGGTTCAGGGCATTACTGACCTTGAGCACCATCGGCGGGGCATGTTCACCGAGCAGGACCTTCATGGCCGCGGCGACCACCGCATACGTGTTTCCGGGACAGAAGAGCACGTCGCTGCGGTGCGTGAGCAGGTAGGTGAACAGGCAATGCACCATCCACGGCGTTTCCCAGGATGCGGTGGGAAACCGCGTGGGAATGCGCCAGTAGTCGAGAGGCGGAGCCGTGCACAGGTTGGGACTGCCCGATCGTCCGAGCACGACCGTTACGTCGTGTCCGGCCCGTTGCCATTCCACCGCAAGACCAAGCGCAACGCGTTCTACTCCGCCCGGATCGAGGCTGTGGATCGGAATTGTGATCCTGAGTGGTCCTTGCATATCCGATCAGACGCCGCCGCAACCTGCCATCCGCAGTTCGCGGAGGGTCTCCCCAAAAAGAAGTTGTGGTGGCCTCTATGGCCGGACGATTTCGAGTTTGTGACGCTTGCACGTCCCGTCATCGGGTCGACGTGGTTCCGTCTCCAAAACGCCATAGTGGCGTTAAGTCATTGAATATCGGCGTAGGCCGAGGGGCGGTGCGTTCTGGCAAAGCGCTTCAGCGTCGAATCGATGCTGGCGAGGAGTGCATCCTTTGTGACATCGCCGGGGTGGACGGCGATTCGGACGGTGGCCGTGAGCGGCAAGGCCTGCCGTGCCAGCGCCGCGAAAGCCAGCGAAGATGCCGTGCGCATGCGTGATCGGCTCGCCCAGGTGATGACCGGCCCCTTCGCCAGTACGGCATCCGATTGTGCATTCCAGACGCGCCAGTGGTCTTCGGCCAGCGCAAAGCCGGCCTCCCGCAAGGCTGTTCGCGCACCGTCGCCGTAAAGCCAGGCGGGCGCGATGAAGCCTGCGGTCTCCCGTCCGATCACGTCTTCGATCAACGCCTTGCCGTCGCGCATGCGCCGGAGCGCGGTGGCGTGATCCAGGCCGAGAAATTCGCCTTCGCCGGCGGTCATGTGCTGCGCCTTGAAGCGCGCCGCCCCGCTGTGTTCAGCGGCATCGCGGTGGAACCATCCGTGGACGAACATTTCGATGCCGGCATTGGACCATGCACGCAGTTTCGACTGGAACGGCCGGTCCGCGCTCAACGGATGGTTTCCCCAGTGGTCAGGCACCACCAGCATGGCGAAACGCGGCCCGCCGAGCCGCCGCGACAGCAGGGCATGGAGCTGTTCGACCTGCCGTTCGGAGCCGGGCCCGACATCGTGGATCGAGGCAAGAAGGCGTTTTTCGTCGCGAGACTGGGACATGGTTCGGCTGTAGTTTCAATCCATGACGACGCCGCGACAAGGCCGTGTCATCAGTTGCCCATCACCGCTTCCATCGCCTCGCTCGCTTCGAGCCAGACCATTTCGGCTTCTTCCAGTTCGGCCGCGACACGAGTGTGCCGCTTGCCGAGTTCACCGATAGCGAGCCCCTTGAGTTCGCCTGCCGCCGAGGCCGGATCGACCAGCGCCGCATCGAGCGCTTCAAGCTGTCGCTGCAGCCTGGACATCCGTGTTTCCGCCTCGGTGACCTTGCGGCGCAGCGCCTTGAGTTCGTTGTGGGAGATCGTGCTGGCCTTGCGGGCGGGTTTGTCCTCGGCCGTGGCTGGCTTCGCTTCGCTCTTGGGCTGGTTTCGGCCGAGCACGAAGTCGATGTAGTCTTCCATCGATCCGTCGTAGTTCCTCGCCGTGCCCTGATCGACGAGCACGAGCCGGTCGGCCGCCAGTTCCACCATGTGCCGGTCGTGACTGATCAGGATAACCGCGCCCTCGAATGCGTTGAGCGCCTGCACCAGCGCTTCGCGGGCGTCGACGTCGAGGTGGTTGGTCGGCTCGTCGAGGATGAGCAGGTGCGGCGCGTCGCGTGTCACGAGGGCGAGGGCGAGCCGAGCACGTTCGCCGCCCGAGAGCGTCCGGGTCTCGGCGGTGGCCCGGTCTCCCGAGAAGCCGAAGCGGCCGAGCTGGCCGCGCACCGCCAGCGGCGGCTTGTCCGCCATCGCGCGGGTCATCAGTTCCAGCGGCGTCGAATCCGCGGGCAGTTCCTCTACCTGATATTGCGTGAAATAGCCGATGCGGATCTTGGGCGAGTAACTGAGCGAGCCTTCCATCGGTTCGAGCTGACGGGCCAGCAGGCGCGCCAGCGTGGTCTTGCCGTTGCCGTTGCGGCCGAGCAGTGCCAGACGGTCCTCGGGATCGATGCGCAGGTTGAGCCGGCGCAGCACCGGCTCGCCGGGCGCGTAGCCCACGGCGGCAAGGTCCATCGTGACCAGCGGCGGGCGCAGTTCGTCGGGGCTCGGGAAGTCGAAGCTCATGGACGGATCATCGACCATCGTCGCGATCGGCTGCATCTTTGCGAGCATCTTGGCGCGCGACTGTGCCTGCTTGGCCGTCGAGGCGCGGGCCGAATTGCGCGCCACGTAGTCCGCAAGCTTCTTGCGCTGCGCTTCCTGATTGGCGCGTGCTGCGGCAGCCTGTGCGGCGCGTTCGGCCCGCAGACGCTCGAAACTGTCGTAGGTCCCGGGATAGAGCGTCAGCCTGCCGTGCTGCAGGTGCAGGATGTGGTCGACCACGGTGTTGAGCAGGTCACGCTCGTGGCTGATGACGAGCAGTGTTCCCGGATAGCTCTGCAGGAAGCTTTCCAGCCATAGCGTCGCTTCCAGGTCGAGGTGGTTGGAAGGCTCGTCGAGCAGCAGCACGTCGGGGGCTGAAAACAGCAACGCCGCCAGTGCCACGCGCATTTTCCACCCGCCTGAAAAGCTGTCCAGCGGGCGCGCCTGCATGTCCTCGTCGAAGCCAAGGCCGACGAGAATGCGCGCGGCGCGGGCAGGGGCGGCATAGGCGTCGATGGCGAGCAGGCGTTCGTGCACGTCGCCCAGCCGGTCGGGGTCGGTGCAGGTTTCGGATTCGGCCAGCAGTTCCGTACGCTCGCTATCCGCTTCCAGAACGGCCTCGAACGGCGTACGCGTGCCGCTTGGCGCTTCCTGCGCGATATAGCCCAAGCGCGCCCGGCGCGGCATGGCGATCGCGCCGCCATCAGGCTCGAGTTCGCCGATGATCGTCTTGACCAGCGTCGACTTCCCAGCGCCGTTGCGTCCGATCAAACCGATCTTGCCGCACTGCGGCAGTGTGGCACTTGCGCCGTCTAGAATAGTGCGGCCACCGAGGCGCACGGTGATATCTCGGATCGTCAGCATCTTGGCGCGCCTAGCAGGACACGGGCAAAAGCAAAACCGTGATGCGCTTGACTTTGATCTGCTGCAATGCAGTGACATGATGGTGTAAGCAGATGCGCTAAGGTGTTGCTGAAGCCTGGCCAGGGAGTCCCGATGAAGAAATCCGTGATCGGTGCCGCCGCGCTGGCGCTGCTCGTTGCCGCAGTTCTGATCTGGTGGCTGTCGCAGAATGGCAAGGACGCCAATGCCATCGTCCTCCATGGCAATGTCGACGTGCGGCAGGTCTCGCTGGCGTTCGAAGGCAGTGGGCGCGTCGAGGCGCTCAAGGTCGAGGAAGGTGATCGTATCAAGGCCGGGGATCTGCTGGCCGTACTCGACACGCAGACGCTTGCCCTCGAAGCCGATCAGGCCGTGGCCCGGGTGGCAGCGGATCGGCAGACCGTGCTGCGAATGCAGAACGGCTCGCGTCCCGAGGAAATCCAGCAGGCTCGCGACAGCCTTGCCGCGGCCCAGGCCGACGCGGTGCGCGCGGCGGCGGATCTGACCCGCATGAAGAACGTCGCGGCTGCGACCGACGGACGTGGTGTAAGCGGCCAGGAAATCGACCGTGCGGCGAGCATTGCCAAGGCCTCGAAAGCACAGGCCCGGCAGGCGCAGGAGGCCCTGACCCTCGCCTTGAAGGGGCCACGCGCGGAAGACGTGGCGGCAGCGCAGGCCCAGCTCAAGGGTTCCGAAGCGGCCGTGGCGCTGATTCGCCATCGCATTGCCCAGGGTGAACTGCGCGCGCCCGAGGACGCCGTCGTGCGTTCGCGTTTGCTGGAAGTGGGCGACATGGCATCCCCGCAGCGGCCGGTCTACGAGCTGGCGCTGACAAGCCCCAAGTGGATTCGCGTCTATGTGAACGAGGCGGACCTGGGGCGAGTGAAGCCGGGCATGGATGCCCAGGTGATGACCGACAGTGCACCCGACAAGCCGGTGCCGGGCAAGGTCGGGTATATCTCCTCCGTTGCCGAATTCACGCCGAAGTCGGTCGAGACCGAGGACCTGCGCACCGCTCTCGTCTACGAAGTCAGGGTACTGGTGGACGACAAGACAGGGCTGCTGCGGCTCGGCCAGCCGGTCACGGTGACGCTGAAGCTTGGGGCCGCGCAGTGACCGACACGCCGCCAAGCGTTGTCATCGAAGGCTTGAGCAAGAAGTTCGACGGCCCCGATGGCAAACCGTTCGCGGCGATCGATGATATTACCCTTTCCATCCGGCCGGGCACGCTGACGGCTTTCGTGGGGCCCGACGGCGCGGGTAAGACCACGCTCATGCGCATGATGGCGGGACTGCTGCGGCCCGATACGGGTACCTTGCGCGTTCTGGACACGGACCTCAGGACCGATCCGCAATCGGTGCAGAACCGCATCAGCTACATGCCCCAGCGCTTCGGCCTATACGAGGACCTGTCGATCCAGGAAAACCTCGATCTCTATGCCGACCTGCACGGCGTGCCGCTCGACGTGCGGAAAGAGCGCTTTGCGCGCCTTCTGGCGATGACCGATCTTGCCGGCTTCACCACGAGACCCGCTGGCAAGCTGTCGGGCGGGATGAAGCAGAAGCTCGGGCTTGCCTGCACATTGGTGCGCGTTCCCGATCTTCTCCTGCTCGACGAGCCCAGCGTGGGCGTCGATCCGCTCTCGCGGCGGGACTTGTGGCAGATCATCGAGCAACTGATCGAGGAGGAGGGGCTCAGCGTCATCGTGAGCACCGCCTACATGGACGAGGCGGAACGCTGCGATCAGGTCTTCGTGCTCAACCGCGGGATGAAGCTGGCTGAAGGCACGCCGGCCGAACTCACGAAACGGGCGCAGGGGCTGACCTACGTGGTGACGCCTGACGCCGGGGTTCCCGCGCGCGATCTTCAGGCGCGGCTGATCGATGCGCCCGACCTTGTCGTCGATGCGGTCCCGAGCGGCGGACAGGTGCGTTTCATCCGCCGGCCCGACTGCGATGAAGCCGGCTTCGCGCAATTGCTGCACGATTGTGCCCCCGAGCCGCGCGAGGAAGAGCTTGAGGACGCCTTCATGCTGCTGCTCCGCCAGCACGACGAGGCGGTGCAGGGCAGTGCGATCACACCGCTGGCCGCCGGAACGGTGGCACCGCCATCGAACGGGAACGGTAACGGGCCGGTGATCCTGGTGCGCGATCTGGTGCGTCGGTTCGGTGATTTCACGGCTGTCGCGAATACCAGCTTCGATGTCCGGCGGGGCGAGATATTCGGGCTGCTGGGCCCCAATGGAGCGGGCAAGACCACGACGTTCCGCATGCTGTGCGGACTGCTGCCCGCGACCAGCGGCGAACTGCAGGTCGCCGGCGTCAACTTGCGCAAGGCGCGAGCGGCGGCCCGTGCACGCATCGGCTATGTTGCGCAAAAATTCTCGCTCTATTCGAACATCAGCGTCTACGAGAACCTGGACTTCTTCGGCGGTGCCTACGGTCTGCGCGGCAGCCGCAGGCGTGATCGTGTTCGCGAGATCATTCGCCAGTTCGATCTCGATCCCGATGCACAGAGCGGCAACCTGCCCTTGGGGTACAAGCAGCGTCTGGCCATGGCGGCGGGACTGCTGCACGAACCCGAAATCCTGTTTCTGGACGAGCCCACCAGCGGCATCGACCCGCTCGCTCGCCGCGCTTTCTGGCGGACCATCACGTCGCTTTCTCAGTCGGGGGTCACCATCGTGGTGACGACGCACTTCATGGAGGAAGCGGAATACTGCGATCGCATTGCGATCCAGGATGCCGGGCACCTGCTGGCGCTGGGCACGCCGCGCGAAGTGCGCGAGCGTTCGGGCCTCAGGGCCGGGCACATGAACGAGGCCTTCATCGCCATCGTTGAACAGGCCCGCGCGGCGGAGCGTGAGGGGCAGGAAGCCGCGTGACCCTTTCGCCGTTCCTGACGCGCCTGATCGCCCTGATCCGCAAGGAGAACCGCCAGATGCTGCGCGACCGCAGCAACCTGATGGTTGGTTTCTTCCTGCCGGTCGTGCTGATCCTGCTGTTCGGCTACGGCCTGTCGTTCGACGTCAAGAATGCGCCGATCGCGCTGGTTCTGGAGGACAATTCGTCCGTAGCGCGCGAGGTGGTCTCGGGGATCGAAGGTTCGCGATACCTCGTGCCGGTACGGACCGAATCCATGAAACAGGCCGAGGCCTTGCTTCGTGCGGGCCGGGTCGATGCAATCGTGCGGGTGCCTGTCGATTTCGCGCGAAGCCAGATGCGCGGTGAGGCGAAGGTCCAGCTCATTCTCAATGGCGTGGATTCGACGACTTCGACCACGCTTCAGGCCTATATCAATGGGGCGATCGGCACGGTTATGCTTCGCCGCCTCGACCGGGGAACAGATGGCGCTGCCGGCCCCGGTAGCGTCACGCTGGTGCAGCGCACGTGGTTCAACGAAGCAGGGATCAGCACCTGGTATCTGGTTCCCGGCCTCGTGGTCCTGATTATGACACTGGTCGGAGCCTTCCTTACCTCGATGCTGATCGCGCGCGAATGGGAACGCGGGACGCTGGAGGCGCTGTTCGTCACGCCGGTGCGCCCGCTCGAACTGATACTCGCGAAGCTGGCGCCCTATCTGGTGGTGGGGCTGATAGACCTCGCGGTGTGCGTCCTGACCGCCCGTATCCTGTTCCAGGTGCCGATCCGCGGCTCCTTGCTGGCGATTCTGGTGACGTCGATTGCCTATCTCGTCGTGTCGCTGCTGATGGGCCTGTTCATCTCCGGGGTCACGCGCAACCAGTTTGCGGCGAGCCAGATGGCCTTGCTGACCAGTTTCATGCCGGCACTGATGTTGTCGGGCTTCGTGTTCGATCTGCGCAACGTGCCGCTGGCCGTATGGGTTGCCAGCCAGATCGTGCCGGCCACGCATTTCATGGGCGTGATCAAGACGCTGTTCCTCGCCGGAACCAATTGGCCGATGGTGCTGCAAAGCTGCGCGATCATGTTCGGCTATTCGCTGGTGCTGCTCATGCTGACCTGGCGGACCATACGCAAGCGGTTGGACTAGGCCGATGGAAGCTATCATCGATACTCTGGCCAAGATCTTCTCGCTGTGCCGCAAGGAGGTCATTGCGCTGCTCAAGGACCCTGCGAACAGGGTGATCCTGATCGGCCCTGCCTTGGTCCAGTCGCTGCTTTTCGGTTATGCCGCGACGTTCGATCTCAAGCACGTGCCTTATGCCGTGTTCGACCAGAGCCACAGTGCCGCCTCGACCGAATTTCTCGCGCGGCTCGATGGCACGGGGATTTTCGAGAGAGAGGCGACTCTCACGACATCGCAGCAGATCGCGCCAGTCATCAGGGACGGGAGGGCCCTGATGGCGGTGAGTTTCCCGGCCGATTTCGCGTCGGACCTTTCCGCCGGTCGGGAAGCGAAAGTGCAGGTCATTTTCGATGGCCGCAATTCGACGACGGCGGGCGCAGCGGCGGGTTATGTCAACACCGTGATCGCGGCCTACAACAGGGAGCGCGGTGCGGCCGCACCGGTCGTGGTGGAACGCCGCGCCTGGTTCAATCCCAATCTCGATTCCCGCTGGCAGATCCTGCCGGCCATGATCGCGACGCTCAGCATGCTGCAGACGCTTCTGCTTGCGGCGCTTTCGGTCGCGAGGGAGCGGGAGCAGGGCACGTTCGACCAGTTGTTGGTCACGCCCCTGACGCCGCTGCAGATCCTTGTCGGCAAAGCAGTGCCGTCCGTGCTGGTCGGGCTGACGCAATCGACGATAATCCTGATGATTACGCGGTTCTGGTTCCATATCCCGATGGAAGGTTCGGTGTGGCTGCTCTATCTCGGGCTCCTGGGCTTCACCAGCGCATCGGTGGGGATCGGGATGTCGATTTCGGCGCTGGCGTTGAACATGCAGCAGGCGATGCTCTACACGTTCTTCATCATCCTGCCGCTGGCCTTGCTATCCGGGCTGATAACGCCGGTGCGCAACATGCCCGAGGTTCTTCAGATCGCGACTTATGCAAACCCGCTGCGCTTCGGTGTCGACCTCGTGCGCCGGATCTATCTCGAGGGCGCGGGGCTGGGCGACATCGCGCATGATTTCCTGCCGCTCCTCGTGGTGGCGAGCGTCACGATGCCGCTTGCCGCATGGCTGTTCCGCAATCGGCTGGCATGATGAGGGTGGCCCGATGAAAATGGATACCATGTCATGACGTCCGTGCGCACCATTGCGACCATTGCCTTCGGTTTCGCCCTTGTTCCTCTGACGGGGTGCACGGTCGGTCCCGACTTCGTCGCTCCGCAACCGGCGGCCCCCGACGACTGGACCAGCTGGCGCAGCGCGGATCCCTCGCTGGTGTCCGAGGCAGCGACCGACGGCGCGATGCCGCAGGACTGGTGGACGCTTTTCGGCGACCCCGTGCTCGACCGGCTCGAAAAGGACGCGCTCGCCGCCAGCCCCGACATCGAAACGGCCGCGCTGCATTATGCCCAGGCGCGCGTTCAGCTGGAGGGGGCGGGCGCTGCCGGCCTGCCGCAGGTCAATGTTTCGGCGGGCGTGGCCCGCAACCGACTGAGCGAATATGGCGCTTCTACCCGGTTGTTCGATGCTATCGGTTCCGATCGCGATGCGCTCGCCAAGTTCCTGGCCCAGCCCTACACGCTTTATCGCGGCGGTTTCGATGCGGGATGGGAACTGGATCTGTGGGGCAAGGTGCGCCGCACGATCGAGCAGGCCGGAGCAGGGGCAACACAGCAGCAGGCACTGCTCGACCTGACACGCCTCAGCGTTGCCAGCGAGGTCGCGCGCGCCTACTTCGACCTGCGCACGACGCAGCACCAGATCGCGATCTCGCAGGACGACATCGCCCTGCTGCAGGACCGTGTCAGGCTCGTGACCGCGCGCGTGGACGGCGGTCTGGACAATCATGTCGACCTCGAACGCGAAAGCGCCACGCTCAATGCCATGCGTGGCGCACTGCCCGCGCTCAAGGCCGGCGAGGCGCTCCAGATCAACCGGATCGCCGTGCTGCTCGGCAAGCACCCGGGTGAGCTGAATGACGAATTGCGCGCAGGCGGCGCTACGGTCCATTCCGGGTTGCCCGATCTGTCGCTTGGCATGCCTTCCCGTGTCGCGCTCGGCCGCCCCGACGTGCGCGCGTCTCTGGCGCAGTTGCACGCCGCGACGGCAGGGATCGGGATCGCCACTGCGGACCTCTATCCCAGTATTCGTCTGGGCGGCGGGTTCAATCTGGAATCCTACCAGCGCGACAACCTGTTCGACTGGGCCAGCCGGTCATGGTCGATCGGTCCCAGCCTCGACCTGCCGCTGTTCGACGGTGGGCGTCGCCGTACCGTCGTGAAGCTGCGCAAGCTGCAGGCCCGCGAGGCTGCCGTCGGGTACCAGCAGACCGTGCTCAAGGCATGGCAGGAAATCGACGACGCCCTGAGCGGCTACACCTCCGAACGGCAGCAGAACCAGCGGCTGACGGCGAGAGTGCAAAACACCGCCAGCGCGCTGGAACTCGTCGAGGCGCGCTATAAGGCAGGCGCGCTCAACTACCTTCCGGTCATCGACGCGAAACGTGCGCACCTGCAGGCCATGCGTGATCTGGCCGATAACGAGGGGCGTTTGCGGATGCGCTTTGTCGCGCTCAACAAGGCGATCGGAAACGCTCCGCAGGACGAAGAGGCGCGCTAGGCCGGGAGCAGGACTTCGGTCGTGCCGTTCAGGGTTATCAACACTATTCGTGCCATTGGCGCGCCGGACCGAGGGGTGTGCCCATGGTTTCGGGTGGAGCAGGGCGTTAGAAAATAGGCTTGCATCGCCGAATCACTTGTGATTCTATCGAGTTCATGAGGACCATGCGGCAAGAGCCCGGCATCGCTAAGGAACGACTCGTTCAGGGTATGGCGCTTGCTGTACTGCTGCTGATGGCGCTCTATGTCGTTGCTGGTCCCAGCGGTCTGATCGCATGGGGCGAAAACCAGCACCTGCTGGAACAGCGCCGGGCCAAGCTTGTCGAACTCCAGGGCGAGCGCAACCATCTCAGGAACCGCGTCGAATTGCTCGATCCGCGCAAGGCTGATCCGGATCTGGCGGGCGAGTTGCTGCGCAGCAACCTCAATGTCGCGCGGTCTGATGAAATGGTGATGCTGCTGCCCTGAGGTAGGCGCGTCGGCGTTGCGGGGGCATAATATTTTTTGTGTGCGGTGCGTAATTTTCCTGCACGCAGCTTTCTCTTTCCTCGTGCGTTGCTATATCGCGCTTGAAACGATCGCACCAACGATGGGGAGCACCCGTTGCCCAAAGCCCAAAGTGACGCAAAGAGCGGCGCAAACGCTGCCGCTACTCCTGCAGAGGACGAAGATTTCGCCCTGCGCAGCCTCCAGCAGGCCCATGCGGCGGATCGCCGCTACAAGGCCAGCAAGGAGGAGCTTCTGCATTTCTACGAGCAGATGCTGCTTATCCGACGCTTTGAGGAAAAGGCGGGCCAGCTTTACGGCCTGGGGCTGATCGGCGGTTTTTGTCACCTCTACATCGGGCAGGAAGCCGTCGCGGTGGGTTTGCAGTCGGCGCTGAAGGGCGGTGTCGATTCCGTCATCACCGGCTATCGCGACCACGGCCACATGCTGGCTTACGGCATCGATCCCAAGGTCATCATGGCCGAGCTGACCGGCCGCCATTCGGGTATCTCGAAGGGCAAGGGCGGCTCGATGCACATGTTCAGCGTCGACCACAAGTTCTACGGCGGCCACGGCATCGTCGGAGCACAGGTTCCGCTCGGCGCGGGGCTGGCTTTCGCGCACAAGTACAACGAGGACGGCGGCGTGACGCTTGCCTACTTCGGTGACGGCGCGGCTAACCAGGGTCAGGTCTACGAAGCCTTCAACATGGCCGCGCTGTGGAAGCTGCCGATCGTGTTCGTGGTGGAGAACAACCAGTACGCGATGGGCACGGCCGTGACGCGCGGTTCGGCGGAAACGCATTTCTATCGTCGCGGTACCGCGTTCCGCATTCCCGGCATGCAGGTCGACGGCATGGACGTGCTCGAAGTGCACAAGGCCGGGCAGATCGCCATCGACCATGTGCGCGCCGGCAACGGTCCCGTGCTCATGGAACTCAGCACCTATCGTTATCGCGGCCACTCGATGTCGGACCCGGCCAAGTACCGCAGCCGCGAGGAAGTGCAGGGCGTGCGCGAGAAGCGCGATCCGATTGAACATGCGAAGACGGAACTGATGGAAATGGGCGTGAGCGAGGCGAGCCTCAAGGACGTGGACAAGCGCGTGCGCGCGCAGGTCGCCGAAGCGGCGGACTTCGCTGAAAGCTCGCCCGAGCCCGAAATGGCCGAGCTCTATACCGACGTACTGGTGGAGCGTTACTGATGGCGATCGAACTCAAGATGCCCGCGCTCTCGCCGACGATGGAAGAGGGCAAGCTTGCCAAGTGGCTGGTTAAGGAAGGCGACGAGGTTTCCTCCGGCGACATCCTGGCCGAGATCGAGACCGACAAGGCGACGATGGAATTCGAAGCCGTCGATGAAGGCACTGTCGGCAAGATCGTCGTGCCCGAAGGCACCGAAGGTGTGAAGGTCGGCACGGTCATTGCCGTTCTGGCCGGCGAGGGCGAGGATGCTTCCAGCGTCGCCGCTCCCGCGCCGAAGGCCGAGGCGGCTCCGGCTCCTGCCTCCGCTGCAAAGCCTGCTGCCAGGGCGGAAGCGCCTGCTCCGGCGCTGGCCCGCAAGGATCCCGAAATTCCCCACGGCACCAACATGAAGACCTCGACCGTGCGCGAGGCCTTGCGCGATGCCATGGCCGAGGAAATGCGCCGCGATGAACGCGTCTTCGTGATGGGCGAGGAAGTGGCTCAGTACCAGGGCGCCTATAAGGTCACGCAAGGCCTGCTCGAGGAGTTCGGCGACAAGCGCGTGATCGACACGCCGATCACCGAATACGGCTTTGCCGGCATTGGTACCGGCGCCGCCATGGGCGGCCTGCGCCCGATCGTCGAGTTCATGACGTTCAACTTCGCCATGCAGGCGATCGACCACATCATCAACTCGGCGGCCAAGACCAACTACATGTCGGGCGGCCAGATGCGCTGTCCGGTCGTGTTCCGCGGCCCCAACGGCGCGGCCTCGCGCGTAGGCGCGCAGCACTCGCAAAACTACGGTCCGTGGTACGCCCATGTGCCGGGGCTGGTGGTGATCGCGCCTTACGACGCGTCGGATGCCAAGGGCCTGCTCAAGGCGGCGATCCGCTGCGAGGACCCGGTGGTCTTCCTCGAGAACGAGCTGGTCTATGGCCGTAGCTTCGAACTACCCGAGCTGGATGACCATATCCTGCCGATCGGCAAGGCGCGCGTGATGCGCGAGGGCAAGGACGTGACCATCGTGTCCTACTCGATCGGCGTCGGCATTGCGCTCGAAGCGGCGGAGACGCTGGCGGGCGAGGGCATCGATGCCGAAGTGCTGGACCTGCGCACGCTGCGTCCGCTCGACAAGCAGGCGGTGCTCGAAAGCCTGGCCAAGACCAACCGCCTCGTTGTCGCGGAAGAGGGCTTTCCGATCTGCTCGATCGCGTCGGAAATCTCCGCGATCTGCATGGAGGAGGGGTTCGACAACCTCGACGCCCCGGTCGTGCGCGTATGCAACGAGGACGTTCCGCTGCCTTATGCCGCCAATCTCGAAAAGGCTGCACTGATCGATGCGGCGCGCGTGATCGAAGCGGTCAAGAAGGTCTGCTACCGCTGATCCCGGAAATTGCCGGAAGGGTCGGTCCTTCCGGCATGGCTCTGGAGCTGACGCGTGTCCCGGCAGGCATGTACCTGCCGGGAATTCACGCCTAGGAAAGCCGCGTGCCTGACAACCGACAATCCGCAGACGCCCGGTCGCCGTCCTCGCAGTTCGAGGGGCTGATCGAGGTCCTGCCTGCCGTTTCGCGACTGGCGCTGGCCTATGCGCCTGGGCCCGCGCGCGTGCCGACGCTTGCGCTGCTTTCGCTCGATGCCCGGCTCGCCGGTTTGCTGCGGCACTCGCGCGAGCCCATGCTTGCGCAGCTGCGATTGTCGTGGTGGCGAGAATCGCTTGGGCGCGATCAGGATGAATGGCCGGAAGGCGAACCTCTTCTGGCTGCCTTGCGCAGCTGGAACGGCCGGCACAAGGCGCTGACCGCGCTCGTCGACGGATGGGAAGCGCTGACCGGACCTGCGCCGCTGTCGGCCGACGCACTTCAGGTCATGGCGCAGGGACGCGCGGAGGCCTTCGCCGCGCTGGCCCATGCCTTGGGCCGGAAAGGCGAGGCGGAGGCTGCCTATCGCCTGGGGCATCAATGGGGGCTTGCCGACCTTTCCATGCGGCTTGCCAACGAACAGGAACGCACGACAGCCGCGTCGCTCGCAGCAGCCCGAGGCGCGGGTTCCATGCGCGTATCGCGCCAGTTGCGACCGTTGCTGGTGCTTCACGGGCTGGCTCACCGCCGGATGGAGAAGGGGGCTGACGCCGCAGCCATTTCGCCCGCGGCCATGCTCAAGGCCTTGCGGCTCGGCCTGCTGGGTTTCTGATACGGCCGGATGCCGATGAAGGATATGTAATTTCAGCTACCCGCTGCGCGCCCTATTCTGGTGCGCGCAAGGGGGACCCGTATGAATCGCTTCCTGCTCGGAGGCCTCGCCGTTCTCGCGCTGTTCGCAATTGCCCTATTCTGGCTCCAGGGTCGGGCTCAGGTGGAAGCGGGAGCGCCACCGCCCGACGGGCTTGCGTCCTTTGATCCGGAGGATTTGCCGAGCGCCGCCATCGATGACGTGGTTGGCCCGACGCCCCCCGAAGCCACCGACCTCACGCGCGAACAGCGCCGCTTCGGTCGCTACGATCGGGATAGCGACGGAAGGATTACCCGGAACGAGATGCTCTCCACCCGCACTGCGGCCTTCCGCAAGCTCGACCAGGACGGCAACAACCTCCTGACGTTCGAGGAATGGGCGGTGACGACAGTCGACAAGTTCGAGCATGCTGACGTCAATCACGACGACTGGCTTACGCCGGAGGAGTTCGGTCGCACCGCTCCGCCGCGCACCGGGCCGAAGCCCAGGTGCAGTTGCTGATCAGGCTGCGGGTGCCAGCCCGTTGATCCACGGCACGATGTCCTCTTTCGCGCGCGCGGTATAGGCTTCCTTGCGCTGCTTCTTCTTCACGTCGTGCAGCGGCGGGAATAGGCCGAAGTTCACGTTCATCGGCTGATAGCTTTCGGCCTCGGCATCGCCGGTGATGTGCGAGAGCAGGGCGCCCATGGCCGTTGTCCGGGGCGGCGCCTGCCATTCGCGGCCCGCGAGTTCAGCGGCGGTCATCAGGCCCGTCATCAGGCCGACCGCAGAGCTTTCGACATAGCCCTCGCAGCCCGTGATCTGGCCGGCGAAGCGCACGTGCGACGCGCTCTTGAGACGCATCTGGCGATCGAGCAGGACCGGGGAGTTGAGGAACGTGTTGCGGTGCAGGCCGCCGAGGCGGGCGAATTCAGCCTTTTCCAGCCCCGGAATGGTGCGGAACAGGCGGACCTGCTCGGCGTGCTTGAGCTTGGTCTGGAAGCCGACCATGTTCCACAGCGTGCCGAGCTTGTTGTCCTGTCGCAGCTGCACCACCGCATAGGGCCAGCGGCCGTTGGGGTGTTCGGGCGTCGCCCAGTGCGGATTGTCCAGTCCGACCGGCTTCATCGGCCCGAAGCGCAGTGTATCGAGGCCGCGTTCGGCCATGACCTCGATGGGCATGCAGCCGTCGAAATAGGGCGTGCTGGCTTCCCACTCCTTGAACGCGGTCTTCTCGCCTTCGATCAGGCCCCGGTGAAAGGCTAGGTACTGCTCCTTGTTCATTGGGCAGTTGATGTAGTCCTTGGTCTCACCTTTATCCCAGCGCGAGGCCATCCAGCACACGTCCATGTCGATCGTCTCGCGATAGACGATCGGCGCGATGGCATCGAAGAACGCCAGGCTGTCCGCACCCGTTGCCTGGCCGATCGATCCGGCCAAGGCCTCGGCCGTGAGCGGGCCTGTTGCGACGATGGTCAGGCCGCTCTCGGGCAGCGTATCGATCCGCTCGCGCACGATGGTGAGGTTGGGCAGCTCGGAGAGTCGGGCCTCGACCTCTGCGGAAAACACGTCGCGGTCTACGGCGAGGGCCGATCCGGCGGGCACCTGCGCCTTGGCGGCAGCCGCCATGATCAACGAATCGCACTGGCGCATTTCGTGATGGAGCAGGCCGACGGCGTTCTTCTCGTCATCGTCGGAACGGAAGGAATTCGAGCAGACCAGTTCAGCAAGGCCATCGGTCTGGTGGGCAGGGCTGCGCTCTCCGGTGCCGCGCATTTCCGAGAGGCGCACCTTGAAGCCCCGGCGCGCAAGCTGCCATGCGGCTTCGCTGCCGGCCAGCCCGCCGCCGATGATGTGGACGTCGTATGTCATGGTGCGGCGCCTTAGCGGCTTGTCACTTGTTCCGTCGAGGCCAAGTTGACAAAGAAGGGCGGCGAAAGACGGGGAGGAAGGCATGATCGGGCATCTCAAGCGTCGAACCGTGGGCATGGCTGCGCTGCTCTTGCTGTTGCCGTCGTGTGCCGGAACGCAAGTATCGCACCCGGAACCGGCCACGCCGCCTGACAGCTATTCTGCTCGGGACGTGCGCGAAGATCTGGACATGCTCTACAGAACGTTGGGGGAGGCCCAGTACGATCCTTATGCCCGGGTAACGAAGGTGGCCTACGAGCAGCATTTCGAACAGCTTCGCCATGAGATTACAGGGCCGATGAAAAAGCCGCAGGCCCATCTCCTGTTCCAGAAACTGCTGGCCTTCGGGCGTATCGCCCATGCGCATACCGAGGCGCCGTTGATCGATGCCCTGGACGCCGTGCGCGCAGGAGAGCCGGTCTTCCCGCTGGACGTCGTCTATCGCGATGGAAAGGCGGTGCTCGCAAACTGGCCCGACGCAACCGACACCCTCCCGCCCGGATCCCGATTGCTGGCGTTTGATGGACAGGACATGGCAAGCATCGACGCGCAACTTCGGAACTTCGTTTCCGCGGACACGGACGATCTGCTGCACGCACAACTGGTCAAGGGTTTTCCGATCTACCTTGCCCTGCTGTTTCCCGGTCACACGTCCCTTGAGGTGCGCGCGGTCCGTCCCGATGGGCAAGAGGTCACCCATGAGATTCGCGCAATCGCGTTCTCCGAAATCGGGACGCTGCGCAAAAGTCGGCCAGTGCCCAGGCTTGCTACCGATTTCGGGAGCCGCGAATTCCGTATCGACGACGGCATCGGCTATCTGCGTCCGGGGCCCTTCTCCAACCTTCCGGGCGAGAAGGCCGAGGATTCGGCAGGGTACGAACCGGCGCCGTTCGTGGCCTTTCTCGACAAGGCATTCGCGACATTCGAGGCGGCCGGGGTAAAGGACCTCCTGATAGACTTGCGCGGCAATCCCGGCGGCGACAACAGCTTTTCCGATCCCATGATCGCCCGCTTCGCCTACCGCCCGTTCCGGTTTGCCTCGCGCTTCAGCCTTCGCGCCAGCGCCGCCACGAAAGCGCGTTACGCAAAAGGGACGTATGAGCAGGGCACGTTGCTGGCGGCGATGGTGGAAAAGGAGGCGTCCACTCCCAACGGCACTCGCTACGACTTCGAACTGCCCTTCGTTGAACCTGTCGAGGAAGGTCGTTTCGACGGGAAGGTCTGGGCGCTGATCGACCGGCAGAGCTACAGCAACGCCGTTTCCGTGGCCGCCATTCTCAAGGACTACGGCTTCGCGACGCCGCTGGGGGAGGCGACCGCCGACCTTGCAACCACCTATGGATCGGTCGAGCACTTCTCGCTGCCGCACAGCAAGGTGCAGGTTGCCTATCCCAAGAGCTATATCGTCCGTCCCAATGGCGACGAGACGGTCCACGGCGTTCAGCCGGACATAGCGCTTGCGCCGCAGCCGATCGGCGAATCACGCGATGTGGTGCTGGAGCAGGCCTACGCAGCGATCGGCAAGCGCTGATCCTTGCGGGAGGCTGTCAAGGGTGGGGGAGAATGACCTGCCCGTCAGCGTTGCGCTCCACCGGTGCATGGGCCGGCACCGCCGTCAGCGGCAGGTCGGCATAGACATGCGGGAACAGGGCCCCGCCGCGTGACACTTCCCATTTCACGGCATCGCCCAGCACGGTCAGATCGACGACCGCGATATGCAGATCGTCCTGTCCCGCAAAGTGCTTGTCCAGTGTCCCTTGAACTTGTCCTGCGGTGGACAAGTGGATGTAGCCGTCAGCAAGGTCCACCGGAGCGCCGGTGAAAATCCCGGCGGCGAGCAACTGCTGGAGTTGCTCGCCGGTCAGGATCTTGTAGGCGACGGTCTCGTCAGCGCTCACGCTTCACCTTCGGGTGCCTCGGGCGCTTCTGGCGTCTCTGCGGCCGGAGCCTCGGATTCGGCACCTTCGGCCTCTTCCGCTTCCGCCTCTTCGTCGAGGCGAACGGCGCTCACCACGTGTTCGCCCTCGGAGACGTTGAACAGGCGCACGCCGGCCGAACCGCGACCGATCACGCGCAGCGTTTCGAGCGGCAGACGGATCAGCTTGGCCTGATCGGTGACGAGCATGAGCTGCTCGGCCTGCGTGGCCGGGAAGCTGGCGACAACCGGGCCGTTGCGGCCGATGTTGTCGATATTGGTGATGCCCTGGCCGCCGCGGCCGGTGCGGCGGTACTCGTAAGCCGAGGACATTTTGCCATAGCCGTTGGCGCAGACGGTGAGGATGAACTGCTCGCGTTCGACCAGTTCGGCCATGCGTTCGGGGGTGAGCGAAGGCTCGCCTTCCTTCTCACCCTTCCATGGCGCGAACTTGAGGTAGGCCTCGCGCTCTTCCGCCGTGGTGCCAACGCGGTGCAGGATCGAAAGCGAGATGACCTCGTCCATTTCGCCTTTGTCATTGGCCTTCAGGTTCATACCGCGCACGCCGGTGGAAGTGCGACTGGTGAATTCGCGCACGTCGTCACCGGCGAAGCGGATCGCCTTGCCCTGGCGGCTCGCCAGAAGCACGTCGTCGGTCGCTTCCAGAAGAGCCACGCCGATCAGCCTGTCGTCGGACCCTTCGTCGAACTTCATCGCGAATTTGCCGTTGGACGGGATGTTGGCGAAGGCGTCCATGGCGTTGCGGCGCACATTGCCCTTGGCCGTGGCGAACACGACCGACAGCGAACTCCACTCGGCCTCGTCCTCGGGCAGCGCGAGCACGGTCTGGATCGTCTCGTCCTTGTCCAGCGCGGGCAGGAGGTTGACGATCGGGCGGCCGCGCGTGGTCGGGCCGCCTTCGGGCAGCTTGTAGACCTTGAGACGATAGACCTTGCCGGCGGTCGAGAAGAACAGCACCGGATTGTGCGTGGAGGTGACGAACATCGTCGTCACGGCATCCTCTTCCTTCGTCGCCATGCCGGCGCGGCCCTTGCCGCCACGGGCCTGCGCGCGGAAGGTGGAGAGGGCGGTGCGCTTGATGTAGCCGTCCATGGTGACGGTCACCACCATGTCCTCGCGCTCGATCAGGTCTTCGTCCTCGATCCCGTCGAAGGCTGCGGTGATCTCGGAGACACGCGGCGTCGCATAGGCATCGCGGACCGCCTGCAGTTCTTCGCGCATGACGGCGTAGAGCTTCACGCGGTCGGCCAGGATCGCGAGGTATTCCTCGATGGCGATCGCCAGTTCCTTGAGCTCGTCGCCGATCTCGTCGCGGCCGAGCGCGGTCAGACGGTGCAGGCGCAGGTCGAGGATGGCCTTCACCTGCGCTTCGGACAACCGGTAGACACCGCCCGATTCCTCGGCGGTCGGCTCGATCGCCTCGACCAGACGGATATAGGGCGCGATTTCGCCAATCGGCCATTCCTTGCCCAGCAGCTTGGCGCGGGCATCGGCGGGATTTGACGAGCCGCGGATCATCGCCACGACTTCGTCGAGGTTCGACACCGCAACGACGAGGCCGAGCAAGATATGCGCCCGGTCACGCGCCTTGTTCAGTTCGAACTTGGTGCGGCGGGTGATGACCTGCTCGCGGAACTGGATGAAGGACTGGATGATGTCCCTCAGCGCCATGATTTCCGGCCGGCCGCCCCGGATCGCCAGCATGTTGGCGGCGAAGTTCGATTGCGCGGGCGTGTTGCGCCAGAGCTGGTTGAGCACGACTTCGGGCGAGGCATCGCGTTTGAGGTCGATGACCACGCGCACGCCTTCGCGGTTGGATTCATCGCGGATGTCCGAGACGCCCTCGATCCGCTTGTCCTTGGCGGCTTCGGCGATCTTCTCGACAAGGCCGGACTTGCCGACCTGGAAGGGGATCGAGGTCAGCACGATCGAGCGGCGATCGCCCCGGCCTTCCTCGATCTCGTGGCGGCAGCGCTGCACAATCGAGCCGCGTCCGGTCGTATAGGCCGAGCGCGCGCCGCTGGAGCCGAGGATCAGCGGGGCGGTCGGGAAGTCCGGCCCCGGAATGATCTCGAACAGTTCCTCCGAGGTGATCCCCGGATTTTCCATCATCGCGAAGCAGCCGTCGATCACTTCGCCCAGGTTGTGTGGCGGAATGTTCGTGGCCATGCCGACGGCGATGCCGCCCGCGCCATTGACCAGCAGGTTCGGATAGCGGGCCGGTAGGACCGAAGGTTCCGAACGCGAGCCATCGTAGTTGTCGACGAAATCGACGGTATCCTTGTCGAGATCGTCCAGCAGCGAATTGGCGACCTTGGCCAGGCGCGCCTCGGTGTAACGCATCGAGGCTGGCGGGTCGGGGTCCATCGAGCCGAAGTTGCCCTGGCCATCGACCAGCGGCAGTCGCATCGACCAGTCCTGCGTCATGCGCGCCAGGGCATCGTAGATCGCGGCGTCACCATGCGGGTGGTAGTTACCCATGACGTCGCCGACGATCTTCGCCGACTTGCGGTAAGGCCGTCCGGCGACGAAGCCGCCTTCCTGGCTGGCAAAGAGAATGCGGCGGTGAACGGGCTTGAGGCCGTCGCGCACATCGGGGAGTGCGCGGGACACGATCACGCTCATCGCGTAATCGAGGTAGCTCGTCTTCATCTCGTCGACGATGTCGACGCGGGCGTACTCGCCTTCTGGGCCGGTGTGCTCGTTGTTGTTGGTTTCGTCGCTCACGCGGTTCTATCGCTGATTGTTGTAAGAAAAGGTCGGTGAACCGCCCTAGGACAAGCGCCATGGGAATGCCACCTGAAGCGCATCGACAGGGCTGAAACGCCGCGCGTTTTCCACACATATGGGTCGCTGGCGAAAATCTGCGGGGGCACGGCGCGATGCGGAACCTTAATGGCTGAGCCGAATTGCATTCAATCAGCGTTCAGTGGCATGAAACTATCCCGAGCCCGAGGTTGCAAAAAGGCTGTTTGACCGCCACTAACCGCGCCGAACCGTTTTTTGGACTCCCTCTTTCGGGTTAGGGAGTCGTCCGACTTGAGAGGAGTTGCCGTTGATGGCTCGTAAGTTCCTGGGTTCCCGTATTGCTCTTGCAATTGCTCTGTCGAGCGGGCTGGCCGTTGCGGTGGCTCCGCCGGCTATGGCCAAGAAGAAGGAAAAGGCGGCTGCTCCCCAATTCTCGGATGAGTTCCGCAAGGCTGCCGCGCCTATCGAAAAGGCAATGACGGACGCCACGAAGAAGCTTCCCGCCGGCGCCGGTCCGAACGAATATGCGGCGGCCCAGGCAGAGATCGACGCCGCGCTTGGCGGTGACGGCAAGGCCGCCTTCGAGGCCGCCGTGCCGGCCGCGACGACGCCCGACGACAAGCACGCGCTGGGTTCGTTCATGCGCAACTATGGCATTCTCGCCAAGGATCTCGCCTTCAAGCAGAAGGGCAACCTGTTGATGCTCGAGAGCGGCAAGCTGTCGCCGGAGTCGGTTGGGGCGATCAATTTCGATTCGGGCGTGACCGCGTATCAGCTCAAGGACTGGGCCAATGCGGCCAAGTATCTCAGGGCGGCCAAGGCAGTCGGCTATCAGGATCCGAATAACCAGCTCGATATGATCCTGGTCGATGCCTACAAGCGCAGCGGCAATACCGAAGCCGTTCTCCAGATGGCGGACGAGGAAATCGCGGCGGCGCAGGCCAGCGGCACGGCGCCCAGCGAAACCACGCTGCGCAATGCCCTGCAGCAGACCTACAGTGCCAAGCAGGTTGGTCCCTCGGCCAAGTATGCATCCCTGCTGGGTCGGTACTATCCGGCGGCCTGGGGTGTGGCGATCTCGGTCGTGGGACAGATCGCGGCCCTGCCGCGTGAGCAGGACATCGACCTGATGCGCCTGAAGTACCTGACCAAGTCGATGACCGAGAAGGCGGACTATTTCACCTACCTCGAAGACGTCGATCCGCGCGCCTATCCGGGCGAAGCGCTGAAGATCATCAACGACGGCCTTGCCAAGGGCGTTCTCACCGAGAGGGAGATCGAGGCCGACAAGACGAACACCTCGTCGCGCGTCGCGCAGGACAAGGCTTCGCTTCCCTCCGTTGCCAGCGATGCCAACAAGGCGGGCGCCAAGGTCGGCGTCGTGGTCGGTGCCGGCGACGTGTTCCTCAGCTACGATCAGCCTGCCCAGGCGGAGACATTCTACGCCAAGGCGCTCGGCATGCCGGGTGTCGATGTAGACAAGGCGACCCTGCGTCTGGCCATGGCTCAGGCGTTGCAGGGCAAGTACACCGAAGCCGAAGCCAACTTCGCGAAAGTGAAGGGCTCGCGCATTCCGGTTGCGCAGATGTGGACCGGCTATGTCCAGAGCAAGGCCGCCCCGGTGGCTGCCGCGGCGCCGGCGAACTGATCGCGGTCGCCGTCAGGCGAACGTGAAAAAGGGCGGCGGGACATCCCGTCGCCCTTTTTGTTTGACCTGCCGGGACAGGGCTTGTCCGACGGTGGACAGCGGCTCTGTCCTCAGGTCACCGGATCGAAGGTTCCGGTCTTGTCGTCCATCAGGTGGAGGACGCCGTCCGCGATCGCGAAGAACGCGCCGCGCAGGCGCAGATCGCCATCGCGCACTTTCCGGCGGATGCAGGGGAAAGTCATCAGGTTGTCGAGGCTGACCTTGACCGCGGCCTGTTCCATTTGACGCTCGGCGGGGCGTCCCTTGGTGCCGAATTTCGCTGCGACAGGTTCGCGCGCTTCGTCGAGCAGGGCGATCCAGTCGGCGATGAACCCGCCTTCGCCGGGTTCGGTGCCATGCAGCTCCTGGGTCAGGGCCGCCTTGCAGCCGCCGCACATGCCGTGGCCCATGACCACGATCTCTTTCACCTGAAGCACCTGCACGGCGAATTCCAGCGCGGCCGAGACGCCGTGGTGGCCGGGTGTCGTCTCGAACGGAGGTACCAGCGCGGCGACATTGCGCACGACGAAGATCTCTCCCGGGTCGACGTCGAAGATCTGGGTCGGATCGACGCGGCTGTCGGAACAGGCGATGATCATTACCTCCGGTTGCTGGCCTTCGCGCAGGCGGGCCCAGCGTTCGCGGTGCGGAGTCCAGCCGGTGTCACGAAAACGGCGGTAGCCATCAAGGAGATTGCCGAGGGCGTTGTTGCTGGATTCGGTCTCGGATGGGGGCATTGGGGAGCTCCTTGGATATTCGAGATTGCCTTACTCGGGATATTCGCTCTGGCAAGGGCGCGAGCATATGACTATCTGGGCCCCATGAACGATCTTTCGACTGCACCGAACCCGGCTCCCAATCCGGAAAGACAGCGCAAGCCCGACTGGATCCGGGTGAAGGCACCGACCACCAAGGGCTATGGCGAGACGCGCAAGCTGATGCGCGATCTCAAGCTGAACACCGTTTGCGAGGAGGCAGCCTGTCCGAACATCGGCGAGTGCTGGACCAAGAAGCACGCGACGGTGATGATCCTTGGCGATACCTGCACTCGCGCCTGCGCTTTTTGCAACGTCAAGACCGGCATGCCCGGCCGTGTCGACGCGGAAGAGCCCGCCCACGTTGCCGAAGCAGCAGCGAAGATGGGGCTGGAGCACATCGTCATCACCTCGGTCGATCGCGACGATCTGCCCGACGGTGGCGCCAGCCAGTTCGTCAAGGTGATCGAGGAACTGCGTCGCACCACGCCTTCGACCACGATCGAGATTCTCACGCCCGACTTCCGCGGCAAGATGCAGGCCGCGATCGAGGCGATCGTTGCGGCCCGCCCCGACGTCTACAATCACAACCTCGAGACGGTGCCCCGGCTGTACCCGACGATCCGCCCCGGCGCGCGCTATTACGCCTCGCTGCGGTTGCTTGAGGAAGTGAAGCGGCACGATCCCTCGATCTTCACCAAGTCGGGCATCATGCTGGGGCTGGGCGAGGAACGGCTCGAAGTCCATCAGGTGATGGACGACATGCGCTGTGCCGACATCGATTTCCTGACCATGGGACAGTACCTGCGACCCACGCCGAAGCACACCGAGGTCAAGGAATTCGTGACGCCGCAGGCGTTCGACGCCTACGGGGCGATTGCGCGCGCCAAGGGCTTCCTGCAGGTGGCCTCCACGCCCCTGACGCGTTCGAGCTATCACGCCGGCGAGGATTTCGCGGAAATGCGCGCCGCGCGCGAAGCCAGGCTGGCGCGGGGACAGCGCTGATGTCCACCGGTGTACAGACGGGTGCCTGCGTGATCGCGCAAAAGGCCTGAACATGCCCGGAATCCATGAAGTCCACCGCTTGCCGTACAGCGCCGAGCAGATGTTCGACCTCGTTGCCGATGTTGGCCGCTACCAGGAATTCCTGCCCTGGGTGGTGGCAACACGGGTCAAGTCGGACGATGGCAGCGAAATGGTTGCCGACATGCTGGTCGGCTTCAAGGCGCTGCGCGAGAAGTTCACGTCGCGCGTCGAGAAGCGCCGTCCCGACGAGATCCGGGTCCATTACGTCGATGGGCCGATGCGCGACCTCGACAATCGCTGGACCTTCCACCCGGTGGACGAGACATCCTGCGACGTGGAATTCGACGTGCGCTTCTCGTTCCGCAACGCGCTGTTCGAAAAGCTAGCCGGACAATACTTCGACAAGGCTTTCCGCAAGATGGTAGCGGCGTTCGAGATCCGGGCGGCAGAGCTTTATGGCGCTCCCCAGACGCCGTGATTTCGCTGAAGTTACTTTTTGAAACGAATGATGGTTTCTCTTTGTAACTGCGGGCGGGGCTTGCGACTGCACTTGAGTTACGTTTAGTAATTTCAGTTACAAAATGTAACTCAATCTCTTTAGGGCATTGAAAACAAGCGATTCAACCTTCGCCCAGAAGCAACATCTCAAGCGCGAACAGCGCTGCCTGATGCCGGATTTCCGCGCGATTGGCGCCATCGATCAGCTTCTGTTCGGCGTTCACTTCCTCGTCGCCGCGGATCGCGAGTGCGAAGACGACGGTGCCGACAGGCTTCATTTCGGTTCCCCCGTCCGGCCCGGCAATGCCGCTGACAGCAACGGCCACATCGGCATTGCTGTTCTTCAGGGCACCTTGCGCCATGGCCCAGGCCGTGGCGGGAGAAACCGCCCCGAAGGCTTCGAGAATGTCGGACTGGACGCCGAGCAGCTCCTGTTTGGCCTCGTTGGAATAGGTCACGAATCCGCGGTCGAGCACGGCGGACGATCCGGGAATCTCGGTCAGCGCCGCGCACACGAGGCCGCCGGTGCAGCTTTCGGCCAGCGCAACCTTGCGGCCCGCGGCCGTGTTCTCGGCAATCACCCGCTCGGCGAGTTCGACCAGGTCCTGGGGGAAAAGCAACGTCTTGGCCATGTCTGTCCTTTGGGGATCAATCCTTGCACAGGGCGAACTTGCCCATCTTCGGCTCGGCGTTGCTCGCGACTTCCATGGTCAGTGCGATCAGGCCGGCGGTGTTCTCGGGCGGTAGCGGCGACAGCAGGTCTATCGCGAGGTCCAGCTTGTTGCAGGACTTGAGGGCGATCTGCTGCGAAACAAGCCCTTCGACGAAAATGTCCACGATCTGACGCATGCGGTCGTCGGGCAGGTTGCGCACCGTGTTCGCGGAAACATCGCCATCCGGGCCGAGCGTTTTCAGAAAGGCCGGCTTGGCCTGCGGCCAGTACTTGTCCTTCTGCCCGGCATAGCGTGCGGCCAGTTCGCCACCGTGTCGTCGCAGGAAGGCATTGGCGGGAAGCACCTGCGCGCAGCGGGCGGCCGTGCCGTTGATGGCCTGGGGCAGGGCATAGGTCAGCAGCGAGGTCGCCTCGGCATGCGTCAGGCAGACCGGCTGCGCGGCAGCCGCCACGCCGGGAGCGAAGGTGAGCACGAGAGCGATGGCACGGGCGAATCCCTTCTTGCGCATGATGCTAGGTCCTGATGAGGCTCACGGCTGCCTGTGCGGCAATTCCTTCGCGGCGACCGGTGAAGCCCAGTTTCTCGGTGGTCGTTGCCTTCACACTGATTGCCGCGATGTCAACGTCGAGAATCTCTGCAAGCCTGTTGCGCATGGCTTCGCGATGGGGGCCGATCTTCGGCGCCTCGCATACGATGGTCACATCGGCATTGCCAAGCGCATAGCCGGCTTCACGGACCAGTGTCCCGGCATGGGACAGGAACTGGTGCGAGGCGGCGCCCTTCCACTGCGGATCGCTGGGTGGAAAGTGTTGCCCGATATCGCCCGCGCCGATGGCGCCGAGCAGGGCATCGACCAGCGCATGGATGGCCACATCGGCATCGCTGTGTCCCGCCAGGCCATGGGTGTGCGCGATCTTCACGCCGCACAGCCACAGCTCCTCACCTTCGGACAACCGGTGGACATCGTAGCCTGTCCCGACGCGGACAGCGGGAAGGGGGGCTGCGAAGTCGGACGCGAAAGTCAGCTTGTGCAGGGCCTCGTCTCCTTCGGTCATGGCCACGTCCATGCCCCAGGCCTGCGCGACCTGGGCATCGTCGCCGGCGGTCGCGGCGCCGGCCCATTCGCGATGGGCCGCCAGAATATCGGTGAAATGAAATGCCTGCGGGGTCTGTACCCGCCGCAGGTCCTCGCGCTGGGCCTTGGCACCCATGACGTCGCCCCGATCGTCGCGATCGACGTGCGCGAGGCTGTCCACCACGGGCAGGACAGGGATCGCGCCCCGGTAATGGCGCAGCGTCGCCAGCAGACTTTCGATGACCGCGGGCGGGACGATGGGCCGTGCGGCATCATGAATGAGAACCAGATCCGGTGCCGTACCCGCCAGCAGTTCCAGGCCCAACCGGACCGATTCCTGCCTTGTCTCGCCACCGACGGTGAACTGTACGCCGGGAATGTCGCGCAGGGCTTCGCCTGCCAGGGCTTCCGCGCCGTCCGGGATGACCACCAGTATCGGTGAGATGCCGGCGCTGGCGAAAGCCTCGACCGAATGCCTGACCACCGGTTTACCACGCCATGTCGCAAACTGCTTGGGCAGAGGCTGTCCCGCCCGCAGACCCTGGCCAGCCGCGACGACCACGGCGGCGACGGTCGACAAGCCGAGCCCGTCCTGCGCCTGTTCTGATACGATACGCGTCATTGCTCCCGCCGGTAATCGCTTGCCGGAGCGAGGGCAATCCACTATGCGCTGCCTGTTTTTTAGGCAGTGCTGCACAAGATATGACCGAATTGCCCGTACCCCCGGCGTTGAAGCCCATCCATGTCGGTCCCGTGACGATCGACTGTCCGGTCGTGCTCGCGCCGATGACGGGGGTTTCGGACCTGCCATTTCGCAAGATGGTGCGCGGTTTCGGCTCGGGTCTCAACGTGACCGAGATGATCGCCAGCCCGGCCGCGATCCGCGAAACACGCGTGTCGCTTCAAAAGGCGATGTGGGACCAGATCGAGGATCCGGTTTCGATGCAGCTCGTTGGCTGCGAGCCCGAGCAGATGGCGGAGGCGGCGAAGCTCGTCGAGGATCGGGGCGCTGCCATCATCGACATCAACATGGGCTGCCCGGTGCGCAAGGTCGTCAACGGCGATGCCGGCTCGGCGCTGATGCGCGATGTCCCGCTGGCGACAAGGCTGATCGAGGCGACGGTCAAGGCCGTGAAAGTGCCGGTCACCGTCAAGATGCGCATGGGCTGGTGCCACGACAGTCTCAACGCCCCCGAACTCGCCCGCATCGCTGAGGATCTGGGCGCGCGCATGATCACCGTCCATGGCCGCACCCGCAACCAGATGTACAAGGGCGAGGCCGACTGGGGCTTTGTCCGCAAGGTCAAGGATGCAGTCTCGATTCCGGTCATCGTCAACGGTGACATCTGCGGCATAGACGATGCCGCCAGGGCGCTTGAGCAATCCGGCGCGGATGGCCTGATGATCGGGCGCGGCGCCTACGGCAAGCCGTGGATCCTCGCACAGGTCATGCGCTGGTGGCGTAGCGGCGGGCTGATGGCCGAGCCGGACTTCGGTGAGCAGTACGAAATCATCCGCGAGCATTACGAAGCCATGCTTTCGCATTATGGCCACGAAACCGGGGTGAAGATGGCCCGCAAGCATCTGGGCTGGTACGTCAAGGGTATCAGGGGATCGGCCGAGTTCCGCAACCGCGTGAATTTCATGGACGACGGCGGCGAAGTCCTGCGCGCGCTGGCCGAGTTCTATGCGCCCTACCGGTCCACCGGTGGACAGCTTCGGGCGGCATGAGCCTCGCGATCCGATCAGCCCTTCCGGAATCCAACCGGCTGCTTGCCAGCCTTCCGCACGCCGTCGTGCTGCTGGAGCCAGGACAGCTGATCGCTTCCGTCAACCCGGCCGCTGAGCAATTCTTCGGTCAATCGCTGCGCCGCCTCGTGGGCAGTCGTCTGGGTGATGTGCTGACGTTTCCCGACCAGCGCTTGCTTGAGCGGCTCAACGATTACGAAACGCCGGTATCGGCGCGCGAAGTCATGGTCACGCTCAAGGGCAAGGGCTTGCGGCGCATCGATATCAATATTGCGCCGGTGGCCGATACGACGGGCTGGCAGATTCTGACCATTCACGACAACAGTGCCACGGACGCGCTGGGCGATGATTCCGGCGGCGCGGATACCGCGGTACTGCGCGGTCCGGAGATCATGGCCCACGAGATCAAGAACCCGCTGGCCGGCATTCGCGGCGCGGCCCAGCTTCTCGCCCGCAAGGTCGATGAGCGGGACAAGGCCCTGACCGATCTGATTACGTCGGAAGTCGACCGCATCGCAGGGCTGATCGAGCGGATGCAGAAGCTGAGCGGACGCACGGCGCCGCCGGTCGAACCCTGCAACCTGCACGAATCCGCGCGCCGGGCGATCGACGTGATCAAGGCTGCCAGCGGCGAGGACGAAAACGGCGAAGGACGCCGCTACCGTATCATCGAGGAGTTCGACCCCTCGCTGCCGCCGATCCTGGGCAGTCCCGACGGTCTGGTGCAGGTGATCATAAACCTGCTGTCCAACGCGATCGAGGCGAGCCAGGAGGCAGAGGAACCGCGCGTGACGATCCGTACGCGTTTCGCCAGCGGCCTGCAGCTGCACACGACCGATTCCGGTGCGCCCCTGCGCCTGCCCGTCGAGTTGCGCGTCAGCGACAATGGTCCCGGTGTCGATCTGGCCATGCGCGATCACATCTTCGAGCCGTTCGTCACGTCCAAGAAATCGGGCCAGGGGCTGGGACTGCCGCTGGTGCGCAAGCTCGTGCGCGACATGAACGGCCGCATCACGCACGAGCGCGATGATGCAACGGGGCTGACGCACTTTCGCGTCCACCTGCCGCTCGCGCGTGAAATGAGCAGAAGGGAGCTGAGGAGGAAGCTGACACCATGAGCGTTCTGCTTGTCGAAGACGACATGTCCATCGCCATCGTCATCACCGCCGCGCTGGAGGACGAGGGTTTTTCGGTGGAGCATTGCCAGACGATTGCCGATCGCGACCGGCTGCTCAACGAGCGTTGCTTCCAGGCGCTGGTCACCGATGTGATGTTGCCGGATGGCGATGGAATCGAGACGATCGACAGGGTGAGGGCGCTTCACCCGGCCATGCCGATCATCATCCTGTCGGCGCAGAACACGCTCGATACCGCCGTGCGCGCGACCGACACCGGCGCCTTCGAGTATTTTCCCAAGCCTTTCGACATCGATGAACTTGCCCGCACGCTGCGCCAGGCCGTGGGGGCGGCGCAGGGCACCGCCGGGCGGGGCGACGAACCATTGGGCGACGGCTTGCCGCTGGTCGGGCGCAGTCCGGCCATGCAATCGGTCTTCCGCATGATCACGCGCGTCTTGCGCAACGACCTGACCGTGCTGATCCTGGGCGAATCGGGCACCGGCAAGGAGCTGGTAGCCGAGGCAATCCACCAGCTTGGCAACCGGAGGGAAGGGCCTTTCATCGCCGTCAACACTGCCGCCATTCCCGCCGAGCTGATCGAGAGCGAACTGTTCGGCCACGAGAAGGGTGCCTTCACCGGCGCGGTCGCGCGGCATGTCGGCAAGTTCGAGCAGGCGGCGGGCGGAACCCTGTTTCTCGACGAGATCGGCGACATGCCGATGCAGGCGCAGACCCGTCTTCTGCGCGCGCTGCAGTCGGGGACGGTGCGCCGCGTCGGCGGGCGTGAGGAAATCAAGCTCGACACGCGCATCATCGCCGCCACCAACAAGGACCTCGAGCCCGAGATCGCCGCCGGCCGTTTCCGCGAAGACCTGTACTACCGGCTCAATGTCGTGCCGATCCACATGCCGCCCTTGCGCGACCGCAGCGACGACATCGAGGTTCTGGCGCGCCACTTCCTCCAGCACGCCGCGAACGAGGGCCTGCCGCGCCGCCAGCTCACGCACGAGGCGGCCGCGCTGCTGGGACGCCAGCTCTGGCGGGGCAACGTGCGCGAGCTCAAGAACTTCGTGTATCGCATGGCGCTGCTGGCCCGCGAGGACGTGATCGACGTCGACAGCGTCCTGCCGCTCCTCGCGCAGGAGCCCGTCGGAACGGCGGGCGCCGCCCAGGTGGATGCGGGAGACATCGCCGGCGCCGTGTCGCACTGGCTGTCCGCCGAACGGCCTGCCAGCGGCACGATTTACGAGAACGCCCTTGCAGCGTTCGAACGTCCTCTGTTCGCCGAAGTTCTGAAGGAGACCGGGGGCAACCAGTTGCGCGCAGCCCAGGCACTGGGCATCAATCGCAATACCTTGCGCAAGCGCCTCAGCGAACTCGAACTCGACCCTGAGGAATTCGCTCGTCGATGATGTCGATGATTTCGTGGAATCGCTCTTGCAAGTCGGCAACAGCGCTGTTGTAACATGGCAACGATGATTGAAGTTTTGACCCGGAAGCGCGGTTGGCCGCGCTGGTGGCGCCGCATGCAGGTCGCGGCGCGGAGGGCTAACTTCTTTGCCGTCATGGAAGTGCTGTCCGTCGTCGCCTTCCTGATCATGACGGCGACCACATGGTATGCGCTCAGCAGCAGCGGCGGGAAGGGTGAACTGCTGCCTTCCGACCTCACGGCGACGCTGTTGATCGGTACCCTCGTGCCGGCTCTTGCGATCCTCGTTCTGCTGGGTCGCCGTTTCGCGTTGCGCCGCGCGGCGGAGAACATTGGCGGGACCGGACGCATGCATGTGCGCCTGGTGTTCATCTTCTCGCTGATCTCGGCCATCCCGACCCTGCTCGTGGTGGTGTTCGCATCGTGGCTGTTCCAGTCGGGTGTGGAGTTCTGGTTTTCCGACAGCTCGCGCGGGCTGCTGGAAAATGCCAACAAGCTGGCCCGCGGGTACTATGAGCAGACCTTGCGCGACGTGGGGTATGAATCGGTCGCCATGGCGGAGGATTCGCGCACCTGGCTGGGCGAATATCCGGTCGCCAGCCAGGAGTTTCAGGCGTTCCTCGCCGATCAGGTGCTGCGCCGGAACCTGAGCGTGGCCGCGATTATCCAGATCGATTCCGACGGTAATCAACGAACGCCGATCATCGTCGATCCGGACGGCAAGTCCGAGAACAACCGTATCGGCAAGGACGTTCTCGAACATCTGGACAAGGGCGCGCCTTACGACGTTACGTCGCGCAACGACCGCATCGTCGCCGCCGCCCCGATCGAGCGGTCATCCGGGATCTATCTGCTGGTCGCCCGCAGTAACGACCTGCTTTCTCTCAGTCAGGGGCAGAGTGCCGAGAACATCGTGCAGGCCTACGAAGTGCTGACCAGCCGTGCGCGCGTGTATCAGTTGCGCTTCAATGTCGCGTTGTTCGTCGCCTCGCTGGTGCTCGTCGGCTTTTCGGTCTGGTTCGCGCTGCGCTTTGCCGACCGGCAGGTGAAGCCGCTCTATGAACTCGTCGATGCCGCCCGGCGCGTGGGGGCGGGCAATTATGCCATGCGGCTCGAAGGGCGTACCGGCGCGGATGAGATCGGGTTGCTCAACCGCGCCTTCAACCGCATGACGGCGCAGATCGACAAACAGACCCAGGCGCTCCTCGGCGCCAACCGCCAGCTTCACGAGCGTCGCCTGTTCATCGAGGCCGTGCTCGAATCGGTTACCTCGGGCATTATCTCGCTCGACGAACATGGCCGCATCCTGCTGATGAACAGTACTGCGCAAAAGCTGCTGACCGATAGCAACAGCGAGCTTCCCGAGGACCTCACCATCGCCGATCTCGCCCCGCCGATCGCGGCGCTGGTGGAGCAGGGCACGTCGACGGGACTCGTGCAGCACAACCGGGGTGGCGAACTGCTCACGCTGGCGGTCAAGACGAGCCGCGACGCGACCGGCCATGTCATCACCTTCGAGGACATTACCCGCCAGCTTCTCGATCAGCGCACCGCCGCCTGGTCCGACGTCGCGCGGCGTATCGCGCACGAAATCAAGAATCCGCTGACGCCGATCCAGCTTGCGACCGAGCGTCTCAGCCGCCGTTACCGCAAGCAGATCACCGACAATCCCGAGCTGTTCGAGGATCTGACCCGTACCATCATCCGCCAGGTCGGCGATCTTCGGAAGATGGTCGACGAGTTCTCTTCCTTCGCCCGCCTGCCCAAGCCGGTATTCCGCGTAGAGGACCCGGTCGCGCTGACGCGCCAGGCCCTGTTCCTGCAGGAAGTGGCGCGGCCCGAGATCGCTTTCAGCTTCTCCGCCGACACCGACATCACCGCGATCGAGTGCGACCGCCACCAGTTCGGCCAGGCCATGACCAACGTGCTCAAGAACGCGGTCGAAGCCATCGAGAGCAAGGGCAAGGACGCGGGCGACGATTATCACGGCGCCGTGAGCGTGGAACTCGTAGGTGCCGACGATTCGATCCTGGTGCGCATCACCGACAACGGCATCGGCCTGTCGCAGGACCGCGAGCGCATCATCGAACCATACGTGACGACGCGGGAGAAGGGCACGGGCCTGGGCCTCGCCATCGTCAACAAGATCGTAGAGGAACACGGCGGGGAGATGACGTTCATGCCTGCGCAGGGCGGCGGCACTACCGTGACGATGCGTTTCGCCCGCGATCCTCTCGGCCTCGGCCGCAAACCGGAAGCGGCCGAATGATGACCGCTATCCTCCGCTTCCCCCTCTCCCCCCTGACGAAGAAGACACTCCCATGGCACTCGAAATCCTGATCGTAGACGACGAACGCGACATTCGCGAACTGGTCGCCGGGGTCCTGAGCGACGAAGGCTATGAGTGCCGCACCGCCGGAGACAGCGAAGCGGCGCTGCGGGCCATCGACGAGCGCAGGCCATCGCTGGTGCTGCTGGACGTGTGGCTCCACGGCAGCCCGATGGACGGGCTGGAAGTGCTGGACGCGATCAAGGCACGCGAACCGGAACTGCCGGTGATCATCTTTTCCGGGCACGGGAATATCGATACCGCGGTCGCGGCCATCAGCCGGGGGGCGGTGGACTTCATCGAAAAGCCCTTCGAAGCGGAAAAGCTGCTTCATCTCGTCGACCGCGCCACCGAGACCGAGCGGCTGCGGCGCGAGAATGCGCAACTCAGGCAGGACTTCCCGTCCGGCGAGGAGTTTACCGGATCGAGCGGGCTGATCAATCACGTGCGCGCCACGCTCAAGCGCGTCGCCAATACCGGCAGCAGGCTGCTCATCTCCGGTCCCGCGGGATCGGGCAAGGAAGTCGCCGCGCGACTGCTCCATGCCTGGAGCCCGCGTGCCGGCAATGCCTTCGTCAGTGTCAATTCGGCCCGTATCACGCCCGAACGCTTCGAGCAGGAGCTGTTCGGCGAAGAGGCGGAAGGGGCGCTGGTGCGGCCTGGCCTGCTGGAAATGGCCGACGGCGGTACGCTCTACTTCGACGAAGTGGCCGACATGCCGTTGTCCACGCAGGCGCGTATCCTGCGCGTGCTTACCGATCAGGCTTTCGTGCGCGTGGGGGGCTCGCGCCAGATCCGCGTCGACGTGCGCGTGGTCTCGTCGACTTCACGCGATCTGGAGAAGGAAATCGCCGAACGGCGCTTCCGCGAGGACCTGTTCTATCGGCTCAATGTGGTGCCGGTTTCCATTCCCGCCCTGCGCGACCGGCGCGATGACATTCCCGCGCTCGTCGACCATTTCTTCGCGCGCTACGCCAACGAGCAGGGCGTCCCGCCGCCACAGGTCAGCAACGAGGCGATGACCGCGCTGCAGGCCTATGAATGGCCCGGCAATGTCCGCCAGTTGCGCAACGTGGTGGAACGCACGGTGATCATGGCCCCGCGCGAGAAGCTGGGCCGGATCGAGGCGGACATGCTCCCGCCCGAGATCTTCAACAGCCAGAGCGGCAACGACGCCAGCGTTTCGGTGATGATGAGCGCGCCTTTGCGCGAGGCGCGCGAAAGTTTCGAGCGCGAATACCTGCGCGTGCAGATCCGGCGTTTTTCGGGCAACATTTCCAAGACTGCCGCTTTCATCGGCATGGAACGCTCGGCCTTGCACCGCAAGCTCAAGCTTCTGGGCATGTCCGAGCGGCGCGAAAACGAGGACGGCGAAGCGCAGGTGTAAAACGATTGCAATATCAGCGCCTGAATTCTCGTGTTTACCGCAGTGCAGCAAATGGATAGATTCTCGATTCGAGAACGGTCATCGGGAAAAGCCCGCGGCCAGATCGCGGACCGCAATTACGGCCGCCAACAAGAAGAAGGAGAATGACATGGCTGGTCGAACGCTGTCAGCGCGACCGAAACCCACGCCGCCGGCGGCGCCTGAGCCGGAAGCTCCTCCCGTCAGCGCAGGTAGCTCTGCGGGTAAGGGACAGAATCTTCAGGATCAGTTCCTCAATCTCCTGCGCAAGAACAAGACCCCGGTCACGATGTTCCTGGTCAAGGGCGTGAAGCTTCAGGGCATTGTCACCTGGTTCGACAATTTCTCGATTCTCCTTCGCCGGGATGGTCAGTCGCAGCTGGTGTACAAGCACGCGATCTCCACGATCATGCCATCGACCCCCGTCGACGCGCGTCAGTTCGCGAACGGTTCGGAGAATACCAAGAAGACGCGCCTGCTTCAGGACGTCTTCCTCTCCAGCATCCGCAATGCCGGCGTGCAGGTGACGATGTTCCTCATCAACGGCGTCATGCTGCAGGGTCGCGTGGCCGCTTACGACTTGTTCTGTATGCTGCTCGAACGCGAAGGCTACGTGCAGCTTGCCTACAAGCACGCGGTTTCGACGATTCAGCCCGTGACTCCGGTCGACCTGCAGGCGCATGAAGAAGCCGACTGAGTCGAAGCGGAACTGAATTGAGCGAAGAACCGAAGGGCGAGGTCACGCGCGGTGCGCGTGCCCTCGTCGTCTATCCGAACATGCGCGGGAGAGGGGACCTTGATCCCGACGCACGCCTCGAAGAGGCGAAGGGTCTTGCCTTGGCAATCGGTCTGGTGGTGGCAGACGCCATCGCGATACCGATCCGCGAGCCGCGGGCCGGCACGCTTTTCGGCGAAGGTCAGATTCAGAACATCTTGGTTGCCTGCGAACTGAACGAGGCCGAGCTTGTCATCGTCGACGGCTCGCTTTCGGCGATCCAGCAGCGCAACCTGGAAGAGAAGCTGGGGCGCAAGGTCATCGACCGGACCGGCCTGATCCTCGAAATCTTCGGTGAGCGTGCCGCGACCGCGGAAGGCCGCCTGCAGGTCGAACTCGCGCACCTCGACTATCAGGCCGGACGCCTTGTGCGCAGCTGGACTCACCTCGAACGCCAGCGCGGTGGTTTCGGCTTCCTTGGCGGTCCGGGCGAGACGCAGATCGAGGCCGACCGCCGGATGATCCGCGACCGCATGGCCAAGATCCGCCGCGAACTGGAGCAAGTACGGCGTACGCGCGGGCTTCACCGCGAACGGCGCGAGAAGGCGCCCTGGCCCGTGATCGCGCTGGTCGGTTATACAAACGCAGGAAAATCAACGCTTTTCAATCGCCTTACTGGCGCTGAAGTGATGGCGCAGGACCTGCTGTTTGCCACGCTCGATCCGACCATGCGCGCGATCCGCCTTCCCGGCGTGGAAAAGGCGATCCTTTCCGACACGGTGGGCTTCATCTCCGATCTGCCGACGCAGCTGGTCGCAGCGTTCCGCGCGACGCTGGAAGAAGTGACCGCTGCCGATGTCATCGTCCATGTGCGCGACATCGCCAATCCCGACACCGAGGCGCAGAAGCGGCAGGTGCTCGATGTACTGGCCGATCTCGGTGTTCTGACCGGGCAGGAGGATGAGGACGAGGGCGAACGGCTCGCGATTCCGATCATCGAAGTCTGGAACAAGTGGGACCTGCTCGGTCCCGCCCATGCCGAGGAGCTGCGCAAGGCGGCAGAGCAGCGCGAGGGGGAAACCGTTGTCCCGCTGTCGGCGCTGACCGGGATGGGATGCGAGCATCTGCTGGACGTCGTCGGGGCGAAACTCACGGTCGGATCGAAGCTCTACAGCTTCGTGCTGCCGGCCGCCGATGGCCAGCGCATCGCGTTTCTTCACGCGCGTGGCGACGTCGTTTCCGAAGAGGCGGCGGGTGAGGGGCCAGAAGGCCCCGAGCTTCGCTTGCAGGTCCGCCTTACCGAGCGCGAGTTAGGCCGTTTCAACGCGCTCTGATGCCTTGACCGCCTGCCAGTAGCTTTCCTGATCGTCGAGCGGGAGCGCGGCAAAGTCCCTGCCGTCGCACGAGGCGAGCACTTCCATGGCGCGAAAGCGCCGTTCGAACTTGGCGTTCGCGGCGCGTAGCGCATCTTCGGGAGCAATGCCGTTCAGGCGAACGAGGTTGACGGCGGCGAACAGCAGATCGCCCGCTTCCTCCACCTTGTCCGCAGCACTGGCTTCCTCGAGTTCGACCATTTCCTCGCGCACTTTTTCCGCGGCGCCGGACGGATCGGGCCAGTCGAACCCGACACGCGCGGCACGCTTCTGCAGCTTCTCGGCACGCATCAGTGCCGGCAGCGACAACGCCACGCCGTCGATCGCGCTCTTCGCGCCCTTGGCGGCGCGTTCGCGGGCCTTGAGCTTTTCCCAGCGTTCGGTCTGGGCATCGCCGCTGGCATCGTCCCCGAAAATGTGCGGATGGCGGGCCTCCAGCTTGTCGGAAATCGATGCGACGACGTCGGCAAAGTCAAAGCGCCCGAGTTCCTCTGCCATGCGTGCGTGGAACACGACCTGCAGCAGCAGGTCGCCCAGTTCGTCGCGCAGCGAATCGAGATCCTCGCGTTCGATAGCGTCGGCGACTTCGTAGGCTTCCTCGATGGTGTAGGGCGCAATGGTCGCGAAATTCTGCGCGCGGTCCCATTCGCATCCGTCCTGCGGGTCGCGCAGGCGCGCCATGATGGCAAGGAGGCGGTCGATTTGCAGGTGGCGGTGATCGGTCATTGTCATGGCAATCCTGCAGTTAGCGCATGCGGACGTGGCGGCGGAAGGAAAGCGTACGGGGCTGTCAGCTTGCTGTCGGATTCAATGCGCCGCGCGCTGTTTCCTTGTCAGTCTCGCATGACCGGCATCGATCAGGCATCGATCAGTTCGGGATCGATCTCTCCGGCCCGGTTCTGGATGAACTGGAAACGGTGCTCCGGGTTGCGGCCCATGAGGCGATCGACGAGGTCCTTCACGGCGGCACGGTCTTCGTATTCGGGCGGCAGCGTGATACGGATCAGCGAGCGCGAGGCAGGGGCCATCGTCGTTTCGCGCAACTGCTGCGGGTTCATCTCGCCCAAGCCCTTGAAGCGGCCGACTTCGACTTTCTTGCCCTTGAACTGCGTGACTTCCAGCTCCGCGCGGTGGGCATCGTCGCGGGCATAGGCCGATGTCGATCCGGCCGTCAGGCGGTAGAGTGGCGGCTGTGCGAGATAGAGATGCCCGCGCCGCACGATGTCCGGCATTTCCTGGAAGAAGAACGTCATCAGCAGCGTGGCGATGTGGGCGCCGTCGACGTCCGCATCGGTCATGATGATGATCCGGTCGTAGCGCAGGTTGTCGGGGTTGCAGTCCTTGCGCGACCCGCAGCCGAGCGCGAGACCGAGGTCGGCGATTTCCGCGTTGGCGCGGATCTTGTCGGCCGTAGCGCTGGCGACGTTGAGAATCTTGCCGCGAATCGGCAGGATCGCCTGCGTCTTGCGGTCGCGTGCCTGCTTTGCGGAACCACCGGCGCTATCGCCTTCGACGATGAACAGCTCGGTTTCGCCGTCGCCCTCGCCCGAACAGTCGGTGAGCTTGCCCGGCAGGCGCAGCTTCTTGGCGTTGGTGGCGGTCTTGCGCTTGACGTCACGTTCGGCCTTGCGCCGCAGACGGTCGTCCATGCGCTCCATCACCGCGCCCAGCAGCGCCTTGCCGCGATCGAGGTTGTCGGTGAGGAAGTGGTCGAAGTGGTCGCGCACCGCGTTTTCGACCAGGCGCGCGGCCTCGGGGCTGGTGAGGCGGTCCTTGGTCTGGCTCTGGAACTGCGGATCGCGGATGAAGACCGAGAGCATGACCTCGCTGCCGGTCACCACGTCGTCGGGCGTGATGTCCTTGGCCTTCTTCTGGCCGACCAGATCGGCAAAGGCCCGAATGCCCTTGGTCAGCGCGGCGCGCAGGCCCTGTTCATGCGTGCCGCCATCGGGCGTCGGGATGGTGTTGCAGTACCAGGAGTACGAACCGTCCGAATAGAGCGGCCAGGCAATGGCCCACTCGACGCGGCCCTGTTCCGAACCGTCTTCACCGGCCGGAAATTCCTGCGATCCGGCGAAGAACTGGCTGGTCACGCATTCGCGGCTGCCGATCTGCTCGGCGAGGTGATCGGCAAGACCGCCCGGGAACTGGAAGGTGGCTTCGGCGGGAACGTCGTCGCTCGCCAGCGAGGGGGCGCATTTCCAGCGGATTTCGACGCCGGCGAAAAGATAGGCTTTCGAGCGTACCAGCTTGAACAGTCGGGCAGGCTTGAACTTCTGGTCGCCGAAGATTTCGCTGTCGGGCGTGAAGGTGACCGAAGTGCCGCGCCGGTTCGGTGCCGCGCCCACTTTCTGGATCGGGCCCAGCGTGACGCCGCGCGAGAACTCCTGCGCGTAGAGTTCCTTGTTGCGGGCGACTTCGACGCGGGTCTTCACCGAAAGCGCGTTGACCACCGAGATGCCGACGCCGTGCAGGCCGCCCGATGTCGCATAGGCCTTGCCCGAGAACTTGCCGCCCGAGTGCAGCGTCGAAAGGATCACTTCGAGTGCGGACTTGCCCGGATACTTCGGGTGTTCGTCGACCGGGATGCCGCGCCCGTTGTCGACGATCGTCAGCCGCCCGGCCGTGCCCGGTTCCTCTTCGAGCGTAACCTCGATGCGGTTGGCGTGGCCGGCGACCGCCTCGTCCATCGCATTGTCCAGGACCTCGGCGGCGAGGTGGTGCAGTGCGCGCTCGTCGGTACCACCGATGTACATGCCGGGGCGACGCCGAACGGGTTCGAGCCCTTCCAGCACTTCGATCGCGGAACCATCGTAGGATTCCCCACCGGCGGACGGGAGCTTTTCGAACAGGTCATCGGACATGGCGCGGACTATACGCCCCGCGTGAATCCGCGATCAAGCGCGGCCTCACGCTTATCCTCAGCCCATGCGTCTGCCGGCCTAGTTGTCGAACTTGGTCGGCGCCGGGCTGACGACCTTGATCGAACCGCGCTCCACCTCGCGCACTTCCAGCGAGCGTTCGACGATGCCGCCGCGGGTAAAGCGGAACGGACCGTCGAGGCCAAGGAAGCCGCCGCTTTCCAGCATCTGCGCGGTCGGGAAGGTCTTGCCCGGTTTCCAGTCGCGCGCGACGCGTAGCGTCAGCAGGACGGCATCGTAGCCGAGCGTTGCGATCCGGAATGGCTGCCCGCCGAAGCGCGAGCGGTAGCTCTTGGAAAACTGGCCGAAGCGCTGATCCGAAACGGTGGAGAACCATGCACCCGCGAGGGCCGGCGTGGCTGCCAGCTCGTGCTCGCCGCCCCACAGCTCGGTGCCGAGCAGGCGCACGTTGGCATTGCCGTCGCCAGTGCGGAACGCGGTCGCCGCTTTGGCCGAGAGGCTGCCGCCATCGGCGATGAGCAGCGCGCCGTAGCCGGTCTTTGCCTTCATCCGGGTGGCGGCCGCGCTGATCGAGGCCGCAGTGCGGTCGTAAGGTTCCATCGCGATCACGGCGCCGCCGCTGCTGCGGACGGACGAGAGCAGCGCGTCGCTGGCCCGGTCGCCGTATTCACCGCGCGGGACCAGCGCGGCGAAGGCCGAAATGCCGTGGGCATGGGCATATTCGACCGTCCGGGCAATCGACTGGCCCGGAAGGTTGCCCATGATGAACACGTCCCTGGATGCAGCCGCCTCGTCGTTCGAGAACGAAATGAGCGGGATCTTCGCAGGGCGGGCAACGCTGGCGATGGCGGGGATGTTGTCAGCCAGCAGCGGCCCGAGGATGAGCTTGTTGCCATCCGCGATCGCCCGCTGCGCGGCATCGCGCGGATCGGTGGCCGTGTCGTAGGTCGTGACTCGCAGGTTGGTCGCACCGGTGTCGAGCAGCGCCATGTTGGCGGCGTTCGCGATCGACTGCCCGACAGCGCTGTTGCGGCCGGAAATCGGGACGAGCAGGGCGATGCGGTGTCGCTCGGTATCCACGGGAATCACGCTCTCGCTCGGCGTGGGTGCAGGCGTGGTCGGCGCGGGGCCCTTGGGGATCACCGTACAGCCGGCCAATACCGTCATTGCTGCGGCGACAAGAAGGTTGCGCCGATTCACCTGTGAATTCAGGTGTTTGTAGAACATGTCTTGCCGCTCCCTGGGTCCTTGGCCATGAGTCCCGCGATGGAACATTCTCTTTCGCCGGGGCTGTATATAGTGGCTACCCCGATTGGCAACCTGGGGGACATAACACTCCGGGCAGTAGATGTGTTGCGCGGCGTTGGCGTCGTCGCTTGCGAGGACACGCGCGTGACGGGCAAGCTGCTGCACCATCTCGGTTTGAAAAAGCGCCTGATCCGCTACGACGACCACGCCGGGGAAGGCGACCGCGAACGGCTGCTGGCGCTGATGGAAAGCGAGCCGGTCGCGCTGGTAAGCGATGCGGGCACCCCGCTGATTTCCGATCCCGGCTACAGGCTGGTGCGCACGGCGCGGGAGCGCGGCATAGCCGTTACCAGCCTTCCGGGCCCGAATGCGGCTGTTGTGGCCATGACGCTTTCCGGCCTGCCCAACGACCGCTTCCTGTTCGCCGGGTTCCTGCCCAACAAGGCCAAGGCGCGTGAGGAGGCCCTGGCCGAACTCGCACAAGTGCCGGCAACGCTGATATTCTATGAAACCGCCCCGCGCCTCGCGGCAGCGCTCGCGGCGATCGATCAGGTCCTGCCGGGGCGCGAGGTCGCCGTGGGCCGCGAGCTTACCAAGAAATTCGAGGAATGCCGCAGCGGCACGCCCTCCCAGCTGGCCGATCACTATGCTGCGCATCCGCCGAAGGGGGAGATCGTGCTGCTTGTGGCGCCGCCTTCGGATGAACCGGCCGGCGATATCGATGTGGACGCCTTGCTGCGCGCCGAACTCGCGCAGGCAAAGCCCTCGCAGGCCGCGGCCAGGGTGGCGAAGGCGACGGGACTGGATCGCAAAGATCTTTATGCCCGCGCCATGGAGCTGAAATGAACGGTCGTCGTGCGCAATCCGAACGCAACGGGCGACGCGGAGAGACGATGGCCGCGCTCTATCTGCTGCTGACCGGATGGCGCATCCTTGCCCGCCGGGTGCGTTCGTCGCGGGGAGAGGTCGATATCGTTGCACGTCGCGGGCAGACCCTGTGCTTCGTCGAAGTGAAGTGGCGCGCGACGCAGGATGCGCTCGACACGGCGATCACCGTGCCGCGCCTGCGCCGGGTCGCCGCCGCTGCCGAATCCGTGGCCAGACGGTTCGAGAAGCCCGGAGATACGCAGCGCATAGACGTGATCCTGATCGCGCCGCGTTGCTGGCCGCGCCGGGTCGTCAATGCCTGGCAACCGGGCGCCTGATCGCGAGGTCCTTGAAACGCCTCGCACCTTGCACAAATTCCGGGTAGGCCGCGCGCCGTACCCCCTATCCGCAGGACCAGAATTCATGACCCTTCGCATCGCCGTTCAGATGGACCCCCTCGAGAACATCAACGTCGCCGGGGATTCGTCCTTCGCGCTGATGCTGTCCGCGCAGGCGCGGGGGCACACGCTGTTCCACTACGATGTGCGCACGCTGGCCTACGATACGTCGGAAGGCGCGGGCGGAAAGCTGACCTGCTGGGGCGCCCCGGTGACGGTGGAGCGCAAGGAAGGCGCTCACTTCACGCGCGGCGAGTACCGCCTGATCGATCTTGTGGCCGACATCGACGTGGTACTGATGCGCCAGGACCCGCCTTTCGATCTCGGCTACATCACCGCGACCCACCTGCTGGAACGGCTCGAAGGGCAGACGCTGGTGGTCAACGATCCCGCCTCGGTGCGCAATGCGCCCGAGAAGGTCTTCGTGCTCGACTATGCCCGCTTCATGCCGCCGACCTTCATCGCCCGCCGGATCGAGGATGTGCGCCTGTTCCAGCAGCGGATGGTGGACAAGGGGTTGCCGGGCGATCTCGTCGTCAAGCCGCTCCACGGCAATGGCGGCAAGGCGGTGTTCCGCGTGCCGGCCGACGGCAGTAATCTCGGCGCGCTGGTCGAGATGTTCCAGAACGCTTGGGTCGAACCGTTCATGGTCCAGCCTTTCCTTCCCGACGTGTCCGAGGGCGACAAGCGTATCGTTCTGGTCGACGGCGAATTTGCCGGTGCCATCAACCGCAAGCCTGGCGAGGGCGAGTTCCGTTCCAACCTGGCCGTCGGCGGTTCAGCCGAGGCCTGCGGGCTGACCCCGGCCGAAGAGGAAATCTGCGCCGCGCTCGGGCCCGAACTCAAGGCCCGCGGTCTCGTGTTCGTCGGCATCGACGTGATCGGCGGCAAGTGGCTGACCGAAATCAACGTGACCTCGCCCACCGGAATCGTTGCCATCGACAAGTTCAACGGCACCGATACCAGCGCCAGGATCTGGGACGCTATCGAGGCTCGCCACGCAGCGATGTAACGGTGCCTGTGTTGAGCAGAGCGGAACGTACGGCGGTTACAAGATAGTAATCTTCATTCGATTGCACCTCACAAATATTGGGCTAGAGTTTCTCTCCAAGCTTGAGGAGTGGGGTATGTCGAAGAAACTTGCGGCCGAATTGTTCGGAACGTTCTGGCTGGTGTTTGGCGGCTGCGGCTCGGCGGTGCTGGCCGCGGCCTTTCCTGATCTCGGCATCGGCTTTGCCGGGGTGGCGCTGGCCTTCGGGCTTACCGTGCTGACCATGGCCTTTGCCGTCGGCGGCATATCGGGCGGACACTTCAATCCGGCGGTATCGTTCGGTCTCGCCGTGGGCGGACGGTTCGCGTGGAAAGACCTCGTGCCGTACTGGATCGCGCAAGTGATCGGCGCCGTTATCGCCGGTGCGGCGCTGTTTGCCATCGCTTCGGGCAAGGCCGGCTTCACGCCGGGCGGCTTCGCTTCGAACGGCTATGGCGATTTGTCGCCCGGTGGCTATTCGATGCAGGCAGCACTGCTGATCGAGATCATTCTGACGGCAGGCTTCCTGATCGTCATTCTCGGCTCGACCTCGAAGCTGGTTCCGGCGGGCTTTGCGCCCATCGCTATCGGTCTGGCGCTGACGCTGATCCATCTGGTGTCTATCCCGGTCACCAACACCTCGGTGAACCCGGCACGTTCGACCGGCGTTGCGATTTTCGCCGAGACGGCTGCGCTGGGCCAGCTCTGGCTGTTCTGGGTGGCTCCGCTGGTGGGTGGTGCGCTGGGCGGCCTGATCTGGAAATTGCTGCTCGCGACCGATGACGCCGAGGGCTGATTTCGTTCAGTCCTGCCGTTCGCGCGGGTGCGCGTTGCGGTAGACGTCGAGCAGGGTCGCGGCATCGACCTTGGTATAGATCTGCGTCGATCCCAGCGAGGCGTGGCCGAGCAGTTCCTGCAAGGACCGCAAGTCCGCGCCCGCGCCCAGCAGGTGTGTTGCAAAGCTGTGGCGCAGCGCGTGGGGCGTGGCCGATGCCGGCAGCCCCAGCGCTACGCGCGCGCGCGCCGTGGCTTTCTGCACCATCCCTTGCGAAAGTTGCCCGCCCTTGGCGCCCCGGAACAGCGCCTTGTCGCCTTCCAGCGGCCAGGGGCATTTGGCAAGATAATCGGCAACGCCCTCGCGCACGATGGGCAGCAGCGGGACGACGCGCTGCTTGCCGCCCTTGCCGGTCACGGTGAGCGTATCGCCGAGCGGTACCGAGGCACCGGTCAGCGAGAGCGCTTCGGCAATGCGCAGCCCGGCGCCGTAGAGCAGGAGCAGGACAGCCCGATCGCGCGCGCCGATCCATGGCTCGCTGGCATCCTCCTCGACCGCAACGGCGAGGTTCACTGCTTCGTCCGGGGTGATCGGGCGCGGCAGTCCCTTCTTGATGCGCGGGCCGCGCAGGCGCGGCGGCATGGCGTCCGCGACGCCTGCCTGTTCGCGCGCGAAGGCGAGAAATCCCTTGAGTGCCGACAATTCGCGAGCCGCCGAGGCATTGCCGATCCCGTCCTGCCGCCGCGCCGCCAGTTGCCGCCGAAGGTCCGACGCATTCAGGCTGGCGAGTTTCTTCCAGTCGGCTTGCCCCACCGCATCGAGCAGTCGTGCGGCGGTCGCGATATAGGCCCTGACCGTGTGCGGACTGCGCCGCCGCCCTTGGGCGAGATAAGTGCCCCAGGCCTCGAGAATATCCGCGCGGGTCATGTCTCGACGAGCGAGGATGGAACGATTTCGCCCAGCAAGGCGTCGAGTAGCGGCATCCCCGCTTCGGTCACGCCGAGGTGCGGGCCGCGCTGCCACATGAGGCCCTGGCCTTCGTAGAACGCGGCCTTGCGGACATCGTGTAATTCCGCGGGATCGAGACCGAAGCGCGAGGCCATGAGATCGAGGTCCACACCTTCGCGCAGGCGCAGACCCATCAGCATCGCCTCGCTGGCCTGTTCCCTGATGCCGAGAGGGCGTGTCTCGCTGATGCCGGCTCCCGCGCGATCGAGCGCGTCGAGCCAGTTTTCCGGCTTGCGGTGGCGCACTGTCGCCGCGCCCCCGCGCCGTCCATGCGCGCCAGGGCCGATCCCGCAATAGTCCTGATAGCGCCAGTAGGTGAGGTTATGGCGGCTTTCTTCACCCGGCCGGGCATGATTGCTCACCTCGTATGCGGGAAGCCCGCCGGCGGCAGTCAATTCGCGGGTCAGCGCGAACAGGTCCGCGCAGGCATCGTCGCTGAGCGGTTCGAATTCGTGCTTGCGCACCATGGTCTCGAAGCGCGTGCCGGGCTCGATGGTCAGTTGGTAGAGCGAGAGGTGCCCGGTCCCGAACGACAGCGCGCGGGAGAGTTCCGCCTGCCACTGTTCCAGCGTCTGGTCGGGGCGGGCATAGATCAGGTCGAACGAGACGCGCGCGAAATGGCGCTGCGCCACGTCGAGCGCGGCAAGACCTTCACCGGCATCGTGCAACCGGCCGAGGAAGCGCAGAGTCTCGTCGTCGAGCGCCTGCAGGCCGAGCGAGACGCGGTTGACGCCGGCACCGGCCAGCGCTGCGTAGTTGGCCGCTTCGACCGAAGACGGGTTGCCCTCCAGCGTGATCTCGATGTCGGGCGTGAAGCCCCAGAGCTTTTCCGCCTCGTTCAGCAATCGCGCCACGAGGGCGGGGGGCATCAGCGAGGGGGTGCCGCCGCCGAAAAATATGCTTTCAAGCGGCTCGTCGTTCACCGCGTAGCGTTCGTGGCGCATCTCGGTGAGCAGGGCCTGTTCCCAGCGCGAATGGTCCACCCGGTCGCGGACATGGCTGTTGAAGTCGCAGTAGGGACACTTCGCGAGACAGAATGGCCAGTGAATGTAGAGCGCGCGCGCCATTGCGCGATACTAGCTGCCGAACTGCTCCGCGACCAGCTTGGCGAAGGCATCGGCGCGGTGGCTGATCTTGTGTTTCTCTTCGGGGTCGAGCTGGGCGAAGGTCATGTCGCGGCCTTCGGGCACGAAGACGGGATCGTATCCGAAGCCCATCGTCCCGCGCGGCGGCCAGGAAAACGTGCCGTTGACGCGGCCTTCGTAGACGACCTCGTCGCCCTCGGGCCAGGCTATGGCCAGTGTGCAGGAGAACCAGCAGGAACGGTCGACATCGTCGCCCTGTTCGCACAGCAGGCCTTCGACCTTGCCCATGGCCATGTACCAGTCGCGGCCCGGATCGCCTTCGAACCATTGCCGCTCGGCCCAGTCCGCAGTGTAGACGCCGGGGCGTCCGCCGAGCGCGGTTACGGAAAGGCCGCTGTCGTCAGCCAGAGCGGGAAGCTGGGAGGCCTTGGCCGCAGCATGGGCCTTGATCAGCGCGTTTTCGGCAAAGGTCGTGCCGGTTTCTTCCGGTTCGGGCAGCCCAAGCTGGCCGGCGGACAGGCATTCGATTCCGAAGGGCGCAAGCAGGGCGGAGATTTCCCTGAGCTTGCCTGCATTGTGCGTGGCGATGACGAGGCGTTTGCTGTCGAATTTGCGGGCCATCTCATACTCCTGCGCGCCACCCCGATCGTCATCCCCGCGAACCCGAGGCCACCTTTGTTATAACTCGGCCAGCCTCGGGTTGCGAAGTGCCATTCACAAAGTCGAGAATGCCCATCAGCTCGCCGTGAAGCGTGGCATGGACCTGTCCGCGCTTCTCGCCGGGATGAAGGATAATCCTGCCGATGAGCGAACGGATGTCACTTGAAGCATCGAGACGCGTGTCGGGATCGTCGAGCGTCTCGACCAAGCGCGCGACTTTGCGCCGGTAGATTTCGGCAATGCCGGGATGGACATCGGGAATGTCGCGGGGCGTCTCCGCCATGCGCGCGGTGATGTCGGCCTTCTCGCGCTCCAGTTCGGCCATGCGGGCTTTCATGGACGGCTGGTAGAACCCGTCCTCGATCGCAGTGAGAATTCCGGCGATGGCTTTCTTAACCCGCGCAAGCGCCTGCCGGTCCGCTTCGGCCTCAATGCGCCGTTCGCGGTTCTCCCGGTTGATGTGTGCGGCATAAGCCGCAACCGCCGCCTCGACCTTGTCTGCCGAGACCAGCTTCTCCGCGATGCCTGCAAGCGCCCGGCGCTCAAGCTCCGCGCGCCTGATGGTCCGGCTGTTGGTGCAGGTGTGGCTGCGGTAGCGGTTGACGCAGCCGTAACGATCGCCAACGACGATGGCATACGTCCCGCCGCAAACCCCGCATTCGAGCAGGCCGGAAAGAAGATAAGCAGGCCTGCGCAGCGCATGGGCGTGCATGGCTCTGGCCTGAGCTGCCTGCCGGACCGATGCGTAGCGCTCGGCAAGCGCTTTTTGCTGATGCTTGGCCGCCTGCCAGAGATCGTCACTGACGATCCGTAAGGCGGGTACTTCGGCCCTGATCCATTCGGATTCGGGATTGAGCCGGGTGACCCGCCTTCCGGTACCCGGATCCTTGACGTAGCGCTTGTGGTTCCAGACCAGCACGCCAACGTAGAGTTCGTTGTTGATGATACCGGCGCCGCGCCGCTCATCGCCCCGGATCGCCGTGTCGAGCCAGGGACGGCCCGAGGGGCCGGGAATGCTCTCCGCATTGAGATCACGCGCAATTGCGAGCGGGCTCTTGCCGGAGGCGAACTCGCGGAAGATGCGCTGGACGATGAGTGCTTCTGCCGGGTCAATAGAACGCTCACCGCGCACCAGTTCGCCTTCACTGGTGAGGCGCCGCACCGCACGGTAGCCATATCCGACCGGCCCGGCGGAAAAGCCCTTCTCGACGCGCCCGCGCAGGCCCCTGTGGGTTTTCTTCGACAGGTCCTTGAGGAACAGCGCGTTCATCGTGCCCTTGAGGCCCACGTGCAGTTCGCTGATTTCTCCTTCGGCCAGGGTGACCATGGGAATCCCCGAGAACTGGAGATGCTTGAAGAGTGTCGCGACATCAGCCTGATCGCGAGAGACACGGTCAAGCGCCTCAGTCAGCACCAGATCAAACTGGCCCGTCCGCGCATCCTGGATGAGTGCCTGGATACCGGGACGCAGGATCAGGCTGGCACCGGAGATCGCTGCATCCTCGTACGTGTCCACGACCTGCCAGCCTTCACGCTCGGCCCGTTCATGGCAGATACGCAGTTGATCGGCAATCGAGGCCGCGTTCTGCTGGTCCGAGGAATAGCGGGCATAGAGCGCGACACGGGTCATGATTGCTTCCCTTCGGTCCAGGGATTGAAAAGACGAACACCGGCCGCCTCGAAGTCGGAAACATTGCGCGTGACCAGCGTCAACTGATGCTGGAGCGCGTGCGCGGCAAGGAAGGCATCCATCGCACCTATGGGCCGTCCTGCGGATTGCGTCCGGGCCACCACCCGGCCCCATTGATCGGCAGTGCCGGGATCGACCAGCAACAAACGCTCCTCGAAGCGGGGAGCCAGTTGCTCTGTCAGCCAGACGTCGAGCGCGGCCTTTCGGCCGCCGTCATCGAGCCGTTCGATCCCATGCCGCAACTCGGCCAGCGATACGACACTGAGGAACAGTTGCTCCTCGTCCATCGAGGCAAGCCAGTCCATCACTCCCGGATCGGGGCGTGGCCGGGCGCCTTCGGAGATGACATTGGTGTCGAGGAGGAAGCTCACAGATCGACCTCGCGAATCCCGCCTTCGAGCCGATCGATTTCCAGGCCGGAACCGCGAAGGGGCGAGGTCCGCAGGAAGTCGGCAAAGCTACCCCGATGTTCGCGGCGCTTGATGCGTTCCCACAGGGCGGCATCGACCATGACGACGGCACTTTTGCCGTGGCGGGTAATCTCCTGCGGTTCGCGCCGCGCCCTCTCGATGACCTCGCTCAGCCGCGCCTTTGCTTCCGCCACGGTCCAGACATCGGAGTGCGTTTCAACGTTCATAACCAGACCTCCAACAATATGGTCATACTGGTTATTTATTTAGCGCTCGTCAAGAGTCCGCAGGCGGCAACTGCCTGCCCAGGTCATTGTCATTCGCCTCCCGGCGCTTGCGGATATGCTCGCGCGCGATGTGCCTGCCGATGGCCTCGGCAATGCGGGTCAGTGCGGCATCGGCTTCAGTTGGGCTGACATGACCTGCATTGTCGTTGGCAGCGACGCGCGAACGATCGGGCCGGTCTTCATCCTTGGCCATGACCAGCCCTTTTGTCCGGGCCGCGATCATCGTGATCTACCCGCCAGGCTGCCGGGTCGGCAATCCAGCGGTTGATGGCGGACTCATGCCAACCCGCACCATGGACGCTGATCTTCACCTGCCGGGGAAAGGTGCCTTCGGCAATTTTACGGTAGAGGGTGGTACGGGACAGGCCGGTGCGGGAGAGCACGGTCTTGAGGCGGATGATCTTTTCAACGTTGGACATGGGGATGCAATTCCCTTCCCTGTCGGCAGGTTGGCTCCCCTGAGGGCATCATCGGCAGCAGTGACGCGCAGCACAAGAGTGCCGGAATTAGGGCCGGTGCGCTCAGGCGAACTCAGTCGTTCTCAGACGTTCCCTGGCGTGCGCAGGCGTACACTGGCGGAGCGGCAGATTTTTTCCCATGGCGTCCCGCCGCAGGCGGACTGGCACTGGTTGGACTGCCCTGCGTCCTTCCCGAACGGATGGGGAAGTGATTCGCAGAGATGGCTTTCCGTCCGTGGCTTCGACGCGCGAAGTTGAAACATGGCAAACTTTCCTTTCGTTTGCCTGCCCGCCGGATGGCATGTTGCACATCGGTCGTGCCTGCGAACAAGAGGAGAGGCACTGAAGTGCCGATACCGGCACGACAGTGCTGGTCGTGGGCGGCATGTGCGCAAAAGGACGCAACGATGCAGCGCAAGTATTTGACCTTGCCAAAGTCCGCGCAATTCCCGAAGATTCTCATGGATATGCGCACTGACCTCGATCACCTTCCTCCGGCCAAGCAGCGCGAGCTTGAGCGCATCGTCGAGGTTATCTTCGACGAATTCCGCGCTGCGACCGAGAATGCCACCGGCAGCCGCAAGGGTGCCCGCATTCTCAAGATCGTGCTCTTCGGCAGCTACGCGCGCGGCGATTGGGTCGATGCGCCGCTATCGGCAAACCAGTACAAGTCCGACTACGACATCCTGGTCATCGTCAGCCAGAAGGAGATGACCGACCGCGCGACTTACTGGACCAAGTGCGAGGAACGGTTGATCCGGGCCTACACGATCGAGAAGACCCTGCGCACGCCAGTCAACTTCATCGTGCATTCGCTGCATGAGGTGAACGACGGCCTCGCCCATGGCCGCCTGTTCTTCATGGAGATCAAGAAGGACGGGATCGCCCTCTACGAGGCCGACGACACCGAACTGCATACACCCAAGCCCAAGACGCCGCAGCAGGCGTTGCAGGCGGCCAGGGAGTATTTTGACGATGGGTTTCCATCGGCGATGAAACGGTTCGAAATTGCAAAGTTCGACATCGAGCGCGGCTATCTTAAGGACGCCGCGTTCGACATGCACCAGACTGCCGAGCGTCTATACAGTTGCCTCCTGCTCACGCTGACCTTTTACGCGCCTTACAACCACAATATCGCCTTTCTGCGCTCGCTTGCTGAGGGGCTTGACCGGCGCATGTACAGCATCTGGCCTGAAGAGACTCGAAGCGAGCGGGCGATGTTCCAGAAACTCAAGGAAGCTTACACCAAAGCGCGTTACTCGAAGCACTACAAGATTACCGAAGAGGATTTGAACTGGCTTAGCGAACGCGTCGAGGAACTTGGGCGCGTGGTGCATGAAGTCTGCACCGACAAGATCGCTGAATTGGAAATGGCAGCAGCCTAATTCGCAGCAACCATGGCGACCTCGCTCTGACGCCGTGGTTTCCCTACCGATTTGCCCATGGTAGGACGAGGACGAACACCGCCGTGCCCAGGTAGAGGCCGTGGTTTCCCTACCGATTTGCCCATGGTAGGACGAGAATGAAGAACCGGAAGCTTTCAGGTTGGCCGTGGTTTCCCTACCGATTTGCCCATGGTAGGACGGCATCAATCGCACAGGCGCGTTCAAGATGGCCGTGGTTTCCCTACCGATTTGCCCATGGTAGGACGGACCAGACGGCATGTCGCGGCAGGCACACGCCGTGGTTTCCCTACCGATTTGCCCATGGTAGGACGCCGATCGTCACGAGATGCTGAGCGCAGCCGCCGTGGTTTCCCTACCGATTTGCCCATGGTAGGACGTCGGAAGGGTCGCCCTGCAGTGCTAGCGGGCCGTGGTTTCCCTACCGATTTGCCCATGGTAGGACGACTAGAACGGCTACGGTAGCAAGACCGATGCCGTGGTTTCCCTACCGATTTGCCCATGGTAGGACCTGAGCCGTTGGCTTGCCTGCCAGCGCTGCGCCGTGGTTTCCCTACCGATTTGCCCATGGTAGGACTTCCTCCGATCCGCTGCCCGTGACGATCAGGCCGTGGTTTCCCTACCGATTTGCCCATGGTAGGACATGGCATACAGCCGACACGCGTCATCCCCTGCCGTGGTTTCCCTACCGATTTGCCCATGGTAGGACTAACGATTTAACGCTACCGGCTACACCGATGCCGTGGTTTCCCTACCGATTTGCCCATGGTAGGACAAAAGATCTGGACAATAGCGGTATCGGGAGGCCGTGGTTTCCCTACCGATTTGCCCATGGTAGGACCCGATGCGTTCGGCCTCGCGCGTCTCTGCCGCCGTGGTTTCCCTACCGATTTGCCCATGGTAGGACTACCACGATCAGCCGGTTTTCCGCCTGCGGGCCGTGGTTTCCCTACCGATTTGCCCATGGTAGGACACAATCCCTATCCGGTCGCGGCGGCGCGGAGCCGTGGTTTCCCTACCGATTTGCCCATGGTAGGACCTGGTTGAGGTGCCTTCGTTGTCGCTCGTGGCCGTGGTTTCCCTACCGATTTGCCCATGGTAGGACGTCTCGCACTGACGCACCAGATCATCCGACGCCGTGGTTTCCCTACCGATTTGCCCATGGTAGGACTGAAGCGATTCTTGAACTCGTCCAAGCCCAGCCGTGGTTTCCCTACCGATTTGCCCATGGTAGGACTTGGCCTCACCGGCTACGACACCGTGCCGTGCCGTGGTTTCCCTACCGATTTGCCCATGGTAGGACTGCTTTGCGGTAACAGATTGGAACTGTTGTGATTTTCGCGGCTTAAACACCGCCGAAATCACAACAGAACCATCTGGGATGGTCCAATTTTCTCAATTTTTGGCGCTGTTCCCAGCATCAATTCCATCCTGCCATATTGCTTGTCAGTAACCTGGAGCGTCCTCACGCTACCCTCTTTGGGCAAGCTGGAACGCACCCGGCGAATATGCTTGTCCACAGCATCTTGCCCTCGGCAGACCCGCGCGTAAACTGAAAGTTGCAGCATGATATAGCCATCCTTTTTGAGGAATTGGCGAAATCGGCTTGCCCTGCCGCGTTGCGGTTTGGTTTTTACTGGCAGGTCGAAGAAAACCATCAGCCACATGAAGCGAACCTCTTCGGCTTCCATGTTCAGTTGCGCCGAGCCAGCGGCAGCGCTGGCGTATTGAGCAGCCCGGCACTGCCACCGTCGATGGCTCTGACCATGCTCGCCGCGACCGCTTCTGTCGCGGCGAGCATGGTCATGCGTTCTTCACCGATGGAGATGTTCTCGCTCAGAATTCCCGCCATGTGGCGGCGGTCTTCGACATCGAGTTCATCGCGTTCCTCACCGGCCGCACGTGCGCGCGCCATTCGATCGACAACCGGCCGGAATGGCTCGATCAGATCATCGACCAGATTGAATGGGTTGGTTCGGGATCGGTGATGAATACCGAAGGCAGGGAGCAAACCAGAGGCGGCGCAAGCTCGCGCAAGGGCGGCACGGATGACGGCGTAGCCGTAGTTGAGCAGGCCATTGCGCCGATCTTCCTCGTGACGCCGGAATCCTTCGAACAATCTTTGCCAGTAGGCGCGCGCAGCCTGGGCTTCGAGATTGTCAGGGTCGCCGGAACCTACCCGGCCAGCCATCGCTGAAAGAGCAGTGGCATAGTCGCTGCCGATGCCGCGCAGAACGGCGGCCTGATTTTCGATCTTCGCGCACACCAGTTTTTGCCACAGCCGCTTCTTCAAGGGCTGGCTCATCGCAATCTGCGAATGGGCGATAGCGGCTTGAGCATGATGCTGGTGGAATGACATCAACATGCCGGCCGGGCGATGCTTTGCATCCGGCACCACCATGGCAACGCCATTCTCGGCCAAGGCGCTGAGCAAGGAGCCGCTAACAGAGACTTGCGGCGTGTCGAGGATAATCCAGGCGATGTCCTCGACGGGAAAGGTCAGCACCTCACCATCATTTTCTGGATCGACGACAATCTGGCGGCTGCGGTGGCTCAGCCGAGCTGGGTTTGAGATGTGCAGACCACGCCATGCCATGTGCGGACCTCAGATTTCACCTCGGAACGCGCGCCGAAGCGGTCTACGTTGTACTTCTTCATGGTTAACAAGGTCTTTGCACCGATACTTTGCGTGGAATTTCCATCGTCATCGACCAAGGATCGCGAATTTTTGTGATTGGACAAATTGATTGCACCGGTTGATCTATTTAGCCCTTGGAAATATCCAGATAATATCTCTCCTGTAGGTTTTATCACTTCAATGTAGCTTCTTGGATGAAGACTGAACCGGAATGCAAAGCTGCCGTCGACCAACGTCCATTCCTCCTCATCCTTGTAGGCCACTACGGCACGCATAGGCGGCATGGGCCAATCTCGCTTGTTCATCACATGATGGGGGTAGATCGGCACCAGATAGAACTCTTCCTTGCCGCGCTTGTTGGGTTTTGCAAACACATCCACCCGGGCAATCTCGCCGCGATCGGCCGTGCCTCCTCGGACCTGAATCGCCGGTTTTCCTTTTGTGCGTAGCCGGACTTTGCGTATCTCGTCTCCGGCGGGCGAAAGCGGTAGTTTGTCGGCAGGACGTCCATCGGCGATCCACTGCCGAATGGCCTCAACTATATCCTGATTGCGTTCGGGGTCCTTGATATCGGCAAGCCGCTTCTCCGAAAGACCGGCGATCGACTTACGTTCATAGACGACCTGCGCGCCATTACGCTCCTTGATCTGTCTGATAGTTGCGGCATGACCTTCTCCCCGCGCTCGTCGGCGCTCGGGCCGTGCCACGAAAATGTCGTCATTTGCCTCTTTTACTTCCCGCCGGAAGCTGGCCGCGTCGCCCCACGGCGGGTCAACCTGCCGCAACGGGCGGGCCAGTCCCTTCTGTTCCCATTCCTGAAAAGATCGGGTGAGCCGTTGCACCTCCCATTCGCCAATTGCAGCAACGACCAGAGCGTCGAGCGCATGGTGACGTGCATCATCGACGCGCTTGCCATCCACTTTTTTCAGCGATTCAACACCCCAGGCGTGGCGCAGGGCCGCCGTCAGTCCGCCAGGACGAGTGTAAACGCGGCGGGTTCCGCCCTTTTCCTGTCGATCGCCCTCCGGATAGAATAGCTTCACGGCTTCAGCGAGGAGGCGCGATGCATATCTTGTGTCATTGAGGTTTCGCGTCCGGAAGCGTTCCTCCGCCTCCTTCGCGTTTTTCAGGACGTAGTTCCGCTTTTTTGCGCCGCGAAAAGCGGCGTTGCCTTCGATCCTGGCCACGAAGGTGTTCCAGGAATCTTCCCCTTGCGACGCCATGATCCATTCGTGGGGCGTCTGGCCCTTTTTCCGCTGGTTCGCCTCAGCAGTACAAAGCACCTTGTTGGAATAGCTGTCGTCCCCAAACCGCGACCACGGCAGGATATGGTCCACCTGATGGCTATTGTCGGTGGCGTTGATCGCGTTCGGCGGGATCGCTTTGTCGGTATAGGGGCAACGCCCTGCTTGTTCTTTCCAAAGCCGGTATCGCAGCAAGGTATCCCCGCTGACGTCTTCTATCTTCAGAAGCTCGCGGACTTCCTCGCGCTGGCGCTCCCGCTCCGCAGTGTTCTTGTCGATATTACGCTTGATTTCGTTGCGCTTCTCGAGGCTGTTGCCGACATCGCGCGCCATTTCGATATGCACTGCATCCGGCAGCCCCCAGCGGTTGCGCATGGCCCACAGCTGTTTCAGCCCTTCGGTGAGTGATTTGCGGGCAATAGGGTTGGCGATTTCCTTGCCCATGTCTTCCACCAGACGGTTGAACGCCTTCTTGTCCGCAACCTGCTCCCGCTTCGACCATCGAGAGGCAGCATGGTCATAGCCAACTGCTTCGCAAGCTTGATCGTAGCGAAGGCCGCTTTCGAGGTGGGGGATCAACGAACGCGCAGCGAGCGCGGAAATGTGTCCTGCCCCTTTGAAGCGGGAGAATACGCTAAGATCAGCCAGGAGCGCATCGACCGCGCCTTTCGGCAGGCTCAGTTTGCGCAATTCGGCGCCAATCGTATCGGCGGTCTCGTAGAAGCTGATGACATGGGCGATCCGGTCAAGCAGTTCCGGTTGCGCCTGCATTTCCATCCATAGCGCATCCCCCAGAGCATCACGCAGCTTCTTCGTGCCATGCATGGCCTCGCCGGTGCGGGCGGCGATATCTTGCGCTTCATCCTCCGGCTTGATTGCCGTGAAGCGCTGATCGTCGAGCAGGCCGATCCGTTTACGCACTGCCTTTACGGTGAGCTTGGCTGTGCTGCCCAAATCGGCAGTCACAAGTTTGATTTCTTCCGGAGTGAGCGGACGCTCGCCGTCCGGCGTGGTGACGCGCAGATTGACCAGCTTGCCCAAGAGGCGGAATTTCTCGAAGGAAGGCGCGAACCGTGCAGTACGCTTTTCCTTTGGTTCGAACTGGCACATCCCGACGAGCTTTTCGCTGTCCTGCATCTCCAACTGGCGAAAGGCGATGGCGGTGAAGACATCTTCCAGTTCCGTGGTGGCCGCATCATTGCCCAAGCGGCGCTGTGCCTTGAACAGTTCACTGACTTCGTGGATCAGGTCGTCCCGGCTCTGGGTGCGATCGAACAGGCCATCCCGGTTGCGCTTCCGATCGCTGAAGTCGGGATCGCGGCCAAACATTTCACCGACAGTGCGATAACGCCCAAGCCGCTCGCGCGTGGCCTCCAGCGCCTTGAGCATCTTCTGATCATCACCAGCGGTGTTAGCTTCCTTACCCTTCTTGGCCGATCTGAACCCCCGCCGTTTGGCGATGTGGCCAAGCGCGACGGCAAACTCGGCGGGCGATAGAGCTTTGTCGAGACCCCTTGCGCGCAGTTCCCAAGGATCAAGTCCAGCACGCTTCAGCGCATCTGGCTCCTGCCCTGCCAGCAATCCGTGTCTGTGAAACAGGCGGCGGATTTCGGCCATACGCTGCGCCCGGCGGCGGATTACGCGGCGGAGCAGTCGATTGCCGCGCCGAATCTGATTGGTTGGGGTGCGCTCCTTGTCGGTTTCGGGAACGTCGAACATCCACGATCCCATTGCGACGATCTCACCGGTCGGATCACTTGGAGTGGGATGACGCAACACGGCCCACCCGCAAGAGGCAATACCCTGATCGATACCGAAAACGAGGCCGTTCATTACTTTCCCCTTTCTTTCGAAAGAAGCGCCTTGACCGGGCAAGGTCAATCGGCAATCGTGTTTTCGGCAAATCGGTAGGGAAGCCACGGTAACAGAGCTTCACTGTGAAGGATCATCTCTTCGGGGAAATTCCTTATTGAAGCACTGATACAGAGGTTTCTCTGTTCACAGGACCCTCACTGGGAAACCGGTGGGGGTTTTGCTTCTGTTAATCGCCCGAATCCTTCCGTTCTGAAGATAGTCCCAATCTGGTCGTCCGCTGAGATGCATCGCGCAGCCTAGCTTGCTGGAAACTCCCATCTGAGCCATATTGCGTGGCACGGGACGGAACACTGGCGGCCGTCCCGAAGGTTTATCCTGCCAGGCATCATTACGCTCGGCCGCATGCGTCGGGCGGTTGCTGACAGCCGCTGACATGCGGCGACCAGAGAGCACCGCTTGCACCTTCCGTGCCTGACAGCGCGGACCGCCAGTGTGCAGGTCTGTCATGACATCGAAGCCTTCAACGAACCGCGATCGTTCGCCGATCGCCTCGCCCACATCGCGCCGCGCGCTGCTGGGCACCTTGTCCCTTGCGCCGGTCGCGGTTCCAGCCATCGCAACCGCGCCCAATTGGACGGCGGCACTGCGGCAATTCGACTGGGTGGGTGAGCCCGCCACGCTGCACCGGACGCGTGCAGGACGCAGCCTCAGCCGGGCGCGCTACCACAACGCCGAGCAGTTCTTCGCCAGCATCGAGCAAGGGATCATCCGCGAGGGCCCAAACCTGCTCTATCACACCGGCATCGTGATGCAGCTCGGCCTGTCCGCGCATCTTCTCGACGTCGGCTTCGAAGACCAATGGTGCGCGCGCCACGTCGGGCTCCACATCGACCGGTCGCTTGCGCTCGCCAATGCGACGGGCCTCGGCCTCGACGAGCCCGCGATCGACCAGCTTGCCTGCTTTGTATCGCCCTACGGCAAATGGCGGCACGCCGACATCGGCGGCGGGCATTCCTGTCCCTGGTCCGGCGCGGACCTGCAATCACTCACGCGCCAGCTGCTCGACCATGTGCGCGCGGTAACCGGCCACGCACGTCCGACACGCGGGAGGCAGCGCCATGACTGAACCGAGCAACGGTCGCCTCGCCGTCATCCGCTCGCGCTGCCGGGTCCTGGCGATGCGATGGCTGACACGTCGTTTACAGGCACCAATGCCACCGCCCGACAGTGCGTGCCTTGCTCGCATGGAAGAGGCCCTGAAACGCATGCCGGACCTCACCCGCGAGGTGTTCATGATGCACCGTTTCGACGATCTTCCCTATCGCCGGATCGCGGTGCGCGTCGGGATCAGCATCGATGAGGTCGAAGTGCATATGGCTACCGCCATCAAACTTCTCGGCCGGGCAGCGCGGGGCGAGAGCTTGTAGGCCCTTCGCGCTCGGCATCGAGATCGAAGGCCCGCTTGCCGCGCCGCCGCCACAGCACGCGGCGCTGCTCGCCATCGTCACTGCGCAGACGCGCCGCAACGTCGAGAAAGGCGCCGAACAGGATAGCGCGATCATCGCCGGTCAGTTCGATTAGGCCAGCCTTCACGACGAGCCCGCCCAGCTCGATCAGATGGCGGGTGCGTTCGCGGCGCTTGACCTGCCAGCCCCGCATGTCGGTTCGTGCCTTCACGGCCTCAAGCCGATGCCCCGCCGCCACTGAGCGGCAGAGTGCCTTCCGGGTCGCGGTCAGGTCTCGCCGCAGACGTTCCCGCCTTGCCCTGAAAGAAGGCCGCGCCGCGCTTGCGCCAGACCTCCTTCCTCGCCGTGTCCTTCATACCGGCCGCATCGAGCAGCGCGCCCGCCAGCATGTCGGCATCGAGCGCATCGGCACCGGTCGCAACGATCAGTTCGCCAAGCTGGCGCACGCGGCGTTCCTTCAGTTGCTTCGCCTTGTCGGCCAGCGCCTTCAGTTCCGAATCAAAATCGCGTGGCTTGCGCATCACAGTCTCCATTCCTGTCGTGGTGTAGCCATGATAGGTGAGCGCTGACGGCGGCGCAGTAGGGTCGCCGGGATAGTCTGAAACGGCCCGGTCCCTTCCCGGAATTTCTTTGGGAAGGGCGCGCTTATACGTCGTGCCGACGTCGCTCGTGAAGTGTAACTGGATTGCCGTCATGGCAATCTTCCACCTCTCGGTCAAAGTCATCAGCCGCGCCTCGGGCCGCAGCGCCGTCGCGGCGGCGGCCTATCGTGCGGGTGAGCGCCTGCACGACGAGCGCCTCGACCGTGACCATGATTTCACGGGCAAGCCGGGCGTCGTTCACAGCGAAGTGCTGCTCCCCGAGAACGCGCCCGAGGAATGGCGCGACCGGGAGCGGCTGTGGAACGATGTCGAGGCCTTCGAGAAGCGCAAGGATGCCCAGCTGTCGCGCGAAGTGGAATTCGCGATTCCGAGGGAACTGAACCAGCAGCAGGGCATCGGACTGGCGCGCGACTTCGTGCGAGACCAGTTCGTGGACCAGGGCATGATTGCCGATCTCAATGTCCATTGGGATGTCGGTACTGACGGCCAGCCCAAACCCCATGCCCATGTCATGCTCACCATGCGCGAAGTCGGCGAGGACGGTTTCGGCACCAAGGTCCGCGACTGGAACCGCACCGAGATGGTCGAACAGTGGCGCGAACGCTGGGAAGAGCACGCCAACCAGCGTCTCGCCGAGCTGGACATCGACGCCCGCATCGATCACCGCTCTCTGGAAGCGCAAGGCATCGACCTCGCACCGCAGGACAAAATCGGTCCGGCTGCCTCGCGCATGGGGACGCGTGGTCTCGAAGCCGAGCGGATCGAGGACCATCGTGCCATCGCCCGGGAGAATGGCGAGCGTATCATTGCCGAGCCGCGTATTGCGCTGGATGCGATCACGCACCAGCAGGCCACCTTCACCACTCGCGACCTGGCGATGTTCGTTCACCGCCACAGCGACGGCAAGGACCAGTACGATGCCGCCATGAGCGCGGTGCGTGGCTCGCCTGACCTGACTGAGCTGGGCAAGGACGGGCGCGGAGAAGTCCGGTTCACATCGCGCGAGATGATCGAGACCGAACAGCGCTTGCAGCGCGCGGCAGACCTGATGGCCGAGCGCGACCGGCATGACGTATCGGAAAGCGTCCGGGACGGGGCACTGGCGCTTGCGGAGCACGGCGGACTTGTGCTGTCGGGCGAGCAGCGCGCGGCGTTCGACCATGCGACCGGGGGCCACGATCTGAGTGTGGTCGTCGGCTACGCCGGGACCGGCAAGAGCGCGATGCTGGGCGTGGCGCTTAAGGCGTGGGAGGATGCAGGGTTCAATGTGCGCGGCGCTGCCCTGTCGGGCATTGCCGCCGAAGGGCTGGAGAACGGCTCGGGCATCGCTTCGCGCACTATCGCCAGCATGGAACATGGCTGGGCGCAAGGCCGCGATCTTCTATCCTCGCGCGATGTGCTGGTGATCGACGAGGCGGGCATGGTCGGTACGCGCCAGATGGAGCGCGTGCTGTCCCACGCCCAGGAGGCTGGCGCCAAAGTTGTGCTGGTCGGCGATCCGCAGCAATTGCAGGCGATCGAAGCCGGGGCAGCCTTCCGTGCGCTCCACGAACGTCATGGCGGTGTCGAGATCACCGAAGTGCGCCGCCAGCGCGCCGGATGGCAGCAGGACACCACGCGCCACTTGGCCACCGGCCGAACCGGCGAGGCGATCCGGGCCTATAGGGAGCACGGCATGGTTCATGCCGCCGCCACCCGTGAGGCGGCGCGCGGCGAACTGGTCGAGCGCTGGGACCGCGAGCGCATCGCTGCGCCGGATCAAACCCGCATCATCCTCACCCACACCAATGATGAGGTGCGCGAACTCAACCAGGCCGCGCGCGGGCGCCTGCGCGAGGCCGGCGAGCTGGGCGACGACGTGTTGGTGAAGACCGAGCGCGGCGATCGGCACTTCGCAGGCGGCGACCGTGTCATATTCCTGAAGAACGAGCGGAGCCTTGAGGTCAAGAACGGTACGCTGGGCACCATCGAACAGGTCAACCCACAGAGCATGACCGTGCGCACTGACGACGGGCGCAGCGTGACGTTCGACACGAAGGATTATGCGCATCTGGACCATGGCTACGCCGCCACGATCCATAAGGCACAGGGCATGACGGTCGATCGCGGCCATGTGCTGGCGACGCCAGGCATGGATCGCCATGCCGCGTATGTCGGGTTGTCCCGACACCGTGATAGTCTGCAGCTTCATTACGGCCGTGACGATTTCAAGGATGAAACCCGGCTGATCCGCGCCCTCTCGCGCGAGCGGGCCAAGGACATGGCGAGCGACTACGAGCGTCACGATCCGGCGCAGACCTTCGCCGAACGGCGGGGAATCACATTGCGCGAGCGGGTGACAGAGATCATCCATAAGATGCCGGAGAAAGCGCGCGGGATGTTCGACGGTCTGCGCCTTGCCATCGGTGGGCAGGATCGCGCAGCGCCGGTCGCACCCGATCGGCCTCGCTCCATGCCCTCGGCTCCGCTCAAGGGAGCCTTCGCCGATTTCCGTCCTCCCGATGCTGCGAAAGCCGTCCAGGCCGAGCGTGATCCGATGCGGCAGATTGCCGTGGAGCGCCATGCCCGTGCCATCGCCGATGTCAGGAGGATGCAGGACAAAGGTCTGCCTGTCCTGCCGCACCAGACGGCCGAACTGGACAAGGCTCGCGAGGCGCTGAACACCACCGGTAAGCATTCAGCAGCGGACATGGAGCAGGCCTACAGCCGTAATCCCGCGCTGGTATCCGAAGCCGCCGCTGGCCGCACCCGCCAGGCCATCCGCGCCATGCAGCTTGAGGCCGAAGTCCGCACCGATCCGCAGCTACGCGCCGACCGTTTCGTGGAAGGGTGGCGTCAGCTCAACCAGCATCGTGAGGAATTGAAGCGCGATGGGGACTTCCGGGGCGCGCGCAAAGTGTCCGAGCAGATGGCGGGCATGGCCAAGAGCCTCGAACGTGATGCGCAAGTGGAATCCTTGTTGCGTCCCCGCCGCCAGGACCTTGGTATCGACGTCGATACGGGCCGCAAGCTCGCTCACGATCTTACGGCAAGCGTCGGGATCGAGATGGGCCGCAGCCACGGCCTCAGCCGTTAGGAGGAATGATTATGGACAATCTGCCAATGCCATCTCCCGAAATTGATCCGGCGGTTCGGGCCTTCACGCGGCTTGGTGAAAAGGTGGACCTGCTGGAAGCGGCCATTGCTGGGCTTGCCGCCAGGCGCGATGCTGCGCCCGACTACAGCGAAACACTGGGAAAGATCGAAGCCCAACTGGGCAGGATGCGCGAAGCGATCAATACGCTTGGGCGCCGACCGGCGATAGAACTTACGCCCTATGAAATGGCGCGACAGATTTCCGAAGCCGGTGCGAAAGCCCGTGCGGAGGACGGTATCGCCATTGCACAGGCGCGAGGGCGGATGGACGGGGCGGCGGGCCAAATGGAGCGACTGGTGGGCGTAGTCGCGACCGCCCGTGAGCAGCGCCGCCGCTTTGCATGGGCGGCGGGCGGCGGCTTGCTCGCGGGGATGTTGCTGTGGTCGTTCCTTCCCGGGGTGATCCTGCGCACTTTGCCGCAGGGATGGCACATGCCTGAAGCAATGGCTGCACATATCATTGGTGAGCCGACACTTTGGGAAGCGGGTTCTCGCCTCATGCAGGCCGATAGTCCACGGGCATGGAATGCGCTGGCCGAGGCTGTGAATGTGCTGCGCGACAATGACGAAGCGTTGGGAAAATGCCAAGCTGCAGCGAATAAAGTTCACAACTCTGTGCGCTGTACATTCAATGTGGAGCCCCGCAAATAAATTCGGTCCGAAGGGCTTTCGTCTACCCGCGAACGCTGGCGCATCGGTCGTGTCGGTGTTTTCAGTCAGGTTCGAGCTTCACAAGTCCGCCCCTACCGGAAGTCACGGTAACCACCCAAGCCCAGCTAAGTCCTCTCAGGACGCGACCACTGGAATAATATGCCACCGACTGGGTTGAAAAACGTGTCCTCACCTACCGGGAAATCTTATCAACATGCTGATTTCAAAAATTTAATTCCGCCGTTGACCTTCGAGGTGTCTATCGACGCTGTATCGCTCGCTCTTGGGCGTAAGCCTCTGGCTGGGGGAAATTCGAATATGCTGACCATGCACTTTCGTCGTTGTGCATTTGGCGCTGCTCTTTCCGCATTCTGGCTAGGACATTTTTCGAGAGGTCTCGGCCATTCTGTTTCTGACGCGGAACGTTCCAAAGCTTGAGCGGATAGCTGCGCGGGGCTTTGCGGCGAGCCGATATTTCCGAATTTAGAATGGGGTGCGATGTGATGACTTCGCGAGGTGTCGTCGGTCTTTTGATGACGGTTTCGGTTTTGTGCGTTGGTTCTGCTAATGCACAGGAATCATACACTTACAGCTACGATGCGCAGGGTCGTCTGGTCAGGAGTTCTCGTGCCGGCGGGCCGAGCAGTGGCGAGGCGAGGTCGATTTCCTACGATGACGCGAATAACCGGACCAACTACACGGTTGCGGAGCCCATCGCGGCACCTTCGGTTTCCATAGGAAATGCTAGTACCATTGAAGGCGGAAAGCTCGTCTTCCCGGTGAACCTGTCGGGAACCTCTGCCTCTACCATCTCGGTCAATTACGCGACAGCCGGCGGCTCCGCGACCTCAGGGAACGATTTCACGGCGGCGACGGGGACTCTTACGATTCCTGCAGGCCAGACCAGCGGCACCATCAATGTCTCCACCACAAACGATAAGGTTGTCGAGACGTCGGAAACGATGACAGTCACCATCTCGTCCCCATCCGGAGGAGCAACGCTTGGGACTGCAACCGGCACGGGTACGATTAGCGACAACGATTCTAGTCTCGTAATCGGCAACGCTTCGGTGACCGAAGGGGGAACCCTGTCCTTCACTGTGACACGTTCAGGAGACATCACTCGATCGGTGAGTGCCAGTTATGCAACCGCTAACGGATCGGCTGTCGCAGGCAGTGACTATACCGCCAAGTCCGGGACCGTGAGTTTCGCAGTCAACCAGACAAGCGCCACAATCAGCATTGCCACCGTCAATGATCTCGCTGTTGAATCCACTGAGACCATGTCGGTTACACTCTCGAACCCATCGACCTACGCGACCATCACGACAGCGACCGGCACAGGTTCCATCAACGATGACGACATCGCATTCGCCAACCTGGCGATTGGCAATGCTGCGGCCGTTACCGAAGGCGGCACATTGGCATTCACCGTAACGCGTTCGGGCAATACGACATCGGCTGTGAGCGTGGGCTATGCGACGGCCAATGGCACGGCGACCGCAGGAAGCGACTACACCGCCAAGTCCGGAACCCTGAACTTCGCCGCCAATCAGACAAGCGCCACAATCAATGTCGCCACGATTGACGACACTTCGGTGGAATCTGCGGAGACCATGAGCGTGTCGCTGTCCAATCCGTCTACTTATGCAAGCGTTACGACGGCAACCGGCGCAGGCACGATCAACGACAACGATGTCGTGACCGGCCCCTCGATCTCCATCAACGACGCCAGCGCTACAGAAGCCAGCAATCTGGTTTTCACCGTGACCCTCTCGGCTACCAGTTCAAGCAGCATCAGCGTGAACTATGCGACCGCGACTGGCACGGCGGCGGCCAACGATTTCACGGCCACCTCGGGAACCCTCACCTTCTCACCCGGCCAAATATCAAAAACCATCTCTGTTCCGACACATGACGATAACCGCGTTGAGACAGATGAATATATGTACGTCAACCTTTCCGGAGCCACGAACGGATCAGTCATTTCTGACGGTCAGGGCAGGGGCACAATCCAAGACAACGGCCTTGGTGGAGGTTGCAAGATATGTTGAAACTACACGCTTCGACAATGCTGAGCAGGAATAAATTTGAGGGTAAAATGAATACCTTACCGCATAGTAACCTCCGCCTGCATGGTCAGGGAGCTGCGCCATTCAAACCCATGCTTATGCTCGGAGCCTCGCTTATTGCCATGGCTCCACTTCCGGCATTTGCGCAGCTGGCCGATGACGCCACCCCGCCTCAGCGATGGGTTGTCGACGAACGCGGTGTCAATCTGGCCACTGGGCAGGCGAATGTTCTCAATGTCCCGATTTCAATCGGAACCAACGGTCAGGGAATGGCTTTTGGTGGAATGCTAGGTATCCGCCGTGAATTGCAGTATTCCATCGAACAGATCAGTTCGACTGAACTTGCCGCTGTGGTCGGCGGAACGAGGATCAAGTTTACGCTCAGTGGAAGCACGTGGGTCAATGCGCAAGGCGGCGGCGAAACACTGGTTGCAACCGGCAATATCTGGAGCGGTGGCAGCTACACTCTGACAATGCGTGACGGCACAGTTGCCTTCTTCGATCAGTCGCCGATAGCTGGTGTTGCTGTTGATGAGATAAAATATTTCAGCCTCAATGCCGTCGCGCTTGCAAAATACATTATCAAACCAGGTGGAGAGAAGATATCATTTTACTATAAAAATATGATGAGTGGATCTTTGGCTGGAGAAAGGAGTAATATTCGACTAATTTCTGCCGTATCATCGAACGGTTTCATGGCTAAACTTGAATACGCTGGCGCCACACTTTCCGATGGGTACAGCAATTTTTTTCTCCTTACCAAGGCAACACTCATCAATCTGTCGGTAGACTATTGCGACCCGGCAGCTGACAGTTGCACCAGCCTCACGCAACAATGGCCATCTGTAACTTACGCCACATCGTCTGATGGCTCTCAGAAGCAGCAAACAGATCTTCTTGGGCGAACAATCACATATACCACCGTTGGCACCCAGCAGGTAAAAATCCGCAGAGCATCTTCATCAACTGATAATGAAATAATATCGTACGCTTACAGCAGTGGCGCTAATAGAGTTTCGTCTATTACTGTTGATGGAAGTACATGGCAATACGCTTGGTCGTCGGCAGATCCCGTCATGACGGTGACGGTGACCAATCCGGATACGACGCAGCACGTTGTCACTGTCGATACCAATCAGAATCAGGTCCTTACTTACCGTGATGAGTTGAACGCGACCACGACCTACCAGTATGATAGCAACGGCCGTCTGACTTACGCAGTAGGGCCTGGGGGAACAATCACCTCAGGCGTACCAACTGCCGGATATACGAAATACACCTACGATGCGCGCGGCAATGTCAAAGAAACGCGCAAGGTGTCAAAGACGCCCGGCACGCCAGCTGACATTGTCACGACGGCCAGCTATCCATCGACTTGTGCGAACTTGAAAACATGCAACCAGCCTACCTGGACGCGGGACGCCCTCGGTCATCAGACCGACTACACATACAACGCCACTCACGGCGGCCTGTTAACGGTAACGGCTCCGGCAGATGCTTCGGGTGTCCGGCCGCAGACACGCTACAGCTACACGGCGATGCAGGCCTACTATAAGAACAGTTCGGGTTCGATCGTTGCGTCCGGCATCAATCAGTACCAATTGACGGCGACATCGACTTGCCTCTCGGCGACCAGCGCCAATCCGGCCAGTTGCGTCGGCTCGGCCAACGAGAGCAAGAGGACTGTTTCATACGGGCCGCAGACCGCTGGAACGGCAAACAACCTGTTCCCGGTCAGTTCAACCGCTTCCGCGGGCAATGGCTCTGTGACCACTACCGTATCGTCCGTCTATGATAATGTCGGCAATGTCGTTTCGGTTGATGGTCCCTTGAGCGGAACAGGCGATACGACGGTATACCGCTACGATGCCGCGCGCGAGTTGGTCGGCGTCGTCAGCCCGGATCCGGACGGCACGGGATCGCGTATCCCGCTGGCGCAACGCACGACATATAATGTGGACGGTCAGGTGACGATGGTCGAGACCGGCACCGTCGCCGATCAGTCGGATACGGCATGGAACAATTTCAGTTCACTGCAGCAAACATCCACGACTTATGACGGCAATGCGCGCGCCATTAAGATGACCGTAACGGCCGGTGGTACGACGTACGCATTGAGCCAGCAAAGCTACGATAACATGGGGCGGGTGAAATGCACTGTGGTTCGCATGGACCCAACACAGTGGTCAAGTCAGAGCGACGCCTGCACACCGCAAACTAGCGGCGCATACGGCCCGGACCGGGTTGCAAAGCCAACGTATGATGCGGTCGGCCGCGTTTTGACCGTCACTACCGGCCTGGGGACCAGCGCGTCTGCAGTTACGCAGACTGCTATATATACGACCGATGGGTTGCTCGCGAGCGTGAAGGACGCGAATAACAACAAAACCACTTACACGTACGACGGGTTCGACCGGCTTTCGAAAACGAATTACCCATCGAGCACCAAGGGCGCGGGAAGCAGTTCGAGCACGGACTATGAGCAGCTGACCTATGGCGACAATGTTCACGTCACATCGCTGCGGCTGCGTGACGGTTCGAGCATGAGCCTCGCTTACGACAACCTTGATCGCATCGTCACGCGGACGCCGCCGGGCGAAACGGCGATCAGCTATACGTACAACTTGGCGGGGCAGCCGACGCTGGTCACTCAAGGTTCCGTCAACCTCACCAGCAGCTATGATGCCCTTGGCCGCATGACGAGCGAAGCGCAGGCCTTCGGCTCCATGTCCTATCAGTATGACACGGCAGGCAATCCCATCAGGCTTACCTGGGGCGACGGCTTCTACGTCAACTACGATTACGACAACACTGGCCAGATCACCAAGATTCGTGAGAATGGTGCTACCAGTGGGGTCGGAGTGCTCGCGCAGTATGGATACGACAATCTCGGCCGGCGCAGCACGATTACTTTCGGCAACGGTACGACCCGTACCTACGCCTGGGATACCATCAGCCGCTTGTCCGGCCTGCAGGTCAATCTGGCAGGAACCACCAGCGACCTGACCATCGGCAAGGTCGGCAGCACCGGCACCGCGATTGCCTATAACCCGGCTTCGCAAATCATTGGCCTTGCCCGCAGCAACAGCGCTTACGCCTATACGGGCGGCTATGCGGTCAACCGCAATTATACGGCAAACGGTTTGAACCAGTACACGGCTGCCGGAGCGACGAGCTTCGGGTATGATACGCGTGGCAATCTCACCACTTCCGGCTCATCGACTTACAGCTATTCCAAGCTCAATCTGCTGACTAGCGCACCAGGCTGTCGCGCGACATTCAGGTTGAGAAAGCGCGACAAACAAGATGAGAATGCTGCGTTCCGGGATTGGCGAAGGGCGTAGCCCGTAGCCGATCCCGGAACGCAGGAGGCGCCTTTTGAAGGGTGCC
>NZ_JANZXA010000049.1 GCF_025153475.1 Novosphingobium mangrovisedimenti
CCGACGAGGGCCTGCGCGGGGGCAAGCGCGTTCCGCTGAAAGCCAATGTCGATGAGGCGCTGGCACAGTGCAACGGCGTCGATACCGTGATCGTGCTCGAACATACCGGTGCGGGCGTGCCGATGGTGGACGGCCGCGACATCGACTGGGCCAGCTCGGTTGCCGGCATGCCTGCCGAATGCGTGCCCGAGGAAATGAACGCGGAAGACCCGCTGTTCATCCTCTACACCTCGGGCTCGACCGGCAAGCCCAAGGGCGTGCTCCACACCACCGGCGGCTATTCGGTCTGGGCCTCGATGACGCACGAATACGTCTTCGACTATCGCCCGGGCCAGATCTACTGGTGCGCGGCCGACATCGGCTGGGTCACCGGCCATTCCTACGTCGTCTACGGCCCGCTGATGAACGGGGCGACCACGGTGATGTTCGAGGGCGTACCCAACTTCCCCGATGCCTCCCGCTTCTGGCAGGTGGTCGACAAGTTCGATGTCGAGATCTTCTACGGCGCCCCCACCGCGCTGCGCGCGCTGATGCGCGAAGGCGACGAGTGGGTGAAGAAGACGTCCCGCAAGTCCTTGCGCCTGCTCGGTTCGGTGGGTGAGCCGATCAACCCGGAAGCCTGGGAATGGTACCACAAGGTGGTGGGCGAGGGGCGCTGCCCGATCGTCGACACCTGGTGGCAGACCGAGACAGGCGGTGTAATGATCACCCCGCTGCCCGGCGCCACGGCATTGAAGCCCGGCTCGGCCACGCGTCCGATGTTCGGCGTGCAGCCCAAACTGCTCGACAACGACGGCGTGGAGATCGAGGGCCCGGGCGATGGCTGCCTTGTCATCACCGACAGCTGGCCCGGCCAGATGCGCACCGTCTGGGGCGATCACGAGCGCTTCTTCCAGACCTATTTCTCGACCTTCAAGGGCACCTACTTCACCGGCGACGGCTGCCGCCGCGACGAGGACGGCTACTACTGGATCACCGGGCGCATCGACGACGTCATCAACGTCTCGGGCCACCGCATGGGCACCGCCGAGATCGAGAGCGCGCTGGTCGCGCACCACAAGGTGGCCGAAGCCGCCGTCGTCGGCATGCCGCACGAGATCAAGGGCCAGGGCATCTACGCCTTCGTCACCTGCAATTCGGAAGTCGAGCCCGACGAGGCGCTGCGCAAGGAACTTGTTGCATGGGTCCGCCACGAGATCGGCCCGATCGCCACGCCCGACGTGATCCAGTTCGCGCCAGGCCTGCCCAAGACCCGCTCGGGCAAGATCATGCGCCGCATCCTCAGGAAGATCGGCGAGAACGATTTCTCCAACCTCGGTGACACTTCCACACTTGCGGATCCCTCCGTCGTCGATAACCTCATCGCCAACAGGCCGCAG
>NZ_JANZXA010000050.1 GCF_025153475.1 Novosphingobium mangrovisedimenti
AAAACCTCGCCGCTCGCGATCCTGGGCAGCCACCAGGCCTTTTGCGCTTCGGTGCCGTTCAAGCCGATCAGTTCGCCGGCGATTTCGGACCGCGTGCCAAGCGAACCCGCGCCAATCCAGCCGCGCGACAATTCCTCGGTTATGATGCACATCTTTAGCTTGCCAAGGCCAAGACCCCCATAGATTTCGGGTATGCAGACTCCGAATGTACCGAGATCGGCCATGGCCTGAATCACTGCCTCGGGGATCAGGTCATTCGCCAGATGCCATCCGTGCGCCTGGGGCACGATGACAGCATTGGTGAAGCGACGGTATTGCTCGCGGATCGTGTCGGCTTCGGCATCATCGAGCGACTCGCTTGGCCATTGCCCCTGGGCCAGGGCTGCGGCCACTTCGCCTCTGGTTGCCGCATAGTCCACATCGAGCAGGTCCGCGCACCGGTCGAAAAGCGTGCGGGCAGCGCTGCCAAGTCCGAGGTCGCCGGGGCGGAAGATTTCGTTCTGGCCCATCGGCAGGCCGCCACCGATCTGGCCAATGCATTCAGCGAAGGCCAGAATGGCGATCCTGGCGTCAAGATCATTCTTGCTGCCCCTGGCCTCGGACCATTCGAGCACCGCTTCCAGCGCAGCCACAAGCGTGGCCACCCAGGCATAGCCGTGCGCGGCCCGCTGCTCCTCATCAATCCTTCCGGACACCAAGCGCGCGCCCAACGCTGCCTTGACCGAGGCGCGATAGTCTCTCGCGGCGTTCAGGGCCTGGCGCAGATCAGCCACCTTCAGGCCGCGCGCTCGAAGATTGCGGCGATGCCTTGTCCGCCGCCGATGCACATCGTCTCAAGACCGTAGCGGCCTTTCGTGCGCACAAGTTCGCGGGTAAGGTTGGCAAGAATACGACCACCGGTTGCACCGATCGGGTGGCCAAGCGATATACCCGAACCATTGACATTGAGGATTTCGTTCCGGCCGTCGTCATCCGACCAGCCCCATCCTTTCAGAACCGCCAGGACTTGCGGTGCGAAGGCTTCGTTCAGCTCAACCAGATCAATATCGCCCCAGCCAAGGCCGCTGCGGGCGAACAAGCGTTGCACTGCAGGAACGGGACCAATTCCCATGCGACTGGGATCACAGCCCGCCGCGGCCGAGCTATGATAAAAGGCGATCGGTTCCACCCCCAGTTCGTCGAGTTTGTCTTCGGCCACCACTAGGCAAGCGGCAGCGGCGTCGTTCTGCTGACTGGCGTTGCCAGCGGTCACGACGCCGCCCTCAATCGCCTTCAGCGCGCCGAGCGAAGCCATCGTCGC
>NZ_JANZXA010000051.1 GCF_025153475.1 Novosphingobium mangrovisedimenti
CTGTCAATGGGCACCGAAGTTTCCGCAGATGTGGGCGCTTAAAATTCCCTATGCTGGCGGTTCAGGACGGTCGGTGATCAGCCGTATTCGGGATCAGGATTTCCTTTCTTTGTCGGCCGGCCACGCCGCCTCGGCGGTGGTGGATTGAACGCGGTGCCGTTGCGCACGTTTTCGGGCACAAGCGCAGCGTGCTCACGCATTCGGTAACTGGAGCCCTCGATCTGGATGACAACGGCGTGGTGCAGCAGTCTGTCGAGCAGCGCAGTGGCGACTACGGCATCGCCGAAGACCTCGCCCCATTCGGCGAAGCCGCGATTGGAGGTGAGGATCATGGCGCCCTTTTCGTAGCGGGCGTTGACCAACTGGAAGAACAGGTTGGCGCCGCCCGGTGTGACCGGCAGGTAACCGATCTCATCGACGACCAGCAGCGATGCGCGGGCAAGAAACCGGATCTTCTCCCTGAGCGTGCCTTCGCGCTCGGCTTTGGCGAGTTGGGCGATGAGATCGGCCAGCGGGATGAAGTAGACCGCCTTGCCGGCGCGGACTGCCTCGACCGCGGGCGCGGTAGCAATGTGGCTTTTGCCGGTGCCGGGCGGGCCCAGCAGATGGACGACCTCGGCCCGTTCTATGAAGTCGAGGCCGGCGAGTGCCAGGATGCGGTTCTTGTCGAGCGAGGGCTGGAACGAGAAGTCATAGCTGGCGAGCGTCTTCACGACAGGCAGCCGGGCCATGCGCAGGGCCGCCTTGATCCGCCGGTTCTCGCGTAGCGACAGTTCTTCGCCCAGCAGTTCATCAAGCGCTTCAATGCCGTCGATCTGCCCCTGCTCGATGCGGCGCAGGGTTGCATCCAGGATCTCGAGCGCGCGGGGCATCTTGAGGCTGACGAGGCTCCGGCGGATGGAGTCAACGCGCGTGGATGGCGCAATGCCGTTCATGGCCGCCCCTCCATGGCAAGGCTCGCGCCGATCGCATCGTAGATGGCCAGCGAGCGCAACGGTACATGATCGCCGATCCGACCGATCATCGTCATGGGGCGATCCGGCGTTCGCGGCTGCGGCCGCCCAGTGCGATGGCGCTGGTCGATACGATATTGCCGGCGCCCTTCGAGCACGGGGTGTTCGGCAACGACGATGCCGCGGTCAATCACGCGGATCAGGTCCGGCAGTTGCTCGACTTCGACGATCCGCCGCGTCCGGTCGGGCACGCTGTAGTAGTTGCCACCGACCGCCACGAGCCCGTCGTGGCTGACCCGCCGTTCGAGCTTCTGC
>NZ_JANZXA010000052.1 GCF_025153475.1 Novosphingobium mangrovisedimenti
CTAGAGCGAGATGACATTGCATTGACTCGGTATGTGCTTCCCAATCGCGGTTGCATGTGATTCATGATGCCTGCTGGGCAAGGAGGCCAGCATGGCATGGTTCGAGCCTATTCGATGGACCTTCGCGAGCGGGTTGTTGCTGCGGTGATAGACGAGGGCATGTCGGCGCGTGGCGCGGCGGCCCGGTTCGGGATTTCGCAGAGCAGCGCGATCAAGTGGTTAAAGCGCTACCGGCAAACCGGGACTGCTGCGCCAGGGCAGATTGGCGGTCACAAGCCCCGGCTGTTGACCGGCGATCTGCGCGACTGGCTGCTGGAACGGAGCAAAAGCGACTTCACCCTGCGCGGACTGGTGGCCGAACTGGCTGAGCGCGGGGTGAAGGTCGATTACGTTCAGGTCTGGCGCTTCGCCCACGCCGAGGGCCTGAGCTTCAAAAAAAAGCGTTCTTCCCGCCGAACAACTGAAGCCGCAGATCGCCCGGCGGCGCGAGCAGTGGAAGAAGTATCAGGCCCGGCCTGACCCGGCGCGCCTTGTCTTCGTCGATGAGACCTGGGCGAAAACCAACATGGCACCGCTGCGGGGCTGGGCGCCCAAAGGCCAGCGTCTCCACGCCAAAGTGCCTTACGGCCACTGGAAGACGATGACCTTCATCGCGGCGCTCCGCTGCGACCGGATCGATGCGCCGTTCGTGTTCGATCAGCCAATCAACGCCGCCAGCTTCACTGCATGGGTCGAAGGGCAACTCTGCCCGACGCTAAGGCCCGGAGACATCGTCATCCTCGACAACCTCTCCAGTCACAAGAAGCCCGCTGTCCGGGCCAGAGGAGCACGGCTCCTGTTCCTGCCGCCCTACAGCCCCGATCTCAATCCGATCGAGCAGGTCTTTGC
>NZ_JANZXA010000053.1 GCF_025153475.1 Novosphingobium mangrovisedimenti
CTAGGCTCAGGACTCATTGCGGCAGCCAGAAGATGACGGTGGCGGCGATGCAGATGGCTGAGAAGAAGGTGTGGGCGCAGCGGTCATAGCGGGTGTGGATGCGGCGCCAGTCCTTGAGTTTGCCGAACATGTTTTCGACTTTGTGGCGCTGGCGGTAGAGGGCTGTGTCGTGCGGGATGGGCACTTTGCGGTTGGTCTTTGACGGGATGCAGGCGGTGATGCCACGCTCGGCCAAGGCATGGCGGAACCAGTCGGCATCATAGCCCCGGTCAGCCAGCAACGCCTTGGCTCTGGGGAAGGCTTCGATCATCAAGGCAGCTCCCTTGTAATCGCTCATCTGGCCTTCACTGAGCAGCATGATCAATGGACGGCCCTTGCCATCGCAGACGGCGTGGAGCTTGGAGTTCAGCCCGCCTTTCGTGCGCCCGATACGTCTGGGTAGAGCCCCTTTTTTAGCAGGCTTGCCGCCGTCCTGTGCGCCTTCAGGTGGGTAGCGTCGATCATCAGTCGATCGGGTTTGCCGCCCTTGGCCGCCAGCGCGGCAAAGATCCGGTTGAACACGCCCAGGCGGCTCCAGCGGATGAAACGGTTGTAGATCGTCTTGTGCGGGCCGTAACCGGCAGGCGCGTCACGCCAGCGCAGCCCGTTCCTGATCACGAAGATGATGCCGCTGACGATCCGGCGATCATCGACCCGCGGAATACCATGCGACAGCGGAAAATAAGGCTCAATCCGGCGCATCTGCGCCTCACTCAACAACCAAAGCTCAGACACTCGCAGCACCTCCTCAGTGCCGCTATTGAATCAATTCGTCATCGCCAGCGCAAGCGATTTAATGGGTCCTGAGCCTA
>NZ_JANZXA010000054.1 GCF_025153475.1 Novosphingobium mangrovisedimenti
GCATGGATGCAGAAGTCTTCGAACAATTCTTGATACAGCTTGAACGCTTCGTGCGCGACCGGCTCATTCCTGTCGAGCGCAAAATTATTGAAACCGACCTCATCCCCGAAAGCGTCCTCGAAGCGATGCGCGACATGGGTCTGTTTGGATTGACCATACCGGAAGAGCATGGCGGCGCCGGCATGAACATCAGCCAGTATATCCGCACCATGCACACGCTAAGTTATGCGATGCCGGCATTCCGCTCGATCATCTCGATCAATGTCGGCATGTTCGCATCAGCCTTCAAGAATGGTGGAACAGAAGCGCAGAAGGCTGCATGGCTGCCGCGCATTGCCGCGGGTGAAATCGCCGCTTTCGGCCTGACCGAACCCGGTTCGGGATCAGATGCGGCGGGTCTGCAGACGACTGCGGTGCCGACCGCCGACGGCTGGCTTCTCAATGGCACCAAGCGATATATTACCAACTCGCCCTTTGCGAAGGTTGGACTGATCATGGCGCGGACGGCCACGGAAAATCTGCCCAAGAACGCCCATATATCGGCATTCATCGTCCCTCTTGACATACCCGGCGTGACGATCTGCAAGTCGGACAGGAAGATGGGCCAGTCGGGTAGCCATATCGCCGATATCGTGCTGGAAGATGTCCACGTTGGCAGCCAGGCTTTGCTCGGCGGCGAACTTGGCAAGGGCTTTGCATTCGCGATGATGAGCCTCGACAACGGCAGGATGTCGGTGGG
>NZ_JANZXA010000055.1 GCF_025153475.1 Novosphingobium mangrovisedimenti
CCATGGTAGCCATCAGATCCTTTCCCGCCTCGATGATTTTGCATTCGGCTGGACCTAGACGCCGAATCGCCGTCTCTGTCGCCAACTGCCTCATTCATTGCACTATTTGAAACGCATTTGCAAATGAAGAACGATGTGGGCGACGGCAATCGCCGCCGCCCCGCGCTCTTCGATCAGATGATACCTTCGGCCTGCAAGGCCGCCCCAACCGCAGGCCGCTGCGCAATCCGACCGCAATAGGCGCCCAGTGCGGGATACGCGCTCATGTCGATCCCGACATGGGCAGGCCAGCCCAGCATCACGAACAGATAGATGTCGGCCACGCTAAAATCGGCGCCCACATAGTGCTCTTTGCCCGCGAGATCCTTATCGAGCGCGGCCAAGTGATGCTTGACTGCGGTCGTAGCGGCTGCCTTGGCTTCATCGCTGGTGCCGGGCGTAAACAGGGGCACGAAGGCCTTGTGGAACTCCGAACCCAGGAAGCTCAGCCGGCTGAGCAGGCGGTACCGGTCCATGGTGCCGTCGCGCGGCGCCAGGCCGGCTTCCGGCTTCTGGTCGGCGATGTAAAGCAGGATCGCGGGATTTTCGGTCAGGGTTTCGCCGCTGTCGAGGGTCAGCGC
>NZ_JANZXA010000056.1 GCF_025153475.1 Novosphingobium mangrovisedimenti
AGCCATATCGCCGATATCGTGCTGGAAGATGTCCACGTTGGCAGCCAGGCTTTGCTCGGCGGCGAACTTGGCAAGGGCTTTGCATTCGCGATGATGAGCCTCGACAACGGCAGGATGTCGGTGGGCGCCGCAGCGACCGCTTATGCCCGCCGGGCGCTGGACAGCGCCATCCGATACGCGACCGAGCGCAAGGCATTCGGCGAGCCGATTGCCAACTTCCAGTTGATCCAGCAGATGCTCGCCCAGAGCGAGATCGAAATCTATGCCGCCGAATGCATGATGGACGATGTCACCCGGCGCGCCGACGCAGGCGAGAACATCTTGCGCAAAGCAGCGGCGTTCAAGGTTTTCGCGACGGAAATGTGCGGCCGGGTGGTTGATGCCTGCGTCCAGATCCACGGCGGTGCCGGCTATCTTGCCGAATACGATGCCGAACGTTTCTTCCGCGATGCGCGCATATATCGGATTTATGAAGGCACGACCCAGATCCTGCAACTCCAGATCGCTAAGCACATGCTGCGCGAATTTGCGGCGGCGAATTGACCTTCGTGGGTTGCACTTCATCCGCAGGCTGCACCATGGGCGGCCAGGGG
>NZ_JANZXA010000057.1 GCF_025153475.1 Novosphingobium mangrovisedimenti
AGCCATATCGCCGATATCGTGCTGGAAGATGTCCACGTTGGCAGCCAGGCTTTGCTCGGCGGCGAACTTGGCAAGGGCTTTGCATTCGCGATGATGAGCCTCGACAACGGCAGGATGTCGGTGGGAGCCGCAGCGACCGCCTATGCCCGCCGGGCGCTGGACAGCGCCATCCGATACGCGACCGAGCGCAAGGCATTCGGCGAGCCGATTGCCAACTTCCAGTTGATCCAGCAGATGCTCGCTCAGAGCGAGATCGAAATCTATGCCGCCGAATGCATGATGGACGATGTCACCCGGCGTGCCGACGCAGGCGAGAACATCTTGCGTAAAGCAGCGGCGTTCAAGGTTTTCGCGACGGAAATGTGCGGCCGGGTGGTTGATGCCTGCGTCCAGGTCCACGGCGGTGCCGGCTATCTTGCCGAATACGATGCCGAACGTTTCTTCCGCGATGCGCGCATATATCGGATCTATGAAGGCACGACCCAGATCCTGCAACTCCAGATCGCTAAGCACATGCTGCGCGAATTTGCGGCGGCGAATTGACCTTCGTGGGTTGCACTTCATCCGCAGGCTGCACCATGGGCGGCCAGGGG
>NZ_JANZXA010000058.1 GCF_025153475.1 Novosphingobium mangrovisedimenti
CGCTTCGAGGACGCTTTCGGGGATGAGGTCGGTTTCAATAATTTTGCGCTCGACAGGAATGAGCCGGTCGCGCACGAAGCGTTCAAGCTGTATCAAGAATTGTTCGAAGACTTCTGCATCCATGCTGGCGTTGCTCATCGGTTACCTGTCAGATTGGATCATAAGGAAAGACATGCGCCGAGACTTCATCGGCGCGCGCGAAGCTGCTGCGAAACGAAGGTACAAGCTCGTGGGCAATTGCCTCCGGCGTCCAGCCCTCGACCTTGGTCATCGACCGGATCGGTCGGGGCTTGCAAAACAGGGCGATTTCATTCTTGCGAACCGCGAAAATCTGGTTCGTCACGTCCCTGGACAGGTCGGATGCCAGATAGGCAACCAGCGGCGCGATCTTGTCTGCCGACATGGATTGCAACCGTTGGACACGTTCGTGTTCGGCAGGCGTTGTCACGGGAATTGACGAGGTCATGCGGCTCCACGCAAAAGGCGCGATGCAGTTCGAGCGGACGCCAACCCGCGCCATGTCGAGCGCGATAGACTGCGAAAGCGCGACGACGGCCAACTTTGCCGCCGAA